>CBDCUO010000023.1:0-287789 GCA_965222705.1 Saprospiraceae bacterium | reverse complement strand
TTTTTTCACCTACACTTTGATAAAAAAAAGAGCCACTTATATTTGCGTTAGTGCTACTGGAGAAAGTTTTCGTCAAAGTGATATCATAGTAAGCTAACCAATTTTTTTGATTTTCTACTAATGCCGATGCCATTGATAAAGCTTCGATATGATTTGGGTCTCTGCCTTCCCAATAATTGAAAAAACTAATATTAGAATTTTGAATTTTTGAAGAAGTCTCAAAAAGGAAGGACTTAAAGCGATGGGTGTAGGCTGCTGAAAATGCCAGAATTTCATTTTGGAAATCTAAATTTTGCTGAAGACTTTGAACGTTATCTTTAAAAGATAATAGCTCCAAAATATCTCCATTATTACTCAATAGAATTTCAGGCATTTTAGTATAACTATATTTCCCAGAAAACAATAATGCACTTTTAGAACTCAATCGATGAGTAAATGTAGATGATACAAGTAGGTTCCTTTTTTTCAGCCTTATCTCGCTTTCATTAGAAAAAAGATTATTATTGGTTAAGCTGCTGTTTCCTTGAGCCCCCTTATGAATATTCTGGTCCAATAATAAATAAAAATCTAAAGAATTGGTATGAGAAGGGTGTAAATAGCTAAACCTAAAATCTAACTGCGCCAGACGGTTTTTAAAGTTAACATTTTGCTCAACATTTCTATCATAATTGTCTGTTTGATATAAAAAGGTCGCCTTCTCAAAAGCTTGTTGCTTCTCCTTTTGGGCTAGGTAAGTAATATTAGCTTTCAACTTTATGTTTTTTTCAAAGTCATAAAAACTTCGCAACGTGTTAAAAGTATTCAAAGAATTATCCATGAATACCTTTCTAAAACCCAAATCATTTGTTCGCATACCAGTAGTAAAGGTAGGTATATTTTGAATAGGGTCGGTAAGTTTATCGTTAGCTTCAAATTGATATGTATATTTTAATTCTTCTAATCCATATTGTGTTCCCGTATTTCCATTATTACTAATCCATAGGAGTTTTTGTTTTTTACTAATGAAAAACATGTTAGCATCGCAATCAACTTTTCCCTCCCCACCATATCCTGTCCCTATTTTATAATTACCTGATAGGATATTTTTAGCATTTTCTTTTAACTTTAAGTTAAGTACAATAGCTTCGGATTGAGAAATATTTTTTAAGACTTGACTTTCTTGATAATGGTCAATCACTTCTATAGATTCAATATACTCCGCAGAAATATTTTTTGACCCAATTGTATATTGCCTACCAAACATATCTGTACCCTCTATCAAAAATTTTTTAATAGCTTTTCCTCCAACTTTTATTTCTCCGTTACTTTCGACTTCTACACCCGGCAATTTCCTAAGCAAATCCTCAACAGTTACTTCCGTAGAATCTCTGAAACGGTTAACATTATAAACGATAGTGTCACCATGTGTTTGAGTAGGTAATTTTTGCTCAGTAACAATAACCTCTTTTAAGTCATTGTTTTGAAATTGCATTGTAATATGCAAAGGCATTTTAGTACTTCTAGAAACGAATACCTCTTTTTTTTCGTACCCAAGGTAATTACAAACAAGTGTTATTTCCGATAAGTTTTCATCAATTATTAATGAAAAATATCCCTTTTCGTCCGTAGTGGTGAATGATAATATTTTTTGCTGTATAGAATCAATATTTTTTGTAGTTGCATAAACAGTAGCAAATGATAATGGAGTATTTTCATCAGAAATTTTTCCATAAATATTCCAATCATCTTGTGCACTCATACACCAGAAACAACAAATAAAAATAAGTGAAAATGGTATTTTTAATAGTCGAAACATTTCGATTAGGCATGATGAATTAATAAATTGCGCTTTTTGAAAAAGTTATTTTTTCATCAGGCAAGGCGAAAACATAAGCGATGCAGCGCATCCGTCCAGCTTGTGCTGGAAGCACAAAGAACGACAGCCTATGGCTTTTCAACGCAGCATGTGGAAAAAGGGAGAGTCAAAGAATGTAAGTTTATTATTTTATCATGCCTTGGTAACTCTGCACTGTATTGTATCTTGACTCATTCTTTATAAATACTGAATTTGCCTTTTTCAATATAAAAATTAGGATTTCCATTTCTAATGGTTATCGTATATTCATCATTGCTTCGGCTTTCCATCTGAATTTTGTAGTTAATTTTAGCAGTTACAAATTCTTCCCAAGTAAGTTTATCTCCATTAGAAGGTGTTACTAATTTATAAGGTTCAGTAGTTTTAGATTCATATCCTACAAATTTCCAATTTACTTTATTATCCAATGAGTTTGCCTCAAGAATCAAACCGGGTAGCCCTCTTAAACGGTAAGGACCGAAAGGCACTGGAATATCAGGAGTAAACCAAACTTCATATTCTCTACCTTCGTATTTTGTTTTGGCTCCCAAACAATGGTATTCTTTTATTTTTTTTTGTTCCCCCGTCAAAACCCAATTAATGGTATCCAATTGCTCCTCAAGTATTACTAATGAGTATCCCCCCATAGCTCCTTTTACCTTGCTATAAATCTTAGATTTGGTCATATCTACATAAACAGGAAATCCTTCCTTATCACCTACTTCAACAGTAATGACATTACTTTCAGTCTCTATAACATTATTTCCAATGGGGTAATTATTATGAATAAAAATGCTATGCTCCTTATTAAAATGTAACGTGTTTTTTCCATTGAAAACGTTCGATCCAGGAAAATGATGTTTTGCATGGTAAACTACTCTTGATGTCGATATTTGTGCATGGCTTCCCAAAACCTGAATAATAACAAAGAGAATAGAAATGTAACATTTCATAATTTTCTATTTATCGGTGTGGTGAAAATTTTTTTACTTTAAAAAATACAAAAAGAGAGAAAAGCCCACCAACTCCAATTACCCGCCACGCCATCAACCCTAACAAAATTGGTGACCAGATTGGGTGTATCCGCAGAAAAAGTAGTCGCAACCATAGACACCCCCAATAACCACCAGGTCATATTTCGTCCAGAAAGAAAAAAATCAGAAACGCTCGATCCTGCTTTTCGCGAAACCATTAGTCCAATCACTAAAACAAATAAAAAGTATAGTACAATGATGGACCAATCCAAAGTTGACAGATTCATTTTGTTCGATGTTTTCCGTTACTTTTTTTTGAAATTATTGTGAAAAGGTAGTAATTTTTTGCAAGTTTACTAATTATTAGCAGACCATATCATTATTAGTAAACAAAGAAGCATGTCAAAAATTAAAGAATATACCAATGGCGAAATTACGGTAGTTTGGAAGCCAGAAACTTGCATTCACTCAGCTGTTTGTGCCAAAAACCTACCCAATGTGTTTGACCCACGAGCCAGACCCTGGATAAAAATGGACGGGGATAGCTCTAAAAAGATTATGGAAATAATTAATAAATGCCCTTCAGGTGCTCTATCATATTATAAAAATGATGCAAAAAAAGAAAACCCATCTCCTACAGAAAATTTGATTATAGAAGTTACTGAAAATGGTCCTTTATTGGTAAAAGGAAATATGATTCTAAAAGAATCCAACGGCGACGAAATTCAATGTCAAAAAATAACGGCCCTTTGCAGATGTGGTGCTTCTCAAAACAAGCCTTATTGCGATGGAAAGCACAAAAAAATAGCTTTTGAAGGGTGATAATTTGTATCTTCTTTATAAGCACAGAAATAAAATTCCTAATTGAAATTTTGAAAAAAAGGACGGGGTTCTCAAAAATATTTCTATATTTGCCCACTGTTTCCATTATTGATCCCTGAAACAAAAGAATTTCAAAAACCCCAAAATGTTCGAGAGTAGCTGCTTTTGCAGTTACTCTTTTTCATAAAATGCTATTCGGATAACTACTCTCCTTCAATGCGTCCCACCATTTGCATAAGAAAGCCTTCCAAAATGCTAATAATTAGAGACAAAGCATTTTTTAATAAAAATATCCACTACTTTGTTTAAATTTATGGCTAAAAAATCAGTATGGATATCGCCTTTTTTCTCGAACAACTATCCAAAGATAACTTATCCATTATCGCTCTTCCTGTATTTGCCATAGCTATTATCGCCGAGGTTATTTTTGATCGCCGAACACATCTAAACCTATATTATGGGAAAGATACTGGGGCTTCTTTATGGATGCTGGTATTTACCGGTATTGTAGAGTTCATACCCAAATTGCTAGCCTTTATAGCCTTTTATTATTTGCATGAAATTAGCCCTTTGCGCGATGTCATCGGCCGACAATGGTGGGCGTGGGTACTTCTGTTTTTTCTGGATGATTTTACCTATTACTGGTTTCACCGGATGAATCATGAAGTCCGATTTTTTTGGGGCTGGTCACGTACCCCATCATTCTTCTGTAAAAATGAATTTGGGAACCGCTTTGCGGCAGGGAGTAGGAGAACGCTTGCATAAGTTTTTCTTTTGGATATGGATTCCCTTGCTCGGTTTTGATGCGCTGATGCTATTTATTGTCATTTCAGTCAATTTATTTTATCAATTTTGGGTGCATACGGAAGTGGTCAAAAAATTGCCCAATTGGTTTGAAGCTGTATTCAATACTCCTTCGCATCATCGGGTACACCATGCTTCTAACATTCGCTATTTGGACTGCAACCATGCCGGTGTCTTCATTATCTGGGATAAACTATTTGGTACTTTTTCACCAGAAGAATCCTTTGAAAAACCCGTTTATGGTCTAACCAAAAATATTGATACTTACAATCCTCTCAAAGTAGCCACGCATGAATACGCCGCCATTTGGCGAGATGTCAAAAGAGCTAAAAAGTGGTCCGATAAATTCAAATATATTTTCTATGCGCCGGGATGGAGTCATGATGGAGTAGATAAGCGGGCAAAAGTCTTGCGAAAAAAAATGGGGCTGAAGCTATAAATAATAGTCTATATGGGTCAAAAAAATTGCTATTTTTGCCGATGCTATGCCAGAAACTAATAATCTTAGAAAAGAGTTAATCCACGAAATTATCTTTGAGGCAGACACGCCGGCCGGAAAGACTTTTGACGTAGTGTTACTAATTGTGATTATTGCCAGCGTGATTGCGGTCATGCTGGAAACGGTAACAGAAATTCAAGTCCATTTTGGTAAATTTTTGATTGTTCTGGAATGGCTTTTTACCATTTTTTTTACGATTGAATACGTGCTAAGGCTTTATTGCGTCTATAACCCGAAAAAGTATGCAACCAGTTTTTTTGGAATTATTGACTTATTAGCAATTTTGCCTACGTATATCAGCATTTTGGTTCCTGGCACTCATTCTTTATTGGTTATCAGAGCTTTGCGCTTGCTGCGGATTTTTAGAATTTTTAAATTGGCTAAATTCATCAAGGAAAGCTCTCTTATTTTGAAAGCCATGAGAGCCAGCCGAGCCAAGATTACCGTCTTTTTGATTTTTGTACTACTAGTCGTTATCATCATGGGAGCGGTTATGTATCTGGTAGAAGGAGGGCAGAATTCCGAATTTTCCAGTATTCCTAGAAGTATTTATTGGGCGATTGTCACTTTGACTACGGTGGGCTACGGCGATATTTCTCCAAATACAGCATTCGGACAATTGATTGCGGCTGCGATTATGATTATGGGGTATGCAGTTATAGCCGTGCCAACGGGTATCGTTTCTGCCGAATTTATCAATCAGAATGAAGAAGTAGCCGTCAATACTTGGGCTTGTCGCCATTGCGGGCAGGAAGGACACGATGATGACGCAACCTACTGTAAATACTGTGGAGAATTAATTCATGAGACCATTGATAGCTAATGTAACTCCTTCTTTAATAACCAGACAAACTTACCCAAGATGAGATACCTTCTTTTTATCGGGCTTTTATTTTCTTGCAGTTCTTTTAAATCTTCTGTCAGTGACCCGCCTGCCATACGAGCATTGGTTAAAGCAGATATTCCCTACTTAGTAGATTTTTATAAAAAAAGGCATCAAAACCCCGAAATTTCTTTGCAAGAAAAAGAAACAGCTAAAGCATTAGCAATTGAACTTAAAAAGATAGGCTTTGAAGTAACTGAAAATTTTGGCGGCTATGGGATCGTTGGCATTTTAAAAAATGGCATAGGTCCAACCATTTTATATCGCACCGATATGGATGCCTTGCCTATGCCAGAAAAAACCAACCTCCCCTATGCCAGCACTAAAACCATCGAATACAACGGTCTGACGACCGGTACCATGCACTCTTGTGGACATGATATGCACATGGCAACCTGGCTAGGCACTGCCAGAGCTATGGTAACTATAAAAGATCAATGGAAAGGCACACTAATGCTAATCGGCCAGCCCGCTGAAGAAATTGGAGCCGGTGCAAGGCTGATGCTAGAAAATGGATTGTACGAAAAATTCGGTGTACCCACTTACGCGATGGGGCTTCACTCTAGTCCAACTATTGCCGCCGGACAAATCGGCGTCGGGAAAGGCTATTCTATGGCAAATGCAGAAAGCATTGATATTCAGGTATTTGGCATTGGAGCGCATGGAGCTTCTCCACATATGTCCATTGATCCGGTTGTTATTGCCAGTATGATTGTTATGGACCTACAAACAATCGTTAGTCGTTCTTTAAAGCCTATTGAATCCGCAGTTGTAACCGTTGGAGCGATTAAAGGCGGTACTAAGCACAACATTATTCCGGATGAAGTAACCCTCCAATTAACGGTTAGAACTTATAAGGATGAAGTGCGACAAATGGTGCATCAACGCATTAGAGAAATTTCAAGAGGCATTGCCATTGCCGCAGGACTACCTGAAGACAAAATGCCCAAAGTTACTATTCCTGAAGCATTTACTCCAGCCAATTATAACACTCCTGAAATGGTAGATAATCTAATCCATTCTGCCGAAAAAATAGTGGGGACTAAAAATATCCTGGATGCAGAGCCACAAATGGTTGCAGAAGATTATGCCATGTATGGCCAAACGATTCATAAAGTCCCGTCCGTACTCTACTGGTTAGGCACGGTACCAGATGAACGGATGCAGTCAGGAAAGAGTTTGCCCGGCTTACATTCGCCTTTTTATTATCCGGAACCGGCTAAATCTATTGAAACAGGGGTGACGATAAACGTACAAATGATGCTGGATTTATTGGAGAAGTAAGGCGAAGAAGTATCAGGTCCCCATTTCTTTTAATGCTTTTACAAAAACATCCAATTCTCTTTTAGAAGTATAAATATTAGGTGTTATTCGACAGCCATGTACCCCTGCCCCATCAATAGCCACTGTCCAAATTCTGTATTTGTCCAATAAGGTTTTTGCCATATCATGGGGGGTCATCCCTTTGATACCGACATTAGCAATGGCGCAAGAGCGATGCCTTTCTTTGGGCGTATTCAATACAATATGTGGTAGATCTCTTACCTGACCCGTCCAGTAATTCTGGATATGACGGAGGCGGGCCTCTTTTCGTTCTCCTCCCAAACGCCAATAGTATTCCAAAGCATTACCGACTGCCAAGTCTGTATGTACAGGATGCGTTCCCGTGTGGTTAAGCCTTCTGATGTCTTCTGCCTCTTTTCCCCAATCGGCAAATCTGGGGGAAATTTGAGGGATTTTATCTTTTTTAACAAATAAAAGTCCTGCTCCTAAAGGTACACTCAACCATTTATGCAAACTACTTCCGTAGTAATCGCAACCTAGTTTTTTCATAGAGCAATTTATGTGCCCTACGGCATGAGCGCCATCCACCATCACCTCCACGCCTTTGCTATGCGCCATGTCGCATATTTTTCTAACTGGTAAAATATGCCCTGTAATGTTTATCATGTGGCAGATCATCAATAATCGAGTTTTAGCTGTAATGGCTTTTTCGTACAGTTCTACAATCTCTGCATCTGACTTGGGATGGTTGGGTACGGAAACCTCTACATTTTTCACGCCGTGCAACTTAGCCACTTGTTGAAACATATGGCGCATAGCCCCATAATCCTGTACTGCCATTACGGCTTCATCTCCTTCTTTCCAGGGAAATCCGCCAATGATTGTATCCAGCGATTCTGTAGTATTTCTAGTAATCGCCACTTCATCCGCTCCACAATCAATGAGTTCTGCTAATTTAGCTGCCATTGCATCTTTATTATCCCATTGCACCGTGCGCATATACCAAGAACCCTGATAGTTGATTTCTCTGACATGGTGTATATAATTTTCCAGTGTTTCCTGCGGAATAATGCAATAATAGCCATTTTCCAGGTTGATATAATCCGGTTTTAAGCGATAACCTGCCCTGATTTGCAACCAAAAATTTTCTTTTTCAGCCAATTCTTCTGGGCTATAATGAGCAAAAGCCTGGATCAGTTGGTCCAGTTTTTTAAACAAAGGAGTAGCGGTGATGCCTACCGCTGTCAGTTGTTTTAAGAAGGTTCGTTTATTCATAATGGGAAAATTTATGATTTTGACTATTCTTCATGGTATCTACACAACAGGCTAAAGTCGTCTATTGTGTGGTTTCTTTATCGAAATATACAGAGAAGTTGGCGGGTTTACAACTTTATAATTTTTCGGCTCATTTGTCTATCTTTACTCGCTAAATTTAAAATATACATTCCCGAATTTAAATCTGCTAAATTTAAAGCCACATTTACTTTTCCCTGGATCGATTGATTTTTTTCAAAGACTACTTTTCCTGCTATATTTATTATTTGAATATTTAGGTCAAGAAGGGAAGCCACTTCCAAGGTAAACGCCAATTGCTTTTCAAAAGGATTGGATAGTATTTTTAAACTCGCGATCTCTTCAATCAATTCTAGATCGCTAATGAGTGCCTGTTTAATTTTATAAATTTGTCCGCTTCCATAGGCAGTCATAAGCAACTCTCCAGCTTTATTTTCTCCAAAAGAACTAATTTGCCCGCCTCCAATTTTTAATAATTCCCGACTGGCCCACTCGCCATACATATCTTGCGTTAAAGCCCAAATTCGACCGGATACAAAGTCGCCATAAATATACGCTCCATATAAAGCGGGATTTTCGCTTCCTCGATAAACAAAACCTCCTGTAATGGACTCTCCAACAGACAAGGTGGTAGGATAGGTAAAAACCGGAAAGACAAAAGCGTTTTCCGAAGCACATCCATTTGTGTTAAACGCCGCCAGGCCTTCATAACACCTCCAGCCAAAATCTGCACCCCCTCCATGACCCGCCGGTAAAAGGTCAATTTCTTCAAACGAGCTTTGCCCTACATCACCAATCCACAAATCACTCGTCAGTCGGTCAAAACTGAACCGCCAGGGATTCCTCAATCCAGTTACCCAAATTTCATTCCTTACATTCGGATCGTTTACAAAAGGATTGTCCGGAGGAATAGCATAAGTAGCTGCATGAGCGACATCAATTCGCAATATTTTGCCCAATAGAGAATTATCATTTTGAGCATTGTTCTGTGGATCGCCCGATGAACCACCATCCCCAAGTCCAATGTATAAATAACCGTCTGTCCCAAACTTCAAACAACCGCCATTATGGTTGGCAAAAGGCTGGTTAATGCTCAATAAAATTACTTCGCTATTGGGATTGGCTATATTGGCATTGAGCGAGCGACTAAACCTGGCAACATGAGTCGTTCCCGATACCCCTGTATAGTTTACATAAAAAAAGCCACTAGCACCATAATCTGGAGGAAAAGCCAATCCCAATAAGCCTCTCTCACCTCCAAAATCCACTCGACTTGAAATATCCAGGAAAGGGGTAGTAAAGACTTCTCCGTTAGCACCAATTAATTTAATCACCCCTCTCTGCTCTACTATGAACAAGCGATCATCTCCTGCATGGACAATATCAACTGGATTTTGAAGTCCGCGAGCAATTTCCACTAGTTCTATACCCGACTGAGCAGCTAGTAAAAGGATAAAAACAAAGTTCAAAAAAATGAGCCCTAAAACCCTTTTCATTTGAGCTATAAAAGGAAGAGGGTAAAAATTGATTCGCATAACCTTTTTGATTTTTTTTAGATTTAGACAAGACTTCTGACATATTCGCTACCGCATTAACGTAAATCCAAACTTGTTGCTATATTGCATTTTTATTAAAAATTCAAAAGTGTAAAAACCCAGTCATTTTGTCTTAATTAACATGAGTAATATAAAAAAACTCAATCTCCAATCAAAAAATATAGCAGCCGAACAAGTACAAAAATTAAAACTACTCTTCCCTGAAGTTTTTACTGAAGGAGGTCTAATAGATTTTGAAAAACTTCGACTAACACTCGGAGAGCAAGTAGAAAAAGCAACGGAACGTTTTGGATTGCACTGGCCGGGCAAAAAAGATTGCTTTAAAGCTATTCAGCAACCGAGCCTGGCTACCCTAAAGCCCAATAAAGAAGCTAGTATAAATTGGGATGCAACCAAGCATATTTTTATTGAAGGGGAAAATTTAGAAGTCTTAAAACTCCTGCAAAAATCCTATTTCCAAAAGGTTAAGATGATTTATATTGACCCGCCATATAATACGGGGCAGGAATTTATTTATCTCGATAATTTTACTGATAATATCCCTAACTACCTGGCTTATTCCGGCCAAGTTAATAAAAAGGGGCATCTATTTTCAACCAATGTAGAAACGGAAGGGCGCTTTCACGCTCAATGGCTGAACATGATGTATCCGCGGCTGTTTCTCGCCCGCAACTTGCTAAGAGAAGACGGCATTATCTTTATTTCTATAGGTGATAATGAACTGGATAATTTAAAAAAGATTTGTAATGAAATTTTTGGTGAAGAAAATTTTCGCAATTTATTTGCCATCAGAAGGCATGATAAAAACCTAAACAAACAGTTTATCAAAAATGGTTTAAAATCCTTTAATGTAGGCTTGGAGTACATTTTGGCTTATAGCAAATCAGAGGCTTTTTCTTTCTTACCCGTTTATAAAGAATTAAGCGAAAAACGAAAAACAACAGGCTACTGGAAGGGCTTCTGGAATAATGCAGACCGACCAACAATGCGCTACGATATTCTAGGTTATACACCCCAAACAGGTCAATGGAAATGGTCAAAAGAGCGAGCCGATATTGCTATTAAAAACTATCAGGAATACTTGGAAAATTTTGCTTCCAAAATGACGCTAGAGGAATATTGGGAACAGACGGGCAAAACCAAAGAATTCATTAAGAGAAACCCAAAAGGCAGGGGCAAAAACAAGGGCGTAGATAATTGGATTGCCCCTTCGGAAGGTAAGTTGAGAACGACTAATTGGTCAGATTTATTAGCCTCTAAATCAGACGCTACTACCCAACATTTATTTGATTTTCCCAAAAACCCCGAAGTATTAAAGTTGCTCATTCAGTCGGTCATTCAGGAAAAAAATGAAACCGTTTTAGATTTTTTTGCCGGATCTTCGAGTACTGCCCATGCTGTTCTTAAATTTAATGAAAGTACGAATTTAGCCGCTCAGTTTATTATGGTACAATTACCTGAATCTACGGGAAAAAAATCTAAAGCCAAAGCGGCTGGATTTGATAATATAGCCACCTTGAGCATCCATAGAATCAAAAATGTACTCCAGGCGATTGGTAAAAAAAGCAATAAAAATAGTTGCAAAACCGGCCTGGGACTTAAAGTTTTTCAACTCAAACCTTCTAACTTTAAGGCAGGGAATGGGCAAACGGGAAAAAAATTGAAAGAACAATTGAAAAGCGAAAAGGACATTCTGTACGAAATTTTATTAAAATCGGGCTATGAGTTGAATGCTTCTATTGAGGAGATCCAATTGGCAGGCAAAAAAGTTTTTTCCATTGCTAAAGGAAGTTTGCTCATTTGTTTGGAAAAATTGACTGCTGCAGCGATAGTAGCGATGGCCCAAAAAAAACCTAATAAGATCGTCTGCCTAGATACTGGTTTTCAAAATAATAACCCATTAAAAATCAATGCTATGCAAATAATGAAATCCCAAGGAATAATAGACTTTAGCATTATTTGACCACTTCCCCTTTTATTTTTTCAACCATTTTGCTTTTTTATGAAAATCGAAGCCAAAAAAATCAAATGTCAGCAGTTAGAGGCTTACAAAAAATCCAGGAGGCATCAACCTTTTTGGATAGTTATTTACGAATTTGGTTATGAATCTTCTCTATTCGATAAAGCTTTGTTAAGTAAAATTATTTTGAAAGGGGAATGCCTATCGCAAAAAGTCAATCCCGCTGCTGCCAATAATTCAACTACTAATAGAAAACAAGAACGATTGCTCAATAATGCGGTAGCCGGTGTTTTGGCAGAATATTGCTGGATGAATTTTATCAATATGATCGCTATGGGCAACGTAGTGCAACCTGTCCAACTGAAAAATACTGCTACACAAATTGACCTGGAAGTGGTCGCCAATCAAAAAACTATTGAAGTGCGTTCGTCTTTTCCTCGCAATGGACTTGAATTTGCTATTTGCCATCCAAAATACCAATTTGATATTTTAGGTCCTTATTCCAATTTCATAAAGCCTGGCGAAATAGAAAAAGATTTTTATGTCCGAACGCTTTACCATATTTCAAAAGAACAACATTTCTTGTCCTTATTAAAAAAGGAAAGCTTTAGGGTTTATTTGACCGGAGGGGCTACCTGGCAAATGATGGCAAGCGACACTTACGCCACTAACAAAGACTTGGTGCCAGAGGATGGTCTAGATACCGTAGAAATTGCTTCTACCTACAGGGTTATACCTTTTGAAAAAGCTTTAGATACTTTTGAAATCTGCAAAAGAATCATAGACTGGAAATGAAAATTATCCTCTAGTAAATAAAGAATAAACCGTACTTTTTAGCCAATTTTTTCCGATAAAGCTCCTTTTTCATTTTGTTTATCCAATGTCCAATGGTCAGTTGTACTGGTTTGTAGCCATAAACTACCCGATTTTCGAAAAACTTGTACACTTAAACCATATTGCGTATAAAAATTTTGCTCAAAAGTCCCTACTTCCTGGCTCCCGCTAATGCTCATATCTCCTTCAGTATGCTTGGTTCGAACAGTACCAATGGTCTGTTCCTTATCTAGTGTTTCCTGAACGGGCGATCCTTCTTTCCACTTATGTTTATGTGCATAAAATTCAATTTTTAAAAAGGGAAATTTTTCATTAAACTCTTTCTGAATATCCTTTAGCTTTTTATGGTCACTGATAATCATTTGTTACTATTTTAAAATTAAGAACAGTTCGTGTATTTCTCAAAAGTAAGAATAGTTGCTAGGAAGGATATTGACAATCATCATTGGGAATTGATGATTTTTATCATTTTCAAAAAAATGCTCCCGAACATAGAAGCTCGGGAGCATTAAAATACGGAGTCTTAATTCTCTATGCTAAATCAATACATTTTTCCGACAACAATCTTCTTCGTAATTCTATTAAGTCCCTCGCCGGGTTTTATAGAAAGCATATACAAACCATTGGGTACATTACTTCCCAACTCCACCCGAACGGGCGTATCAGGAATTTTATCCAATTTTAACTCTGTCAAAATTTGCCCATACTGATTGGAAATGCGAATATAGCCTTTTTGACCAGCGTAGGGTTGCAAATTAATAAATAATGTTTCCTTGACAGGGTTTGGAAATACACCCAATTCATTTAAATCAATATTGAATTGAATCAATTGAGTTGGTGTATAATCAAAGGAGCCATCTATATAAACCTGTTTGATTCGATAATAATTATCTCCCAAGTTGGGTTGCTGATCCATTTCTTTATAAGATTCCAACTCATCCGTAACATCCTTATTGGCTACCTTTTTGAGTATTTCAAAATCAACCCCATTGATGGATTTTTCAATTTCAAAATAAGCGTTTTTATAGCCCGTATTGGTTGCCCATTGCAATGCTACTTGGCGTTGTGCTTCATAAGCGGAGAAGGTCAAAGAAGCCCTACTAGAGGCCGTACTGGATTTACAGTCTTCCCAGCTACCGGAGAGGTTCATGTTGATATCCCCTGTTTGTCCATTTGGACCTGGCTTAGGACTCAAATGAGTGCCTGTGGTGGGTTGACTTTGTATAGTAACATTTAGCCAACCGCTTGCCCCCATGCCAAAATAGCTATTGGTCGTATTCGCTCCATTACCTGTTTGAAAGTCTGGAGCTCCTTGTAAATTTGTGACTTTGAGTACCGCCCCTTTCAAGATACCTGTCGTTCCAGTCAATATACCAGAAATATTTTTATAATAACAGAATGTATGGAAATCCTGTCGTGGATTAGAATTACTACATTCTTCTTCTTTAGGACTACCTGGGCCAGGAGCAGTAGTTCGACCTGAAAAATGAATATCCACTTCAAAAGCACTATGATAATCTCCTATATATCTCCAAGTACCGGTCAGTCTGGCTGTCCCATCTGTCTTCTCAACAAATCGTCCGTTTTCTAAAGAATATCTATTATGTGGTAATCCTATTAATAAGAAACCGCCATACTCTGCACCTCCATTACAAGGAGAAGTATTCCAAGCAGAACGATCTGCACATATAGTAGTTCCACCATTAGGTGTATCATCACAGACATTGCCTATACCATCACCATCGTTATCTGCCTGATCTGGATTCCAAACATGCTTGCAGTTGTCTTGATTGTCGCAAACTCCATCGCCATCACTGTCACCGCCTTGATTCGCACAAGGGTCAACCGTATCACAGGCATCACCAACGCCATCTCCATCACTATCTCTTTGGTCCGCATTCCAAACATGCTTGCAGTTGTCTTGATTGTCGCAAACCCCGTCTCCGTCGCTGTCGCCACCTTGACCATCGCAAGGACCGCCGCCGCCACCAGTCACCGTCACTTTGTATTCTGCATAACAATAAGGACTGAAGGTCTGCGCTTTGATCGTATAGTCCCCAGCCGTCAAACCAGTCACCATCTGAGAACTGCCACAGTTGCCGTCACAAACTACCTGAGGAACCCAACCTGTGCTTTGACCATTGATCTCCAATTTCGTATCCGATGCGGTTATGCCCGATATGGTCACCTTGCCGTCGCCTCCGCTTACCTGGAGGTTCTTACAGGCATCGGCTCCACCACCGCCGGTATCACAAGCGTCGCCTATACCGTCTCCGTCGCTATCCCTCTGGTCTGCATTCCAAACGTGTTTGCAGTTATCTTGATTGTCGCAAACCCCGTCTCCGTCGCTGTCACCACCTTGACCATCGCAAGGACCGCCGCCGCCACCAGTCACCGTCACTTTGTATTCTGCATAACAATAAGGACTGAAGGTCTGCGCTTTGATCGTATAGTCCCCAGCCGTCAAACCAGTCACCATCTGAGAACTGCCACAGTTGCCGTCACAAACTACCTGAGGAACCCAACCTGTGCTTTGACCATTGATCTCCAATTTCGTATCCGATGCGGTTATGCCCGATATGGTCACCTTGCCGTCGCCTCCGCTTACCTGGAGGTTCTTACAGGCATCGGCTCCACCACCGCCGGTATCACAAGCGTCGCCTATACCGTCTCCGTCGCTATCCCTCTGGTCCGCATTCCAAACATGCTTGCAGTTGTCTTGATTGTCGCAAACCCCGTCACCATCGCTATCGCCACCTTGACCATCGCAAAGACCGCCGCCGCCACCAGTCACCGTCACTTTGTATTCTGCATAACAATAAGGACTGAAGGTCTGCGCTTTGATCGTATAGTCCCCAGCCGTCAAACCAGTCACCATCTGAGAACTGCCACAGTTGCCGTCACAAACTACCTGAGGAACCCAACCTGTGCTTTGACCATTGATCTCCAATTTCGTATCCGATGCGGTTATGCCCGATATGGTCACCTTGCCGTCGCCTCCGCTTACCTGGAGGTTCTTACAAGCATCGGCTCCACCACCGCCGGTATCACAAGCGTCGCCTATACCGTCTCCGTCGCTATCCCTCTGGTCTGCATTCCAAACGTGTTTGCAGTTATCTTGATTGTCACAAACCCCGTCTCCGTCGCTGTCGCCACCCTGCGCATTACAAGGATCAGTATCACAAGCATCGCCTACACCGTCTCCGTCACTATCTCTTTGGTCCGCATTCCAAACATGCTTGCAGTTGTCTTGATTGTCGCAAACTCCATCGCCATCACTGTCACCGCCTTGATTCGCACAAGGGTCAACCGTATCACAGGCATCCCCGACGCCGTCTCCGTCGCTATCCTTTTGGTCCGGATTCCAAGCATGCCTACAGTTGTCCTGATTATCGCATACCCCGTCGCCATCGCTATCGCCACCCTGCGCATTACAAGGATCAGTATCACAAGCATCGCCTATACCGTCTCCGTCACTATCTCTTTGGTCCGCATTCCAAACATGCTTGCAGTTGTCTTGATTGTCGCAAACTCCATCGCCATCACTGTCACCGCCTTGATTCGCACAAGGATCAACCGTATCACAGGCATCCCCGACACCGTCTCCATCGCTGTCCTTTTGGTCCGGATTCCAAGCATGCCTACAGTTGTCCTGATTATCGCATACCCCGTCGCCATCGCTATCGCCACCCTGCGTATTACAAGGATCAGTATCACAAGCATCGCCTATACCGTCTCCGTCGCTATCCTTTTGGTCTGCATTCCAAACATGCTTGCAGTTGTCTTGATTGTCACAAACTCCGTCTCCGTCGCTATCACCTCCTTGGTTTGCACAAGGATCATTGATCCCGCAACAACCAAACAACTTTATCTCATCCACATCCCATACCGATACATCTGCAAAATTGCCCACGCGACAATAGGCTCTTAATTCAAATTCAAAGGTAGTCGTCTGACTAACTGTAAAATCTGAATCTCCCGAAAAATCAAACAACTCTTTGGTCCAATCTCCAGTAGTTGAAATGCCTGTCCTTTTATAAACTTGGCTACCATTGGCTGTTACTCTAATGCCATATCTAGTTGGGTAATTATTCTTCCCACTCGCTCCGTCTATCCAACTATAAAAAGCAGGAGCTTTTTCCCAAAAGGTAAGCTTAGATATAGTAGCCGTTCCATTAAAGGCAGGTTTAATCGTTATTTTAAACCGAAGTGCATGCTCATCATTATTCACAAAATCACAGTTACTTCTAGTGCCCACACAAATGGCAGGAGTACCATTGATACCAGGTGTACAGGAGTGGGTTCCTTTATTTCGAAAAACATTAGAAGCCGAGACGTTCCCTCCACAATCGGCAGGTGTAGAAACAGAGGCAGTAAGTTCAGAATAATCAAAACTGGAGGATTGATTAAGCCGACTAAAGCAACTGTTCATATTCCAATAAGCAATTCTTTTGTCACATCCGGTAAAAAAATCTTCAGTCGTTTCAAGGGAAGTGATTCTTGTAGGTTCGGTAAGGGCTAGGTCTGAATTAGCTCTGGTAAAATTTACCATAAGAGCTAATAGAAAAAACATTAGGTAAATCTTGTTCTTCATTGTTCAAGTTTTAGTTAATAAAAAATTGTATGAAATCGCTAGTGCTTCCTTTTTAGGTTTTAGAAAGAAAGGTTATCATGGTTAACGATTTTTTTATTATAGCTAAAAGAATGGAGAGGGGTGGACTTTTAACTATAAGGCCAAACCTAATTAACCTGTTATAGCTGTGATAGAAGTGTTCCGAATTTAGTAGAAAAGTTATAGAATAGCCATAATCTGTTAATCAAACTCGATACGGTCCTTATAAAAGTAATCTAACTTTATAGAATCGCAGAAAAGGAAAGGTTCTTTGAAGGGCCTGCAGATTATTACAAAGGGTTCACAGAAATATAGTTGCTTGAAAATCAGGAATACAGATGCCGTTTGGTCAAAAGAATTATTTAGCCATTTCCGAATGGTAAATATAATTCATTTTTATTATTTTTCTAATAAATGGTAATAATTTATAAAAAAGATCGCTCTTGAGGGATAGCAACCAGAACATTTTGCCATCGGAAATAATCCCAAACGAGGACGGTTATTAAAAATGTTCTGGCTACTGTTATAAATTAAAGATTATTCGTGGCAAAAGTATCGCCTTCTGATAAATTGCCAGATAATAAACCCTTTTTGAACCAACGAACTCTTTGTTCGGATGTGCCATGCGTAAAGGCATCTGGCACGACATAGCCCCTGGATCTCATCTGGATTCGGTCATCACCGACCGCAGCGGCGGCTTCAACTGCTTCTTCCAGGTCGCCTTCTTCCAGAAAGCCCTTCATTTTATGTCCATGATGTGCCCAAACGCCTGCCAAAAAATCTGCTTGCAACTCTAATCGAACCGATAACTGATTGCTTTGTGTCTTACTACTACGCCGCCTCTGTTGTTCGACCTGCTGAGTAATGCCCAATAAATATTGAACATGATGCGCTACTTCATGAGCGACAATGTAAGCCATAGCAAAATCACCCGATGCTCCAAAACGATTTTTTAATTCATTATAAAAACTCAAATCAATGTAGAGTTTTTGGTCACCCGGACAGTAAAAGGGTCCAGTAGCCGATTGTGCATAACCGCAAGCTGAAGAAGTGGCATTATCGTACAAAACTAAAATGGGCTCTTGGTATCTTTTTCCCAGTTGTTCGGGAAAAAGTTTATTCCAAACATCTTCGGTTTCGTTCAAAACAACACTGACGAATTCGGCTAAGGCATCATCAGGGCGCTCGCCCTTAGGTTGGTTTTGGGTTGGTTGTGTTTGGGTGCTTCTAGTTTGTAAATCCTGGATAACTTGTTGTGGATCTCCCCCCATAAAAAGGGTGAGAACAGCAATAAGAATGGCTCCAATGCCGATTCCTCCCCCTATTCTTCTCATGGTCTGACCCCTACGGTCATCCACATTGTCACTTCGTTCACTATTTTGCCAACGCATAATAATTTAGATTAAAATGGATTAAATAATTATAAAAAAAATAAGCTGGTCATTTTGTTTTAGTTTTCTTTTGACAAACAGCTTTGCCGCTCAGCAAAAGGAATAAAAGCAAAATGCTAAAAGTCCAATTTATTTTTTCATCAACGCTAAAAAAATTTCTAAGCCTTCTATTAGACGATTAAAAAGCCTAAAAGTAAACAATTCTAAATCAGAACAAAAAGAAAACTTTCTTAAAATCAAATCGTTTTCTGCACACTAGGCATTATTAAAGCCTTTGTCTTTACCCATTGCTGGGTAATTCTAGAAATAATAATAATCGTCAATAAACCTGAAACCATCGCCAATGTCCGAAAAGGAAATAAAACAACTCCTTCTTCAATCATTGGATAATCTATCCGTATAGGCAAGCCTAATGTCGTATCTCCTCCCCCAAAACGCAAAACAAAAGCCACCGCAAAACCGGCTATCGCTCCGCATATATTTGCTTTTTTATCAAAAAGTGCGCAAACCAATGGTGGAAATAAAAGGCAATAAACAAAATCGCTACACAAAAACCACAAATCATAAATACTATTAATATTTAGAGCCAGAATGGCTGCCCCAATGCCAATTATCCAGATACACTTTTTTAATATTTTAGCTAACTTTTCTGCTGTAATTTCGGGTTTAAACAAGGGGCGGTAAACATTCCAGGTGGCTAGAGAAGAAGCTGATAAAATAGAAGAGTCCACGGAAGACATCACCGCAGCTGCTATCGCTCCCAAGCCAATCGTTGCTACCCAAGGATTGGTCAAATAACGAATCACCCAAGGTAAAATAGAGGCCGCATCGGGTGGTGGTGTCAAGCCCATTGCTGACCAATCTGCTATGCCACCTGCTATCCCAATCATGGTCGCCGGAATAGCTGCAATCATACAAAATATACCCGCAAATAGAGATAAACGAACCGCCGTTTTTTCATTCTTAGAAGCCAGCACCCTTTGAAAGTACACCTGCCAGGGCAAGCCACCAAAAATGAGTAACAGCGCGTAATCCCACCAATTCCAGTAATAAACACCCAATGCCTCTCTAGTAGGAAAGAAAGAAGCCGCAGCCCCTTTGCTATTCTTATAAGTATCCCAGGCTAAATCCCAACCACCCAGATTATTCAAGGCAAAGGGAACCACCAAAAACAAGCCACCGATCAATAAAATCAATTGAAAAACATCGGTCAAAGCAACTGCCCAAAGCCCACCCAATGCTGTATAAGCAATCGCAATAACCGCCGATAAAATAATGGCCGGTTGGGTTTCTAGTCCCAAAACTGTCCCAAAAGTCGTTCCTAAAGCCATCAGAATGGCGGCAGTCCAAAAAATTTCGCCGCTCAATGCCGGAATGAATAAAACTGCTGCCATTCGCTTTCCAAACCGTTGCTCTAGAGGGTCCAGCATAGTTTTAAATTCATACCGACGCATTTTTCGGGCAAAGAAAAGTCCACCAACGATTAAACTCAGTGAATAGCCCCAGGGAGCTTGCACCCAGACTAACCCGGATGCTGCCGCAGCCTCCGCAGTACCATTGATAAAGCCCCCCCCTACCCAAGTCGCACTCATTGTCAGAATAGCTATGCCAATCGGCAAAGAACGCCCCGCCAGCATGACTTCCGTAGGAGAGTTGGTCTTACGCAAGTTGCCGGAATAAGCTCCAATGTAAAAAATCAATCCATAAAATAGAGTCATAGCCACAAAACCTGCCCAAAACACCTCCGAGTCGGTAAAAAAATAAAGGTATAAACCCGTTAGCAGCAAAACACTTAATAAAGCAGCAGTTGGCAACAAGGGTTTAGAAAAGGCATTACTCATGGCGGGAAGGTATGGAAACTACAAGCAATTCCCAAAAAATTGTGAAATTTGCTTTCATTTAACAAAAAAACGTGAAATCAAAGCAACCAACTTTACTCCAAAAAATACTTGCCTGGAGCGTACACATTTTTACGTCTTGTGGCTTACTGACCGGTTTTATGGCTATACTGGCTATCAATGCTAAAGATTGGCAAAAAGCCATGTTTTGGCTTTTAATTTGCCTGGTCATTGACGGCATTGACGGTACTTTTGCCCGCCTGTTCAGAGTAAAGGAAGTATTGCCCTATATAAATGGTCAAACCATTGATTATGTGATTGATTTTGCTACCTATGCGATTATTCCAGCCTATTTTTTTTATGAAGCCGAACTAGTCGCCGACCAGTGGCAGTTGCCGCTTAGTTTTTTGATCTTACTGGTTTCTGCACTATATTACGGGAAGGAGGGAATGGTTTCTGAAGACAATTATTTTATTGGTTTTCCAGTATTGTGGAATTTGACCGTTTTTTATTTGGTTTTTGTGTTAAACTGCCCGCCTGCCATTAATGCTGTTATCATTATTATATTAGCAATTATGCATTTTCTTCCGATAAAATTTGCCTATCCAAGTCAAGCCAGTCGTTTTAAAATAATTACATTAGTCGCCACAGCAATTATCTTAATTGCTATGCCCTTATTGGTCTATTATTACCCTGAACGGCCACTTTGGCTGGTGATAATTGCTATGGCCAATTTATTTTTTTTCGGAGGGATCGCAATTTTGGATACCTTTGGAAAATAATAACCTTTCTTTGAATTTGCGTGTTGCTGCACACAAGCTGCCCCCAATCCAGTAGTTTGGAAAATGCCCTGTATAAAAATTTTTAGAATGAAATCTAGTGTAGCACCTCTATTTTTCAAAAAGTTTGGAGTAAAATTTACCCACCGATTCTGCCCAAATAATTGGACTCCCAATTTGACAAAAATGCCCAACACCTACCATAATGGTCAAGGTCGCGTTTGAACAAACCCTTTCTTTTAAATAATGTGCCATTTCTACCCTTGCAACTGCATCAGCATCGCCCCAACAAATATGAATTGGCAATTCAGTCTGGCTTAATGCAGGCAACCAGCGGGTTTTCTCAAAGCGTTTTCGGTCATTTAAATATTTGATTAGCAAGTGGTTTTTGCGGTTTCCGTCTTGTTGTTGAACAGCATTCCAGAGTGCTTCAATATTTTCATTAGATAATTTATTATTGCCATGCGCACTTCTAACTTGCTGGTTAAAAATTTTGAAAGAAGAAAGCTGACTCATCAAAGCTCCATATCTGGATAACAATATTTTTTGAGTAATTCGCAAATCTGCCAAATCCAAAACCATACTGCCATTGGTAAAAGTATAACTTTGAAAGCCTGCCGAAAACCAACCTGGTAATAGTTGACCGACCTGTCTGGCGACTAGCTCCGTAGCCACGCTATCCCCCATATCGTGGGATAATAAATGTCCCCCCACTACGCCGAAATGATGCCACACCTGTAAAGCCAAGTCTGCTTGCTCGAACAAGGAGTAGGTAAAGTTTTTGGTCGGCTTATCGCTTAGCCCATAACCAATCATATCAAATAAAATGATGCGGTCAAAATATCGAAGCATTCGCTCCGCTACAGCATGGTAGGAATAAGAAGATTCTGGAAATCCGTGCAAAAGCAGCAATGTTTTTTCAGGTGTAGCCTTCTCGCTACCTATTTGCTTTACAAAAACCTTGTGCTGAAAGGGTCCTAAGTGAATGTAAATTCCGGTGGCTTCCCAAGCTTGAAGAGCAGTAATAAGCGGCATACTATGTCATTTTGTGAACAATAATGGACAAAGATACTCATGTCTCTTTTGAAAAAAGTCCTTCCTTGACAAATTGTATGGAATAAGCTGTGGCAACAAGGCTATTCTAAAGGGCGGAGTAACAATCTGCCATACATTTTTATCAAAAAAATTTGTCCTGCACCCTTACTAAGAACATTTTAGTAGCCTCAAACAAATTTTCTTATTTTTGCCTCTTCTTATTAATCTAAAATTAGGGAACATGAAAAATATCGTACTCCTGCTACTAGCAATTACTATAGTTTTGCCCGCTTGCCGCTGGAAAACTACCAAAAATGCTATGAAGCACGGAGAAAAACTAAAAGCTTCCATTGACGATTTTGAAAAAAATCGACAAAAATTGTCCACTCAATTGGTTTCTAGCCTGGAAAATGCAGAAAAAGACTTGACTTCAGAGGACCCGGACTTGCCAGAGGTGTCCAAGGATTTTGAAAAAGAATGGACCTCTATTCAAAGCCGTTATAAAAATTTTAAAGGCGACTTTGAGCGGGTTGGCAAAACTTCGGAAGATTATTTCGCCAAGCTAGATGAACTGGTCAATAACATTAAAAATGAAGCCCTGCGCAATGAAGAGCTGGCAAAAAACAAAGAATTGCGCATTAAGTGGGATAAGTCTTATCAAAAAGCCAAAGTAAGCATCGAAAAAGTTACTCAGGTATTAGAGGCGGGCAATGACTTTCATATGGTCTTGGTTGCAAGCAGTATTCGGCAAAAACTGGAACAAAATGTAGGGGAGTTAAACATCATTGCTGAGCAAGCCAAAGCCTTATTAGCTGACTTAGAAGCCTTTACAATGGCTGGGCGGGAGTTGGTAGAGGGATAAATCTGTAGAATTCTCATTATAAGCTATTCGTTGGGCGAATACCAAATAGGAGAGGACCAGGCCCGCTCTCTGGTAATAAGTGGAATGTGATCAGGATATTTTACACCATGCCGAATCTGGTCCCACAAAGTATAGCGTGCAGTGGGATTTTCTAAAATCCTTAAATAATAAAAAGCACTAGTGCTGGGATCAAATTCCGGGTCTGTCCATACCGTTTGCAGTTCTGTATCCCCTTTTGTTTTATCCCACTGACCAGTTTGCTGATTGACGCTTGCGCCATTATCAGGAACCGTGCCATCTTCGTTTAAAACCCGTCCGTCAGAAAGGGCTACATTAAATATTTTCTCATGCAATTGTCCATCCTTATACCAGCCTTTAATAACCTGAATGCGATCCAGATTGGCTCCTTCTGGGTCTTTTGAGGCATAGGCTAAAAAGGAAGGAACTGCCTGTTTTTCAGTTGTGCTATCTAGTTTTTTTGGAAGGTCACTACCCATTGGAACACCGCTGGCATAGCCGTCTGCCACCAAAGCTTCATTATTATCATAGCTCCCTTTAAAATCATAACCTGCAAAAAATCGAACCCTTATTCGTCCACCGCTGGTCGCATAGGCTTCTCTCCTTTTCAAAGCATCATAAATATGTCCTCTAGTATTTGCCTTCGCCCAAACCGCTACCAAGCCACCTGGGTTGATGGCATCATAGACTTTTTTGCCTTTTCCATATTCCAAAATCCAATCTCTGCTAGCTCTCAATTGAGCATTTATATCCAAAAGGGTATGATTACCAATAAATTCACCCCATTCTTCCGTATTGCCGGGAATGCTATTGTGCGTGTCGGAACTACCAATTAAGCCATATTTATGAGGATTGACTCCATATTTTGCTTTCTGCCTAAGCCCTTGTTTGAGTGCATCTCGCACATAGTTGCTTTCCTGAGTAGGCGTATAGGCATAGTTTTCAAAATCCGCAAATTCGTCATTTTGCCAAAACCTGGCGTGCACTTCGGAATTGCCCTTTGCTTGATGCACTTCTACCAGTGGTTCATACTGATGCCTCAATAAAGCATATTCTTTGGTTTTTTCAGCAAAACCGCCCCCATTAGACAAATTAGTGTTGTGAGGGATCGCCAAGACTTGAGCCCCCTGTCGGGTAATTTGGTCTAAAAAGCTTAGAATACTTTCGCCATCCCTCGCCTCCAATGCACTAATCGGATAATCGGGCACTTTCATATCTCTGAAAATAATATTTCGATGAATATGCTGCGTCGCTCCACCTGATGTCCATTCGTAGGCGGCAAAAGTGGTAAACTTTCCCGGTTCGTAGTGCTGTTCCGCGGCCTCTAGTTCTATTTCCCAGGCACTTTTAGTGGTTTCAAAGCCTTGAAAAAAGGGAAGGTGAGAGGGGGTTTGCCCTGCTCTATCTGCTATTCTTTGAAATAATTCTCTTTGTTTAATCGTATCCAATCCGAGGGAGCGAAAATATCGAGCATAAAAAGCCTGGTGTCCGGGTACGCCCTCTGTATGAACGGAATATAACTCTCCCAAAAACTCAGCATGATCAGTAACCGCAGCAAAATCTAGTGGTCGATTAATTTTTACTTTCTTTTCAAAAATCTCGATTTCTTTCCCTTTAGCAAAACGATAGGCATCAGCAGGCGTAGCACGATTTCCCCCAATATAGGCATCAAAAGACAAGGTAGTATGTACATGCAAATCGCCGAAAAATAAGTTTCTTAGCGAATTAGTAGGTATAGCGGATTCGTCCACCCCTTTAGATAAAGTTGCCCGATCTCTGATCGGATTGGGTATTTCATCTACGATCATAGGCGGAAATAACACTCGATAAATAAAATAACCAATTAGGGCTAATAAGAGCAGTAAAGGAAGCGCAATTTTTAAAAATCTAGACATAAATCGTATTTTTCAGCATATTGGGACTTGATACTAGTATTCCGTCAAATTTAAAATGGCGAAACGATGCAAACGGTTGTTGCATTATTATAACCCACTATTTCTCAATCAGCTCCAACCCTTGCCGCTTGCCCTTTTCAATTGCAGAGACGCCGCGTCTCATCCACTTCGGCATTGGGGCATTTTTTAAATAATAATCAAAAAACTGTTGGAGGCGGATATTAAAATCTTTTCGATTTTGCAATTTGACCGGCCAATGTGGCTCGCCGTTATAATTCAGCAGCCAAGCAGGTTTGCCCAATCGCCTTAAAGCCACAAAATACTCAATCCCTTGATACCAAGGAACGGCAGTGTCTTTGTCATTATGCAAAATCAGTACAGGCGTATTGGTTTTATCCATCTCAAAAATGGGCGAATTCTCAATATAGCGCAGTGGGTATTCCCATATAGTGCCTCCAATGCGGCTCTGGGTATGTTCATATTGAAACATTCTGCTTAGTCCACTCCCCCATCGAATTCCCCCATAAGCAGAAAACATATTTACAACTGGTGCACCACTTTCTGCACATTTAAAAATGTCCGTTTTAGTTAATAAGTAAGCAATTTGATATCCGCCCCAACTATGCCCTTGTACCGCTATATTAGCTTTATCGATAAAGCCCTCATTGATTAGAGCCGTCACTCCCGAAACAACCGCATTATAACAACTTTCGCCAGGGTATCCAATGCGATAAGGTACATCTGGATTAAAAATCACATAGCCGCGACTTGCATAAAATGGGTAATTGATCGTGGACCGTCCAGGAGAGGGCGCGCGATGCTGATATAAACCATTAGAGCTTCTTTCGTAAAAATTAACGATCATGGGGTATTTTTTGCTCGGGTCAAAATCTTCTGGTTTTACCAGTAAACCTTGCAATTTTTGTCCGTCCAAAGCAGTCCATTCATATAATTCTTGCGTTCCCCAGGAATACGCTGCTTGTTGAGGGTTGGCCGTGCTAATTTTTTTCGCATTTTGAAAAGATAAATCGGCATAATGCAAATCGGGAAAAAGTTCAAAATTGCTTTTTGTAAAAATAATTTTATCTGCATTTTTAGCTTTTAAGGGTCGCCGATTAAAGGAATAGGGGCCTTTTAGCAAGGTCGTTAAGCTACCACTTCCCAAGTCCAAAAGAGCATAACCGCTTTCTTTTGTTTTTTCATCAAAAATATGGAGTAAAAGTTCTGCATCAGGCTTAATTGCTCGCTCTTCAGGGTCTAATTTTATGTAACGATAGCGCAACTGATCAGCCCTCCCATTGGTTAAATTCACTGCTTTTTCTACACCTCTAGGATCTACTTTCCAAATATCATAGCGATCATTAATCAAAATGGATCGATCCTTTTCCAACCACCCTGCTATTCCGTAAGAGCCCGGATACATGGGGCGGTCATTCAACTCATCATAAAATGGACGTGATTGGTTATCAGTCAATTGCATCATTTTTCCCGTACTTATTTCATAAGAATACCAGGCAGAATCGGTTACAATGTAAGAAGTAATATAGTTGGCGGCAGGAGATAAATTGGCGATCCCTCTTATCTTTTTTGCAACTTCTTTTTGGGTTCCAGTACGGGTATTGATTAAAAATAAATCTCTGGTCGGTGGAAAGCCTTCCCAGGAACTTGCTTTCAAATAAGGTTGGGTATTATAGCCTAAGACCATCGGGGCATTGCCTTCATTTCCTCGACTGATTTCGGGAATGTCCAAATTCCCCAAAGCCACAAAAAGATTGGTGGCAGGATGCCAAACGATCTCGTAAGCCTTTTTTTCATCCTGTTTTTGTCGTACTTTTTGTTGGGTGTGCAATCGAGCATCCTGCCAATGCCAAACTTCCACGTCCACAATTTCTTCCTCTAGCAACGAAGTATCTTGCAAAATGGGCGGATCAGTTATGCCGAAATACAATTTGCTACCGTCTTTAGAAAATTGCGGTTTTTTATGTTCGCTAATAATCCATTTTTCAGGCAAAAAGGAAGCTGTGTTTTTCGCAATAATGTGAGCGGAATCTTGCCCGTTTTTCCAGTAGGCCAATTCAAAGGGAGGAACCAAAGCACTCGTTGTATCAAAGTTAGCTAAAAAAGCCAATTGCCTACCCGCTTCGTCAAAAGCTAGATTTTTATAGTCACCTTTTGCTCTGTGTAGGGGCTGAAGCTCCTCATTATCAAAATCATACAAGTATATGCCGTTCAAAAAAGTGGAATCATTGCCTGTTGTTTGAAAAACCAGTTTTTTCCCTTTTTCTGCTAATAAATACTTGACTACGTAGGGAAATACCGTTTCAGATTTATCCGTTAACTTTCGGATGACGAGTTTGGCTCCATTCTTTTTACTTTCCTTTTTGGGCTTTTCTTTTTTTAATTTTGTCTTTGTGGAGTCTTTAGATTCTGACCATTCTATTTCTGTTGCTTCCTTTTGATAAACGACCCAGCCTGCCCATTTTTGGGGCAATTTAAAAGTGGCTACTTCTTCAATTTTTTCCATTGAGCCATTTTGTAAATCGTAAATGCCCAATTCATTTTTGGGCAGGTCTTCCTTTTTCACCTTTTGGCGACGAAGCATTTTTAACGTGTCGCTTGGCGGCTTGATTACAAACAAAACATAGCGATTGTCTTCACTAATTTTCGCATTTTCTCCCCGGCCTATCGAAGTAGTTTTACCTTTGACCACATCATAAATCTTCAAGGTAGCGTCGCCTTCCTCTGCTTTTAGTTCATAAACTACCCAGTTACCATCATTGGAAATTTGTGGATTATTTATTTTATTCCAAGAAACCAATTCTTCATGGCCCAGCGTTTTTTTAGTTGGATTTTGAGCAATCAAAAACGGGGTAAACAATAGAAAAAGAGAGAAGTGCAAAATTCTTTTTATCATCGCATTTCAGTTTGACCGGTTAAAGTCGTTAAAATACAAAATTATTTGATAGTTCTTGATAAAATAAAACGAATAAGTCCGTTTTGGTTCTACTGCCTATTACTCACTTCTGCGGTTGGCAATCACTCTTTTTTTTGGGATACCGTTCAGTTGGCGTCTAAGCAAGCGCATTGGTTTTACGAAAACAATTTTCAGCAATTTCTACTCCCTGAAATCATAGATAGTGGTCATCCGCCCACCTTTGGGCTCTATCTGGCTCTTTGGTGGAAGCTATTTAATAAGTCGTTGATAGTCAGCCATTTTTCCATGCTGCCTTTCTTATTGGGTATCGGCTGGCTTTTGCAAGAAATAGGGGTTTATTTTGTGAGTAGCGAAAAAGCAAAATACCTGATTTTGCTAGTGCTAGTGGATCCATTTTTTGCAGGACAAAGCGTTTTGGTTAGTCCCGATGTAGTCTTGGTTTTTGCTTTTTTACTGAGCATTTATGGAATTTTATACCAAAAAACAGGATGGCTACTAGTTGGAAATATTTTATTAGCACTAATAAGCATGCGGGGAATGATGGTCTGTTTTGGACTTTTTTTATGGTGGATAATTTTTTCTTTTTTAAAAGGAGAAAAAATTCTTTTTTGGAAAAAAATCTTCCCCTTTCTTCCTGCTGGAATATTAGCTTTTGCCTTTTTGATCTATCATTATTATTCAACAGGTTGGCTAGGCTATCATCTTGGTTCTCCCTGGTCGGAAAGTTTTGAAAAGGTTGGTCTTCAAGGGTTTATAAAAAATATAGGTATATTATTATGGCGATTAATAGATTTTGGCAGGGTATTTTTATGGGGCATTTTGGCTTGGGTAGTATTTCAATCCCTTCCCTTGCTAAAAGGAATAATCAATCTAAAGCTACAAATGTTAGGTACTCTTTTTATTGTTTTATTGATAGTCTTAACTCCTTCTCTTTTGATCCATAAAGGCTTATTGAGTCATCGTTATTTGCTACCTAGTACTTTGTCTTTAAGTTTTTTGTTTTATTATATCATCTTTCAATTTTTTCAAAATAAAAAAAAGCAAAAATGGCTTTTCGCTATTGCTTTTATGGGCTTGTTAAGTGGCAATTGCTGGATTTATCCCAAACATGTTGCGCAAGGCTGGGACACTACGCTGGCACACCTACCCTATTACCACTTGCGAACAAAAATGATTGGTTTTATTGACAGACAACAAATTCCTTACGAAAAGATAGGGACGGTTTTTCCCAATATTGGTCCTTTTGAAATATACGATTTAAATGGGCGAAGAGAAGGCTTCGTCAAAAAAGACTTCAAGAAGAATGATTATATTTTTTATTCTAATGTATTTAATGATTTTTCAGAAGAAGATATAGCAGAATTAGAAGCAAAATGGCAGGAAATTCAAAGGTATGAGCACTTTGGGATTGAAGTGGTTTTATATAAAAGGAAGCAAATTTTTAGAATAAAACCCTACATTAGCCCTTATTTTTAGGACCCGATTAATAAATTATCGATGAAAGATATCATTGACTTGATTGGCAGAATCTTGATTTCCTTTATTTTTTTATACGAAGCCTATGATTCTATTTTCTATTTTAAAGAAACTAAAGAAGCTATGACCAGCTATGGTTTGACCTGGAATCAGGATATGCTATTGCTGGGAGCCATCTTTTTTTTGACTTTGGGAGGGGTTCTGTTATTGATTGGTTATCGGGCTGGATTAGGGGCTGTTCTAATCTTAATATATTGGATACCAGTTACATTTATCGCTCATTCATTCTGGAATGACCCACCGGAAGTAAAAAGACTAGAAGCCATTTTATTTATGAAAAACCTAGCGATTATCGGGGGCTTGCTAGTGGTCTATGTCAATGGTAGTGGTCGATACAGCATCAAACGCTTATTTGCAACGACCAAGGTACCTTATAAGCATTAGCTGCATGACTAAGTCGGGTTGTTCAAATTCAAAAAAAGTAATCAACCTCCCTTTAAGGTTGAGCCAAATACTAACTAATACTTGCTTTTTTTAAGTCGCTTTTAGTGATAATGCCTACTAGTTTTCGTTGATAAGTAACTGGAATGCCACTTAGCTGATATTGATCCATTACTTTTTGTACATAAGCTACACTATCGTTTGCTGCCACCGTTACCACATCTTTAATCATAACGTCCTCGATCAAAATGAACTGGCTGGAGTGATTTTGGCGGTATCGCTCCAGCAACCCGTCTGTAAGTATTCCAACGACCTCTCCGCGCTGGTTTTCGACTGGAAGATGATGAATCGGCTGCCAGCTTAGCATCGTCAGAGCTAAATCAATACTATCTTTTTCACTTACAGAAAAAATATCTGTACTCATTAGCTCTTCTACGGTCGGTTTTTGTTTTTTATTAAAAAAGAGTGATGGATTCCCCAAGTTCAAATCATCCCATTCATGCACTGGTTTATTTTTTCTTTGAAAAATAATGGTTTGTGCAGTCAATTCCTGTAAAGCCTGCGCCTTACTATGAATTTGCTGCAAGTTTCTATAATTTCGAACCAGCCAATCAGCGCCGGTCGTTTCTTTTTGAACCCGCTGTTCAATAATGGATAAATAACTAGCTATATCCTTCGGGGCAACCTGAAATTTTTCCAGTCCTCTTGCTGCCATAGGCAGCAGTTCTTCCAATATCAATTGCTTGGCTGGTACCCATTGCCCAAACCAATTGAACACAACCTGCAAGCCATAGCGGGCGGCTTTAATAAAGTTATTCTTAGCTATTCTAAAATCGGTCGTTTTCCAAAAATTTTTAAATTGTTCCGGCTGCCCTTGCATCAAGCCAATCCAAAAAGCAAAATTGGCAATTTCATCAATTGGGCTGGGCCCCGCAGGCAAATAGCGACATTCTATACGAATATGCGGCTGATTTTGAGGGTTTCCATAGCAAAGGCGATTCCAGGTATAGGTCGTCCCATTGTGCAGCCGCACTGCCCTTAAGTCAGGGATTTTTCCTTTTTTCAGAAGATCAGTTGATTTTTCAAAATTATCAGAAGTCAGCAAGAGGGGAAAACGCATGACTTCTTCTTTCCAAAGGTCAGCCGGACTGCCTTTTAGCCAATCTTGTCCAAAGAAAACCCTAGGCAGTTTTTTACGCATCTGATTACCGGGGCTGCGCGTATCCAAGCTTTGTTTGAACAAAGCGATTCGGGTTTCCGCCCACAACTCTTGCCCCATCAATAAAGGCGAATTGACACAAGTAGATAAAACAGGGCCCGCAATCATCTGTGCCCAATTATATTGAGAAATGAAGTTTTTTGGCGGGATCTGAAGGTGTAGTTGAAAACTGGTATTACAAGCTTCGAATAAGACACTTCCCAAAGACCGATTCAGTTCATCTACTCCTTGTAAATAAATTTCAAAATCACTTCCTCTCCTTTCGAACAATATCTGACTCAATGATTGATAACGCCGAATGGGGGTCATATATTCAAACTGCAAATGCCGGTATTTCAAGGTGGGTAAAATGCCTGTTAGCAGCAAATGATCATTGGTCGTACTAGCTAACTGATGTCCTTTTTCCAATAGTTGAAGCAGACTGGATTCCGTTTGTCGAAAGCAATTGCCTTCCAATTTATAAGGATCGAGATTAATTTCGAGGTTAAACAAAGCCAATTCATTAGTATAATGCTCATCCTGAATTTGTTGGAGAAAGGAGGTGGCTCCGACAGAAGGTTCGTAATTTTGATTAACAATACAAATTTCTTGTTCTGCTCCAATCTTTGGATGTCCGCTATCCAATAAATTTTCTTCAATCATTCGATCAAATGCCTGGAGATCATCCAAAATACACTGATACATCTTTGCTCTATCGGTTGCATCTGCGATTGTTCGTACTCTAAAATCACCCATTGGTTTTTCGTTTTTGTACAATGGGCTTTAGCTTGTTAAAAGCTATTAAATCAATAGCTAAAGCCCACTGCATTTTACTTATCAAAATCAAATTAATCACCCTATTAGTTCTACTTTGGCACTTTAAACAAAACTAGATGTTGTTCTTTTTTCATTGAAAAAAAAGAACCAAAAATTCTAGTTAAAAACAACCGCTCCGCAGTTTTTAACAGGCAGCCGCCACCAAAACTAGGAGCTAATTACACTTAAAACAATCACTATTTCTAAAGTGCCAAAGTAGAATTAGTCAACGTTTTTTTTTCCAAAAAAATAATCGAGCAAATCTAAAGGAGTAACAATTCCGAGCAAATTTCCTTTATCCACAATGGGCAAGCATCTAAACCGATTCTTTCGAAATAGCTGGTAGGCTTTGTCCAATGTATCGTTAGGTTCCACCTCTACAATATCCTTAGTCATTACATCTGTCACTCTGGTCGCTCGCAACAAAGCTTGGTTATAATTCTTTCGGTCGTTCATTCGGAATAAAGTAGTACCGTGCTGCATACGCTCAAAATCGGTTTGACTAATGATGCCAATTAATTGATTCTGAGCATTGACCACTGGCAGATGGTGTATAGGGTGCTCTTGGAATATTTGAGCAACCTTGTCCATGCTATCCTCGCTTTTTAGTGTGAATAAGTTCGTGGTCATAATATCTTTTAGCAGTACCATTATTTGGGTATTTCATTATTTGTGGATCGCATAGTTGCTCGCCCTTCTTCGACCAGTTTTAAAATTATGTCATGAGGGGTAATAATACCTACCAATGCTTTCTCTTCCAAAATGGGAATACAGTGGATTTGGTTAAGTTTAAATACTTCTAATGCCTCCATAATGGAAGCATCTTTGGTCAGCGTGTTCAGGTTTTTATTCATAATTTCTTTGACCTTCCAAGCACGCAAGCGGGTCTGCTCCAATAACTCATCTCCCTTGCCCCGAGCAAAACCTCTCAGAAAGTGCATCAAATCCGTTTCACTCAAAATTCCTACAATTTCTTTGAAGCCCACGACAGGGATATGGTGGATATTGTGTTGTTCAAATAATGCTTTGGCTTTTTCTAAAGCATCGTCTGCCTGCAATATTTTTAAATCCGTTGACATAATGGTAGAAACTGGTGCTGTAACATCCATATATTTACTATTTTTGGCTTTTATAGCCGATTCGTGATTTATAAATTCACTTTTAGCTATTTATTACAATTTTCTTTTGAAACCGCTCTAATTATACTACAATAATCCATACTTGTCCTCAAATTACCATTGATAAATGTCAATATAAAAAGGTGACTTTTATCACTTTTGCTATAGGTATATTAGCCCTATTTTTGCTGGAAAACTACTAAATTTTTAATTAAAAATAAAATTTAATATGATGCCTTTCAATCTTCACCAAAGAGGAATAGAAGTAGAAAATATTCACCGAAACACCAATGTACCTGCCCTTTATGAAATTGGGCTTAGAAAAGAAAAAGGGACAGCTATTTCTGATGTCGGTGCCCTACTCGTTTATTCGGGGGAAAAAACAGGTCGAAGCCCAGGAGATAAAAGAATTGTCCAGCATCCTGATTCAGAAAATAATATAGATTGGGGGGATATTAATATAGAACTGGATGAACATACTTTCATGGTCAATCGAGAACGAGCAATTGACTACCTCAATACTCGCGAGCGGCTATTCGTAGTAGATGCCTTCGCTGGTTGGGACCCCGAATATCAAATCAAGGTAAGAATTATTTGCACCCGTGCCTATCACGCACTCTTTATGCAAAATATGCTCATTATGCCAACGGAAGAGCAGTTGGAAAATTTTGGCGAACCAGATTACATTATTTACAACGCTGGCGGATTTCCGGCAAACCGCTACACCTCTAAAATGACTTCCAAAACGAGCATTGATGTTCACTTAGAAAGAAAAGAAATTGTCATTTTAGGAACCCAATATGCCGGAGAAATGAAAAAGGGAATTTTCTCTATTATGAATTATCTAATGCCGCTTAGAGGGGTGTTACCTATGCATTGTTCTGCCAATGTAGGTGAAAAAGGAGATGTCTCTGTACTATTTGGTCTTTCTGGAACTGGTAAAACCACCCTTAGTGCCGACCCTATAAAGAAAACTAATTGGTGATGATGAACATTGCTGGACAGATAATGGCGTTTTTAATATCGAAGGGGGGTGCTATGCCAAAAGCGGTTGATCTTTCTCCTGAAAAGGAGCCCGATATATATAATGCCATTCGCTTCGGAACAGTATTAGAAAATGTCGTTTATGATGAAAAGACCAGAAAAGTGGATTATAGCGATGTGTCCATCACTCAAAATACGCGTGCTTCCTATCCTATCCACCATATTGATAATATTCAAATGCCCTGCATAGCAGGAAAACCTAATCATGTCATTTTCCTCACTTGTGATGCTTTTGGCGTATTGCCGCCTGTCAGCAAATTAAGCCCTGAGCAAGCCAGCTATCATTTTATTTCGGGTTATACTGCAAAAGTGGCAGGAACAGAAATGGGGGTTACAGAACCAAAGGCTACCTTCTCTGCCTGCTTTGGTGCAGCCTTTATGATGTGGCATCCCAATAAATATGCCGCATTATTAGCTGAAAAAATAAAAGAAAACAAAGCAACGGCTTGGCTAGTAAATACAGGTTGGACGGGTGGGGCCTATGGAGTAGGCTCAAGGATTAAGTTAAAATATACCCGAAGTATTATTGATGCCATCCAGCAGGGGGATTTTGATAAAATCGGAACAGTCACCGATCCAGAATTTGGGTTTGAAGTTCCAACTGCCTGCCCCAATGTTCCCACTGAAATACTACAAGCCAAAAATACTTGGGTGGATAAGGAAAAGTACGATGAAGTAAAGGAAAAACTCATTGCCCTTTTCCAAAAGAATTTCAAAAAATTTGAAGATAAAGTCAATCCCGAAATTACAGCGGCAGGACCTAAATTGGGCAGGCTGGTAGAATAAAAGCGAATCATAGGTTGACACAAATTATAGCATTTGGTGAGTTATTACCGATTTTCAAAGACTTATGAATTCAATTCTCGATTCACAGTAATAAGCTGGATTTTAGTCATTTGAAAATAAAGAGAGCATTGGACTTGTTTATAAAAATAAGAAGGCTATTAAATAGGGGACCCAAAAATACCATTTCTTGTCCCCTATTTAGTCTTTTTTGCCTTAAAGACTAAACCAATGCTTCTGCCAATTGTTATTCCAGTCGTGAATAAATCATTACTTTTTATACCTGATATTTCTGGATTCACCCAATTCATTCAGACCACTGAGGTAGAGCATAGTCAGCATGTAATTGCTGAATTACTCGAAATTTTGATTGAGGCTAATACGCAAGACTTACAACTTGCTGAGGTAGAAGGAGATGCTTTATTTTTTTATAAGGAAGGGGAAATTCCCTCGCTTGAAAAATTATTAGCTCAAGTTGAAACGATGTTCACTGCGTTTTATAGTCATCTTAAGTTATTCGAAAAAAACAGAATTTGTCCTTGCAATGCCTGTGCTTCTGCACCAAACTTAAACCTCAAAATTATTGCACATAGTGGCGAATTGCAATTCATCACGATCCAAGACAATAGAAAGCCATTTGGCTCACAAGTAATCGAGGCACATCGCTTGATGAAAAACTCAATACAAAGCGATAAATACCTATTGCTTAGTAAAGAATTAACAACTGATATTCAGCTACCAACAAATTACCACAGCAAGCTCTTTGATTTTAAAGCTGGTAAAGATAAATACGATGGAAAAGAAATAAAGTACTTATTTTCCATAATAAGCCAAAAAGAATTAAAATTAAGACCTTATGCCCAAGCAAAAAAACTCCGATTTGGCGCTCCGCCTGCGCTCTCTTTAAAAAGGGAGTTCCCTATTTCAACTCCCCAACTTTTGGAGTACCTTACCAATTATCGCTATCGTCACCATTGGGTGCAAGGCGTAGATAAGTTCGAATACAATAAGGAAGAGGTAACGAAAATTGGTACCGAGCACACCTGTGTAATAAATGGAAAAAACCTCGACTTTATTGTTGTGACAAAAGAGGGAAAACCGGGTCAACTAGTATATGGAGAAATGACGACAAGTCTTCCTCCAGTAGATGAACTCTATCAATTTTTTATTGTGACCCCATTAACCAATGACTCTTGCCAACTGGAAATTGAAGTGTATTGGAAAGCAAAATCACCTGTCAAAAAATTAATGATCGCTCTATTTGTTAAAAAGATATTTCAAAAAAATACGCAAAATGTCTTAGATAGCTTATTAGAATTTGTGAAAAACAATCAGGAAACCCAAAGTTTAGCCTAAACCTTCAAAAAAGCTTCGCCCTAAAACCCTCTATTTCAGACTCTTCTATCCACTACTTTTTAAAAATGAAAATATATTTATTTTTTTGCTTGCTTTTTAGTAAAAAGGGCTTCATTTTTGTATTTAGTATTTTAGACCTTTTTATCTAAAATAAAATTATCTAACCAATACCCATCCCTTCAACCGAGTTTTAAAAACTCAAATAAATAAACGAGTTTTTTTTGGCTAAACCTCCTTGTCTTGGCATTGAAAAACATCTAATAAATTAAATCCTGTATGCGAACATTTACTATTTTTTTACTGATTAGTTCCCTATTTCTGACAAGCTGCCAGAAAGCGACCCGAGTCGAGGTCTTTGAAGAAAATGACCCGATAGACCAAACCTTGAGAGAAGCCATTAATAAAGTTGCCCTAACTGGCGATTTAAACTATTATATCATGCCTTCCTCAGAGGACTATGCAGCGATTCCAAATCAAGACCCCAATAATCCCATTACGAGAGAAAAGGCAGCGCTAGGAAAATTACTATTTTTTGAAACAGGCTTAGCTCAAATACCCAAAAACGATAATTGCTACGAAAGCTATTCTTGCTCTTCTTGCCATATTCCTTCTGCCGGTTTTTTGCCGGGAAGAATCCAGGGGATTGCAGACGGTGCCGCCGGATTCGGGCATAATGGAGAAGTTCGGCTAATGCAAAATGGCTACCAAGAAACAGACCTGGATGCTCAAGGGACTAGGCCTTTAAATCCTCTAAATACTGCCTATATGACCAATACACTATGGAGTGGGATGTTTGGAGCAGGTGGGGTCAATGAGGGTACGGAATCTAACTGGACGGGATTGGCAGAAGTCAATCACACCGGCTATGTTGGTTTGGAAGCTCAAAATATTGAAGCTTTTAGATTGCACCGACTGGAAATTAATGATCATATTTTGGACGATTATGGTTATCGCCCTTATTACGATGCTGCATTCCCTGATTTTGATGAAGCAGAAAGATATTCGCCCACTACTTCTAGTTTTGCAATCAGTGCTTTTCTCCGGACCATGTTGACTAATAAAGCCCCTTTTCAGGAATGGCTTAAAGGCGATCAGAAAGCATTGACGATCAATCAAAAAAAGGGAGCGATCCTATTTTTTGGCAAGGCCAGATGTTACACTTGTCACAGAGGGACTTCTTTCAGTGCGATGAAATTTTATGCACTAGGTACTAAAGATATGTACGAATCTGGAGGTTTAAATACAGGGCCCGATGATGTTAGAAACCTGGGAAGAGGTATGTTTACAGGAAAAAAAGAAGATATGTACCGATTCAAAGTCCCTCAATTGTACAACCTAAAAGATTATGCAACTTTTTTCCACGGCAGTTCCAAAACTTCTCTGGAGGAGGTGATTGATTTTAAAATAAAGGCAAGTTCAGAAAATCCTAATGTGCCCGATGACCAATTATCTTCCTCATTCCGGCCATTAGACCTAACAGAAGAGGAAAAGAATCAGTTAATTGAGTTTTTGAAAAACGGGCTTTATGATCCTTATGTGGATAGATATGTGCCCAACGAGGTCTTATCAGGCAATTGTTTTCCCAATAATGATCCTGCCTCCCGAAGAGATCTCGGATGTGAGTAATCTTAGAGCCTCCAACCTCTGAAAGCTTTCCTTTAGGGGTTGGTGCTTTTTTTGAAAATGCTCAGAGGCTCACTCTGTTTTAAAAGAAACAATTGCTGCTCCTTTTTGCACATCATCACATAACTCCTCAATTGTCTTCTCACTCAAAAGGTTACGAATCTTATTTTTCACTATTTTAAAATCATGATGAATTGGGCAGGGCGTTTTGTCCGAGCAAAATTTTAACCCAATCCCACATCGTTCGAATATATCCATTCCATCAATAACTCTCACAATTTCCAGCAAAATGAGTTTATCGGCAGGAATGTTCAAAGCAAAACCGCCATTCGGTCCTTTAGTGGAGGTTAAAATTTTATGCTTAACCAGCGTTTGTAAAATTTTCGATACAAAATGAAGCGGCATATCTTGCGATTTTACAATTTCTTTCAAACCAACAACTGGTTTATTTCTGGATTGCAAAGCAATGTATAAAACGGCTTGTAGGGCATATTGGCAGGCACGAGAAAACATATATTTTCTTGTTAATTAATTTGCTATCTTTGACAGAACAAAACTACGCAAAGTTTGCTTGCCAAACATTTTGTCTCTCTTTGTTTTTTATATTCTGCATTTTATTTTCTAAGTTTCATCTATTCCATTTGTCAAAAAAAGCCTACTTTAGCAGTTTCAAGAAAAAAATCTTTTCCCAATTGACTAAAATTCAAGACATTAGTGCTGATGAAAAATAAGTGGGTCATTTCGTTTTCTTTTGACAAACAGTTTTGCTGCTTGGAAAAAAGAAGCAAAATGCTAAAAGCCTAACTTATTTTTCATGGTTATTTAGCGATGCGCTTATGTAAAATATCCAGCAGCTATTTAAGCCAAGCAATATATGAGAAACTGTCAATTTTGTCATACCGAGCTATTGGAAGATGCCCGTTTTTGCCACCACTGCGGGGCAAAAATTCGCTTAAAAAACATTCCCTGCCCAGCGTGTCAACAAAACAACCCAAAGGAAGCACAGTTTTGTGTCAATTGCGGGTTGGAGTTTGCAATTACTACCTTAAATGCCGATGCTATTTATGAGCCAATTTACCCGCTTGACTTCCGCAAAGTTAAGGGTCTGGCTAGTAAGATTCGGCAGTATTTTATTCAAGCACTCGACCAACGCATCAAAGAAACGCAAGATCCCAAACAGAAAAAACACTATATGAACCGATTGATGCAGTCGGAATTTAATGCCATTTTTGAACTGCGCACCAACCAACTGGCCGAAGATGCCTATACTATCCATACCACCCAAACCCCTACGGTTCAGCAAAAAGTAGATCAATTATTGACGAAATCTTTTGACGGTCTATTGGATTATTTTATTTCTAAATATTGTCGAGATATTAATTTGGTAAACATTCCGGAAGCTACCCTAAAATACGAAGGATTAAATCGAGGAGAATTTGACCTACAAGTAATGGTAGAGGATTTTTTGGATTTGAGAAATGAGGAAATCACAATTTATACGGATTTTATAAAAATGCCCTTAAAAAAATTGCAAAATGCCAGCAGAAACTTTCTTTTTCCTGCCAAAAATGAGAAAGTACTACTCATCGCTGATCAAACAATTTTTGGCTCTTGTCGAGAAGGGTTTGCCTTGACAGAGGATGCGCTCTATTGGAAGGCGCATTTTAAAGACGCGACGAAGGTCTATTTTCATGATGTTTCTTCCATTAAAAGAGAAAAAGAATGGCTCTTAATCAATGAGCATTTTTTCAATGTAAATCCAAGCGTTAATGGCAAAATGATGTATTTGCTAAAGCGATTAAAGCAAATAAGTTAAAAAAGGAAGCTTTTGGGGCTTAATCTATCCAAATTACATATTCCTCTGCGATTTCTATCAACCCTTCATCCATTAAAAAAGCTAACATTTTTTTGATTAAAGCTGCTCTTTTCGGGTGAAAAGCTTCTATGATTTCTGTTTCGTTCAACTTTTCTTTGACAATTAGGCGTCTGATTTTTTCTTTATATCTTTCAAATTCTTTTTCATCAATATCTGATTTAGTTCGCCCCAGACAGACATCGCACTGTCCGCAAAGCGGCACATCTCTTTCACCGAAATAAGCCAGGAGTTGTTGACTGCGACAATGGGGCGTTTCAGCATATTGAATAGCTTTAAAAACGCTTTCTTCGTAGCGTTTTTTGCGAAACTTATACAAATCCATATCAATCGTCAAATTATCTGCATCTACCCGCTCCTGCAGGAAAATTAGCTGTGGCTGGTCTTTCTGGGGGTGGTAATCAATGATCTGATCCTGGTGAAGCTTTCGCAATAGCTGAGCAAGGTTACCGAGGGAGATTTTTAAATGCTTGGCAAGCAGGGATTCCCTAAAATCTGTATAGCTATTAATGGATTGGGGGAATAAGCGCAAAATGCCCTTAATCACTGCATCCATTTTTTTATGACGCAACTGATAATCATAAAGCGTTTCCCGATCTGGCTTCACTTTTATGCTGGCAGCTATATGAATGGCCTCGCTCATCGCTATCCAGCCCGATTGGCTCAAAATTTTTAAGCAATTATAGGTTTGAAAAGCATTCAGCCCATACCTTCTTATAAACTCAGCTATATCAAAATCAAAGCTGCGTCCCATTCCACTTCCAACGGCTAGTTGAAAATAACTGCCCAAAGCTCGATAAACCTGTCGGATAACCCCTATTTCGGGGAAAGCATTTTTCAAATTAAATTTCAGCTTTTCCCCATCGTCTTCCTGATACAACAAAACGGCATAGGCTTTTTTTAAGTCCCTCCCTCCCCTACCCGCTTCTTGAAAATAAGCCTCCAAACTATCGGGCAAATCAAAATGAACCACTGACCGCACATTCGGCTTATCAATACCCATCCCAAAAGCATTGGTGCTGACCATAATCCGAGTTTTATTACTGATCCAGTCATCCTGCTTTTTGGTTCTTTGTTCAGTACTTAGACCTGCATGGTAAAAGTCTGCCCGAATATTGTTCCGCTGCAAGTATTCTGCTATCTCCCTGGTTTTCTTGCGGTTGCGAGTGTAAACGATACCCGTGCCTTTGACATTCCTAACAATTTCGACTAATTTTTTATATTTATTCGCCTCGTGCAAAACGACATAAGAAAGGTTCTTTCTTTCAAAGCTATTTTGAAAGACATTGGAAGTGGGAAAGTCCAATTTTTCTTGAATGTCTTCCACTACTTTGGGTTTGGCCGTAGCAGTTAAGGCCAATACAGGCGTTTTGGGCAACAAGTCTCGAATAGTTGCAATTTCCAGATAGGGTGGTCGAAAGTCGTAGCCCCATTGGGAGATGCAATGTGCTTCATCCACCGCAATTAAGTTGACTTTCATCTGTGCAATTCTCGCCCGCGCTAGATCTGTTATTAATCTCTCAGGAGAAACATATAAAAATTTGATGTTGCCATAAATGCAATTATCCAAAGCGCGGTCAATATCTGCATAGCGCATACCGGAATAAATGGCAATCGCTGGAATATCGCGCTTTTTTAGGTTATCTACCTGGTCTTTCATCAGGGCAATCAAAGGAGAAATCACCAAACAGATCCCTTCCTGACACAAAGCGGGCACCTGAAAGCAAATAGATTTTCCACCTCCGGTAGGCAATAGGGCAAGGGTGTCTTTGCCGTCCAGCACCGATTGAATGATTGCTTCCTGCATTGGGCGGAAGGAATCATAACCCCAGTATTCGTATAATATCTTAGCTGGTGTTTTCAAATGAAATAAATATTTGAAAATAAGGAACAATGCAAATCGTTTGTCCTATATGCTACTTGATTGGTCTAATTAATTCAAAATAACGAAAATTTTTTGACTAATTAATAGAAGAAAGATCTGAAGGAAATAAGTTGGGTATTTCAACTAAAAAAGAGGCAAAAAACTTTACTCTTATATTTTTTTAATATAAAATTGTGTTTTTATTCTTGCAAAAAATCAGCACATAATTTTAAAACTATTCAAAATTCCAACTTAAACAGAATAATATTTGAACTAAAGGGTATTTTTTCTTGTTTTATTTTAAAATGTTACGCTGGCAATAGCTTAATGTTTTTGCAAAATTCTTAACCAAAATTTTATTATTTTTTACGATTGTGGACATCCTTAAAAGCTAGATTTGTAAAAAAGTTCTTTGGAAAACATATCGGAAGGCCAAAATTTAAGAAAGGAACGTTTTAAGTTTTTAAAACACCTATTATTACCCCTTAACTTAAAAACATATCAAAATGAAAAAAGTAATTTTAATGCTATTGGTTCTTTTCACTTTGGGTTCAGCATCGGCACAAGAGGATATTGAGCAACACCCTCGAAGCAATTCGAGTGATCCAACTATCACCGCTTTGGAACTATCTGAGCTGCAAAAAATGCAATTACAAGACATACAAAACCAGTATGTATTGGCACTAGTCGAAGCCGTACATGAGGATTATTCTCTAGCTACTAAAAAGTATTTAAAAGAATGTTGGGAAAAGCGAAACAGCGCGATCAGAGCAGTCTTAACAGAAGCGCAATTTCTCGATTTTATACGAAAAGAAGTGAAACCCATTTTTTTGATTGAGTTGGAACAATTGGAGGAGGATGCGGCTTGGCCATTGGACTAAGGTAAGTAAAAGTCCCCAATAAGGTTAAACGGGCTTTAGTCTTTCAACAGGCTAAAGCCCGTTGTACTTTAGAGTAAAAACAAAAAGGTCGGGAGTAAGCCCCGACCTTCTAAAAAATTTCAAATCTATTTAATATTATAAGAAAATCCAAAGTTGTAGGAAATGCCTCTTTGGTACTGCTGGAAGATATAATCAGCATTTTTATAAGACATGGTCTTTCTATAATCTGTATCCAGTATATTTTGTACTCCTAATTTCAGGCTATAGCGATTGGCAAAAGTCTTTTTGATAGAAAAATCTAACTGGGGTCTTGCCTGTTCGTAAATATCCGGCGTTCCGTTTAAGCTCACTTCGGAAAGTCGGTCCCCGAAGACATTGAGAGAAAGGGCCGCATCTAACCCATTGTTCAGATTTGTATAAGTAAGTGCTACATTCAATAAATAAGGGGACTGTCCTTGAAAAGGGCGCATATCTCCAAATTCGGGATTTAACCTTTGAATGATTGCCCTCTCCTCTTCCGGGATTTCGATTTCTGAATTGATAAAAGACAAATTGGTCGCCAGTTTAAAATCTCTCAAAGCTTTGGAAAGGAAAGCTAAACTTTTCCTAAACTCCAATTCTACACCATAAACCCTGCCCTGATCTACATTCTCTGGCTTGATCTCCGGATTTTGAGATTCTGGCAAATAACGAGTGATGATCGGATTTGTAAAGTTTTTATAATAGGCACTGACGGCAAAAACTTCTCCAATATTTGGGAATAATTCCCACCGAATATCAAAGTTTTGTGCCAGTGTTCTTTGTAATGCTGGATTTCCAGTAAAGGTTGGTCCACCGATAAAATCAAAAGCAGAAAAAGGAGCAATTTCTCGCATATTTGGTCGAGCAAGGGTCTGATTAAAAGAAGCCCTTACATTCATATCACTACTGAGTCGGTAGATCAAATTCACAGAAGGCAGCCAATCCAGCTCGTCAATTCTTCCCAATTGCTTATTTTCATCTGCACTTTCGACCGTAAAGTCGGTCGTTTCTATTCTCAGTCCACCGACTATTCTAAATTTCCTAAAATCATAAGAAAACATGCCATAAGCAGCCAATACTTCTTCTGTACCTGTATAAGTATTAGCCACTACTTCTTCATCCGTAACATAAAGTCCGATCAAATTTCTATCTCTGCTATCTTTCCCTATAAAGCCAGTATTTTGAGGGGCAAAAAAGGCCTCGGGATTATTATTATAGGGATCAAAGTTGTTGGATTTGGTTTGAATCTGGAAGCGGTCCTCATCAAAAGTTCGATCTTTTTTAGAATAAGCAAGCCCAAATTTTATATTATTAGAGGGGCTATTAGCTTGAGCAAAAGGAATGGAGATATCTACTCTACCAGCTTTTTGTTCGTCTGTCAAAGTTCTAAAATAGTGAAAAGGCAAATCATATTCAGAAGGAGAAATAAAGTATTGGGCACCTTCATCGTCATCTGGTGCTAGATTAAAGGTATTCGCAAAAAAGCGCAGATCTGGTTCTTCTTGCGATAATTCTACCAGGCTTCCGCCCCACTCCAGTTTGATATTGCCCAAATCGGGAAATACATGCTCTCCGTTTAATTGCAAACTGGCTAGTTCCCTCTCTTTAAACAATAAAGAACGGGTTTCAAATTCGTTTGCCCCCGCAATGATGCCAGAATAAGGGCCGCTTAAGAAAGTCGCCGTTTTTTCGGCATCGTGATTATAAAAGGCATTAAAAGAAATTTTGTTAGAGCCTGCAAATTTATAGGCCAGATTCAACAGTCCGCCGACTTGTGGGTTTTCTGTTCCTTGGTCACCTGTCAAGCGGAAATTATTATTTAAAGCCGTTGCATTTTCGCCGGGTAGTTCCCAGTTTTGAGCCTGATAATTGGATAAGGCGGTATAACTTCTTCTATAATTCACGCCAAATAAGACTCCTAATGGATTATTCGCAACCTGAAATTGATTGCCAACAGAAAAAGACAAGCTATGGTTCAATGGGCTACTAATATGGGTAGGCGACTTTTGTGCATTCAAAGACTTGGAAGCCTCATCTATAACAGCAGCCAGTTCATCATCTTTTCTCGCCCGAATATAAGAACTAGTAGTCAACTGCTCCCGAACGGTTGGGTCCTGCAAAATAGCTGGCAAAGCCCTGGTGCCATCGTCATATCCTAGCCAGTCATTCTTACCACCTGTGTAAGAAAGAAATCTATCATTAAAGGAAGAAATTGTATTATAGGTCACTGACGAGGAAAAAGATAAAGTAAAAGTTTCGGGAAAGCTCTTAGTTTTTAAATTTACATTTCCGCCAGTAAAACTACCCGATTGGTCTGGTGTAAACGATTTGGAAATGATAATGTTCTCCAGCAAATTGGAGGGAATTAAATCCAAAGGTGTACTATTCCTATAAGGATTCGTGCTGGGAAGTGGCATATTATTTAGCTGTGCACTCGCATAGCGGTCACCCAAACCTCTAACATTGATGTACTTGCCTCCTACGATAGCCGCCCCAGACACTCTTTTCACTGATTCTGCAGCGCTGCTTGTTCCAAAACGGCTCATTTCCTGAGAAGAGATGCCGTCCTGAATGGTAAAAGATTTTTTCTGCAAAGCCAACAGGGCATTTTCTGTTCGGTCAATCCGCTTGGAAGAAACCACCACTTCGGTTAATTGTAAACTCTCATCTGCCATAGGAAAATCCACTATAGTAATTTCACCCGCTTTAACTTCTATCTCTGTAATCGTTTTGGTCATATAACCAACATAGGAAACCTCTAAAGCATACACTCCCGCGTTTAGCTGTAATTCATAATTCCCGTCCAAATCCGTCTGTGCTCCAATAGGTGGGTTTGTTTCCAAAACCAGTACATTGGTAAACATAAGGGCTTCGCCACTAGCCTGGTCGGTAATCGTACCTCTAACGATTCCTTTTTGAGCTAATAGGCTGCTTAGACCCATTAGACAGCACAACAGCAGTAAGGCAGTTTTATTGATTTTCTTCATGATAATTTTAAATAATTGATTTGAAATTTTAATAATATTAAATTAATGAGAGCTGCCATAGACACTCTCATTCGTTAGGGCTATTATTTTAATACCACCAATTGCTTGGTTAGCACTACTTCTTCATTGTTCAAGGTATAGAAATACACGCCATTTACCCAGTTGGATACATCCACTTGTACGTGGTGTATTCCTTTTTCCAGTTCTTCATAGTCTAGCAAAGAAGCGACCTCCTCGCCCACATAGTTAAATACAGTCAAGCTAATGGCTTTTCTAACCGGTAAAGAAAATTCGATTAGGGTCTGAGTAGTAGAGGGATTGGGTATATTTTGAACTAATGAGTAGCCTTTTTCATAGATCTCAATTTCTTCTATGCTAGTTGCACAACTGCTCATTTCCGTAGCTAATCCAAAAGGAAGGTTTGGGTCAAGTACACCATAACTGGCTAATGCAGTCCAGTTTTGCAGCCATACGACTCCATTTCCAAAAGCCCCATTATAGCAAACTTTTGTAAAGAAGTCATCCGTTGGAAAAGCATTCAAAAAGTCATTAGAACTGCTAATCAGAGCATCACTCAGGGGATTAAAAGCATCATTTTCTATTCTGGAAATGATCATTCCATGGTCTTTTATTTCATTTCCATTAGTAGAAAGATGATCTAGTAAAAATTGAGCCGTAGCATCCTCTGCATCTTCTGTCGCTCGAATAATTCCATTCGCTCCAGCACTTAACTCCGCTCCATTGCAGAAATTTGACCATATATTATTAGCCAACACCAATGCTCCAGTCTCCATCCTTTGGCGACTATCCAAACCGCTCGCTCGATCTTCTACCTCCAGTGCATGATTAAAATCCGTAATTACACTATGGGAAACCGTCCCTGCAGAACCATCTCTAAACAATAAGCCCGTCGCATTCTTCGCACTTGCTCCACATCCTGCTCCGATAAAGGTCGCATTATAAATGGTCGGATTCGATGTTGGCTCTCCATCATCCGGCTTCGCTCCGTCTAACTCTCCCCCATTATCTCCATCATCCTCGCCCAATAATGCCAACCAAAACTGCCCCTTACCACGCCAACCTAAATCCCAGTCAAAAGCATCATCTCCACAAAACGACACCGACGCATATTTCAAATTCACCGTCCCTCCAAAAAACTCTATCCCGTCATCCTGATTCGCCAATACTTCTATGTTCTCTAATATCGTCCCACTTCCTACTCCGCCCAAGGTCAAACCATTGATCTCATCCCCAGGAGCCAACTCCGCTCCTCCATGTCGAATGGACACATAACGCAATTCCCCTGAACTATCCGCATCGTCAACTCCGCCAAATAATGCCCTCGCCTCTCCTTCCGGTATCCCTTCTATCCGAGTCTCGACTGTCGTATTCGCTATCACTCCTTTGCCCAGTATTATCAAACCGCCCCATAAACCCCGATCATTCACCGACAAATCACTAGCGTCAGTCACATCATCTAATTCAGAAGTGAAAATGATCGGTGCATCCGCCGTCCCCACTGCATTCAATTTCGCTCCTCTAGCTATTATCAAGGCCGAGGCATTGTCATTCGTAGAAGGAGATTCTTTTGCTTTTATTACTGTCCCTGCCTCGATATTCAAAGTCGCTCCTTCTTCTACAAATACAAAACCGTCTAGTATATAACAGTTATCACTCGTCCATATATAAGTTTGATTGGCTTCCAAAGAAGCATCTGTAATTATAACCTCGGTTTGGGTAAAACCAATACAAAAAGTAAAAAAGAAGAAAAATGAAGTGGAGTAAATGTTCTTTTTCATAATATTTTTTTGGTGCTTTTAGTGTAAGTTCACCACAATATTATGATGTATCTATTAGGCTATTTTTAAACCAATGTTTTTTTAAAATTAATATTTCAGTTGATTTGTTAACTAAATATTAAGTAAATTGAAAAAAAATAAAAAACTGGGTAAACAAAATAAAAAGCTCGTCTCAACTCATTGATTATCAGCGAATTACATTCTTCTGTCAGGTTAATAATAAATTAATATAAAGTAGGGAAATGATAGGAGCGGATAATAAAATTCCCATGCTATTTAACGAGTATAGCATGGGAATTTTTATAAAAACTAAATGCAAAGGCAAAGAGCTAAAGGTCGAGTAGTTAGTTACTCAGACTTATCAGTTTCTTCTTCTTCTGTTATTTCATCAACTATTTCTTCTGTTGCTTCTTCCATCTCTTCTGCTATTTCTTCTATCTCCTCTTCCACCTCCTCCATTTCTTCTTCCAATTCTTCTACTGCTTCCTCAACGGCGGCTACAGTGGTGGCTTTTTTACTACTTCCCCTTCTAGAGCGTCTTCGTTTCCTACCGCCCGTTTCCTCAGAAATGTCTGACTTGCCAACAAATATTTCATTAAAATCAACTAATTCTATCATCGCCATTTCTGCGCCGTCTCCTTGTCGAAATCCGGTTTTAAGGATTCGGCAATAGCCTCCAGGTCGGTCTCCTATTTTATCGGCAATCACTTCAAACAACTCTTTGACAGCATACTTGTTTTGCAAATAACTAAAAACCACTCTTCTGGAATGAGTAGAATTGGTCTTTGACTTAGTGATTAAAGGCTCAATATGCACTCGTAGGGCTTTTGCCTTTGCCAAAGTGGTATTGATTCTTTTATGAGTAATTAAAGCGATAGAAAGGTTTTTTAACAAAGCCTTCCGATGTCCGCGCTTTCTGCTCAAATGGTTGAACTTTTTACCATGCCTCATGACGTGATTTTTTAATTTAGAATTAGTTAGCCTCGCAACACAAATTAGTTATTTACAAAGTATTAAATAACCAGTGATTGATTAACTTAGTCACAATCATTGTATTCGTAATTGCAGATAGATAATGGAGATTGTATTCGCAATTAAATTTCTGGCAATTAAAGCCAGTCGCTAAATCACTAATCTTCCTCTAATTTATATTTAGATAAGTCCATACCAAAGGTAAGTCCTTTATCTTGAAGTAATTCTTCGATTTCTACTAAAGATTTTTTACCAAAGTTTCTAAACTTTAGTAATTCGTGCATATCATATTTGACCAATTCGCCCAAAGTATTGATTTTGGCAGCTTTGAGGCAATTGTATGCCCTGACAGAAAGGTCTAAATCTTCTAAGGAGGTTTTTAACAATTTTCGCATATGCAGAATATGCTCATCTACGATGTTGTCTTCTCTAGTAGAAGCATCATCGAAGGTAATATTTTCATCCGTGATGAGCATTAAATGCTGGATCAAAATCCTGGACGCTTCTTTGATAGCATCTTCAGGATGAATCGTTCCATCTGTTTTTACCTCGATAGTTAACTGCTCGTAGTCTGTTCGCTGTCCTACCCTGGTATTAGATACCCGATAAGATACGGTCTTAATTGGCGTATAAATAGCATCAACCGGAACAACACCGATTGGTGCATCTTTAGGAAGGTTTTCATCTGCGGGTTGATAACCTCGTCCCTTCGTAACCGTAAATTCCATTTCTAGGGAGACAAAGGGTTCCATGTGGCAAATAATTAAATCGGGATTCATTACTTTGAACACATTTGTATGCTCTTCTATATCCCCTGCTTTAAATACTTCTCGGCCACTTATAGTCAAATATATTTTTTCTGTAGTTATCTCTTCTTCGGCTAATAATTGTTTGAGCCGAATTTGTTTTAAATTTAAAATTATATCCACCACATCTTCAACAACTCCCTTTATGGTGGAAAATTCATGATCAACTCCCGCAATTCTGACTGCTGAAATGGCAAAGCCCTCTAGAGAGGATAGTAATACTCTCCTCAAAGAATTGCCAATCGTTTGCCCAAAGCCGGGTTCTAATGGTTTGAATTCAAAAACACCATCGAAGTCGTCCGACTTCTGCATGACAATTTTATTAGGCTTCTGAAAATCTAGAATGCTCATATCCCTTTTGCTTTAATTAGGAGGTAAAAAATTAGAAATGAAGAAACCACGACCCAACCGATTTTAGGAAAATAAGATCATTGGCATCGCAATCGGAAAAATCAATTTTACTTGGAATATAATTCGACAATTAACTGCTCATTAATTTTTTCAGGTATTTGCTCTCTTTCTGGATAGGACATGACTTTGCCTTGCATTTTGTCCGCATTCCACTCTAGCCAGCCATATTTTCTCGCCTCTCCTTTCTTGGCAGCCACGCAGTCTCTAATAACTTCCAACCCTTGTGATTTCCCTCTAACGGCAATTACATCTCCTGCCCTCAACTGACAAGAAGGAATATTCGTAACCACTCCATTAACCGTTATGTGTTTATGAGAAACTAATTGTCTGGCAGCCCTTCTGGTAGGGGCAATCCCTAGGCGAAAAACGGTATTATCCAATCTGGCTTCTAAAAATTGTAGTAAGACCTCGCCAGTCACTCCTTTTTTAGCACTTGCCGATTCAAAGAGATTGCGGAACTGGCGCTCTAACACCCCGTAAGTGTATTTGGCTTTTTGTTTTTCTTTTAGTTGAAGGGCATAATCAGATTGTTGCTTTTTTCGTCTAGTGTTACCGTGCTGTCCGGGACCATGTTTTTTTCGTTCAAAAGCTTTGCTATAACCAAAAATCGGCTCACCAAAAGCTCTCGCTTTTTTTGCTCTGGGTCCTGTATATCTTGCCATGATTTATAAAAATGTGAAATATAAAATAACAATTGCAAAAAAGATTTTCGATAAGTTCCAATTGCTTTTTGGCTTAGTTGAATACTTTAATTCCTTAAAAAGCCTTTATATTTCTTGTTAATTAAAGTAGTGACAAAAAATGCCAGTCAAAATTTTATTTTTTAGAGGTAAAGCTAAAAACTTGAGAACCAAGTTTTTGAGCAATGCTAAACTCTTCTTCTTTTGGGTGGACGACAACCATTGTGAGGGATGGGGGTGACGTCTTTGATTTGGGTAATTTTTATGCCTGCCGCATCAACGGCCCGAATGGCCGCTTCTCTACCCGAACCTGGTCCTTTTACCAAAACGGTAGCTGTCCGCATGCCTGCTTCGTGGGCTACCCGAGCAGCATCCGTTGCTGCAATTTGAGCGGCATAAGGCGTATTTTTCTTAGACCCCCTAAATCCAGCTTTACCAGCCGACCCCCAAGATATTACCTGTCCTTGTTTATTAGTCAAGGAAACAATAATATTATTAAAACTTGCCTTAATATATACAATGCCTTCTGACTCTACTCTGACCTTACGCTTCTTAGCTTTTATTCTTTTTTTTGCCATAATTTATTCAAATATCAATAGAAAATTGCAAAAAGATTATTTAGTAACTTTCTTCTTATTAGCAACTGTCTTGCGTTTTCCTTTACGGGTACGAGCATTTGTTTGGGTCCGTTGTCCTCGCAGGGGCAGTCCTTTACGGTGACGAATACCTCGATAACAGCCAATATCCATTAGTCGCTTAATATTCATTTGCACTTCCGTTCGCAATTGTCCTTCTACTCGATATTCATCCTGAATCATTTTGGTGATCTTACGGATACTGTCATCTGTCCAATCCTGTACTTTTGTATTTTCATCAATATCCGCTTTATTGAGTATTTCTTTCGCCAAAGAAGGGCCAATACCGTAGATATAAGTCAATCCAACTACTCCACGTTTATTTCTTGGTAAATCAACACCTGCAATACGAGCCATAAGAAAAAAATTTTATGCTAGCTATCCCTGACGTTGCTTGAACTTAGGGTTCTTTTTATTAATAATATAAACTTTTCCTTTCCTTCTCACAATCTTACAATCAGAAGATCGTTTTTTCACCGACGCTCTAACTTTCATATTAGTTGTATTTGGACTTTGTATGGACTTAAAGCATAAGCATTATTGTCAAAAATGGACACAAAGTCAATGAATAAAAGCTATATAGTAGAGAGATATTTTCTAACATTCCCTAATGTTAAAACAAAGCCTATTTATACCGATAAGTAATTCTGCCTCTAGTCAGGTCATAGGGAGACATTTCAACTGCCACTTTATCCCCTGGAAGTATTCGAATATAATTCATCCTCATTTTCCCGGAAATAGTTGCAACGATCTTATGTCCATTCTCTAGGCGGACTCTAAACATTGCATTTGAAAGGGCTTCATCTATGATTCCATCCTGTTTTATTAAGCCTTGTTTCGCCATATTTGAATTTTGGAGTGCAAAGATATAAAAAAAATAATGATTTTCCACCTGTTAGCGATAAAAAGCCGTAACATTTTGTATATTTTTCCAAAAAGAAAACGGTTCCCTCAAATGGCAAGTTCAAACAGATTGGCAACTTCTTTTAAGTTCGAATTTTTTAAAATGGCTGCTTCTATAAAAGAATGGTCAGATAATATGTCCGCTCGATGTTTTCTTACAGCAACAGTATGTTCAAAATGGGCAGATGGTTTTTTATCTTTTGCGAGGACAGTACCATCTTGAAAAGAAATGACGTCTTTTTTACCTAGATTTATCATGGGTTCAATAGCTATTACTAAGCCTTCTTTCAATTTAATTCCTTTTCCCCTTTTTCCATAATTAGGCACTTCTGGACCCTCGTGTAAGTCTCGCCCCACTCCATGTCCTACCAACTCTCGCACCACTCCGTAATGGTGAACACGCTCTGTATAGTGCTGAATCGCAAAGCCAATATCCCCAATTCTCTTACCCGAAACAGCGCATTCAATCCCTTTATACAAAGAGGCTTTTGTAATTCGCAACAATTCCATCACTTCATCTGCTACTTCTCCTATTGCAAAAGTATAAGCTGCATCTCCATAATAACCATTCATAAATACGCCACAATCAACGGATACGATATCTCCATCTCTAAATTCTTGTTCTGAAGGGACTCCGTGTACCACTTGCTCATTGACGGACACGCATAAAGTAGCCGGAAAATCATATAATCCTTTAAATCCAGGTACACCGCCATGGTCTCGAATTAGCTGCTCTGCTTGTTTGTCAATATTATCACCGGAAACTCCCGGCCCAATCATCTCAGCTACTAAGGCTAGCGTTTTACATACCAATAGGCAGTTGTCTCTGATTATTTCAATCTCTTCGTCTGTTTTGTAGAATATATCTTTTTTTCTCTCTGCCAATTTTGTGGATTTGGAGGATTGTCTAAACAAATACTATTTTCTAAAAGGTTGTAAACGGCTTTTCAATAGGTAAGTACAAACCTTTCATTTAGAGCTAGACAAGCCAGTAAGTTCTAAAAAAAAATTACCAGCAGAAAACTCCACTGGCAATTAGATATATCTTTAACAATAATATTTTAAAATTGCTTGCTCCATCTTACTTTACATACTTGCCCCTATACCTTGCATTCTGCTCCTGCCCTGTAAGCGTCCAGATTTCACTAATCCGTCGTATTTTCTCATCAAAAGATAGCTTTCAATTTGTTGTAAAGTATCCAATACAACCGCCACTAAGATCAATAAAGAAGTGCCTCCAAAAAAGATCGCAAATGCTACATTGATACCAAAAGCTACTGCAAAAGCAGGGAGAATCGCAATTAGTCCAATGAATATAGACCCCCAAAAAGTAATCCTCGTGGTAATGGTGTCAATAAAATCAGCCGTAGCTTTACCCGGTTTAATTCCTGGTATAAAAGCATTTTGTCTTTTTAGATACTCTGCATATTGCTTAGGGTTGACTAACAGAGCTGTATAAATATAGGTAAATAATACAACCAAAATAAAAGTAATAATGCTAGACGTAACAGAAAAGGGATTGGTCAATTCGACCAAAAGCGGACTAGCAGCTATGGCATCCCCTGCCAAAAACTGGGCAGCCTGGCCCGGTAAGAACATCAATGCCTGTGCAAAAATAATAGGCATGACACCGGCAGCATTCACCTTTAATGGAATATAATCCCTGACGCCCGCTATGGGCATAGAGTTAGCTCCCCGACCAACCATTCTTTTAGCGAATTGAATGGGTATCCTTCGCACACCTTGTACCAATAGTACCGTAGCCATCACAACAATAAACAAGGCGATAATCTCCAAAACAAAAATAATGGGCGTTCCGCTCGCAAATTGAAGCTGAAATTCGGAAACCAAAGCAATCGGAAGAGAAGCGATAATTCCAATCATGATCAAGAGGGAAATGCCATTTCCAATTCCTTTATCGGTAATTTTTTCACCTAACCACATGGCAAAAATAGTACCCGTAGAGAGAATGATAATGTTTGCTAACCAAAAAATGCCAGGAGGTATGCTTGGGTCAACGGCTCCCTGGCTAGTCAAATAGGTCAAATAGCCTCCTCCTTGTACAAGAGTAATAGCAACCGTCAATAATCGAGTAATCTGCGTAATTTTTTTCCGGCCAGACTCGCCTTCTTTTTGCTGTAACCGTTGAAAATAAGGAACCGCAAAACCCATTAATTGAATAATGATAGAAGCGGTGATATAGGGCATGATCCCTAAAGCAAAGACAGCAGCATTATTAAACGCTCCGCCCGTAAAAATGTTAATCAAGCCCAGCAAGTCATTAGCATTGGAAGAAGTTGCATTTTCCAAAACGGAAGGAATAACCCCCGGAAGTACTACAAAAGAACCGAAACGATAGACCATCAAAATACCAAGCGTGAAGATGATTCTGTTCCGCAATTCCTTAATCTTCCAGATGTTCTTTAGAGTATCTATAAACTTTTTCATGGACTAACTTTATACTAGATTAACATTTCCCCCTTGCCCTTCAATGGCTGCTTTTGCAGAAGCAGAAATCGCATGTACTGTAACGTCCAGCTTTCGAGAAAGTTCTCCGCCGCCTAGAATTTTAACCCGATCGCTTTTACTAATGATGCCATTGGCAATCAGGTTTTCCACAGAAATAGCATCTAGTTTATATTTATCAGCAATAGCTTCCAGTCGAGATAAGTTTAGAGGAACATATTCTACCCTATTGGGATTATTAAATCCTCGTTTTGGCAGGCGCATTTGCAATGGCATTTGTCCACCCTCAAATGCCCTTTTACTTTTCCAACCCGAACGCGATTTTGCCCCTTTATGGCCCCTGGTAGCTGTACCACCTCTGCCCGATCCCTGACCTCTTGCAATTCTTTTGCGTTTTTTGGTGGAGCCTTTAGCAGGTTTTAAAGTATGTAATTCCATTGGATTTGATCTTTATAGTAAAAAATGAAATCAAATATTTCATTTTTTGAGTATTATTTTCTTTTTAATCAGGCCTCGGAGGTTTTTACCAAATGAGCCACTTTTTTCACCATTCCTGCTATTTGGGGCGTGTTTTCATGCACAACGGTCTGATTTATCCTCCTTAAACCCAGGGCTATTAATGTTGCTTTTTGTCGTTTAGAGCGATCAATCTCGCTTTTCACTTGTGTAATTTTTATCTTAGCCATTATTGATAATTTATGGTTTAAGAAGTCTAAAAGAACAGCGTATTTTGAAAAATCATCGTTCAAAATAAGCCTTTTTTTCGCATAGGGGTCAAAAATTATACGAAAAGTAAGCAGTTATCTACCAATGATTCAAGAGCTATCCTTCGAATAATTGTTCCATAGAAATCCCCCTTTGCCTGGCGACCTCCATAGGAGAACGCAAACTATCCAAGGCATTAATCGTTGCTTTGACCACGTTGTGTGGATTTGAGGAGCCCATTGATTTTGCTAATACATTATGTACTCCTGCAATTTCCAATACTGCCCGCATAGCGCCACCCGCAATAACGCCCGTACCGTCTGATGCGGGCTTAATCAGAACCTTTCCGGCACCGTACTTTCCCTTTTGGGCATGAGGGATTGTACCTTTATAAATAGGTACTTTGATCAAGTTCTTTTTGGCATCATCAACTGCTTTGGCAATGGATTCAGAAACATCACGGGCTTTTCCCAAGCCGTGTCCGACTGTGCCATTGCCGTCCCCCACAACTACAATTGCTGCAAAGCTAAAGGTACGACCACCCTTGGTTACTTTGGCAACACGATTCAGGTTTACCAATTTTTCCTTCAGTTCTGTCTCCGCAGCCTTGACCCGATTTTCAGCTCTTTTTGCCATTATTAATATTTATTTTTTTAGAATTTTAATCCACTTTCTCTAGCTCCATCTGCTAGTGCTTTTACTCTTCCGTGATATAGGTAACCTCCTCTATCAAACACCACCACTTCTATACCCTTGTCTTTAGCTCGTTCCCCTAAAAGTTTTCCCACTGCTTTCGCTTGCTCTGATTTATTTCCAGCTTTAGCCAAATCCCTCTCAATAGAAGAAGCGGCTACCAATGTTCTATTATTGGTATCGTCAATAATCTGCCCATAAATGGACTTGTTACTTCTAAAAACAGCCAAGCGAGGGCGAGTTACTGTCCCTCTAATTTTTTTCCTTACTCGCTTATGGATGCGTTTTCTGCGTTTTAACTTTGTGAGTTTCATCTTTCACGATTTATTGCTGATTTCCAACCAGCATATACGAAGTTAAACTTAGTAATGATTAAAAAATATAAGGTTGAATAGTCCTGCTATCCAACTCCTACACCTCGTTAATAAAACGGGACACTTGTCATGTAATTAAGTAGCCGTTTTACCAGCTTTTCTTCTAATTTCTTCTCCTTTAAATCGAATCCCTTTGCCTTTATAGGGCTCCGGTTTTCTAAAGGATCGGATTTTAGCTGCAATCTGACCAATCAATTGTTTATCAGCGCCACTCAAAACTACCAAGGGGTTCTTCCCTTTTTCTGTTACTGTTTCTACCTTGATATCATCTGGAACATAGAAAAGGATCTGATGGGAATATCCGAGTGATAACTCTAACAAATTGCCGGTATTACTCGCTCTATACCCTACTCCGACCAATTCCAATTCTTTTTTATATCCCATAGAAACCCCTTCAACCATATTGCCAATTAAAGACCTATATAAACCATGCATGGCGCGATGGCGCTTCTGATTAGTTGGTCTGGTTACTGTCAATTCTCCCTCTTCAATTTTTACGGTCAGGTCTGGGTCAATCTGTTGAATTAATTCTCCTTTTGGACCTTTTACGGTTACCAAATTACCTTGGCTTACTTTTACCTCTACTCCCGAGGGCAGGCTAAGTGGCAATTTTCCTATTCTAGACATAGCTTCTTATTTTTTTGCAATTCGATCTTCAGGCAGACATCAATAAACGTAGCAAAGCAATTCGCCCCCTACATTTTCCTTTCGCGCTTGTTTATCCGTCATTAATCCTTTAGAAGTAGAAACAATACAAATCCCTAAGCCATTAATAATTCTAGGGACTTCGTCAACCTTAGCGTATTTTCTCAAACCAGGTTTGCTAATCCTACCCAGTTTTTGAATGACAGGTTTTTTGGTTTTGGAATCATATTTCAAAGCGATTTTAATGGTGCCTTGATGCCCTTCATCATCTGCAAATTTATATTTTAAAATATACCCTTGATCATATAAAATCTTGGTAATGCCCTTTTTCATATTAGAAGCAGGAATCTCCAGGATTCTATGGCCCGCTATCTGTGCATTTCTAATGCGTGTTAAATAATCTGCTATTGGATCTGTCATTATTTACGAATTTAATCTATCAGTTTAGCAACAATTTTTGTCACTACTTAATAAATTTGGTTCTTTGTCAAAAAAGGAATTTATTTATCCTACCAGCTTGCTTTGCGCACACCAGGAATTTTACCTTCCAAAGCCATTTTGCGAAAAGCCACTCTGGAAATGCCAAACATTCGCATGTAGCCTTTGGGACGGCCAGACAATTTGCAACGATTATGCAGCCGAATTTTGTTGGAATTACGTGGTAATTTATCCAATTCTTCCCAACGACCTTCTTCCTTTAGCTGCTTTCGCAATTCTGCATATTTAGCAACCAATTTCCTTCTCTTTCTTTCTCTGGCTATCAGTGATTTTCTTGCCATTATGACTATTTTTATTATTTTCTCGTGAGTGCCATTGATGATTATTTTCTGGCATTTCTGAAAGGCAACCCAAATGCTTTTAATAGCGCATAAGCCTCTTCATCCGTTTTGGCAGAAGTCACAAAGGTCACGTCCAAGCCCGAAATGCGTCCCACTTTATCTAGGTCAATTTCGGGAAAAATAATTTGCTCTGTGATTCCCATAGAATAGTTGCCTCTACCATCAAAGCTCCTGTCGTTAATGCCTCTAAAGTCGCGAACCCGAGGTAGCGCAACCGCTACTAAGCGGTCCAAAAATTCATACATTTTATCCTGCCTCAGCGTCACTCTCACCCCAATCGGCATGCCTTCTCTTAATTTAAAGTTGGAAACCGAAAGTTTAGCTTTGGTAGGAACGGCTCTTTGTCCAGCGATAAGGCTCATCTCTTCAACGGCATTATCTATTAGTTTTTTATCCTGGGTAGCTACCCCTACTCCTTGATTGAGGCATATTTTTTGCAGCTTGGGTACCTGCATGATCGAACTATACTGAAATTGTTCCATAAGCTTTGGTACAATTTCTTCGGAATATTTTTTTCTTAGCCTAGGTAAATAACTCATTATCTAATAATTTCTCCTGATTTCTTAGAATATCTTACCAGTTTGCCCTCTACTCTTTTTCTTCCCACTCTAGTTGGCTCTCCCGTTTTGGGATCAATCAACATCAAATTGGAAATGTGGATAGAAGCAGGCATTTCAATGATCCCGCCAGGATTATCCTGGGTCGGTTTGGTATGTTTTTTTACAATATTAATCTGATCAACAATTACTCTTTGCTTTTTGGGAAAAACTTCCAGTACTTGTCCTTCCGAGTCTTTATCTCTCCCAGCAATCACCAACACTTTGTCTCCTTTTCTGATATTCAATTTGGGGAACTTCTTGCTTTTTTTATTTTTAGCCATAGCTATTCCTATTTAAAATCAAATCCCAGTTGAGCAAGTAATGCAAACTGGATTTTGAAAAAACCTTCAAATTTTAGAGCACTTCAGGTGCTAAAGAAATAATTCTCATATAGTCTCTATCCCTCAATTCTCTGGCAACTGGTCCAAAAATACGCGTACCACGAGGTTCATCCGTTGGGGTTAATAATACGACTGCATTATCATCGAATCGAATGTAAGACCCGTCCTTTCTCCTAATTTCCTTTTTCGTCCTCACAACAACTGCTTTTGATACAGTCCCTTTTTTAATTCCTCCTGGAGTTGATTCTTTTATCGTACACACAATTTGGTCCCCAATAGAGGCATAGCGACGCTTGGAGCCACCTAAAACCCGAATACAAAGTACCTCTTTGGCACCACTATTATCGGCTACTTTTAATCTTGATTCTTGTTGTATCATCGTGCTTTACTTTGGACGATTTCGATTGAATACCCATTAAAGGGAGTTATTTTGCTCTTTCAATAATCTCGACCAAACGCCATCTTTTGCGTTTGCTCAAAGGGCGGGTTTCCATTATTTTTACAGTATCTCCCTCATTGCAGGTATTTTCCTCATCGTGTGCAATAAATTTTTTGGTTTTTTTTACCGACTTGCCATAAATAGGGTGCCGCAATTTACGCTCAATTGCTACCGTTATGGATTTATCCATTTTCGAGCTAGTTACGATACCAATTCTCGTTTTTCTTAAATTTCTTTCCGTTGACATATTAAAATATAAATTTCTTCGACAAAATGCGTATTTTAGAAGAACGATAACATTGCTATTTTACACATAACTTGCCAAAGAAGGAAAACATAAAATAGTTTAGTATATATTTTACTTCATTAAAATTTTCTTCTTCTTCTCGCTCTGATTTTCGATCTTTTGCCCAATTCCTCTACGGACATGCTTTCTAATTCTCTTCTTCTAATCTCTGTTTTCAAACGAGCAATATCTCGTCTGATTTCCCTTAAATTCAACGGGTTATCTATTCCTTTAACAGTATGATCAAACCGAAGTGCTTGATACCGAGCTACTGTTGCGCTTAATTCATCCTTCATTTCGTCGTCTGTAAACTCTTTTAATTCCAAAAATTTTTTACTTGCCATTTTTATAACTTTTTTAAGGCTTATTCTACATAATCAGGACGAATAGAAAATTTAGTCAAGACAGGTAATTTCTGTGCTGCCAGCCTTAAAGCTTCTTTGGCAATTTTTATAGAAACGCCATCTATTTCAAACAATATTCTACCTGCCTTAATGGGAGCTACGTAATGGTCTAACGCTCCCTTCCCTTTACCCATCCGTACTTCTTGCGGTTTTGCGGTTATTGGCTTATCTGGAAAAATCCTAATCCATACCTTTCCTTCCCTTTTCATATATCTAGTCAAAGCAATACGAGCCGCTTCAATCTGGCGATTGGTAATCCTTCCACCGGTGACTGCTTTCAAGCCAAATGAGCCGAAAGAAATTTTATGTCCCCGATGCGCCAAGCCATTATAGCGGCCTTTCTGCTGTTTTCTGTATTTTGTTCTTTTCGGTTGTAGCATTTTGAAAAGTTTTTTCGTTCATCTCCAACTTGGAAGGAAGTAAAGCAGATTGTCCATCCGCCTTAGCGTTTTCCCTTTTTTGAGTAGAACGATTTTTTTACAAAAAATGGGTTTTACAGACTTTAACAACCATTTTTTCGCTCCTTTTTAAAAAGTTGCGCAAAAGTACGGCTTTTCTAAATAATGACCTAATGGTTTAAGTTTTAAATTAAGCCATCCGGTTTCTCTTTTTAAGCTAAACGAGCTACCGCCTGCGTTGATTTCTCCTACCGTCCCTATTTCCCCCTCTGCCTCTGCCTCGACCTCCATCTCTTCTTCTATCGCCTCGATGTCCATCGTTTCCTCCTTTTTTGGATACAGGTTGAGAGAATAAATCCCGTTTTCCTAATACTTCGCCTTTACAAATCCAGACCTTGATACCGATTTTACCATAAACAGTCAAAGCCTCTACTAAAGCGTAGTCAATATCCGCTCTAAATGTATGAAGCGGGGTTCTTCCTTCTTTGTATTCTTCGGATCGAGCCATTTCTGCACCATTCAAGCGTCCGGAAATCCTCACTTTTATACCTTCTGCACCAGCGCGTATGGTTGATTGAATGGCCATTTTAATCGCCCGGCGATAATTAATGCGGGATTCGATTTGCTTGGCAACCGACTCTCCTACAATATAAGCATCTAATTCCGGTTTTCTGATTTCGATAATATTAATCTGAACATCCGTGCCCGTTAGCTTTTTCAACTCTTCCCTGATTCTGTCCACTTCTGCCCCCCCTTTTCCGATGATAATGCCAGGACGAGATGTATTAATGGTAACGGTAATTCGCTTAAGGGTTCTTTCTATTAAAATGCGGCTGATTCCCCCCTTTTGAACCCTAGCCCTCAAATAATTTCTGATCTTTTCATCTTCTACCACTTTATCTCCAAAATCAGAACCTCCAAACCAGTTGGACTCCCAACCCTTAATGATGCCTAAACGATTACCTATTGGATTTGTCTTTTGACCCATAATTTTTTATTTATATAAAATTGTGGATTATACTGTAGATAGTTTCAGTATCTTATATAAGTATCCATCCACCTTATTTTTCTTCTTCTTCAAGCGTTTCTTCCTCGTTAGTGATTTCTTCTGTAGATTCCATTTCCTCTTCTATTTCTTCATATTCTTCATCGTATTGTTCTTCATACAAATCTTCGTCTTCTTCGTTGTCTAGCAAAATTCGATTTTCGACAATGAAGGTCACATGACAAGAATGTTTTCTGATTCTATGCGCTCTGCCGTGTGGAGCTGGCCGGAATCTTTTTAGTTGGGTTCCTGCATCCGCAAAGGCAGTTTTAATATATAAATCATAATCATCTGCATTTTCGAGGCCGCCCGTTTTATACTCCCAATTAGAAATAGCCGATAGCAACAATTTTTCCAACCAAATTGCAGACTCTCTTTTGGTGTATCTCAAAATGTTTAAGGCGCTCTCCACATCTTTTCCTCTAACATTATCCACGACCTGTCGCATTTTTCGAACAGACATGGGAACGCTTTTTAGTTTAGCTACTGCTTCCATCTTTTATATAAAGTAAGCTCTTTGACAAATTTTGAGGTCAGCTCATTTCGCCAAAGAAAGATTAAATAGTTTACAACAGATGTATGCCACCTGCAATTTTTTTCTTTTCAATCAAATAATTGGTCGAATTACCTTGCCCTACCTCCGTGGCTTCTAAAATTGCGCGTTGGTGAAAATTCTCCCAATTTATGTCCCACCATATTTTCCGTAATGAAAACAGGAACAAAGGTTTTACCATTATGCACAGCAATCGTTTCGCCCACCATGTCCGGAATAATCATTGAGGATCGGGACCAAGTTTTAATAACAGTCTTTCTCTTTGATTCTTTTGCCTTTTGTACTTTCGTCAATAATTTGTGAAAGACATAAGGTCCTTTTTTTATTGATCTTGCCATTTATTGCTATTTATTTAACTTTTCCTTTTGGAAATAATCAACTTAGAAGAGCGTTTCTTCGGATTTCTAGTCTTTTGCCCTTTTGCCATAACGCCCGTTCTTGATCTTGGATGCCCACCCGAGGCTCTTCCTTCTCCTCCACCCATTGGGTGATCTACGGGATTCATAGCAACCCCTCGCACTCGCGGTCTTCGACCCAACCAACGTCTTCGACCTGCTTTACCATATACTTGTAGTCCATGATCCGGATTGGAAGTCGTTCCAATAGTTGCTTTGCAGGTCAATAGGATTTTTCGGACTTCGCCAGACGGCAATTTTACAGAAGCATATTTGCCTTCTCTTCCCATTAGGGTAGCATAAGTGCCTGCACTTCTAGCCAAAGCTGCCCCTCTTCCAGGCTGTAATTCAATCGCATGAATAGATGCGCCTAAAGGAATATCCGATAAATAAAGGGCGTTTCCAACATCGGGCGTTGCTCCCTTCCCCGACATAATCGTCTCCCCCACCTTTAAACCATTTGGGGCAATGATATATCGTTTCTCTCCATCTGAATACTCCACCAAGGCGATGTAGGCCGTACGATTTGGGTCATACTCAATCGTTTTTACCGTTGCCTCAACACTGTCTTTATTTCTCTTAAAATCAATGATTCTGTACCTGCGTTTATGCCCACCGCCAATATTCCGAACGGTCATTTTACCAGAATTATTCCTGCCGCCTGATTTCTTTAGTCCAACAGTCAAACTTTTTTCTGGCTTGCTCGTCGTTATTTCTGCAAAGGCATTTCCAACCCTGAATCTCGTTCCGGGTGTTACCGGGCTATATTTTTTTACTGGCATTTTATTAGAATTTCTTCGTTTTTTATATCATCAAGCAAAAATCTTTACACTTCGCCATATAGATCAATTTCTTCTCCATAAGAAAGCGTGATAATTGCTTTTTTAAAAGACGATTTTCTGCCCCGTCGAATCCCGCTTTTAGTAGATCGGGTTTTCGATTTTGAAGGCATTATTGTCGTATTTACGGTCTCGACAGCCACATTATAAGTTTCCTCTATCGCCTTTTTAATCTCTACTTTATTGGCCCTTTTATCCACTATAAAAGTGTATTTATTATGGTCATCCATCAATCTACTAGATTTCTCGGTAATCATTGGTTTTATTAATATTTGCTTGGTCATATTTTAATGGTTTTAAAACTTTTAGGACAATGAAGCAACCACCCACTCAACCGCTCCTTCTGTTAAAAGAATTACTTTAGAATTCAAAACCTGATAGGTGTTTAATTCTGCTGCTGTTACGACATTGGCTTTTTGCAAATTTCTACTGGATAATTGCATGATTGGGTCATGTTCTCCGAGCACTAAGAGGGATTTATCATCGCCACAGCCCAAAGAGTTTAAAATATTTAAATACTCTCTAGTTTTGGGTGTATCAAACGTAAAGTCCTCTACCACCTTGATTTGTCCCTGGTTTAATTTGCTAGACAAAGCCGATCTACGCGCCAAACGCTTTACTTTTTTGTTTAGTTTCTGGGAATATTTTCGAGGTCGTGGTCCAAACATTCTACCTCCGCCTCTAAAAATGCCACTTTTAATACTACCTGCACGAGCTGTTCCAGTCCCTTTTTGTCTTTTCAATTTTCTGGTAGAACCCTTAATTTCTCCTTTTTCTTTTGTTTTATGTGTTCCTTGACGCTGATGCGCCAGGTATTGCTTCACTGCCAGATAAACGGCATGCTCGTTAGGTTTTTCGCCAAATAAAGCATCTGGCAAATCCACAGCTCTGCCCGTTTTATCTCCGCTAATACTTAATACTTCCAGTTTCATTGTCTGAAATTTATTACTTTATTATTATTCAATTGCTGATTTCGCTAAGGCATTACTCAATTTTTAGGCAAAAGGCTAAGCTTAATCAGCATCAAACAATCACAACTATTTTTCTAAAATTACAAGGCCTCCTTTATGACCAGGAATAGCTCCTTTAACTAATACTAGATTTTGCTCGGGGAAAATCTTTATAATCTCCAAGTTTTGTATTTTCACCCGACTACCCCCAGTTCTTCCAGCCATACGCATTCCTTTAAATACCTTTGCCGGATAAGAAGCTGCACCAATAGAGCCTGGCGCTCTTTGGCGATTGTGCTGACCATGCGTTTGGTCATTAACTCCTCGGAAATTGTGTCGTTTGACAACGCCTTGAAATCCTTTACCTTTGGAAGTCCCAATCGCATTAATAATATCGCCTTCTTCAAAAACTTCATCTGCCGTAATAATATCGCCTGCAGATTTGTCAATATCGAAGTCGCGAAATTCAACCAACTTTCTTTTCGGAGCCGTTTGGGCTTTATCGAAGTGCCCTTGGAGTGCTTTGGAAGTGTTTTTGGCTTTCTTTTCCCCATACCCCAGTTGTAAAGCATCGTATCCGTCTGAATCTTCCGTTTTCTTTTGAGTAACGACACAGGGGCCAGCCTCTACAATTGTACAGGGAATGTTTTGACCAAATTCGTCAAATACACTTGTCATACCAATTTTCTTACCAATGATTCCGTTCACTTTAATATAAATTTTGAATCTTGTTTGAGTGATTGCGATTAGTCAGCTCAGTATTTTGATCAACTAGCACGAAATCAACCCACTAAAACTCTAAGTGCAATAAATTCGCACAAGAAATTTAGAACAAGATGGATTATTTTCAGAATAGATTAAATAAAAGCTTAGAATAATGGTGGAGGAATAAGAAATGATCGTTGCATTAATCAACGCATCCAATTACTTATCACCAATCACTATCAAGTCAATTTAACCTGAATGTCAACACCACTCGGCAGTTCCAATTTTGACAGGGCATCCACTGTCTTTTGGGTAGGAGTGTATATTTCAATAAGGCGTTTGTGCGTCCGCAACTGAAACTGCTCGCGAGATTTTTTGTTGACGTGAGGTGAACGTAACACGGTAAAAATCTTCTTTTCAGTAGGCAGCGGAATCGGGCCGGTCACTACCGCGCCACTATTGCGCACCGTTTTTACGATTTTCTCAGTTGATTTATCAACCAGATTGTGATCGTAAGAACGAAGCTTAATTCTAATCTTTTGATTCATAACCTTTTATAAAAATTCAAATTCAAAATTCAAGTTCTAGACTCATTTTTAGCCCAGAACTTGAATTTGCTATACATTTACAAGTCCTTTTGCTCTAGCAATGATTTCTTCTGCAATACCCCGAGGAGCCGGCGAATAGTGCGAAAATTCCATAGAAGAAGATGCTCTACCAGAAGTAATCGTACGCAATTGAGTAACATAACCGAACATTTCGGATAGCGGAACATCAGCTTTGATGATCACTGCATTATTCTTTATGTCTTGTCCTTTCACTAAGCCTCTTCTTCTATTCAAATCTCCAATTACATTACCGGTATATTCGTCAGGAGAGGTCACTTCCAGTTTCATAATAGGCTCCATTAAAACCGGTTTGCAACGCTGGGCAGCAGCTTTGAAGCCCTCTTTTGCACATAGTTCAAAAGCGATTGGCTTGGAGTCAACGGCATGCATAGAACCATCAAATACCCTGACTTTCATCGCATCCATGCTATATCCGGCCAAAATGCCATTGTCCATCATTGCTTTGAAGCCATCTTTGATAGGCTTGATATAATTTTTATCAATTGCGCCGCCAACAATGCCCCAGTCAAATTGAAGTTTTTCTTTACCCGACTTAAATTCGTCACTTTCCAAAAATTCTTCATCTGCAGGACCTAATTCAAACTCCATATCAGCAAATAGACCAGCTCCTCCTGTCTGTTTTTTCAATCGCTCTCGATGTGTAACAGATTGAGTCAAAGCCTCTCTATAGTTCACTTGCGGCTCTCCTTCGTTCACTTCTACCTTAAATTCTCGTTTCAAACGGTCAACGATAATTTCCAAATGTAATTCTCCCATTCCACTAATAATCGTCTGGTTGGTTTCTTCATCAAATCGAACCTTAAAAGTAGGGTCTTCTTCTGCTAATTTTGCCAAAGCCATTCCCAATTTTTCCAAGTCTTTTTGGGTTTTAGGTTCAACTGCTATCCCAATTACCGGATCGGGAAAAGTCATACTTTCTAATATAATCGGCTTATCCACTGCGCATAAAGTATCTCCCGTTTTTATATCCTTGAAACCAACTGCTGCTGCAATGTCTCCAGCCTCTACCCTTTCCACGGGATTCTGCTTATTGGAGTGCATTTGATAAATCCTCGAAATTCTTTCCTTTTTACCTGAGCGCGTATTCATCACATACGAGCCTGCATTCAATGTGCCGGAATAAACACGGAAAAAAGCTAAACGTCCTACATAAGGGTCGGTTGCAATTTTAAATGCCAGGGCTGCAAAGGGGTCATCATTCGTAGGTTTTCTACTTATAATTTTATCCGTTCTTGGATCCGTTCCTTCTACTGCTTCTACATCCAATGGAGAAGGCATAAAGGCACAGACTGCATTCAAAACTGCCTGTACTCCTTTATTTTTAAAAGCCGTTCCGCACATCATTGGAATAATACTCATATCAATCACTGCTGCTCGAATGGCTGCTCGAATCTCATCCGCAGAAATAGAATTGGGATCCTCAAAATATTTTTCCATCAAACTCTCGTCATACTCTGCTACTGCTTCCAGCAATTTCTCTCTATATTCGTCCACGACCTCTTGCAAATCAGTCGGAATGTCAATCACTTCATAAGTCATTCCCATATCCTGCTCATTCCAGATAATTGCCTCATTAGTAATTAAATCAACCACCCCTTTGAAGTTTTCTTCTGCTCCAATAGGCACTTGCAAGGGAACGGGATTTGCACCTAACATTTCTTTGACCTGATTGCAAACCTCAAAGAAATTCGCGCCTTGTCGATCCATTTTATTGACAAAACCAATCCTGGGCACTTTATATCTATCTGCTTGCCGCCAAACTGTTTCAGATTGTGGCTCTACCCCACTTACTGCACAAAATAAAGCCACTACCCCATCCAATACCCGTAAAGAACGTTCCACTTCAACAGTAAAGTCCACGTGTCCAGGCGTATCAATAATATTAATGGCGTACTCTACATCTTTCCATTTCCAGGAAGTTTTGGTCGCAGCCGAGGTAATCGTAATCCCCCTTTCCTGCTCCTGCTCCATCCAATCCATAGTCGCCGCACCATCATGCACCTCGCCAATTTTATGACTAATACCCGTATAATACAGGATGCGCTCTGTAGTCGTGGTTTTGCCTGCATCAATATGAGCAGCAATCCCAATATTCCTCGTATAAGTTAAATCTTTCTTTGCCATTTCAACGATACCTATATCAGGTATTTAAATGATTAAATAAATGGGTTAAAAATCTGTTGGTGTACGTTCGTTGATTTTGATACTCTATATTTTAACTTATTTCTATCTTTAGCAAAATGATATACAAAATTGACCAAAGAATCAGAATTAAATTACCTGCTATACTTTAAAATGAGCAAAAGCCCTATTGGATTCTGCCATTTTGTGGGTATCTTCTCTTCTTTTAACCGCTGCTCCTTCTCCTTTGCTTGCTGCCATGATTTCCGCAGCCAGTTTTTCAGCCATTCCCTTTCCACTTCTTTTTTTAGCAAAGCCAATGAGCCATTTCATACCAATAGATACCCTCCGCTTAGCTCGAATCTCCACCGGAATTTGGAAAGTTGCCCCGCCAATTCGCTTGCTTCTTACTTCTACTTGTGGCATTATATTATTTAATGCTTTTTTCCAAATGGCATGTTCATCCCCCCCCATTTTGGACTTTATAATGTCCAACGCATCATAAAATATGGTAAAAGCGCCGCTTTTTTTGCCATTCAACATCATATTATTCACAAACTGCGTCACCAGCGGGTCCTTATACCTTGGGTCGGGTGCAAGAATTCTAAGCTTTGGCTTTCTTTTTCTCATTTCGGAGATGAATTATTTTGTAAAATGGGTAATTTAATTTTATTTCTTAGGACGCTTCGTGCCGTACTTAGAGCGACTTTGCAATCGATCCGTTACACCTGCCGTATCTAATGCGCCCCTTACAATAGTATATCGCACACCCGGTAAATCTTTCACCCTTCCTCCTCTAATCAATACGATGGAGTGCTCTTGCAAATTATGCCCCTCGCCAGGGATATAAGCAATCACCTCGATCCCATTCGTCAACCTTACTTTTGCCACCTTTCTCAAGGCAGAATTCGGCTTCTTTGGAGTGGTCGTATAAACACGCGTGCAGACCCCTCTTTTTTGAGGACAAGCATCCAAAGCACGAGATTTACTAGTAGTAACTATCTTTTTTCTTCCCTTGCGGACTAATTGATTGATAGTAGGCATATTTTGGTAAAATTGATTTCTTTATTGAAAACCTCTTAAAAGAGCTATTTTTAAAGGTTTTTCTGCTTTTTTAGGGCAAAAAATGCCCCCTTTTCAAAAGCGATTGCAAAGGTACGATTATTTTTTTGATATTCAAATAAGAATTGGCAAATATTTATTCCAAAAACTGTCGCTTCAAAATGATAGATGATGGTCGTCACTTAAGGGGGGATTCTTCCTGTTTTTTTCCCTTCTCTTCCCAAGCCTGCACTAACATGATAATGGTGCTATAACTTTTCATACCCTCTACAATACCCTGACTTTTTAGGTAAGTATCGTAGGCAAAATAGCGTAGGTTAGGAAAAATATCAGGATACTTGTCCAAATTTTTATTAATCGCATCCAAATCTGCCTGAAAGCCTTTGGGTAAAGTGGCTCGAAATGCCCAATATTCTTCGCGAGCAAATCGCTGGTAGGCGATTGCAATATACCGCCAGTAGGAAAGCAAGCCAGAGTATTTGATGTATGGGTCATCCGCTTGTTGGCAAGCTAAATAGGCTAAGAAATTGCAAACGCCTTCATTGGTTATGCCATAGCCATGCGACAATTCGTGGCACAAGGTAAAGGGTTGCTGCAAAGGGTGCAACCCCCCGTCAATGTTGCCTTCTCCTACAAACGGCCAATAAACGCCCGAAGAACTAAACCGCAGGAGAATGCCTTTGGTGGGCAGAATCCGCCCCCTCACTCTGCCTTTAGTTGGATAATTGAGTTGGGTCAGGGTTGCCTTTACTGCAGTTCGACAATGGCTTTCCAGTTTTTGGGGGAGAAGGCTTTCTTTTAAAGCCTCCTCCCCTATTTCGTCTAGCAATTTTCTGGTTACTAAGACCTTTGCGGTTACTTTTTCCAGCTCTGACTTTAGGTCTTCAAGTCCAATGGGCATAGGTTTTAATTGTAGTTGGTGAGTTAGCGGCACTCTGCCATAGTTAAAACCCCACAGAAAAAAGAAGAAAAATAAGGCGCCGCCTGAAAAAGCAGCCAAAGAAAAAAAGCCATTTAACAAGCCCTTCCAGGTAAAAAATCGCTTTCTGTTGGTTTTAAAAATTTTTACAATCAGCCAAGTAATCAAAACCGCATAAAACACATAAAAAAGGGGGATCGGAAACCAGCCGATCCCGTAGTCTATCGCCCGCCGTATCCAAGTAAATAAACCCCGACTATAAATAGACTCTATCCATTCTTTCGGAGATAAATATCTGATAATGAGTGAAATAAGCCCTAATCCTATCCAGGCCCAACGTTTGTCAAAATGTTTTTTCATTTTTTATCAAAATAAGAAATGTAAAAATAGAAAATTACCTTGACGTATTTTATTTATGTATAATGTGGCTCCACCTAAAATAGCAACGTCAACAAAGCAGGAAACTAAAAATTCGTCCAGTCTCTAAAGACAATAACATTTTCTTAATGGTTATATTTGCAAACTTTTTGGAACTAATAGACGTTTTACTCATGTTTCTATTTTAGAGCTTGTTTAAAATTCTTCTTTTGGACGATAAAAACTAGCGATCAAAAACTAAAATTTTAACAGCTTCTTAAAAAATAATTTTTTCACAAAAAATACTGAAAATAAAAAATCATGGCTTTCGAATTCACAGATTCAAATTTTCAAGAAACTGCACTTACAGGAGAAGGCGTTTCCGTTGTTGATTTTTGGGCTCCTTGGTGTGGACCTTGTCGAATGATTGCCCCTATTATCGAAGAATTATCTGGCGAGTATGAGGGAAAAGCAACAATCGGTAAACTCAATGTAGATGACAATCCGGAAGTAGCAATGAAATATGGGGTGAGAAGCATCCCCACTATCCTTGTTCTAAAAGGAGGAGAAGTTATTGATAAGCAGGTAGGAGTCACTTCTAAGAAAGTATTAGCGGATAAAATCGAAGCGGCTTTAGCTGCCTAAGTGCAGAGACATTAGCGTAAGAGACTGGTTTTTACTACAAAAGCCCTTATTTTGGACTATTTTTCAAAATAAGGGCTTTTTGATTTCCATAATACAGCACAAAAATGCTACTTTTGAGCCCTTCCTTTCATAAGTCTAGCAACAAATGAAAAAACTAATCTTATCTGCCGCACTGACTGGTGCTGCTACCAACAGAAATCATTGCCCCTACATACCCTATACACCAAAAGAATTGGGTGAAGAAGCAAAACGTGCTGTTGATGCGGGGGCAAGTATTGTACATATCCATGCGAGAGAAAATGATGGTACTCCAAGTTGGCGCACAGAAGTCTTCCAGCAAATACACGAAGAAGTCCGAAAACATTGCCCCGATGTCATCATTAACTATTCTACAGGAGCAATCGGGCTAAGCAAAGAAGAAAGGATGAAACATATTCCGGTCACTAAGCCAGACATGGCTGCCTTCAATATGGGTAGTATGAATTATGCCATTTTTTCAAAAAAAACAAAACAATTTTATTGGGATGGTGTATTTGAAAATTCCTTTACGACCATGCAATACGTGGTAAAAATAATGGCGGAAAACGGCGTTACCCCCGAAATGGAGTGTTTTGATACGGGGCATATTCGCAATGCCGAAGTTTTGCGAACGATGGGGCTGATTCCTGACAATGCTTGCTATAGCTTTGTAATGGGTGTATTAGGAGGTATCCCCGCCACCCCTGAAAACCTGATTCATCAAATCAAGCAAGTGCCACGAGATGCCTGCTGGCAATGTATCGCTATCAGCCGAACACAATGGCAACTAGCTGCGGTAGCTGCGGCAATGGGGGGAAATTTTCGAGTAGGTTTGGAAGATAATTTTTATCTGCCTACTGGCGAAATGGCTAAGTCCAATGGAGCATTGGTAGAAGCCGGTGCGACGCTGGCAAGAATGGTTGGAAGAACAGTAGCTTCTATCAAAGAAACACGCGAAATGCTAAATATTCCGCTAAGGGATAACGTGCCAGTCTAGTCAAATGTTATTAGAAGGCAAAGCCATCAAACCCTATCATATGTATAGCAAAGATTTATTTAAAGACAAGGTAGCTTTAATAACAGGAGGTCGTAGCGGCATCGGCTACGGTATTGCCCAGCAATTTCTTCAGCACGGCGCAAAAGTATTTATTTGTTCCCGAAAAGAAACGGCTTTAAAAAAAGCCACAGAAGAACTATCGGCTTTTGGCGAATGCTATGCTCATCCCTGCGATATTAGAAAAACCGACCAGATAAAAGTAGTAGCAGAAAAAATAAAGAAAATCTATGGCAAGTTGGATATTTTAATCAATAATGCCGGCGGACAATTTCCGGCCCCCGCAGAGCTAATCAGCGAAAATGGTTGGGCTGCTGTGATTAATAATAATTTAAATGGCACTTTTTATGTTTCCCAGCAAATGGCTAAGTCCTTTTTTATTCCCCAAAATCAGGGAATCATTGTCAATATCATCGCCAATATGTTTAGGGGGTTTCCAGGAATGGCACACACTGGTGCTGCTCGTGCCGGTGTGGAAAACCTGACCAAAACCCTAGCCCAAGAATGGGCAACTTATGGCATCAGGGTCAATGCTGTTGCCCCTGGAACGATCGCCTCTTCTGGCTTAGACCAATATCCCCCACAGATACAAGCGCAGTTCGAAGCCGGCAAAAAGGAGAACTTAATGGGACGGTTCGGTACCGTAGAAGACGTTGCTCATGCCGTGCTATTCTATTCCGCTCCACTATCTGATTATGTCAGTGGAACAACCCTATATGTAGATGGTTGTGAGCATTTGGCAGGTGATCGAATGGGGCTGATAAAGACTTTAAGATCTTTTTTGCAATAGGTCTTTAAGCACTAGATGCTCTTCCAGAAATGCTCGACCTTTTTTCAATATTGTTTGCTTCAATAATGTCAAATCCTCAGAAAAATTAAAATATAAAATCCCCGGAACATAAATCAGGGTAATGCAAATGGAATTAATAATAATATCTAAAAAAGCAATGCCTGATTTTGGGATAAGAAAAGTTGATAAATACGCAATCAAGGCTAGGGCTAATACCCCCATCATTTGCCAAGAAAAAGGCTGCATCTTAAACTTCACCAGGACAAATAGGTATTTTAGTAAATTAAAAATAAATATAGAAGAAAGCGTTGCCAAAGCTACACCAACAATTCCATAAAGGGGAATAAAAATGAGGTTAAATACAATGTTCAGAACAGCCAAAATCAAACTCATATAAAAATTAAATCTATACAAATAAGAATACATTATAACAGAGCTACTCAAACCCGTAACCATACCAATAATCTTAGCTAACCCTAAAAGCAAAACAACATATTTTCCTGCTTTATAGCCATCTCCATTGGGAATAACTTCAAATAATAAATCAATGGATGCCCAAATTCCTATTAGCAGCAAAAGTCCTACCACCAATAAATTTAAAGCCGTTTTTCGATAGAGCTTGTTAATGTTTGGAAGATTATTATCATGCCATAACTGAGCAATAATAGGAGTAGTAATTCTAAAAATAGATTTCGAGGGAATGCCAATTACCGTTGCAATAAATAAAGCGATTGAATAAACGCCAGTCTCTTCCATATCAATTAAAGTGCCTACCATGTAAGTATCAATCCGAGTGGCGATTAAAGTCCCCATTCCACCCATTAAGGCATAAGCTGCATAATATCTAATTTCTTTTAAAAGTTTGGGTTTAAATAAGTTAAAATTTGGTCTCAGGTTTAGTTTTCCAAGCCATCCCAAATAAAGTGCTAGGGCAGTAGAAGATAGTAAATGGGCAATAACTGTATATATAATGAAATCATAAAAGATTATATATTCAAAAAAGTAGGCGATTGCGAGGATTGGAATAGCAATTTTTAACCATAAATTGCTAAATATTTCAGGTACAACTATTCGTTTAAAGTTAGCAGTATATTTAGTTAAAAGTCCGGAAATCATCAGGGCTAAAATTAGAAAAGGGACAAGCGGCAAGTATTTATAAAGCACCTGAGCATCCGGATGGTCCACATAAGAAGCTAATATCTTATCTTTAAAAAAAAGACAAGCAATCACAAACAAAATAAAAGCTATTAAAGGAACTATTAACAAGAAAAATAAAAACCCATTATTCTTTTCTTTTTTTTGCTCAAAAGTTGAAAAGAATCTTACTGAAACCTGTCCAAATCCTAATAATAAAAAGGGGGCAATTAATTGAGCAATAGAAACCAAATATCTATAGAGTCCTAGTTCCTCTTTAGTTAGCACATAGGTGTAAATGAATAATACATTAAGCATCCCAATAATCGTGGCAATAGTCGTAACTATGCTATGCTTAAAACCTTGTCTTAAAATAACACCCATACAGCCGATATAAATTGATCGCCCTCCTCGAAAAGTAATTGAAATGAATCCGTTTACTAATTTTAAACCAATAAGTTACTAGCTCTCGAATGAATTTGGCCAAATAATGTGGGTTTTTGTCCAAATCAATCCTTTAACAAAAATACTTTTAAAAATAATGCCTACTCAAAAATAGGCCTAAAACTTACTATTATTGGAGGAACATAATTCTAATTATATAGTAAAATTGTTTAAAAAAGATTACTATAATTTTGTCTATGGAACGGGAATTAATCATTTTTGATTGTGACGGCGTATTGGTCGATAGTGAAGCTATTGGAAATCGGGTTATGGCAAAAGAAATCATTAAGCTAGGTATTCCTATTACTATTGAAGAAGCTATAAAAAAATTTGCTGGAGGTAGTATGCATCAAACCCTTGCTTATATAGAAAAGCAACTGGGTAAGCCAGTACCTGAAACCTTTGAAAGTAATTACCGGCAAAAAAGTTTTGAGGCTTTTCAGCGTGAATTGCAGCCCATTGAAGGCATAAGAACGATCATTAGTCGTTTAGAACATCCCTTTTGTGTAGCTTCCAATGGGCCTAGAGTTAAAATAGAGCAAAATCTGACCATTACTAGTTTAATCCAATATTTTAAAGGTAACATTTTTTCTGCCGATGACATCAAAAATCTGGAAACCTGACCCTGCTTTTTATATATACGTTGCTCATCAAATGAAATTTGCACCAGCGAATTGTATTGTTGTCGAAGATAGTATAACAGGTGTGGAAGCAGGGGTGAAAGCAGGCATGAAGGTGTTTTGGTATCAACCCCACTTTATACCAGGCTTTGTTAACCCTTTTTCTACGAGTAAGTTGGTTATTATTCATTCTATAAAGGAATTATTGAATCATTTACCTTTTTGTAATTAAAACAATTTGTCTTTCAAAAACTTTGAGTTTATGTCTTTAAGCCACTTGACCCGACAAAAAATAAAAATCGTAATGTTAATTAAGCCCTTTATTAAAGAATGACAGGAGAGTTAATCAAACCAATAACAAGCTTCAAATTTAAATCTAATAATGATCAACTTAGCAAAATTCAGCAGATATTCATGTGTTCCGTTTTTGACGACTATAGAGAGGTAGAATGGTGCCTACCCATTTTGAAGAATTACAAAGATCGGGGAATTAAAATTCTATTTTTGCTGCCCTCAAAACCTCAAACGGAAAGGCAAAAAATCATTGTAGATTGGTTATCTAATTATGTTGACAATATAATCTATTTTTACAGTATTAATTTTTTAGACATAGAATATAAAATCCCTTTTAATATTGGAAAATTTAATTTAAAGAATATTATTGGATTCAAACAATGTCACATTTTAATTAATAGAATAATTAGTTTTTTTCATTTAGTATTTTTATCAAAGAGAATAAATTTGGCTTTTGTTCCAGACGGGATATTCGCTAGGAAGTTTTCATTCCCAGGTCCAAAATGGATAATATATAATTCTTTAAAAATCAACACTATACCAATTATAGGGTATCATATAAGTACATATGAAACCATAAAAAAAGTAAATCATGTAGATTATTTATTGGTATTTAATGAAAGTGATAGAATAAAAAGTGAAAAACTAGGAATTCCCGCAACCATAATAGGTGCTCCACGTTTTAAAAAAAACTGGGTATTGGAAACCACCAACTTCTTTTCAAAAAAAATAATTAGCTCCTTTTTCTTTGATGATATATCCAACCACAAAGGTATAGCTTTGGTAATGCTAAAAAACCGAACAGGTCTGGTAACTAAATTGCTAAGTGAAAGTGACCAGAATGAATTGAGGCAGGAAATGCTTTTGGAACTTATCAATAACCAATATAAGATTCTAATAAAGCCCCACCCAGGTGAAAAAAAAGAAAACTTACTAAAAAGCATAGAAACCCTACCAAGTGATTCTTATATAATAACTGAAGTGCCTGCACTTTATCTTTCTTATATTGCTGATGTATGTGTCTTCGAATTACCATCAAATGGGATTATGGACTGTTTAGCTTGCGATAAAATTCCATTTTGGATATTGCCTAGCATTAATAATAAAATTAAAATTTTTAAGGAGCCATCTTTTGTCCAAAAGATGATAAAAATTGGTTTTCCTAAGCTGTTTTTTGAATATGCTCAAATTTCCACTATTAAGAATATAGAAACAAATAAAATTAGCCCTGAAATCAAAGAGAAATTCAGGAATGATCTGTCCTTTGATATTAATCTTACAAATTCTATAACAAGATGTGAACAATATTTTATGGGCTAAAAACCGATCTTTATTACTAGATGAAGAAAAGAAAAATTCTAACTGTAATTCCAATCAGAGGTGGCTCACAAGGATTGCCGAATAAAAATATCAAACTATTAGGGGATAAGCCTTTGGTAGCTCATGTAATTGAAACTGCAAAAAAAGCAGCAGGGATAAACAAATTGATCGTTTCTACTGATAATGAAAAATACATTTCATTAGTTAATTCTTTTGGGGCAGCTACTCCTTTCATTCGGCCACCTCATTTAAGTTCATCCCATATTAGATTGATTCATGTAATCAAACATGCTCTGACCTATTTTGATTCTATTGGAGAATATTATGATGCCGTTTTATCACTTCAAGCAACTGTACCTTTGGTGAAAAGTTCTACAATTGAAAAAGTCATTAATAAATTCCACCAAACTAATTGTCTGTCAATCGGAACAGTTTCGGAAATTCGCCATGGTCATCCTTATTTAGCAAAAAAATTGAGTGGAAATAAAAATGATGAAGTGAGTGATTTTTTAGAATTGGATGAGGGAATAAAAAGATATCCTAGGCAATTACGACCAGACTTATATTTTTTTAATGGTTCAATATTTTTAAGAGATCGATCTTTAATAGAAAATTTAAACGAAAAAACAAATGGAATGGGGTCGCATCCTAAAGTGGTAATTATGGACCCTATGGAAGCCATAAACATTGATGAAGAAATTGACTTCAATATTGCAGAAATGCTTTATTATCAGCAAAAAAAGACACTTTCTTCTTTGTAATTTAGATTAGTCTATCAAAAAATAGAGTGCATATAAACTACAGATTATGATAAATGGTCAAAAATTTGATGATTGGGAATTTAATGTATTAGGAATTTATAACTATAGAAAACCCGGCAAGCTTGAAGCTTATTACTCTTTTATTAAAGAAAATCATGATGCCCTAGACGGGGATATTGTTGAAGCAGGAGTATTTAATGGTAAGTCGCTCTTATCAACTGCTTTATTATTAAAAAGATTGGGAAGTAAGAAAAAAGTTTATGGTTTTGATAGTTTTTCCGGATTTCCTCCGGTTTACCATGAAAAAGATTCTTTAGTAAGATTCAGGGATTTGGTTGAAAATGAAGTCATTTCTGAAGCGCATTATACAGCTCATAAAAAGCTAAAAAATCATAGAAAATTCTTAAAGAAAGAAAAAATCACAGTAAAAAACATATCTTCTTCTGATAATTTTTCAAAAGCAAACCTTTCTTTATTAAAAGAAAAAATCGAACATCTTCAATTAAATAATATCGTACTTGTTCAGGGGTCTTTTGAAAAAACGATGACTGATGCTCAAATTCAACCTCAAAAAATTATGGCTGCTTTACTTGATTGCGATTTATATAATAGTTACTGGCAATCCTTGCCCTTTATTTGGGAGAGATTGAATAAAGGTGGATTTGTATATCTGGACGAATATTATTCCCTTAAGTTCCCTGGAGCGCGGATTGCCTGCAACGAATATTTTGAAGACAAAAAAGATAAGCCTCAACTCTTTTCTAATAAATCTGGCGATTTTGAAAGATGGTATGTTCAAAAAACAATTTAGCTTTTAATTAAATTTCAAACTTCGAACAGCAAATTTGGCAGTTATTTTACAGATAATAAATCCATTCTAATTTGATAAAGCAAATCCAATGAAAAAACTAAAAGGAATAGTTCCAGTTTTAATTACTCCATTTAACGAGAATCAAACTGTCGATTACAATTCTCTTGTTAAAGTTTTAAAGCATTTACTTTCTAAAAATCCTGGTGGTCTATGGGTTTTAGGCACTGGAGGAGAAGATATGAATTTATCCTTTGAAGAAAGGGTGAAAATTTCACAGATTGTTACAGAGGTAGTTGATGGCAAAATTCCAATTATTTTAGGCTGTGGGTTTTATTCAAAAACAGATACAAAAAATTTTATTAATGCAAGCAAATCACTAAACTTTGATGCCTATCATCTAATGCCTTATCATCGACTACTGTCATTAGAAGCCTACATTGATATGTACAAGGAAATTGCTAACTTCTCTGAAAAACCGTTGTGGCTTTATACAAGTGCTAACTATTGTAGGCATTTTCCTCCAAATTTTTTCGAGGAATTGAAAGATCATGGAAATATTGCAGGTATAAAGTATAGCACCTCTAATATCGTTCATATGGAAAAAGCAATTTCTTACAGCTCGGACTCTTTTCAAGTTATATCTGCAGTAGTAAGACAATTTTTAGCCTCTTTAACAATGGGAGTAAAAGCTACCACAACTGTAGAGGCTTGCTTTTACTATGATCAAATTATTAGGATCTATAATGCTTTTGAAAGTGGGGATATAGAAAATGCCGCTGTCTTTCAACATCGTCTGAATAGGTATTTAGAAAAATCAACAACTGGTGCAGCTAGTCACAATTTTTTTAAAGTCGCGGAAGGCAAATATTTTTTATCTAAGAAAGGCATTTGCAAAAAATACATGAGTGGATACTACAGAGCAGTAAACGAACAAGAACAGCAATATTTAGATGAAATTTTAAGGGCATCACAATTAGAAATGAGCTACTAATAAGGCTTCTTATAAAATGGAAGTTATAAATTATTATAAGTTGAACTGCCTAAATGTTTAAAATACAAAAAATGAGAAGTTTCAAAATAATCAATACCCAAATTAAGGATGACAGCGATTGCTTCGTAATTGCTGAAGTAGGTCATAATCATCAAGGAAACCTTGAAACAGCGAAAAAAATGTTCGACAAGGCAAAAGAAGCTGGAGTAGATGCTGTAAAATTACAAAAAAGAGATAATAAACAACTTTTCACCAAGGATATGTATGATTCACTATATAATAGTGAAAACAGCTATGCTCCAACCTATGGGGAACACAGAGAGTTTTTGGAGTTTGGTATGAAAGAATATATAGAGTTGAAAGCTCATGCTGAAAAATTGGGCTTAATATTTTTTGCTACTCCTTTTGATTTTAATAGTGTGGATTTTTTGGAACAATTAGATATTCCTTTATACAAAGTCGCTTCGGGCGACCTCACTAATATCCCTTTGTTAAAGTATATTGCCCAAACTGGCAAACCCATGATTATTAGTACAGGTGGCGGGACAATTGAAGATGTAGACCGAGCATATAATACCATCGCCCCAATCAATTCTAACTTAGCTATTTTGCAATGTACCGCAGCCTATCCTTGCCAACCAGAAGAAATGAATTTGAATGTAATAACCACTTATCGAAAAAGATTTCCTGATACCGTTATTGGTCTTTCTGACCATCAGAGTGGAATTGGAATGGCACTAGTGGCTTTTGCATTAGGAGCAAGGATAATTGAAAAACATTTTACACTTAATAGAGCATGGAAAGGTACCGACCAATCTTTTTCTTTGGCTCCAACTGGGCTTTTTAAAATGGTAAGAGACTTGCGAAGAGCAAGAGTCGCACTAGGAGATGGAATTAAAAAGCCTTTGGAAAAAGAGAAAAAACCGCTATTCAAAATGGCAAAAAAAATGGTAGCTGCCAGATTTCTACCCAAAGGTACTATTCTAACGGAACAGGATATTTTTTTTAAAGTTCCTAATGATGGATTGCCTCCCTTTGAGTTAGATAATGTTATTGGACTTGAGCTAACCAAAGACCTAAAAGAAGAAGAAAATATTAGCTTTGCTTGTTTAAAACAGACAGCGTCTGCTCTATTTTCCGAAAATCATAACCATTAAAAATAAAGGCAAACCCGAGTTTAAAGCTCAAACTCCTTTCAAAACTCTCCTGCATGGACCGATTATTTAGCACCCAGAATAAAATTGCCGTAATTACTGGAGGAATGGGGCAATTAGGGCAAATCTATACCCATGCTCTAATAGAAAGAGGGAGTAAAGTTGCCATTATTGACCAGACAGTTGCCCCAAGGTCAGATTCTAAGATTTATGAAAAAGCAGTAAAAAGTGGACAAATTAAAGCCTATCAAGTAGATATTACCGATAAAGAAGCAGTAAAAGAAGTAGCTACGAGCATAAAAAAAGATTTAGGGACCCCAACTATTCTAATTAACAATGCGGCAATTGACTCCCCTCCTAGCGCTCCACCTGAAGAAGTTGGTCCATTTGAAACTTATCCCATAGAATCCTTTTCTCAAATAATGGATGTCAATGTAAATGGCACTTTCATTTGTTGCCAAGTTTTTGGCAATCTAATGGCTCAAAACGACGGTGGTTCTATTGTAAATATTTCTTCTATTTATGGTATTTTAAGCCCCCGACAGGATATTTATGAATTTCGGAGAAAAAAAGGAGAGGTTTTTTACAAACCGGTAGCTTATTCCGTTTCTAAATCCGCTATTATGAACTTAACCCGATACTTAGCTACTTACTGGGGAAAGAAAAAAGTTCGGATAAATACGCTTGTGTTAAGTGGTATATTTAATAATCAATCTAAAGAATTTATTGCTGCCTATACTCAACATATGCCCATTGGTAGAATGACCGACCCAAAAGAAGTTATAGGACCAATGGTTTTTTTGGTTTCTGATGCTTCTTCTTACATGACGGGTTCCAGTTTAGTAATAGATGGCGGTTGGTCTGCTTGGTAAATTCAAATTATTTTTAATGATATGAAAAACGTAACATTTATTCCCAATTGGATTAATGGGCAAGAAACGGCAGCTATGTCCCAAAAAAAATTTCGAAAACTCAATCCTGCTAATGGAGAAGTTATTTTTAATGTGGCTCGATCTTCTAAAAACGATGTAGATAAAACGGTAGAAACTGCCCTCGCAAAAGCTGAGGGTTGGGCAGCTACCCCTCCCGTACAACGTGGGCTCATTTTGCACAATATTGTCCGAAAGCTAATTGAAAGAAAGGAAGAAATGGGGCGAATGGTTCATATGGAAACTGGAAAGTCTCTGCAATCTTCTATAGGAGAAACCGAAGGGGCTATCCAATGTGGACTTTTTTATGCCAGCGAAGGACAACGGTTATATGGTAGAACTACTACTAGTGGCGCAATTAATAAAATGTGCATGACTGTCCGTCAACCTGTTGGCGTTGCGGGCTTGATAATTGCCGCTAATACCCCTATTGCTAATGTTGCTTGGAAGGTTTTTCCTGCTCTTATTTGTGGGAACACAGCAATCTTAAAAGCTGCCGAAGACACCCCCGGAACAGCTTGGCTTTTTGGGCAGATGGCAAAAGAAGCAGGTTTGCCTGATGGCGTTTTGAATATTATTCAAGGCCTGGGTGAAGAAGCTGGTGCTCCCATCGTAGAAAATCCTTCTATTGGCGTTATTAGTTTTACTGGTTCTACTAGAGTCGGAAAATTAGTTCAACAGATAGCAGGTGGTCGAATGGCTAAAGTATCTTTAGAACTTGGTGGAAAAAATCCGTTAATCGTTTGTGATGATGCGGACTTGGAAAATGCAGTCAAATGGGTCTTGCTTTCTGCATTTAGCAATGCAGGACAACGTTGTGCATCTGGAAGCCGTATTATTATTTTCGATGAAGTATATGACAAATTTAAGTCATTATTAATTGAGAAAACTAAAAATTTAACAGTAGGTACTGCTAATGAGGACGATTTAGGCCCTGTCATCAATGAAAGACAGCTAAACAATATGCTCAAAGCAATTAAAAAATCTCAAAGCGAAGGAGCTAAAGTATTGATTGGAGGAAACAAAATAATGAACGCGGGTAAAGCAGCAGGTTTTTATATGGCTCCCACCTTAATTGAAAATGTTCAGCCAACTGCCAATATTTCCAGAACAGAACTATTTGGTCCTATTGCTATTCTTTATAATGTCAAAGACTTTAAAAAAGCCGTTCAGTTAGCTAATAATTCTCCTTATGGTCTAACCGCCTGCATTCACACTAAAAACTATCATCGAGCAATGGAATTCACTCAAATATCCAAATCTGGTGTAGTGGTAGTCAATGCAGGCACCTTTGGTAGCGAACCCCATATGCCATTTGGTGGGCTACGCCAATCGGGAAATGGAACTAGAGAGCCTGGAACAGAAGCCCTGGATATATACTCTGACTTAAAAGATATTTATTTAATACGTGATCCACAACATTTATAGAGTCTAGCTAGATCAACTGATCACAATTTTTCATTATTCAAAAACAAAATACATGGATCATTTACAATATATTTCCAAGCGTGAATTAAACAGAATTGTTACTCTAGATATAGACAAATTAACAAAGACTAGATTAGTAGCCACCTGCTGCAGATTGAATACCTTATACATGATTGCTAAAGCTGGCTCAGGTCATATTGGTAGCAGTTTTAGTAGCACCGATATTTTTACTCATCTTTACTTGAATGTTCTACAACCTGAAGATATTTTCTTTTCTTCCAAAGGGCATGATGTACCAGGCTTGTATTCCGTTTTAATCGCCCTAGGATTATTGGACTTTAATTACCTCCACCAGTTAAGACGATATAACGGACTCCCTGGTCATCCCGATGTCAGTACCCCCAATATTGCCACTAATACTGGTTCTTTAGGAATGGGAATTGCCAAAGGAAAAGGGATGATACTAGCCAATCGGTTGGAAAATAATAAAGGAAAAGTATATGTGCTTACAGGTGACGGAGAATTACAAGAAGGGCAAAATTGGGAATCCTTAGTAGGTGCAGCTAATAATGAGTATGGGGAATTAACTATAATTGTCGATCATAACAAAGTTCAATCTGATACCTGGGTCGAAAAAGTTAGTGATTTGGGCGACTTGACCGCTAAATTTTCTAGTTTTGGATGGCATGTTGAAAGTTGTAATGGCAATGACATACATGATTTTGCTCGAACTATAGAAAAAGTTGAAAAAATTAATAATAAACCCAAGGTTATTATAGCGAATACCATTAAAGGTTTTGGTGTTTCTTTTATGCATCCGCAAATATTAGATACTGAAAAACATTTTTATAGCTATCATAGCGGCGCCCCCTCTATAGAGGACTATAATAAAGCATTACATGAATTAAAAGCTAATATTGACGATATTCTTTCGGCTAATGAGTTGGTAGCTATCAGCTATGAATCTATGCCCAGGGAGGTTAAAAAATTGGAAAGCCCTCAAACTATTCAAAGATTAATTCCTGCCTATGAAAAAGCTTTATATAATCAGGGGATTAAAAATAATCGAATCGTAGTATTAGATGCCGATTTAATGTTGGATTGTGGATTATTAAAATTTAAAAATAATTTTCCCGAGCGATTTGTAGAGTGCGGAATTGCCGAACAAGATATGGTTTCACAGGCCGGCGGATTAGCGTTAAAAGGGTTTTTGCCAATCGTTCATAGCTTTGCCTGTTTCCTTAGTACTCGGCCAAATGAGCAGATATACAATAATGCATCAGAAAAAACAAAATGTATTTATATAGGTAGTTTGGCAGGAATTCTTCCCGGAGGACCAGGCCATTCTCATCAATCCGTTCGAGATATTTCAGCTCTAGGAGGGATTCCTGGTTTGATACTAATTGAACCTTCTTGTGAAACAGAAGTAGAGCAAGTATTAAACTATGCCATCGATCAAAACAAAAAAAGCACTTATATTCGATTAATTACCATACCCTACGAAATTCCATTTCAACTTCCTCATCACTATCAATTGGCGGAAGGGCAAGGTGTACCCTTAACAGAAGGAAAGGACGCTATTTTATTTGCTTATGGTCCTGTATTTTTATCCGAAGCTTATAAAGCTGCCTCCATTCTAAAAGAAAGATACAATTTTGGCTTAAAAGTTGTTAACCTTCCCTGGCTAAATAAAATTGATAAACAATGGTTGAATAATGAGTTAAAACCCTTCGATCTAGTGTTCACTATGGATAATCACCTCCTAACTGGTGGGCAAGGGCAAATGATACTAAGTGCCATTGCAGAATTAGGCTTAGCAAAGAAAGTAAGACAGTTTGGGTTTACTGATATTCCCAAATGTGGACAAAATAAAGAAATATTGAACTACTATCAGCTAGATGCTCATTCTTTATCAAAAAGAATACTACAGCTTGTTCACCAATTTGAAAGAATAGAACTTGCTTAAATCTAGTACTAAAATTCCATACAGCTAAATGATGGGCCAAGCGTCTATCAAACTGTAAAAGGAAACAATTTGCTTCTGTACCTGTGCTTGCTCTCTTTTTTGTAAATTAGTTGAACAAGGCAAGCTCAAACAGCTTTTATAAACTTTGCCCGATACATCCCTTTTCGTGTAGTATATATTCTTTTTAAACATTTCCAAGCGGTTCATGGGGCACCAAAGTGGGCGGGATTGAATTTTTTGCTCTGCTAAATGTTTTAATAGCTCCCTGCTTTTGGGCAATTGTACAGTATAAAGCCAATGGTTGGATTCTACTCCTTTTGTTATTACTTGCGGTTGAATAAAATCAAATTGGGAAAACGTACTAGAATAAAGATTAGCAATTTCTTTTTTCTTTTGTAAAAAAGTGGGCATTTGCTCTAATTGGGCAACACCAACGGCTGCCAATAAATTGACTAAGCGATAATTATAACCAATCTCATCATGTACATATTCCAATGGGTCTTGTTTGGCTTGGGTAGTCAAATGTTTAGCTCTCCTAGCCAATGCTTCATCGTCAATAACAATCATCCCACCACCTCCAGTCGTCATTATTTTATTGCCATTGAAACTAAAACAGCCCAATCTGCCAAAAGTGCCAGCGTGTTTTCCTTTAAAATAAGCACCCAGGGATTCTGTGGCATCTTCAACAATCGGTACCCCAAACTCCTCCCCTATCCTGACCAATTCTTCCATATCAACCATATTGCCCAAAACATGAACGGGTACAATGGCACTAATTTCTTTTCCATCTGTTTTCAATTCACGTCGACCATTTTTCAAAATAGTTTCTTTTTCAAAAAATTGCCTTACCAATTGTAGGTCCATCTGCCAACTATCAGGTTCCACATCTATTAAAATAGGGTTGGCATTGCAGTACTTAATGGCATTAACAGGAGCGACAAAAGTAATATTGGGGACTATAACATGAGTTTCTTTTTTCACACCTGCCAACAATAGGCTGATGTGCAAAGCAGCCGTTCCATTTACACAGGCTATTGCATATTTTGCTCCTACAAATTCTGCTAGCTTTTCTTCAAATAAATTGACATAAGAGCCAACTGAAGAGATCCAATTAGTTTCTATACAATTTTTGACATATTGCCATTCATTGCCGTTCAAATTGGGAATAGATAATGGAATCATTTATTTGGAGTAAATAGTGAAAAATGAGGAAGTAATTGCTTGCGCGGGACTAAATACTTGTAAATTAAATATTATAAATGCTATGTTTATAACCTGCTAAATTTTCTTTTACTTTAAACCATTCAATCGTTTCTTTTATCCCTTCCCGTAAATCATATTTGGGTGTCCAATCTGTTAATTGCCTAATTTTTTCATTAGAACCATATAGTCTAAAAACCTCACTATTTTTTGGTCGCATTCGTTGTAGATCTTGAACGACACGAGCCTGGGGATTTATTTGTTGAATAATGGCATCTGCCAATTGACCAATCGAAATTTCTGATTGAGTTGCAATATTGACTTCTTCTCCAATCGCCTCTTCGGCCCTCGCCAATGACTCGAATCCTCTTACTGTATCTTTTACATACACCAAATCCCTAGTAGGTGTTAAATCTCCTAGTTTTATTTCCAAGCTATCGTTCAATAATTGAGAAATAATAGTTGGAATAATTGCCCTTGCAGACTGCCTTGGTCCAAAAGTATTAAAGGGTCGCACAATAGTAACCGGCAGATCAAAAGATCGATAAAATGACTCCGCTAGTCGGTCTGCTCCAATTTTAGTAGCACTATATGGCGATTGTCCCTGAAAGGGGTGTTTTTCATCAATTGGAATGTACTGCGCTGTCCCGTAAACCTCCGATGTGGAAGTAACTAGCACCCTTTGTGTTCCTAACATTCGGGCAGCTTGTAGCACATTCAACGTCCCTTTAATATTGGTATCTACATAGCTATTGGGCGAATGATAGCTATACGGAATAGCAATCAAGGCTGCCAAATGAAAGACCCAATTGCAACCTTCCATTGCTACCCTAACACCATTCGGATCTCTAATATCTCCTGTAAATATTTCAATTTGACTCAGTTTTTCATCCGAAAAAGTATCCAACCAGCCATAAGAGTTAAAAGAATTATAGTAACAAAAAGCCTTTACCTTATAGCCACAATCCATTAAGTGTTCTACTAAATGGCTTCCTATAAATCCATCGGCGCCCGTTACTAATACTTTTTTCATAAATTAATCTCTTTTTTTATTTAAAGAAATTTCTCTTTAACAAAAACTCCGCATAAGCCCAATCCATTGGCACATCTAAATCTACAGAGTATAAAGCATCCATTTCGTATTTTTTTATTTTTTTAAATGCTCCCAAACTCCTATACTTTTTCAAAGATTTTACATTTATAACGTAAACAACTCCATTATATTCATAAACGTTTGGAGCATCTTGCCTTCTGATATAATCACTCTCTTTAGAAATCTTTAAATGCCCACTTTCATTCTCTTCAAAAAGATTAAAATATGGATTGGCAGTTGATTTATTAACAGAAACGACCATATCTAGATCCATTGAAAACAGATCCATCGCTTCTTTGACATGGCGTACTTTCCTAAAAGGAGAAGTCGGTTGTAAAAGCACTAGCGTATCGTAAAATTGGCCTTGATTTTCATAAAAAGAAATAGCGTGAGTAAGCACTTCATAACTACCAGACTTATCGGTTGCCAATTCTGCTGGCCTTTTAAAACGAACTTCCAATGGATAGGATTCAACTGTTTGAATAATTTCATCTGAATCACTAGACACACAAACATCTCCATCTCTTGCTAGTTCTTTGGCAGCATCAATAGTATAATAAATCAAGGGCTTACCCCCTAAATTCTTAATGTTTTTCTTAGGAATCCCTTTAGAACCGCCTCTTGCAGGTATTAGAAACAAGGTTCTCAAAATCAGAATTTTATATGTTTAATATCTTCCTGCGCTTTTTGAAAATCCGCTGGTTTTCCAATATCCAACCAGTAACCCAAAATGGGATAGTAGCAAACCCTCTGTCCATCCTTGATCAGGTCATCAACCAAATCAGTAGCATTATATAGTTCATTTTTGGGCACCAAATTTAAGTGCTTCTTTTTTAACAAATAGATGCCCGCATTGGAATAATAGGTGTAAGTTGGTTTTTCTTTAAAAGAAGAGATTATATCCCCATTCGTTTCTATTACTGCATAAGGAACATCTACTTTATAAGGTATGCAAGCTACTGTCATATCCGCGTTTTTATCCACAAAATCATTATACATATCTTCATAGTCAATATTAGTCAACAAGTCAGAATTCATGACCAAAATAGTATCTTCCTGAAAGCTTTCGACCAACTTGACTGCTCCTATTGTCCCTAATGGTTTATCTTCCTTTATGTAATCAATATCTACTCCTCTGTTCGCTCCGTTTCCAAAATATTCCACTAATTGTTCTCCTAAATACCGAATAGAGAGATGAATTTTATCAATACCAAAATCGCAAAGCCGATCAATATTATGTTCGATAATGGGTTTATCCCCTATTCTCAAAAGAGGCTTCGGAACCAGGTCTGTTAAAGGCTTTAGGCGGGTTCCTCGTCCACCTGCCATAATAACTGCTTCTGCTGGGATAACAGATCGTTTTTGGCGAAGATTAATGATTTTTAATATCCGCTTATTGGAATCTAAAAGTGGCAATAAATTAACACCTGCTTCTTTTATTCTTTTAATATCCGTAGGGCTAAAGTTGCCCGATGTAATGTAACGAAATTGCCTAAAAATGAAATCTGACAAAGGTCCTTCCATTGGCTTTCCAGCCAACAAGCCTCTTCGTATGTCTCCATCAGTTAGAGTACCTATCAGTTGCCCAATGTCATTTACTGCAAAAAGGGTCAAATTATGTGAACTCGATAATTCGTTTAATTGCCATAAGGCATCCTTACAAGTAGAATGAAGTGAAATGATATTGCCAGAAAAATCCTCGATAGGAACTAAATTTTTAAAGCCATTTGAAGATAGGTTCATAGTGTAAGATTAACAAACTTATAATAAACGTGATAAGATGTAAGAACGATTTGATAGAAACTTGGTTACAATTAAATGTAATGCTCACGATTTTATCTGACAGTTGCAAAAAAAAGTAACAGCTTTCTTAAGGTTATTTATCTTTATATCCTTTACCATTCCCAGGTATTTTGAAATTTTCATTTACAGGCCTTGCTGGATTTCCAACCCAAACGGCATGGTCGGGAACATTTTTAACCACTATAGACCCAGCCCCGATGATTACATTTTCGCCAATCTCTACTCCTGGTCGCACTACTGAGCCAGCTCCAATTAACGAATTGTTTCCCACCTTTACATTGCCACATAACACAGCTCCTGGTGCAACATGGGCAAAATCTCCGACTAGGCACTCATGTTCAATAATTGATCCAGTATTGCAAACTGCACCCGTTCCAATACTCGATAAAGGATTAATAATAGCATTCGCTCCAATCATAATTCCTTTTTCCAAAGTCGCCCATTCACTAATAACGGAAGTGGGATGAGTCGCATTTATAAGTTCGCTAGAGCCTACTAACAATTTTTGATAAATGTTTTTCCTAATCTTATTATTCCCAATGGCAATAAAGCAGGGGCTTCTATTTAGCAGGCCGACTATTTTTTCATCACTTTCATTCCCTAAATAATTCAAATTGAAAGGATTATGTTTTTTTTTTATTTTTTTCGCAATAGCCTTTAATGGGTTGATTATTTTTTTTTAAAATATCACATACTACGTAAGCATGACCAGAGTAGCCGATAATTACTATTTCTTTAAGGCTTTCCATACTCTTTCTTTTAACACCTGAATAATTTGATCAGCGACATTCCTTTTCCAATAGATATTTTCAATTGTTTCTGTATTTTTATTTTTGAGTCCGGCAACCGCCTCTAAAATAGCTTCTTTTTTAACTGGAACATTCATAATATTATTACTCTGCGCTCTTCCCCTTTGACGATCTCCTAAATTGATAACAAATTTTTTAAAAGATGCTGCTTCAATAATACCGCTGGATGTATTTCCCAACAAAAAGGAGCAATGCTTCATACACGAAAAGTAACCTAGCGTACCAAAAGACTCTATTATATAAACATTTTCTCTATTTTCCGCAAATTCCAAAAGCTGGGTTCTGATGAAAGTTCCCCGAGTATCAGCGTTAGGTAGCGTAATGACTATTTGGTAGTCCAACTTTTTCAATGCCGCAATTAACTCTTTAATATAAATTCTATTTTTTTCTACTGAAACTGTTTCCGGATGAAACGTGGTCAATACGGTTGGATTATTTAAATCAATTTGATATTTATTCAAAAATTCTCTTTTTGATAATAATTTCAAGTCCTGAATATTATCTAGACTTAATGCACCTACATTGTGTATATTTTCTTGATTCCCAATCAATTGCGTCACTTTTCTTTTATACCCTTCAGTTGAAACAAAAAAATACTTGGAAACCAAAGAAATGGAATGTCGCATCGTATTGTCAATAGCCCCCAAAGAGGTTTCTCCGGCATGAATGTGCGCAATAGGTAAATTAAAAGGCAAGCTGGCATTTACAGCAGCATACATTTCATAACGATCTCCTAAGCAAATAATTAAATCAATTTTGGATTTCAGATTTGCCCACAAATTAGCAAATTTTAGGTTAGTCAAACCCATAGCAGTAGCAATAGCTTCCGGCGAGTCGCCCTGTACCAATGATTCAATTTTGTGTTTCACTTCAAAGCCGTCTGCCTCAATTTGACTCAAGGTATATCCATAAAAACGAGAAAGATGTGTCCCAAAAGCAATAATTTGCAAATCAAAAAAATCATCTGCTTTCAGTTTTTTTAATAAAGGTAAGTAAATCCCATAATCAGCCCTAGAGCTAGTTAATATGACCAACCGCATACTCATATTAGGTCAGAAAAATTGAGCTTGGATTCCACTTTCATCTCCCTCTTTAACCTTTGTCCAAGTACTTCATTAATTCGCATCGGAGAAATGCCATCTCCTGGTCTTTTCATAACCAAATCATTGACTGATAATGGATGCCCTTTGGGTAAATTGGCAGCTAAATGGATGCTTTTTCTAGCTATGGGAATATTCTTTTTCTCCGATTCAGAAGGTAGCTTGATGCCATCACCTAATGCCTTTTCTATTTTTCTAATCCCACGAATCATGGCTTTCAATTCATCCGGCTCCAAGGAAGATCTATGGTCAGGCCCCTCCATATTTTTATCCAAAGTAAAGTGTTTTTCTCATACAACAAGCTCCCAATGCAACTGCTGCAATTGGAATTTCTATTCCTAAAGTATGATCCGAATATCCTACTTTTACCCCAAATGCCCGTCTGATAGTATTCATTGCACGCAAATTTACATCTTTAATAGGCGTTGGATATTCGGTGTTACAGTGCAAGATGACAATGTTTTCTCTTTGGTGTCCAGCCTCCAAAAAGATATTCAATGCCTTTTCAATATCAGAAAGATCACACATTCCGGTGGATATAATGACAGGCTTTCCAATTTTCGCAATTTTTTCTAAATAGGGCAGATTGGTGACCTCGCCGGAAGGAATTTTATAGAAGGGAATATCTAGCGATTCCAATAGGTCAATGCTGTCTAAATCAAAAGCAGTCGAAAGGAACTTAATACCGCACTTTTTTGCATGAGCAATTAGGATTTCATGTGCTTGAACATCCAACTCTAATTTACTTATCATCTCATATTGAGACTCTTGTGGATTTCCAGAATTAGCTATTTGATATGCAGCCTTAGAAGCTTTTTGGCTAACAATTTTATCCGCTTTAAAGGTTTGAAATTTTACAAAATCTGCGCCAGCCTCTGCTGCTACCTCAATCAAAGATTTGGCTAAACTCAGATCGCCATTATGATTAACACCTGCTTCAGCTATAATTAAAACTTTTGGAGGCTTGTTTTTCACTTTCTACTGTCTTTTCAAAGAAGCTGTTTAAATTTAGTTTTTTGAATAATATGGAATGGATTTTTTCGCCAGACGAGGCAGCAAAACAGGAGTTATGTTGTAATGACTGTTTGGCTAACGAAGTATGGCGGAAAAAGACCTTCATATTAACAATTATATTAAATTTAAACAGCTTCAAAGTTTTCAATAAAACTAACGATTCGTTCTGCTACTTTTCCGTCAATTTTAAAGGCATGTTCTTTGATATATTGATCCAAATGTTTTGTACTTACAATATTTCGACCAGTTATTATAGAAATAATTACATTTTTTAACTCTTTTTCATTTCTAGCTGATATCGCAACCCTATTTCTAAGGTAACCGACCAAATCTTTCATATAAGGATCAATAATTATCAATGGTTTTTGAAAATAAATGGCCTCTGTTCCGACTGTTGAATGAACCGTAATAACCAAATCTGCTGTTTCTAATTGAAAATATAAATCTGTATTGTCGGAAAATTTCCAGGATCGGTTATTTAATCGCTCAGCCACCTCATAAAAAAATGTCAAATTCTTCTCTTTAGGATGTAATCGAATAATTAATTCTATTTTCTGATTTTCCAGAGCTTTAAAACCTTTGAAAAGGATCTCAAGTATTCTTTTTTTATAGTTTTCTTCTAAAGGTTGAGAATAAAAGATAACTCTAAAACTTTGCTTTGCTAGCTTTTTATCATTTTGTTGTATCAAACTAATAATATCCGTGCGCAATTGTCCGGTGACTTTTATTGTGCTTGGTAGATAATTGCTTTTTTCAACTAGTATGCTCTTCCAAATAGAACCCCAAACAAGGGTTTTGTCGGGCATTGGCTGATACTGTTTTATGTCATACTCTGTGAATCTATAATCTGGATTAACCCCTGCAATTCCATGCTGAATACCAAAAGTCTTTATTCTTTGAGTTTTAGCCGCATCCAGCATTATTTTTGGGATACTAGCATTTTCGCCAACAGCAGTAATCGTTCTAATATGTTGATTTTTCTGAAACCACCGCTTAAAAGCAATATAGCGAAATAAATAGTAATAAAGCGTTTTCTTATGCTGTAATAGAAAATCAATAAAACGGTATTCTACTTTTGAAATATCCGCTTTTTTTATTTCATTTAACTCCTGTCGAATTTTTTTCGCTGCTTTATTGATTTGCCACCAATTTTTTATAGAAAAAAGACTTTGGAATAAAATGTTTTCACAATTAAATCTAATGCCCTCTTTATCATAAACATATTGAAAATAGTTTTTTTTACCATTTAATTTTGGAGGTTGAATTTCTTGCAATCGTACAAAAAAATCAGGAAACTGCTCTAATAAATAATTATAATATAAATTTCCGATTTTAGGTTGAAAGCTCTTTTGAGAAAGAAATACATGGTGATGGTCTAAAAGGTCATAAATGTAATGGGAGGATCCAAACAAAGTACTTTGCTGAAAAAAACCAATAATTGCTCTATAAAGGAATACTAGAGAATAAGAAAATAAAGTAAAGTAAGGTTTTAAATCCCTTTTTTTTGAAAAATCAGAATCAATATGAAAATGAACATTTTCTGGAAAGTCCTGATATTTGGAATAATCCACAGAAGAAAAAACATGGAGTTCTCTGGCACTTTTTGATCTTTCCAAAATATCTTCTACAACGTAATAACTCTCTCTAATCTGATAATAAAGCCTAAACTTATTGAGATGCCAAAAATTAAATTTTTCAATATTCAGCCGATTTACAATTCTTTCATTTTCAATGAACTTATCTCCAAAATTCACTATTTTTTTAAAAAGAGCGTCATCAATTTTTTGAACAGCCTCTGGAGAAATTTGATGAATATTAGTACTAAATCCTCTAAAATAAGATTTAAATTTCAAGTTATCTGCATAATATAGGTTAATCGTTTTTTTATCTAACTTTTTTAGAAAATCAGACTCTTCCTTTCTTAGATTTCTTAGGATTAGAACTGTTTTTTTTCCCTGATCTTTAGAGTAGATCATCTCAATAAGGTTTAAACTAAAGACATTGTTCTAAAAACTAGACCCCTTCAAAATACGCCCTCACCTTTTCTCCCACATACTTTACCTCCTTCTCCGTCAGTTCCGGAAAAATGGGGAGGGATAATAATTCCTCTACATAACTACTGGCAACAGAGAAATCTTCGGGCTGATGCTTGAGAAAAGCATACGCATCTAGTGTAGCAAGTGTAATTGGATAATGAATGCCTGTTGCTATATCATTTTCTTTTAAAAATTGTTGCAAGGATTGCCTATGCTCTTTAGGTACTCTAATTACATATAGATGATAAGCTGACCGTTCATCTGGTCTATCCTTTGGCAGGTGAATTTGAGGAATGCCTTTCAAGGCTTTATGGTACCATTGCGCTATTCGAAATCGAGTATGGATCCACTGTTCAATATATTTTAGCTTTACGTTTAAAATAGCTGCTTGTATGCTATCCATTCGACTGTTTCGGCCTATCATATCGTGATCGTATTTAGCAATTCGACCATGGTTAGCTATTTTTTTGCATAAAAGAGCTGTTTTTTCATTATTGGTCACTATTGCTCCTGCATCACCGTAAGCTCCTAAATTCTTACCAGGAAAAAAGCTAAAAGTGGCTAAGTCGCCAAAAGCTCCCGCTTTACGTCCTTTATACAAAGCCCCATGTGCCTGCGAAGCATCTTCAATTATGAGTAAATGATATTTTTTAGCAATATCCATTATTGGGTCCATATCGGCCACTCTACCATATAGGTGCACAGGCATGATTGCTCTAGTACGAGGCGTGATTAGGGACTCTATTTTGGTAGGGTTAATATTATAACTATATGGGTCAATATCGCAAAAAACAACCTCAGCTCCATTATTCGAAACCGCTTCTGCTGATGCGACAAAGGAATTCACTGGTACAATCACCTCAGCTCCCTCTCCTATTCCCAAGGCTTTTATTCCTATTTCCAAGGCATCTGTACCGTTAGCACAAGGAATGCAATATTTTACATCACAATAAGCTGCAAAATTTTCAGCAAAATCTGTAACTACTGTTCCACCAATAAATCGAGTTTGGTCAATGCAAGAGTGAATAGCTGTATCAATTTCTTTTTTAAGTGATTCATATTGCCTTTTCAGGTCAACAAATTCGATTTTATATTTAGTGGTCACTTCCATACAATCAAGCTAATAAAATTTAGATAAATAATTGGGAAATTCTTTTTTAAAAATCTCTATTCTTTTAACCAACTCGTTAGGTTGGGGTTGAAGAATATCGTTTGTAACAATTTGAGAAAAATCATTCTCTGTACAGTTTAGTTCATCCTCTCCAAACCCACCTCTCTTAGCACCAAATTTATTAAACTTCAATATTCTTGCCGGCGCGCCAATTACTACTGAAAAGGGCAAAATGTCTGCTGTCACTACCGCATTCATTCCAATCATTGTAAATGCACCAACACAAGAACGTTGGTGTACGGCTGCTCCCATTCCCAAGTTGGCATAACTTCTCACTTCACTTCTACCCGCTAATAACACACCCGATGTCAATATTACTTTATCGTGAATTTTTACGTCGTGAGCGATATAAACCTTATTCATGATGTAATTGTAGTCACCAATTGAGGTCGTATTGGTTCTGACCGGAAAGTGTACATTTACATATTCGCGAATTACATTATTATTGCCAATTTTCACAATTCCATTTTCGGGAATGACATCCCCTTTTGAACCCATTTCTCCCTGAAAGCCAATGGTAACATAAGGAAAAAACTGATTATTATCCCCTACTGCTACCTTATTGGAAAAAATTACACCTGTGCTTATTTTATTGTAATTTCCAAAAGTTATCTCTCCTTCAATCACTACATTTGGTCCAATCTCATTATAATGCCCCAATTTAACGCTCTTGCCAATAATTGCTGTTGGGTGAATTTTATTGGTAGAATGGAACATATTGATTGGACATATTATAAATATTTTCAATAATCTCGACCACTTTCAGACCTTCATAAGCATTGGTCATGATTTTTTCTTTACCATTTAATGTTCGTACCACATTATGAATGATCTTATCATGATTGGACATAGAACCTTGGTAATAGCCATAATTATTAGCAGGATTAGAAACAGGTAAGTCTTTTATATCAAAACCATTTGTTACTTGATAGTCAATGGTATTCAAATATTTCCCGCCAATTTTAATGGTCGCATGCTCACCAAAAATGGTGATCGAACCTTCCATATTTTGCTTGTAACAGGAGGAAGTATAATTTAAACTACCTAAAGCCTGATTCTTTTTTATTTTAAATAATGCCATGCCTGTATCTTCAAATTCTATTAAGTCTCCATGATTAACGTTTTTAGTAATAGCACTCACAATTTCTATATCTCCAAATAGATAATAGATAATATCAATGAAATGACTAAACTGGGTGTAAAGAGTGCCTCCGTCCAAGTCTTTTGTTCCTTTCCAGTCAGAATTTAGGTAATATTGTTCGTTCCGATTCCAAAAACAATCTACCACTATCGAATAAATCTCTCCAATTTTTTTTTGCTGCATCAAATTTTTTACTGCCTGAACAGGCGGATTAAACCTGTTCTGTTTCACGATGAATAATTCTTTATTATTATCCAAAGCTGCATTAATCATTTCTTCACAATAAACTTTTTTAATCGCCATTGGCTTTTCGACCAAAGCATGCTTCCCTGCTTCTAAGGCTTGTACGGCTATTTCATGGTGAGTGCCATTGGGCGTACAAACATTAACAATGTCAATGGAGGGATCTGCTAATAGCTCTTGTAAAGAAATATATTCCTTTACTTTGTGCACCTTGGCAAAGTGTCGAGTTTTTTCCATTTTGATATCATATCCCCCTATCAAATTGGCTCCTGGATGAGCCATTATATGCTTGGCATGTCTTTGAGAAACATATCCACAACCGATCACGGCAAAATTTATTTTCATATATACTTTATTTTTAATGACAAAAGAAGTAAAAGTGTTCAATTTCACTCTTTTCTTCTCTAAATAGAATCTAAAAGGTGAGCTAATTGTCTTGTCAAATTTTTACGAGCGTACTGCTGATATGTTGTAGATTGAATATTTAATTTATTTATTTTAAATAAGCTATAATACTTTGCTAATACTTTTTTCAATTTGGCTTTATTTTCAAAATCAATGGCTTCGCCCGCCTTGTTCGTTCTAATGACATCTGCCGGATCACTTTTTTGCAAGCCGATTAATAAAATGGGGCGTCTTGCCGCTAAATATTCAAAAATCTTCCCCGTCATCCTACCTGGCGCATTAAAAGAAACATTATTGATTAATAAGAGAAGGATTTGGGATTTTTGCATGATCCGAATGGCTTCCTCATGCGATACATACCCCGAATTTATTAGTTGCTTTTTTAAATTATACTTTGTTAAAGAAGCTAGCACTTGGTCAGCCGTATTCCCTAAAACTTGAATCTGCAAATCTTCTTCAAAACCTTTAATTTCCTTTTTTAGCTCTGCTAATACCTCCCACAGCATTTCGGGATTCCGGTCATTGGCTAAAGTTCCAGCATGCGTCAACAAGAATTTTTCGGATAAAGAGGGAGGTTCTTTTTGAAAGTCTGCCTCGTCGTATCCATTGGTAATGACCGCACAATTTCGGGTACCAATTTCTTCGTATTTTTTTTTCCAAAAAGGAGCCACCACGATCACGCCGTCTGCTTGTTGAATAACTTCTCGCTCTAGTCGTTTATGCTTTTTATCTGCCCGTCCAGTCAGCATTAATTTATCATAATATTCAATAGCCGTCCAGGGGTCTCTAAAATCGGCAAGCCATTTGATACCCAACGCTTTTTTCAAACCTTTACCAATCAAGTGGAGGCTATGCGGCGGGCCGGTGGTAATAATAATATCAACGGGGTTCTTTTTTAAATAATTTTTTAAAAACCGAATGGAGGGACGCACCCAAAAAATACGGGCATCGGGAATAACCAAATTGCCTCTAATCCAGATAGAAAGGTTCTGCTTCCAGGTTCGCTCTTTCTTAGGTATGTAAAATAAACGGTCTAAATTATCTTTCTTTTTAGAAGCTTTTAGGGATTCTTTTTTAAAAATCTTTTTATATAATTTTCGAGGTTCCCAAATCGGCTGTTTGATAATTTCTATATTGGGATCAACTTCTTCACCTAAACTTTCATCTATTAGAGGATATGCTGCATTTTCTGGGGCATAAACAACGGGTATCCAGCCATTTTGGGGTAAATATTTTACGAACTTAAGCCATCGCTGCACACCCCCGCCGCCGCTTGGAGGCCAGTAATAGGTGATGATTAAAACCTTTTTTTGCATTTAACTTTTAGTGGTTTCATAATGCTGTCAAAATTGTATTCCAGGGCAAAACGTTCACTTGTGGGCTATCAAATTTTAGGTATATAAGCCTTAAGCCGAAAAAGAAGACCCACAGCCGCAAGTATCCGAAGCATTGGGATTATTAAAAGAAAAGCCGCGATTATTCAAGCCTTCCACCCAGTCAATCTCCATACCCACTAAGTAAATGCCATGTGCTTTTTCCATGAACACCTTGATGCCATTGATATTATAAACCTGATCTTTATCTTTTTGGACATCAAAACCCAAAAGATAGGAAAACCCGGAGCAACCTCCCCCTTTTACACCAATGCGCAGTCCATGATCCTGAGGAATGTCTTGTTCTGCTCTAATTCTATTTAACTCCTTGACCGCTCCAGGGGTCAAAGAAATAGGCTGAATAGTAACTGGCTCTTTTTCTATACCCATATCATCTTGGTTATTTTGATAAATGAACTTCTGCAAAGATACATATAAAAATAGCAGCTTAAAAGCATACTTTGAAAGCAAAACAGATCGTTCAATTACTAACAAAGAAACTAATAGTTGGGTTGTTTGCCTTTTTGAAAAAAATAAAGTATCTTTAAAAAAGTCCTTTTATTTCTACTTTGGCACTTTAAACAAAACTAGATGTTGTTCTTTTTTCATTGAAAAAAAAGAACCAAAAATTCTAGTTAAAAACAACCGCTCCGCAGTTTTTAACAGGCAGCCGCCACCAAAACTAGGAGCTAATTACACTTAAAACAATCACTATTTCTAAAGTGCCAAAGTAGAATATTAAGAGGGGTGAAATTATTTTTTTCATCCATTTTGAACAATTTATTTTTTTTTAAATATTTTTGTTAAAAAGGAATCTTTGGCATGGTTTCTTTAGTAAGATATAGGGTGCCTTCCAAATTGAGCCATTATAAAGTCATTTTCCCAAATGGGGTCAAAAGAGATTAAGAATATGCCTTCTTTGACAAATCCTCTAAAACATAATTCCTGTCAAAGAATCTAAAATATATAACGTTCATACGTCAACTTTTAGTTTCATTTAAAACTAGTGAGAGTTTTCAAAGGGTTGTGCTTCCTAAGCATGACCCTCTTTTTTATGCAGAATTGTAAGCACTTGACTGTCAGCTAATTAGGGGTTTTAGCTAAATAGATTTTCGAATTTCCTGTTCCTTGCTATAATAGACTAAATAATCAGAAACCCATCGCCAACCGCCTCTTGCTTCCCAAAACCAGCTCCATTTCCGTTTGGGTTTGGACAAAATAGTCACTTCATTGTTTTTTTCTATCAGTAACAAGCCAATTCCTCGAAATTTACAAACCGCTTTTAGTATTTTTTGTTTCTCCTTTGTTAAGGCGCAAAAGCTGTCCCAGGAGAAAGCTAGCCATTGCTCATTTGCAGGATATTGCTTTAATTGGGAGATCACTCCGACTGTTTTGTGTCGGCAGTGGCTCCAGGTCAATAAACCAAAAGCAAGCCCCGAAAATAGCATAAAAGCAATAGGAACGGCCACGTTCAGTTCATGGGCTTCTTGAGCGTAAGCATAAAATAGTCCACTACCCAAACCCAACCACAAGCCCATCCTCAAGCTATTATACAGCCATCGCCGGTGGTCCTGATAAGGCCTAATTGCTGGTAAAGTTTTTATAGACTTGGCTTCCATAGACACGACATAGGGCTTGCCCCAAAACCAGTTTTGAAAGGCCAGCAAGCCATCTGCCCGTTTGCCACCAAAGACTGGCTTGGTTTTTACCTCTCGTCCTGCGAAAATTTTTCTTTTAAAAAATGGGCGATCATAATAATTTTTCAGAAAATTCATTGCCCGTTTCTGGACTGTTCTTTCTTGAAGTCCTGCCATTTTTATAGTGCTTCTAGTGATGATTTATCTCTTTACGCTGATTACGTCCGATATGCAACAATCAAATTCTTCAATCGTAATTATTTCATATTAATAAAATATTAAATGCAAAAATCGTGCAAAATGAATAACTTATTAGGAGTGGGGTCCAGAGTTAATCATCCTGCTTATGGATTTGGAGTCCTCATCCGATTAAATGTCGCCACCTATGAAGTATGCTTTCAAACTTATGGATTGAAACATGTAGCCAAAGACTATGAAAAATGGGAAGTGATTGAGGAGATACCAGCAGAAGCATCGGTCACTTATACGGAAGCAGAAAAATCGCTAGTGAAAATCCTCCGAGCCTGGTCGGATATCTCTCAGCTTGTACCTTTAGCGGATCGTTGGAAGAACGGAACGATGATTTTAAAACCTGATGATCCCGATTTGCAATCAAAGGAAGTACCAATCGAAACCTTTTTTCACAAAATTGTCATGGTTCGGGACAGGGTTCGAGTTATGGAACAGCGGATCAACAGCAGCAAAAATCTAAGCGAAGAAGAAAAGGTCAATTTACAACAATATCTGACCAGAATTTATGGTAGTTTGACCACTTTTAATATTTTATTCAAATACAAAGAAGATGCCTTTGTGGGAGAAAGGGCGAAGGTTTAATTTTAGCAGTCAAAAGCCAGCCCTCATTATCAGAAAGTATCAGGAACTTTATAGTTGAAAGACACCGCAGCAGACTAAAGTTCGTTGCGGTGTCTTTATTGTTTTAAGCAGCAGCTTTTTCTCCTGCCCTCGGATTTCTAAAAACCAACTGCTCATCAAAAGCATCTAGGATAATTTGGCTATTTGGTTGCACTTCCCGCTTTAATAAAGCTTTGGATAAGGCATTCAATACTTTTTTCTGAATAACTCTTTTTACTGGCCTTGCTCCAAATTGGGGATCAAATCCAGCAGAAGCAATGTAATCTATGGCCTGTGGAGTAGCAGTTAATTCGATTTCCTGACCGGATAAGACTTCTTCCAAACCTTTCAATTGCAATTCCACAATACTGCGGATATGGTCAGTAGATAATGGTTGGAACATCACCACTTCGTCAATACGATTCAGAAACTCTGGTCGTAGAGATTGTTTTAGTACCTCAAAAACCATCCCTTCTGTTTTTTCAAAAATAGTTTCCTGATTAGTGTCGTCCAACTTGGCAAAGTTTTGCTGGATGATTTCCGCTCCCATATTAGAAGTCATAATGATAATGGCATTTTTGAAATTGGCGACTCGACCTTTATTATCCGTTAGCCGTCCATCATCCAACACTTGTAATAAAATATTAAAGACATCAGGGTGTGCTTTTTCGATTTCATCCAACAAAATCACCGAATAAGGCTTTCTGCGCATCGCTTCAGTCAGTTGTCCACCTTCGTCGTAGCCCACGTAACCCGGAGGCGCGCCCACCAATCGGGAAACAGCATGCCGCTCCTGGTATTCAGACATATCAATACGAGTCATCATGTTTTCGTCATCAAACAAGAACGCTGCCAAAGCCTTCGCCAATTCGGTCTTTCCAACCCCTGTTGAACCCAAGAATAAAAAAGACCCGATTGGTCTTTTACCATCGGATAAGCCCGTTCGATTTCGACGAATCGCATCGGCAATGGCTTCGATAGCAGGGGCTTGCCCCACTACTCTTTTCGATAGCTCTGCTTCTAAATTCAATAGCTTTTCTCGCTCGCTTTGCAGCATTTTGGTAACAGGAATACCTATCCATTTGGCAACAATTTCTGCAATGTCTTCGGCCGCTACTTCTTCCTTGACCAATTTGCTGCCCTTAGCTTGAATATCAGCAAGCTGGTCATTATAATTTGTCAGTTTTGCCTGAGCGGCCGGAATTTTACCATACTGAATTTCCGCGACTTCAGAAAAGTTTCCAGCCCTTTCTAATTGTCTTGCTTCCAGCTTCAATTGCTCGATTTTCTCCTTTGCTTTTTGGATACCCAGCACAACTTCTCGCTCGCTCTCCCATTGAGTTTTAAATTGTTTGCGTTGTTCCTCCAGATTAGCGATTTGCTCATTTAGTTGGGCTATTTTCGCTTCATCATTTTCGCGCTTCATGGCTTCTCGCTCGATTTCCAATTGCCGAATTTTTCTTTCCACTTCATCTAGTTCTTCCGGCATAGAATTCATTTCCAAACGCAATCGGGCAGCAGCCTCGTCAATTAAATCAATCGCTTTATCTGGTAAAAAACGATCAGTGATATAGCGATGCGATAATTGGACAGAGGCAACGATCGCTTCGTCTTTAATATTAATTTTATGGTGTGTTTCGTAGCGTTCTTTCAATCCACGCAATATGGAAATAGCATCTTCTTCTCCTGGTTCGTCCACCAAAACAGTTTGAAATCGTCTTTCCAAAGCCTTGTCTTTTTCAAAATATTTTTGATATTCGTCCAAAGTAGTCGCACCGATAGATCGCAACTCCCCCCTTGCCAATGCAGGTTTTAAAATATTGGCTGCATCCATGGCTCCTTGCCCCCCACCCGCTCCTACGAGTGTATGGATTTCGTCAATGAAGAGAATAATGCTGCCGTCTGCTGCTGTTACTTCTTTAATGACTGCTTTTAGTCGTTCTTCAAACTCACCTTTGTACTTTGCACCAGCAATCAATGCTCCCATATCCAACGCGTAGATTTCCTTATCTTCCAAATCATCGGGAATATCGCCATTGATAATTCGATGCGCCAATCCCTCAACAATTGCCGTCTTGCCTACTCCAGGCGCACCAATTAATAAGGGGTTATTTTTGGTTCGTCTGGCAAGAATATGGAGTACGCGTCGAATCTCCTCATCCCTGCCAATAACGGGGTCCAGTTTGCCATTTTTGGCTTTTTCATTAAGGTTAACGGCGTATTTATTCAAAGCATTATAGGTATCTTCTGCACTGTGACTGGTTACTTTAGCTCCTTTTCGCAAATCCTTGATTGCTGCCTTTAAATTGGCTTCGGTTAGTCCATTATCTTTTAACAACTGGGATACGGGGTCTTTTACTTTAATAATTCCCAAAAGGAGGTGTTCCAAGGCAATGTATTCATCACCAAATTCTTTTAGAAATGTACCCGCTCGCTGTACGGCTTCATTAGCTGAACGGGATAAATATTGGCTGCCTCCTTCCACTTTAGGATAGCCGGAAATAATATTATCTAGTGATTTTTTAACAACAGGCAGGTTAATAGTCAATTTTTTAAAAATAAAAGGCGTAACATTTTCATCTATTTCAAGAATACCCTTCAGCAAATGCCCTACCTCAATAGACTGATGGTTTTGCTCCAAAGCTATTTGCTGGGCACGCTGGAATGCCTCTTGCGTTTTTAAAGTGATATTATTTAAATTCATGGTTTATTTCAATTAATTGATTTTTAATAAAAAAACTATTAATCATTGCTTCAATTGATGTACCAAGCCAAAAAACAAGTCAAAAGGAGTATTTTATAAAAAGAAGAAAGACAAAAAGTCAGCATGATTTCGAAAAAGCTGCCGTTTTGGCACAACAAAAAGCAATCGCTTTAGCCGTAGAGGGCTAAATAGGAAATATTGTTTTTTTTTAGGAAAAAGGATTATTGATAATGCTCAGCAAGCGGGAATGGTTTATAAAAATGGTATAGCAGGCGTTTCCATTTTCGATATTTTGCAGATAGTCGAAAGCCAATTTCATGGTCCTCCAGGGTCGCCCAATGCACCAATAGGATATACTGATTGGGCTTTTCAATACATCTTTTCAAATCATGACTAATATAGCCCTTCATAGAAGTGAGAATGGGAACTGCTTGCTAAAATGCAGTTTCAAAAGCCCTTTCTTGTTCGGGAATTATTGGTAATATGGCAAGCTCTAATACCATTTTCTATCAAATATATTGATTGATGATCGCTTCATAATATTCCTGCTTGCCGCTAATTTGTACAGGCTCTCCTTCATTTAGAGCAATATTTCGCAAATCCTCCAAAGTCAATAAGCCTCGTTCAAATTCTCGTCCCGATCCCGAATCAAAAGAAGCGTATCGGTTTTGACGCAAATTAAGATAAGGAGAATTTTCTAATATATCATTTGCGACCAGTAAAGCTCTGGCAAAAGCATCCATACCGCCGATATGGGCAATAAATAAATCTTCTAAATCAGTAGAGTTTCGTCGCAACTTAGCATCAAAATTAACCCCTCCCGTTTTTAATCCACCTGCCTCCAAAAAGACCAGCATGGCTTGTACCAGTTCATATAGATTTACAGGAAATTGGTCGGTATCCCAGCCATTTTGATAGTCGCCCCGATTGGCATCTATGCTCCCCAATGCACCTGCGTCTGCCGCCACTTGCAATTCGTGCTGAAAGGTATGACTGGCCAGCGTAGCATGATTCACTTCGATATTAATTTGAAAATCACCTAACAAATCATATTGCCTCAGAAAATTAAGTACCGTCGCACAGTCAAAATCATATTGGTGCTTGGACGGCTCCATTGGTTTGGGTTCGATCAGAAAAACCCCTGTGAAGCCATTTTTTCGACCATAATCTCTTGCCATTGTTAGAAAGCGGGCTAAGTGTTCTATTTCTCGTTTCATGTCTGTATTAAGCAAAGACATATAGCCTTCTCGACCACCCCAAAAAACATAGTTTTCCCCTCCTAGTGTGATCGTTGCATCTATCGCATTTTTGACTTGCGCAGCAGCATAGGCAACCACCTGGAAATCGGGATTAGTCGCCGCGCCATTCATATATCTAGGGTGCGAAAATAGGTTCGCCGTTCCCCAAAGCAACCGTACGCCAGAGGCTTCCTGCTTTAGTTTGGCATAATCTACTAGCTTTTGTAGCCGCTTTTCTGTTTCTTTAATCGTATCCCCTTCATCCACCAGGTCCACATCGTGAAAACAGTAAAAAGGAATCCCCATTTTGCTAATAAACTCAAAGGCAGCATCCATTTTATCCTGTGCTGTTTGTACTGGATCCGCCGCCGTCATCCAAGGCATTGGACGAGGCCCTGGACCAAAAGGGTCATCTCCAGCATTATTAAAAGCGTGCCAATAAGCCACTGCAAAACGAAAGTGATCCTTCATAGTTTTGCCTGCAACTACCTGGTTTTCATCATAATAGCGAAAAGCCAATGGGTTTCTAGACGCTTTCCCCTCAAAAGGGACTGTTTTAATAAAAGGGAAATATTCTTTTGAGCCGAGGGTAATATTCATAATGCAAAATGATTAGTTGATGAATGATTGATTTGATAAAGCGATGGTTTCTAAAGCCTTAATCCAGTTTTGGTAGGCTTCCTGGCAAGAAGTATTATTTGTTGCCGGTTCAGTTACTCCAATTACTTCCAGTCCTCTAAAGGCGTCCGTAAAATCCATTGCTCCGAAACCAATGGCTGCACCAATGGCTGCACCGATGGCCCCATCCGAGTTATAGAGTTCTATAGGAATGGTAGAAGTATTTGCCAATAGCTGGCGAAATAGGGGGCTTAAAAACAAATTCGCATGACCGGCACGTATGACTTTAGGCTTCAAGCCCATACTTCCCATTATTTCCAAACCGTATTGAAAAGAAAAGACAATGCCTTCTTGCACTGCCCGACAAAAATGCCGCTTATCATGAACATTAAAATTCAGACTAATTAGCCTTGCATTGGGGTCTTTATTGCCTAATATTCTTTCTGCACCATTGCCAAAGGGCAAAAATAGTAAACCCTCTGAGCCTGTGGAAATTTCTGATGCCAATTGATTCATTTCAGCATAACTATACCTGCCCAAGATTCGCTTTAGCCAAGCGTTAGCAATACCTGTCCCATTGACACATAACAAAATACCGAGGCGATTCTCCCGTACTGTATGATTGACATGTGCAAAAGTATTGACCCTTGATTCAGGGTCATATTTTACCTGATCGCTTACTCCATAAACCACGCCGGAAGTACCCGCAGTAGCGGCGACTTCTCCAGCATTCAGCACATTTAGCGACAGCGCATTATTCGGCTGGTCTCCAGCTCGATAACAAATCTTTATTCCTTCCGGCAGATCTAGTTCTTTCGCTGCTGACGCACTAAGACTCCCCTGTATAGAAAAAGTAGGAATAATATCTGGCACCAATTCTTTTTTAAATCCATAATTTTCTAATAAAAAATGGGCGACTGTTCCTTCCTTGAAGTCCCAAAACATACCTTCTGATAAGCCTGAAATGGTCGTATTTTTTTCACCCGTTAGTTTAAAATTGATAAAATCTCCCGGCAATAAAAACTGATCTATCTGGTCAAATAATTTTGGCTCATTCTCTTTAACCCAGCGTAATTTAGAGGCTGTAAAATTACCTGGCGAATTTAATAAATGGGATAAGCATTTTTCATTGCCAATATCCATAAATGCTTGATTGCCAATGGATACGGCCCGGCTATCGCACCAAATAATAGCAGGGCGCAATACCTTTCCCAGCTTATCTATAAGCACCAAACCGTGCATTTGATAAGCAATCCCGATACCTTTAATGGCAAATTTATCAATCGTTAATTTTGCCAATAATTTAGCTGTCGCCTTCTTTAAAGCATCCCACCAGGTCTTTGGTTCTTGCTCTGCCCAACCAGATTGGTGCGCAATGATGGACATTTCCTGTGCGGGAAATCGTGCAGTAGCCAAGGATTCGCCGGTAATAGCATCAAGTAGGGCCACTTTTACAGAAGAACTTCCCAAATCGTAGCCAATAAAATACATAAGACGACATATTGTTTTAAATAATGTGTTTTAAATAATCACAAAATGATTTGTAATTACAAACAAATTGTTTTATATTTGTCAAGCTGAGAATGATTTATATGTAAGTAAATCAACCATTTAAAACTTGGCTTATTCTAAGTACTTTGTAAACTAAATTTCTTAATTTTTTGAGCATGCCTTTTCCCCCAACTCTTCGTTGTGTACTCGCCTTGATAGCTACGGCTATCAGGCTCCGCCGCGCCTTGATTTAAAGGAAAATTCAAAGTTCAAAAAGGTCAATTAACTTAATTTACAAAGTACTAAGCACCTAACTGTTTAGGTTGTATTAGCTAGCCTGTCTTTTCATTGATTTGTTTTACTTACGAAAACACAAAAAACAATGGTGATGAAAAAAAGTGCTACCACCTCAAATTTAAGAACTTACCTCCAGCAACATTGGTTTAAGTTTTTTTTTCTGGCAATTATCCTTTATTTATTTATTTCCAAAGACTTTAGCTTTAGCATTAATATGAATTCTCCACTCGAAGAGGGGTCTATGGAATTAGTGCCACAGGAGCAAACTCAAAAAAAACAAATTTTTACCGAACGAAAAAATGAATCAAAGGAAAATTCTACTCGTTTTGAGATGCCGTCCCTATTTGGTACTTCTAAGAATTACAATCCAATGATGGATTTAAACAAAATTGATGACAAAACAAAACATGATTACTTAAAGCGTTTCGCGCATGTCGTGATCAATGAACGTCGAAAATTTGGTATTCCTTCTTCCATTATTTTGGCTAATGGACTGTTACAAAGCCATGCCGGACAAAGGGATATGGCTAAAATCGGCAATAATCACTTCGCCATCGCTTGTTCAATAAATTGGGAAGGCGAATCTGGCTCCTATCAAGGCATTTGTTTTCGGCATTATGAAAACGCCTGGGCAAGTTTCAGAGATCATAGCCTCTATTTAACCAGTGGAAAATATGCTCCCTTAAGCACGCTCGGCAGTGCAGATTACAAGGCCTGGGCGTATGCTTTGGAAAAAATTGGCTATGCGGACGTAAAAAACCTAGCCAATAGTTTAATTGAAATTATTGAGTTGTATGGACTAAATGAATTGGATAATAGATGAGAAGTTCTTTTTTTTCAAAGAAATCTATAAATTTGCAAATTTAGTAAAAATGAGCCGGTGCTTCATTGGAAATGCCGAGCTAAACGCCCAAATTTTAGCGCTATATGATCTTATTGGAAAGTTCTTTTCTATCATAGACTTAAGTACTTTGTAAACTAAATTTCTTAATTTTTTGAACATGTCTTTTTCTCCAACTCTTCGTTGCGTACTCGCCTTGATAGCTACGGCTATGGCCAGCCCACCCGTTTCGGTTCACTCACTCAAAAGCTCATCGAGCTTTTGCCCTTCGGGTTCGTTCGCTCATGCCGCGCCTTGATTTGAAGGAAAATTCAAAGCTCAAAAAGGTCAATTAACTTAATTTAAAAGTATTAAGCTGCTCAACCAAAAATTTGGGTGAAATTAGTTAGTCAACCAAAAATTAAACAGCCAAAAAGATGAATAACAAAAAACTATTACTTGTTTTTCTTGGCTTGCTAGGCATTTTTTTAGTTTCTCAATTTGGATTTAAACAGAAAACCAGAAGTTTTAAAACAGAACTCATACAGATTGATACAGCCACGATAAGCTCCATTAGGTTATACCCCAAAGGGAATAATCAGGAAGAAATTATTTTAAAAAAAGAGGGAGCTACCTGGATAGCCACTAAAGGAAATATTACCACCAAAGCCAATCGAGGTGCCATTACTTCTCTTTTAAAAAATTTGGCATTGATTCAGACTAAAAGAGTGGCCGCTAAAAACTCGGAAAAATGGAAGGATTACGAAGTGGAAGAAGGTAGCGGCAATCGAGTAAAAGTCTATGCCGGCAGCAAGTTATTAGAAGATTTTATTGTTGGACGTTTCCATTTCAATCAGCAAACTCGACAAGGCATTTCTTATGTGCGCCTGGCAAGTGAAAACGAGGTTTATGCTGTAGAAGGTTTTTTAAGTATGACTATGGGGCAAGGCTTTGACTCCTACCGCAACCGCCAAATATTGACTATTAAACCCACCGATATTACCCAAATTTCTATTAATTCCCAAGGGATTGTCCAAACTTACAGTAAGCTTGGAAACACTTGGTCAAGCGATGGAACCCCAATAGATTCTACTCAAATGGCTACTTATCTGAACGGCATCCAATATCTTACTGGTAGCGACTTTATAGATGATTTTAATGTGTCTCAAGCAACTTCACAACGCTATAAAACGCTTTCCCTTGAAGGCAATAATATTGGCGAACCCATATTGGTAACTGCCTACCGAGATACTACTAGAACGCCACCTTATATTATCCATTCCTCAATAAATAGCGATGGATATTTTTCAAGTGATGAAAATGGGGTCTATGAAAAACTATTTAAAAAACTGGATTAAAGCTATCCATTTGCTAAAAACGAGCGTTCTTTTTCTGCTGTTGCTTTGCGCTTCAGTTATTTCTGCCAACCCACAAGAGTTATTCGAGGCAGCAAATACTGCTTATCAAAAAGGGCATTATGATGAAGCGGTACAAGGCTATGAAAACATTCTTAAAACAGATATGTTTTCAAAAGAAATATATTTTAATCTGGGTAATTGCTATTATAAAATGGAGCAATTGGGCAAGGCAGTCTTAAATTATGAACGCGCTTTAAAAATAGCACCGAATGATGAAGATATTAGCTTTAATTTGGATCTCACAAAGGAAAAACTGGAAGATGACTTGGATGTAATCGGCTCTTTTTTTCCTTAAAGATTGGTGGCGGAGCCTGCATAATTTTTTTTCTTCAACTATTTGGGGAATTTTAGCCATTCTTGCTTTATGGATTGGTATTGCAGGCATTTTGTTCTGGTTTTTTGGGAAAAGCAGAACACAAAAAAAAGCAAGGATTTATAGGAGGGGTCTGTATTATTGACTTTAGGTATTTTTCTATGCTTTGTCGCTAATAGTCAAGCTGATTTTGAGAACAATAGCCGATTTGCTATTCTGCTAAAAAAAGAAATTGGGCTTAAAAGCGGACCAGATAAAGAGAGTACGGAGATTCTTTTGATCCATGAAGGATTGAAAGTGGAGTTATTAGGTCAAATTGGTGATTGGCATAAGGTTAAACTATCGAACGGAGAACAGGGTTGGCTCCCAATCGTTGCTTTGGAGGAAATATAATTTTTTTCGAGGAAGAGTCCTCGATAATAAGAAAGAATTATGTTGTTGGGTTTGATTATTAGAAAGCATACAAATTCCTTAACAAAGCAACTCAAGAAAAAAAGAGGCAGCGACCTACTCCTCCCACCCTAGAGGCAGTACCATCAGCGCAGAAGGGCTTAACTTCTCTGTTCGGAATGGTTAGAGGTGATCCCCTTCGCTATAGCCACCTTCAGCTTTTTCAAGTCCTTTTACAGACTCTATTCTTTAGCTTCTATTTGGTCTTTGACCCATTGACCCAGGGGAAGAGTTCAAAAACAAAAATTATTGCATGTGTACACTTAGTGCGTCTTAAAAACAGACCCACTAAGTATAAATAAAGGAAGCATTCGGGTAATTAGTATGACTCGGCTTCATACATCACTGCACTTCCACCTGTCACCTATCTACGTGGTCTTCTTCCACGACCCTTCTTCCGACTAATCGGAATGGAATACTCATCTCGGAGTTGGCTTCGCGCTTAGATGCTTTCAGCGCTTATCCATGCCGAACATAGCTACTCAGCAATGCACCTGGCGGCACAACTGATACACTAGCGGTTCGTTCATTTCGGTCCTCTCGTACTAGAAACAACGCTCCTCAGTATTCCTACGCCCGCAACAGATAGGGACCGAACTGTCTTGCGACGTTCTGAACCCAGCTCGCGTGCCACTTTAATGGGCGAACAGCCCAACCCTTGGGACCTTCTCCAGCCCCAGGATGTGACGAGCCGACATCGAGGTGCCAAACCCTACCGTCGATATGAGCTCTTGGGTAGGATCAGCCTGTTATCCCCGGAGTACCTTTTATCCTTTGAGCGACAGCCCTTCCATACAGAACTGCCGGATCACTTAAGCCTGCTTTCGCACCTGGTCGAGGCGTCCCTCTCTCAGTCAAGCACCCTTCTACTCATACGCTCTTCGTACCGTTACCAACGGTACTGAGGGTACCTTTGCGAGCCTCCGTTACATTTTAGGAGGCGACCACCCCAGTCAAACTACCCACCACACACGGTCTCCCGCATAAGCGGGATTAGAACCTAACTATAAGAAGGGTGGTATTTCAAGGTCGATTCATGCACACCTGGCGGCGCACAATCCTTATCTCCCACCTATCCTACACATCTTATAGTCAAGCTCAATGTGAAGCTGTAGTAAAGGTTCACGGGGTCTTTCCGTCCCGTTGCGGGTAATCGGCATCTTCACCGATACTTCAATTTCACCGAGCTCATGGTTGAGACAGTGCCCAGATCGTTGCACCATTCGTGCAGGTCGGAACTTACCCGACAAGGAATTTCGCTACCTTAGGACCGTTATAGTTACGGCCGCCGTTTACTGGGGCTTCAGTTAATACCTTCGGCCTAAGACCTAAGTACCTTCCTTAACCTTCCAGCACCGGGCAGGTGTCAGACCTTATACTTCATCTTTCGATTTTGCAAAGTCCTGTGTTTTTGCTAAACAGTCGCCTGGGCCTTTTCACTGCGGCTCTAAATTTATTTTACAGAAGCGCCCCTTCTCCCGAAGTTACGGGGCGATTTTGCCTAGTTCCTTAACCATGAATCACTCGAGCGCCTTAGGATACTCTCCTCGACTACCTGTGTCGGTTTACGGTACGGGTTGTATAGTTCGGCTTTTCTTGGACGCTAACTCATCTACTCCTTTCTTGCCTAAGCATTCCAGTCAGCGCACTAATCCGTCAGTACGCGCAGACTACATAACGCCGTCCCCTTTTTAGTCTATACAAGTTCAGGAATATTAACCTGATGTCCATCGACTACGCCCATCGCGGGTTTGCCTTAGGTCCCGACTAACCCTGTTCTGATTAACATCGAACTAGGAAACCTTAGTCTTACGGCGATACAGATTTCTCATCTGTATTTATCGTTACTCATGCCTACATTTGCTTTTGTAGTTAGTCCACATACTCTCTCACAGAGTACTGCTTCTATCCCACTACAATGCTCCCCTACCACGCACACCTCCTTATGAAGATGCACATCCATAGCTTCGGTGAATTACTTGATGCCCGATTATTTTCCGCGCAGGAACGCTCGACTAGTGAGCTGTTACGCACTCTTTAAATGAATGGCTGCTTCCAAGCCAACATCCTAGCTGTCTAGGCATTCCCACCTCGTTCATTCAACTTAGTAATTACTTGGGGACCTTAGCTGATGGTCTGGGTTGTTCCCCTCTCGGCTATGGACCTTCGCACCCATAGCCTCACTGCTAATTAGCATTTACCGGCATTCGGAGTTCGTCAGGGGGTGGTAGGCGGTGAAGCCCCCTAGCCCTATCGGTAGCTCTACCTCCGGTAAACTCCTTAATTAACGCTGCACCTAAATGCATTTCGGGGAGTACGAGCTATCTCCAGGTTTGATTAGCCTTTCACCCCTACCCACAGGTCATCCCAACACTTTTCAACGTGTACGGGTGCGGACCTCCATTCCGGGACTACCGGAATCTCATCCTGCCCATGGGTAGATCACCTGGTTTCGCGTCTACCCCCAATAGCTTAGTCGCCCTATTCAGACTCGCTTTCGCTCCGCCTACGCAGCTTAACTGCTTAAACTCGCTATTGAGGAGTAACTCGTAGGCTCATTATGCAAAAGGCACGCCGTCATCCCGCCTCTGATTATTTTCAAAAACGAAACTCCGACCGATTGTAGGCGTACGGTTTCAGGGGCTTTTCACTCCCTTACTTAGGGTTCTTTTCACCTTTCCCTCACGGTACTTGTGCGCTATCGGTCTCTCAGTAGTATTTAGCCTTGGATGATGGTCCACCCATCTTCAGACAGGATTTCACGTGTCCCGCCCTACTCGATTCATCTCTATACAAATTTCGTGTACAAGACTTTCACTTTCTTTGGTGTAGCTTTCCAGATACTTCCACTATTTGTATAAAAACTTTGGGGCTAATCCGCGTTCGCTCGCCACTACTAACGGAATCTCTATTGATTTCTGTTCCTCCGGCTACTTAGATGTTTCAGTTCGCCGGGTTACTCTTTCGAGCATGCTCGAAAGGCTGATTCTTCAAACCAGCAGGTTGACCCATTCGGACATCTGCGGATCAAGGGTCATTTGCACCTCCCCGCAGCTTTTCGCAGCTTATCACGTCCTTCGTCATCTCTGAGAGCCTAGGCATTCCCCGTACGCCCTTAGTCGCTTCCTTCTCTTTTTGCTCTTTTCTATCGGTCCACTATGGCAACGATTAACCATAGCCCGACCGATCTATTACAATACATTTTTGCTCTTCTTATTACTCTTCCCTAGTTGTCAATGAACTTCTTTTGGACGCTTTATGCCACTGAATCTCAAAAAAAACAGATCCAATAGCCCAGAGGTCCTATCTATAACTTTACTTAAAAGTTTAAGAAAGTAGTGGAGGATATCGGAGTCGAACCGATGACCTCCTGCGTGCAAGGCAGGCGCTCTAGCCAGCTGAGCTAATCCCCCTAGTCTTTAGTCCTCCGAGCTCAAATCGCCCAGAACACCCTAGTAGTCTCGGGCGGACTTGAACCGCCGACCCCTACATTATCAGTGTAGTGCTCTAACCTGCTGAGCTACGAGACTCTTTCAAAACGCATGAAGCTTATCCCGTACTCCGCCTTCCTATTCCCACTTTACAAAACAAAAGTTATCAAAGTTCAATACACCTTAATAACTCTTTCTTTTGTATCCTTGAATATGGAAAGAAGAAAATAAGTAGTCGCGCTAAGTAGTCAATGCTCGTAAAAGGAGGTATTCCAGCCACACCTTCCGGTACGGCTACCTTGTTACGACTTAGCCCTAGTTACTGATTTTACCCTAGACAGCTCCACGTAAAGTCACCGTCTTCAGGCACCCTCAGCTTCCATGGCTTGACGGGCGGTGTGTACAAGGTCCGGGAACGTATTCACCGCGCCATGGCTGATGCGCGATTACTAGCGATTCCACCTTCATGGAGTCGAGTTCCAGACTCCAATCCGAACTGAGATGCACTTTCGGGGATTAGCTCCACTTCACAGATTCGCTACCCGCTGTATGCACCATTGTAGCACGTGTGTCGCCCTGGGCATAAAGGCCATGATGATTTGACGTCGTCCCCACCTTCCTCTCGGCTTACGCCGGCAGTCTCCCTAGAGTCCCCAACTTCACTTGCTGGCAACTAAGGATAAGGGTTGCGCTCGTTGCGGGACTTAACCCAACACCTCACGGCACGAGCTGACGACAACCATGCAGCACCTCACTATCCGTCCCGAAGGAAAATTAGGTTTCCCTAATCGGCAAATAGCGTTCGAGCCCAGGTAAGGTTCCTCGCGTATCATCGAATTAAACCACATGCTCCACCGCTTGTGCGGACCCCCGTCAATTCCTTTGAGTTTCATTCTTGCGAACGTACTCCCCAGGTGGTTTACTTAACGGTTTCCCTTGGATGCCCAATTCTTAAAATCAAACATCGAGTAAACATCGTTTAGGGCGTGGACTACCAGGGTATCTAATCCTGTTCGCTCCCCACGCTTTCGTGCCTCAGCGTCAAAGTACAACCAGCCAGCTGCCTTCGCAATTGGTATTCTATGACATATCTATGCATTTCACCGCTACATGTCACATTCTGCTGACCTCATTGCCTTTCAAGACTAACAGTATCAAAGGCAATTTTACAGTTAAGCTGTAAGCTTTCACCTCTGACTTATTTGCCCGCCTACGCACCCTTTAAACCCAGTGATTCCGGATAACGCTTGCATCCTCCGTATTACCGCGGCTGCTGGCACGGAGTTAGCCGATGCTTATTCTGTAAGTACCGTCAACCCTGGACACAGTCCAGGTAATTCGTCCTTACCAAAAGCAGTTTACAACCCAGAGGGCCGTCTTCCTGCACGCAGGATGGCTGGATCAGGCTTGCGCCCATTGTCCAATATTCCTTACTGCTGCCTCCCGTAGGAGTCGGGTCCGTGTCTCAGTACCCGTGTGGGGGATCACGCTCTCACGCCCCCTAATGATCATCGCCTTGGTAAGCCCTTACCTTACCAACTAGCTAATCATACGCACACTCATCTTAGACCACCGAAGCTTTAATCTTCAAACCAGGTGGCTCGAAAATACTATGGGGTATTACTCTCCGTTTCCAAAGGCTATCCCCCTGTCTAAGGTAGATTGTGTACGCGTTACTCACCCGTGCGCCACTCGCCAACCACTCAACCGAAATTAAGTGTTGATGCCGTACGACTTGCATGTATTAAGCCTCCCGCTAGCGTTCATCCTGAGCCAGGATCAAACTCTCCATATTAGTTTCTTGCAGAATCTCAATCTATGCCTTAGTCCTAATCTACATTAACATCTTAATATAAACAATTCATAATATACAATAATGTAATTATGTAAATGCCATATATTAAACTTAAGTAAATCCAACCTAAATCACAAACCTAAATCCTGTGTCTTTTATTCTGACTCTTAACTCTTTAACTTCTTAATTCTCTTGCTTCCCATATTTTCAAGGAACTTCTCTTGTAAATATTTTAGCTTATTTTTTGGCTTTAACATTTAAAACCGCACTATAAAATAAGCCGTCTATTTGAACTTATTTTCCAAAACGGCTGCAAAGATAGCACGTTATTTCTAACTAGACAAGCCTTTCTAAAATAATTTTTTAGATGCTTGCTGCTTTTTTCAATTACCATTCGAATAAGGATTCAATTATTGCTTCACAATCCGAGTAGAAGCCACCGCTTCTGCTTGCTGAACTACGACTTGATAGACCCCTTTAGTCAAATTTACAGGTAGTTCTATATGCAATTGGTTTTCTGCCGCCAGCAGTTGAATGTTTTTATGAATAATCGTTTGTCCCAACAAATTAACTATTTTGACTTTTCCAAGGCCTGGTATAGGGCTATTTATTCTCAGCCTAAAACTCCCAAAGGTTGGATTTGGGAAAACAGTCAGTTCAAAATTGCTATCAAAAGCAGTTTTTATAGCTACCGTACTTTGTGCTGGCTGTGCTTTAAAGACATCTATTTGAATCGTAATTTCGGTATTTCTATGAATGATATCTGCCAGTCTAGTCGCTTTTATCTGGGCTTTTTCCTCAGAGGAAAAAGCTGGATCATTTTCATAATAAAAGCGATCACCATCTCTGAGTTTTTCAAACTGTTCCTCTACTATTTTCATGGCTGTCTCACCAAAAAGCGCATTGGGCATATGATCTTCTGCCAACATTCCTACCCAAGGATCAATATTATTAACATCTTGATATAGATCGGCAAAAATCTGATTGATTTCGGGATGCCCAGTCAAGTCGTCAAAGGAATGAATCCGTTCCATATCAAAATCAGCCCTTACTGTATTATAATCAGGCAGCCCTCTCTCCCTGCCCCTTTGAATATTAATAGCTGCCAAATCCAGGCCGCCAGCACCGGGAGTTCCGAAAAGAAAATTCCTCAAATCACCAATCATTTTACAATCAAAATCTTGCTGTATTTGTGTTCCCATTCCTTTTAATAAAGGTTCTATTCCTTTACCTTCTACCATTAGAATAGGGTTGAAAAAAGCATCTTTCAAACGAATATTCCCTTCGGGTATGGTATTGCCTTGGTTGTCCATTCTGATAATCGTACTGTTAATCGTCGTGTGTCCATATCGAAAGGCAGCAGCAGAAAAAACATTTCTGATATTAGCATTTACACTTGGGTCATATTCGCGGTAGGTTGGCATTTGAATACCTAACGCGGGGAGCCATTCTTCATAAGTCACCGCCTGAATCAAAGCACCAACTTTTCTTCTGGCAGTTTGGTAAATAGCTTCGTCTTCCATTTCTGGGTTGGCTGCAAGCAGCTCCTCACAAATTCGATTATGTTCTCTGACAAATAGTGTGTGCAGGCTCAGTAAGAGAATATTTTCATTTGCCCGAATATCCCCTGCTACAAACCATTTAGTGGCAAAAGGGTTTTCCATAGCCATTTCAGGAGCATCTATATCAATTTCCCCTTCAAACAAACCGTCTTTAGTATTAAAAGGCAACAAATTGCCTGCTGACATTTTCAATTTTCCATTCTTAAAAGTTCTCAGCCAGGCTGCTCGATAAGGATCGGATCCATATACGCCAGACCCATCAATCCAGGCAGTTATTTCATTTTGATACTGCCTGGGGTTTTCCGGCCCTGTACCGGTATTGAGGACGTAAGCAGACCGCATCATGGGAATCACCGCCTGCCCTGTTCCACTTGGATCAAAGTGTGCATCAAAAGGAGGTACAGTTATTGGGAAAGGCTCGTCATTTGTATCTCCTATTAACACAATATCATGGTCAATAAACTGCCCAAAGGCCCAAGCATAATCGCTCAGCCCCAAAGGGTCATTAATCAAATCTGTTTGAGCAAACAAATCATTGCTAACCTTTCTAGGATTTGGGCGATTGAGTCCACCGGGCGTTGAAGTCAAATCTTCATAACCATTGCTAGTCACTCGAATAGCGGGCGCATGAACCGCTCCCATAGCAAACTCTCGCAAATTATTAGAAGTTCCGTCAATTGTCCGAATTTCTTGTGCAAAAGTAAAAGTGCCCAAGCAAATTGCAGTAAGTAATGGTAGTACTCTGTCCATATAGTTGGTTTTGAATAGAGTTATGAAATCATTAATAAAAAGGAAACATTTGAAAAACAGGTTGAGAAAAGAATTAGAGAAAACATTTTTTAGGGCGGATTTAAATGACTTATACTGCTATTCTTTTATCAAGTAGAATGATTCGACCTTAAATATGCCTATAATTAATTATTTTTCAAAAAACTTAAGCAAAAAATAGACCCGTTCAAAAAAGAGACAAAAGTAGTTTTCTGTGCTCCTGGGAAATTTGCCCTAATATTTGTACAAATTTGAATAGACTATTTTGTATTTTTGCCAACTGTATTACTAACATTAAGTGTTGATCAAAAATGACCTGCTCTCTTCTGATTGAAAAAGTTAGCTCAATACCTGTAGTAACCTAAACCAAAATCAAATGCGGCGCTTCGCTATCTCTGATATACACGGTTGCCTTCATAGTTTTAAAGCACTTATCCAACAGATTTCCTTTACTAAAAAAGATACTTTATATCTACTTGGGGATTACATTGACCGCGGGCCAAATAGCAAAGGGGTTATTGACTACATCTGGCAATTGCAGGAGGGAGGACATGCTATTCACTGTCTTAGAGGCAACCATGAGCAGATGTTAATCAACAGTATTAAGTCTTTAAGCATTTGGAAAACGGAAGACGCCGATACACTCGCCAGTTTTGGAGTCCCTCGAAATGAAGACATCCCCAAATGCTATATTAATTGGATGAATCAATTGGATTATTTTATAGCATTGGATGACTTCATACTGGTCCATGCCGGATTAAACTTCGACGCAAATGACCCTTTGGAAAGTCTAGATGCTATGATTTGGATACGAAACTGGTACGAAGATATTGACCATGACTGGCTTGGAAATCGGCTAATCATTCATGGACATACCCCTACTAAGCAGGTAAAAATCAAAGAGAGCTTAAAAGACCTAGACCACACTCCTGCAATCAATATTGATGCAGGTTGCGTTTTCCAGCAATTAAGTTTTGGGCATCTTTGTGCGTTAGATTTGGATAAACACCAGCTATTTTTTCAAGCTCGGCTGGATTAGAGTTTTTAGACAAATAGCAATTAATTGCACTCAAAATTGTCAAAAACTATACAAAAAAACCAAAAGTATATAAGATTTTAATATTTTACTTGAATTAGAAGTAAATTATACTTTTCTTTGCCTTGCAATCTAAAAACAAGCTCATGCAAACCTTAGAATTTTCCTTCTGAAAATTCTTCATCATCCATCATATTTATCTTACATCCTCTCATTGCATCTCAGTTATTTTGATATTTACACTACTGTATTCAGATGATGTCCTAATTCTGTCTAAGAAGTTGTTATATCGGAATTAAGCAAATTACTGGCAACAGGCCTTCTTTGGCCAGATTGTCTTGAAAACGGAATTAATGTACAAGAGAAACGAAAAGAAACTCAAAGCAATGAAATTAGTATTCCCGTAAACCGATTTAGGCATAATAAATGGAAATATACATTTGCATTTTCTCCAAGCCTTAAATACTACCGTGAACATTATCGATGATGCCTTTCACCTACCCTCATATTAAAAATTAAAACATTGGTAAGAACCAAACTACTTATCTTCAATAATCAGGATTTCTGTTGTTTGATCTTTGCAAAAATTATTCTTGCCAAATTGCGAAGGCAGTCCTTCTTTGTATCAGACGAATCATACTTTTAAATCTTCATTTTTTAATGTATCTGTAACTAATCAGGAATATTTTCTACGATATTTTCTATATACCTGGAAATGGATTAGCGTATGATGGAATTGCCAAGCCAAGACCGTTTTTAAAAAAATAATCTGCCTCTTGAGCAAAAATTCAGTCATTAATGATCTGCTTACAGGCTTTGTTGATAAAGCGTGTAGTTTTTTATCAAAATGATTTCCCGTGCTGTTACATGAAACAATATTTCCCAATGAAAATAGTACGTCTATTATTAATCTTACTTACATTTTTAACAGTTATTAATTTACCTGCCCAACGGCGTTCTTGCGGGTCTGTGGCCCATATGGAAGCGTTGATGAAAAATCCGGAATACCAAAAGGATTTTCGAGCCCGAATGGCCGCCATGAAAAAATTAGCTGAACAAACCACCTCTGAATCCAGATTAAATTGTACCAATATAATTACGATCCCTGTCGCCATTCATTTTCAAGGTACTTCTTCCAATGATCGAGCCTGCTTGGAAAATTTGGTAGATCAACAAATAGCCATTTTAAACGCTGATTTCCAGGGAAGCAATGCGGATATTACCAAATGGACCAATGATGCTGCCAGCTATTTCCCAAATATTTCCAATGGAGAAACCTGTGTAGAATTTTGTATTGCCACCAAAAATCACCCGACTAATTTTGGATTAACCGAAGGGCAGAAAGCCATTACCATCAACCAAACTAACGGTGATCGAGTTAATGCTTGGGCGGGCTATTTGAATATTTTTGTAATGGAAATTGGCAATAATATTCTAGGTTATTCCCCTCTTGGTGGTAGAGGCAATGGCGACGGAGTTGTCATCGCCAAATTCGCCTTTGGGGGCGAAGGAAGTTGCGGAGATATCAGCACTTCCTCTTCTTTGGACAGAGGCCGAACGCTAACCCACGAGGTTGGACACTGGTTTTCCCTCAATCACATCTGGGGGGACGGCGGTTGTAATGTAGATGATGGAGTAAGCGATACGCCTAATTCTAATGGACCTAATTATGGTTGTCCCACTAATGGAAAAACCGCCTGTAGTACCGTAGATATGCACATGAATTATATGGACTATACCAGTGATGGGTGTATGTATATGTTCAGTGCCGGTCAATCTACCAGAATGGAAAATTATGTCAATGCCAATTTACAATCCCTGATTAATAATGCGACAAACGTTTGTGGTCCTACTGCAGCACCTACTTGTGAAGACGGTATTCAAAATGGGGACGAAGCCGGCGTTGATTGCGGCGGGAGCTCTTGCCCTGCTTGCCCAGAGCCTACTTGCGAAGATGGCGTCCAAAATGGCAATGAAACAGGCATTGATTGTGGCGGTCCTTGCCCTGCCTGTGTAGATCCACCAACTTGTGAAGATGGTATCCAAAATGGCGATGAAACAGGCATTGACTGCGGTGGGCCAGATTGCAGAACTTGCCCCACTGATTGTAATCAAAATGTGATTTATGTATTGATCCTACCGGATAATTATGGTAGCGAAATCACCTGGAAAGTCACCGATGCTTCTGGAAATGAAGTAGCAAGCGGTGGACCTTATCAAGACTTCAACACAGAGGTGGTAGGCGCAGAATTATGCTTGCCAACAGGGTGCTACGATTTTACCATTTACGATGCCTTTAGCGATGGAATTTGCTGTGATTATGGGGTCGGCCAATACGCCATAGTAGATGTCAATGAAAATATTTTGATCGAAGGGGGCAGATATGGTGCTTCCGAAACTAAAACCTTTGCGGCTGGAAGTGAAGATTGTGGAGAAAACCCACCTCCACCAGCAACCTGTACTCCGCCGATTGCAACAACCCTTGAGTATTTTAACAATTTGACCCGGGTAAGGGTCAATTGGAATCCGGTTCCCGATGCCGATTATTACCATGTGTTATATCGAAAAGCAGGTAGCTCTAATTGGTTCAGGGTGGGGACTAGAAGAACCCGAAAAACACTGAGAAACCTCTCTACTGGTACAGATTATGAAATGCGCCTGCGCGCACGTTGTCCTGACGGATGGACAGAATATGGAGTCACCTATGGCTTCACTACTTTAAGCGGGCGACTGCAAACAGAGCAGGAATTGATTGAGTATGAAGCTATTACTTTTGATCGCATGTATCCCAATCCAGCTACGGATGAATTGAATCTCAGTTATTCCTTAGATTTGGAAGGAGAAGTAAATATTGCCGTCTATAATATGCTAGGCCAAAGAGTAATTACCCAATCCTTAAGGCAAGAAGAGGGCCGTCAAAAAGTACAGCTAAATATTGCAGACTTACAAGCGGGTACTTTTATTTTACAAATTCAGGCAGAAGATCAACAAATAGTTAAGAAATTCGTGAAAAATTAATTAACTTTATGCAGCTATAGAGAGAGTTTCAATTTAAGTCGCGCTTGAACGCCCGTTCAGCGCGGCTTTTTTATGCTATTTTATAAAATAAAAAAATTAAAGCGGGTAGAAATATTAAATCCGCTGTGACAGCAAAAATCAAACAAAGACTGGTAAAAAAGCCAATATAAAACGTGCCGGTAAAATTGGACAGTGCCAAAGTAAGAAAACCGCCAGAAAGAATCAAAGAAGTCACAATAATCGCCTTCCCCGTTGTCAAATATGTATTGCGAATAGCCGTTGTCATTTTTTTCCCCTGCCCTAATTCCAGTCGAAGTTTGGAAAGAAAATGAATAGAATCATCCACAGCAATCCCAAAAGACAAAATAAAGATAATAGCCGTAGAGATTTTAATATCAATATTCATAAATCCCATGATGCCCGCTATCATTAACAATGGAAAGACATTCGCTATGACGGCAATGAACGCCATCCTGATTGATCGGAACATAAACCCTACCAAAAACATAATAAATCCAACGCAAAAAAGCAACCCGTTCAACACATTAAAAGCAACATTATACCCGTTTCTATCCATCAAATGCACCGAACCAGTAAATTGATAATCAAAAAGCGTATCTAAGTTTTCCTGTTCTAGGAATGTCACCAAATGTCTGTTTCGGCGGCGGGCTTCATAGCTGCCAATGTCTGCAATTTTACCAGAAAGACGGGCTTCTTGCTCATTGGGAGTATAGACTTTTGGGAAAAAGCTCCGCTTGATATTTCGATTAATTTCTTGTTTGAGCTTATCAATGGTGCGCTGTGTTTTTGGAATGGTATAATAGACATCGTTACCGCCATGCTGGATTCGATTAGCAGACTTAACCACGCTTACCGGGCTAAACCAGTAAGTCGTTTCGAATTCTTTTTTCATAAATTGTTCTAATTGCTCTATTGCCAGTAAAATTTCTCTGTCAAAAATGCTTCGGGTCGTATCCTTCAAACTAATCGCCAGCTCGTATTGGCGAGTGCCAGAAAATTTTTCCTCAAAAAAACCAGTAGCAATTCGCTGTGGACTCAGTGATTTCAGATCTTCTACCAAATGATTATTAATCTTTAATTGAGTTATTCCAGCAAAACTGAGGAACAAAATGCCCAGAGCCACAAGCAAGATGTATTTTGGATGTTTTTTGACCCATTTAAATATTCTAAACAAAAAAGGCTGCCACACTTCTGTCAATTGTTCAGGAGCAAGCGTATAAGCCGGCCGATACAAAATGAGCATCGCCGGAAAAAGTGAATAGGTCAAAATAAAAGCAAAAACAAGGCCTAAGGAAGCGTAAATGCCCAGTTTTATTAATGGTCCTACATCGGAGGTAGTCAGCGTCAGGAAACTTAGAATGGTAGTCAGAGAGGTGAAAATAGTCGCAAAGCCCACTTCTTGAATAGAAGTGTGCAAAGCAGCTATTTTTTCCAATCCTTTTTTGATTAATAAACGGTATTTCGTAAATAAATGAATCACATTGGAAATCCCGATAATCATCAAAATAGTCGGAATAATATTAGAAATGAAATTAATGGGTTCTCCTGCCCAAGCCATGGTGCCAATAGTCCAGGCTACTGTCACTCCTATTACAACCAGAGGCATCCAAATGCTCCATAACTTCCTGTAACTCAGGTACAAAAAGAAAATAATCATGACTACTGATGATCCGACAAATAGCAAAACTTCCCGCCGAACCAGAGAAATATAAGTAGATTGGCTGAAACATTTGCCGGCATAATGCACCTGGTCAAATTGATAAAAATCGGCAAGGGTATCAATCCTATTTACTAGATTTTGACAAGCCTCTACGCTTAATTTGGGCTGTTGTCCCAGTATCAATCCGACCGACTTACCATCTTTTGAAAACAGGCGATCTACCAATTCGGCATGTTTATAAATTCTGGCACTATCTGCAACATAATTCTCCGGTTGGCTAATCGTAATATAAGGTTTGGTAATGACCCCACTTGTAAAGGGGGTTTTGCGCAAGATATTAACCGTCGTAGGGGATAAGACGGTAGCAATGTCATCCACACGCTTAAGCTCTTTGCTGAACCGATCAATTTTTTGCAAAAAATCCTGTTGGAAAATGCCTGCCTCATTATATAGCCCAATCAATACAAAATCATCATCCCAGGAATATTTATCGCTATAATCCAAAAAAAAGTTCGTTTCTTCGCTATTGATCGGGAAGAATTTGGCGAGGTCATAGTCAAAACGAATGTCCTGAAAACGATACAATTGGACAGCCGTAATAATGAGGACAATGACGAGGATAATTTTGCTATTCCGATGATACATCTATTCAGTTTCCGGTAAGCAGTTTTCTCTTTCCTTATTTGATAGATAAAAATGCTCTATATTAGTTACTCCAAATCAGGCATAAATATCTAAAAATAATGCAGAAGATTATAATTTGTTTGAGTATGTTTGAGGAAGTATCTTTATTTCAGCCTGTTCGCAAAGTGTCTTTTATAAAAGTACGTTTATGAAAAAAATCCTCCTGTTTTCTATCCTCGTCTGGATGGCAGCCTGTAAAAATAATAGCTTAGACGCCCCAAAAAATTTAGAAGCCCCCCAAACAATTACTCTTTTTCAACAGCAAAAAATTGATCAGTCCAAAATCCTACAAGCTATCGCCTTTGGCTCATGCAACAGACAGGATTTACCCCAGGAAATGTGGCAATATATTCGCGCTCAACATCCAGACTTATGGATTTGGCTGGGCGATAATATCTATGGCGATTCAGAGGATATGTCCGTCCTCGAATCCAAATATCGGCAGATAAAGTTTAATGAAGAATATATCAAACTTCGCCAAGAAGTTCCAATCATTGGCACTTGGGATGACCATGATTATGGGTTAAATGATGCAGGGAAAGACTACGCCAAGCGACAGGAAAGTCAAAATTTATTACTCGACTTTCTGGATGTTCCCAAAGAAGCCACCGTCCGCCAAATAGAAGGCGTTTACCAAAGCTATACTTTTGGCGAGATCGGGCAAAAAACCAAAGTCATTCTGTTGGATGCTCGCTATTTTCGCGATGAGCAATTTAAGTATGAAGGTCCTGACCAGCAACGACGATATATTGCTAATCCAGACGGGGATATTCTAGGCGAAACTCAATGGCAATGGCTTGAAAATGAATTACTTACAAGTAAGTCCCAAGTACATATTATCGGCTCGGGCATCCAGGTATTACCAGAAGAACATGGTTGGGAAAAATGGGCTAATTTTCCAAAAGCCAGGCAACGGCTCTTCAGTTTAATTGAAAAAATTCAACCTGCTAATCTGGTTTTTATTAGTGGTGATCGGCATATTGCAGAAGTATCAAAATTTCAATCAGAAAAGATGACCTCCCCCATTTATGACGTCACCTCTAGTGGACTAACCCACACATGGAGTACCATTAGCTCAATAGAAGAGAATAAACATAGAGTCGGGAAATTCGTCATTGCCAAAAATTTTGGGGTATTAAAAATTGACTGGTCTAATAAAAAGCCTACTCTAAAAGTCGAAATTCGAGGCTTGGCCAATCAATTATTGGACGAGGTAAAATTAGTGTTTTAACCACTACCCTTAAAGACTCTCCTTTCGATAATTCTATAATTACTTCCACGAACCACTCTGATATTTTCAGCTTTTTAGCAATCTGGGCTGGTGCCTACCTTTTGGCAAATAGAGCTATGACTTCTAGTTCTTTTTTTTAATTCTTTTGTATTTCTCCAATATAATCAGGTGTTACGGACAAAAATTCAGCAATAAGAATCCGCACTGAATCATGTCTAGTTTATTTTGTGCAAACTCCCTAAATTTTTGCAATTTTCACAGTAACCGTAGCATTGCCCTTTTTAAGTTGGACGAAATACATTCCAGTTTTCCAGTTGTCAGTATTCACAACCGCTTCAAAGTTAGTCTTTCCTTCAAAAACTAGGGTGCCCGTTATGTCAAAAATTTCAAAGCCAAAATTACCATTAGATTGAAGCCTAAGCCTACTTTCAATTAAGGTAGGAAAAATAGAAAAGCCCAAAGATTTTGCTTCTTGTAAAGAGGAAATTTTATCATTTTCAAAGAGTACAATAGCAGGCTCAAAAAAAGAGTTATTCACAAATACTAAGTCCATATCTGTATCTCCATCTAAATCACTAGCGATTCCCGCTTCTATATCTCGGTATTTATCAGAAAGAATTTGAGTAGAAAAGACACCATTATCATTTTCATAAGCGGTAATATTTCCGTCATCCCCAAAAGAGTCTGCATCATAGTACAAAATATCTTCATCTTTGTCATTATCATAATCCACCAAAAAAGCAAAACTAATTTGTTCTTTGCTAGGCATTATTCTCGTTTCCTCAAAGGTATTATCCCCATTATTCATTAAAATGAGGGCACTGCTATTTTGATTACCTGTTGCCAAAATATCAAACTGATTATCCTTATTAAAATCAACAATTTCCAATTTAGTAACACTATGCCTTTCGGGAATTAGGTTTATTTTTTCAAAGGAGCCATTTTCTTGTTGTTCAAATACAATGATCCCCTTAAAAAAATCCGCAATTATTAGGTCTAATAACCCATCTTGATTGTAATCCAAAGAGGTAATTGTTTCTATGGTATTAATTGAAGCTCCTAATTCAAATTCTACCAGCAAAATAGCCGTGTCATTTTCAATCGTATAAGCAGTTAAGGTTTCAACTTTACTAATGATGATGTCTTGCTTACTATCCTTATTAAGGTCAACAACATGAAGCCCATTATAATCTGGCAATGGAAAAATGGTTCTTTCAAAATCAAATGGTCCATTATTTTTCCACCAATAAGCAACATCTTCAAATGGATTAGAAACCAGAATATCAATAGCTCCATCTGAGTCTATATCAAAAACTTCCAAGCCAAAACTAGTGTATTGGGTGTTTAGGAAGTGATAGCTAAGTAGTTGGCCATTATTGCGGTTATACCCAATCGTAATGAAATTACCTTGGTTGCTTAAGGCAATAATATCCAAAAACCCGTCGCCATCTAAATCAGCTAATTTTACCTCATTATGAAATGGAAAGCCATTATTGACATATGTCCTTTCTATAAAAGAAGCCTGTCCAAAGACCATATTAGAAAGTGTACTAATAAACAAGACTAGGATTGCATTTTTCATGAAAATTAAAAATTTTTAGGGAGTAAGAAAAAGCACCCTGCCTAAAAAAATAGCTCGCAAAGAGCACATAAGGTAGCGCAGAGATCTGCAAAACTCTTTATTAGCGATCCTTTGTGGAGAATAGAAAATGGGTAGCCTATTTTTTACGTCAAACCATTAATTAAAATATAGAACAGTATGGACAATAGTTCAAGACTTAATGGATAAGAAGTTAAATTTTTATATAAAAAAGAGTTGCTAAATATGAAAAGATAAAGATATAAAAATAGTTTAATATATTATAGTTTTTCGACGATTTTAGGGCTTTCTCCTATTGGAGTCCTTATGATTACATAGCAAAGCCCTTCAGAAACACCTTATTAAAACAAAGGTGCATGCAGTAGTCCCCCATCATTCACAATCACTGAGCCTGTCATATACGAGCTAGCATCAGAAGCCAAAAAAACCGCCAGCCCTGCCATTTCATCTGTCGTGCCTGCCCGCTTTAAAGGTACTCTGTTAGCTAATCCTTTTTGGACCGATTCCAATTCCAAAAGGGCTGCGCTTAATTTAGTTTTAACGTAACCTGGGCAAATGACATTGACCCTAATATTATATGGTCCCCATTCTACCGCCTGATTTTGTCCCAGCATGATCAAACCCGTTTTGCTAATATTATAGGCAGACATCATAGCTGTCGCATGCAATCCCTCAACAGAGCTAACATGTATGATACTTCCTCCCCCTTGTTCTCTCATGTGCGGATAGACCAAATTACTCAAAACAATAGCAGAATTGAGGTTAATATCCATGGTCTTTTGATACACTTCAAGGCTCATTTTGTGGATAGGACCGAAATAGGGATTAGTCCCTGCATTATTGATCAAAACATCTATTCGTCCATATTTATCAAGCGTTTTTTGGATTAATTGCTCACATTGTTCGGCTTTGGCAACGTGGCACTCAATGCCCGTGGCTTCTAGTCCTTCTTTTTGAAAAGCTGCAGCGACTTCCTCTACGGCTGCTTGTTTTCGGCTGCTAACAACGACTTTTGCGCCAAATTCGGCTATTCCTCTTGCCATAGCCTTTCCAATGCCCTTTGAGGCACCCGTAACAACGGCAACTTTTCCTTCCAGATTAAATTTTTCTTTGATCATTTTTAAAGTTACTTTTTTAGTAAAAATTTTTTCCTAGCTATTTTAGGTTGGCAAAATATAATAAAAACCGAGAATGTTTTATTATTCTCAAAAAATTAAATAATTTTGAATGCTTTTAAAACAATCCTGCTTTCCTTTTAGGAAAACCGTGTTTTCTACCTTTAAATAAACTTTAGCATTATGGAATTAACAATAAATGGAAAAACGCACACTGTTAATGTAGAAGACCAAATGCCACTACTTTGGGTATTGCGAGATGAACTAAATATGATTGGTACTAAATATGGTTGTGGGGTTGCTTCCTGTGGCTCCTGTACCGTCATGATTGATGGTATCGCTACAAAAACCTGCACCTTGTCCGTATCGGCAGTAGCCGGAAAAGAAATAAAAACCATCGAAGGTATTGCTAAAGACGGTAAGTTATCTGCTGTACAAAAAGCCTGGATTGAGCATCAAGTACCCCAATGTGGTTATTGCCAATCGGGTATGATTATGGCCGCAGAAGCACTACTTGATCAAAATCCCAATCCAACGGATGCGGACATCAACAAAGCTATAAATAATATTTGTCGCTGTGGGACTTATCAAAGAGTAAGGGCAGCAGTACACACGGCCGCCAAGTGGCGGACAGAAGCAACAGAGTTGCCAGGTTAATCTTTTTTATCACCAATCATTTCAAATCATCATGGCAGAGAATATAAAAAAGAAAAATAAATGGACCCGCAGAGCTTTTATTGCTACGGGTGGTTTCTTGGGGCTTGGTCTGGCAGTCGGGGCAGGTGGGTATATGTACGTCACCAAAAAGATCAGGGAGTATTCGGGTGAAGGTCTGGGAGATGGCACTTCTTTGAATGCCTGGATTCGCATAGCTCCTGACAATACAATTACAATGGCTGTTCCCCGTTCGGAAATGGGACAGGGCGTTTATACTGCTATGCCCATGCTGATGGCGGAAGAACTGGAGGTGGATATGTCTTCTATTAAAATTATCCACCCACAACCTGAATCGCCCTATGCCAATACGTTTATCCTGGTAAATAAACCAAGGGATATTCAAAGTGGTCTATCTTTAATGGAAAAAGTAGCTTCATTTTTGCCCGTGGTGGCAACGGGAGGAAGTACTACCATTAGGGATGCTTACGATCACTTAAGAGCAATGGGCGCAACTGCCAGAGAATTATTGATTCGAGCAGCAGCCGACCAATGGGATGTAGATAAATCCCAATGTTATGCAGAAAATGCTTATGTTATCAACAAGGTAAACAAAGAAAAGTTATCCTATGGTTCTTTAGCAGCAGCCGCTTCCAAAATACAGTTGGACGGCGTTCCCAAATTAAAAGCCCAAAAAGATTTTAAAATAATTGGAAAACCCATACAGCGGCTAGATGTACCCGAAAAAGTAACCGGTGCTGCTAAATTTGGACTCGATGCACGAGTGCCTAATATGGTTTATGCGGTTATACGCCACCCCGCTTATATTGGAGGCAACGTAACAGGTATCAACAACCAATCTGAAGTGGAAGCAATGCCAGGTATAAAGAGAGTGCTTTTATTGCCAGAAGGGCAGGGAGCTGCCGTGGTTGCCAATAATACCTGGCGAGCAAAAAACGGTGCTATGGCTCTGGATTTAGAAGAAACGGCCAATGGCAGTGAAAATCTTTCTTCTGCTGCTATTTCCAAAATGATGGAGGAAACCATCGCTAATAAATTAATTGCCACCCCCGAAGATATTGGAGATGTAGCCACAGCCTTTAATGGTGGAGAAACAATCATCGAAGCCAAATATGAAGTTCCTTACCTGGCTCAAGCTACAATGGAGCCATTAAACTGTACCCTTGTAGTGGATGGGGATCGGGCAGAAGCTTGGGTTGGGCATCAGGGAAGTTCATTGGTCAGGGATGCGATAAATGCCATTACAAATACTCCCAAAGAAAACATTAAAGTCAATATGGCTTATTTAGGGGGAGGTTTTGGTAGAAGAGCAGAACTGGATTTTGTAAAAAAAGCAGCTATGGTTGCTAAAGAAATGCCCGGCACTCCCATTCAACTCGTTTTCACCAGAGAGGAGGATATGCGAAACGGGATGTATCGTCCAGCAGTTGCCAGTCATTTTAAAGCTGCCGTTAATAAAAATGGGACCATCGAAGGCTGGGAAAATAAAATTGCTCTGCAATCAGTTGGTTATAGCTCGATGATGCGAATTATGCCCGCCATGGCAACTCCTCCCGAAAAGGACCCCTCTACAACCGAAGGAGCGGTCCATTTGCCTTATGATATGAACAGCCGAAAGGTATCCTTTGGACAATTGGAATTGCCCGTTCAAGTGGGTAATTGGCGCAGTGTGGGTAGTTCGCAAAATGCTTTTTTTACCGAGTGCTTTATAGACGAATGTGCAGTAGCCACCGGACAAGATCCTTACGAATTTCGCAAAAGTAAGTTAAAAAATCATCCTCGATTTTTAGCCGTTTTAAACAAAGTAGCAGAGCGAAGCAATTGGTCAAAACTGCTGCCAGAAGGAAAATATCGAGGCATTGCACTCCACAAATCTTTCGGATCCATCGTGGGTGAAGTAGCAGAAATTTCCCAAACAGGCGACAAGGAATTTAAGATTGACAAAATGTATTGCGTAATTGATTGCGGTCGAATCGTCAATCCCAATACCGTAGAAGCGCAAATGCAAAGTGGTATTATTTTTGGCTTATCCGCAGCACTTTATGGCGAAATAACGGTCAAAGATGGTCAAATTGAGCAGTACAATTTCCCACAATACGAAATGGTTCGCATGGGTATTGCACCGACTGTAGATGTACATATCATGGAAATAAATGAATATCCAGGTGGTGTGGGTGAGCCTTCTACTCCTCCGGCAGCACCGGCTTTGGCAAATGCGCTATTTGCTGCTACGGGAGAACGGGTCCGGTCATTGCCATTGAATAAGCATGGGTATAAGTTTGTTTAGGATATTTATGGTGATTGGTATTCTAATGGACACTGAAAAGTTGTTATATGTATAAAATTGAATAGTAGTCTTCTGCCTGGAATTGCCTCACGGAACACCTATGTGTTGGTGCGGCTGCCTGTCAAATCCCGCATGAGGAATGTCAATTCCGAACCCGAAGGGACGGGCTGCCTTTGGTTTTGACTTGCTTTTTCTTCTAAGGAAAAAGAAAATATGGTTTAATTAGGTCCTCTCAGCTTCAAAATAATTTGGTTTTCAATTTGATATTCATTAGAATTAAATTATTGGTCAGTAGAATAGTGATTGGGATTAAGTACACAATACCTACTATTTGAGCTTTTATCTAAAATACTATTTTAAAGCAAAGACAAAATATCAGGTCCATTCGCCTTTTGTATTTGATTTTATAGAAAATATTTTAGAAGACGAACGGGACTATTATTTTTTTAATACCATTGAAAATTATCGAAAAAATTTACTTTCAAGTTCTACAAAATTAAAAGGGACGGGAAGCAAAGCTATTTTTATAAAAAAACGGGTCGTACGAACGGCTGTTTCCAAACGTGTAGGACAATTATTATTTAAAATAGCTAACCACTATAAACCCAAACGAATAGTGGAATTGGGCACTTCACTGGGTATTTCAACGCTCTATCTAGCCACTCCCAATAGTAAAAGTACAACCATTACCATAGAAAAGCATCCGCAGATAGGCGCGCTAACGCAGAAATTTTTTACAAATCTAGGAGTAAAAAACATAGAAATATTAACGGGAGTCTATGAAATAAACTACCAAAAGACACTGGAGCAGGTCGGGCAGCCAAACCTTGTTTATTTTAATGCTTCTTTATCAGCTATCGAATTGATAACCTGCTTTGAGAAAGGGGTCGGCGATATTAAGCCTGATTCGATTTTTATTATAAGCAAGCCCTATTTCACTAAAGAGCGGGCAGCTAACTGGGAAAAAATCAAGACATATCCTGTAGTTAAATTGACGATTGATTTGTATCAGTTGGGAATTATCTTTTTCAGAGCAGAGCAAAAGGAAGTCGAACATTTTTCTTTGATTAGTGCCTGGAAAAAACCCTGGGCGATTTTATTCTAATGGACACCGAAAAATTATAATATGTATCAAATTGAATAACCGTTTTCTACATGGAATTGCCACTTGGAACATGTATATCTTGGTGGCGGCTGCCTGTCAAATCCCGCATGAGGAATGTCAATTCCGAACCCGAAGGGACGGGCTGCCTTTGGTTTTGACTTGATTTTTCATCTAAGGAAAAATAAAATATGATTTAATTAGATCTTCCCAGTTTCCAAATAGTTTGGTTTTCAATTTAATATACATTAGAATAAATTGTTGTTCAGTAGAATAGGGCGATCAATGCCATTAAGTTAGTGGAAGCATATTACCCTAAAATTACTGGATAATGGGAAATTATCCAGTAATGAGGCGGGATTGTCCAGTAATTTCCCATTACTAGGCAATTTTTCTGCTTTTCAAAACAAGATACTACCATTAACTTAATGACATTGAATAGGGCGATTTATTGAGCCTACTCTATTATTATTTGTATTTCTTTGACTGTGAGATTCTTTTCTGTTTGTACCTGTAGAAAGTAAGTACCGCTTTTCCAGTTCCTTGTATCAATGATTTCATCAATAGTTTTATGGTCCATTATTTTAGAAAACACGACTTGACCACTGATAGCAAAAATGGATAACTGAATGATACTTTTTTCCCTCAACACCTTATTTATTTTAAAATAATCAGTTGCTGGATTAGGAAAAATGGTAATGCCTAGGTCATCTGCAATATCGTCGGTTGTCGTTACTGCATCAATGGAAAATGCTTTGTTAATACTACAATCGTTGGCATCTTGAATCACTACCTGATGAGTCCCGGGGTTTAGGTTGGTGGCGGTTGCTCCCTGGTCACCGTTCGACCAATTAATTCGATAATCGGGCGTTCCTCCCCAGACAAAAATACTTGCTTTATTTCCTTCAATGGCGAGATTTGCCTCCAAAGGCTTGGGAGGGAGTAGTTCGAAATAAAAAGTATGAACACAATCTTGAGCGTCTGTAATTTCTAGCGAATGAATTCCTGCACTCAATTGCTCGGCATAGAAAGCAGTATCCCCATTTGACCATTCGAAATTATAGGGAGGATGGCCGCCCTTCAAATCAACTTGAATACGCCCATTTTGAGCATCGACACAGCTAATTGCTTCAATGTCCACATTGCCTAAAGATACTTGCGGAGCGGAAAGTATATTTTGGTTAAATTCTACAGAGCAACCAGTTACATCTGTAATGGTCGCGGTATATTTTCCGGCGGTTAAATTTTCAATGCGACTAGCGGTACTATCGTTGTTCCATTTGATTTGGAAATTATTGTTCCATGCCCTAACGCCTAGCTCGATAAATCCTTCTCCTTTGCCGCATATATCTTGTTGATAATCAACCGATTCTACTAGTGGTGTCGGAATTTCAATGACTTCTACTTCTTTTGATGACTGACAAGCATTTAGGGTATCCATGATGGTCATTGAATAAATACCTGGTGTATTTACATTTAAATAAAAAGCATTGCTAGCTTCGATTTTCGTTCCATTTCTTGCCCATTCTATTAGAGAGTGGATAGTTGGAGAAGAAGCAGATCCGTCAATGGTGATGGACGATTGGTGGCAATTAATTGGGTTAGGGGTAGCTATTTCTGCGGTGGGGACTTCCGCCTGGATTACTCTTGTAAGGATCGCTTCCGAACAACCACTCGTCGTGTCGGTTGACAATAGTGTGTAAAGGCCAGGCGCATCCACGATAATTGTTGCTTTACTCCGGTCAGAAATGATCTGACCATCTTCAGTTGTCCAGTAAAAGATCGCATTGGGAGACTGATTAGCCTCATTGGCGGTTAGGACAATGCTCGATTGGTGGCAATTTAACATTTTATCGCTCTCTACTTTGGCGACGATGCCTGTACCCGCTTCTATTTTTATACTGCTGTGTACTATACATGCCGTTGCTACATCTCTAGCAGTCAAAACATAGGTTCCTTCTCTGTCAATTTCAATACTCAAAGCGTGGATATCGGATAAGATATTTCCATTAGAGGTTGTCCATTCTAATAGCGAGTTTTCAGTTAATAGTGATTTAGAAGCATCTAAAAAGATTGATTCGTTTTTGCAGGAAAATTGACCAGAAGGTTCGATAATAATCGCTGGCTGTTCTAATTGGTGTATATCAATAGATGCTAAGTTGGTACATCCATTTTCATTTTGAATGATTAGGGTATATTTTCCAGGAGCAGCGACCACTGGATTTTGTTCCATTGACTGAAAATCGTTGGGCCCTGCCCAATTAAAAGTAATATTTTCACTGTTAGTGATCGCATTTAAGCGAGTGGTTGAATTAGCACAACTCAAGTCTTTTCCTTTTATTTCGAGCGCGGGCAATTCGATGTTTTCCTTTACTTCATAAAAAGCAGTAGCGATACAGCCATTAGATCCGGTTGCCGTTAGTTGGTAAACGCCTGGCTGGTCTATTTCAAGAACTTTTTCACTGGACAAAGCCTTTTTTTCATGCTCCCATAAATAACTGATAACTAAATCATTAGATAAGGCTTTTAGCACTACTGAAGAGGCGGAACAATTTAAATCAGAACCTTTAATGGACACAGTAGGTGAAGAAAAATTTTCTTCGACTAGAACATCCAATATTGACGTGCACCCGCTACTATTTATTGCTGTTAATTGATAAACTCCAGGGATTGAAGCCATTGGGCTTTTTTCTTCAGAAAGAAAATTATTAGGCCCTGTCCAGGAATAACTTATATTGTCTTCCTCTGTGTGGACTTGAAATTGGATAGAAGGATTGTCGCAATCCAGTGTCCCGCCTTTGGCTCTGATAATTAACTCAAATCCATCTTCTTTTACTTCTGCATTAGCTTCACTAAAACAACCATTGTCAGAAGTCACTTTCACCTGATAAATACCAGCTCGATAGACAATTGGGTTTGGGATTGAGGACTGAAAGTTATCAGGGCCTTTCCATTTAAAAGAGGCGTTTGAATCAGAAGAGGTAACCATTAGCTGGCTCGTTAAATTATTACAGGAAAGTGCGCTGGCGGAAGCAATAATTTGTGGCGGGTTTTTATTTTCAAAAACTTCTATGGATTTTTCATTGGTACAGCCATTCTCTCCAGTTAATACCAGTTGGTATATCCCTGGCAGGCCAATGGTCGGGTTTTGCACACTTGAAGAAAAATTTTGTGGTCCAGTCCATTTATAAGCGATAATTGTCTGGTCAGCAATGGTTTCAATAATTATAACATTATTCTGACAAGTTAAGGGTTCCGCTTTTAAATCTGCACTGGGCTTATCTATGTTTTTAGTTACGACCACCGTGTCCCTTGCTTTACACCCGTTATCGGTATTGGTTATAATAAAAATATAAGTTCCTGCCTCGCTTACTGGCAGGATTTTCTCGTTTGTTTTTCCACTAAGGGGGGGCCCAAGCCTGCTCCATTGATAAGTGTATTGGAAACCGGACTTGGATTTGCTGGCATCCAAAGTCACAATGGGGGCTAAACAATTGATAGTTTTATCTTCTCCTGCATCTACAAAGATAGGTGAAGTCCCGCCGACTTCTGCCTGCACAATAGAAATATTCCCATTTTTATCCGTGATAGTAACGGAATAGTTCCCTTTCCCAATATCTTTCAAATCCTTGCTGGTGGCTCCATTATTCCACTGATAAGTAAAGGGGGCTTGTCCATTATTAATATTTATAAAAATGGCTCCATCTTGATACCCAAAACAGGTTTCATTTTTTACCAAAGCACTGGCATTGAAATTATTTTCGGCTATATCAATCCCTCCCAAACACATTGCATTATTGATTCGTTCTCTAATAAGTTTACCGGGCAATTCTCCGAGTCCCGCTGCCAGATTAATGCCTGGATTGCTATTGGAGAGTGTGCACTCATCGGTCCATTTTGGATTTAAATGGCAATAGCTCATAAGCGTTCCACCGCTAGAAGCAGGCTCTGGCCCCAGCCCACAGTTACCTTCCGGACACCAGCAATTATCAATAGGACCATTTGGCCATAAGCAGCTATGGGTATGTGGAGCACCTAGATTATGTCCAATTTCGTGTGCTACTGCATACGCTGTCCAAGAGTAGGTGGGATAATTGGAGTAAGCAGTGGTAATATTGGTATAACTAACGGCTTCATTTTTTTTACAAAGTACGTCAATATTGGCAGACCCTCCATTTGGGACCGTTCCATTAATCGTATAATTGGATAATAAATGGGCAATATCGCCACGAAATTGCCCATTCAAGGCTAGCCCAAAAGCATCTCTGGCAGCTTTGGCAGAATTATTTGGATAGGGGTCGGCGCTGGTCCATACCTTGATATCAGCTATTTCCATTTTAATATTATCATTGGCATAAATGGCTGAAATCACATTGAATAGTCCAGTTGCGAAATCGGCTGTTTTTTGAGCATTTGCTCCATTTGCCTGATATAAATGATAATCGCACTCTACATATATTTGTACGGTTTTATCGGTGCGAGCAGTAGCAACTGGATTTTTTGATAGCGGTAATGTTTTTAAGTCTTCTGTGGAGCAGGAAAAAGGGTTAGAAACATTTAGTGCCCTTTCCTTATAAAAAACAAAAAGCCTGGGGTCCTCTTTTCCATATCGGCCTAGATTATAATTGTTGCCATTAAGGGAAAGAACGCCCGTAACCTCATTTTGAAAAAAATTGATAGCTACCAGAGCGTCCTTTTCACCTTTAACAGCACCTCTATAAAAAAGGGCCGGGGAATAAAAAAGGGTATTGTGAAAATTTTTTTCCTGGAGCATTACCTGAAAGCCATCCGATAGTAAATCGGCTTTTTCCAGTTGAATGTCCAGTTTTTTGTTACGCCCAAAGGGGATTTGGAGCGTCATTGTTCTTAGTTTTTGCTGAAGGATATGTTGAAGCACTTCCCGATTTAGCGTGAGGTAGGTCGCACCTTCTACAAATCCCTTTTTATCTGCCCCCATGTTATTTATTTCGAACAGATCCTCTATAATAAATGCATTTGTATTTGCCGATATATGATTGATTGCTGATACACAAAGCAGTCCTAATAGAATGCTGGTGCATACTGTTATTGTCTTTGACATAAATTGTTTTTTGGGGAGTTTTTGTCCTAAATACTACTGGAGGTATTATAGACAGGAGGTAGTCTATAGGTGGAGGTAGAAGGAAGAAATGTTTAGTTCCTCAAATATATACTCAAACTCGAATAATACAAAAGATTTTGGCGTCACTTTTTAATTTTTTTTCTGTTTTTTTCCTCAAATAAAAGCAAAGTGCTTTCCAACAATATTTTTTTTCAAAAAAAAAGAAATTTGTGACAAGACAATTTTATAGCATCTGCTTTAAATGATTCAAAGTCAACAACTAAAATGCTTAAAGACTCCAAAATTGTTGTTTTTTGTGACAGCTTGCCCTTTTAAAAAGAAAAAATCCCCCACGATTTTACCTTATCTCTTGTATCGCATTTAAAAATTAAACCCTTTTGATAAGCAATCAAATAAGAGCCTGAAGTATGGCTTATTCTTCCCTTTTGTACTTCAGGATATTTATTTCTTACCTCATGCAGAGGATCTCCAAAACCTATTTGTTCTTTTGTTTCAAATAATCCTCTATTTATTTGTAACTTAAATTTTAAACCAAACAATGAAAAATCAGCAAAATAAAAAGTAGAATTGTCTAAAGTTTTAATGGATAGTGAAGTGCGAGAATCAATAGTAATTTGGTCATCGAAACCTTTAGTGGATCTCAATTTTGTAATATCTACATTATCGATTGAGTCTTCTATTTTTTGAATAAGATTAAAAGAAATAGCAGAGGAAAGGGAAACGACTGAGGGTTATATAAAATGGAGTTAGGGTTTACACCATAGGCTTAGGCAGGGGGGTGGATAAAGGAGTACTTTCAAAACTTGCATTTGAAACAGACGGAGCAGTTATGTTAGCTGAAGATGCTTTGCAGCTTATATCTCTTTATAATTCCCTCAGCGATTTATTGCATGGAGAAGTGGACTATTATAAAATGAAAGTTGGACTTGAAAAATCTTCGGGAACCTGGAAAAGTGGCGATCAAGTTAATCTGTTAATAAATCTGTCACTTTTGAACACGCTTGATTTAGAATTTCCTGTATTGTTTGAGATACCCTGATAAATTCGACCTATACGAGTAGAGAGATATTCCTTAAAACGATCACCAAAAAATAAGAGTACATAGATTAAAATTTCAAAATAAATTCTGTCAAATCCTGTCCTGTACTCAAGCCCAGTTTCTTTCGCACTCGATAGCGAAGCGACTCTACCCCGCGTAGGGAAATGCCCAGATACTCTGCAATTTCTTTACTACTGACATTGAGCTTCAAATAACTGCAAAGCCGTAATTCTCTGGCAGATAAATCAGGATAAGCTATTTTTATTTTGGTTAAAAAGCCATCCGCTTCCAGAGTTTTATGGGCATCCATTTGTAGCTGAATGCCCTTTAGGTGGTCTTGAAACTCAGCGATTGCTTTTTTGAAATCTTTTGCCTCCGAATTATTTCGAGCCAGTTTTTCCATTTTTTGAATCAAACCAGTATGTATTTCATTTTGCAATAAAGTATTAGACAATTTTTGATTGATTTGTTCTTTTTCTCTTTTCCACAGGTTCTTTTTTTCTTTGTAATGATTAATTTTTTGTTTTTGGGTAGCCAACTCTGTTTTTAAATGCTGCATTGCATGGGTTCTTTTTCTAATAAAAAAATAAGAAAACAGCAACAATACAGGCAGCAAAAATAGGAGGCTCCATAAAGTTGCAGGCGTAAACAAAGGGCTGTTATGCTGGATGTGAAATAAAAAGGAAGCAGATTGCCCCTCTACTTCGTAAAGGTTTTTGGACTTGACCCAAAAAGTATAATCTCCTTCTGGCAAATTCATCAAATCTCTTTGGTTATCGGTCGTCCAATCTTGCCAATTATCATCATAGCCTTCCAGGTAAGTGGAATAAACCATATAAGGAAGGGCTTCAAAAAAGGAAGTCGCGTATGCAAAGCGGAGTTTTTCCCGATCGTTTGGATTAATTTCTATAAGGATATGATTAGATTGTTGAGGATTTCCCGTAAACAATATATTGTCTTTTAGGGATACTTCTTTAATAAAACATTGGTGGTGTTTAGCACTAATTTCTCCAAAATTGGCATCGTAAATAATCAAGCCCTGTTTCCCGCCAATTAAAATTTGCTGATTATCCGGAAAATTGACGGACTCAAAGGCAGGAATTAACTGCCCGCGTAATTTTTGAAAAGGGGTTTGTTGTAAAGTATAACTCCCATCTTCCAATATTTCAATCAAGGTAGTTTCATCTGTTCGGTCGTAATTTTTGATAGATAAATAATTGCCATTAGGCATTTGATACAACTTTCTAATTAAGGTTTCTGCACCTAAAATATTTGCAAATAAGGGATTGGGTTCCATTAAATCCTTTGCTTTATTGTATTGATAGACGCCATTTTGTGTACCAAAAAGAACCTCTTGGTCCTTGACAATTAAGTTATTGTATAAATTACTGGGCAAGCCTTTTTGGGTATCATACAACCGCACATTGGTAAAGGCAGTTAGATCTTTCGACAAATTCAATTGGTAAATGCCTTGATAGCCATGGGATATCCAAATACTATTTTTATTGAAAACCAATTCCCTCGCTGTTTCCTGAAAACCTTGAATTTGATGCCTTATCTGGTAGGTATTATTGGTTTTTTCTACCAAAGCTACCCCTGTATAATTGCCGGAAAGCAACAAGTTTTGCCGACCGGAAATAGCTGCAAAATTCCAATTGCCTTCTCCCCCTATAAAAATCGCTTGGTCTTTCTCAATTTGGTAAATCCCATTATGATGCGCCAACAATACTTGTCGCTGATGTTCAAATAATTGCCAACATTGTCCGGTGGTTTTGGGAATGAGGGCAAATTCAGGTTCTGCAAGCTGGTTGGGCTGCCAATTCGCCACATAAAGCCCCCGACTAGTACCTACATATAAGTAGTTTTGGTGTTTTAAAATACAATAAATCTCTCCTCGCAAGCCATTTTTTTTATTTAAAATAGTAAAAGGACTATTCAGTTCAAGATAAGCAATACTCCCGTCAACGGCTGTCCAGATATTGCCTTGTTTATCCTTGTAAAGTGATAGGATATTGTGGTCTAGCAAGCCGTCTTTTTCATTAATAATGTTGACAATATTGCCGTCATAATCGGTCATCAATAGACCTTCGTGAAGGGATCCAAAAAGCAGGTACTTTTTATTTAAAATAGTCGCATTAGTCAAATGATTTTTAATAAAAAATGCTTGGTTGCGGACATTCCATAGCTTTAACTTTTTGCTATCGTACACTAAAACGCCCCTTTTGTCTGTCCCTACCAGGTAAGTCTTGGGATGAATCGCTAAAATGAATCGAATCTGTAAGTCTTTAAAGCTCTTGTCGGGCGTTAAGTGTGTCAATTGATTATTGGAAAACCGAAATAAGCCTTTGTCATTGGCCGCAAAAATTAACTCATCGATGCCATAAGCCGAAGCTCGAAAGGGAATTCCTTTGCCGATTATTTGAACCGAGTCGTTGACATACATCATCATGCCATTATCGGTCAGAAAAAATATTCGTTCTTTGAAAGTAGCGATGTCCCAGACATCATTAAAGGTAAAGGTAGGATCATTGATAAAGTCATTCAGGACGTGATATTGCGAATGACCACGGGTATCATTTTGAAAATACCCTATCTCGGAAGTGCCACCTATATAAATGCGGTCTTTATGGATGCCAAAGGACCGCAATTCACTTTGATTATTCGGTTGTCCAATTCGTTTCCACTCATAACCGTCAAATTGAACCAGACCATAATTATTGGCAAAATACATCCTACCATCATTGCCTTGTGTTATTTCCCAATTTTTTCCTGTTTCCAAATAGTCTTCATGTGTATAATTGGTAATAAAAGGACTGCCAAAGGACAAGGGAATATTCTTTTGTCCAAGAACTATTTGGGCAAAAAGAGTAAAAAATAAGAAATGGAAAAGTTGCCTAATCATTTGTGGTGATTGGCTCAATTTATGATTCATTTTATATATTATCAAGAGCTAGTCCAGCGTCAGTTACCAATCACTAATTACCAATCAAAAATAATAAAAAAAAGCAATTTGAGTAGTAAAAGCGTAGTTTTTAAGTAAAGGTGCTGTAATACAAAATTCTTTTAAGTTTATGGTTTGCGCTATTTTTGCGCTATTTGGAGTAATAAGAGAACCTTATTTTATTTGACGTGCTGTACTTTCATACTATCAATGTAAACCAAAACTTAAAAAATATGAAAAAGCATTTTTTATTAAAATGGAATCATTTATTCTTTGCAAGCTTGCTTTTGGGGGGACTTTTCCTGATTACTGCTTGTGGAGATGATGATGACCCTATAATTGAACCACCAAGGGTGGATCCACCAACTGCCGCTTTTAGCGCAGGTACAGTGAATGGCTTAACGATCACTTTTGTCAATGCATCCGTTGGGGCGGACTCTTATGCCTGGGATTTTGGGGATGGCAATACTTCTACCGAAAGGGAACCTACCCATACCTATGCTGCCGAAGGCACATATACGGTAAAGTTGACCGTCACTAACTCTGCTGGAAGCAATGAATCCACGATTGATGTTACCGTTGTAGAACCCGATAAATTAAAGAGTTTTATTGTTGGAAAAGCATGGCAGGCACAGCGTGGTTCCACGCTAGCTTATGGCTTAGGCCCTAATGATGGTAGCTGGTCTTGGGATGATGTAGATGGTGACGGGAATAAAGCCTTAGCACCCTGGTTTAGTTGGGGAGATTTAGAAGGAGCTACTCCATTGGCATTAAGAGAAGCGGCAACCAATGATATTTATACCTTTAATGAAGATGGTACTTATAACGTGGACTTCAACGGCGATTTTTGGGCAGAATTTGGCATCTGGGCCGGTACGGATTTTAATGAGGTGAATATTGATATTTCTAGCGGTATGCTACCCCCTAACACCAATGGGGATGATGTATCTGCTTTTATTGCAGGTACTTGGGATTATTCCATTGATGAAATGGCCAGTACGATTTCAGTCATTGGTGCAGGGGCGCATATCATGAATCCTCGCTACAAAAATGGACAGTCTTCTTATGATGCAGGAGAAGGTATTACCTATGATATTGTGCATACAGAAGAAGGTTCGGATAGAGATTTATTGATTTTGGGTTCTAGCACGCATGATAATGATTTTAATTCCGACCCGATTCAATACATTTATCTAGCGAGTTATAAAGGAGCAGTACCTGATTTGGTAGCTGTGGAACCAGGGGGCTGGCAACCCGTTGACTTTGCACCCGAAATATCTGCTTCGACTATTTCTCATGTCTTTGATGCGGAAGGAAACTTTGGAGAAGGAGTGGATGAAGTGGTTTCTTCCAGTATCGTAGAATACGGTATAGAGATAGATGGCGTAACGGCTACTAAATTTACAAGGACAGATGCCGATGGCGGATTTACAGATTTAAAACTATATTCCAGAGATTCCGATATTCGCTTTGATGCAGACGGCACGTATGATTATTCCATAGCGCAGGTAAATGTCTATATTCCAAGTTCTAATACCTTTGTTGAAGGAGGTTTGCAAAATCAACTAGAGGTGATTTTAGCAGATGAAAGTGGTGATGATAATGGGGCTAATGGCGGTCCTGGCTTCTGGTGTTGCTGGGTTATTGAATCTCAAACGGATATTGCCTTGGACCAATGGGTTACATTAAAATTTGACTTTACAGGTGATTTAGATGAGCCAGAGGCGCAGTGGGGCATTAGAGATGACATGGATTTAGTGATTCTTCGATTTGGTGGTTCTGGACATCCTGGAGGTGGGGATATTTATTATAGCGACTTTAAGTTTGTGAAAGAGTAACTGGCTGTTTTTTAACTACACAGCGGTCATACGGAGAAGATTACTCCGTTTAACCGCTGTGTAGTAAACATAAAATTATGAAAAAAATAGCCACTAACTGCATTTTGGTAGTAAGCCTGCTAACAACAAGCATCGCCCAAAAAAGTGCCCATTACGGCGCACCCAAATTTGCGCCACCCAATGGCAAGAAGTTGTTGATTATTGGGCAGGACTTGGGGTCAGTTGGTGGCTTGGATAGTCATTCAGACGGCTATGTAGATAGCATTACGACGCATATTCCTGCAGGGGTAACGACTTATACCGATATTCCCAATTTGGGCGGTTTAAAATCCCAACGCAATTGGGGGGCAGGGGATATCAATGCCCAAGCTTATTCCCAAGATGAAACCTTCGATAATGCTTTTGTCGTCATTGGTGTGTATATGGTCAATCGCTTGAATGGAATTAAAGATGGCTTTTTTAACAGCAGTATTCGGCAATTAGCCCAATGGTGTAAAGACCAAGAACGTCCTATTTTTCTCCGAATTGGCTATGAGTTTGAAGGTCCTTGGAATAATTATAAAGCATCAGATTTTAAAGCGGCTTGGCAACAAATCGTCCATGTTTTTGATGAAGAAGACGTTAGAAATGTGGCCTATGTCTGGCAATCGGCAGGTTTAAATCGCTCTAATATTATCAATTGGTATCCGGGCGATGAATACGTGAATTGGGTAGGCTATTCTCATTTTGATGGCTTTAATATGGGGCAAAGCATTCGGGATTTTGCGGAGGAACACGATAAACCCATTATGATAGCGGAAGCCACCCCTCGCAGACAACTAAAAACGGGCAGCCCTGAAACTCATTGGCGAAGTTGGTTTTTACCGCTTTTTGAAGGCATTTACGCCAATAACCGCATCAAAGCCTTAGCCTATATTAATGCCGACTGGGAATCGCAGAGTATGTGGCAAGGACAGGGTTGGGGCGATTCCAGAGTGCAAGTTGTAGCGTATATCAAAAATGCTTGGCTCAATGAAATCGCCAAAGACCCGTGGATAACGGCAAGCGATTCACTTTTTGATATTTTACAATACCAAACTTGGTTGGATTCTATTGCGACGAATACGGTAGAAGCCTTGCCAAGCGGTGAGATTGACATACGAAAGGATATAGCAACTATTTATATTACTGCTTTGGATAATCAACCCATAGAAACTGTGCGGGTTTGGGATTTTTCAGGACGGCTTTTATATCAATATACGCAGTCAGCTACTCAGTATCGAATACCTATTGGACAACTTTCTACCAATGCTATAATCATTACCATACGAAAAGACGGACGGCTGTATCAGCGCAAAGAGGTGATAACTAAATGAACACGGAGGCACGAAGGCTCAGTGTTTTTTGTCTGTTTCTCCGTGCCCTGTGTTTATTCTAAAATAACGACCATGAAAAAAATATTCCTATCAATAATATTTCTTTTTTTTATAATTGGTCTATTTGCACAAACCATTACAGGCAAAGTAATAGATGAAACAGGGGAAGGATTGCCGGGGGTCAATATCCTGATAGAAGGCACTTCTACTGGAACAGTTACCGATTTTGACGGAACTTATCAACTCAATGCGGAAAGCGGAGCAACCCTAGTCTTTTCCTTTATTGGTTATGCAGAACAGCAAGTCGTAGTAGGCAGCAATCCTATTATCAATATCAGTTTATTGCCGGATGCTCAATCTTTAGAAGAAATTGTAGTAACAGGCTACGGTCAAACCCAAAATAAGCGTTTTGTCTCTACTTCCATTTCTACCTTAAAAGCAGAAAAACTCATCAAAGACCGTCCGATACAAAGAGTAGAACAAGCTATCCAGGGTTCTACTCCTGCGGTAGTGGTGGTTAAGGAATCCGGCTCGCCAGGTGCGCCGCTAACCATAAGAATGCGGGGCATTGGCACGGCAGGAAATGCTACCCCTTTGATTTTGGTCAATGGCGTACAAGTGCCAGATATGAACTTCCTCAACCCCAATAATATGCAAAATATTACCATACTCAAAGATGCCGCTTCCTCCGCCATTTATGGTTCGAGAGGGGGCAATGGGGTGATTCTATTAGAAACGAAAAAAGGGGCGAAAAGCGATTCCAAAAGACCCAAGATTAGCCTGTCTTCCTATTATGGCATCCAAAGCTTGGCAAGCGAAGGGGGCTATTTAAATACACAGCAATACGCTGATTATTATAATAAATCCATTCTTTACAACATCCGTCAAGGCTTGCCCGTCAATGGACGTTCTGTATTTTCAGAGGAAGAAATTGCTGCCTTGCCCAATACTTCTTGGATTGATAAGGTGTCAGAAGATACGCCAATTCAAGACCATTATTTGGGCATTTCTGGCGGAGGCGATAAAACGACTTATTATTTAAGTGCGGGGCTGTTTAATCAGGAAGGCATTATTGGAAAAACAGATTTTCAACGCCTCAATTTTACGGGTTCTATCCATCAAAAAGTCATTGAAGGCATAGATATAAACGTATTTGGAACTTATTCCAAAAACGACCGCCGATTTATTTTTGAAAATAGTGAAAACAACCGCCTGATTAATTCCATTGCTTCCCTACCACCCATTTATCCAGTTTATGACGAATTGGGCAATCCCTTTAATAATGGCAATCGTCGAGGAGTCGTCGTCAATGGCGTATCGCTAAATGCCCAACCCGAATTTGGCAATCCTTTTGTCGGCTTTGAAAATACGGAAAATCAATCCAAACAGGATGTGGCTTATATCAATGCACTGCTCAATTGGCAGGTCGTAGAAAAATTAAAATTTAGCACCTCTTTTGGTTATTTAAATCGAGAAAATAACATCCGCAGTTTTACGGCTGCTTTTAACTATCCTGAGCAATTTATTGATAATCCCATTAACAGCCTGACAGAAAGTTTTGTGGAAGATGAATTTTTACAGTGGGAAGGCTACTTCACCTATGATGCCCTGAATCAAGCCAATCAAACCAATCAAACATTGGATGTTATTGTGGGCACTAGTGCCTTAAAAAACAATCTGTCACTAGGGGGCAGGAATGCCATTATGTTGCTGGACAATACGTTTGATGAAGCTACTTTCGACCGCATTGCAGATGATGCGGTGGTCAATACGATTGATATTAACGGCGATGGCCCCAATGAAGCCATTAATACCACCTTGTCTTTTTATGGCAGAGCCAATTATAATCTCAACGAAAAATATTTGTTTTCTGCTACCTTGCGGGCAGATGCATCTTCCAAATTTACACCGGACAATCAATGGGGTATTTTCCCTTCTGCATCCATTGGTTGGGTGGCTTCCTCAGAAGATTTTTTAAAAAATATTGCTGCTATAGATTTATTAAAAGTACGGGCAAGTTGGGGCATTAGCGGCAATGACCAAATTCCGCCCTATCAGCATTTTCAACGCTATTCCACTTTAGGCGGAACGCTTACCCCTTTGGACTATAATCCCGATATTAAATGGGAAGAAATTACGCAAACCAATGTGGGCATTGATGCAGACTTGTTTGGCAATCGAATTGGTGTGACCTTAGATTATTATATCAAGGAAACAAAGGATATGTTGTTGAATTTTCCCAATCCAGGTTTCCTAGGCATTCCACCGCCGGTTAGAAATGCAGCAACGGTTCAAAATAAAGGCTTCGAAGCCATTTTGCTGTATCGAAATAAAATTGGCAGTGCATTCACCTATAATATTGCCCTCAATTATGGTAGAAATACCAATGAAGTAACCGATTTGGGCGGTGGCGTACCGATTGAATCCGCCAATATTCGGGTATTTAGAGATGCACCCAATATTACTCGAACCGATGAGGGACATCCCATTGCCAGTTTTTATGGATTGGTCTTTGATGGACTGGACGATGCAGGCAACCCTATTTATAGAGACCTCAATGGTGACGGGGTGATTGACCTCAATAATGACCGAGATTATATCGGCAATCCTTTCCCCGATTTTATTTATGGCATCAATTTGAGTATGGCTTTTAAGGGTTTTGATTTGACCGCTTTTGTGCAAGGCACTCAAGGCAATGATGTGGTCAATGCCGCCGCTGGCTACCACGTCCAATACTCCAATCGAACCGACCGAGTACTGGATGCCTGGACTTTGGAAAATACCAACACCAATGTCATGCGTCCCTCCGCCTTAGAGGTGGTCAATCACGAATTTTCCAATTATTATATTGAAGATGGCAGTTATTTGCGCTTAAAAAATATTACGCTGGGCTATACCTTTCCGAATAGCATCACCAGCAAAATCGGTATCGAACATTTCCGAATTTTTGCCAGTGGCAATAACCTGTTCACTTTTACGGATTACAGTGGGCTAGACCCAGAAATTGGAGCGAATAATAATCCTTTGGATGTGGGGGTGGATAGAGGGTTTTATCCTTTAGCGAAGTCAATTACTGGAGGGGTGCAGGTTTCTTTTTGAGGTATGAAGCAAAGGAGGAAAAAACGCTCTAAAGGTGCATAGCGCCGACCCCATTTTCCATTCTGTGTCTCCGTGCCTCTGTGTTTTAAAAAAATAATTTGCAATGAAAATAAAGGCATTTTTTATAATAATAACCTTCTCTTTTTTCAGTGCTTGCAGCGATGGCTTTCTCGACCAAGAACCTATCTCCGAACCCTTGACCGAAGAAGTATTTTCCAATCAGGAAACCATTGAGCTATTGTTACCGGGGGCTTACCAGCCGATGAAATGGGAATTTGTGCAGCGGGGAGATAGTTACTCTATGGTTTATATTTATACCGATGTGCGCTCGGATGATGTGGTCATTGAAAATTATTTTTTCCAGCCGCATAGTCATTGTTTTGAAACCTTAGTGGATATGACCCCTGCCAATATCAATGTGGACGGGATTTGGTTTAAATTGTTTTCCGGCGTTTCCAGAGCCAATGAAATTTTGAGAGGCTTAGCCAATGTGCAGGACGGCGTGTTGGCAAGTGGTTTAAAAGAACAATTTGAGGCAGAAGCCAAGTTTTTGCGAGGCTATTACTATTTTGAATTGGTGAAAAATTTTGGAGATGTCCCCTTATTTACGGATGAACCTGTTGATATTACCAATACCGACCAAATTAAACGCCAAGCTACAGCGGTGGTCTATGAGCAAATTATTCAGGATTTTACAGCCGCAGCCGCTGGCTTGCCTACCTTGCCCGTAGCAGAAGGAAGGGCAACCAAAGGAGCAACTTTAGGCTTATTGGCAAAGGCTTATCTCTACACCGAACAATGGCAAAATGCTGCCAATACGGCTCAGGAAATCATTGATTTAGGGATTTATGAACTGGAAGAAAACTATGCGGATAATTTTAAATTGAGCAATGAATTTGGCAAGGAATCTTTATTTGAAATCAACTATAATGATAATGCGCTATTTGGTTCTTTTACCCGCCAAGCAGGGGGAGTTTAACGGCTCAATTTTATTCTCCCGTACTCATTTCTCCCATTTTGGGTTGGAATTACAACCTTCCCACAAAAGAATTACAAGATGCTTTTTTCAATGAAGGCGATGAAGTGCGTAGAAAGGCAACCATATTAATGGAAGGCGATGAAATTGATTCTGATATTTTAAGAGATGCAGGTTTAAGTCCGATTCCTGCTGGTTATTTCTCCCAAGAAGGCGGGATTAACAACCCCAATGGTGGTACACGTTATGGCTTGGATTTAGCCTACTCCAGAAAGTTCTTTTTAACCCCAGAAGAGGTTAGCGAATTTTCTGCTGGATTCCAATTATCTCCTTTGAATCACAAAGTCATGCGCTATGCCGAGGTGCTTTTAATCTTGGCAGAAGCGGTAGCGATGGGTGCCTCTGGCAATGGACAAGCAGCCTTCGACCAAGTGCGGACAAGGGTTGGCTTAGACAGCAAACTCCTCACACTAGACGCTATTAAACTGGAAAGACGACTGGAATTGGCCACAGAATGGAATCGCTTCCACGACCTCGTTCGCTGGGGCGATGCCGCCAGAGAAATTGATAATTTCAGAGCAGGACGTGATGAATTACTCCCCATTCCTTTTAATGAAATTCAGTTGACTGGACAGGATGCGAGTGGAAATGATATTTTGACACAAAATCCGGGGTATTAAGACCAGAAGTTCTATTATTACCAAAAAGAAAAAAATGGGTCTAATGACAATTACACTAATAGCCTTCGTAGCATCCATTTTATACTTTTTGTAAAACTTATACCTCATACTTTATACTTAAAAAAATGAACTGGGGAATTATCGGCTTGGGAAATATTGCCCACCAATTTATAAAAGACCTATTATTAGTTGAGGGAACTAGGGTAGAGGCAGTTGCTTCTAGGAGCGAATCAAAGGCGACTACTTTCGCTGAAAAATATCAAGTCGCAAAAGCCTATGAAAACTATGAAGCCATTTTAAAAGACCCGAATATTGACATTATTTATATCGCCACGCCTCATAATTCGCATGAACCATTAAGCATAGCTGCCCTGAAAGCAGGCAAGCATGTATTGTGTGAAAAACCCTTAGCGGTCAATCAACAGCAAGTACAAAATATGGTGGAAGTCGCAAAACAAGAACAGCGATTTTTAATGGAAGCCTTTTGGTCGAAATTTAATCCAAGCATCCAGCAGTGTTTGGAAATTATTAAAGCCAAAACAATTGGGGAGGTGAATTATGTAAATGCTGATTTTACTTTTTATCGGGAAGACTCGGACGACAGTCGGATGTTAAATATGGACTTGGCAGGTGGCTCTTTGTTGGATATGGGCGTGTATCCCGTTTTTTTAACCTATGCCATTTTTGGGAAACCGGAGCAAATTTTGGCGACTGGTCGCTTTCACCAAACCGGAGCAGATATTCAAACAGCCGCTATTTTAAAATTTAAAGGGGGCATAGCGAATATCCTGAGTGGTTTTGCCTCACAGTCGGATATGGTTGCCAAAATATATGGGACGAATGGACGCATTTTCATTCATCCCTACTGGCACGAAACGCAAGGTTATACCTTAATCGAAGGCAATAATGGGCAATATAAAACCACCAAAATAACCTTGCCCACCAAAAGGCAAAGGTTTTACCTATGAAATAGAGGAATGTCTTCAATGTATTCGAGCGGGAAAAATGGAAAGCTCTAATTGGTCGCACCAAAATAGCTTGGATTTAGTAGCAATCACCGATGAAATTCGACGACAAATGGGGTTGAAATATCCTTTTGAGTAAGCAATGAACACAGAGGAACGGAGACACAGCGTTTTTTCCGCTCTGTGTCTCCGTGCCTCTGTGTTTAATAAATAAAATCATCACATGAGGAATTCCATTTCTAATATTTTAAGCGGTATTAGTTGCCTTCTTCTTTTTCAATTAGGAACAATCGCCTGCGTCCATGAAAATGGCCTACAAAAGCAGGAAGCAAATAGCAATTTGGAAGCACCTGTTCCTCAAAGACAAAAAGCGAAATTTGAGCCGCTTGAAGGGAAAGTATTGGTATTTATTGGGCAAGACAATGAATCCATTGGCGGTTTAGCTCCTTATAATAACGGCTACATTGACCATTTTCCGATGCCTGCTGGTGTAACCCTTTATACAGGTATTGGCGCAGGCGACGGCTCTTTTGGGGGTAAAAACAAGGCGGGCTTACAAGGTATTTACGAAACGATGGACTCTGGCAATGGTCCTAGTAATATGAGCCTGTTAATGAATGCGAATAAATTTAAAAACTGCGCTTTGGCGATAGGTCTATCCTTAGTCAATAACGAAGAAAAGGTAGCTGCAGGAGACTTGGATGAGAATATAAAGAAGCTGGGAGATTTTTTATTATCTCTAGGCAATCGCCCTGTATTCCTCCGTATCGGCTATGAATTTGATGGACATCCGTGGAATCATTATGATAAAAAATCTTGGATAGCAGCTTATAAAAGGATTAAGTATAAATTGGATGCACAAGGAATAAGTAACACCGCTTATGTCTGGCAATCTGTCGGTTGGGTATCTGATCCTTATGAATTGGAGGAATGGTATCCTGGCGATGAGTATGTAGATTGGTGTGGCTTTTCCTTTTTCGACCGTTGGCGAGAAGTGCAGATGCTAGATTTTGCCAGAAAAAAGGGCAAGCCTGTTTTTATTGCGGAAGCCTCCGCCACCATTTCCAGCCCAACCTCCAAGTTTGATGGCAAGACCAAAGAAACCATTTTGTCGAACCCCGAACAAGCACAAGAGGCTTGGGACAAATGGTTTGTCCCTTTTTTTAATATGATAGAAAATAATCTGGATGTAGTCAAAGCGATTCATTATATCAATTGCAATTGGAAAGTCCGCCCTATGTGGTTTGAGAATCCGACCTTTCAGGATATAGATGCCCGCATACAGGAAAGTCCGATGATTAGCAAAGAATGGGAAAAAAGAATGACGAATGGAATCTATTTAAATGCTTCCAATGATTTATTTAATCAGTTGGGAATGTAATCCGCCAATAAATTTGGCAACCACATTGCCTTTAACCATAATTAATAATATGAATTTCAAACAATACGCCGACCAATTCTGGGAAAATGGCTACGTCGTATTCGAAGACTTCTTCGACAAAAACATGATGGATACCCTTAATACTATCATTTTTAAAGCATTATGGGTTATCGCCTCATTGGGAACATACGGATGAATTTATTCAAAAATCTGCCACTGAAGTCGTGCCGTGGTTTCCCTTTAGAGAAGGCAATAATGTGTTTGATATTATCGAAAAAGATGCCCGTTTACTGGCATTGACACAAGCCATATTGGGAGAGGGCTGGGAAAAACTCTATTTTATGGCCATGTTTTCCAAACAGGGAACAAAAGGACAGGCATGGCATCAGGATAGTCCACCAGAAAATCACCAACAATTTAATTTAAATCGCTTATTTTATACCCACGATATAAATGAAACGACGGGCGGGCAAACCATAGTTTTTCCAAAAACCCATCGGGGCGGTGCTATCACCAAAGGGAATCCACACGAAGATTTGGAAGGAGAAGTAATATTAAGTCCCCAAAAGGGAACTCTACTCTTTTTGCATGGGCATTTGTGGCATCGGGTATTGCCCGTAACAGGCACTTATCGCTTATCGGCAAACTCAAGAGCAATACCCAAAGGCACTCCTGAAGATATAACCGATATAGCGGTCTATCGAAATATTCGATATAAGTTTTCAACAAAGGAGGTAATTGAAGAAAGGTAAGGCAAAATATCTTTTTTGTCCTCCAAATAATTGCTTTTACAGTTAAAAAAACACAAAGAAATTTATTGAACAGTATAAGAAGTACCTTGATAAATTTATGTAGAATTTGAATCGAGATAAGCGTGATTGTCCATTTAAATTCGATCATATTCTTTCTTGTTACTCTTTGTAAAATGCGGATATGAAATTTGAATTTCGTTGATAGTTTTAGTTATAAAATTAATGAATAGCCCAGCTATTGATTCATTTAAGTTTATTGTACTTAATAACACTGCTACTTTTCCTTTCAATTACAAAAATATGTACCGTATTTTATTTGTACTAGTTTGTCTTTTCCTTTCTCTGTTTGGATGTAAAACAGAAACCACCCAAAACAATAATATCGCACGAGTTAAAATTGTCAAAACGGATAATCAATACCAGTTATTGGTCAATGAGCAACCTTTTATGGCCAAAGGGGCAGGCATCAGCTTTAGCGAAAATAGCAACTTTAAAGCCTTGAAGGAAGCAGGAGGAACTGCTTTGAGAACCTGGAGTACAGAATTTGCCAGCGAGACCCTTGACTCTGCTGCCAAATATGGTTTGATGGTTGCTTTGGGTTTAGATATCGAAAAGGAATTGCATAGCTTTGATTACGAAAACGAGAAAGCCGTCCAACATCAAATAGCTCGTTTAAAAAAAGAAGTAGACCAGTTTAAAGACCACCCAAACCTATTATGTTGGGTAGCAGGCAATGAACTCAATTTGTTGTTTGATGAAGACGGTAGCCTAAAATTAGTTAATCCCAAAACCTATATTGCCTTAAATGAAGTCGTTAATTATATCCATGAAGTGGATCCCCACCATCCGGTCACCACTACTTTTGCAGGAGGCATGAAGGAGCATATTGATTTGGCTTTAAAACATTGTCCTAATTTGGATTTTATTTCGCTACAAGCCTATGGAGATTTAGGAGCAATTCCCGAAATGGTAAAAGCCGCTCAATTGACGAAACCATTTATGGTAACAGAATTTGGACCGCTTGGACATTGGGAAAGACCCTTTACCGAATGGGGCAGAGAAATTGAGGAGGCGAGTGCCCCTAAAGCAAAGGGCTATACCCAAAGAATGCAGCAGGGATTGACCAATAATGAGTCGGGTTTGAACGTTGGGTATTTTGCTTTTCTTTGGGGACAAAAACAAGAGCGAACCCCTACTTGGTATAGCATTTTTCACAAAACAGGAGAAGCCACCGCTACCGTAGATGAATTAACGAAATATTGGACTGGAAAATACCCCCAAAATAGAGCCCCGCAAGTAGATTCTATGAAATTGGATGGCCGAAATGCTGTGGACAATATCTATTTACGACCTGCTTCTGAATATAGGGCAAAGGTATTTGCTTCGGAACCCAATCAAGACCCAATGACTTACAAATGGTTTGTTTTAAAGGAAGTCGAGGAAAGAAGCCAGGGTGGTGCCAAGGAATTAGAACCTCCGCAAGTTGATTTAAAAGGACTTACAGAAGGAAAAGAAGCGGTACAATTTATTTCGCCTTCCGCAACAGGGGATTACCGATTATTTGTCTATGTTTACGACGGAAAAGGAAAAGTAGGAAACGCCAATATTCCTTTTTTTGTACAATAACAAAAAATATACAAAACGAAAAATATGTCGAAACAAACCCTTTTCATCGCATTTGTAGTATCTCTTGGAGGCTTCTTATTTGGTTTTGATGCCGGCATTATTTCTGGGGTGATGGAGTTTGCAGGGCCGAAATTTAATTTGAATGATACCCAATGGGGATGGGTGGTGAGTTCTCCTTCTTTTGCAGCTATGTTTGCCATGTTGGTTTCGGGTAGGTTGAGTGATATAGTAGGGCGCAAAAGTATCTTATTAGTGGTGGCGTTTTTGTACGCCTTATCTGCCATTCTTTCTGCCTACGCCGGTTCGTATGAAATGCTCTACATCGCTAGGATGATAGGAGGATTGGCTTTTGGTGCAGCACTTATTTTAGCACCTACTTATATCGCAGAAATCGCCAATGCTAAAAATAGAGGAACTTTGGTTTCTGTCCAACAACTGAATATTGTATTGGGCTTTTTTGCGGCTTTCATTTGCAATAATTACTTCAACAGTATTAATAATGCGCCTACCAATTCTTTAACCGACGATAATGTTTGGCGATGGATGCTAGGGGTAGAAACTTTTCCAGCCGTTTTATATTTTATCTTACTCTTTTTTGTACCGAAAAGCCCTCGTTGGTTGATGGCAAAAAACCGAGTTCAGGAAGCAGAACAAGTATTGAATAGACTGCATGGGCCTATCGCAGCAAAAGAAGAAAGTGCTGCTATTTTGAATAGCTTGAATGCAGAAAGGAATAAGGAAAAAGTAACCTTTGGTGAATTATTTAAACCTGCCCTCCGATTTATTGTGATAGTGGGTTTGTTATTGGGCATTTTGCAACAAATCACGGGTATTAATGCCGTTTATTTTTATGCGACCTCTATTTTTAAGCAAACGGGTATTGGTACGGATGCCGCTTTTACTTCTGGCATTTTGTTGAGTGGTACGACCGTTGTTTTTACAATAGTGGCAATGGTATTAATTGACCGAATGGGGAGAAGACCTTTACTGCTGGCAGGTATTGCGGGCATTGCATTGAGTTTACTGCTTTGTGCCTATGGGTTCAATCAGGCGACTTATCAATTGTCGGATACCAAAATAGCGGCTTTGGAAGGGGTTGATAAATCCGCTTTAAGCAGTATCGCCAACAAAACCTATGATAATGATGTGGATTTTAAGAGAGAGATGAAAGCGGCTTTAGGGAATCAAGCGTATGCCAAAAAGGAAGGGGCTTTAATTGAGGCAGCCGTGGATATGAATGCGCCATTAGTGCTGATTGGGATTTTAGGCTTTATCGCCTGCTTTGCCTTTTCCTTGGGACCGGGTATGTGGGTGATGTTGTCGGAGTTGTATCCCAATAAATACAGAGGCTTAGCGATTGGTTTTATTGGCTTTGTCAATTCCTTTTCTAGTTGGCTAGTACAGCAAATATTCCCGTGGGAATTAACCAATTTGGGAAATGCGATGAGCTTTTTAATATTTGGATTGATTGCGCTGGCTGGCTTTTTCATTTTCTTAAAAATATTGCCAGAGACGAAAGGGAAGACTTTGGAGGAGTTGGAGCGAGAGTTGGTAGGGAGGTAGATTATAGAAGATTAGCCGTCAAATTTATTTGATAGGCTGCTAATTTGTGAATCCGTCAAATAAATTTGACGATTACGAGGCATAAAATCAGTGATTAAAAACCCAATACTTCGAGGCTTTAATCCCGACCCATCTATCATTCGGATAGGGGAGGACTATTACATCGCTACTTCGACCTTTGAATGGTTTCCCGGCGTGCAGATTCATCACTCTAAAGACCTGATTAACTGGGAATTAGTCGCTCGTCCATTGAATCGGTTGTCGCAATTGGATTTGCGAGGCAATCCCGATTCTTGTGGGGTTTGGGCCCCTTGTTTGAGTTATGACAAAGGGACTTTTTATTTGGTCTATTCCAATGTGCGTTCTTTTGATGGAGTTTGGAAAGATACCCCCAATTATTTGGTAACAACCAAGGATATTTTAGGCGATTGGTCCGAACCGATTTTTTTGAGTTCGAGTGGTTTTGATGGGTCTTTATTTCACGATGAAGATGGTCGAAAATGGTATTTGAGCATGCTGAACGACCATCGAAAGGGGCTATTTTTTGGTGGGACATTTATGCAGGAATACGATGTCAACCAGCAACAATTGGTGGGACAACGCTATAATATTTTTAAAGGCTCTGAATTGGGGATTACTGAAGCCCCCCACCTTTACAAAAGAAACGGTTATTATTATTTAATCACCGCCGAAGGAGGAACGGAATATGGGCATGCAGTTAGTTTGGCTCGGTCTAAATCCATAACCGGTCCTTATGAATTGCACCCTCAAAATCCCATTATTTCTACCCGACATACCCCCAAAGCTCCCTTACAAAAATGCGGTCATGCAGATTTGATAGAAACACCGGAAGGCGATTGGTATATTGTTTTTTTGGTTGGCAGACCACTATCGGAACAAGGGCGATGCATATTGGGGCGAGAAACGGCGATGGAACAGGCGGAGTGGCGGGAAGATGGTTGGTTGTATTTGAAAGAAGGAGTGGAAATACCTAGGTTAAAAGTGCCGCTTTGGATACCTAATGAGGAAGATTCTTATGAAGAACTTCCCCCTTTAGAAAGAAACACCTTCGGCAAAGACGGATTGAGCATTCATTTTCAATCTTTAAGAGTGCCAATGGAGGAAAAGTGGCTTTCTTTGACGGCTCGACCTAATTATTTGCGATTATACGGTAGAGAATCCTTGAGTTCTCTCCATCGCCAAAGCCTAATTGCCAGACGAGTGCAGCATTTTCATATCGAAGCTGCTACTTGTATAGAATTTGTCCCAACCACCTTCCAGCAATTGGCAGGTTTGGTGGCTTATTATAATACCGGACATTGGGTGTATTTGCACATCATGGGACATGAAGGTGAGCAATCCAAATTTTTGCAAATCATCTATTGTGATAATTTTGAAATGCAGGATATTTTAGAACAGCCCATTGAGGTCAATGGTCAACAGCGGATTTATTTAAAACTTCAATTTCATCGAGCTAATTTGCAGTTTTACTATGCACTAAAAGCCAATGACTGGCAAAAAATCGGTGGTGTTTTAGACAGTAGCATTTTGTCGGACGATTATGTAAGAGCGGGTAGTAGCCGCTATCGTCCTGCATTTACCGGAGCTTTTGTAGGGATATGTTGCCAAGATTTGACGGGGCAACAATTGTATGCAGATTTTGATTGGTTTGAGTATTATGAGATGGAGTGATTATAAAATTGATAGTATTATACGCCTTTTACTAATAGCCAAACAGCTATGACAATCACTCAGCTACACAATTATTATTATTATTTTATAAAATTTTTAAGTAGTGTACGAGTAAAGTCTGATGAGTTAAAATCACACCGTAACGGGAAGTTACGGTGTAAAAAAGTGCGCTATCACGGGGCAATTTCCCCTTATCCCGTGATTTTAGACCTTTTATTAACGACCATACTTTACTCGAACAGTTCAAATTTTTAAAATGAAACATATATTTTATTTATTATTAGTGTTGATATTATTAGCTTGTCAATCAAAAGTAGAAAACAAAAACAAGAAGGAAGAGGAAAAAGTATCAACGACAGCCCAAAAGCAACGCGCTAAGTTTGAACCCGAAGATGGCAAATGTCTTCTATTTGTCGGACAGGAACTGACGGCTATTGGTGGACTAGAAACATATAACGACGGCTATCTAGACTATTTCAAAACACCAGGTGGCTTCACCATGTACACCAAAATCCGGCCCGGCGATGAAGAATTTGGCTTTACCTATACCAATACCCCTGCTGGCATTTTTACTGCTGATGATTGGGGGGATAGCCCCAGCAATCTATCTCTCCAAGTGGTCGATGAAGATTTTAAGAACATGGCATTGGCCATTGGATTTGAAATGGTGAATCACGAAGGAAAAATTGCTGCTGGCGAGCATGATAGTATTGTAATGGTCTTAGGCAATTGGATAAAAAGCTTGGGCAACCGCCCTGTTTTCCTACGCATTGGCTATGAATTTGGCGGGGCATGGAATCACTACAACCGGGAAAATTATATTGCTGCTTATAGAAGAATCAAGGATATGTATGACCAAGCAGGGATTAATAACATTGCCTATGTCTGGCAATCGCACGGCTGGGAAGAACCTATGGATTATTTAGAAAGTTGGTATCCTGGGGATGACTATGTAGATTGGTGTGGCTACTCTTTCTTTTCCCGTTGGGACGAAACGAATATGATTGAATTTGCCCGAAAACATCATAAACCCGTTTTTATTGCTGAAGCTACGCCGACTATTTCAACCGATTCGGTAAAAACGACGGGCATGACCGAAGCAACGATTTTATCTAATCCAGAACAGGCAAAAGAGGCATGGGAAAAATGGTTTGTCCCATTTTTTAAAACGATTGAGGAAAACCCAGATGTCGTGAAAGCGGTCAGCTATATCAATTGCCATTGGAAAGCCAATCGGATGTGGTTTAACAATCCAACGTTTAAGCGAGTAGATGCTCGCCTACACCTCAATCCGGACATTGCAAAAAAATGGAAAGAAAAAGTTTACACAGAGCGATATTTGCATGCTTCGGAAGGGTTATTTGAGGAGTTGTGGTTGGAAAATTAGATCAAGTAATAAAATTATTGTGACGGAATCCTTTGAAAAGGGGCGCAATTTATAATGCGTAAAACTTGATAATATTTTCAGCTATCTTTGTTCCCTTTTGTTCTTCTTTTTTATAACCCCCTTGGAATATTGAACATAGCTTATGAAAATATACATTAAACCGGATAAGGCTGAATGGGGGACAATTCTTAAACGTCCTGTTTTCGAAAGTGCTTCACTCAAAGAAAAGGTCGCTGGCATTCTTAAGGATGTTCAAACTTTTGGTCATTTGGCAGTTAAACGATATACGATTGAATTTGATAAAGTTGAATTAGCGAGTCCGAAAGTTAGTGAGGCAGAAATTCAAGCGGCGATTAGAATTATACCAAGGGATTTACAAATAGCGATTAGGCAGGCAAAAAAAAATATTGAGGCTTTTCATTTAGCTCAAAAAGAACCCATTCAAGAAATAGAAACAATGCCCGGAGTGCGGTGCTGGAGAAAAAGCGTGGGTATTCAGAAGGTAGGTTTGTATATTCCCGGAGGTACAGCACCTTTGTTTTCAACCATTTTAATGCTGGGCGTTCCGGCAAAAATTGCCCGTTGTCAAGAAATTATTTTATGTACACCGCCAGGGAAAGACGGCAAGGTCAACCCCGCCATTTTGTTTACTGCCCATTTAGTAGGCGTGACGAAAATTTTTAAAATTGGCGGTGTGCAAGCTATTGGTGCAATGGCTTATGGAACGGAAAATGTACCTAAAGTGCATAAGCTATTTGGCCCAGGCAATCAATACGTAACCGCTGCTAAACAATTGGTGCAGAGAGAAGGCATTGCTATTGATATGCCTGCGGGGCCTTCAGAGGTGATGGTTGTGGCAGATGCGACTGCCAATCCAGCTTTTATAGCAGCAGATTTATTGTCACAAGCGGAGCATGGGGCTGACAGTCAAGTAGTTTTAGTTGCTTCTAACAAACTGATTGTCAATAAAGTGCAAAGAGAACTAACGAAGCAATTGGCGCAGTTGCCTCGAAAAGAACTAGCTGCCGAAGCCTTGGAAAATAGTTGTGCCATTGTAACAGATGATGTCTTTGAAGTATTGGAGATTATTAATGAGTATGCGCCAGAACATTTGATTTTGTCGCTGGAAGCGGCAACTGGGTTGGCGGAAGGCGTTGTAAATGCAGGTTCGGTTTTTATCGGTCATTATAGCCCCGAATCAGTGGGTGATTATGCTTCGGGAACCAACCATACTTTACCGACCAATGGTTTTGCAAAAGCATATAGCGGGGTTTCTTTGGATTCTTTTTGCAAAAAAATAACTTTTCAAAAATTGACTAAAGAGGGATTGAAGCGGATTGGCCCGATTGTAGAACGCATGGCAGAAGCAGAGAAATTGGTAGCACACCGCAGAGCAGTTAGTATTCGCCTGAACAAGCCCTTATCTTAGCCCATTCCAGTAGTTTTCTGGTATTTGCGTACCCAATTGCTGTGCTTGCTGGAGATCGGTGATAGCTTGCGTTCGGTTGCCGATATTTTTATAAGCCTGTGATCGCTGCATCAAAAACATTCCGTGACTTGGATTTAATTCTAAGGCTCGATTATAGTCCTGGATGGCTCCTTGATGTCGATTTAGGCGGCTTTTAGCCAAACCTCTTTCATACCAGACTTCATCATCATAAGGATCAATGGCTAAATAGGCAGAATGGTCTTGAATGGCCAATTCGTAATTGCCATTTTGCATATATAAAAGCGATCGATTGGAGTAGCCGCCCTTTTTATCTGGCTCCAGTTCAATGCCTTTATTAAAATCAGCAAGTGCTTGCTGGTTTTGTCCCATAAAAGCATAGGCGGCTCCTCGATTGGTATAAAGCTCTCCAAGTTTAGACTCTACTTCTATGCCTTTTGTGTAATCTGCCAGGGCTTTTTGTACCATAGATCGGTCATTGTTTTTGATACCCAAATCGAAATAGGTTTTCCCCCGACTATTATAAGTGCCGCCTTTGTCGGGTTTTAGAGCAATGGCCTGGGTATAATCTGCCAGTGCTTGGTCAATGTTCCCTTGGTCTCTGTGAAATTGTGCCCGATTAGACCAGGGAGTGTCAATGTTCTTATAATATTTTAAAACATGAGACCATAATGTACCGCCATTTTTCCAGATTTTATTTTGCTGCCAAGTCATTAGGGCAAAAGCCAACAAATAAATACTCAAACCTGTTACCAAGGCTTTTTTCCAGGCAGGTTTTTCTTTTAATAAATTTTGAAAATAATAACCTACGATAAAAAATAGCCCAAAATAAGGTATATAAGTGAAGCGATCTGCTAAAAAGGCTTGCCCTGCACCCAGTATTTGCAACATAAATATTACATTGAAAGTAAAAAAAGCGAAGCCAAAAACAACCGCCCGATAGGCTTTTTTAAACGCAAGATACAGACCTGTAAAAACTGGAATCAGTAAGGCCGATACGGCATAAAAATGCCAGCCAATCATAGAAGGGTAGGGATAGAGTGGGGACATTTCATAGGGGAAAATAAATTTTACCAAATAAATAATATAAGTAAAGCCCCCAATAAAAAGTCGCTCTATCAAGCTATAGTCCGTCGCCTGGTCGAGCGAACCTTCCTTGGATAAAAAGAAAATGCCTAAAAGCCCAACTATCAAAGACAGCAAGAAATAGGGAATTTTTTCCCCTATTAGATTCCATTTTAGTGGCCTTTTTATAAAATAATCAATCGCCAATAAAGACAATGGAAAAGCGACTGCTTGTATCTTTGATAATAAGGCTAAAAGGAATAGACCCAATATAAAGACGAGCAAACCTTTCTGTTTTTTGCCAGATTGAATATAGACCAAATAAGCATAAATGGCAGCAAAATAAAAGGCCCCAAATAACACATCTTTTCGTTCTGTGACCCAAGCCACTGACTCCACCCGCATTGGATGGATACCAAAAAACAAGGCAACCAATCCAGCTGCAACAGGTGATAAATTCAACTTTAGAGCGATTTTGTAGGTGAAAAACACACAAATCAAGTGCAAAATCAAATTATTGACATGAATAGCAGTAGCATTTAAACCAAAAATTGCTTTTTCAATAGCTAGGCTTAAAATAGAAAGGGGGTTATAATTGCCAATGACTGTATCGGTAAAGATACCTTTGATACTTCGCCAGTCGAATACTTGCAAATTGGGGTTTTTTAGAATGTTTACATCATCGTCCCAAGTGACGAAGTCATTGAACAAGGAGGGGATAAAAGCGATAATTGTAATCAGTAAGGGAATTAAAATGGGCAGGGCACTTGCCCGACTCAAGCGGCTTTGTTTTTTGACAGTAGGTTTGCCTTGTTTTTTTCTCTTCTTGTTACTGCTGACTTTTGTTGCCATAAATAAAAATAGATTTTACCTTTTTTATAAACAAACAATAATATTGCCAGTCCTACACCTTCCTGAAAGCAGTCATTCAGCCTTTTACATCAAAATAAGGCGGGTTCATCACACTAAATTTTTATACAGAAAGAAATATTTGTAGCATTGTAGCAGAAAGAACAGAGTATTAGGTTATCTTTTTAGAAAAGAGATTGGAGGGTAAAAAAGAAGTGCGTTGGGAAAGTAATTTTTGAAAATGCCTTGTACAGCAGTCAATCTTTTTTAGGAAATAGAGAACAATATTTTGACCAATAAATAAAAAATAGTAATTTGCAACTGCGATGCAAGTTTAAATTTTCTCTTCCCATAACCCTTCCTCCCCCTTTAATTTAAATTAGCTCCTATTCCCCCCCTATTTTATTGGAGATAAAAACAGATAAATTAAAATGAACAAACCACGTTTTCGATTGTATTGGGCATTGCTATTCCTAATGCTGCTATCCAATGTTTCTTCCCTTTTTTCTCAGCTAGAAGTTTCTGTTAATAGAGCAGATGCAATTTACAGCCCTGGCCAAACTGCTTTTTTTCAAATAAAAGCTACTTTTACTGGTACGGCTACCTACGAGATCATTTATGATGATATTATTCCTGCTATAGAATCGGGAACAATTAATTTGCAGGCTAATCAAACCTTTTCGATCCCATATAGTCAAAGTGAACCGGGTATTGTGCTTTGCCGGGTAAATTTAAATGGGATCATTGGGGCTGCTGCTGCTGCTTTTTCTCCTTTAGAAATTAGCCCATTGGAAGAAGAACCGGGAGACTTTGATGCCTTCTGGAACTCCCAAAAGAGTTTAAAAAATAGCTTGCCAATTGATCCACAGTTGTCCTATTTTAGCGAAAATGCTTACCAAACCAGCTATACTTTTTCTTTATCCAATATTGAAGGAAGAAGGACTTATGGCTATATTTCTATACCAAAAGGAACGGGTCCTTTTCCTGCTTCTATTACCCTTCCTCCTTTTGGCACTTCCAATTCAATCGTAGGACCAGATGTAGAAAGTGCAGAAAAAGGGGGTATGATAGCCGTTTCTATGAGTATCCATAATGCACCTGTGAATACAAATGATCCCAATGCTTATGAACCGGATGACAATTCAGATAAAAATAAATTCTATTATCGCTACGCCCTGATTGGCGCCATGCATGTTATTGATTATTTGGAAACTCGCCCTGATTTCGATGGGAATGTTTGTGCAATGGGTGTTAGCCAGGGTGCTGGATTAGCTTATTTACTGGGAGGGATTGACAATAGGGTCAGTATGATAATAGGCTCTAATTTGACAATGGGACAGCACGTTGGTTTTAAATACGATCGGGCGAGTGGCTTTCCTTATTATTTGTCGACTGTAGCCACCACTAATCAGGGAAATACTGCTGCGTTTGATGCAGTGGTCAATGCGACCAAATACTACGATGCGATGTTTGCGGCCCGTCGATTTCAAGGAGCTTCTTTTACCTTGACGGGCTTTGAGGATTTGGTTGTTCCACCAGCGACTGTAATTGCGGTTTACAACCAGTTGCCAGGCGAAAAAGTGTTAATGATTTCTAGAGATGGGGGACATGACCATCCCAATGAATATTGGAATGGTCGCTTTGAAGTGATGCGGCGTTATTTTTCGGGTTCTAATACCCCTCCTTTTACTTTTGGTTCAAAAGTGAAAGGATATATAGCAGATGCAGGAAATAATCAATCTATTAACGGAAATAACTCGGTAAGCCTAAGTGGCTCTGTGCTTTATGATGATCAAAATTTGACCAATTTGTCTGTGGAATGGACAAAAGTTAGCGGACCAGGCAATGTTTCTTTCTCCAACCCTAATAGTTATAACACGAACGCCAGTTTTAGTTCTAATGGAACTTACAAATTGCGCTTTACTGCACGAGATGATAAATTATTGAACAGTTCAGGTAAAATTTATTTTATTGCCGATGAAGTACATGTAGAGGTAGGAAATGGAAACCCTTCTACTACTTTGACGCTTTCTTGCCCTTCTGACCAAAATATTCAGATTCCGGTGGGGCAAAGTGAAACAATTATAAACTGGAATGACCCAGTTGCCTCTTCAAACTGTGCTGGCGGAGCTAGCTTTTTTCAATCTAGCGGCCCGCCAAATAATAGTTCTTTGCCACAAGGAACTTATACTATTAGCTATCAGGCGAATGATAATTGTGGCAATTCCAAAACTTGCAGTTTTACAATCACTATTACACAGGAAACGGTTGGTAGTTCAACTATTACTTTAAATTGCCCCTCCGATATCGTGGTTTCCGCTCCTGCAGGCGATAATGCCGTGACAGTCAGTTGGGTAGAGCCTACTGCTAGTTCTACTTGCCCTTTAGGGGGAGGTAGCGGTGGCGATTGTTCTAGCACTTTCAAAAGTGGTTATTCCTACATGGGGACTTTCGATAATAGCCAATTTTATATTTCTAATACTAATAATAATTGGGTAAATGCCAAAGTAGAGGCGGCAACTGCCGGAGGAAGATTAGCTGTCATTGATAATCAGGCAAAAAATGATTTTATTCAACAAAACATTGGTTTTGATATTGTTTTTGTCGGATTGAGTGACGAGGAGCAGGAAGGCAGCTTTAAATGGGTGGATGGGAGTGCTTTAAGCTATAATAATTTTGTTGATAATTTGAATAATAATGGAGAAAATGATTTTACTGTACTCTATCCCTGGGATGGAAAATGGGATTTGAATAGCGGGCTGGTTCACAAAAAGTATATTTTAGAAATACCATGTAATAGCAGCAGCGGAAATGGCGTAACAGTAAACCAAACAAGTGGCGGTGCAAATGGCAGCAATTTTTCGATTGGAACAACCACCGTAACGTACACTGCTACGGATAATTGTGGCAATTCCGAAACTTGTAGTTTTAATATTACGGTGAATGCGACTTCTACTAATTTAAGCATAAACTGCCCTTCAGATCAAAGCTTTCAAATCCCCGCCGGACAAAATCAAGTGCAAGCTAATTGGTCTGTCCCAACAGCCAATACGAGTTGCCCTAGTGGGGCGACTGTTTTTCAATCAAGTGGTCCTCCAAGCGGCAGTTTTTTAGGCGCAGGAACTTACGTTGTTTCTTATCAAGCTACGGATAATTGTGGCAATTCCGAAACTTGTAGTTTTAATATTACGGTGAATGCGACTTCTACCAATTTAAGCATAAACTGCCCTTCAGATCAAAGCTTTCAAATCCCCGCCGGACAAAATCAAGTACAAGCTAATTGGTCTGTCCCAACAGCCAATACGAGTTGCCCTAGTGGGGCGACTGTTTTTCAATCAAGTGGTCCTCCAAGCGGCAGTTTTTTAGGCGCAGGAACTTACGTTGTTTCCTATCAAGCAACGGATGATTGTGGCAATTCCGAAACTTGTAGTTTTAATATTATGGTGAATTCCCCAATAGCTACGACGCTAAATATTAGTTGTCCGGCTACCGTAACACTACAAGTTCCTGCTGGGCAAAGCGAGATGACATTAGATTGGCCGGACCCAACAGCTACTACTGATTGTCCAGGCGAGCCTGTTCTTACCCAAATTGGAGGTGCTCCGAGGTACAGTTTTCTGGGAGCAGGTTCTTATACGATTTCATACGAAGCAGCAGATGATTGCGGAAATCGGGAAACTTGCAGTTTCATCGTCAATATAGAATTAAGTAATAACTCTTCTACTATTTCTCTAAGTTGTCCGAGTAATATAGTAGTAGAGATTGGAGCCAATGAAACCAGTACAGCGGTCAATTGGGCTGCTCCAACTGCCAGCACTACCTGTACAACTAGCGGTGGCAACTGCGATGCTGTTTTTATTAATGGTTATACGTATTTAGGAGATTTTGAACAAAGCCAGTACTATCTATCTAATGATCCTTTGAGTTTTCTCTTGGCTAAAACAGCTACTGAGCAAGCAGGAGGGCATTTGGCTAAGATTAGCTCAGAAGAAGAAAATGAATTTTTGAGGCAAAAACTGGGCAACGAACTAGCAATAATTGGCTTAAGTGATAGTGAACAGGAGGGGGTGTTTAAATGGACAGATGGCACCTCTCCTTCCTATACCAATTTTATTAGCAATTTGAATAATAATTTTAGTGATGACTTTGTTTATATGAACTTTTGGGACGGACAGTGGCAATTAATTCCTGATTTTGTTTATAAAAAATATGTCCTGGAGATTCCCTGTAGCGGAGAGGGAGGAAATACTGGTGTGAATGTTAATCAGGTAGCTGGCCCTTCCAGCGGCAGCAACTTTTCGGTGGGCGTGACGACTATTTCTTATCAGGCCACAGATGATTGTGGCAATTCTGAGACTTGTAGTTTTACGGTTACAGTAAACCAAGAAAACCCGATAGGAGACGGCCCACCTACTGCTACCTTAAGCACTAGTAGTAATACTGTTAATGCTGATTTTGAGGTTACTATTTCCTTTAATGAGCTTGTTGGCGGTTTGGACGGTTATGATTTGAATATTAGCAATGCCAATTGGTATGGTTTTTACCAATTAGATGCCACGACTTATAAAGTAACCCTTGACCCAATTAACGAGGGAAATGTGACGATTATGGTACCTGCTAATGTTGCTTTCGACAGCAATTCCAATGGAAATGTGGCATCGCAGACCCTAACGGTCTATTATCAATACTCTACGCCACCACCGCCACCGCCTTCAAGTAGTTCTTGTTTGATAAAGCCCGTTTCTGTCAATTTGGTGAGTGGACAATCAGTAGGAGGAGATGTAAACGATTTAATTAACGGGATTGGGTTAAGCGCAGAAGATGATCCCAATGCTTTGCATGGAGGAGAGTCCTTATATAGCGGAGTCTGGCTAAATAATGGGACCAGTGCTACCTTGATTTTTGACTTAGGTTCGATACAAACAATAGACGGAATTTTATTATGGAATTATTCCTATCATTCCTGGATAGTTTTAAAGCGGCGAGGGGTTAGAGATTTTTTGATTTCTACTTCTACCGATGGAGTGAATTTTGGAACGGGCCATTTCCATACGGCTACGGAAACTACTGCACAGGGAGAACAGGAAGAAGGACAGTACTTCAGCATTCCCTCGACGGCAGCCAGGTATGTCAAACTGGATTTGTTAAATGCGATTGATGATGCTTACTATGTAGGCTTTGGAGAGATTCGCATGACCAATGGCTGTAATCTTTTTGAACAATTTACAAGCGATGCAACTATTTTCGCCGAATCGAGAATACAGACTTCTCCCAGCTTGGAAAAGCCACTTCAAACTATACATGTCGAGCTATTTCCCAATCCGATTCAAAGCCATTTTTTTGTTGTTTTAAAAGAAGATTACCAGTCCAGCGTGACGGTCGAAGTGATGAATGAATTAGGGATAATTATTCGCCGAATGCAAATTGACCGAACTAACCCACCACTTGCTCGAATAGATTTGTCCGACCAGGCGAGTGGCTTATATTTGGTACGAATTTCGATAGATAAAACTGAAGTTATTAAAAAGGTCGTAAAAAGTAATCAGTAAAGTTGAAAGGATAGAACTGGGGGTGGGGTAATCCTTTGCGAATCTCTCGATTTCCAATGCTTAGATATTATATTATTACGATTAGGATTAATTCTCAAATTTATAAAGTACCCTCAGATGAGTTTTCCAAACTTGGATTTAGTTGAGTTGGCCGATAAAACCCTGACCAAAATCAATAAATTGGGGAAAGTCAAATTGAATAACTTCGATTTGGCTTTTAAATTTAGCAAAGATTCCAACCCTTTAGCACCGCAAATAAACATTTATTTATACGTTTTTGATGAGGAATTTAGTCAGTCGGTCTATTCCAAAAAATGCAATACTGTAGAGAAAATTATTGAGCTATTTGTATCGCAGCTAAAGGATGAATATATGTACCCCAGCGTTAGGGATGGCCTGATTTTGACCAAAATAAGAAACCTAAAGCATAATCTATTTGACACGCTTTCAGCGATAAAATCCAAGCTGATTGATTTAAATGAGGGATCTGATTTGGGGGTTGTGGTGGATATTGACGAATTGCGTAACGGCGTTAAAAAAGAAAACAATGGAATGCCCAAATTTGTGCTTGAAGCAAAGTGCTTAACTAAAAAAGTACAAACCAGAATTCCGATTGCTCCCAATGCCTCTGATTGGGATGGCGAAGCCTTGCTAGAAGCATTCGAGGCGCAATTGCCCAAATAGTAAGGGATGCCGAGGCAATTAAACTTCTAAAAAATGAACCTTCTTTTTGTAATCTTTCCTTACCAGGGCAATGATGCGCTGATATTTTTCTGGATTTTCCAAAAAATTGACCCCTTCCATATTTAATACTAGAATGGGGAAATTGGGAGCGTTTTTAAAAAAATCAAAATAAGCGTGTTGGACCTTTTCCAGGTATTCCTTTCCAATGGGGGTTTCCATTTTTCTTCCTCTTTGGGCAATGTATTCAAGCAATTCCTCCACTGGACGGTGCAGATAAATCAATAGGTCTGGATTCGGGAATCGGGCATTTAATGTATGAAAAAGCTGTTGAAATAAACGATTTTCTTCTTCTAAAAGATTATTATTGGCAAATAAGAGTGTTTTTAGAAAAAAATAATCCGCAATGGTCTGCTGTTGAAATAAATCCTGAGAAGCATAAAACTCCTGTAGCTGTTTGTAGCGTTCGGTCATAAAAAACAATTCGACCTGAAAAGCGTAGCGATCGGGATTTTTATAGAATAAAGGAAGGAATGGATTATCTGTGAATTGTTCTAATATTAAGCGATAGTTAAAATCTTTGGCTAATAGTTGACTGAGGGTCGTTTTTCCTGCGCCGATATTTCCTTCGATGGCAATGTATTGATAGCTTAATGACATTTAGGCAATCTATTTTCCTATTTTGAGCAAATATAGGAAAATATTCCCTTGTTAAAATGAGAAAAAGTCAAGCGATCCAATCGCTGTATGCCGCCTTGACCAGATCGGCTGCACAAATGTCAAATGGCTCCACGTTTTAGTTAGTAGCAGTATATAATTCATCTAAGTAAGCAGGCCGGTTAGAGGAATTATAAAAGTCAATGCAGCCCCCTTTTCCACTCCTCATAATACTGGCACAGGTGCCGTCGCTATTTGCATCGTCTTTATGCCCTCTCGCCAGGTAGCAATGGCCCAATTCGTGAAAGATGATCATTTCTTTGGAGCTTTCGCTCGCTTTGTTCCAAAAATCAGTATCAATAATTACGCGGTTAGGCTCATTGAGTCGGTGATTACACAAACCAACCGTTCCATGTGTATGAATTTTTTCAATACTGCCTGTAATGCCAGCAGCAGCCAAGTCAATATCTAGTCCCCTTTTAGCCGCTTCTTTTTCAAATTTTTCAAAATAAGCCCAGATGGCTGGATCTACATTCTGATAAGTTTTGGCAACTTCAATATTTAATTCTTTTTGGCAGGAAAATAGGGCGGTCATTAAGAAAAAAGCGGCAATTTTGATGTTGTTGATGTTTGTCATAATAAGTGGTGTTTGGCCTGGTTTTTATATTTTAACTTGCTGGGAGGAAGTCACATTTTTCTACAAAAAATGGAGCAATGTACCGGAGGTTTTTTTTTGAAGGGATTTGAGCTGTCACAATTTTAAATGGAAGGCTGTTTTTATTGTGATACTTCAAATATGAGAGAATTTAAGGGGTAAAAGCAAAAAAAAATGAAAAAAAATGCGAAAAATTTTTTAAAAATATTCTTTTTGAGTAATTCTGTGACGGGCCGTTTTGACTGTTTTTTTTGGAGGAACTATTGAATAAGAAAGCAAATTGGGCATAGAGATCATTTTTTCAGTCTTTTTGTGACTTTATTCCGGATCGTCCATTTTTTGCAGAAGTGAACTAATAAAATAAGGGAAAGGCCAAAGCATATAGAAATGGCAGGATTTGATAAGGAAGTGGCTTTAAGTGCTTTCATAGAGTTGAAACATAGCACTAGTTGGAGTAACTGCTCTAAAGGGCGAGTTTCTATTTTGTAAATAAAGAGAAATTTATTCTACATCCAAATGGTAGGCAAATAAAAGAAAAGAGTACGCCTTGAAGGGACAATTCTATAAATGTGTAGTTTCCTTAAAGGAATGTTTGGATAATAATTTGTTGACTCAAGTTTATACTTAGATTAAATGAGTTAATTATCCCTGTATTTCAAAGCGTACTATGCTTTCCTTTTTCAAGAACCGTGCTAAATGTGTGTTTTTTGATAAAAATATTTTTTATTCATATTATAATTTGGTCTATTTATTGTAAAGAGTAGCTTAGAGCCTGATTTTTATACATTTCTTTCCCAATCTTTTAACCTTATCACAATCAGCACCCAAATTGGATATTGACTTTTTGGTTTTTGTATATAATTTCCGGAAATCAAATCCTATATTTCTGAAATTATTTTCTATGAACACTGATAAATTATTTTTTCTAAAAAATTTGAAAAACTCAATTGCTTTCGAATTGTGTTCTGTTGTTTTTTACTGGAGAACGGGTATTTGGAATTTTTTCGGTTTCTTTATGATCCTTTTGTTTAGTGGAAGTAAGTTGGTGGCTATGGATAAAGTAAATTTTGGAGGAGATACTACTCGGTGTCCGATTGAACTGGAATTGGAACAGTTAGAGAATGGAGATTATCAGGTTTCGCTTATTTCAGACACAACCTGGAACTTTCCAGAAAATATTACCAGTACAGCTCAAATTACTTTAAAAGCTCCAAGCGGCAATTTTACGATTGGGTCGGTTACTAATTTGATTGATGGGGTGATATTTTTTGAAACGGGCAGGATTGATAGACCAGCAGAAGCACCCGATTTTGATTACATTTCCATTGGCTTGGGTACTCAGGGGACCAGCAATATTCTTTATCAAAAAGGCGTGAAAGTTGCGTTATTTTCGATCAATAATACTTCAGAATGTACGGAAGGAATTATCAGTTTAATGGATAATTTTACCGACCCTTTTGTCCCCCCGAATATGCTCGATGCAAATGTTGGACAACAAATTACCGTTTCAGGCTTTGGAGAAGCAGATGTTCCAATAGCTGTAAGAGGAATGGGCATTTTGTGCAATTCTTTACCTAATACAACTTCAGACATAGGGCTACAAATTGTCAAGCAGGATATCCATTGCTATGGACAATTGGATGCTTTGATTATTGCAAAGGCAGACGGAGGCGAGCCAAGCTACCATTATTTATGGAACACAGGGGATACCCTTTCTACTATAACTGGCTTATCTTCAGGAACTTATAGCGTCACTGTAACCGATGCTAATGGCGATACGGCGACTGCTGCTGCTACCATAATCGAACCAGATTCGCTTATTTTACAAATTGTCAAACAGGATGTGATGCCGGTTGGCGAAAATAATGGAACGGCTACTCCTGCCGTGAGTGGCGGTACGCCTCCCTATCAGTTTGCATGGAGTAATAATTCTACCGACTCGATGCAAGTTAACTTAAGTCCTGGAGATTATGCCTTAACGGTAACAGATATAAATGAGTGTACAGCTATATCCTCTATTTCGATTGGTGAAATGAATTGCCCGACGATTGATGTAATGATGGATATTAGCCCACCCATTTGTGTAGGCGACAGTACAGGCTCACTCCGAGTGACTCCACTAACCGGCAGTGCGCCCTTTAGCTTTCTTTGGGAAACAGGGGATACAAGCCCTGTTTTGGACCAGCTTTTTTCTGCTACCTATATGGTTACAGTAATAGACGCGAGGGGATGTACAATGGCAGTAAGTGCCTTATTGCCAGATGCTGCCCCAATTACTATTGAGCTAGTGGCAATGGCAGGAGAAGGAATAGGAAATGGAATGATTACTTCTATAGTTGAAGGGGGAATGCCGCCTTATGCCTATTTATGGAGTAATGGAAGCGAGGAGCAATCAATTTCCGGTTTGGAAAATGGGGTTTATGAGTTGACTATAACAGATGATAATGGTTGTATGCAAATTGCCTCAGCTATTATTACTACCCAGGCTTGTGATTTGGGTGTTTTGGATGATTTGGGTACTGCGCTCACCTTAGATTCAATTAACTGTGCCGCCAAGGGATCGTTTTGTTTGTCTGTACCCCTAGATAGTTTATCCGAATATTCTTTATTGATTGACGGAATGGCTTATTCGGGTGCTTTGGTAGGTTGCGAATTTGACACTTTGTATGCCTATACTTATTTTACGCTTCCAGGCAGGGGAGATTCAGGTCCATATATTTTAAATGAATGGACAGTCAATGGGGTACAATTTTCGGGCGCATTCCAGAATATACAGGATTTAGTGGATTCTCTAAATTTTTGGGACCCAGGAGGAAACTGGAATTTTAAGGAAGATGTTGTCATCATTCAGGGCGGTTTACCTTCTAATACGTATGGAAAATTAATCATTAGGCACCCTTTGACCAATTCATTGACAACTTTGGATGTTAATACCAACCTCACTCCTAATGGAACATTAATCGAGTTTGAATCTGGTACTCACGAAGTTATTTTAATTAGAAAGACGACCGCTTGCTCCGATACTTTGAAAATAGAACAGCCTTGCGCAACCGATATTCCAATAGATACGTTGATTGTCATTTCTTTAAAAGAGGGAGAAAATGAAATGCTTTGCCTGGAAGAAATTTTTGGAACTAATCCGGAAGTATCTGCCAATCAATGTCCGGAATTATCGGGCGAAAATGCCAGTATCCTACTGATTTCTAATACACTATGTATCAATATAGAAGCACTATTGGAGGGGACTGATGAGGCTTGTTTTAGTATTATTGATAATAAAAATAGAAAAATAAATTTGACCCTTCGAGTCAATGTTCAGGAACTTCCAATTGTTTGCGAGTCCTTTGTCGCATCAGATACTATATTTACACAATCAACTGATTGTCAGCAATTAGAGATGTGTTTTCCTTTGGCTTACGATTCTTTGCTAACCTATTCTATCACAAATGATGGACTTGTGTTTACTGGATTAGTAGAATTTTGTAATGGCGGAAATGGATCTGTTTTAGCTTTTACAGAACCAGGAATTCACCAGTTGGTTTTTAGAGATATTGACAATTGTTTAGATACGGTAATCGCTGTTATAGCTTGTGATGAAGATATTATAATCGGAGACACCATTGAAGTGGGGGATACCAATAATACTTGTATCTCATTAAGTGGTATTCCAGGGACTTTTCAGACCGTTCAAGACCTTTGTCCGGAACAAAATGGCGAAATGGTCCTGATAGATTTAGATGGGACAACAGGTTGCTTGACTTATACGGGCATTGAATTAGGGGTAGATACGGCTTGTATAGAAGTTTGCGACCAATTTGGTTTTTGCGATACGGTCATTGTAGTAATCGCTGTGACTAGTGGAGATTTGCCGCCGCCAGATTTTGCGGCAAATGACGATTCTATTGCAACTAATCCTAATGATCCGGTCGTAATCAATGTACTGGCTAATGATGTTTTTACCAATCTGGATACTTTTTCTTTGGTTAACCAACCTGACAATGGCATTGCAGTATTCAATTCAGATGGGACGCTTACCTATTCTCCGATTACCGATTATTGCAATGACTCCATTCCAGAGCAGTTTCTATACGAAATTTGCGTAGGCGGTTTTTGTGATACGGCAAAAGTAATGGTTACTGTCCAATGTACTAGTGAAAAACCTTTTACTATCTACACGGGCTTATCTCCTAATGGCGATGGTATCAATGATGTCTTTCTAATTGAAGGTATTGAAAACTTTCCCAATAATAGCCTCCAGATTTTTAATCGTTGGGGGAACCAGGTTTATATAATGGATGGCTATAAAAATGAGTGGGATGGCACTTGGCGTGAAGGACAACTTTTACCAGATGGCACTTATTTTTACCTACTAGACGACGGAGAAGGACAACAGTACAGCGGCTGGTTGGAAATCAGGCGATAAAATGTAGGGCGCGTCCAAGTGAGAATTGATGCCGCCTGCGCCTATTGAACGAGGCACAAGCTTCAAAATAATTTGGTTTTCAATTTGATATTCATTAGAATAAATTATTGGTCAGTAGAATAATTACTAACTTGTCTTCCAAAGAGAAGACATATGAAAAAGCAACACGTTAGATTAACTGAGAAGGATTTAAAATATAAAATTCTTCTAACTTGACAAAGCACTAAGTGACGATGAGAACAAAATAAAAGATAAATCGGGCAGCTTCAATTGGCTGCTTCTCCTTTTATCATCCGAATAACGGTCTGCTCTCCTTCTCTGCCTTTAGCAAGCATTAGTTTTTGATAACTATTAGCCCGCTCTACTGCCTCATCTTTGGAGCTAAAAATATCGTCAACATAAATTACATATTCTGTACTTTGAGTAGAAAAGCAACCGAGCCATAAAGCATTTGCCCGAAAACCGCTTTCATTAAAAGCTTTTACTTTTCGAATGGCGTCCGTATCGCTTCGGGATTCGTCAATTTGCACCAAATACTTATCTCCTTGAAAACCTTTTAGGCGATCGCAACCATAACTAATATATTCATCCAAGCCTGTCGAGATAATAAAAGCCGTAGGTTGTTTTTTGATCGGAGCAATTGGGTTAGTCGCCGAGGCAGCAAGTTCTCTCTCTCTTTTGGTTGGTTGATTTTTTAGTACAGATATTCTTCTTTTTCCAGATCGATCTAATTGATCCTCCACTCGTTCGATTGAATCCAGATTAATCATTGGCTCCGGATAGTTGTCATCGGTTTCCTTTTCTATTAATTTCTCATATTGGGATTCATCTACATAAGCTATATTGGGATTTTTTAATTCTTCCAGGTAAACTTCCCCCATAATAAACAAAGAAGCAAGAATAATCATTGATTGTTTCCAGTAGGACTTAGTGTAGCGCAAATAATCCGTAGTATTTATAGCATTTGTCGTCAGCGTCGGCACTTTAACCCCTTTAATCCAGCTAAATGTTTTATTATTGGTTGTTTTTTCTTTAAAAAAATTCCTGATTTTCCGCCGAGTGCTGAAGATGTTTTCACGAGCAGGCGTCATCACTAAAGCAGGCTGCAAATCGTTATCTATGGAAATTAAACCAAAACCTTGTCGAATACATTGCTTTTTTAATTCTAACAAGTATTTATTATTTGGGTTGGCAAAAACATCCTCTCCATAAGAAATCCATTGTTCATCTGCATGATATTTTTTGAACTGGGCAATGGCATATATGTAGCGATAACGGGCATTATTTTTCATCAAAACCAGATAGCCAATGGCAGAAGCAATTAGCACCGCAAAAAATCCGGCAAAAAACAAAAAGGTACCCAATTGATTGAGGGTAAATTGCTCATTCAAATAATTGAACATATAGGATCCCGCAGCAATAACACTTGCAAAAGCTAAAGCGTCCAGGATTAATAATTTTCTTTGAATTTGGTATTGTACTTCTTCTGCCGTTGCCTGAGAAGTAGCTTCAAAAGTAGCTAGAAAGACTTCTTTTTCTTTTTTTGCTGGGTTTTCTTCTAAAATCTGCTCTTCTGCTTCTGTAGCAGAAAGATCAAAAGCGTCGTTTTCAATAGAAAATTTTAAATAACCATCCGCAATAATTCCGCTCCCCGTCATCATATCTATCGCCGTTTCTGTTTCCCCAAATCCCCTGGAACTATTATTTTTATAATAAGTCTTCAGGAAACTCAAGGTTGCCCTTTTAATATTATCTTCTGTTAATTGGTAGGCCATTTTTTAGTTTTCTCTTTTCTGGATACCCCTACTTATTTTGTTTAAGCTGCAAAAACAATTCCACTACCTCTACGGCTTCTTTTACATCGTGCACCCTCAAAATTTTAGCCCCCTGTTGCAAAGCGACCATATTCAAGGCAGTCGTGCCATTTAATGCCTCATTAGGAGTCGTTTTTAAAAATTTATAAATCATAGACTTTCTGGAAATTCCGACGAGAACAGGCAAGTCCATAATTTGAAACGTATGCAGATGGTTCAATATTTGATAATTGTGGTCTATGGTTTTTCCAAAACCAAAGCCAGGGTCTAATATAATATCTTTTACGCCTACTTTTCTTAATTTACCCACTTCCTCAATAAAAAAATCCAAAATTTCCAAGGCTGCGTTTTCATATTTTGGATTTTGCTGCATATTCTTCGGAGTGCCCTTCATGTGCATTAAAATATAGGGAACGTCCAACTCCGCCACTGTGTCATACAATTGAGGATCAAGTTTACCTGCTGAAATATCGTTGACCATAACTGCCCCCGCTTCAATTGCCCTTTTGGCAACTGTTGCTCGCATAGTATCAATAGAAATAAGAGCTTTTGGAAATTTTTTTAAAATTAACCGAATGGGAGAAATAACCCGATCCAATTCCTCCGCCTCATCTATTATAGTTGCTCCTGGGCGGGAAGACATGCCGCCAATATCAATAATACTCGCACCTTCCCGAAGCATTTTTTCCGCCTGATTCAGAATGGCTTTTTCCCGCCGATATTTCCCCCCATCATAAAATGAATCAGGCGTAACATTCAGAATCCCCATAACAATTGGCACATCCAATGGGAGCAATTGTCCCTTGCAATTCAAAGTGATTTGAGGAGAAAGCATATTCATGCTGATTGAGAAAAAACAATATCTATGCTCTCGCAAATTAAATCTGCTGCTTTTTCTAAATCTTCCATTTTGTGCGCTGCTGAAATAAAACCAACTTCATAGCCTGAAGGGCCTAAATAGACCCCTCTTTGCAATAATTCATGATGCAATATTTTGAATTTTTCCATACTAACTGGATTTATTTGGTCTGCAGAAACAATGCGGCTTTTGGAAAAAGTAATCCAGAAAATCGAACTGATATAAACAATATTGACCTCATACTCCCTTTGGTCGCAATAATTTTGAATCCGTTGAGCAAATTTTTGAGTTTTTTCCGCTAAATCTTCATAAAATCCAGCTACTAATAATTCTTTCAACGTAGCAATACCCGCAGCCATAGTCACCGGATTAGCAGAAAGGGTGCCTGCCTGATAGACGCTCCCTTCCGGAGCAATATGCGCCATAATTTTCTTGCTTGCCCCATAGGCCCCAACCGGCATGCCTCCTCCTATTATTTTACCATAAGTAATAATATCCGGCCGAATGCCATAATAGCCTGCCGCCCCTTCAAAGCCCAGTCTAAATCCAGAAATTACTTCATCAAATATTAGTAAAATGCCGTATTTGTCACAAACTGCTCGCAGATACTTCAGGTAAGATGGATCTTGTAAAAGCAATCCATTATTGGCAGGGACAGGCTCAAGGATGATACAGGCAATATCGCGAGCATGCTTTTCCAACGTTTTGTCTAAAAGATTCGTGTCATTTAAGGGCAAAACCAGCGTTTCTCTAGCAAAAGCCTCCGGTATTCCAGCGGAGGTACTCACACCAAAAGTGGCCAAACCAGAGCCTGCTTTTACCAAAAGAGCATCAAAATGCCCGTGGTAGCAGCCCTCAAATTTTATGATTTTATTTTTGCCTGTAAAGCCCCTCGCCAGCCGCAAAGCAGACATAACCGCCTCGGTACCAGAACTTACAAAGCGCAATTTTTCAACGTATTTATTATTGCTTAAAATCAGCTTTCCAATTTCATTACCCAAGCGGGTGGGTGTCCCAAAAGAAGTGCCATTGGCGACTGCTTCTAAAACCCTATCTCGCACTTTTAGATGATTATGCCCCAAAATCAATGGGCCCCAAGAACAACAAAAATCTATGTAGCGATTATTGTCTTCATCTATAATATGGCACCCGTCCCCTTTTTTTATAAACAAAGGTGGCCCAGAAACAGACTTGAAAGCACGAACAGGCGAATTAACCCCTCCTGGAAAGTAGAATTGAGCTTCTTCAAATAAGGCTGCGGACTTGGCACGATCAGTATGACTCACTATTTGCATATAATATAATTTAGGCTCTTCGACCAATTCTGAGATCGGTCGAAGAGCAATAATTTTATCCCTTTTTGAATAATCTGCCAAAGTAACCAAGAATATGTAACAAAAAAGTCGGATTATTGTAAAAAAAAATTTGGCTTTCCCACTATTTAACTTCCTATTTAATGCCATTTATAACAACTAATATTCCCGATCTGGTCGTTTTTAATCCAAAAATATGGCGAGATGATCGAGGTTATTTCTATGAAGTTTATAATGCAGAAACTTTTCGGAAAACAGGAATTAATACCAAATTTGTCCAGGATAATCAAGCTTTGTCCACTTATGGAGTATTGAGAGGTCTGCATTACCAATTGCCACCTTATTCTCAGGCTAAATTGGTTAGGGTCATACAAGGGGAGGTGCTGGATGTAGTTGTGGATATTCGAGAAGGGGCTTCTACTTACGGGCAATCTTTCACCATTCGCCTAAGTGATGCCAACAAAAAGCAATTGTTCATTCCTAGAGGTTTTGCACATGGATACGTAGTCTTAAGTGATGCAGCAATTTTTGCCTACAAGTGCGATAATTTCTATGCCAAGTCCCATGATGCGGGTATTTATTTTAATGACCCTGTTTTGAATATCAATTGGGAAATCGATTTGGATAAAGTTGTACTTTCCGAAAAGGATAAAGTTCAACCCAAATTTGGCGCACATAAGCGATTTTATACCAACTCGTAAGACGGATTGGGAATTCGTTTTCGAACCTATTTGAAAATGAACAAGTCTAATACAAAGATCACCTAAAAGCATGAAAATATTAGTTACTGGAGCTAGCGGACAAGTCGGAAGTGAAATACAGGCTTTAGTCAAAAATTATCCGGAGTATGTATTTTATTTCTACTCCAGAGCTTCTTTGGATATCAGTGATTTTGAAGCAGTCCGCCGAGTTTTCCAAAGTAAAAGGCCCAATTTTTGTATTAATTGTGCGGCTTATACGGCGGTTGATAAAGCTGAAAGTGATGTAGCAAATGCTTATAAAATTAATGTAGATGCTGTACAAAACTTAGCAAAGATTTGCCGCAAATTTGGAACCGCCTTGATCCACATTTCATCGGACTATGTTTATCATAACCGAATCAACCGCCCATTGAAAGAAACCGATAAACCCGCCCCCAAAAGCATTTATGCCACTACAAAATTAGCTGGCGATCAAGCAGCTTTGGCGGAAAATCCAGCAACTATTATTTTGCGAACCTCTTGGATTTATTCTTCCTTTGGACATAATTTTCTAAAAACCATGCTGCGACTGGGCAAAGAAAGAACACATCTGAACATTGTGTATGACCAAATAGGCGTACCTACTTATGCAAGGGATATAGCAAAAGCCATTTTAAAAATTGTGGGAAAAGTCGAAGGAGGCTTAAAAAATTATGGAGGTATTTATCATTTTGCTCCACGGGGAGTTACTTCCTGGTATGATTACGCCAAAACTATTTTTGAAATAAAAAGTATCGACTGTAAAGTGACCGCTATTTTTAGCAAAGCCTACCCTACTCCTGCCAAGCGTCCTGCTTATAGCGTTTTGAGTTGCGAAAAAATTCAAAATAAGTTTGGTCTGGATATACCTTATTGGAAGGATAGCGTCAAGGATTGTCTAGCTGTTTTGAAAAATGCGTAAAGCAGCAAAAAATCTAAATCACAGTATGTCAAATCTTTAAAAAAAATTATTTCAGCACTTGCGATAATTCCTGTTTTTCTTTCACTTCCTCTATCCTTACTGCTTTATAGGGAATCGCGTCTAGTTGAGCCACCACTTTATCCCTAATTGGGTAATAGGTCGGCTTTTCTGACTCCGGCATAGGTGTCGGGTTGGGCAATTTCAGGCGCAAATGATTGACTTGTCTGCCATTTTTCCAAAAACGAAAGCATACATGCGGACCAGTCGCTAACCCAGTGGAGCCAACGTAGCCAATTGTCTGTCCCTGCTTTACATGCGCACCACTTCTGATGCCTTTGGCAAAGCCATTCATGTGCAAATATTGGGTCGAATAAGTTTTGTCATGTTTGATTTTAACAAATCGGCCATTGCCCTTTCCGTAGCTCGCTGCAACAACAACTCCGTTGGCAACAGCTAAAATCGGCGTACCCCTCGGCGCAGCATAATCCGTCCCATAATGAGGGCGCACTCTTTTTAATATAGGATGGAACCTTCGAGGATTATAACCAGAAGAAATGCGAGAATATTTAACGGGGGATTTTAAAAAGGGGCTTTTCATCGGGCGAGCCTGCTCGTCATAATAGCCTTTGAATTTGCCATTCTCATAATAAATAGCATAAAATTCATTATCAAAATTTTTGAAATAAGCCCCATGAATTTTTCCGACACCGGCAAAAACACCATCAATGGTATTCTCTTCGTAAATTAGCTTAAATTTATCTCCTACTTGAACGCGAAAAAAATCTAGTGACCATTGCAGCACTCCCTCCATTTTGTCAATCAACTCAATGGGTAAGCCATTGTCCAACATCGCTACCCACAGCGAAGATTCTATTATACCAGAAGCCTCTTTTACGGTTGTTTTTACCGGTCGCTCTACGATAGTTGCATCCAAATTATTTTTCAAATCATATACGACATAGCTGTAAACATCTGGCTCATAAATAAAATAATCCGCCCCCTCAGCTGTATCTCTACTTAAAATGGTATATTCCTTGTCTGCCCTCAATTTAGTGACGGAAAATACGTTTTCCACATTGCGCGCTAATTGGTCAATGGATTGAAAATTAACCTTATGGGGCAGCAAAATATCCGCCAAAAATTGATTATTCTCAATAGTATCCACCGTTACTTGAAAGGTATCTAAAGCAAAGCCATACTTGATCTGAGGAATGGGAATAGAAAGGGAGCTTAAATGCGCGCTTTCTTTTTTAAACGCCTTCACTAGCGAAGCAGTTGCTTTATCTGAGTGGGGCATTATACCTAGTAAGTACAAAAGACCCAGGGTTGCTGCAAAAATGGTGATTGCTTTTAATGTTCTTTTAGCCCTTCTATTAAAAAAAGGAGGTGTCTTTAATTGCACAGTCTCGTAGAATTTAGCCTTTTTAAAATCTTTGACAAATCAAGATGCTCATCAAAGGATCAATGCCCAAAAATAGGAAATGGATAACGATTCCCATAATTAGTGAACGTTAAAGTTTTCTTGTGCAAAATTGTTGCCATATCTATAAAAAGTGCAAAAAAGCAAAAAGCGCTGGCTGTTTTAAATGATCAGAGGGCTATTTCTTCCGTGTTGAGGGTAGCTAAAAAATTATCGGATGGCTCCTCTAAAATCAAGTAAACAACCAGCAATGTGTCCACCCTAAAACAAATCGGATGGTTATATCGAGGGGCAAAAGGGGTAAGAAATGAAAGATCAATCGAAATATTGTCACAGATTGGACAAAAATGAAGCTTGATAAACTGATTGATTACAAAGGTAAGAATTTTCAGTAGTTGAAAAAATAATAATTAAATCTTTTTTGGATTTTTTATTTAAGTATATTAAAATATATTACTTCACTGATTGTTAAAAGATAAAACATCATAAAATAATTACATTCATTTCGTTTATATCTTTCTTCTGCAAGAATGTAAATCTTTTAAAAGTGTTGAAAATGCAATCATTTAGCGAATATTGGCTGTCATAAGCTATGAATTTTATTGATCAAACAGGTTGTTCAAAAATGTCAAATTGTCTGAATAACATCATACTGCGTTAAAATATGCATACTACCTGCTTTATCTTTCGCAATAACTGCCGGTATTTCCTTGCTAATGTATCGAGTTAAGTTTTTAACTGGCAAGTCTTCTTCCACCATCGGAAATGGTTCGCCCATAATATGCTCAATTTGATTTTCTGTATTATTAATGGGGTTTTCCAAAAGATAAGTCAAAACAGTACTTTCCGTAATAGAGCCGATAATGTTTCCATTCTTCATGACGGGCAATTGAGAAATATCTTTTTCTTTCATTAAGTTGAAAACTTCTCTTACGGTATCTGTTTGCTGAACCGCAATGAATTTTTCTCCTTTCTTAGCAGCAATGATATCTTTCACTCTTAGATCATCTTCTAAAAAGCCTCTTTCCCTCATCCAATCATCATTATAAATTTTTCCTACATAGCGACTGCCGTGGTCGTGGATAATAACTACCACCACATCGTCCTTATCAAATTGGTCTCTTACTTGTAACAAACCAGCAAAAGCAGAACCTGCCGAATAGCCCAATAAAATGCCCTCTTCTCTCGCCAAACGGCGACACATCAAGGCACCATCCTTGTCTGTTACTTTTTCAAAATGATCTATCAAGCTAAAATCAACATTTTTGGGCAATATATCCTCTCCTATTCCCTCTGTGATGTAGGGATAGATTTCATTTTGGTCAAATTCACCCGTTTCGTGGTATTTTTTAAAAACAGAGCCGAAGGTATCAATTCCAATAATTTTAATGTTCGGATTTTGCTCTTTTAAATACTTTGCCGTCCCCGACACGGTTCCGCCCGTTCCTACTCCTACGATCAGATGGGTAATTTTTCCTTCCGTTTGCTCCCAGATTTCGGGACCAGTTGTTTCGTAATGTGCCTGTCGGTTAGATAGGTTATCATATTGATTGCACCAGAAAGAATTGGGGATTTCCCGGCTCAGCCTTTCCGCCACCGAGTAGTAAGATCGGGGATCGTCCGGTTCTACATTGGTTGGGCAAACAATAACCTCTGCTCCCATTGCTTTCAGTAAATCAATTTTTTCCTTACTCTGTTTATCACTGGTTGTAAAAATGCTTCTATAGCCTTTCACACATCCTGCAATAGCCAAGCCCATGCCCGTATTCCCCGAAGTACATTCGATGATCGTGCCTCCTGGTTTAATAACGCCCCGTTTTTCGGCATCTTCCAGCATTTTTAAAGCCATCCGATCCTTAATGGAATGACCGGGATTGATTGTTTCCAGCTTCACCAAAATCAATGCGGGGATGTCCTTGGCAATTTTATTGATTTGGATTAATGGCGTGTTCCCAATTATTTCAAGAATGTTTTTAAAATACATGAAAGGAGGGTGTTTTAGAATTATTTCAGGATGAGCATGGAGCTTATTTTTAACGAAGGTACTTTACTTTTACAAAAAATTTTTCATCAATTGCTCCCAGCATTTTCCCCACTCGAGGGGAAACAACTACTTCGATATTGCTGCTATAAGTAGCAGGCATTTTGGCGACTACTTTTGCGTAAACTGTACGCCTTTTCATAGGATTAGTTACGGCGATAATAGACCCCACTCGCGCATATCGGTGCATGACAATTAAATCCGAACTACTTTTAATCCCTTTAATCAAGACGGCTGGGCCTCTTCGGCGATACTCTCTTTTTCCTCTTTTTGCTACTAGGTATTGTTTGCGCAATTCATAGCTTTTTTTCCAAAGCGGATGTCCCCTGAATTGCCTATAATTATCTGGCACGCCATGAATACTCATCCATCCAATCCATAGGGTTTGGCCAATAGATAGAGTCGGGCTTTCTAATTGATTTCGATTCATCAACGTATCAATGGGTAATTTGAATAAACGCCTGGCTACGTGATACATTGTTTCTCCCTTTTTTACCACATAAAAAACTGGTACAAACTGCAAAGCGTCAAAATTAGCAGGTCGGTACCGAATAATGCTCCGATTGGGAATTGGGATTTTAATTTCACTACCCACCTCATAACGGCCACCTTCATTTTCCGGGTTGTAAAAATATAATTCCTCCAAGGTCAGCCCATAAAACCTGGATAGAGAGTAAAGCGTTTGTTTAGGTTCTATAATATGGGTAAATACTTTTTCAGAATAAAGCCCAGATTGCAAAAATATAGTATCTTGCAAGGTAAGATAGTGGAGGCTATCTCCAGTATATACGCCAGCAGCTTTTCCATATATACTACATGGAAAAATAGCAAACAGAATAAAAAATAGCCCTTTATTCATCAGGCAAGATAATTTGTGTAGCATTCTTTATCAATCCTTCATGCAAAGTATAGGCATTATTCCAGCGCGTTTTTCCTCTACCCGTTTTCCGGGAAAACCCCTAGTAAATATAGACGGAAAGACAATGATTCAAAGAGTCTATCTGCAAGCCTCCAAAGCTACCTTATTATCAAAGGTCTTGGTTGCTACGGATGATAAACGCATTTTTGATCATGTTCGATCTTTTGGTGGACTAGTAAAGATGACCCGTAAAGCCCACCAAAACGGAACAAGCCGTTGTGCAGAAGTCGCAAAACTATTTCAAGATATGGAAGCTGTGGTAAATATTCAAGGGGATGAGCCATTTATTGATCCCCGACAAATTGACGCATGTGTACAAGTGCTTCAATATAATTCGAATAAGAACATAGCCTCTTTGGCAAAAAAAATCAATAAATATGAGGAGTTAACCCACCCAAATATTGTCAAAGTCGTATTTAATACCCAAAAAGAAGCCCTTTACTTTAGTAGAAGTCCAATTCCCTACCTAAGAGGAGTCGCCCAAAAAGACTGGTTGAAAAAAGGCAATTTTTATAAACATATTGGCTTATATGCGTATCGTAGAGCAACCTTGTTGGAAATCGCCCAATTACCTTTGGGGAAATTGGAGCAATCCGAATCGCTCGAACAATTGCGTTGGCTGGAAAATGGTTATAAAATCGGAATTGCCTTGACTGATTTGGAAACCTTTGGGATTGATACCCCACAAGATTTGGAAAAATTAAAAAATTAATCGCTCTCCCCAGTAAAAGGGTAAAATGGTCGTTAAAAAAGAGATTTGCTAAGCGTAAATTCTCCTCCATCCTAAATTGGAGAGGAGCGAAATTAATAACCCATTAATTTGAACTTTTGTAGCAATTGCGGACATAAGGTTAATCTCAAATCTGTACCGGGCGACTTTCTTCCTCGCTATGTATGTGGCCATTGTATGACGATTCATTATCAAAATCCCAACATTGTTACAGGCGCCTTACCTATCTGGGAAGACAAAGTAATGCTTTGCAAAAGAGGAATCCATCCCCGAAAGGGTTTTTGGAATGTGCCGGGTGGCTACCTGGAAAATGGAGAATCGGTCGAAGACGGTGCGATACGAGAAGTGTGGGAAGAAGCGCAAACAAAAGTAGTCATTATTGGTTTGCACATGGTGTATAGTATTCCTAAAATTAACCAAGTATATATGCACTTTCTAGCAGACTTGCAAGCATTGGATTTTCAAGCTACGGAAGAAAGCCTGGAAGTTCGCCTATTTTCAGAAACAGAAATCCCCTGGAGAGAAATTGCTTTTGCTTCTTCCAAATTTACTTTAAAACGCTTTTTTGAAGATCGGGAAAAAGGGATCCGGCAAGTGCATCTAGGAAAATTTGCCTTTTAGCTGGAAGTAGTTGCGGGCAATTCTTTTGCCCGCTCCAATAAATTCAAGCATCGAATAGCTGCATTGATATCATCCGTTGCCCAAATGGAAAAAATAACCGCCCGACGTAGCAAAAGTCCGAACAGAAGCCATATTCCAATAATAAAAATAATCCAAAAGAAAAGGTTACCTGGATTCAACCATATCACTTTGACCGTTGCAAAAAGCGCAATAAAGAGAGCCGCCGTAGATAAATTATGCGCCATCGCACAGTACCTATTCCAGGTTTCTACATACTTGAAATTATTGGGGCTTAATTCTCTTATAAGTACATATTTATCAGCAATGAATAAGTCCACATTTTGATAAGGAACATCTCCCCAAAATCGAGCTTTTACCTTTTTATACATAAATCTGCCAAGCGGATAAATGGCAAAACCTATCACGTACCCCACTAGCAGCAATAATATTCCTGTACCCACATTGGCCTTATTCGCCTCTGCCAAAAAATCGGGCAAAGTTCTCAACTTTTCATCCAATAGATAAAAAGACCCCACAATACATACCCCCGGAATAGCGTAAGAGAAAAAGTCAAAGGTGGAGTGGAATATTTTGTCCATTTTACTCGATGATCACAATTTTAGAAGTTTTCGAATATCTTTTTCTATTTTCGTTGGTTTGGTCGTGGGCGAATAGCGCTTAAAGGGCTTCCCTTCTGGCGTGATTAAAAATTTGGTAAAATTCCACTTGATCTTATTGCCAAATAAGCCGCCTAGTTTACTTTTTAAATAAGCAAAAACCGGATGGGTATGGTCCCCATTGACTTCTATTTTCTCAGTAAGCTGGAAGGTCACGCCAAAATTGATTCGACAGCTTTCCTCCATCGTATCATTGCTTTCCGGTTCCTGGTTTAGAAACTGATTGCAGGGAAAGCCCAATACGACCAAGCCATCCTTCTTATATTGTTGGTGCAGAGCTTCCAAGCCGTCAAACTGCGGTGCCAAGCCACATTTTGTTGCTGTATTGACCACTAAAACTGCCTTGCCTTGAAAGTCTGCCATGTTTATTGGCTTTCCTTGTGGTGTATTAACACTTAGATCATAAAATTCCATTTTGACTATTTTATTTTTAAATGGTAAAAAGCTCCGTTCGGTAATTGTAAGTCGATAAATACTTACTCCCAAACTATCATTTCTTTATCCGCATGCCAATTCATAAATTGGTCTTGGTATCGTTGATTCATCACATTTCGCTTTACTTTTAAAGTGGGAGTCAACAAGCCGTTTTCTACATCCCAAGCTTCTTTTGCCACAACGATAGTAGAAATTTTTTGATAATTGGGCAATTCTTCATTGACTTGCTTCAAAGTTGCTTCCAGGCTTTCTTTTAAGGCTTCTTTAGTCTTAGCAGTACCCATTTCAGAAGGGACTACCAAAGCCATCGGCTGCGGGCAACCCAAACCGACAATGCAAATCTGTTCAATATCTACATTGTGCTCAAACTTCCACTCTAAAGGAGCCGGAACGATGAATTTGCCTTTAGCTGTTTTAAAGGTATCCTTTACCCGTCCAGTAATGTATAAATAGCCTTCTTCGTCTAGCCGTCCTTCATCTCCCGTATGCAGCCAACCGTCTTTGATCGTTTCTGCTGTTTTCTCCGGGTCCTTATAATAGTTACTCATCATCCAGGGAGATTTGAAAAGAATTTCGTTGGTATCGGGATCAATTTTTATCTCTCCACCATATCGAACCTTCCCCACTGAGCCGGGCTTATAATCCCTCCCGTCCAATGTTGTTGCTATCGCACAATTTTCCGTCATTCCATAGCCCTCCGAAATATATAGCCCTATTTTTCTATACCAATCCTTTAGCGATTGTGCCATTGGAGCCGCTCCAGTTAAAGTTCCTCGCACCCGATCCAGTCCTAATCCTTTTAAAAGTTTCTTTTTGACCATACTCGATACAACCGGAATCTTTAAGAAAGTATCCAGTTTCTTTTGAGGCATTTTTGCCAAAACACCCAGCTGAAACTTGGTCCAAATTCGAGGTACGGCAAAGAAAAGGGTTGGCCTGGTTTCTCGTAAGTTCTGTGCAAAGCGAGCCAGGTTTTCCGAAAAAGAAATAGTTCCGCCATATCTAAAACAAGTAACTTCTACCACTACTCTTTCCGCAATATGGTTTAAAGGCAAAAAAGAGAAAAAATGATTATCTCCTTCCAGTGAAATCTCCAAGTTATTGTCATTTTCAATTACCATTTTGGTACTGTCAACCGCCCGAAAAGTTAGCACAACCCCTTTAGGTGTTCCGGTAGTACCGGAGGTAAAAACAATGGTCCAGATATCGTCATAACTAGGAGAGGGCGTTCCTTCCAAAGGCTCGAATTTATTAATAAAATCTTTCCATTGATGCCCTTCTGTAACCCTAGAGTTACCTTCATAATGCGGAAAGGCGATGATCGGCATGTCTTTAGGAACACCCCGCTTCATTTCTTCCCAGACCTCCATTTTACCCACAAAAAGGGCTGCTACATCTCCCAGTCGCAAAACTTCATTGATTTGCTCTGAAGTCAAGGTGGGATAAAAAGGAACTGATACGTACCCTGCCATCATTATCGCCAAGTCGGCAATCACCCATTCTCTACAATTTTTTGATACCAAACCAATATGTGCCTTTTCCGGTAATCCCAGTGATTGTAATCCGGCGGCCAGTTGGCGCGCCATGCGCCCGACTTCTGCCCAGGTATAAACCTCCCAACGATCTCCAAAAGGTTGTCGAAGCATCGGTTGATTGGCATATTTTTTTTCATTTTCATAAAAATGTAATATCTGGTCTTCCATTTTTAAATTGCTTATTCCTATTAAAAATTAATTTGGGTGGAATATAGGAATTATTAATTTATTTTAGATAAAAATACTCATTTTTGTTTTGGCGTTTTCACTGAAATCTCCTGTGAAAATCAAAGCAAAAGTGGCAGATAGTTTTTACATTTGCAGGAAATAGAAAATTGAATAAAATGGCAAATAAAATTAACCTTCGCTTTGGCATCATTGCCATCATGGTCTTGTTGGCAGCTTTGAGTCGTCTATTACCCCATCCGCCCAATTTTACACCCATTGGGGGCATGGCTTTATTTGGGGCTGCCTATTTTTCGAGGAAACATTTGGCCATTATCATTCCGCTGCTGGCTTTATGGATTAGCGACTTGATCCTAAATAATGTGGTGTATGGGGCCTATTTTGACAGTTTTTCCTGGATAGGACTACCTGTTGTCTATTTGGCAATCGTTGTTATTGCGCTAATGGGAACAAAGTTACTGCGCAAAATAAAAGTCACCAACTTGCTGATTGCCAGCCTATTAGCTTCTTTAGTTTTCTTTTTAATTACCAATCTGGGTAGCTGGTGGATAGACCCCATTTATCCTAAAACTGCATCGGGTATTATAGCAGCTTATACTGCCGGATTACCTTTCTTTTTAAATACTTTAATTGGCGATTTGTTTTTTGTCGGCGTTCTTTTTGGAGGATTTGAATGGGTAAAAAATCGCTTTCCTGCTATGGCTTAAAACAAATGCAGGTAATATGAAATTACCTCTAAAGGAAGGAATTGACTATTACATCGAAAATGGACTTTATGTTTTCACCGAGCAATTCTTAACACAAAGAGCTTATTGCTGTGAAAGCGGCTGTCGGCATTGTCCCTATATTTCGAAAAAAATAAGTTCTAGTACATCATCCCCGCAATTGCCGCCGTCAAAAAGGAAGCGACCGTCCCACCTACCAAAGCCATAATCCCCAATTCCGTCAGGGCTTTGCGCTGACCGGGAGCCAATGCTCCAATGCCGCCAATTTGAATACCTATAGAAGCAAAATTGGCGAAGCCACATAAAGCATAAGTCGCTATAATGATAGATTTTGGGTCTAGCACCAACTCCCCTGCTTGCCGCATTTCATTCAGGTCTGCATAGGCAATGAATTCATTGATGACCGTTTTTTGTCCCAGCAACTGGCCTACCAGTAAAATATCGGGCATTGGGGTGCCCAATACCCAAGCAAAAGGAGCAAACAATAAACCCAATAAATAAGTAAAGCTAAAGCCTTCAAATCGGCTATCAGTAGTGCGCACTACATAATCATTCAGGCCCGTCCAATCCCCAATAGTACTCATTAGAATTTCATTGGCCATATTGACTAAAGCAGTAAACACCAACAACATTACTCCAACATTGATCGCTAACTTAAGCCCGTCTGTCGTTCCCTTGGAAATAGCATCCAGCAGGTTATTGCCTACATCTCCTGTCATAATCAAATCTCTGGTCAAATTCTTTTTGGTTTCAGGGAATAACATCTTAGCAGCCACAATAGCAGCCGGAGCAGAAATAATAGAGGCGGTCAATAAATGCTTGGCAAAATATTGTTGTTGTACCGGATCATCACCGCCCAAAAAGCCAATATAGGCTGCAAATACACCGCCTGCAATCGTCGCCATCCCCCCAGTCATCAAGCATAAAATTTCGGAACGAGACATCCCTTCTAAATAGGGTTTGATAACCAAAGGGGCTTCCGTTTGTCCAATAAACATATTGGCGGCAGCCGCTAAAGATTCTGGTCCAGATAGCCCCATACTGCGCGACATTGCCCAGGCAAAGCCCTTAATCACCCACTGTAAAATACCCAAGTAGTACAAAATCGCGGTTAGGGCTGAAAAGAAAACAATTGTCGGCAACACCTGAAAGGCGAAAATATAGCCAAAAGTCGTGGTATCCGTTACAATGTTACCAAACATGAATTTGGCTCCTTCTTCCGTAAATTCCAGTATCAGCCGAAAGAAGCCGGCTATCCCATCAAAAATTGTACTGACAAAAGGCACTTTTAAAATCAAAACCGCCAAAAGCAACTGCGACAACATCCCCACTCCCACCAATCGCCAATTAATCGCTTTACGATTATTGCTTAAGAGGTAGCAAATCAATAATATGACAAAAATGCCCAAAAAACCTCGTAGAATATCCATGAAAGAAGTTAAGATTGTGAGTGTAGTACCCTAAAATACAAAGGCTCCGACACCTCGTTTGCCCAAACCGCAGAGCCAAATGTAAGAAAATTTCTTTTACCCCTTTTTAAAAGATTGAAAATCCTTACCTTTCGTTCGTTTTTTCAATGGATTCAGAAAAATGAAAGGCAAACAACAGCTAGCAAAAATAATAAAAAAACCACTGATAATCGGTATTACCGGCGGCAGCGGATCAGGAAAAACAACCTTTATTAATGCACTAAAAAATCATTTCAGTCGAAAACAGCTATGTATCATATCCCAGGATGATTACTATCGCCCGAGAGACCAGCAATTAATGGATAATCAGGGTATTAAGAATTTTGATCGCCCTAAATCCATCGATAAAGCGGCTTTTGTTAGAGATGTGAAAAAGTTGATGAAATGGAAAACCGTCACCCGAAAAGAATATGTGTTTAATAACAAATTAGCTAAGGCAAAAACGCTGATTTTTGAACCTGCACCCATTATTTTAGTGGAAGGGCTTTTTGTTTTCCATTTTAAAAAAATGCGAAAATTGCTAGACTTAAAAGTCTTCTTACACGCCAAAGAAAACCTCAAGGTCATCCGCCGCATCAAAAGAGATAAAGAAGAGCGCAATTATCCATTAGAGGATGTCTTGTATCGCTACGAGCACCACGTAATGCCCACCTTTGAAAAATTTATTTTGCCTTATAAAGAGGATGCGGATATCGTCATCAATAATAACGAAGAAATGAGCAAGGGTTTGGACATAGTAAAGGGGTTCCTAGAAAGCTATTTGAGAAAAACAGAATGATAAAAAATACAGCCATACAGCCCCGCACCATTCAAGTTTTTGAGCACCAAACGCTTCGGGTGGGAGATATTTCCCAAGGCGTCCCTTTTACCGAATCAGAGTTGAAAGCGCTGGCTTTATATCTGGAAAATAAACAGCACCCCTATTATTCTTTGGTATATCGAGGAATAAAGTTCAGCCATTATGTCGGCGTAATTCAAGTGGGAAATTGTACCATTGAAATACTTCCAAAAGCAGATAAAGCCACCCGAAGCGATGCGAAAAAATGGCAAGCCATCCTATTAGATATGCTGCAATATTGTCATTTATTAAAAACAGAGGTAGCGGGAACCGGACGATTGCGACTAAAGCCTACCTCCATTTTAGAAGCTTATTTTGATTTATTTTTAGAAAAAATTAATCGGCTGATTATCAACGGGCTACCCAAGAAATACCTCTTGAGAGAAAGCAATCAAAAGGCATTAAAAGGCAGGCTGAATTTGCCTAAACATTTACGGAAAAATATTTTTAACCCTGAGCGATTCTATGTTAGCTATCAATCCTATGAATATGAACATCTATTTAACCTAGTATTATATAAAACATTAAACGTCTTGGATTGCATATATTTAAAGCCAAAACTAAAATTTCGCTTAAAACAAATTATCGCCCGCTTTCCTCGATTACCCGCCTATACCGTTCAGCCAAGAGATTTTGAACAACTTTTTGGCAACAAAAAGTATCAGTCCTATCGCATGTTACTGGAAATTGCCCGCTTGATTTTGCTCCACTTTAGCCCAGATATTCGCGCGGGCAAGCACCATTTATTGGCTTTGTTATTCGATATGAATTTGTTGTATGAAGAATACGTATTTCGACAATTGAAACAACTCGAAAAGGAGCATTTAAAAGTAAGCCGACAAACCGGCAAACCTTTTTGGCAAAGACGAATTATTCGGCCAGATATTTTGCTGCAATATCACGGGAAAAACTATGTGCTAGATACCAAATGGAAAATCATGCAAAGCCTTTCGCCAAAAATGGAAGACCTAAAGCAACTCTACATTTATTGTCAGTATTTTAAGGCTGAAAATGGTGTTTTGTTATTTCCCAAGGTAGGTCATTTAGAAGGAGGGCATCCCATTCCTTTCCACGCCATCGAGGGCATCCCTAAAAATTATAATTGTCAAATTCAGTTTTTGGAAGTGGTAAATAAAATGGGAAAATTAAATAAAAATTTGGGCAAGCAGTTATTAGACAAATTAGTTTCAAGAAGATAAACTGCCCAGTTGCTCAATCATTTTTAAAAATTTTAGATTATAATAATTTAGTATCCAACATATTACAAATTTCTTATTTTGGAAATATGTTTTAAGACCTTAATAAAAAGCAGCTTTCAACTATTTTGGCACAGGATTTGAAATAGAGCAATCGAACTTATTTGTTTAGCTTTTTTCAAAAAATGGAATAGCTTTTGCATGTATAAGTTTTGAAAGTATTTACCGTTTGAATTTAAGTATATACCTTAACCTAAGTTTTTTAAATTTCCCACCTTTTAAGTCTTGCATAGTTTGCTGAACGTAGCTCGTTCGCGGTTTCCATAATTGGTAGTGATAAAAAATTTGGAGCTTAATTGAAAACCCTTATTGGTTTAAGCGGCAAATTTTTGACTATTCATTGGTTCAAATGCTTGATCACTCAACTTTGTATCCTTCGTACGACGGACTTTCGTCTGTTACCCTCGAATGGTTCGCTACAGACTAAAGTCCACAGCACGAGTAGTGAGCATTTGCTTATGGTTTCGCAATTAATTAAAGATCAATACTTTAATTAGGCTAGTTACCACTTACTCAATTACTAACCACTACGCAGTTCTCAGCAAAAAACCATTTTACATTTAAACCGATTTAAGTAATGACGACTCTTCAATTCATTGGAGCAAGGCTTAGCCGATGCATTCCAAAACTAAAACACTATGGGCTTTTACTCGGCTTGTGTTTCTTATACACATTCACAGTGGCCCTCACCCCTACTGAGTGCTCAGAAAGAAATCACTTTAACAGAACTAGTGAATCCAGCATACTAAGTCCTGATACTGCTGCTACAGCAGATACCCTGATCGTTATTCCATTGAGCACAATCCCTGATACAGTACTTATACGCAATTGCGATGCAAATATTGGCTTTCAAAGCGACGGGTATGGTTCTTCAAGCTACAAAGACGATCTAAATGCTCCTCGAAATAATGTCCTCATTATTTGTCCCAATTCTACGGAGCGATACCTAAACGTTTCCTTTTCACACTTTGACCTGGATGAGGGCGATACGCTATACGCTTTTAGTGGCCAAGATACAACTGGACAAATGATAGCTAAGGGAAGTGGACGAGGCGTTCAGTTTTTTAATGGAGGATGGGTAGCTTCTAATTGCGACCAGGCGCTCAACGCTACTGGCTGCCTTACTTTTCAATTTAAAACTAATGGAAATAATTCCAAAGGAGCTGGTTGGGATGCTTGGGTAAAATGCGAATCCCGGCCATTATCTATTAGCCCCCCTGACAATCAGTTTTTAAAACTGGAATGTGATGAGTTAAAACATTCCGTCACGATAAAAGCCGGAGCCATTAACGCCAATTGCATTTTAGCTAACGATACTTTAAGGGTAGAAATTATCAATGCCAAAGGAACCGTTTGTAAAGATACTTGCTTAAGGGCGGACAGCACTTTTGTCATTGATACACTGGCTATTGGTTCTTATACGATTCGGCATACTTTAAAACAAAATCCTACGATCACGGCCGAAAATTTTGTAATCATTTCTCCGCCTGCCATTTCTTGCAATGACGAAGTAAAAGCAGTTTTAGGAGCGGCTTGTATGGCCGTTATTCAGCCGGACGACATACTAGAAAATCCTTGCGATACCTCTGCTTATTTGTATTATGACATTACTATAAAAAGACCCGATGGCACCATTATCAAAAGCGGCACTAGTCGAAATGGAGCTTACCCAATTATTACCAAAGAAGATGTAGAAATTTGTGGAAACACCAGATACCAGATAGAAATTACTAGAGTATATGATTATGGCGGCCGTTGTTGCAGCGAAGGATTAATAAAAGATGTTTGCTGGGGTTACATTTCTTTTGTAGATGGCACTGCGCCCCAATTCACTCGTCATGTCGTGGATACTATCATGGCTTGCAAAGTGGATATTGATAAAATTGGACAGTTCGTAACCAAACCAACAACTGCGGACAACTGTGACTCCGTAAGTCTTTCTATCAAAAAAGCAGAATTGATAGACGGAGATGAATGCGCCGAAGCTCGTACTTACTTAATTACCTGGGAAGCAAAAGATTTATGTGGAAAAACCGCTACCCAAGATGACACACTTAGAGTATTGCGCCCCAAACTGGATAGTATTATCAAATTGCCTAATGTAATGATTGGGTGTGAAGAAGAAGGCAAATTGGATATGGAGGATTATAAACGATTGGGCATTGTCAAAATGATCGCCGACGGTGACACTATAACTCTAAGCACTGAAGAATATGTCTGCAACTATATTATAACCAAAAAAGACGAACTAATTCCCCATTTGGGTGGCTCTAAAATTGCTCGATATTGGGCAATCGTGGACGGTTGTTCAAGTCGGCCAATCCCTATTAGAGTAGACACGCAACTGATTGAGTTCATCGATACGCTACCACCCAGCATCGAATGTGAAGACTTTACTTCCGTAGAAACGGCCGCTCAAATCCCTTTGCCACCTTTTTCTTGCACAAGCGAGGTCAAATTGGGAAAACCGAAAGCAACAGATTTATGTGACCCTAATCCATTAGTAGAGATGTTTTGCGTTGAGCAACTGGAAAATGGCACTTGGTGGAAAATAGCCAATAATCTATTAGAGGCAGGAGAGTTGCCCTGTGATACTTTTCGGGTTGGCTGGCAAGCAAGCGATGGGGCAGTCAATCAAACAATCAATGACACCTGTTTTCAATATTTTAGATTAATAGATGTAACGCCTCCGTCCACTATCTGTAAAGATGAGATCAATATCGCTTTTGATAAAGGTCATACCCGCATATTTGCTGCCGAAACAGATAATGATAGCTGGGATGCCTGCGGCATTGTAAAAATGGAAATTAGGCGAGATTCTGGCGAATGGGGAGAATTCATAGATTTTTATTGTACAGATGTCCATAAGCTGATTAAAACAGAGCTTAGGTTAACGGATAAAGGAGGAAATACCAATACCTGCCAAGTAGATGCAAGGGTATTGGACTTGATCCCTCCAATCTGTGATGATCTGCCAGACCTTACCGCCTCTTGTGATGAATTCCATAACAATGAACTAGGGAACAGCACGGATATCAATGAAGATTATGATTTTAATGAAAATGAATGGCGACCACTTACAAATGAACTACTCGACCTTTACAATGACCGATTTGGCAATCCCAATTGTGCAGATAATTTGGTATGTGTCCCTTTTTCATCGGAGCAACAATATCAGGTTATTTATTCTCCTTGTGGCGAAGCCAAAGTACAAAGAAGATACCGAATCATTGATTGGAATGGCGAAGGCATCGCTTCTGAATGGTATATTCAAAATATCAATATTACCTATCAACCCAATTGGTCCATCCTCCTCCCAGCAGACTTTTATGGAGAATGTGGAGATGAAACGCCAGATGCTGACATTACTATACAAAATGGAGCCTGCGATATATTGGGTTGGGAACATGAAGACCAAGTCTTTGATTTGGTGCAAGATGCCTGTTATAAAGTAGTTAGAACCTATTATATCATCAATTGGTGTAAGTATGAGCAAGGACAAGAACCTATTGAAATTGGTAGGGATGAAAATGTACTAGGACTGGTTTACGATAGAAAAACCATTACCCATGAAGATATTGCCAATTACGGCTATTACAAATATACCCAAGTACTCAAAATCATTGATAACGAAGCGCCCATTATCTCTATTAATAATGTATCCACCTGCATCTATGGAGTAGGGGATGCTGCTCCTGCTGGAGAAGAAGACCTAACACCAAATGCAGAACCCTTTGAATGTGATACCATTAAGTCTTTCACGGCAGAGGCGAGGGATTGTGTAAAAAGCTTCTTTAAAAACTTCTCTTTTGAATACTGGGTATCGGAAGACGGTGTTCCTGTAGGACATGGAGAAGGCAGCAAATTTTTCTGGACCGTTCGCCCAAAAGTACTCTATACGATCAAATTTAAAACCTATGATAATTGTGGCAATGCAGCGGTTGCAGAAAAAGAGTTCCAGTTCTGGGATTGTAGAAGACCCGTAGTTTCTTGTATAGATTCGATTATTGCAGATATATCAGAGGATAGTACCGTTGTGATAAAAGCAAATGCCTTCAATAAGGGAAGCTTTGACAATTGCACTCCACAGGAACAATTAAAATTCAAAATCTGGCACGAATCTATTTCTAATGATCCACCAACAACGAAAGAAGAGGTCGCATCCCTGCCAAATGCAGTCCAGTTGGGATGCGATTATCTAGGGGTTCAGCCAGTTAGAATTTATGTGCTAGATGAAGAAAACAATTTCGATTTTTGTCTAAATCATGCAATCATTCAGAACAATTTCCAGCTTTGCCCTCCCAATGTCGAAGCCCAGTCATTAATAACGGGGACAATTCACACTAGCAAAGGAATAAAGGTAGAAAATGTTGCTATCAATATAACAGAAAATGGAACCAATACTATTGCTGCCATAACCGGATCAGATGGAAATTATGCTTTCTACCTGGACAAAAATGCGGCTTATACCGTGTTCCCACAGAAAGATACAGACCCTACAAATGGTGTATCTACCTACGACCTAGTTTTGATGAGCAAACATATTCTAGGATTAAAAACACTTCAGTCACCTTATCAACACATCGCAGCAGATGTTAATAAATCGGGGACTATTACCGCTTATGATATGGTGCTGGTTCGGCAATTGATTTTGAATATTAACAATGATTTTCCAAACAATGAAAGCTGGCGTTTTGTAGATGCCAACTATGAATTTACAAGCGACACCCCCCTAGCAGAAAACTTTACAGAAGTCGTCCAAATTGATAACCTTTCAAGCGACCGGATGAACGCCAATTTTGTCGCAATCAAAACTGGTGACTTAAATGGCAACGCACTGGCAAATGGCCTGCAAAGCAGCGAAGAAAGGACCACCTACGGAACAATGGAATTGATCATCCAAGATCAAAATGTACGGCAAGGAGAAACTTTTACTATTGATTTTAATACCGATGAACTATCCAAAATTACTGGTTACCAATTTGCCTTAGATTTTAAAAATCTGGAATTGGTCCGCATTGAAGAAGGGCTGGCCAAAGTGAATCACTTTGGCCAGGGCCTAGTGCAAAGAGGTTTATTATTGACGAGTTGGAATACCGAAGATAATAGCCTGAATGATGCAAATAGTCAATACCTGTTTGGGTTAATCTTTAAAGCAAAAAAGACTGGGCAATTGAGCGAATTTTTACAATTGCAACCGGATTATCTGGCAACAGAAGCTTACGATAAAACAGGGGAAGCACTAGACATAAAATTACAGTTTGAAACGACAAATTATACCCTTGAGCTAAAACAGAATCGTCCAAACCCTTTCAGAGAAACTACGCGAATTGGTTTTCATTTACCCAAAGCAAAAACAGCGACTCTAAGCATAATTGATCTACAAGGAAATCTACTCAAGCAACTGACAAAAGGTTTTCCTGCTGGCTATAATGAATGGATAATTGATGGTCAATCGCTGACCAGCAAAGGAATACTGTATTATCGATTAGAAACGGACACAGAAGTTTTGACCAAGAAGATGATGCTAATTGAATAGCTGTTTGACCATCCTTTAGCATGAAAACATTTTCGGAAATGATTATTCAGATTAGAAAAGCAACAAATTTTACAATTAAAAATAACTAAAAATTTCACACATGAAAAAGTGGTACCCCCCCTTAGCGTTCGGAGCATTATTGATAATGCTTTGCTCCTGGTCTTTGTCTGGTACAATGAGTTTTTCAACAAGTGCGAATGAATCCTCTTTTTTTAGCGAAATAGCTGAAACGATGCTGGGAAACAATGCTGAATTTGGAAACCAAAGTTTCCAAATGATGGCAGACACCCAGCTCATTCCTATGCCTTTAAGCTCATATAGAACAGACATCCTGCTCGATTGTGACGCAATCAATCGTTTTTATTACGATACGGAGCATCTTTACCCGGACACGGTAGCTCACAGAGATACCCTAACCATCTGTCCGCCTGATGCCAGCAGCCGTATCTTTATTTCTTTTACCGACTTTGAGGTAGCTGCGGGCGACACGCTCTATGTTTACGATGCAGATTCTATTTTGTCTTCCAGGCTAGTAGCCAAATTTTCTGGCGTAGGCGTAAGTGCAACTGGTGGTTGGATCAAGTCTGAATGTAACCCTTCTGGTTGTTTAACCTTTGAGTTTGTCACCAATGGCGATAATGTCAAAGGTACCGGATGGGATGCCTGGGTGACTTGTGAGGATAATGAGGATGCCATTATGAGGGCACCAGATATACCTTCTAGGAAGTTAGACTGCGGCGAGGTCTATGACACCATTAGTATTTGTCCACCTGATCCACTGACAGTATGCAATGAAACACTGGACACGTTTTGTCTAAAAGTTTACAGTCATCATGATTTGATTTGTATAGATACCTGCTTTGCAGCCACTGATATTAACGCAAGACCCAATAAAATAATAGATACCTTTGGCATTGGTATCTATAAGGCAGTCTGGTCTCTTAAAAAATATCCCTCTTATAAAATAGAAAAATATTTTTCTGTGCAAGGACCCACAATGGTCTGCAACGATGAAATTACTGTGCCCTTTGGTTCTGCTTGCGCTATTGACTTTACGCCGGATATGCTGCTGGAAAACCCCTGCGATACGATTACGGACACCATGTATTATAAAATCGAATTTACTATTGGAAAAAATACTTATGTCGGCGGTGGTGGGCCAGGTGTCCCCTACCCTAGTCTAACAAGAGCGATTATTGAAGAAAATGGCGGGGAAATTTGCGGGGGAATGCTCGATGTAAAAATTTCTCAAGTCTATTACGAACATATTGATAGCCTTACAATATGTCATGGCGGAATATTTGAGCAGTCTTGTAGTACTAAAGTAAACTATGGAGATATCACACCACCTGTTTTCTTCCGATATGCGAAAGTTGACACACTAGCTGCCTGTGATACGACTGGGCTAATGTCTGTACTAAAAACGCCCACTCTTTTGGATAACTGCGATGCTTCTAAAGTCTTTTTACACAGTCTAAAAATTTTAGAAAAAACAGACGTTTGCGGATCTGGAACCCTTTTAGCGACCTGGAAAGCAGTGGATTTATGCGGAAATGAAGGCTTTACTTATGATACGATCCGACTGATTCGACCCGACTCTATTTATAATCCGGGAAGAACGATTTTGAGTTGTAGCGATAATAAAGGATTAAAAGATGCCGAGCGACCTGGTTTAATTGTCGGGCAAATAAAAAACGGCGAATTAATCCCAGGAGATACCCTAGAATTAAGCACAACAGAATACGTTTGCGGTTATATTTTGGTAGAAAAAGATCAGGAATATCCCTCAGATTGCGGTGCAAAATTAATCAGGGAATGGAAATTACTGGACTGGTGCAATCCTGATTCTGGACCACAAAGGATTGCTACTCAAGCCGTTACCATTACGGACACACTAGCACCCGTATTTATAGACTGTCCGGACTCCAGCGAGATTGGAGGTGCTAATAATCCTATGGAAGTAATACTAGGACATTTTGATTGCGAAATCAATGTAAAACCGGAACTATTGGGGATACCCAGGGCCATTGACGATTGCGACCCAAATCCAGTCGTATCCATGTTTTGTATAGAAGAACTATGGCACGGCGAATGGAGAAAAATAGGTACTAATCTTTCTAACTCTGGGCCATTGGCTTGCGATACCTTCCGAATTGGGTGGCTGGCAAGCGATGCCTGCCACGAGCAACCAAAACAAGATACTTGCTATAAATATGTAATTATTAAAGATTTGACTAAGCCCAGTGCCATTTGTGCAGACCAAATCAATTTCTCCATAGGAAGCGATTGGGCTAGAATAGTTAATGTAGAAGAAGTGGACGCTGGTAGCTGGGATGCCTGTGGTATTGCCAGTAGAGAAATTAGTTTTGACGGTGAAGCCTGGGGAGAAACAGCTTTACTCTCCTGTGAAGACATCCATCACGAGCCGAAGTTATATTTGCGGGTGACCGATACTAAAGGTAATCAAAATATTTGTTGGACAAAGGTGGTTGTAAAAGACGATGTTTTCCCCACTTGCGGAAAACTGCCAGATGCACAAGCCTTCTGCGATGAATACAAAACTGGTGAGCTAGGTGCATCCACCGATACTGATAAAGATGGCCTCTTTGATGATGACGAATACCTGCCTTTAACAGGAGACATGCTAGATTCGCTTAACAAAAAATTTGGCAATCCACTAACAATCTGCGAAGACAATGTACATTGTGCGCCAATGGTCATAGAACAAGAATACCAATTAGTGGAATGGCCTTGCGGTATGACCAGAATCAAGCGACGCTATCGCGCAACTGATTGGGGCCCAAATTCTTCTGCCTGGGAAACGCAAATCATCTCATTGGAATATCGTCCTAATTGGAAAATTACCTTCCCTGCCGATTGGGAAGGCGAATGTGGCGAAGTGTTCCCCGAACCCAATTTGAATATTTCTAGTGGTGCCTGTGACCAAATCGGCTGGGAACATGAAGATAAAGTCTTTGAAATCCAGGACGGGGCCTGCTACAAAGTGGAAAGGACTTATCACGTCATCAACTGGTGCTTATACGAAGCCGGGCAAAAGCCCTACCCTATCCAAAGGATCGAAGACGACCATGGCCATGCAGACAGCACTTTGTGTATCAATCATGAACAATACAGGGAAACGGGTTACTTTACCTACATCCAGGTGCTAAGGGTTCACAGTTTTGGCGGCCCGGATATAACTATCAATAATGTAGATACTTGTTTGACGGGAGAAGGCGATGCTTTTCCTTTTGGCGAAGCAGACAATACGCCTGGTGAAGCCCCCTGGGAATGTGATGAGTTAGTTACCTTCACGGCAGAGGCAAATACCTGTGTAGAATTTGCTACAATACATTTCGAATGGTGCGTCTTTATCTTCAACACATTAGTAGATAGCGGCGTGGGGAGCAAATTTGTTTATCCAGTAGCTCCCGACACAAAATATCGCATTCGATTTAAAGCAAACGATGGCTGTGGCAATAGCAGTATTAAAGACAGAGAGTTTATATTTACCGACTGTAAAAAGCCGACTCCTTATTGTCGGGCAGGTGTCAATGTAGAAATGGGACAAGAAGGTAAAATCTCTCTATGGGCAAGTGACGTGGATCTCAATAGTTTTGATAATTGTACACCCGCACACCGCCTGCATCGCAAAATATGGCATAGAACTTTGGGCGAGCCACCAAGTACCCTAGAAGAAGTACTGGGCCTCCCAAACAAGATTGATTTTGATTGTGATAATTTCGGCAATCAAGTCGTTCGGCTTTATGTCATTGACGAAACCGGTCAATGGGATTACTGCGCAACCACCGCACAAATCCAAGACAATATGCGCGTCTGTGTGCCTGACGAAGAAGACCCCGACGCATTTGTAAGTGGAAGTATCCATACGCCCGATGATGAATTAATGAACGAGGTGCAGATTACAGCAACGGCTACCGACGGCAGCACGCTTACTACCTTTACAAAAGAAGGGTCTTATAATTTCACTTTAAGTAAAACAAAATCCTATTCCCTGCGCCCTGAACTGGATAATTATCCGCTCAATGGCGTTACAACCTTTGACCTTGTCCTTATCTCTAAACATATATTAGGCCTTCAATCTTTTAATTCACCTTATCAATACATCGCTGCTGATATCAATCGTTCGGGTACCATTACAGCTTTTGATATGGTCCAATTAAGGCAATTAATTCTATCTATTACTGAAACCTTCCCCAATAACACCAGTTGGCGTTTTGTGGAAGAAAATTATGCCTTTGCTTCGGATAATCCGGCTGCAGAAAGTTTTCCAGAAACGGTCAACTTATCCAACATGAGCGACCAAGTGGAGGTCAATTTTATGGCAGTAAAAATTGGCGATTTGAACGGAAGTGCCCGTTTCGACCAACTTATCAATGCAGAATCCAGGGGATTCACTACTTTACAAGTTAGAGAACAACAACTGGAAGCAGGAGAAACATACAATGTAGATTTCTTCCTGCCTGCGGGAGCAAGCCTCGAAGGGTATCAATTCACGCTGAATTTCAGCGATTTAGAATTGGTCCAGTTGAAAGAAGGAATCGCCAAAAAAGAGCACTTCGGGTTTAGATTACAGGATAGAGGCCTTTTAACGACCAGTTGGAATATTTCAGGACAAAATGATCCGGCAACGAATCAATCAAAACTGTTTAGTCTAATTTTTAAAGCGACTGCTAATGGTTCCTTAAGTGAAAAGCTACGCATTAGTTCTGATCTTACTCCGGCAGAAGCTTATGAAAGCACAGGCAATATTACTCATGTAAAATTGCAATTTAAGGACAAACAAGCAAATGGCCTAGAATTATACCAAAATCGTCCAAATCCATTCAAAGATCATACGAATATTGGGTTCTATTTGCCAGAAGCAGGCTCTGTAGGTCTTAGCATCCTGGATGTGCAGGGCAAAGTATTGAAAGAAATCAAAGGTAATTATGCCAAAGGTTATCACGAAATTCAACTGACCGCCAAAGACTTGTCTGACACTGGCATTCTTTACTATCAGTTAAGCACGGATAAAAAGCAAGTAGTAAAACGGATGATTGTGGTCGAATAAGTAAAATGGCTAAGTCCGTTGATTACAGAATGACCTTGGTTACTTAATTACTGTTATTTTTTTAATTTAAACATCCTTTTGGTCAGCACTCTAAATGTGCTGACCAATTTTTTTGATTTCTATCCTTTTACCTCTTTCTCTTCCTTCAGGTATTTATCCAGAAATTTTAAAATTCCGCTATACGCCTCTATCTGATTTTCTTTTTTAGCAAAACCATGCCCTTCATCTTCAAATAAAACATACTCTACCGGCACCTTGTTTTTCTTCACAGCCGCAACAATTTCGTCCGATTCGATCTGTAAAACCCTGGGGTCTTTTGCTCCTTGCAAAACCATAAGTGGACGAACCACTTTCTCGGCGTGAAACAAAGGCGAAATTCTATATAAGCGCACAGAGTCCACGTTTGGGTCTCCCATTTCCTCATACAAGGCATCTTTAAAAGATTCCCACCACGGCGGGATACTCTTAAGTGTTCTCAACCAATTGGTAACTCCAAATATATTGACGCCCACATCAAACACTTCCGGTTGATGCACCAAAGCTGCCATCGTCATAAAACCACCATAAGAACCCCCAATAATGCCAATTTTATCTTTGTCAATATAATCTAAAGTCTCCAAATATTTTCGGCCATAAACACAATCCATTAAGTCCTTTTCGCCATGGTTTTTGTTATCCATCTGAAAAAACGTCTTCCCATAGCCACTACTTCCTCTGTTATTAACTGCCAATACTGCATAACCATGATTGACCAAGTATTGAATCAAGGCAGAATAATTCTGACGAGATTGTCCACCCGGCCCACCATGCACCCATACTAAACCAGGGACTTTATTAGTAGGACTTGCCTGTTTTGGTTTATAATAGATCGCGGGGATTTGCAAATCATCAAAAGAGGGATAGCGAACAACCGATGCTGTGACTAAATCATTGGCATCAATTTCTTTACTCAGTGTATTTGTTAACTTGTCATGCGTATTTTTAGAAAAATCATATACGTATAAATTGCCTGGAGAATTGGAACTGCCAACATAAAATCGCATTAACTCCTCATCCCTCGAAATGCCTACCGAAGTAATATCTCCGCTTTCAAATTTTGGAAACACAACGGGTTTGCCGCTAGAAGTTTCTAATATTTTAATGACATTTTTCCCGTCTTCATTAATACCCATTACTTGATATTTCCCATTATGAGAAAAATAGGCATAAACAATGTCCCAATCTTCCTCCCACACCTTCTCTTGTTCTTGCGAGGGAATGTTATATTTTGCTAATCGCATAAACTCTCCTCCTTCGTTGGTCAAAAAGTATAAATCTTCGCTATTGGTACTAAAATCGGCTGCCTGGTACGCCGCTTGATGCTCATTAATTTGGCTAAGTTGTTGGGTCTCAAAATCGTATATAAAAAGATTAGAATCATTGGTGTTAATGGCTTTACTCAAGGCCATATATCGTTTATTATTAGAAATGCCATTAAAATTATAAGCTTGGTCATTTTGATAAATCATTTTACTGCTAAAATCCGTAATGTCCATTTCGTAAACGTCCATGTATCGAGGATTTCTCTTGCTATATCCATAGAAAAAACTCTCACCATCATGTGCCCAACCATAAAAAGAAGCCCTGGCATTTTCTCCAGGAGTTAGCTCCTGAATGGTTCCATCTTCATTCCGAACAAATAAATGATTAATTTCATTACCATTGTCATCACTTCGAAATAAAATTCTCTTATCCTTCGGAAAATAAGAAATCGCAAAAATAGATTCCTTTTTGGAAGTGGTTAGAGGTATCACTTCTCCACCTTTTACAGCAATGGAGTAAGCATTATAAATGCCCGTTTCATTACTAGTAATCAATAAGTTTTCATTATCCGGTGAAAAACTGCCTCCAAAGATATTTTTAGTATCCAGAAACTGACCAATGCTGTACTGATTTACCTGGGGGATTGGTGGTTCAGTCTTGCAGCCATAGAGTAAAGCAAGTACGGATAAGTAGCAAACAAAAGGGATTTTTTTCATGATGTAAATAAATATTTAGAGTTTTGATACAAAAAAGAATTCAATCAGATAATCTTACTTATCTTTTAATAGCAAAAGCTGTCAAAACCCTAAAAGTAAATATAAAATTTAGAAAGAAGAAATAAAGTACAACAAGGTAGGGCAAATGCACTTAGCTTTAGCAATAATTTATGCAAATTTTTGCAGTGGGCATATTGTCTGGAGAGTAGGATAAAAACATATACAGCAAAGTGCTATTTTTGGATATGGTCTTAAAAAATTATTAATGATATTCAAAAATAAGAAATCATAATATTTTGTAAACTTGTGCTTCAAAAGAACAACTGAGTAAGCTCAAACATGACTCATGTGCGCATGCTTGAGCTTACTCAGTTGCCTTAATTATGGTTCCGTTTATTTTTAATCTTTGATTAGCCAAAACTAACCAGACATAGCTTTTCATTTTTTAGCCGCTAGCTGGCATTCTATTTAGCTACTTATCTTATACCCTTTCTTTTCCGCCTGTTTTTTAACCGACTGAAGGATGGAGTTTTGTAGGTCTGATTTGCTTTTATTCTTTTTCATTTGTGCAGCTTGATAGACCCTTCGTTTATCATTTAACGTTTTTATTTTGGATTGAATACTTACCCGTTTTTTTGCCTGTTTTTCGATTTCCTGTTTTATTTCAGCCTTGGTTTTATTCTCTAAATTTTTGGGAAGTACTTTGGCTTTTTTCAATATGCTCTTGTCTTTTTCATAGGCATCTACCAGGTCCCATTTTTCATTTTTATAATTTTTGGAGCTCTTAAAAACAGCTCGGTCTGCTTTATTGGATAAACTGTAAAAGGCAGCATTGGCATCTTGCTGTCGCTGGTTGCTGCTCAATGAATGCCCTTGCTCCCCAAAAACCAAATAGGTATCATTCAACTCATCATTCAGTTGAGAAATTTCCTCGTCGTAAGGCGTTTCGATATAAACCGTTTTATCGTCTTGGTCAATATTCATGTACTCGCCACCCGTCATCATTGCCCCAGCTTTCCAACTCGAATTAATGCCCTGCATCTGGCTCCCACAAAAGATCGTATTAATAATGACTCCTTTTTCATTCGCTAGTTGGCAGGCTTTTTCATAAGATAAATTCCCCTGTGTAAAAGGCTCGTTACCAGCTATATATATTAGTTGGAGGTCATTACTATTTGCTTTCCATTTTAGATCATTTAGGGAAGTGTAAATCGCCTTCCCACAATATTCACTTCCACCATTGGTTGTCAAAGAGAAGAGCTTTTCAGAAATTAGATCCATGTCCGTCGTGAAGGGGCTAACCTGACGGATATATCCTTTTAAAATGGACAAATTATCATTGCCATACTCGTATAAGGCAATCTCCAATTTAGGGACTACTCCATCTTTATTTACATTGGATAACTCATTGAGAATTTTCCATAGCTGCGATTTGGTTTGTTCGATCAAACCGTCCATAGAATTGCTGGTATCCAATAATAAAGCGACTTTGATTGTCTCAGATGCTTTACATTCAATACTTTCACCAGTGTTAAAAAGGGCGAAAATGGTGTAATTAGAAACCCAATGCTTTATAATATTTCTAGTATTGGGATAAACGAAATAACCCAAAAAGAGCAGGACACTCAATGCCCCCAGGAAAACATAAGACTTGACATTTTTCATGTTGAGGTAATTATGGTTGATTGAATTTTTTGCTTTAATAATTCAAAAATCAAAAAAAGAAACAGTAGAAAAAAACCATACTTTGTGAGTAAACCGACAGGAGAGGTAAGGATACCAATTCACTTTGTAAATGGGGTAATTTGAGCGATTTTTATAAAAAAACAGGTTTGGAAACTATTGTATCTTTGTTGTGAAACATTAATTACGATTGTAATATGGACTTAAAAAAATACCTGGTTTTTCTGATTTTGATAAGTAGTTGTCTATCGGCGCTGGCACAGGATAAAAAAGCAAAAGAAGCCTATTCCTCCCAGTATGACTTTGCACGTCAACTAGAAATTACTCGCCAACTTAGATTTTCTCAACCAGAAAAGGCAATAAAATTGTTGGAGGACGTTTTGCGAGAAGGAAAGCGTAATAGCAATCGTGTGATAAAAGCGGAGGCTTATTTGTTGCTGGGCAATATTTATGAAGATATTGGCCAAAATACCCTGGCATTACAACGATACCAACAAGCGACAGCCCTCTTAGTAAAATCTAACCAGCCAGAATTGCAGGCTTTGAATTATTACCACACAGGAAAAACTCAATTAGCTCTATCAAAACTGGAAGTTGCCCGCCACAGCCTTGATAATTGCCTGGCTATTACAAAGGATGCTAAACTGGAGTTGAAGTGCCAGGAGTGTTTAGCTGATTTAGCAATGGCGAGCGGTGATTTTTTAGAAGCACTCACTTTATATGATCATTTAATAAATAATAAAAATCACTTGGATAGCCTTGCGATTGCTCGAATTGAGGCTAAAAAATCTCAGATTTTTATCCGACAAAATGACCGAGCAAAGGCAGAACAGTCCTATTTTAATTCGCTAAATAGCGTGCCTCAGCAAACCCTTTCTAAAAAGGACTTTGAAGACATCGACAAGGCAAATAAGGCATTGTCGGAGGATGTTAACCAGGAAGAAGTGGATAAAATTGCTTTTAAATTGAATACCATACAGACCCAGCAGAAAAATCAATTACCACCAGAAGCACTCATAAAAGAACAGTTGCAATTGGCAGATTTATACGCTAATCGAGGGGATTTGAATACAGCAACAAAATATGTAAATGCCTCAAAAGGTTTATTAAAGGTCAAGGTAATGCCCGATGAAAAAGCGGCTGTTTTTAAAAAGTCCTCTGAGTTGAACCGCCTGCGGGGAGATTATCAAAAAGCATTAGCAGATTATGAACGCTATGTAGCTGAAAATGAATTAGTTATAAAGGCTAAACAGGCAAATTTGAATCGGCAAATTAGCATTTTAGAGAACCAGAAAAATATAGATTTACTGGAAAAAGATTTTGTGCTGGAAGAAAAAGAAGAAGCATTGCTCAAAAACCAAATCCAAACCCAGCAGATTTTGATTGGGTTTTTGACCCTATTATTATTGGCAGCATTGACCTCTTTTTATTTTATTATGAAAAATGTCAAGGCAAAACGGAAAGCCAACCAGCTTTTGTACCTAAAGTCCCTGCGCACACAAATGAATCCACATTTTATTTTTAACGCCCTCAATAGCGTCAATAACTTTATCGCCAAAAACGATGAGCGTGCCGCTAATAAATTTTTGTCTGATTTTTCTCGCCTGATGCGGATGGTTTTGGACCATTCGCAAAAAGACTTTATTACTTTTGAAGAAGAGTTGCAACTAAATGAACTATACTTAAAGCTAGAACAACTGCGATTCAGGGACAAATTTGACTATGTTATTGAAAAAGATCCACTGCTTCATGCGGCTGACCTGGAAGTGCCGCCTATGCTTATTCAGCCCTTTATTGAAAATGCGATTTGGCATGGCTTGCGGTATAAAAAAGATAGGGGATATTTGAAATTTTCGATCAAGCAAGAACCGAAAGCATTGCTGATCACTATACAAGATGATGGCATAGGACGTACCAAATCTCAAGCATTAAAGACCAAAAACCAGCAAAAATATAAAAGCACTGGTTTACAAAACGTAGGTGAACGCATCGCTTTAATCAATCGTATTTATGCAAAAAATTACGAAATAAATGTTTCTGATTTTAAACCAGCTAAAGAAGATACAGGAACGCTGGTGGAAATTCGGGTGCCAATTTAGTTCTACTTTGGCACTTTAAACAAAACTAGATGTTGTTCTTTTTTCATTGAAAAAAAAGAACCAAAAATTCTAGTTAAAAACAACCGCTCCGCAGTTTTTAACAGGCAGCCGCCACCAAAACTAGGAGCTAATTACACTTAAAACAATCACTATTTCTAAAGTGCCAAAGTAGAATTAGGTAATTTCAAAAATGAAAAAAATAGTTGCTCTAATCGTTGATGACGAACAGGATAGTCGGGAAACGCTTCGCAATTATATCGGCAAATACTGCCAATCGGTTAGTATTGTTCGGGAATGTGCAAATATCAAAGAAGCCCAAGCTGCTATTGCAATTCACCAACCAGAACTGGTTTTTCTGGATATAGAAATGCCTTATGGCAATGCCTTTGATTTATTGGAGCAATTGGATTCGATTGATTTTGAAATCATTTTTATTACGGCTTTTGACCAATATGCCGTACAGGCTTTTAATCTAAGCGCGGTCCATTATCTACTGAAGCCTCTAAACATTGAAGAATTAATAGGAGCGGTCAATAAAGCAATTGAGGCCATTTTTCAAAATAAAAAAATCCAACAGTCCAGAATTTTATTGGAAAACCTTAGCGCCTTGAATACCCAGCAACAGAAGGTGGTGCTACCCCTAATGGACGGCTTTGAGGTAGTCAAGTTATCCGATATTTTGTATTGCGAAGCTCAAGATAATTTTACTTGTTTTTATTTTACCAGCAAAAAAAAATCACTGATTTGTCGGAAACTAAAGTTTTATGAAAACACCTTTTCTACCTATCGTTTTTGTCGGGTGCATCGGTCTTACCTAATCAATTTGGAATATGTAAAACGATATGTAAAAGGTAAAGGCGGCTCTGTTTTTATGGAGAATGGAAAAGAGATTCCGGTGGCAAATGCTCGGAAAAGCGTTTTTTTAAAGCAATTTAGGTAAAAAATTATACCAGGTCTGAATCTTCGTAATTCTTTGGTTTGCTTTTAGCATAAGCAGGTTTGAGTGGTAAACTTTCTTTTGGGGCGGTGTTTTGGATTAGCTGTTTTTGCTTTTGTTTTTGCAGTTTTTTTAGTCGTTTCATTTCTTTTTTAATCGCCTTGTCTTCTTCATATTCGTTATTAAATCTAAAGTTGGCGGCTACTTCAGGATAAGCATTTTTGAAGTGTATGGCCAGTATTCGCATCCAGATAAGCGTAAGTAAATAAAAAAAGCCCGGTGTCCAGGAATTGAGGCTGATAAAAAATAAGAGGAAGTTCCCGATCACAAAAACGAGGAGGTGTCGGAAGAAAAATTTTTTTTCTAATACCCTTTTATAAGCGGTTTTGTAGAGTCGGTGATCCATAATTGCTCTTTTTGGGAATGAATAATTGCTCTTTGATAAAACGTCCAAATGCTAAGGCAAGTTGTTTGTATTGATTTTTTTATGAAATTAATGGGTGTTATTAACTTTTCATTTACAAAATTTGAGTTTCATTTTAAAACAAAATATATTTTTTGTATTTTTGACAAAAAAATTGTTTAAAAATGAAACCGCCACCCACTTTTCTCAAAGGCAGAGGTGCCCAAATCAATCCAGCCAACCGATTTCATAACTTGATTTATGATGAAAATCCCATTGACTGGGAATTGGAAAATAAAGCAGAAATCAAAACCGACTATATAGCGGTTTATCCTAAAACAATTCTCAACAAGGTGACCAGCCCTGATATTCCTGGCGAATATTCCATGAACCCCTACCAGGGCTGTGAGCACGGTTGTATTTATTGTTATGCACGTAATACTCATAATTACTGGGGCTATTCGGCAGGACTCGAATTTGAGAGTAAGATATTGGTTAAGAAGAATGCCGCCGCCCTATTGGAAGCTCAATTAAAAAAGCCAAAATGGAAAGCTACCCCCGTGATGCTTTCTGGCAACACAGACTGCTATCAACCCATAGAAGGCAAATTGGAAATCACCCGATCTATTTTAAAAACCTTTTGGAAATATCGGCATCCGGTAAGTGTAATTACCAAGAACAGCCTGATTTTAAGGGACTTGGATATTTTGAAAAACTTAGCGAAGCACCAATTAGTGCATGTGGCTATTTCGATTACTACGCTTAGAGAAGCGCTTCGGCGCTTCTTAGAACCTCGTACAGCAACGATTGCTAATCGCTTAAAAACAGTCCAGACTTTAGCCGAAAATAATGTTCCGGTCATGGTTATGATGGCACCCATTATTCCTGGGTTAAATGACACAGAAATTTTGAAATTAGTCAAAACCGTTGCGGATTTAGGAGCAAATGGAGTGGGTCATACTTTGGTTCGGCTAAATGGAGATGTGGCGGCTATTTTTGAAGACTGGATTCGAAAAGCGATGCCCGACCGAGCGGAAAAAGTACTCAATGGGATAAAATCCTGTCGAAATGGTCGGCTGAATGAAAGTCGCTTTGGCAAGCGAATGAGTGGCGAGGGAAATACAGCAGCTATTATCAAAGAACAGTTTCGCATTGCTCGGCAACTGTACTTAAAAGGTGCTAAAAGAATTCCTTATAACTTAGATTTACACGCAAATTTTAAAACACCTCAATTAAAACTATTTTAAAAAGAATGCCTCCAAGTTACACCTGAAGGCTATTCCATTCCCAAAACTGATAACAATAAGGAATTAAATTATAATTCCTCTCTAAGTATGTAATTAGATTGTAAATCCAAGTGAGAAGGCAAGGGCCAACTTATAGGGTTGGTCCTTGCCTCTTTGAAATGGATTAGGCTTATTCTACTATCAGCATTCGTTTAGTTGCTACAAACTCACCGGCTTTTACCGTATAATAATAAACACCAGATACCAAGCCTTCTCGGTTGATAGAGAAGACATTAGTTCCCTGCTCGAAAGACTGCCATTGCGTTTGAATCATTCTGCCAAAGTGGTCTTGGACAATGATTTGAGCGTCCATGGCTGCTGGTAGTTCTACTGCAATGTTGGTACTAGTATGGAATGGATTTGGTGTGTTTTGGTGTAGCTCAAAAGAGCTTAATTTTTCTGTTCCTTTTGTTTGCAGCGTGAAGTGATAGGCATCTTGCGATTCATTATGTGCTTCTGAATGGAGACGATCATTAATGATTGTCAATAATTCAGCTACATTTTCTATATCTTGCCTGGCAGTGAACCTCAAGGTGAATAAATCATCGTGCTTATTAAGACTCAAGCCTCTTCCTTGTGGATGAAACCAACTGATGGTCAATTGATTGCGCATAATTCCAGCTACGGTAGTAGATAATTCATTTTCCTTATTGGGGATAAATTCCAAAAACTCTAGTACTTGAGCATCATAGTTGAGACCTAATTGATAGCTAGTAATGGCATAGAAATCTCTACTATTAAAAGCTATTTCGACCATTTCTCCCCTCTTGACTCCTTGATGAATTATTTGTAATGGGATAACTTTTCTATTACGGTCATCAGCAGCACGGAAAGAACCGGCTGCAGGATTGGCTCTTCCCAAAATATCTCCCACTTTTACACCAACGAAGTCCACTACAGCATCTTCTTTATCCAGCATCATATTATGTGTACTTGGATAAGGAAAGACATTGGTTTCACTAAAATCTGCTGGGAATTCGTGATCTGCTGGGATGAATACCCAAGAGGGGCAATCTGGAAATTCTGTCAAGTTGCCAATCAATAATTGCTGCATGATAAATAAATCATAAGTAGTAAAAGCGCCACTACAATTGGCATCCATTGCAATGACCTGATAAGGAGAAGTGATTTCTTCTAGTTTGTTACCCAATAAATATTTTTGAGCCATAAATAAACCGAAAGTAGATAAACCATTGACCGGATTGGTATTTTTTGAAGGCTCGATCAAATATTCGTATCCCATAGGAACTTCAGTAGCCGCGTATTGCCCTTCCGTACTGGTCATGGGATAACTTTCAAAATCATCATTTTTAATTGTTACCATAGCATCTACAATGCCCTCTCCCCAATAGGTTTTAATATTACCAGAAAGTATCCCTCTATCCAATTGATTAGAGATGACTACCCTGCCGGGAGTAACATTTGGAGTGACTGGATCTGTGATACCATTTTCTGTGCAGGTCAATTCTAAAGATACAGGGCCGTCAAAAAGGCCTACCTCACTGGTCTCGCCAACCTCTCCAATCAATTCTATATTGATATAAAAAAGGATGGTTTCGCTATTGATTGTTGTACCCAAACCAGCAGCCAAATAACTAAACGTCTGATTGTTTGGATTATAAATAGGACTGATAGCACTTGGGCTTAAGCCATTGACTTTGGCTACATTGGTATTTTGAATATTAATCGAACCAGATAAAGTGGCTAATCTGGAGCAGTTGGCTACTCTTACGGGAAGTTGTAATACAGCACCTTTTGGTCCAGACTTTTCACCCATTTCCACTTGTGCAGAAGTTTCTCCACCTCCGTCCAATGCATTGATTACGATATTCTCACATTTATAATCAGAACCACAGGCATTTGCAACGGTTAAGCAGACATAATAAGTACCATTTTGGGCAAAAGTATGCTCGGGAGCCGTTTCGGTAGAGCTGTTTCCGTCCCCAAAGTCCCAGGTATAATTTCCTGCCGTTGAAAGGTTAGTGAAAGTGACTTTTTTGCCACTTACATTATAGCTAAAATCTGCTTTTAAATTGTTACCTGAACTACTAACAGTGACCGTAGTTTCTCCTTTACAGCCATCGTATCCAGTAACGGTGAACTTATAAATGCCACTTGGCAGATCATTGACCGTATAAGTTTGAGCATTTAAAGTGTGCATTCCATTGACAGGCCCTTCCCAATCAATGGTATAGGGATCTCGATCTCCTGAATAGCTCAGTGTAACGCTTCCATTTCCTCCACAAACGCTGCTGTTAGCAACACCGGTTACGGTAATTGGGCCAACATTGCTTTCTATGTTGATCGCCTGGGTGCGTCCACTACAGCCACTTGCATCGTTTATAGTGACTGTATAAGGCCCTTCTGGAAGATTTTCCAATAATATTTCCTGAGTAGAAAATGCTCTTGAACCATTCGTAGGGCCTGTATAGGAAACGGAATACGGCGCGGCACCACTAATCATCGTTAAGAGGATAGATCCAGGACCATTACAAGTGACAGGAAGGGCTTTATAAGCAAAATTGACATTGTTACTACCTCCACCTTCATCTAAAATCTTGGTGGTTTGTGTAATCACACAACTATTGTAGTCCTGGACCCTTACTGTATAATCTCCTGCAACCAAACCAGTAATCCGTACACCTTCGTCACTAGAAGTAGAAGTGCCCGAAACGGGACCGCTCCAGGAAATGGTATAAGGAGATTGGCCATCAATAATTGTTAACCAGATAGAGCCCGAGCTATTGCAACTTGCTGGACTACTTTCATGGGTAAAATTGATGTTATTACTACTGGATCGCAAGGTAACTGATTGAGCATTTTGACACCCATTGCCATCTATGACAGAGACGGTATAAGTCCCTGCTGGTAGGTCTGTAATCGTATGGGAATTATTTGTCGTGGAGATAGAGCCTGAAACGGGTCCTGACCAACTAATGGAAAAATTAGGGACTCCATTAGATACCGTAACCTGAATGCTACTTGGTTTATCACAGGCAGCTCCAGTTACATTAGCACTCAAAGATATATCTGAACCCGTTCCCGAAATGGCCACTGCTTTGCTATTGGAACAACCATTGGCATCTTCTACGGTAACTGTATAAGTGCCGGCAGGTAGGTTTTCGATGCGGTAGCCATTGCTACTGGTGGTCTGAGATCCGGAAGTTGGTCCAGACCAACTAACTGTAAAATCAGGTCCGCCACTTGTGATATTTACTTGAATATTGCCTTTTTTATTGCAAGCGACATTGGTAGTTGATAATCCAAAATTGACCTCGCTACCGTCATCATTGACATTTACAGTCGCTTCAGTAGAACAACCAATGCCGTCTTTAGCTTCTATCGTGTAGGTTCCAACAGGTAAACCAGTGATTTGATAATTCGGATCGCTGATTTGGATACTTCCAGTCACCCCGCCTCCGTACCAAGTAACAGTATAATTAGGAACTCCATTGCTAAGTGTTACCCAGATAGCACCGCCCTTCCCGCAAATTGCTTTATTCGCTTCCAGTGCCACTTGCAAATCACTCCCACTATCATAAATAGTAATCTTATTACTAGCTCCGCAATCATTTTTATCTAATACAGAAACGGTATATTCGCCGTTTTTAAGGCCATTAAGTTGGTATGTATTATCACTGGACGTTGCAGAGCCAGAAGTAGGTCCTGTCCAGCTAATCGTATAGTTAGGCGTACCATTATTAATTGTTACATTGACAATGCCTCCTGATCCGCAAGCCACGCCGTTGACGGTTTCTAGGTGGACTGAAACGTTATTTCCTGTATTAACAACTTGAATAGATTCATTAGTGGCACAACCATTATAGTCTTTAACAAACACCTGATAAAGTCCTCCAGGGAGGTTGGTGATTTGATAACCAGTACTAGTAGCTGTAGCAGAACCAGAAGTCGGGCCGGACCAACTTATCGTATAATTCGGAGAACCTCCTCCAATGGTTACCCAAATAGATCCCTTTTGTCCGCAGGAAGCATTATTGGCTTCCAGGGACAAAGAGAGACTGCTAGAAGCGTCATTGATAGTAATGGACTTACTCGATGAACAACCGTTCTTATCTTTGACGGTAAAGGAATAAGTGCCTTTTGGCAAATTGGAGATTTGTGCGCCGTTTTCACCGGTGGAGGTTGCACCAGAAGTTGGTCCCGACCAACTTATGTCATAGGTGGATGACCCACTATTGATGGTGACCCAAACCGAACCTCCTTGTCCGCAAAGAGCATTATTAGCTTCTAAACTAAAATCTATGCCACTATTATTGCTAATTATAGTAATTTTTTTAGTGACAATACAATCATTTTTATCTTTTACAGTAATCGTATATTCGCCTGCTGGCAAATTGCTAAAATGGTATTGATAATCACTGGTTAAAGTACTGCCTACCATTGGCCCAGCTAAGCTAATCCTGAAAGGTGCTTCCCCACCATTCATAGTTAACCAAATCTGTCCACCCTTATCACATTCTGCCACAGAGCTTTGGGCTTCTAGTGTAAATGGTCCACTGCCATAAACCGTTACATAGCTTTCGGTTTTACAATTATTTTTATCATGGGCAGTTACTTTATATTGCCCGGCAGGAAGGTCATTGATTTGGTAACCGCCGTTATTGGAAGAAGCGTTTCCATTACGAGGTCCTTCCCAGGAAATGTAATAAGGAGCCGTACCATTACTTGCTGTTACCCAGACGTATCCGTTCTGACCACAAGAAGCCTTATTTGCTTCTAATGATAAAGAAAGATTGCTTCCTGTATTTCTAATGGTAATATATTGCTCGAAAGAGCAATTATGTTTATCTGAAACAGAAATGGTATAATTGCCAGCTATTAACCCTTCAATTGAATAACCGTTAGAGCTAAGGTCAATATAATTGCTTATTGGTCCCGACCAACTTAGGCGATAGGGGCCAGTTCCACCATTGATCGTTACCCAAACTCTGCCGTCTTTATCACAAGAAGCGTCATTGACTTCAAGGGATAATGACAAATCGGATTGCCCGCCACCGATGGTGATATATTGCGTGTTCATACACCCTTTAGAGTCCGTAATTTTTACTGTATAGTTCCCAGCAGGCAAATCTTTAAGTTGGAAACTTCTATAATCAGTTTTAGCCCATTTAGAGACATTAGGACCCCACCATTCAACCGTAAAAGCAGGATGTCCATTTTTTATTTCTACCCAAATAGCTCCATAGTCATTACAGGAAGCAGCTTTTGCTTCTAGTGAAAAATCTAGATCGCCACCCACATCCTTAACCGTAATATATTGCGTTTTTTTACAGCCATGCTTATCGATAATATGAATCGTATAATCGCCTGCCAATAACCCTTCAATACGAAAACCTGTATTATTAGTATTAAACCAATTTGAACCTGAAGGACCTGACCATTCTACTGTAAAACCCGGCGTGCCAGAGTTGATACTTACCCAGATAGAACCTTTTGCACTACAAGAAGCAGAACTAGCCTCAAGCGAAAAATCCAACCCACTTGACCCTTTGACGGTAATGTATTGAACTTTTTCACAACCCTTGGCGTCCGTAATTTTGACCGTATAATCGCCCGGAGGTAAGTCGGGTAGTTTGAAACTGGTCTTATCCGTTTTCGCCCATTTGGAAATACCCGAACCCCACCACTCGACCGTAAAGTCGGGGGTGCCGGATTTGATAGTCACCCAGACAGATCCATAATCATTGCAGGAAGCGTCATTGGCTTCGAGTACAAAGTCCAACCCACTTGACCCTTTGACGGTAATGTATTGAACTTTTTCACAACCCTTGGCGTCCGTAATTTTGACCGTATAATCGCCCGGAGGTAAGTCGGGTAGTTTGAAACTGGTCTTATCCGTTTTCGCCCATTTAGAAATGCCCGGACCCCACCATTCGACCGTAAAGTCAGGCGTGCCGGATTTGATAGTCACCCAGACAGATCCATAATCATTGCAGGAAGCATCACTGGCTTCGAGTACAAAATCCAACCCACTTGACCCTTTGACGGTAATGTATTGAACTTTTTCACAGCCCTTGGCATCTGTAATTTTGACCGTATAATCACCCGGAGGTAAGTCGGGTAGTTTGAAACTGGTCTTATCCGTTTTCGCCCATTTAGAAATGCCCGGACCCCACCATTCGACCGTAAAGTCAGGCGTGCCGGATTTGATAGTCACCCAGACAGATCCATAATCATTGCAGGAAGCGTCATTGGCTTCGAGTACAAAGTCCAACCCACTTGACCCTTTGACGGTAATGTATTGAACTTTTTCACAACCCTTGGCGTCCGTAATTTTGACCGTATAATCGCCCGGAGGTAAGTCGGGTAGTTTGAAACTGGTCTTATCCGTTTTCGCCCATTTAGAAATGCCCGGACCCCACCATTCGACCGTAAAGTCAGGCGTGCCGGATTTGATAGTCACCCAGACAGATCCATAATCATTGCAGGAAGCATCACTGGCTTCGAGTACAAAATCCAACCCACTTGACCCTTTGACGGTAATGTATTGAACTTTTTCACAGCCCTTGGCATCTGTAATTTTGACCGTATAATCACCCGGAGGTAAGTCGGGTAGTTTGAAACTGGTCTTATCCGTTTTCGCCCATTTAGAAATGCCCGGACCCCACCATTCGACCGTAAAGTCAGGCGTGCCGGATTTGATAGTCACCCAGACAGATCCATAATCATTGCAGGAAGCATCACTGGCTTCGAGTACAAAATCCAACCCACTTGACCCTTTGACGGTAATGTATTGAACTTTTTCACAGCCCTTGGCATCCGTAATCTTGACCGTATAATCGCCCGGAGGTAAGTCGGGTAGTTTGAAACTGGTCTTATCCGTTTTCGCCCATTTAGAAATGCCCGGACTCCACCATTCGACCGTAAAGTCAGGCGTGCCGGATTTGATAGTCACCCAGACAGATCCATAATCATTGCAGGAAGCATCACTGGCTTCGAGTACGAAGTCTAATTTATTAGAAGATTTGACCGTAACCCAGGCTGTTTTAGTACAATTGCCTTTTTCAACCGTCACTTCATAATCACCTGGAGGAATATCTTTGATAACTGTATTATTGCTATATGCCTGTGCCGTGCCGCTCACCGGTCCCTTGACACTAATCCAATAGGGAGGACTGCTGCCAGTTATATCTATGTTAATGAATCCGGTACCTCCGCATACAGCATCAGTCGAATGAACATTGATAGAAAAACCACCTCCTGCATCTTTGATTTCCACTGTTTTCATTTTCAAGCAGCTTTTGCTATCAATTACTTTTACAGTATAAATACCGGCAGCTAAATTAGGGATAGTATATTTTTTATTGCTGGTGATTTTTTCTCCCCAAACGGAATTATTAGAATTATCCCATTCTATCTTAAAAGGTGCCATACCCCAAGAGATATCTACCTCAATGGCTCCTTTACTACCCCCGCAACCAATATGAGAAGGCTTAAGGGTGTATTCCAAATTACAGGGAGTAGAGGTAGCGCAGGTGGCTAAAATATTGAAAGCACCTTCATCCTTTTCACTATCTACAACAATATAGTAAGTGCCTGCTGGGGCATTTGCATAAGTAATCCTTTCTCTATTGGAATTGGCATTACTAGTGATGCTATGATCAAGGCAAGTGACGGTAGAACAATCATCCTTTAATAATAAAATATCAAGGTCTAGGTAATTCGTATGAATCGTTAAATCCACCTGAAGGTCACCGGCCGCAGTTGTGACTAGTTTATACACTTTTTCCGGTCCAGCAAAGGTATAATTATTACAGTCGGGATATTTTACAATTTGATTCGTTCCCCCTACCGTTGTCTGGTCATTTAGCGGTGTACCGCAAGAAATATCTATCGCTTTTTGGCACCAATTATCCGCCACGTTTTGTGCAGCCAAATTAGATAAGGATACTAAAAGCAAACAAGACAGCCATAATACAAAAGAGGGTAAATGATTTTTCATGGTCAAAATGATTGGATTAAAAAATGTTTGTCACATTAAGGAGTAAAATACGATTCAATACCAAATTCGCATAGCAACTTTGACTCCTGATTCAAACAGGAATGTGTTCGCCTATAAGTGCTAAGATTTATATACTTAAGATTCGGTTGGATATAATTTGGGACTCGTGTGGTATTGAACATTGAAAGTTGGAAGAAAATAGTGGAAAAACTGAAGGCGTTTCCCTGAAAAGATAGGTCAAAGTCCTTACAATCCCACGAACTATTACTGCCAGGGTTTGAAAAATCACTTGTCGGCAAAATAGCTTGTTCTTCAGCGATCAAAGCCAACTGGTATTCTCTATAACCCCCTTAATGTTCATGGATAGTAATAGGACAGGATAGTGCTTAAATACTTTTTAAAAAGTATTTCTTGGAAAGCAATTAACATAGCAAAACTAAGCAAAAGATTGATTAAGTAAAAGTTTTAATAAGTATTTTTTTTAAATTTAAACCTTTTAGGGTAGAACATAAAAAATTGTTTTTTAATTATTTATTTATTATATTTTTTTAAAATATTGGAAACCAATGGATTGAAAATTATTAGATTGTCGTTAAAAAAAGGAATAAAATTTGATAAAATCTTTCATTCATTCTGCTACAATACCATTTTGAGTGTTTTGGATGAAAAATCTTATTTTGAAGTGTGTGCAGGGTGGATTGCTACAAGATAGGCAAGATATTGTAGGCAGTTTTCCTGTGAGACAAATTATTATTTGGCAACGAAATGGAAGCATCAACTTCAACCCCGGATATTTTTTGCCAACTTCTACCATAGTAATTTAAGATTTTGGTGAATCAAAAATTACCTGACCGGTTGTGTCAATTATGAATTTTCTAAAATTCTTCTTTTAGTATTTTAAACATACTCTTAGCTTGACTTTAGCCATTTAAGCAGCTCTGGTAGCCATAAAAAATAAATGGTCAAGCCAATGTTGATTTAATTTATGAATGTCAGGTTTATCCCTAGACATTGAAAAATAATTATTTCGCCAAATTAGCAATCTAACAGAGGCGATAGCATCCGAAAAAGTCGGATGTGATTTTTGATACCATGCTGTCGTTTTTACTACTAATAAATTTTGTTGGTGTAGCTTATCGGTCATAATGGTGATGATGCTAAATAACGCCATCAAAATTGGAGTTGTTCTAGCTATTGCTTTATCAGACCATTGTCTTTGAGTTTCTACTCCTAAATGAGTTCTGACTTCTTCAAAAGTGACTTCAACCGTCCATCTTCGGATAAAGAAGTTAATAATCTCAAGAATAGGTAAGTCTAATTTAGTACATAATAAGGCACTTGTTTTAATAACTCCATTAGGGTCCTTAATCAAACCCCATCGAATAGGTAAAGGCCTCATTCCTGAATGATACCAAATGGCAGTTCCTGTAGCAATTAATAATTCTACTTGTCCATGATTGTACCATTTAGGAATAGTCAGTTTTACCCATTGAGTGGTTGGGTCATCAGCTAGTTGTTCTAGATTTTTTAATCGCTGACCCTTTTTACGATTTCGTCCAGGACGCCCTTTAGGTCTTTGAGGAACAAAATCATAAAGTGCAGCATCTAGACGCAACCGAGTGATGACACAAACATGATTACGCACAGCTGCTAGTAGTTCAATGACCGCATAAGAAGAGTCTGCCACAATGATAATCAAGCGATTAGGCAACCAACGACTTAGTTGCAACATCATCTGGCGAGCCCAATCGGTTATTTTCTTATGCTGTTTGCCATTTTGCTCATTGTACCGTTCAGAAGGAGCCAGTACCGTCAGAAATGGTAATGCCCATACTCGGTTAGCCCAACTGATGGGTGTTAGAAGCATCATACTAATCCATCTTAGACCGCTACACTTGACAAAGTGACTTTTGGAAGATCGCACTGGGTCTCTATAAATGCCTTTTGTCTTTATTGCTTTTCCTCGTCTTCTTTCTATTGTTTCATCTATGCCAAAAATTAATGGCTCAGACGATAGGGAAAAATGTTTGACAAGTTGAAGTAATAAAATATGGGCTGATTTATAGCACGACCACTTGGCTCTACTTAGGACTCGATGGTATTTATGAAAACGTTTTTCGTTACTAAGTCCAACTGCTCTTAAGGCACTACAGACTGTACGACGACCGACTACTAAAATACTACCTAGTAGTAAAAATTTTGCATGTTCAAAGACCTTGTGGCTAAATATCGGAGCAAATACCGATATTTGCTGCAAGAATTCTTTTGGAAGAGTAAACATTTTTTATTGATTTTGGCGAATCAAATTTACTCATCTTTAAGAATTCTCTTTTTATTTTCAAATGGCTAAAGTCGAGCTAAGCTGCTTCGTTTACACAAAATCTTTTAAATACTCACGCCTGACAGTAACGAAGAACTGAAGTCTGGATTTAATCAGACATTTATTAATGCCTAATTTTTTTATGCTGTCTGTCAGATGAAGGCGTAGCTATTACAGTTTAATTCTACGTGCTTAGGGGTGTTTAGGGGGTGAACAAGTCTAAACTTTAGGATTCTCGAGTACCACCTCTCGACACACTCGATCACCATCTCGCAAAACACAAATTTCAAGTATTGTTCCACTATCATTTCTTAAGTAGTCATTCAATTCTTTCCAAGTCATTTCTGATGCAGCATATCCATTAATTGATTCCAAAATATCACCTTTTGTAAAACCTGCTTTAAATCCATTTGATTGAGAGATTAAGTATTTTACAATATAGGTGTCTGAGTATCGAGCGAATCCTATCCCAGTCTTATTGGGAGTAAAAGGGTCAAATGTTGTTAATCTAGGTTCTAAAATCATTCGGTTTCGTTCATAGTCAAAAATGACATTAAATCGGCTTAGTACATCAAGGCCTAGTACTCCATTTCGATTATTTGCTGTAGAGTGGCCTTCGGAAGTAAATCTTGTTAAAACGCTATCAAGTACGAAAGAACCAATCTTCAATTGTTTGACTCTTCCAAGGGCCGAAGTGCTTTCTCCTGACACTCCCCACGAGGGAATGGGTATAGTTTCCTGCGGTATTTCAATTCCTGGTACAGAATTAGGAATCAGTGTGAGACTACTGGAACTACCAAGATCAACATGAAGTTTAACGCTAGCTGTTCTCCCGTCCAAAGTGGTCACATCAGAATTCACATATGGTTTTCGCGAAGAAATATTTAATTCGAAACTTTCTCCAGCACCATCGTATTGATAATTCTCAGAGGGAAACAAAAACATCATTCCTTGGTCTAAGTCCAGTTCAACAACAAATCTTTTAAACAAATCGTATCCAATAATGCCATCAATAAAAACCTCCTGTTCTGATTCAAAAAAGGTAATTTGATTCCAGGGTATCCAAATTGCGGTCTGATTTTTAAGCGTAATGTTGCCAATGGATAGTGATAAATCATTCGTAATTCGTCCCGTTGAAGTTTGACTGGATCCAGTTCCACCAACATTGATTTCGTTTCCTAAATGAAGTTCTAACTGTTCCGTCTTATTATTGCCAATTATAGCTATCGTAGGTGACCCTGTATCAAGAGCAAAATCCAAAAAGGGGCCACCATTGACTCTGAATGGAATTAACAACTGCGTTTCAAGTTTAAATGGAACTTCTACATAATCAATTTGATAATTTGTTCCACTATTTGCAAAATAGTAACGAATCGTTGTAATAGTGTCTCGCTGGGAAAATATCAATAGAACTATCGCAATTAAGGTGAAAAGTATTAACCACTTTTTAATTTTAAATTTCATATAAATTATATTAAATCATTATGACCAAACCACTGAAGAGCCTTTAAAGAATATAGTGTAAACGCCAAAAGATATAAAAGTCATAATTGGCATCGTTTGTTAAAGATAATTAAAAATTGCTGTAAAATGAGTCCCCAACCACGGATCGGCATGGTTTCACCGATATATCTACCTTCCAAACAACTCCATACCACTCTTTTTTGGACTGTTAATAGCTTTCTTTTTTCATAGGAGGGGCATGACCGACATATACATTGTTAGCTACGGTCTTTTTATTTGGTTTATGTGATGTTCCAAATGATCAACATAATCAACTATCAGGAACCTCAAGTCAGATATTGTCCCATTATCTAATTCAATTTTAAAATTCAATGTTTCTTTGGTTTGTTGTTTTATTAGATTTTTAATCCTGTTATTAATTGAAATCCAAAGCTTAAGTACTTCTTCAACTTCCGAATTTTGATAATCATTGGCTTTCACTAGTTCGGCTTGATTGTATTTTCTTATTTTATAAGGCTTATTTTCAAATTGAATTTCTGTAAATCTTTGAAGATTATTGATTGCCGAATCAATTAAGTGTCCCAATATTTCCTTTCTCGACCATTTTTCAGGATTAGGCTTTTTACTTATTTCATAATCAGTTGCTTGATTAAAGTAGTTTTGGCCATATTTAAGTAAATCTTCAAGCCGGTTCAATATGTCCTTCATTTTTGAAATTTATTGAGATTTAGTTGTATTAGTAAATAATTTAATTTCCTATTCTTGGCATATTTTAATCTAATTGTAGCTCTGGAGTGGCTGACGAATGGAAGCCATTGCCAGATACGTATTATTAGCACTTGTTTTCTTTTTTTAAATCATTTGGTTCTTGATTTATCCCTATCGTAAAATTTTCTCCATTTTACGACCTTTTGCTAATTCATCAACTAACTTATCTAAGTATCTTGCTTGTCTTGTCAATTCAAAGTCTATTTCTTCAATTCGATAACCACAAATTACTCCTTTAATAAGGTGTGCATTTGGATGTAATTCTGCTTTTTGAAAAAATGTTTCAAATGTTACCTTCTCTTCAATAAGCTCTTGCAATCTATCTTCATCAAATCCAGTTAACCACTCTATTACTTGGTGTAGTTCATCTTTGGTTCTCCCTTTCTTCTCCACTTTTGTCACATAATGAGGATAAACGGAAGCAAAAGTCATTTTTGCGATTCGTGCATTATGTTCTGTTGTAACTTTCATTTTTATTGATTTTTATTGCTTCAATGCCATTTCGAATTTTTACTTTTTTCAATCAGTTTTTTCAGCGTTTCAATATTAATATCATTCAATTTATTGATATACAAACATCCCTTTCCCCATTTGCACTTCCCCAATTCTTCGAGCAAGTTTTCTTCTTGACTAATATCAAAATTCAAATAAATTGTCAATTTTGTTTTTCTCGGGGCGAATCCTACATTAAACCATTCAAATTCTTCTTTCCCTCCTTTTCGTCGATATTTGTATTTGCCAAATCCTATCAGAAAATCTGGTACTTGCTCATTTCCCCAGACCTTTGGTTCTTTTTCAGTTACTTCTTGTATGATAGATAGCAACTTTTGGCTATCCTTTTTTTTCGAAATGCTTTCAATGTTATCAATGAAAGCTTCTACCGTTCTATTTGTCTCTTTAGTTACAAGGCCTGCCATAATTTTTTATTTAATGTACTATCAAGCCATAGTCACACTTGTTCGGGTAGATTCTGGGTAATTTTAAATATTGCTGTTTATGAATAAACTGTTTTTCATCGAAGTATCCTAAAATTACCAGTATTTTACTTCTTATTTATAGTTCTCTATTTTTTTATTCAATATATTTAGCATAAAATGATTTGGTTGTTGTAGGTTTTTCAAGATATATCTCTTCGATTCTTCATAAAACTCCAATGCTTTTTTAATATCTCCCCTTTTTTCTGCGATTTTTCCAAGATGGTAGTTGCCAAATGGTATTAATCTCCTCACCTCATACTTTAGTGACTCCCTCAAAGCTTTCTTATACTCATATTCCGATTCATTGACCTCTTCCTTATTATATAACACATTGCCTAAGTGGTACATTGATTCCAAATAATAATCTATATTTCCTTTTTCTGACCCTATTTCTTTCGCTTTTTCATAATATCTCATTGCTAAGATATCCATTCCTTTTTCTTCATATATTGATCCTAACAGCCAATTTGTTTTCAAGGCTAATGCAGGTGCTAAATTGTTTTTGTTTTCAATTTCACTTAATAATTTAAGCGCTTCTTCATCTTTTCCTATATTCGCTTTATAATAAGACATAAGCCATTTGTAGTTTTCGGCTGATTCAACTTGATTGGTTTTATCTAATATCTTCAAGTGACTTTCTGCAACTTTATTCTCTCCTTTTACCAAATTCCATTCAGTTGACATTTCTAATATTTTTTCCTTATATTTTTTATCTTTTGTTTTTTCTAATTGGGCCTGTAATTCTTTATTAAACAACGAATCCGTCCGGAAAACGCCGTCATATCTTAGCCTAACAAATTTATCTCTTAATTCATTTATCGATTGTATCTCTTGCCCATTTTTGTAATGACATGCAATATTTCCAAATATAATACTTATTGCTACAATTAGTTGTAATAATTTAATTCTCCTATTCATCATTGCTATTTTAACACCCATTTTTTCGTATTTAGTTTATTATATCTAACGGTCAAGGGACTGCGCTGGCGTTGCTGGGCATGGATGATTTATGCTTTGCTAGCCTCTTGCTTTCATTTTTTCTTTATCAATTTAGAAATTTTGTTTTTAGATCGTTCATTTCTATATCTAAAGGTTTCTCAGATATTATTCCTTGTTGGGTAACGTACCAGCACCTACTTTTGCTTCTTTAAACCATACCTCCACATAGTCGCCATTTGCATATTGTTTGGCTATATCGCCATCGTAAATATCTGCTCCGGCACTCCAAACTAAATTGTCCTTTGGGGATTTTCCATTCGTCTGGTTATAAGCACCTTGTTTAAAATATTGTTTTTCACCGGCATAAGCATTTTCAAGTTCAGCACCATCACGACCTATCGGCACAAATAACTTTGCTGTTTGTTCGGGTATATCTGAAGGTGTCGTAAATTCTGATTTCAACAAGTTTTTTGTGAATTCAATCGTCTCGTGACCTTCACTTGAAAAGGTGAGATACATGATACCAACAGGCTGGATCGGGGTAAATTCACAGGGCTAACGTCCCATCCAACCTCCGTCAACCAGCAGAATGCTTCCATGCATATAGCTAGCAGCATCCGAACACAGAAAAACAATGGGACCTGCAAAATCTTCTGGATTTCCCCAACGTCCGACAGGGATTCTTGAAAGGATGGATTCAGCGCGGATCGGATCCTTTCTCAACGCTTCGGTATTATCCGTGTTAATGTACCCCGGGGCTATGGCGTTTACATTCACCCCTTTTGCTGCCCATTCGTTGGCAAAAGCCATAGTCATTTGGCCAATGGCTCCCTTACTTGCGGCATATCCCGGTACCGTGATGCCACCCTGGAAGGTTAGCAAAGAGGCAATAAAAACTATTTTACCCCTCCCTCTTGCCACCATACCTTTGCCCACTTCCCTGGTGAGAATAAACTGAGCGGTCTGATTGACTTCAATCACATAATCCCATAGTTCATCACTATGTTCCGTCACAGAAGCCCGTTTTATGGTTCCCGCATTATTCACCAGAATATCAATGACCGAAAAATCCTCTTTTACCCTTTTAATAAAAGCATACAACGCTCTGCGATTACCAAAATCACAAGTGTATGCCGTAAATTTCCGCCCCAATTCGGTGACGGCTATTTCAACCTCACTCTTCGTTTTTTCTAGCGAGGCACTTACGCCAATAATATCAACACCTGCTTCTGCCAAAGCGATGGCCATTGCCTTTCCAATCCCTCTTTTGCAGCCGGTCACCAAAGCCACCTTACCATCTAGCTGAAACTTATCTAATACACCCATTATGACCCATAATTTATTTCGTCCACAAAATAGTTGGGAACTGCCAGAGGGAATGAATTTTCATTCTCGCTGCAAGCGTTAATAAAAGAAAAGCACAAACAATATAGTATCTGATCCTTCGTAACATATTATAATTATTAGTGTTACTCTCTGTTGATTTATTCCTGTTACGTAAAAATACTAAAACGAAATTGCTAGCTTTTGCTTGTAATGGACAGCTACACTTTGTTGAGTGCAGTACGCTTTTCCTTTTTCGACACCCAAAATCTACACTCACCTGATTTCGATTTTACTTGCTCATTTTCTTTGAATTTTTCGTTCCTATAAAATGTTTCAATTATCCCAAACCCATTCCCTTTTAGTAGCTCTTTTACTTCTTCTTGGCTTGGAATATGAATGAATATTTCTCTGGATTCATTCTTGGATTTGGTTATTAAATCTCCAAATTCATACAATGAAGGATTTTGATTTCCTAATTCCCACTTTTTTTTTCTTTTTTCCAAAATTCGAAATACTGTTCCTCTTTTTCTCTATCATGAGTTGTAAAAATGAATATACCAGCGTCTTTTAAGACTCGATTTATTTCGGACATTGCCTTGTTTCTATTTGATTGTTTAGGAATTGACATCAATCCATTAAATGAAAATATTACCGCATCAAAAAAGGAGTCAGAAAATTCTAAACTCGTTGCATCACCAATTCTAAATTGAATCTCTGTTTTGTAATATTTATTTAACTCTTGTGCTTTAAGAACCATTTCAGGGGTCAAGTCAACTCCGATTATGTTATTAAAACCAATCTGGTTCAAAGGAAATGTCGTCCTTCCTGTTCCACAACCTAAATCAAGAATTTTATCCGATTTCTTTAGATATTTTTGAAAAACGTATTTCTCGGAGTCCCATAAGCCTACTTCTTTTGTAAAATTAGCATAACTCTCAATTCCACTTCTGTATTGATTCTTTATGAATTCCGATTGTATTTTTCGCATCTTACCTTTTTATTTACAGCCCACAACGGTCAAGGGTCTGCGCTGGGTTGGGCGGAGTGTTCTTCTTTTTTTATTCATTTACATTTGCGTATCATATATTACTGGAAACTGCTTTGGAATTTCGTTGCTCGATTCCCCTAAATTTTGGCGTAAATCTATTTCAATACCTCTTGATATGGTAGAAATTGGCACATCGTTCGCCGAACCTTCAAATGGGTTCTCGCCTGTTCTACCTATTCTCTCCATCGTATGAAAAACCCATGCAACTGCTACATAAAAAGGGATGGATAACCAAATAAACAAATTGCCAATAACTGGATGATTCTCAATCATTTCCTGACCAATTGCGGCAAATTGCGGAACGATTGCTAATGGCAATAACAACACAAAAACCCACATGAAATAGTGATTCAAAGAGGCAAAATGTCGAGGGTAGGGAAAGTTTTTAATTCGCTCTGACTTTCCTTGTAAGGTAAATAATTCTTCTAATACGCCCTCTAACTGTAAAAAGGAAAATTCCCAGACTACTCCCGCTTCTTTCAATCCTCTTAAATGGTGGGATTGCAAGTAAAGTAAAGCTGTTTGTTTATTGTTTTTGGTCAGGACATACTCTAAATCCTTTTCGGATAAATATGGCTTTAAATCCTGTTCAACTGTTGCATCCCATTCAGGTGGACGGACTATTTTGCTCCACTCTTTATTGGTTTTTTCATGTACTACTGTTTCCCACGGTTTTGCTGCCCGCATAGCATGACGCAAGGCAGTCATCCAAGCGATGTGTCGGTAAGTAAGGGTTTTGATTTCATAATGCAGCTCTTCTTTCGACAATTTTACAGAGGAATGTTCATTCGTCACCATATCCTGAACGAACATACCGAAGGTTCGCGAAGTATTGACAATCCCACCCCAAATTTTACGTGCCTCCCAAATTCTTCCGTAAGCAGAATTGTTTTGAAAACCAATGACAAAAGCAACAGCCGTACCAATCAGTGCTAAAGGCGTCCACGGGATTTTTATCCAATTCAAATTGAGAAAATAATAAAATGCAACTACAACGGAAACAATGACAAAAAACAAAAAAGTCTCATAGCGAGTCCATTTTGCCATATCGAGGGTTTTATAAACTTTTTTTGTGTACATAAATCAAATTTCGAGTTTGGTTAAAAAATTAGTCCTAATTCAATATCTAGTTTATGAATTTTATATGCATGCTCCCCATTACCCTAGATAGAAATTTTCTGTATTATTATTGTTGTGAAATTCTGCCATTTTTTTGATTTTTAATGACGGTCAAGGGACTGCGTTGGGTGTAGAGCGGGGAAATGGCTTTATTGCCTGCAATTGAAAAATTCTCGGAAGACTCATAATTGTATCATTTCTTTTCCTGAACTCAATTATTCCCTTTAAAATTTCATTAATTTCATCCTTAGAAATTATTCTCTCTTCGATTAGTGATTCTGATATACCCTCAAATGTTATTTCAGCCATTAATTTTCCTTCTCCTTTTATATGTGCAGGTTGTGATATATAAAATTCAATTTTTTCAAAACCTGCCCGACTTAATAAAAAGGATAGCTTTTGACCTAAATTAGCATTGGCGCCTCTTTTATTTAGTAAATCTTGATATAAGGAGACATATAAATCGAAAGCTTTCGAACGTGGATAGCTAAAATGCCCCGAAAAGTCCGTGTCTTCAATCAATACCTTTCCACCATTTTTGAGTGATGTACAAATTTTTTTTAAAACACTTAAAGGGTCTTTCAAATGAGATAAGAGAAATCGAGAATATACTAAATCATATTGCATTTCTTCATCTAAATCATAAGCATCTTTTACTTCGAAACTTACATTATTGACATCGGATTTATTTAATAATTTTTTTGCGAGTTCAATTTCTCGACTATCAATATCGTATCCTGTAATATTACCATTTTCTCCAACAAACTGTGATAGTAAAAATGAAACATCTCCACCTCCACAGCCTAAATCTAGACAGCTTATTCCCTTGTTAATACCAGCAGTTTTAAAAAACTTATGTGTTTCCGCACCTATTGTCTGGGCAAGTATTTCTAAACGCTTTTTTCCTTTATCACCTCCGTGAATAGTATATTCAGCCATTTTAAAGTATTTTATTTGTTTAATCTAATTACTACTTGCATATTTTCAAATGACCAATAGGAGGAATCTTTATCCTCAAAATTACCGTCTGAAATATAGTTCTGCCATAATTGGATGAGCTCTTGCTCTACTTTGCCGTTTGCATTGGTCACTTCTTCATGAATATAAAATTCAATTCCTCCAATACTTGCAGAATCCACAGTTTGAGCATAGCTTATAATGTGATTGAGAATAGTATAATTATAAATATCAGTTTACTCATTTAACTTTTTATTTAATTTTTAACCCGACTCTTTTATCAGTAAGAATTACCCACAACGGTCGAGGAGCTATGCCCAACCCAGCGCAAACCCTTGACCGTTGTGGATTCGTTTTAATTTATCTCCTTCGATTTGCATAAAAGGCGTGGTGACCGAATGAGAGACATGAATGTTCTATGCTTTGGTGTATGCTATTTTCAATTTATTTTAGTGATGGTGTTTTTCCAAATGTTGCCTTAATAAATCTTTGCCATAATCATTTCCATTCGGAGTTCTCACAACTGTATGAATATGTTTTTTATGAGGTCCGGGGTATAATCCTTCTCTATCCCAGAGGAAAACTGGGCCTTGATGGTCAAATTCAATTAAGATTACGGGGCTGTGGATTCGATAGTAAAATGGAGCCGAATCATCAGAAGTGCCTACCCAACTAAACCAAGTATCCTCAAGGTATTGTTTTACTTCATTCATTTTTACCCTTGCATGCTGGTCTCTAATATTGCCTATGTATTCTTGGATTAAATCTAGTAGTAAATCTTTTTGGGGTTCATCCAATTCATTGGCTTGAACGCCAACATAAGGAATGACTTGGTTGTCTTTGAAGGCTTCTGCCTGAGCAAAATTATACTCCTTCTTATCCAATAAAGTAGCTTTGCGCTTTTGGCTTTCATTAAGTGCCTTATAGAGCAGAAGCCCCTTTTTTTCTTCCTCCTCGAATGTTCTAATCCCTTTATTTTCACCTTCTTCAATATAGTTAGGCTCAGACCCCATAAAGGTGGGAGTCATTACAATTTGGTCTCCTAATACGAAGTAATTAATGGCAAGATGATGACCATCTATTTGCCAGCCCCAGGGTTCTGTTGCAGAAGGCGTTCCCATAAAAGTGAAGTAATACTGTTCCGCCCCAAGTAAATTTACCCTCCTTTCATTTACACCAAACTTTAAACTAAGTTCTTTTAAGTATCCTTCCATAGCCATGATGTCCTTTGTTTTCTTTAATCCTCTTGGGGAAAGGCTCGCTTCCAATAACTTAAAAGCTAAAGCCTTCTGCTCATCTGACATTTCAAATAAAGCCACGCCCTGCCTTTCATAAGTTTCTATATTATGCCATTTTTTCCATTCATCATCTGAAATATCAAAGAGGCATCGGTCTAACTGCTCCTTTGACAGCGTTTTGAAAAGGTCTTCCGTTGCTTTTTTGATTTGATCAGTAGGAAACCCCGTGGATTCTATGGTAAACAAGTTTTTTTGTGGTTGCACATTGTTAGTAATTCCAACAAATGGTTCAGATAATACTGCTTTTTCTTGTGGCGTATTTGTTCTGATTACTGGAATGGGAGGAGATGGCAAGATGTAATCACCTGTTGAACCTACCAAGTCATCAAACTGAACAACTGGAAGAATAGTGGATTTATTAGGCAATAATAGCTGCCTTGGAGCGTATCTTTCGTTTTCCAGCTTCATACTATCTACCACAAAGGCATATATCAACTTTGTCCCCACTAATGAATCTGGAATCGAAATTTTGACCTGATAAATATGGTTATTTTTTTCCATCACTTTCCTTTCCTTCACCCCTAGTAGAGGCCCCGTTCCTATAAGGCCAACCGTATTAGCGTCTTTTATTTTATTCGATACTTTAGACATATCGACTTGAAAGGTCAAAAATATTTTATCGCTTTTCGATTGACATCCAATAAGGATGAATAGTAGGCATAGGATCAATGATTGGTTTCTTCGTTTCATAATATTCTTTTTAATCGCATACAATGATTTCGTATATACGGCGAGCGGGCGAATAGCCCTATATTAAAAAATAGTGGTTCTAAATGATTTCATTTGGTCAGGTAGCTAAAGAGCACCAAAAGCGAATAAAATCATTCTTTTAAAATTTTCTTTGTATCGGTAGCCTCTAGCGGCTCTTTTAATGAATTGAATTTTGTTATTCATTCCTTCGAGCAAGCCATTAGTTACCTTTGATTCAACGAAGTTGATAATACTATCAAAATGCTTGTGCATAGACTTACAAAAACTGGTCATTTTATACAGTTCTTTTGTGCGGTCTATCCAATAGCAAAAAAAGGCAGCTGCCTTTTGACAATTGGGTTGTACCCAAAGTTGGTCAAACTGCTTTAAATGAAAATCTAAAAGTTGTTTGTCTGTCTTTTTGGATTTCCAAAGTGGTTTGAAATATCGATTGACTAATTGCACAACATGAAATCGGTCATAAGTCATTCGAACTGTTGAAAAATACTTTTTTACGCCACTTGTAAAAGCAGGAGACATATCCAAAGAGAATTCTTCTACCTTTTGAGGGGATTTTCCTAAGATTCGTAATTGTTCCGCATAATTTTTTACAGCCTCAGAAGACCTACCATCTTGAATATCAAGAATTTCGCCGTCTTCTAAATTGACAAATAGACTGATATAATCATGCCCTCTTTTAGTAGAAGTTTCGTCCACGCCAACTTTTTTGGCTACTTCCGGTTCTCGTTGTTCATACTTATCTTTGGTGTAAGCATCATAAACAGTTTGAACTCTTTGAGGATATAAATTGAAAAATTCAGCTGTTGTTTTTTTACAATTGCATAAGCGAAGTAAATCAAGAATTTCTTCCTCAAATAAGAGGGTAAAACCACTATTTTTTCGAGCCCAAGGTACTTCAATTACACGTGTTTTTCTACTGCGTTTATCCATAAAAACGGGTAAGCGAGCCTGTATAAAACAAGGATATTGAAATAAACTCATATGTCTCCACTTTTTAGTGTAATAAGAATGGAGGGTATGATGTTTACTAGGTCGATATTCTTTGGATATTTCAATGGTAAAAGTGATACTTTTCACCTTTTTATCCACCACTTCTTTGTCGATTTGACCAAGAGAAAAAGGAGATTCTAATTCTAGTAACTCAGAAAATAAGCTGTGTAAGTCGTCCATTTTTTGAGCTACAAGGTCTTACTCTTTTTGCTTTTGACCAAATGAATTCATTTAGAACCCAAATAGTCTCTTATCTTTAAAAGTCAATCACATTATATCCTCTTTAAATCAAAGAGACATGATCAAAGATAGGAAAAAAATTAGTTTTACTGGTCGGCAGGCTTAGACGTTCATAAACACAGTTGGACTGTCAATCCACCCGCTTTTTTTGAAGGTATTTTGAAAAAGAAAAAAATAAATAAGGGCTCGGCAGGATGGGGCGCTAATCTAAAAAATTTACCTGTTTTGTGTCCGGAAACTGACTTAACAATTCCTTTTTTTCATAAGAGCCCCTATTGCCGTTTTGCACTTTATTGTAGCCGGTTATTATTCTTTTTCAAAGATACGATTTTGAATTCGTACTATTGAATTGCTTCTCTGATTATAAAAATCAGATTTTCAAGACTTGCATCTCTTTTGGGAAATAAAGCCTGTATTCTTTTATCAGTCACCATATTCTGCATTCTTTTTTGGCTATCAAAATAAAATCTGTGGATTTCACTTGGTTGTTTTATTTCATCATTGGCAGAAGCGAAAGGAATGAGAAATCTTTCGAAATGGGTTCCAAATTCAGGAATTATTTCACATGCTTCTTGATGATAAGCTGCAAACTGGTCAGCATTCTCTTTACCCTCTTTGATATAAACTAATGCTACACCATAAGTTTTTGTCACGTCCCCAATTTCTCTGAAGAATTCAAAGATTGAAACATCAAAAAATTCCTTTTCAATCTTATTGTAAAAAATCCAGTTTTGGATGACTTCTTTTTCTTCTCCACTAATATCGCCTTTGTAGGTGCCTGAATAAAGCAATCCACCCAATACAGGCTTAAAAGATACAGTAGAGTTAAGAGTTTTTGTTGGGTTTCCCTCTCTTGAATATCGAGTAACTTCAAGTACCCAGTTGCCCTCAAGAAATGCTATCTTTTCATTTTTTTCCAATACATCTATTTGCAAAGGTGGAAACCCTTGACCTACCATGCCATGTGTAGATGCGCACATATACAGGGTTAGGAGATGGGCTATTCGAACTATTATTTCAAAATTCTCAGTAGTTCTTGGTTAGATGGACTCCATTTATCTATACTATCCCTTTTTGCATTTAACCATAGAAATATGGAAACTATCTCAATATTATTTTCTTTGGCGAGATTGAATTCATCTATCATATCATCTAATTGTCCTTTTCCCTTGTTATACCCATACTTGGTAAACCCCATTTTCTGAAGCATTGCAATACGCTGTTTTGGAGTTCTGTCTAAGGAGTCGAAATCTATTATGCACCAGGGAGAAACCTCATCGACTTTGAAAATCTCTTCTGTTTTATTGGTACAAGAACAGAGAAGTACCAAAAGAAAAAGTAAAATATTTAATACTAGAAGGTTCTTCATATTTTTACTATCTCAACATTTTAATTCTTTTAATAATCATTTATAACGGAATACTCTCAAAATATCCAAAAACTTTGACTTGGAAATTAAAACCAAAGTAAAAGGCAATATTTGGCAAATTGGTTTATCAAGGGGGCTATTGACATTTTAGCCTTTGTTGGCAGCAGGCTTTATTTTTTCTTTTCAAATTCGATGATAAATTCTTTGGGCGTTTGTATTGATAAACTACTTCTGGAAAAATCCTTTACATTTCTTGTTATAATTGATTTGATTCCGTTTTCTTCCGCACAATAATTTTGAATGGCATCCTCAAAATCCTTGAACTCTGAATAAGCAGCTTTTTCTACTGTACTTTTGTGTACCGAAAGTGTCTCTACCAATTTCAACATTCCTATTATTTTTTCCCTTGCCTTGGATTTGTTTTCTATTCCGCAAATCAAATAGTGAACATTACTCAGGCATAATGACGATATATTCAATTCCAGTTCTTTTCGGTTGCCATACTCCATTAATTTCATGGATTCTATGGCAAAAGGTTCACGTCTCGTTAAAAAATCCATGACCACATCCGTATCAAGAAATATTCTTTTCATTTCAAATATTTTTTTGTCAATTCTTCTGCCAATATTTCTTTATAGTCCATTGATTCTGGAAGCGGCTTGACCGAACCCCACAGGGATTGAACAAGTGGACTTATTTCAAAATCACTATTATCTGTTTTATTTTGAACAAGGGACTTCAAATATTCTTCAATGATATTTGACAGGCTCCTTCCATTCGATTTCGCATATTTTTTGGCAGCTTCGATGATTGCTTTATCAACTGTTAATGTTAATTTAGTACTCATTTTTACGTATTTTAATTTTTACAAAAATACGTGCTTTTTGAATAGTTTGCAAATCTTTTCTCTGCTTACTGCCAACGGTCAAGCGCCGACCGAAGGGAGGTTGGCGCAGCAACGGTCTCGTATATGTGGCGTGACCAGCTTTTGCTGGGCATGACCATCATATACATTGTTAGCCTTTCGTTTTTCTTAATTTAGTATATTTCCGCCTTTTGCTTCCTAATGATAAAATTAAACCGTTTATTTCTGCCTTTTCATCATACCTAAATGCCCCAAATGCATTATTAATTACAAAAGTATTTTTTGTATCTATTGCAGGATTCAAAATGCGTCTCGTCCCATTGGATAAATCCGTTTTTCTCTGATGAAAATAAACCAGTTCGTCATTCTCAATTTTTATTTCCAAATTGTAAAGACCATCGTTGCTTTGATAATCCCCAATTAAATGCTCAAATTCATTAATATCTTTGACAATAATAGATTTATTCATCGTTGCTCCTATTTGTAGCGATAACTCTTTGTGAACGTCTATGGCAAGTTGGCGAAATGACATAATCATTTTGCAATGCAATTGAAAACCAATTGCTTCTCGATAACTTACTTCATTTAAGTAGAATGGGTCATTTAAGAAGTATTCAATTACCCTATCGGGATACTTATTAGTGTTTTTACTAAGATGGAATTCATGATACCATTCCTTTTCGTTTTTGAGTTTCTTGAGCATCTCAAAATCATTACGGGAGGTTTCTCCCTCAACAATTAAAAGTCTTTCTTTAAAATTATCATATAAGTACACCAATTCGTTAACTAAAGAATCATTATGCAACTCATAATCTCCTATGAAAGAAATCAGATTATCAAACGCCTTATCCTTCAATTCAAGGGACATTTCATACATAATAAGTAAAGGCAGTTGGCTATTTGTTTGGTAATCCTCGTAAGTAGCCTCTTTGTTCAGCACGCTATAAAATAATGAATCTTTGCTTTTGTAATAATTCAAAGCGCTTGTTGCTTCTTCGATATTGTATATTAATTCTTTCTGAACTTCCTTTAAGCTCGACTTTAGCCATTTGAAAATAAAAAGAGAATTCTTAAAGATGAGTAAATTTGATTCGCCAAAATCAATAAAAAATGTTTACTCTTCCAAAAGAATTCTTGCAGCAAATATCGGTATTTGCTCCGATATTTAGCCACAAGGTCTTTGAACATGCAAAATTTTTACTACTAGGTAGTATTTTAGTAGTCGGTCGTCGTACAGTCTGTAGTGCCTTAAGAGCAGTTGGACTTAGTAACGAAAAACGTTTTCATAAATACCATCGAGTCCTAAGTAGAGCCAAGTGGTCGTGCTATAAATCAGCCCATATTTTATTACTTCAACTTGTCAAACATTTTTCCCTATCGTCTGAGCCATTAATTTTTGGCATAGATGAAACAATAGAAAGAAGACGAGGAAAAGCAATAAAGACAAAAGGCATTTATAGAGACCCAGTGCGATCTTCCAAAAGTCACTTTGTCAAGTGTAGCGGTCTAAGATGGATTAGTATGATGCTTCTAACACCCATCAGTTGGGCTAACCGAGTATCGGCATTACCATTTCTGACGGTACTGGCTCCTTCTGAACGGTACAATGAGCAAAATGGCAAACAGCATAAGAAAATAACCGATTGGGCTCGCCAGATGATGTTGCAACTAAGTCGTTGGTTGCCTAATCGCTTGATTATCATTGTGGCAGACTCTTCTTATGCGGTCATTGAACTACTAGCAGCTGTGCGTAATCATGTTTGTGTCATCACTCGGTTGCGTCTAGATGCTGCACTTTATGATTTTGTTCCTCAAAGACCTAAAGGGCGTCCTGGACGAAATCGTAAAAAGGGTCAGCGATTAAAAAATCTAGAACAACTAGCTGATGACCCAACCACTCAATGGGTAAAACTGACTATTCCTAAATGGTACAATCATGGACAAGTAGAATTATTAATTGCTACAGGAACTGCCATTTGGTATCATTCAGGAATGAGGCCTTTACCTATTCGATGGGGTTTGATTAAGGACCCTAATGGAGTTATTAAAACAAGTGCCTTATTATGTACTAAATTAGACTTACCTATTCTTGAGATTATTAACTTCTTTATCCGAAGATGGACGGTTGAAGTCACTTTTGAAGAAGTCAGAACTCATTTAGGAGTAGAAACTCAAAGACAATGGTCTGATAAAGCAATAGCTAGAACAACTCCAATTTTGATGGCGTTATTTAGCATCATCACCATTATGACCGATAAGCTACACCAACAAAATTTATTAGTAGTAAAAACGACAGCATGGTATCAAAAATCACATCCGACTTTTTCGGATGCTATCGCCTCTGTTAGATTGCTAATTTGGCGAAATAATTATTTTTCAATGTCTAGGGATAAACCTGACATTCATAAATTAAATCAACATTGGCTTGACCATTTATTTTTTATGGCTACCAGAGCTGCTTAAATGGCTAAAGTCAAGTAAAGAGTACCTGAAGTTTTTTATCATGTTTTCGGCTTTCATTCCAATTATTTATCTGAAGTGCTATTAGAATACCAATTACAACAAGAAAAACTTCTCCTATTGCATAAAGCGAATATTTAGTGAACCGATTCTCAGTAAGCAATTGTTGTCTAATTTTTCTAAAGAATTTTATCATTGGTTTTTCTTTGTCTTAATGAAGGCTAACGGCCCGCGTATTCATCAGGTGAGCCTATGCGGCCCACCTGATGAATACGCATTGTTAGGTTTCGTTTTCTTTTTTATTCTTCAAATTTTTCTTTGTGGTCTTTCACGTATCTGATTATCAAATCAGCAAAATTTTCAGGATATTCATAAAATTCATCACCAAGTTTGTCCCATTTATCTGAAATTCTTTCCGGCAAATTTTTCATTAATTCTCTCCTGGCTTCCGTATTTTTTGTGTTGATGGAAAAATTGTTATCGCTTGATTTAGAATTTCTGCCATTTTCGGTGCATTAATTTTCTCTAATGCCTTCAATGTTTCATTTGCGTATTCTCCAGAGCTGTTAAAAAAATATTAGTCAAATCCACCATTATTGACTTGAGATGACAATATCAGTTTCATCATCCATTTTTAATATTTCGTCAATTTTGTTCATGTTAATATTATTGGCTAATTTCAATAGTTAGTTTTTCTTGACGGATATTTTTTGTTGGGTTTTTATCTCCCCAGCTATGACATTCAATTGTTAGCGCCTTGTTCTCCATAAATAAAACAAAACCAACATTAAAGTTATCTGTTCTTCCAATAATTATAGGTTCAGATATTACTTTTCTATTGACAGGAAAAATCTCATTTTTTAATTTAAGGAAGTATCCTGCACCAGTAAATTCGTAATCTCGTATTTCAGATTTGCAGATTTCATATATCTCTTTAATGCTGAATTCATTCTTCAGCATTAATTTCAAAACTTCAATTTCGTAATCAGATAGTTTCATTTTTTCATTTTTTAGTTACAGCGAACGGTTAGTGTATACGGCGTGGCGGCGTTTAGCCGACATGAACGACATACACCTTGTTAGCAGTAGTTTATAATCTGTTCCAAATATCAAGGTAAATTTTCCAACTTCCATTTTCTTTTTTCCAAACAATTACATACTTGCCAATCCATCTTGAAATTTTTCCATTTAAAAAGGTGGTTTCTCCTTCATAATAACCATAATCATAGGCGGTATTTCCAATAACTTGAATTTCAACGGGTGTAATGATATGACTTGTTACCGTTCTATTTTGTGGTAAAACCCACCTGTTTTTTATCTCCACTTGACCTTCAATTATCCCAGCTCTATCAGGAAATATTTTACCATCAATAGAATAGGATTCAACCAAGTTATCATAGTCGCCTAATATATAGAATTGTGAGAAATTTTCAATCTTTTTCAGGATACTATCAATGTCATTTTTAGGCCCAATAAGTGCTTGATAATCCCCTATTTTACGATTGTTTCTGTAATTATCAAATAATGAAAACACTTTTTGAGTAACTTCTGGTTGAGGCTCAATAGGCAAACCTTTGGCGAGTTGCCATCTGTAAATCCAGGAAAGTCCCCTTTCGGAATGATTTTCTGGCAATTGATAAGCTTTATCCTTTAAAGCCTCATCTAAGGAAACAAAGGAATATCCCTTTCTTTTCAAAAAATATAGCAAGAATAAGAGGTAATCTGAATTCAATTCGTTTGCGTGTAATAACAATATATGATTAAGGTTGTAACCTAAAAAATCTTTTGAAATTCTTTCATAATGGTTAAAAATGGTTTTCATATAGTTGATATAATCGTACGCGATTAAACGCATCAAAGCAGATTCACCATTCTCTTTTGCTTTACGATAACAATATGCGTATATGTATTCATCGTTGTCCATGGTTACAGGTGCAGTTGTATAATGATTGTCAGATAAGATTTTGTCTAATTGTGCCTTGTATTCAGGAGTAGGTCCCGTTCTCAACTGAGTATGCCTAAAATATTTTAACTCTTTATCATATTCTTTGAGCAGTGGTCTTGAAATAATTTCACCTTTTAGCAAATCCGTTTCATACTGTTTGATTGTGGTATTATTGATATAAATGTGCGAAAAAGTGTGATTTCCCAAATCCAATTCATTTTTCAACCATTCCCTTAAAATGTCAATTTTAGTTTGGTCGGGTTTTTCATCTGTATACAGCTTGCTCTCGTTCACAAAACCTATTGCAGGCACTTTATATTCCTTGAGGGTTTCTATAAGCTTTTTATTTATCTCTTTTGAAACACCTATACCTTCACAATTTGTACAAGGTAAGTCGTCAATTGTAATTGCAATTTTGTTTTGAGAGAAGCAATTTAGCGTTGTTAAGAATAGGGCTAATGATAGTATCGATTTCATTGTCTTTTAATCTAATTCAGTAATCATGTTCCTTAGAAAATTGGGTAAATCAAATTCTTGAAACACGTGATGTCCAGAACCATTTGCAATAATTGTCTTGCTATTGGTGGAAATATTGGCAAGACTTTCTTGGCACTCTTCCCAGTTTTTATTGAGTAAATTAACATTATAATTTTCGGGCCAATTATGATTGTTTCCATAAATAATATAAACAGGGGTTTGCATTGTTGGATGGAGATTCAAAATTTTTCTGTTCAATTCTGACGCTTGATATTCTTCTCTTTCATAAATAGATAATTCGAGTCGATTCCGTTTTAGAATTGCATCTCGCTCTTCATTTTGTCTATTAGATAAACTTGACCTTAATAAACTTTCCCATTTAGTGCATGGAGATTCAATTAAAACCAAGGCTTTGACCTTTTCGCCATAATGATGCGAAAAAGCTCTGCCATAAAATCCTCCTGCTGAATGACAAACTAAAATAATTGGCTTCTTTATTTTTATTGAGTCTAATAGCTCATTTAATTCTTTTGCTATTTGATTCGCTGACCTAATAGTGTCAGAGGGTGCAAGGCTTCTTCCCAGCCCAGCCCTATCATATCTAATAGTATTTGCGTATTTTGAAATGGAGTCGATTACTGGGTTCCAATAGCTAGAACTGGATAATGCTCCTGATTCAAAAACTATAGTGGGTAATGATGTGTCATTAGTATGTTCAACGTATTCATAAGCTAAAGCCCCATTGGAAATCTTTTGAATTTTTGTTTCAACCCCTATTTCTTGGGCAAAAGATTTGCAATAAGTAAACAAAATAAAACAAAGAATAAGTTTTAACTCTTTCATTTAGTGATGTTTTAATTACTGCCAACGGTCAAGCGACTGCCGACCGAAGGGAGGTTGGCGCAGCAACGGTTGGTGTAAATGGCGTGCGCCCGCATAGGAAGCATGGACATATACGCTTTGTTAGCCTTTCGTTATTTCTAATTCCAATGCTTTGCAAAGTAAGCTATCGATGAATTACAAACAAAATATTCTCTCCTTTACAACTACAAATAAACCACCAAAGGCAGACAATCAGGAGCCGATATATTCAGAAGGCGGACAGCCAAAATGTTTTTGAAAGCAGGTACTAAAATAAGTTCGATTGCTGAATCCAACCTCGTAAGCAATTTCAGAAACGTTGCCGAATTTTTGTTTCAACAGTTCAGCACTTCGTTCGAGCCTATAAGTTCGGATAAACTCAGTAGTAGATTGGTTGGTCAAGGCTTTGAGCTTGCGGTGAAACTGAGAGCGGCTCAGCGCCATCGTTTTAGCGAGGTATTCAGCCGTTAAAACCTCGTTGGATAGGTTCTCCTCCAATACTTCTTTTAACTGCTGTAGAAACTTCTCCTGATTGGAAGTGACTTTTACTTTACTGGGTTTTAACCAGATTTCCTTTTGGTATTTCTGCTGAAGTTTTTTGCGGATTTGAAGCAGGTTTCTTATCCGTACCAAAAGCTCTGATTCATCGAAAGGTTTGGTAAGGTAATCATCTGCTCCGTGGTCTAAGCCTTTAAATTTATCTTTTTTCGAAGCTCTGGCTGTCAATAGAATGATGGGGATGTGGTTGGTCGCAGGGTGGCTTTTAAGTTCCGTACAAAGCTGGATGCCATCTTTTTTGGGCATCATTATATCTGAGATGATTAAATCTGGCGTTTCTTCAAGTGCCGATTGTACCCCCTCTTCTCCGTTTGAAGCTTCTATCACCGAATAGGAATTGTGGAGTATGCGTTTGATAAAATTTCTCAAATCAGGATAATCTTCAACCACCAGTATTTTCAGTTGATTTTTTTCTTTACTAGTAGCAGTCTCCTCCTTAATCTGTCTGGGCGTTTCTATCAAGTAGTCTGATGCTTCTATCTCTTCCAATACCCCAATCTGCCCTTTAGGCAGGGTAACTTCAAAACGTACTATTTGATTTTTGCTGGTTACAGTAATCCGACCGCCATGTAAGGTAACAATCTCATGGACTAACGAAAGACCAATGCCTGTTCCTTCATAACCTCTGGTGGAGCCGCTTTCTACCTGATGGAATCGATTGAAAATTTCCTGCAGTTGTTCTTTTGGAATATCCTCTCCAGTATTAGAGATGATAATTTTTGCAAAAGCATCCTCATTTTTGATATGAATATCAATTTCACCTCCTTCAGGACAAAATTTTACTGCATTCGATATTAGATTAGCCAACACTTTTTGGATTTGAATGGGGTCTAATGTTGCCAAGACTTTTTCCGCTTTTTTATGGAGAGACAAGCTGCCATTGAGTTGGAACAAGATGTCTTTTATTTTGGCTGCCGACCCAAAAAGCTGGGCAATGTTTCTGACTTCCTGATTTAAATCAATGGTCCTTTTTTTTAACTGCATCTTCCCTGATTCCAGTTTTGTCAGGTCAAGTAATTGATTGATTAATTGTAATAACCTGTCCGCATTTCTTTTCATTATAGAACGGTCCTCTTTGCTAATGGGGGCTGCATTTTTTAAAATACCCTGAATGAGGGTCAAAGGTGTCCTAAACTCGTGGGAGATATTGGCGAAGAAATTTGATTTTATTTTATCCAATTCCTTGAGCTGCTCTGATTGGATTTCTAACAGTTCATTTTGTTCTTCAACCTCTCTTTTAAGCGACCGTTCATTTCTTGCAAAATAAAATTGTACGAGAAAGACCAAAACGGAAACACCTACTATGTTCAAGACAAAGAGTGTGTCTATAAAAGTATCAGAAATGTCCCAACTGTAATATTTTGACAACTCATCATCAATCAAAAAGGCAATAATTATTAAGACCAAAAAAGCAGAAAACCAATATACGGATTGGCGAATGGTAATAAAAAACAAGGCAGCCATTGGACAAACAATTGCCCATAGTATTACGGCGCTGGATGGTATAAATCCTCCAAGGCTAAGGTGGAGCAAAAAAGGCAATAAAAGAATAAAGCTAAGTTGTGTATTCCTAAAAAAGGTAAAGTTTTTATTCCCGACAAGAATCCCGATGCTAATACTTGAAAGAATGGTATAAGAAAAAGGAATACAACTTGGCAGCCAAAGCCCGTTCATCAGATATACAAAGCCCCAAACCAATCCTACTGCCGTAAAATGGGTGGACATGAGCATTAAGTTTTCTTTTTTCAGTCGTTGCTCATTTGTGTCCGTGGGTAAGGCAGCTAACTGCAAAAACCTTTGAAAAATATTTTTCTTTTTGTCGCCCATGTGTTGCTATTTAAAAGCACAATAGTTTCTGAATAGTGCTTCGGGGTCGTTTCCAACAAGACTTTAAAAAGGAATTAAATCACAGAGGCGCAGGAAGCAAGCCCGCAATTCTGTACCCAGTCTTGAACAATTACAACAATTTATAAATTTTCATGCTACTTTCAATGCCTTTTAGTGAAACATCCTCTAAAAAGGTGGCTGGATAGTCAGTATGACGTATTTCTGTTTTTATCGCTTCGGAGATTAAGAATTGACTTTTATACACTTTGTTCAATTGTTCAATACGGGAAGCAATGTTTACGGTACTTCCAGTTAAGGTATAAACTTTCCTAAAATCATTGCCAATATTTCCAGCAACAACATTTCCAGTATGCAATCCTATTCCTATTCGAGTTGGTGGTATTTTCTTCAACTCGTTCAACTCTTTTATCTTTCCTACCAAAGCATAACCTGCTTTTACGGCATCCAAGACATGCGTACTGCTTTGTACGGGCGCACCAAAAACAGCCATAATTCCATCTCCTAAAATTTGATTGGTGATGCCTTTGTGTTCTCTAATAGTATTGAGTAGTTCACCAAAAATAATATTTTGGAAAGCGGCTACTTCAGCAGGTTTTTTGTTATCGGCAAATTTTGAAAAATCCCTTATATCCAGAAAGAGGACGGTGACTTCATAGCTTTTCCCCTCAAAGTCATTTTCTTGAGCAATTAGTTCTTTTGCCACTTCCTGCGATACTTGTTGACCAAAAAGATGCTCTATTTTTTCCAGTATTTGCTTGGTCTTTCCTTGCTCTAAGGTCAGCGCTTCATGTTGTCTTATTAGCGCCGCATTAGTCTTTTCCACTTCTTTTTTTAGCGTCCTTTCATTTCTTGCAAAATAATATTGCACCAAAAAAACCAGAATAGATACCCCTACTATATTCAACAGGAAGAGGGTATCTATAAAAGCATCAGCTATGTCCCATTTATAATAACGAGGCAATTCGTCGTCAATCAGATAAGCCACAATCATCAATACCACAAAAGCACCGAACCAGTAAAAGGATTGGCGCAGGGTGATAAAAAACAAGGCAGCGAGTGGGCAGACGATAGCCCATAATATCACACAACTGGATGTTATAAACCCTCCCAGACTGAGTTGAAGCAGGAAAGGCAAGAGCAGAACAAGGCAAAGTTGGATGTTTCTAAAAAACACAAATTTTTTAGTGGTAAGAAGAATCACAATGCTAATGGCAGAAAGGATGGTATAAGAAAAAGGAATGCAACTCGGCAGCCAAAGCCCATTGGTAGAATATACAAGTCCCCACACCAATCCTACCACCGTAAAGTGAGAGGACATGAGCAATAGGTTTTCTTTGTTTAGTCGCTGCTCTTGACTGTCTGTGGGCAAGGTTGCTACCTGCAAAAACCGTTGAATAATATTTCTCTTTTTATCGTTCATACCCTGCAAAATGAGAAAAAATACTCAGTTAAAACAGCCAATGCAACATCTGTTAACGGTATTGCAACATAAGTTAGCATGGCTGAAATAGGCGATAAAACTACTGCAACATATCATGGTGCTATTGCAACATACGATAACACTTCTCATCTGAATTGACCGTTTCTTTGTCTTATATAAAAATCAAAAATCATGATACAATCAAAGGAACTTTCCATTAAAAGGATAACACGGATTAGGGAACAAGGTTATTTTGGTTACCCTGACCAACAGATTCGAAGTTTGGCATTCGGCAACCGATTTGCCTATAGATTATGCTTGGCATTCTTGGCTCCAGCCGTAATTTTTGCAAACGTTCCTCTTCTGATTTTTATGAATGTGGTCGCCTTTTCAAGTATTTTCTTACCAAACCACCCTTTTGACTACATCTATAATTATCTAATTAGGAGGTGGACGAATGATCCTCAATTGCCTCCAAGGTCACCTCAGTTGAAATTCGCCTGTATGATGGCTTCGCTTGTTATAGCCTCCACCATTTATTTCATAACTGTGGACATGGTGACAGCCGCTTATATTCTGGGAGGGCAAATTGTTATCGCAGCATCTTTTGTTAGTTTTTTTGACATCTGCTTTCCATCTAAGGTGTACAATTTTATTGCGGGCAAGATGAACCAAATTCAAGCCTAAATATCATTAGTACTTTGTAATAAAAGTTTTATAATATTTTTGGATTAACATTTTTATAATGTCGTTCCATTTTTACTCTGGCATTATCTAGTGAAAATTGCCAGTTGATTTTAATTTTTCTATCACAACGTTCTTTGACAAGAGTTAATACTTTTTTTTCGAGTAATTTCTTTGTAGGAATTCTTTGATTTAAACATTGCCTGGCTAGAGCTGAAAATTCAATTTCAATCATGTTGAGCCAAGATGCAGATAGAGGTGTATAATAAAAATCAAATTTTTGAGTCAGTTCAAAAGCTTTTTGGGCAGAAAAACTTTCGTAAAATGAACTTGCGTTATGTGTGTTCAAATTATCTTGGACTGTTCTGAGCTTTATAGCATCAGGATATTGTTGGACTACAAAATTCATAAAGTCAGCATAGTCTTTTTTTGTTCGTCGATCATAGACCTTTGCTATTCTTTTTCCTGTTAAAGGTTCAATAGCAGCAAGTAAAGAACAGGAACCATTCTTCTTATATGCATAATGTTCTTTAGTGATTTTTCCAGATCGCATTGCTATGGGTTGTTTAGTATTTTCAATTAGAAAACAAGGACGTTCGTCAAAACAAATGACTGGATATAGTGGATCATACTCTAAGGCATAGAGCCATAAGATTTGTTCCATCTGTGCAAGAAAGCTACCCGTTATTTTACTAATACACCAATAGCATTTTAAGTGAGGCTTAAGTTCATTTTTTTTAAAATTAAACCTACTTGATTATGAGATATATGATCACAATAGTCAAGTTCTACTAACTTATCTGCCAATAATCGGAGTGTCCATTTAGCATGACCTTCAGGAGGTTCACTACAGGCTAATGCAGTGATTTTTGCTTTTTGTAAGGCATCTATTTCTAATGGGCGACCTGGTCTAGGTTTATCTTTTAAAAACGCTAAACCATCAGATTTATACTTTTTAGCCCAACTTGATACGGCTTGATAACTAACTCCTAATAGCTTGGATACTTCCTGATACGTTTGACCATTTTGCAAAGCTTTCAAAGCAGTCGCTCGTTTGTATTCTCTTGATTTCAAAGAACCTTTTGAAAGTAAATCTTCTATTTTCTTAAGATCTGCTTTCTTTAATTTGACATGTTGTTTTTTCATTTTCCGATCTTTTTCGGAAAATACAAAATATTAATTAATTTTTATTACAAAGTATTAGGCGCATCATGCAAAATACAATTAATTTTTTTAAACTAAAGTAACTATGCTTTAGAGGGATAGTTGATTTTTTGGAAATTCAGCATCTTTTTTAAAATCAACCCTTTCTATAGTTGCTAAAAATTCCAATATCATGAAATTGAATGAAGAAAAATTAGAGCAATTTTTAGGTAAAATGATTAACGAAATGGGGGCGGCAGCAAATGGGGTACTAATTCTAATAGGAGACCGCTTAGGGCTTTACAAGGCACTCACTAATAAAGGTGCTATGACTTCCGTGGAACTGGCTCGGTCAACTTCAACTACAGAACGATACATCCGAGAGTGGGCTTCTGCTCAAGCTGCTTCTGGTTTTATAGAATATAATCCTGAAACCCAAGAATTCTCTATGACTCCAGAACAATCGATGGTTTTTGCAAATGAAGAAAGTCCCGTAATCATGACTGGTGCTTTTTATACCATCTCTTCCATGTATCATGACGAGCCTAAAATTACTAAGGCATTTCAATCTGGAGAAAAAGTTACTTGGGGTGACCATAATAACTGTTTGTTTTGTGGAACAGAGAAATTTTTCAAACCCACCTACAGGGCTAATTTAGTTTCCAGTTGGATTCCATCACTTGACGGAGTAGCCGAAAAACTGAAACAAGGAGCAAAGGTGGCTGATATAGGGTGTGGTCATGGTGCTTCGACTTTCGTAATGGCAGAAGCATTCCCGAACTCTGAATTTATCGGTTATGATATTCATGATAAATCAATAGAGCATGCCACTCAATTGGCAAAAGAATCTGGTTTAAGCAATATTTCGTTTGAGGTGGCTACAGCAAAAGATTTCCCTGGAAATGGATATGATTTTGTTACCTTCTTCGACAGTTTACATGATATGGGCGACCCCGTAGGTGCTTGTTCTCATGTAGTTAATGTGCTTAATAAAGATGGTACCTGCATGATTGTCGAGCCTTATGCCAAGGACAGTTTAGAGGAAAATTTAAACCCATTAGGCAGGGCATTTTATGCTTTTTCCACGATGCTCTGTACACCGACTTCCCTTAGCCAAGAAGTAGGGCTTGGATTAGGCTCGCAGGCTGGAGAAAAACGATTAAGGGAGGTCGCCCTTTCAGGTGGTTTTAATAATTTTAGAAGAGCAACCGAAACGCCTTTCAATTTAGTTTTGGAAGCGAAACCGTGAGGTATGAGGTTCGTACCAAAATGATGCTCACAAAAGCCACCAAGAGTTCGTGGATATCGGCAACCTTATTCTTGGTGGTTTTGAAGCACAATTCTGTATGAAACGTTTTGGAATTGTCGATGCTTTCTGAAGGCAGCATTTCTTTAAATGTATAACCGACTTTCATCATTCCTTACTAAATACTTTTATCATTAATTCTTTTTCTTAATGGAGGCTAACCGGTCAAGCGCCTGCGCCGGGCGCAGGCCGAGGGCGGGAAAATTTTCGCCCGTAGTCCTGCGTATGGCCGTCGGCGGGAAGTTGTGCGCGCGTCCGACCGAAGGAAGAACGGGCGGGCAACTTCGGCGGCGCAGGCGCTGGACCGTTGCTGCGACTGCCGACCAAAGGGAGGTTGGCGCAGCAACGGTCTGTGTAAATAGCGTGCGCCCGCATAGGGCGGATGACCATTTTACACTTTGTTCAGTGCTGGATTTATTTATTTGGATATTTGGAATGTTTTTTAACTTTTCTAAGCTGATTTAAGTGCCTATCTGTATGTGCTATTGTCGTTAAAAGAAGTTGGTGCAAATCTCTTACATCCCAAAGACTTACATTTGATAGTCCTCCATCATCTAAATATTTTCTGAAAGTGAAAAATCGCCGTAAATCTAAATCTGTCTCTTCCACAAACTGAATCAAATTATTTCTTGTTCGTAAAAAAGAATTTGTTGCCGATTCTTTAGAACAGTATCTTCCGATTGGTTCTAATGTCCATCCTGTTTTCCCTTTTACCGTATCAACAGCATATTTTAGAAATTCCTCGTCTTTTCCTTTTACTATTTCAATGTACTTATCTGATTGAGGTGTCTTCGTTGTCAAAAATATTTCTCTGAAATACAATTCATCTTGAACTTCTAAATGTTCAACAATTTCTGCAATTGACCATCGATTGATTTCTTCTTTAAATTCCCATTCTTCATTGCTTAAATTTTGAATTTCATTTATCAATTCATTTCTGGTTCTTTCTAATCCTTTAATTAAATATTGCTTATTTTTTTCATTCCATAATTTTACTTTTTCTGCACTTGGGATTACCTCTTTTTTTTCAGTTGGCTGATTACAGCAAATTATGAATATGGAAAAAAGTGAAAATAAAACTGTTAGGTTTTTCATATGAGTTTTGTTTTTTGATTTTTTCTTGCACCGAACGGTCAAGCGCCTGCGCCGGGCGCAGGGTGGAAAAATTTCGGCAAAGCCGAAAAAATTTTTTCGCCCGTAGTCCTGCGTATGGCCGTCGGCGGGAAGTTGTGCGCGCGTCCGACCGAAGGAAGGACGGGTGGGCAACTTCGGCGGCGCAGCAACGGGCTCGCATATATAAATCTTATGATTCAAAATTATACTGAGCGGGATATCCAAGAAGGATTCACCATTTTTTAATCATCTTGTAGTAGATTTTTACATTTCTACATTCACATTTCTAACCAGAATTGAGCTCGGGTTTACGACTCATTCTCATGAGTCCCATTGACACCTTTTAAAAAAACGGCTTTGTCAAGGAACATACATCTGCTTAAAGGTAGCAATTTACCCCCGTTAGCTTATTTTAATCAATAGATTTTTTTATAGTGGAATTGATGACAACGGTCAAGCGCCTCCGCCTGCGTATGGCCGTTGGCGTGAAGTTGTGCGCCCGTCCGATCGAAGGGAGGTTGGCGCAGCAACGGTCAAGGGTCTGCGCTGTGTTGGGCGGAGGGAGGGGAAATTTCGGCGAAGCCGAAAAATTTTTCCGACCGTAGTCCCAACATTGCGTTGACGCATTGATGGGTGCTCGTCTGACCGAAGGGAGGATGACAACCGCATCGGTCAAGCGCCTGCGCCGGGCGCAGGCGGAGGGTGGAAAAATTTTCGGCGAAGCCGAAAAAATTTTTTCGCCCGCAGTCCTGCGTATGGCCGTCGGCGTGAAGTTGTGCGCGCGTCCGACCGAAGGAAGGACGGGTGGGCAACTTCGGCGGCGCAGGCGCTTGACCGTTGCTGCGACTGCCAACCGAAGGGAGGTTGGCGCAGCAACGGTCCGGCTAAACGGCGTGGCGGCGCATAGCCGACATGACCGTTTTAGCCATTGTTGTGCGCCGCCTTCTTTTTTTTCGTTATTTATCCGCCGGGCAAGAAAACGGATTTCAATTCATCCGCCGATTCCGCCGAGCAAAATTTCGTTTCTTATCTGCCCGAAAGCGGAGACGTAATTTCCGAAAATTCCGCTGATTTTTCTGAGCAGTTCTTCTTTATTTATTTGCCGGGCATGAAAACGGATTTCAATTTATCCTCCGATTTCGCCAAACAAAATTTTATTTTCTATTCGCCCGAAATCGGAGACGTATTTTCTAAATTTTTCGCCGATTCGTCCGAGCGGTTTTTCGATATTTATCCGCCGGGCAAGAAAACGGATTTCAATTAATTTGCCGATTCCGCCGAGCAAAATTTCGTTTCTTATTCGCCCGAAACCGGAGGCGTATTTTCTGAAATTTTGCCGATTTGTCCGAGCGGTTTTTCGTTATTTATTCGCCGGGCAAAAACTGAATTTCAATTTATCCGCTGATTCCGCCGAGCAAAATTTCATTTTCTATCCGCCCGAGAAAAACGGCTTCGCCGACGATATGTCGCAGGTTTTTCGGGGCATATCGGGGTATTTTTTATTTCGGTATTTTTCATGCTCCTCAATTTCGGTTTTTCTTTTTCTTCTTGGTGGCGCACAACGGTCAAGGGTCTGCGCTGTGTTGGGCGGAGGGAGGGAAAATTTCGGCGAAGCCGAAAAATTTTTCCGACCACAGTCCCAACATTGCGTTGACGCATTGATGGGTGCTCGTCTGACCGAAGGGAGGACGAGTGACCAGCAATGGAGCGCAGACCCTTGACCGATGCGGTTGTCGGACGACCGAAGGGAGGATGACAACCGCATCGGTTTGTGCAAACGCAGTAGCCCCGCATAGGGGCTATTGACGTTTTGCACTTTGTTGTGTGCCGTTTTTCTTCTTCAGTTCATTTTCAAATGCAAAACAGACTGCTCTACAATTAGAACAGTCTGTCAAAGATAAAAATTTTAGAAGCATTTATCTGACCTCATACCTCACCATTTTCATGGTAGGAGCATCAATCATATTGGCAAAATCTTGAACCGATGCATCATTCATAAACTTTTTCATGGAGGCATCTGCCTCCGCCATTGATTTCCACCTGACAATCACTAACACCTCATTGTCATTTTCTGAATAACCACTTTCTCGGCTTATAAAACCAGCTTGCTTACTTGTATAATCCGCTTCTATTTTGGCATCTTCTGCCCAAAAATCATCTGCCTGAACAGTATTTTTGTATTTAAAAGTCACAACTTCAATGACGTAAGGTTTCATAATTTCTTTACTTGTTGAACAGCTTACTAATCCTGTGAATAGGATTAAAATGATTAGTAACTTCTTCATTTTTCTAAAATTTGCCGTTATTGTTTTTCCATTCTGATTTCGGAGGAATAGGCTGAATAATATCCCAATGCTCTACAATTAATCCTTCTTCTATTCGGAACAAATCGTAATAAGCCACATGCTCTCCCTTGCCAAATTTTCCTTCACTTATTGTCAATACAAAATTACCCTCTCCTAATACTTTATATACTTTGTCATACTCTAACACTAATCCATTTTCGGCGAAGTGCTTTAATGCAGCTCCTAAGCCGTCCAATCCGTCAGCAATGGCAGAGTTGTGCTGTAAATATTTATTTGGGTTGATGTAATCTGTCAGTTTATCAACTTTTCCATTCATTAATACATCATTGACAAATCCTTCTACAATCCCTTTATTGGCAGCCGTTTTCTCTTTATCTGTAATATCCGTCGCTCCATCAAACTGCGTTCTTCCACTTTGGTTCGGAGGAGTTATCTCCGTTAAGTTATCCCAATGCTCTACAATTTTTCCATCTTCAAATCGAAATACATCAAAGCCAGCTTTGGGGCCGAAAAAATCATACTTGGTGTGGGTAAAAACATAATCCCCATCTTGGAAGGCTCTGATAACTTCTGCCTTAAATCCTTGAGGTGGAGCGTTTTTTACTACTTCTCCGAAACCTGCTAATCCATCGCCAACTGCTAAATTGTGCTGAATGTATTTATCGGCATTGATGTAAGAAACAGGGGTTTGGTCTCCTGTGTTAAAACTGTTCAATAAGGCAACTGCCTTTTCCTTGTTTGTTAATTCCATTTTTGTTATTTTTTTTGAATTTGAATTTTTAGTCGTTGTACTGCAATTACTAAAAAGTAATCCGAGTAGCAACACCATGATAAAATTTGCTGATTTCATTGTTTATTTTTTAGTTAAAATCTGATGCAAATTTATCTGGGGTTTTCTGCTTTAAACAGGTTAAAAAATGCCTTTAGACTGTCAAAATAGGAAAGTTATATTTGGTGGCTTTAGGATAACTTCAATGAAGTCATACTAATACTCCCTGCTACCATTTTATCATTAAACAAATCCATCTCATCTTCTTTATGTTGGAGTCCCAATGTATAAATAAGGGGAAGAAAATGTTCGGGTGTCGGAATAGCCAATTGTATCGCCTTTCCGCTTTTTTCGTATTCCAATAAAGGTTTATAATCACCTTTCTTTAGCAGGGTATTAATATTTTGACGTGCCTCTAATGCCCAATCAAATCCGTAATCATCTTTGTTGATATTTCTAAAATCCATCATCCGTAGATTGTGAACTATATTGCCGCTTCCTATGATGAGGATGCCTTTGTTTCTAAGGCTGTTGAGTTTTTTTGCCAGTTCATAATGGTACTCTGGAGGTTTGGTATAATCAATACTCAACTGGATGACGGGAATATTTGCGTTAGGGTATAAATGCTTAATAACTGACCATGCTCCGTGGTCAAGCCCCCATTTATCATCTAATTCAACCTCATTTGGTGCTAAATTTTCTTTTATCAGATTAGCAAGTTGAGGGTCTCCTTTAGCAGGATAGCTAACTTCATATAAGGCTTGCGGAAACCCTCCAAAATCGTGAATAGTTCTTGGCATTTCCATAGCCGTCACCTTCGTTCCCTTAGTGAACCAATGCGCCGAGACACATACAATTGCTTTGGGAACGGGTAGTGATGTAGCAATTGCTCTAAACCCTTTTACAAATTCATTTTCCTCAATCGCATTCATCGGACTGCCATGTCCTAAAAATAAAACAGACATTCTGTCTGTATTCGGAAGATTATCCGCATATTCTTGTAAGTTCCTTAATTTGTTCATGCCTACTAAAGTTGAAATACTGCCAATGGTAGCTAATTTTATAAATGTTTTTCTTTTCATCAACATTCATTTTTTCGATTACAAAAATACTTATAAGGCAGATTTAGCAGAAGGTGAAAAAGTGACTTTAGACTATCAAAAGAGGAAAGTTGTTAAATATGTGCTTGCCGAAAGGCTTCAGGAGAGTGATTGGTATATTTTCTAAAATATCGGTACATATTAGTTGGTTCATCAAAACCAGCGGTATAGGCAATTTCAGAGATAGGAAGTTTTGTGTTGATTAATAACCTTTTGATTTGGGTAATCGCAATATCATCAATGATTGTTTTTGCGGATTTATTCAAGGTGGCTTTACATATATTATTTAATGTTTTGGTAGTGCAATTCATCATCTTGGCGTAATCAAGGGCTTTTCTTGTTTTGAAACAATTTTCCTCAATTAACTTTTGAAATTGTAAAAACTCATCAAAATATTTTCGTTTCTTCAGTTGTTCATTATCCTTGGTTTTAATTCTGAAAACCTTAACGATAAGAAGGTGTAAAACACTTCGGATTATACTTAACGAAAACTCATCTTCATCTCGGTTGTATTCAGCTTCGATACTTTTGACCAATTGCATAATATCTTTAAAATCCTCATTCTCAAGACTTACAACAGGTGAAATCAGCATTTCATTGAATAAATGGAATGCTCTTAAAACTTCTACTTTTCCATACTGACTTGCCAAAAAGTCTTCTGTAAATAAGAGTAAGTATCCCTTTACATTAGGACTTCTAAAAAAATTGTGGATTTGGTCTCTTCGAATTGTGAGCAAAGTTCCTTTTTGGTATTTGTAATCCGTAAAATCAATCGTGTGATAACCCTGCCCTTCTGTAATAATGAGAATGTGAAAGAATTCTATTTTATGAGGTTGGGTAATGTCATGATTCACCTCTCTATCAAGTAATTCCTCCAATTTCAACAAGTCGAAATCGAATTTTGGTCTTTTTTTGTTTTGGAATTTTATGTGTTTGATTTTTTTCATTTTTCTTAATGGCACACAACGGTCAAGGGTCTGCGCTGTGTTGGGCGGAGGGAGGGGAAATTTCGGCGAAGCCGAAAAAATTTTCCGACCGTAGTCCCAACATTGCGTTGACGCATTGATGGGTGCTCGTCTGACCGAAGGGAGGACGAGTGACCATCAATGGAGCGCAGACCCTTGACCGATGCGGTTGTCGGACGACCGAAGGGAGGATGACAACCGCATCGTCCAGTGGATGTGGCGTAGCTGGCGGCGGGTTTGATTTGTGTGTCGGCTAAACTGCCAGCTATGATCATCATCCACATTGTTACCTTCTGGCTTCTTTTTTTATTTAATCTTCTGGCGGTAAATATCCATTTTCAAACCTCTTTATTAATTCAGTCGTTGGTTCAAAAGCTGATTTGGTTAAATCAAGAATTACAATCTCTTTGATTTCTGTCCCGTCATTAAATGTACAATATAATCCAAACCATATTCCCTCTTCAAAATCTTCATCTCCAACGGTCATAATGGTGTGCTTTGGGAGATAGTGATTCTCGATATCCACATCTCTAAATACTATTTCTTCATCAGCCAAATTATGAATGAGGTCATGTTGTTTGCCGATTGCACAAATATATCCTACATCCCTGTCAATTGATTTTTTTATTATTTCATTGAAGTAATTCGTTTGTTTGTCATCTGCTATTATTATCAAGCACCAATTCTCTGTCGGAAAGCCATTTATCCAATTCTTTGAAATATCATATTCGACAAATCCTACTTTTCTTGATGTGGCTGTTGTTTGGATTAGTTTCATTTTTTTTGCTTGAAGGTAACGGTCAAGGGTCTGCGCTGTGTTGGGCGGAGGGAGGGGAAATTTCGGCGAAGCCGAAAAATTTTTCCGACCGTAGTCCCAACATTGCGTTGACGCATTGATGGGTGCTCGTCTGACCGAAGGGAGGACGAGTGACCAGCAATAGAGCGCAGACCCTTGACCGATGCGGTTGTCGGACGACCGAAGGGAGGATGACAACCGCATCGGTCTCGCATACACTGCGTGACCAGCTTTTGCTGGGCATGACCGTTGTATGCATTGTTATGCCCTCGCTTTCTTTTTTTATTTCAATTTGCTCGAAACGAATTTATCTGCCGTAGGCATGAGAACGGTTTTTTCTTTTTATCCACCGAACTCCAATCGAAGCACTTTTTTATTTGTCGTCGATTGTCAACCAAATTTACAAACTTATCAGCCAAAATTTCAATTTGTTTTTTTCGCTGATTTATTTGCCGATTGATAAATTCTTGCCCTTTGGGCTTAAATCACTTTTCCTATTTTCTGTATCATCTAATTTTTATCCGCCGCTTCCGACGTAAAAAATTTGTCACCCTTTCTTTGCCGTTCTTTGCATTATCAAGCAATGAAAGCATATTTTCCCATTGTCCGATTGTCAGCAAATTGTTTTCCACCATAAAATCTAATTCCGTTTTTATCTCCTTATCCGTAAAATTTATCTCCCCTTTTTTGACTAAAAACGCCATTGCTTGGTCGCCATTCCCATTCATTGCGTCTTTGACCAGATGGTTGTGTCCATTGTAATTTTTGACTTCTTGCAATTTTAATTTGTCAACGATTTCCTGTCGGCTTATCTGAATCATCTTCTTAATTTTTTTCACTTTGCTTGTTCTCTTAAAATTTGATTTTGATTTAGAGGATGATTTATTGTTCTTATTTTAACTCCATTCCCCGAAATCGAAAAGATGATTTTTTTTAGTGGGGTAGTGGTATTCAATTTGGATTCCGATTCTTTCATCGGAGGGTAGTTGTTTTTTTCTTTTTTAGTGGGGCCTAACGGTCAAGGGTCTGCGCTGTGTTGGGCGGAGGGAGGGAAAATTTCGGCGAAGCCGACAAAATTTTTCCGACCGTAGTCCCAACATTGCGTTGACGCATTGATGGGTGCTCGTCTGACCGAAGGGAGGACGAGTGACCAGCAATGGAGCGCAGACCCTTGACCGATGCGGTTGTCGGACGACCGAAGGGAGGATGACAACCGCATCGGCTCGCATACCTGACGTAGCCAGCTTTTGCTGGCTATGGGCAGGTATGCTTTGTTAGCATCAGCTTTATTTCTTCATTATAATTTTTCTTTTCTTTTCATCAATTCATATTTTACTCGTGAACAATAAAAATCAAGTATAATAAAAATGTGGATATTTAAATTGTTTTAGGCAAAAAATCAAAAGTTGTTTAAGATGCCTCAGTAGCAATTTCATATTGTCCACCTTTGGTTTTAGTATTTCAAAACCAAAAACGAATAGCGATTTTTCTTTGTAAGTTTTGCCATTCGAAAAAGTTCTTTGTTTTACTGTATTGTCGTAATCATTAAGAATTCCTTCCATTATTGCCAAAACATAGGTTAAAGCAAGAATGGAAAACAAGATTTCTTGTTTGTGTGCCCCTTCTAGGGCTGTTTTTTCTAAATCAAATCCATTTGATTTGAGATGTTTGAAACAACATTCAATTTGCCAACGCTTTCTATAAAGTGTTGCAACGATTGAAAGGTTATCCAAATTAGTAATCAAGTAAATAAAAGGTTCTTTGGCATTAGTATCATCATTTGGAATGACCACGAAATTTAGAATTAACTCATCTAAAATCACGATTTCCATATGATTCAGTCCTTTTTTGTGCATATATTTCTCTAGGACTTTCAATCTAATGGTTCTATCCTTCAAATCGCCTTTATACCAAACCTTGAATCTCAGGTTGGTTTTTAGGCGAATGACAAAGGTTAGGTCTCTTCTTTGAAGTGCCATTAACCACGTTTGACCTATAAACTCTCTATCCCCTAAAAGAGATAAAGTTGGTCTAGGTAAACCGCTTGCTTTCCACCATGCTAACAGTTTATCCAACAGTATCAGGCGTTCTTTTTGAGAGGAAGATTTACGTTCTCCCAAATCTTGCCAGACCAAAGGAATTAGTACGCCTTTGCATACTACACCGAATACTAAAAGATTAACCTATTGTAAATTCAGTTCTATCAACTATTAAATAAGGACTGATAAAAGGGTAAACCAAATGGAGAATTAGTACAAATACCGTTTTGTGGACTTTAGCTCCTTTTCCTGTTTGGAAGACTCGCTTAAATCTACCATAAACAGTAGTTAATTTGGCTTTTTCACCACTTACACATTCATGTTCGACTTTACAATGATTCAAACAACAACTGCGGCAGCGTAGAATACAACATGCCAATACAAGGATAGTATATATTTTTCCATCCTTTAAATGCTCAATAATAGCGCTGACTTGCGCTATCTTTGCAAGCAGCGGACTCGTTTTTATTGTTACCATTTTTCAATAAAGCAATAAAATTGCTTTTCGAGTCCGTTATTTTTTTATAGAACTTTTTATTATATTTTTTTCTTATTGTTCACGAGTTTAAATTCATATCTAAAAGGTTCTTAAATTATATACTTTTTATCTTTTTGAGTCCTTACATTCCAAATATCATCATATTTCCATATTCTTGGAGTTTTATCTAATCTAAAATTTTCAAATATAATTTGTGACAATAGAAAACTATAGTATAAATCTTTTTTGTCAGTAGAATCAAATTGATAATCTGCTGTTGGGAAAAATAAGTTATATAGTTCTCCATGCTGTGAATTTACTAATACTTTAGCAAATGAATAATTGTTTGACATATGTCTTCTTGATAAGACATTGGGTAAGTTTTTCTCTCGTCTGAAATCGAATAAAGCTAACTTTTCTTCAGCAAATATTCTTGCTTCATAATTGGAATTTAATGTTGTCCTACAAAACAATTCTATTTGTTTGGCTTTTGCGAATCTTACAAAATTTTCCACTACACTTTCGATATAAAAATTATCAATATATTCAGAATTAAGTATTTCAACAATTCCTGAAACTATATAATCATTGTAACGACTTGCTTCTGAAAGGGCTTGTTTTATATCAAAGACAATGTCAGCTCCCATATCAGATTCATTTCTTGCTATTTCAAGATTCTGATTATGGAATCCTACAAATTTCTTGTAGGTCGTATCTTCCACTATAAAGAAATCACTATTCGAATAACGTTTGTTGCCTGAATGTTTTATAGTATAAAAATCAAAATAGATATCTTTTTCAAATTCAATCGGAATTTTATCCTCTTTATCAATTTCCAATTTCATAGAATCAATTATTTCCAAAACTGAAAATGTGATTTGATTCGAAATTAGCATTGCTTCTTTATTATCAATTAATCCATTTATAATTTGAGATTTTAATTCATTATGTCTTTTTCTTTGGATGACTAACCTATTTTGCTGTTTTTTGTCTAAAAAGTGAATATATTTTTCAGTAATTGATGATAGAGCTTCATCGATTTTGCTATCAGCAACCAATTTTTTTAATTCTGATATTTGACTTCTATTCATTTTTTTTAGTTGATGCTAACGGTCAAGGGTCTGCGCTGTGTTGGGCGGAGGGAGGGAAAATTTCGGCGAAGCCGAAAAATTTTTCCGACCGAAGTCCCAACATTGCGTTGACGCATTGATGGGTGCTCGTCTGACCGAAGGGAGGACGAGTGACCAGCAATGGAGCGCAGACCCTTGACCGATGCGGTTGTCGGACGACCGAAGGGAGGATGACAACCGCATCGGTCCTGCATACCCGCAGTCGCCAGCTTTTGCTGGTGATTGACGGGTATGCTATGTTGTGTGTAGCATTTTCTTTATACTGGATTTTAAGTCATCTGGGGTCTTTATATAAAAGGCTTTAATTTGCAATTCGTTATTCTTTGTATTTAACATCTCTATTTTCCTTTCTACCATAGTAGTTAATCCATTATTATGAATTAACCAAGCTTCTCCTTTTTTTCCGTGAAGTCCTTCTATAAACTGATGCAAACTCTTAAGTCCAACTTTACTTTTTGAGAGGTATTTCATAAGAACAAAATATGTTTTTCCTTTATATTCAAATTTATAGTCAAGCCCCTTTTCATACCAATCGTAAGTATCCTGTCCCTTGATATTTAAATAATTCTCAATGATTGAGATTAGAGTTCTTTCATATTTTATACTACCCTCAAAGATTTAAACCACTGCGGCTATGTTGTTAGTTGAAGTATTAATGTTTTCCAAATATTTTACAACAGGCTTGACCCGTCCGTTTCCCTGATGTTTTCTGTTATGATAGTGTTCGATCCATTTTTCTATTCCCCCATATAACTCCTGTCCGTTCCGTGCAGGGTTCAAATAGATGTGCCGGTATTTTATGGACCGCCAAAACCGTTCGATATAAATATTATCCAAAGCACGGCCTTTACCATCCATACTGATTTTGATACCACTTACTTTAAGATATTCCACATACTCCAAGCAGGTAAACTGACTGCCCTGGTCACTATTGAGTATTTCAGGTGCACCATGCAGTTCAACTGCTTGTTTGACAACATTCAAACTGGCTGCTGCATCCAGTGTATTTGAAATCCCCCATCCTACAATAAAACGACTATAAACATCTATGATCGCTGTGAGGTATAAAAAACCGTTGGCCATAGGGATGTATGTAATGTCTATTTCCCACACCTGATTGGAACGTTTGATTTCAAGCCCCCTTAAAAGATAAGGGTAAACATACTCTTTTTCTTTCAGCACGCTAAGGAACCTTCTGGGATAGATCGGGCGAATACAGGCTTTACGCATTAATCTACGCACCCTTTCATAAGATGCTTTATACCCTTTTTCTTCCAGCATATCCTGCATCGTCAGTACGCCCGATGTAGGGTCTTCCAAAATATACTGGTCCATCAAACGCATCATTTCCAGGTTTTCTTCTTTCTCCCCTTGTGGCCTGAAGTAATAGCTGGACCGGCATAAACATAGTAATACACATTGCTGGCGGATCGATAACTTGGCCTCCTTATCAATCAACTGCCGCTTCTGCTCTACCGACGCTACTTGATATGATCCCATTTGCGTAAGCTTTTTTTTAGAAAATCACGCTCCATTTCCAACTGGCCGATTTTTGCGTACAGCTCCTTGGTCGGTATAGCTTCCTCCCCCTTCTCTTTTTTCTTTTTAATTGAGAAAACCTCCTCTGATCTTGATAGCAGCTCTTGTTTCCACTGACTGATCTGGTTGGGGTGCAACTCATACTGAGCCGCCAATTCCGATAAGGTCTTCCGTTCTTTAAGTGCCTCAATGGCTACTTTGGCTTTAAAGCCAGCACTGAATTTTCTTCTTGTCTTTTTCATTTCACAAAGTAAGTTTTTTCAACTTAACCCGTGGTCTAATTTTCTTATGGTATTATATTTCCACGCTTCTTCGTTCACTTTGTCATTGCCAGTAGATATTAGTTCATTAGTAATTTCTTCTTGTCTTTCATTTTCTCTTTTCGCTCTATAAAAAAAGCTTCTTATTCCAGTAATAACAGCTATTATCGTTAATAAAATTGAAGAAATAGTAATAAGTAATGAAGTTGTCGAATTTTTTCTTTCAGATGAATGGTTAATATCTTCAGTTTTAATTTGTGCTCTCAAATAATCAATCTTCTTAATCAATGATTTTCTATTCTCTAACGGTAAAAATTTGTGCTCCATAAATGATTCATGCACATGAAGTAGTAATTCACCAGTATTGTATCGATAAGAAATCTGATATTTAATTTCTTTCGCTTTAATTAATGTCTCAACCTCCTTTAAAGTGATAATTGTGTCACTATAAATTAATTCTTTCGTTGCCTGTATTAAATCATTATGAATTGTTCTTTCTTTTTCAGAGAGAGAATCTTTTACATAACTTGGAACATAAAAAATACCAATCCATAACGTAGCGAGTAATCCAAGTACTCCAAATACATTTCCCCAATTTTTTAAAAACCAATTTCTTTCATTACTCCACATTACTTATTTTTTTTGATTTGTTGCACACAACGGTCAAGGGTCTGCGCTGTGTTGGGCGGAGGGAGGGGAAATTTCGGCGAAGCCGAAAAATTTTTCCGACTGAAGTCCCAACATTGCGTTGACGCATTGATGGGTGCTCGTCTGACCGAAGGAAGGACGAGTGACCATCAATGGAGCGCAGACCCTTGACCGATGCGGTTGTCGGACGACCGAAGGGAGGATGACAACCGCATCGGCCTGCATAAACGACGTAGGCGACGAATGGAGCCTATGGCCGTTTTATGCTTTGTTCGCTGCTGTTTTCTTTTTTATTCTTCTGCTGCAATTCGTAATGGTGAATCACCCGAATATCTATTTTTCCAACTATTGACAATTTTAGGCAATCGTTCAACAACTTCTCTCCCAAACAAAACTTCAGTTACCAATCCCATATGCATAGAGTCAATAATTCTGCACAAATATGATCGTCCTTTAATCCACCATGTAAAGTGATCATCAACAATAAGATAATGGTCAATTTTTCTCCCTAAATTTATTTCTGCTTCCCACAATTCCCATCCATCTAATTGTGTTTCATATACTCCATCAGCCACTCGACTACCAAATGTTGTAGTATAGTAATATTCCTTAATTTCCCAAATCGCAATTGGATCGATGACAGTAGGAAATGCTCCATCTACTCTTCTTGATAAAGTTCTTACAGGAAATTTATTTTTAGTTATTGCCGTCAATTCTTTTGGATCATAATCACAAGGCAATTCACCTTTATTCTTTTCAATTATCATGTTCACTAACCCAGTTAGAAATGAATGATCTTTTTTATCTCCTGTCTGCTTGTTCATAGGTAAGGGACATTGAGGATCAAGTTTACTTTTCATTTCATAAAATAATTTATGAGCCTGATCTTTATTCATTAAATTGGGTTCAACTCTGCTTGTCAAAATATTGCCTCTGTATATCATGTAACTCTCAATCGATTTACCAAATTCGGTAAATTTTTCATTAGCAATTATTTTAGCTGGATTTAATCCTTCTTCTTCGAATACCTTCAATACATCATTGATAGAAGGCACAACAAATCCTCCATTTGGAAATGATTTTGATTTTCTTCTGGTATATCCTAATCTTTGATTAAGTAATTTGATGTTTGCCCAAAATTCTGGGTTTAAATTTAGATATTTAGGATTTGGTAGCATTTAAGTTTTTTTCAAATTCTGCAATAAAATCAGAGAGGTTTGAATCCATAGCTTCAACAAGATATTTTAGCTCTACTAAATCTATTCTTCTGTCACCGTTTTCTATCTTTGAAATGAAAGATTGCGGTACATTTAATTTTTCAGCAAGGTCTACTTGACGTAGCCCTACACCAACTCTTAGGCTGTATAAAGTTTTTAATAAAATTTTATGCTCTTTGCTGTTTAAGCTACGATTCATATCCCAAAAGTAAATCCTAATTTGGGATATACCATATTAGGATATTTGTACAACATTCTTTATCTTGCCGAAAAATATAGAAAATATGCAGTTATCATTAGATAGAAAATTTGCTACATATACGCCTCCTAAGTCTCAATTACTCAAATGGGTCGGTAATAAACAAAGATTTGCTGGTGAAATTGCTCGCTTTTTTCCCACAAACTTTAATACTTTCTATGAACCATTTATTGGAAGTGGAGCTGTAATCGCTACAGTGGCTCCTAAAAATGGAATTGGTTCGGATGCTTTTAAGCCTTTAATTGAAATTTGGAAAAAATTACAATCTGATCCAAATGGACTAATTGAATGGTATGCTTCTCGTAGAAATAGACTGGAAAAGGAAGATAAAAAAAGTGTTTATGAGGATGTTAAAGCATCTTTTAATAATAATCACAATGGTGCTGATTTTTTATTTCTAACTCGCTCTTGTTATGGGGGCATTATAAGATTTCGAAAATCCGACGGTTATATGAGTACTCCTTGTGGAGTTCATACTCCAATTCCAGTAAATACCTTTGCGAAAAGAGTTAGAGAATGGAACATCAGACTTAAAAATGTTAATTTCTTTCATATAGATTATAAAGATGCTTTCGATATGGCAAAAGAAGGAGATTTAATTTATTGTGATCCTCCATATAGTCATAGTCAAAGTATATTATATGGTGCTCAAGACTTTAGTTTAGTTGAATTATTTGATAAAATTCAAGAAGCTAAAAATAAAGGTGTCAAAATTGCACTTAGTATTGACGGTAAAAAGAAATCTGGAAATTATCTCTGTGATTTACCAATTCCTGAAAACCTTTTTAAAGAAGAAATTTTTGTAAGTGTTGGTAGATCAATGTTAAGAAGATTTCAAATGGAAGGTCAAACTTTAGAATCCGAATTAGTTTCTGACCGTTTATTACTTAATTACTCTGTTTGATTTTTTTTCCTAATAGCAGCGAACGGTCAAGGGTCTGCGCTGTGTTGGGCGGAGGGAGGGGAAATTTCGGCGAAGCCGAAAAATTTTTCCGACCACAGTCCCAACATTGCGTTGACGCATTGATGGGTGCTCGTCTGACCGAAGGAAGGACGAGTGACCAGCAATGGAGCGCAGACCCTTGACCGATGCGGTTGTCGGACGACCGAAGGGAGGATGACAACCGCATGCGTCCCGCATACACGGCGTGACCAGCTTTTGCTGGGCATGACCGTTGTATGCTTTGTTGGCGGCTGGCTTTTACTCATTAATTTCAAACGCTTGGAATTTATGCAATGCAAAAAATAACTGTTCTCCAATGTCCTTAACAATCTTTATGTCTTCTTCTGATTTAAAGACATGTTCTTTACTACTATCTACATTAAGAAAGCCAATTATCGTTTTATCATTTTTATCTGTTCCATTGAAAACGGGAACAGACATTACACTTAAATAAGGAAGGGGCCAACTTTTTTTTCTTAAGAATGATTTAAAATTCCCCAAGTTGGCAAATTCAAGATTACCTCGAATATTAAATGAAGTATTCTCATAATTCCTTTCTCCTCTTAAATCATTTGATAGAAAATATGGATTGGTTGCCGGCATCGATTGAACAATATGTTTATATACAGTATTGTCTTCAATTCTTGCTTTTATTTTATCTATTTCTGAATATCTTGATAGTGATTCCGTATCTCTCACCAAAGTCAACACAGATGGATTTTTTCCTGTTTCATCGTTTGTAATTAGTTTTATTGATACAGCACATTCTGACTTTGTCTTATTGGTAAAGTATTTAGCAAGGTTATTTGTTATTTCTTGCAAATGCCCCATTATTCGAGGAAGTTCAATTTCAGCATTGTATGAGATATTAAGTAGTAATCTATATATATCAAGAATATTGTTTACACCATTGCTATTTTTTAAATTGAATCTATCAATTGTATCCCTTGGCTTAAATTTGGTCTTTGCAGAATTATTAGAAACTCCAATGTGTGTCAATAAATTCTTAAAGCTATTCTTAGATTCTTGTTCATAGTTGAAATACAGGTGTTCTGTCAAGAAGTTAAAGAGCTTATCTAAATTTGTCCTGATTAGTTGAAAGTGTTCCAAATCTTTGATGATATTACTTGCAAACGCAACCGAACTTAGACCAGTATTAATCCCATTTTGTAACTGTTCAATTTGGCTTTCCCAGTAATTCATATAATTCAACCTTTCTAATGTTGAAGAAATTTTCGCATCAGAAAAAATCAATGGAACTGCTTTTGTTGTGAAGTTTACGTCTTCTAAAAGTTTAATTACTTCGTATAGACAATTTTTCGATTTAATATACGAATCACTTACCAAAAGAACTGCAAAATCAGAATCCTTAATTCTTTCCATAAATTCTGGAATATTCGCCATTTGTTTTAAGTCTCGCACGTCCCTAATGACTTTCAAATCAAATTGATTTAAAGTAGTATCTACTTCATTTGCTTCATTGCTTTTTGCCCAAGAATATGATAAAAATATTTTCTTCATATTTCTTCATTTATATTTTCTTGCTTGCCGCCAACGGTCAAGGGTCTGCGCTGTGTTGGGCGGAGGGAGGGAAAATTTCGGCGAAGCCGAAAAATTTTTCCGACCACAGTCCCAACATTGCGTTGACGCATTGATGGGTGCTCGTCTGACCGAAGGGAGGACGAGTGACCAGCAATGGAGCGCAGACCCTTGACCGATGCGGTTGTCGGACGACCGAAGGGAGGATGACAACCGCATCGGTCTCGTATATGCGGCGTGACCAGCTTTTGCTGGACATGACCGTCATATACAATGTTATACCTAGTTTTCTTTCATTTTTTCTATTATAATACCTTTACTTTTCCAAGGTTCTTCGGTTCCTCCATTTTTAGATAAATTTTCTAGCCATCTTATTTGAGAGCTAAAATATTCATAATAAGGATTAGCTTTACCAAATACAAAAATTGGACTGTCTGTACCTCTTTTATTATGACCATATAACATCACTCTACATGCGCTATCTATTTCCTCCAAAGCAAATGAACATGGGAAGTTAAAATAAAACACCTCTAGTCCAGCATTATCATTTTTCTTAGGACTTTTATTGACTTCAGAAATAAGCTGTTTATATTTACTTTCTACATGAGTTTTGTATTTAGTAGGATTTTCTAGTGCAGCTTCTACAGGTTCTAATCTATATCTATCTGTTCTGGAATCACAGTTTGGATTCATAAGGAAAAGCTTGATTGGAATCTGGAGTGCTTTTTTTAGGAGTAAATTATACATGAAATCGGAGATGTAAAAATTTCTTGTCAATCCAAAAGCATTGAATTTTTCTTTGGCATGTTCAATTCTATTAACCAAATCTTGATTAGCATTAGAATCAGTCTTTAAAAAGATGTTCTCAATTATTCCTCCAACCCTTCCAATCATCCACTCATTAGAATCAATTATACCACCAGCAATATTAGAGGAGTCAACTTTAAAATTTCTTAAAGTAATTTCATCTGTATAAAATTTAAGTGTTTTAGTTAGATTATTTTTTAGAGACACAAGACTATTTGAATATACAATATGAGGATATTGCTTTAAGTCGAATGGGATATTAGATGATTCATCTGTTAGAAATATTATTCTCTTCCCCAATGCTTTTGCATATCCTGCTTCAAAAAATACATTCGGATTCTTACCAGTCATGTCCGAAATTATTATGTCTGCTTGTGCAATCTGCTTGTATATCCTCTCTAGAATATTTTCTTGAAATATCTGTTCATCAACTCTTGAACAATTCAAGTTGAGGTTATCACAAGATGATTTAATAGCAAGTTCATACCTATCGAAACTTTCTTTACTAAATGGCATGATTACAAAAACAGATATTTCCATTGGTTAATCTTTTTTAATTCTTTCATAATTAGGTATAACGGTCAAGGGTCTGCGCTGTGTTGGGCGGAGGGAGGGGAAATTTCGGCGAAGCCGAAAAATTTTTCCGACCGAAGTCCCAACATTGCGTTGACGCATTGATGGGTGCTCGTCTGACCGAAGGGAGGATGACAACCGCATCGGCTCGGCTAAACGCAGTATGGGCGCATAGCCCATATTGCCGTTTTAGCCTTTGTTCCCTGCTGTGTTAATATTTTTAATAGAGAATCACCTTTAATTACAAGGTAACTGTGATTATTCATCTAATTCTTTTCATTTTTTAAGTTACTAATAATATTGAGAACAGAATAAGCAATTTGGGATTGCCTCAAGCTATACTTTTCATGATTGATTAAGTTAAGATTAAACTTCTTATTGATTTCATGCAAATCAAATGATTGTAGCAGTAACTCTTTATAGTGTTGCGGATATCTATTCTCTTCAATATTTGCCAAAAGTTCAGATATGGTTTCATCAAGTTTCCCTATAGCTATTTTACTACTAATTCTGTTTAAGTACTTGGTGAAATGTTCTCTTTTAATTTGAGATAAATTTACCCCCTTTAGGTACAATTCTTGGGAAATCACTTGCCACTTTTTACTAAGAGAGACTATTAAATCATCTATTTTAATATCATTATCAATATTTATTTTTCTTTCAAGATCATTTCTCATTGAATGTATCTCTTCAATTACATGCTCATCCAGAAATCTTCCGAATAACTCAATTTGTTGATCTGTGTTTTTGATAAGATTCTTGGCTTGATTTATTTTTTTTTGTTGAGAGTATTCATCGTATTTTTTGACACGATAATTAAGATGTCTCTTTTTTATAGTCTCTATTTCGACTTTAGAGAAAGTTGGTTGTAATATAATTTCTTTTGAAAAGAAATATTCGTGAGCACGTACTATTCCAATGTTCCGTGAAGGATTTTCATTATCTCTAACTGTTTTAGAGTTTTGACAGAAAATGAGGTGGGCAAAAAAAAGGCAGAGTGCTTGCATTAGAAAAAGTGTGAAAAAGCAAAAAAAAATCTAAGCGAGCAATTCTGCCATGACATATTAGAGATGGACATAAATCGTTCCAAATCTCTAACAAACCTAATCATGGCTCTGTCCAGTTATCAGAAAGCTGATAGTTTAGTCCAAATAAGTGACAGTCCAGTATTTCATTATCAATTCTCTAGTATATTTAAACCAATACATCATTTGGCATATACAGAGAAAGGTTATGACTACCGAAAAGCGCAAATACTTGGACAATGTTTGAAATATGCAAAGCCGCAAAAACGAGTATTGTTACACACAGATGTTACCTCTTTGATAAAGGAACATTCCCCCACATTGGAAAATCGACAGCATGTCAAAAAATCCAATAATGTAATCAAGGGGAATAAACCTTTAGGAATAGGTTACCCATTATCAAGCATCAATTTATCGGCTGAATCTAAGTGGTCTTTACCCTTACAAAGAGGTAGAGTACCTTTAGAACATACCGAAAGTAGTTATGCAGTGGAACAGATTAAGGCACTTTTGCCTACTTTGCTGCTGAGCTTGCAATATGATTTAATCATCAACACCACAGACAGTAGTTATACTCATGCAGGCTATTTAAGTCCGCTTTATGAAGAAGATAACTTAGTCTGTATCAGTCGTTTTCGCTGTGGTTCAAAAGTTTTTACATTTGCTGCCGGGGATAATCCAAGAGGAACACCAAGAGTATATGAAGACTGTTTTTATTTGAGAAATCAGACCCGAATACATAAAGGTAAAGCTCCCAAAACAGGTGAAGTTTATGAAAAAGAGCAAGTCACTATTTACGATTTACCTTGCTCAGAAGAACAACACTTTGAAACAACTACTAAAAAAGGCAGACCGATAATTATCCAGCTTTATCGATGGAACGATTTAAAAATTCGTTCCAAAAATGGTCATTGTATGAAGCATAAACCATTTGATTTAGTAGGTGTCAAAGTAGTAGATGCCGATACAGGAGCACTCGTTTTTAAAAGAGAAATGTTCTTCGGTATTTTCGGAAAAAGAAAAACCGAAATCTCTTTAGGGCAATCTTACTGGGATTATCGGCATCGCTATGATATTGAACCGTCTTTTCGGTTCAATAAGCAAAAAATGTTCTTAGATAGTTATGATTGCGAGGATGTTCAGCATTTAGATAATTTTCTACTGATTAATCAATTAGCCAATTGGTTACTTTATGTAGCATCAGATGAAGTCGAATTTATCCCCAGAAAATGGGAACGGAATAAGGCTAATCCACCACCGAAACCTGATAAATTATCTATTGCTAAAACTCGTCGCTCAGCCGAAGGACTTTTTTTAACTTTTGACAAAGCACCCTTTTTGCCAAAACCTTCAAAAAAAGGAAAAGGCAATATCAAAAAGGAGCGACCACACTTTAAAGTGGTCAAAAAAGTTAAGAAAAAGCCTCCTGATAAATGATCTTTGGCTTCTTTAAGCCAAGTCATATTAACTTTATTTTTAACAGCTCCCCACTGAAAGGAGAGGAAGTTGTCAAAACTCTAAAACTGTTGGTGATATGAAAAAAGTTATTCTTCCATTAGCATCTATATCAAAACCTAAGTGAATATTTTCGGGTTTATAATTAGTTAAATCAATATTAAATCGTGCTAATTCAGTAAACTGGTTTGAAAGGTCACTATAATTCTGTTCAATTTTTATGCATACATTGTCTTGTTTTTTAATTTCCATTTCTCTTGTTTGAAATGTAGGAATTGTGGAATCCTTGTCAAGGATAATTTTAGTTTTATTTTCAACCCTAACTCTTAAAGAAAAAGGAAGCGCATCTAATAGTAAGTTATCTGATATGTCCCCATTTAAAATTCCTCCTTGTAAAGCAGCCCCAAGTGCTACAACAAATTCTGAGTTTCTACTTCTCTTAATTTCTTTCTTAAAAAAGGTGTTTAATTTATTTTGAATTAAAGGCATTTTTGCAGCACTACCTACTAAAAAGACATCAGTTATTTCCCCCCTCAAACTATGGTATTCTTCAAACTGCTCCATTGCTTCTTTGGTATGGGTTATTGATTTTTGAATTAAATCTTCACATAAGTCATTCAAAATTATTTTTGAGATACTTAATTTTATTAGAGTTTTGACAACTTCCTCTCCTTTCAGTGGGGAGCTGTTAAAAATAAAGTTAATATGACTTGGCTTAAAGAAGCCAAAGATCATTTATCAGGAGGCTTTTTCTTAACTTTTTTGACCACTTTAAAGTGTGGTCGCTCCTTTTTGATATTGCCTTTTCCTTTTTTTGAAGGTTTTGGCAAAAAGGGTGCTTTGTCAAAAGTTAAAAAAAGTCCTTCGGCTGAGCGACGAGTTTTAGCAATAGATAATTTATCAGGTTTCGGTGGTGGATTAGCCTTATTCCGTTCCCATTTTCTGGGGATAAATTCGACTTCATCTGATGCTACATAAAGTAACCAATTGGCTAATTGATTAATCAGTAGAAAATTATCTAAATGCTGAACATCCTCGCAATCATAACTATCTAAGAACATTTTTTGCTTATTGAACCGAAAAGACGGTTCAATATCATAGCGATGCCGATAATCCCAGTAAGATTGCCCTAAAGAGATTTCGGTTTTTCTTTTTCCGAAAATACCGAAGAACATTTCTCTTTTAAAAACGAGTGCTCCTGTATCGGCATCTACTACTTTGACACCTACTAAATCAAATGGTTTATGCTTCATACAATGACCATTTTTGGAACGAATTTTTAAATCGTTCCATCGATAAAGCTGGATAATTATCGGTCTGCCTTTTTTAGTAGTTGTTTCAAAGTGTTGTTCTTCTGAGCAAGGTAAATCGTAAATAGTGACTTGCTCTTTTTCATAAACTTCACCTGTTTTGGGAGCTTTACCTTTATGTATTCGGGTCTGATTTCTCAAATAAAAACAGTCTTCATATACTCTTGGTGTTCCTCTTGGATTATCCCCGGCAGCAAATGTAAAAACTTTTGAACCACAGCGAAAACGACTGATACAGACTAAGTTATCTTCTTCATAAAGCGGACTTAAATAGCCTGCATGAGTATAACTACTGTCTGTGGTGTTGATGATTAAATCATATTGCAAGCTCAGCAGCAAAGTAGGCAAAAGTGCCTTAATCTGTTCCACTGCATAACTACTTTCGGTATGTTCTAAAGGTACTCTACCTCTTTGTAAGGGTAAAGACCACTTAGATTCAGCCGATAAATTGATGCTTGATAATGGGTAACCTATTCCTAAAGGTTTATTCCCCTTGATTACATTATTGGATTTTTTGACATGCTGTCGATTTTCCAATGTGGGGGAATGTTCCTTTATCAAAGAGGTAACATCTGTGTGTAACAATACTCGTTTTTGCGGCTTTGCATATTTCAAACATTGTCCAAGTATTTGCGCTTTTCGGTAGTCATAACCTTTCTCTGTATATGCCAAATGATGTATTGGTTTAAATATACTAGAGAATTGATAATGAAATACTGGACTGTCACTTATTTGGACTAAACTATCAGCTTTCTGATAACTGGACAGAGCCATGATTAGGTTTGTTAGAGATTTGGAACGATTTATGTCCATCTCTAATATGTCATGGCAGAATTGCTCGCTTAGATTTTTTTTTGCTTTTTCACACTTTTTCTAATGCAAGCACTCTGCCTTTTTTTTGCCCACCTCATTTTCTGTCAAAACTCTAAAATTTTAAATCAGTTATAAATCCATTAACAGAAATAAAGGGAATATGGACATCTACTTGATCCTTACTTGTTAATTCTATTTTAGCCTTTTCAGCTGCTTCTTCAAATCTATGTTTTACAATTTCATCATTAAAAAGGTCTATATCATCATTTTGTAAAAAATAATTTAGCATCCAAGCTCGACTTTAGCCATTTGAAAATAAAAAGAGAATTCTTAAAGATGAGTAAATTTGATTCGCCAAAATCAATAAAAAATGTTTACTCTTCCAAAAGAATTCTTGCAGCAAATATCGGTATTTGCTCCGATATTTAGCCACAAGGTCTTTGAACATGCAAAATTTTTACTACTAGGTAGTATTTTAGTAGTCGGTCGTCGTACAGTCTGTAGTGCCTTAAGAGCAGTTGGACTTAGTAACGAAAAACGTTTTCATAAATACCATCGAGTCCTAAGTAGAGCCAAGTGGTCGTGCTATAAATCAGCCCATATTTTATTACTTCAACTTGTCAAACATTTTTCCCTATCGTCTGAGCCATTAATTTTTGGCATAGATGAAACAATAGAAAGAAGACGAGGAAAAGCAATAAAGACAAAAGGCATTTATAGAGACCCAGTGCGATCTTCCAAAAGTCACTTTGTCAAGTGTAGCGGTCTAAGATGGATTAGTATGATGCTTCTAACACCCATCAGTTGGGCTAACCGAGTATGGGCATTACCATTTCTGACGGTACTGGCTCCTTCTGAACGGTACAATGAGCAAAATGGCAAACAGCATAAGAAAATAACCGATTGGGCTCGCCAGATGATGTTGCAACTAAGTCGTTGGTTGCCTAATCGCTTGATTATCATTGTGGCAGACTCTTCTTATGCGGTCATTGAACTACTAGCAGCTGTGCGTAATCATGTTTGTGTCATCACTCGGTTGCGTCTAGATGCTGCACTTTATGATTTTGTTCCTCAAAGACCTAAAGGGCGTCCTGGACGAAATCGTAAAAAGGGTCAGCGATTAAAAAATCTAGAACAACTAGCTGATGACCCAACCACTCAATGGGTAAAACTGACTATTCCTAAATGGTACAATCATGGACAAGTAGAATTATTAATTGCTACAGGAACTGCCATTTGGTATCATTCAGGAATGAGGCCTTTACCTATTCGATGGGGTTTGATTAAGGACCCTAATGGAGTTATTAAAACAAGTGCCTTATTATGTACTAAATTAGACTTACCTATTCTTGAGATTATTAACTTCTTTATCCGAAGATGGACGGTTGAAGTCACTTTTGAAGAAGTCAGAACTCATTTAGGAGTAGAAACTCAAAGACAATGGTCTGATAAAGCAATAGCTAGAACAACTCCAATTTTGATGGCGTTATTTAGCATCATCACCATTATGACCGATAAGCTACACCAACAAAATTTATTAGTAGTAAAAACGACAGCATGGTATCAAAAATCACATCCGACTTTTTCGGATGCTATCGCCTCTGTTAGATTGCTAATTTGGCGAAATAATTATTTTTCAATGTCTAGGGATAAACCTGACATTCATAAATTAAATCAACATTGGCTTGACCATTTATTTTTTATGGCTACCAGAGCTGCTTAAATGGCTAAAGTCAAGTAAAGAGCATGTTCAGAAATGGAGTTTTGGGCTCTAAAAACGGAATTTTGTAGCCTCAATGATGTTCTTTCTTCATGTTCTAAATTCTTGAGAAAAATGCAACAGAACATAGATACTGGAAATATTTTACTTGCCGAGCCTTTTATGATAAACCCCTATTTTAAATCTGCAGTCGTTTTTGCATTCAATATTCTTATGTATGATGCAATGGTGTGGTTTGAAAAGCACCGGATGTAGATTTATCTTTGTAAAAAAACTATAATAACCTACAACCACAGGAACAGGATCTGATTTTATAGAAGAGGCGGCAACCACTTACGATCCCTCTATTATTGCCAATTTTTGCTATGAATTGGCGAAGGCTTATCATAAATTCTACCATGATATTTCGATTTTGAAGGCAAAGAATAATGTCGCAAAAGATTTTCAATTGAAATTAAGCCAGGCCAGTGCCTTGCCAAATGGAATGGACTTATTGGAAATAGAAATGCCAGAGCGAACGCAAATAGTAGTTATAGTAAACAAATATGACGAAAAACAGTTAAATTTGAGAAATTTTCATAAGAAAATATAACTATGCCCCGCCTTCTTATTTCTATACTTCTTCTCCTTACGCTATCCCTGCTCTATGGACAACAAGAGGCAATTACCCAGTTAGAAATGCAATTGCTCCAACAAAAAAACGATACCATTAAGGTTCATACTTTGGTAAGACTGTCGAATCTATACGAACAGGTTGACCTTGATAAAGCAGCTCAAAGAGCGAAAGAAGCAGAAGATTTAGCGGTTAAGCTAGGAGTATCTGTAAGCCTATTCAAAGCGCATTATACATATGCCAATGTACTGTATCAACAAGGACAGTATGCGAAGGCTTTAGGTAGTGCAGAAAAAGGTTTTAAAATAGCTAAAGAACTGAAAAAAGCTATTTACTTGCACGAGTGTTACGGTTTATTGAGTAATATTTATAATGCTAAAGGGGAACTAGCGAAAGGAGCAGCATATAGTTTGGCATCTATAGAACTAGCCCGAAAAACTGGTAATAAACTGGAAGAAGGTACTAGTTATTATACATTGGGCAATATGTATTTCGACCGCTTTAACCTTTCACAGGCTAAAATCTATTATCTAAAGGCAGTAAAAATTTTTGAAGACGGGCAGCATAATCAAGAGTTGATTAATACTTATGTTACTTTGTCCTCTTGTGACCTTCCTTTTGAGGAATCTATTGATTACCTGAATAAAGCCCAAAATCTCATCAAAGAAGTAGGAAATGAAAGTCAGCAGGCATATATCAATTTTAAATTGGGAACTGTATATGGAGGCAATAATCAATGGGAAGCAGCTATTTCTTATTTTCAGGAAGCAGCTTCTATTTGGGAAAAACTTAAATACCCGAAAGGTTTATTGGCGACCTACAATAACTTAGCTTCGTGCTATGCAGAAATGGGAGCTAAAGACGCTGCGCTTTTATATGTGCAAAAATCATCAGCTTTAAATAAATTTTCTAAAAGTACCGTAAGAGATAGTATGCTCCAACTCTATTTTATTGGGGAAGTATATGGTACCCTCGGTCAGTATGACAGTGCTTATTTTTACTTTAAAAATTACATTGCTATTGCAGACACTTTACTTTATGAAAAAGGCTCAGAGGAATTGACGGAAATGGAAGTGAAATACCAGACAGCGAAGAAAGAAAAAAAAATAGCAGAACAGGAATTAGCTCTTTTGCAACAGGAACGCCTGCGAAATGGGCTATTTGCGGGTACTTTTTTATTATTGCTATCATTTGGACTTTTATTTCAATGGTATCAGAATCGGCAAAAAATAAAAAAACACAAAATAGAACTTGCTTTGCAAACTGAGCAAGTGGAAGCGGAAAAACTAAGGACATTAAATCAACTAAAGTCTAATTTTTTTGCAAATATTTCTCACGAATTTCGCACCCCCCTAACTCTCATTATTGGACCATTGCAAGATATGCTTAAAGGCACCTTTCAGGGAGACGAAAAGCATTATAACAAAATAATGCTACAAAATGGACAACGACTTTTGAAACTAGTAAATCAGTTACTGGATTTATCAAAACTAGAAGCAGGAAAAATGCAATTGAAGGTGAATGAAGGAGATATTGTAAAATTCATTCGGCCCTTAATCCTCTCTTTTGAGTCAATGGCTGCTCGAAAGAATATTCGTTTTCAAACCAGCTTTCCCATTCATGCTACACACGGCTTTTTTGATAGGGACAAATTGGAAAAGATTATCAATAACTTATTATCTAATGCCATTAAGTTTACCCCCGAAGAAGGTAAAGTGACGGCTCATGTCAATATTTTAGACGGTCAGTTACTCTTGAGTGTACAGGATACAGGGATTGGTATTCCTTCAGAGCAAGTTGCAAATATTTTTGAGCGATTTTATCAAGCTGACAATGCTGCTGACCAAGTACTTGGTACGGGAATTGGCTTGGCATTAACCAAAGAATTGGTCGAAATTCATCGTGGCAGAATTATCGTGGAAAGTGAAGAAGGACAAGGAGCTTTATTTACAATTACTTTACCCATTGACAAAGCGGCTTTTTTAGAATTGGAAATAGGGAATCAACAAAATGAAGAAACGACTGCTCCAGTTCTTATAGAAAATAGTGAAGCAGTACATAAAAAAGATGATTCAATTCTTGACGAAGATGCAACTTCCGTGCTGATCGTAGAAGATAACCCCGATGTTCGTACTTATATCAAGGATAGCATTATTGGAAACTATCAGCTAACAGAAGCAGAAAATGGGAAAACAGGTTTGGAAAAAGCCCAATCTCTGGTGCCCGATCTCATTCTTACTGATGTAATGATGCCAGAAATGGATGGATATGCTTTTGCAAAAGCCATCCGAACGGATGAAGTGACTAGTCATATTCCAATCATTATGTTGACTGCCAAAACAGAGCAGGAAGATCGACTAGAAGGCATTGCCACAGGAATAGATGTTTATTTGACCAAGCCTTTTGATGCACAAGAACTCAATCTTCGCATTCAAAAATTAATTGAACATCGGCAGCTTTTGCAGCGAAAATTTGGAGAAGTTGCGGCCTTGAAACCCGCTGAGATAGTTGTAGAATCTATGGATCAGCAATTTCTTAAAAATGTAATTCAGATAGTTGAGGAAAACATGGAGGATGAGAAATTCAGCATTGAGGATATTGAAAAACAAATTGGAATGAGCCGAAGTCAGCTTTATCGCAAAATAAAAGCTTTAACTAATCAATCCCCGAGCGTTTTTATTCGAACTATGCGCCTGCATCGAGCTAAAAATTTATTGGAACAACGAGCCGCTACGGTCTCTGAAATTGCCTATCAACTTGGATTTAGTAGCCTGCCTTATTTTACCAAATGTTTTAAAGAACAATTTGGTATAAACCCCAGTCAAGTAAAAAAAGTAGGTTAAATCTCTACTTTTCAACTACTCTTTTCCTTTTCTGAACAATAAGTGTAAACTTCTGCAACATGGGTATAAGCCTTAGCTATTCAATATAAATAGTTGAATAATAGCTATAAACCTGCTTTTGATTTTAGGGACATCTTTGCATTGTCAGATAACAAAAAAGTTATCCTTTTAATTCTAAAACCCTTTTTAATCTAAAAATAATATCATGAAAAAATCAATCTTTGTTCTTGCTGTCTTTTTAATTAATATTCAACTGGTAATAGCTCAGACGTTTACTCAAACGCTTACCCCCAACAGCACCGATAGTCATTCAGAAGGGAAGGCGATAGATGTAAATAATAATGAGGAGTTCTATATTGCTTCTCAAGTTCATGAAAGTCTTCTATCAGCTACTCCGATGACTGTCACTAAGACAAAAACAGACGGTACAGAAATTTGGTCAAAAACCTATAATCGCCTACTAGACTTTCATAATCTAAATACAGTTAATTATAAGCCGACTGATTTAAAAGTAAAGCATCACTTTGGAGCAGGCAAAGAACAAATTGGCATTGTAGGAAAAGAGTTGTCTTCAAGCAGTATTCAAATTGGAGATAATAATCTAAAAGAATCCATTTTTATTGCAGTGATTCAACCCGATGGAACAGTTGCGTGGAATAAGTCTTTTAATCCAGCATTATTCATTGAGTCAGATGTAGCTGTTCCTGCTCAAGTGGGAAATGTGTCATTGACCGCAGCCGATGATGGCTGGTTAATAGCAGCAACTGTAAGACTGGATAGTTATACTTTACCTTTGATTTTAAAGTTGGATAATACTGGCAAAGTTCTTTGGAATAGACTAATTCATAACCAAAACAACCTAAATGCTGGGGTAGTAACCATTGAAAGATCTTATGATATGGCTTATATCTTGCTTGACTGTGAAATAAGAAGTGGCTATGTAGTCGATCCGAACAGATTTGCTGGTGTTGCTAAAATCAATATGTCTAATGGAAACATTGAATGGATAAAATACATACATCAATATAGCACAGAATTATGGGCTGCAGACTTGGCGGCTGCAAGTGCTTATTTGGAAATAGGAGATGAGGAGTTGGATGCAATAATCATTACCGGGAACGGTCGCGATGTTATAACAAATGAACAAAGTGTCTTTGTTATAGCTTTAAATAAAAATGGGTATATTACCAGGCAGCATACTTTTTATCCTTCTTCTGATGCTACAATAGAAGCGATGGAAGTAAAAGAGATCGAATTATTATCAAATGGCAATTATGCTTTAGTTGGTGAAATAGTAATAAAATCCGCTACAGAGTTTTATATTTTAGATGAAGCTATATTTAGCACTATTATTACCATTCATGGACAAATAAAAGACCAATACATTTACGGAAGAGATACCTATATGGAATTTGTTGCTGATATGATTGCTTATGATAAAGGATTTCGTTTTGCAGGGGCAGAAGTAGCTAATAAAGGAAATAACCAGCTTAGTACGTATGTAGTAGATGCAGCTAACGACGGGTATAATGCATGTCATGCTTATGATACAGAGATATTAGTGGACGGAATCAGCTATTATGCAATACAAACCGTAACGGATAAAATACTTCCTATCTCTTTGCAAGAGGACCCTACGGATTTGATTGCTAGTATCTTTAGTTTTAGTAATGATATTTGTGGCATATTTTTACTGGATTTTTGGAAAGGAAGACAAGAAGAAGAAATAGGTACTCACCTACAAACAGCCCCTCATCAAGCAAAAAAATTGATGATGCATGTATTCCCTAACCCCAGTAAGGGCACTTTTCAAGTAGAGCTTCCAGAGATGCTTGTTGAAGGTCAATTAGAATTATTTGATGAAAGCGGTCGCTCAGTTGCTCGACGAAAGATTAACGGAGGTGCAAGCACTGTCAATTTTAGCAACCTTCCTGCGGGCAGTTATGTGTTATATGTTGATAGCAATGAAGTCAGGGAAACGAAAAAAATTGTGGTGCAATAAATTCCATTAACACTCATTGAGAGGAAGTCCCCTTCCTCTCTTTTTCTCGCTTTATTAAATTTAAACAGATATGAATAGGTATATATGTTCTGTTGGAATAACAATGCTATTTTGTGCTATAGGAAATACGCAATCTAATTTGTTATTTGGCATTTGGGTTGATGTTACTAACAACTCCAAAATGATTTTTAATGAAAATTATTCCTTCTCTGCGGAGGAAGGAAATGGAAAAATCTATACCGGCTCTTTTTCGATTCAAGGAAATCAATTACAGGTGATAATATATGGAGCGACTCGGTCACTCAGCACTTCCTATGCCATCGCAAAACTAACAGCCAATGAACTGCAATTACGAGGACAGCAGGGCATTCTTACGACAATGGTGAAAAAAAATAATCGTTCAATTAGCCAGCCAGCTCGGTGGAGAAATTTGGAATATAATAGAATATTAGCAGAAAATAATGGCATCCAATTAAAAGAGTCAGTGATTCAGACAATGGCGGCTTTGGTAGAATTTTTACTAGACATGCCGTTATCTGGTAGCGAAGTTGAAATTATTCGGCAAGAGTATCTGAAGGACTTCAAGAAAAAACCTGCTGAAACTATATCCAGTACGCCAACATTACAACAATTTTTAGATTTGGCTTATAGCAATAGCAACCCAATAGAGGTTGGAGTAATTCGCCAACATTTTTATGCTATGTTATATCAGCAATATAGCCAGTTGAAGCAGCAAAAAGAAAACTCCCCAACACTCCAAATGATTTTTACCAAAATTCCAGTAATCCTGTATGGCCCGACCAACCAACTGGTAATTTCAGAACAAGACATTATATCTACCGCCAAGTATCTCAATTTTCTAAGTACGCTTAATGGTTCTAACCCTCAAATTACAGTTGAACAAGTACGAAAAGAAATACTGACCTCTTTTCAACAAATGCCGCTGGATGCTAAACAGGCCTTGGCCACTGCAACGATTATTTGGAAAATCGTTGACTACAACTGGACACGATTATCCACATGGGAGCGACAACAGTATATGGCACAGCAGCAGCAAACTGATTACTCAACCATTTTTGGAACGAACCAGCATAGTGGAATGACTTGGGACCAGTACCAGATGTTAAGTAATATGTCTCTTCAAATGCACGCAACCAATTTGAATATTATCGAAAATATCGGTGGCACCGGCAATTATTGGGAAGTCAGATAGTTTTCAATCATGTTGTAGTCAATTGATACAAAATAAAGCCCCCAAAACAAGCATTTTTTCTCAACAAAGCATATATTTAATCCTGATAAATAAAAAGTTTTGTTATTCCTTTGAAAAGAACCGTTTGAACCATTTTAAGAGTGATGAGGTTAGGAATTAATGGTTTGAAATGGATTTAGTCGCTTAAACTTTTGAGAAAATGCAGCAACACATTGATACTGGAAATATCCTACTTGCCGAGCCTTTTATGATAGACCCCAATTTTAAGCGTGCAGTCGTTTTAATTTGTGACCATACTCGGCAGGACGGTACAGTCGGTTTTGTTTTAAATAAAGCATTGGGATTGCAAATTACGGAGCTAATCTCCGAATTTCCCGCCTTTCGATCCGAAGTCTTTTATGGGGGTCCAGTGCAGACAGACAGCATTCATTATATTCACAACGTCGGAGATGTGCTAGATAATAGTACAAAAGTAGTGGACGGCGTCTGGTGGGGCGGGGACTTTGAAAAACTCAAATTTTTGATTACTGCCCAAATGATTAAACCAGAAAATATTCGCTTTTTCGTTGGCTACTCTGGTTGGTCACCTAACCAATTGAATAATGAACTAAAACTGGGCTCCTGGGTTATCTCTGATATGCACGCCAATTATCTATTTAAAAGCAGCGCCAAAGCCCTTTGGCAACAAGTAATGAAAAATAAAGGCAATCACTTTTCCGTGATTGCTGATATGCCGGACGGGGCAAATTGGAATTGAGCCAAAAAATAGCATAGTTTTCCTAAAAAAAGCCATTCTTCTTTCTACCTTTGGGTTTTTCAAAAAATCAGACAAAACCTAAGGTATGAAACAAACGCTTTCCTTATTAATGACTTGCTTATTGCTTCCTTTTTTATTGCAGGGGCAAACCTTTGACCTTCAACTATTACATGGCATGAAAGCCCGAAGTATTGGGCCAGGTGGCATGAGCGGACGAGTGACGGCTATTGATGTCAATTTGCAAAACCCTCATAGAATTTACGTTGGGACAGCTTCTGGTGGTTTATGGCTATCAGAAGGCGGTGGGACGGACTGGAAACCCATTTTTGACAAAGAAAAGGTCGCTTCTATTGGGGCGATTGCTATTAATCAGGCAAATCCAGATGAAATCTGGGTCGGCACAGGTGAGGGAAATCCGCGAAATAGTCAGACTCAAGGTGCAGGCGTTTATAAAAGCCTAGACGGCGGCAAAACCTGGAAATTGATGGGGCTGGAAAAGACGCGGGTGATTCATCGAATCATTATCCATAAAGACAATCCAAATATCGTTTATGTAGGTGCAATGGGACCTGCTTGGGGCGACTCCAAAGATAGGGGTGTTTATCGAACCAAAGACGGCGGTAAAACCTGGGAGCAAATTCTTTTTATCAATGAGCGCACAGGAGCGGCTGATTTTGATGTGGACCCTTCCAATGCCAATAAGTTGTTCGTCAATATGTGGGAGTATCGCCGTTGGCCTTGGATTTTTAAGTCTGGCGGAGAGGGTTCGGGTCTTTATGTTACTCTAGATGGTGGCGATAACTGGACCAAACTGGGTGAAAAGAATGGCCTGCCGAAAGGTGAAATCGGAAAGGTAGGAATTGCCATTGCTACCAATCAACCAAACATCGTTTATGCATTAGTGGAGTCAAAAAAGAATGCTTTATACCGCTCAAATGATGGCGGGAATATGTTCAAGAAAGTAGCAGATAAAAATATTGGTGGTCGGCCATTTTACTACTGGGATTTAGCAGTTGATCCAACAAATGAAAACCGCCTATACAATGTCGGTGGCAGTGTTTTAATCAGCGAAGATGGCGGCAAAACTTCCAAGACTTTCCTAGGTTTTGATAAAATTCATGTGGACCACCATGCTTGGTGGATTCATCCGACCAATCCCAATTTTATGATTGATGGCAATGACGGAGGATTGGCAATCACTAGAGATAAAGGCAAAACCTGGCAATTTGCAGAAAATATTCCTGTGGCCCAATTCTATCATATTACCGTAGATGACAATATTCCATATAATGTCATGGGCGGAATGCAGGACAATGGCACTTGGCGCGGACCTGCTTACACCTGGCGCAATGGAGGTATTCGCAACGATTATTGGCAGGAAATCGGTTTTGGCGACGGCTTTGATGTCGTGGTAGAAAAAGACAATAATCGCTATGTTTATTGCCAATGGCAGGGCGGCAATTTGTTTAGAGTGGACCTTGAAACAGGGGCACAGGAATGGGTCAAACCCTATCATCCCGAAGGCAAGTTTTTGCGGTTTAACTGGAATGCGGGCATCGCACAAGACCCTATGGATCCCAATATTATTTATTTTGGTAGCCAATACTTGCACAAATCAATAGATAGAGGACGCAGTTGGGAAATTATCTCTCCCGACCTAACCACTAATGATCCCGAAAAGCAAAAGCAAAAAGATAGCGGCGGCCTAACCTACGATGTGACGGGAGCCGAAAATTACACCACTATTATAGCCATTGCCGCCAGTCCGATTGAAGAAGGAGTGATTTGGGTAGGGACAGACGATGGCAATATTCAAATAACCAAAGATGGCGGCAAAAACTGGAACAATACAACCAATAATCTACGAGGCGTCCCAAAAGGTAGCTGGGTGCCTCAAATCCACGCTTCCAAATACAACAAAGGCGAAGCCGTAGCCGTCATTAATAATTATCGAAGAGATGATTGGACCCCTTATTTGTATAAGACTACTAATTATGGACAGACTTGGCAGAATATGGTTCACAAAGACAGCATTTGGGGCTATTGCCTAAGCTGGATACAAGACCCCATTGAACCAAAATTGCAGTTTTTGGGAACAGAATTTGGTTTGTATGTAACCATTGACGGTGGCAAAAACTGGAAAAAATGGACCAATGGCTACCCCAATAACGTTAGCACTATCGACCTGCAAATTCATCCGCGAGAACAGGATTTGGTGGTTGGCACTTTTGGCCGAGCAGCCTATATTCTAGATGATATTCGCCCCTTGCGAACGCTTGCACAAAAGGGTGCAAAAGTCCTAGAACAAGCACTCTATGTCTATCCAATCCCAGATACTTACCTGGCAAATTATAATGAAGCGTCGGCTACTCGTTTTTCAGGCAATGCCATTTATGCAGGCGAAAATCGAAATTATGGAGCAATGATTTCTTTTTCTGTAAAAGAATTACTCAAAAAGGATACCTCCAAAACAGCACCGGATTTAAAAGAAGCAAAAGTAGCTATCATTGACAGTAGCGGTGATACCATTCGGAATTTTACTGCAAAAGTAAAACCCGGACTTAATCGCTTTCATTGGAATTTGCGTCGAAATGGAGTTCGATTGCCCATGCAGCCCAAACCCGAAAAAAAGGATGCACCGATTCCTTCGGGTCGTTATGTCATCTCTGGCGTTTACCAAGTAGCGATCAATTATGGCGACCACGTGGCCATAGAATCCGTCACCGTTCACGCTGACCCACGTATAGAGGTCAAGCAATACGAAGTGAAGGAAATGTATGTCTTACAAGACGAGTTTTATAAGCATGTAAAAGCTTTGACTGGGGCAATGGATAACTTGCGAGCTGCCAAAAAACGCATTAAATCCGTAACGAAAATGACGGAGGAGCAAATTGAAAAGGAAGAAACGATCAAAGCCTTTAAAGAAATGACCAAGCCCCTGTCCAAAAAGATTGACTCCTTGATGTTCTTGGTTATGCCAGATGAGTCAGTGCAAGGAATTTTTAATGACCCAGGGATGTTGTCCAGTAAATTGTTTCGAGCAGGAGCTTATTTGGACCCAAGCTTTGGCGGGCAAAACCCTTCTTTTTCTACGCCATCTCCAACCGCTAAATTAGCAATCAAGGACATACAAAATCAAATACTTGATTTTGTAACATTGGTAAATGATTTTTTTGAAGATAAATGGTCCGGGTTTGAAAAAGAAGTAAATGGACTTGACTTGGAAATCATACAGGCTATAAAACCGGTTAGTGTACAAAAGTAAATGGATATGCTTTTTGGATTTCTTTGTATTTTTGAAAAATGCAAAGAAATATTCGCTTACGGTTGTTATCCAATGTGGTGATTTTATATATGCTTTTGGCATTCGCCTGGTGGTCTTTTTTACTTTTTGCCAAAAACAAGGATGCTTTTGAGGCTAAAGCTGCTTATAATAAACTGGTAATGATTGCCGACCATGCCGTCCATAGTGATAAAGAATTTTTGCAGACCCAGCTTTATAAGGATTTGGAAGAAAAGTATAGGCGGCAGGAGTGGATGATACTGGGAGAAGCGGTGGTTTTTATCATTAGCTTGGTTATTGGTGTTTGGTTAATTAATCGGGGCTATAATAAAGAAATTGATTCGGCACAGCAGCGACGCAATTTTTTATTATCCATTACCCACGAATTAAAATCTCCTATTGCTTCTATCCAATTGGTTCTAGAAACTTTTCGCAAAAGAAAACTGCAGGCCATGCACATTGACCAACTTTCTCAAAATGCACTCAAAGAAACGGAAAGACTAAACGATTTGGTGAACGATCTCCTGTTGGCAGCTAAAGTAGAAACGGCTTATCAACCGCACTTAGAATCTATTAATATTTCTAAATTATTGAAAGACCTCATCGGTCGTTTACGCAATAAGTATCCTAAAGTACAATTTGATCTTTATCAACCTGAAGAAGAAATTTTACTCCAGGCAGACAAAACAGGACTGACCTCTGTGGCTTTAAATCTTCTGGAAAATGCGGCCAAATACAATGCAGAAAACCCAAAGGTTTCCACGGTCTTGCAAAATAGCAATGGAAAAATTCAAATAGAATTTGTAGATAATGGAATAGGAATTCCGGACAAAGAGAAAAATAGAATTTTCGAGCGATTCTACCGAGTAGGAAATGAAGATACCCGAAAGACAAAAGGTACAGGGCTGGGTTTGTACATTGTGGATCAGATTATCCAGGCTCATGGAGGAAAAATCAGCGTCAGAGATAATCGCCCGAAAGGGACAATTTTTACCATATCCTTACCTTTTAATCATCCATAATGGCTTTATTTACAAGTATTTTTGTGTACAGCGACTTTAGCGGGGGGTTGCCTTCCGTCTAACTGACGGGGCGTAGTACGGAATTTTTGGAATAAAAAACTACAAAATTAATGCGTATTCTATTAGTAGAGGATGAGGAAAACATTCGGGAAGTTGTCAAATTAAATCTGGAATTGGAGGAGTATGAGGTAGTCACTGCCAGTAATGGCAAGGATGCTTTAAAGTATTTTCAGGAACAGCATTTTGATTTGATTTTGCTGGATGTAATGCTGCCGGAAATTGACGGATTTCAGCTTTGCGAACAAATTCGATTGACCAATACAACCGTTCCAATTATGATACTAACTGCTAAAGAAACGGCATTGGATCGGGTCACTGGATTGAAAAAAGGCGCAGATGATTACTTGACCAAGCCTTTTAACCTGGAAGAACTGCTTTTGCGGGTGCAAAATTTGCTAAAAAGGAGCAATAAAATTGCAGAAATTACTGCTGAGACCTATCAATTTGGGGGACATACGATTAATTTCGCCACTTTTGAAGCAAGGGGCAATTCGGGTACTTTTATGCTGACCAAAAAGGAAGCCATGTTGCTCAAATTATTGATTGACCGCAAGAACGAGGTCGTCTCCCGACAGCAAATTCTTCAATCTGTGTGGGGTTATGATGTCTATCCTTCTACTCGAACAATTGATAATTTTATCCTTTCTTTTAGGAAATATTTTGAGGAAAACCCAAGACAACCCAAGCATTTTTTATCCATTCGCGGAGTAGGGTATAAATTTGTAGGATAAATTTTTGACTAAAAATCCTCCACCAAATTCTCAAGTAGGTTTTTTTAACAATAATTTTTTGTCTAAATTTTGCTTTTAATTGTTGAGAGACTCCTGTAACTGACTTGAACTCTACGAACGGGAGGATAAATTAAGTGTTATAAAAACTATATTTCATCTTCTGATCATCTTGTGCTATTTGTTTTGCTTTTCAGTTTTTTCTGAAGCCGAAGCACAACCCGACTGGAATCATCCTAGCCTGGAAATTCGGAAAGAAGATGGACTGCCCAGTACTTATATAAAGGATTTTGAGGAAGATGAGTATGGATTTATCTGGATCGCAACCTATTCCGGAATTTGTCGCTTTGACGGATCGCATCTGGAAGTAATTCGCGATACCCTGCTGCCCGAAGAAGGTTTTACAGATATAGCGTATGATGCTAAAAATAAAATGATGTGGATCGGTAATTTCCAGGGCTTGTATTCCTTTCATTTACCTACGGCTTCTGTTGCCCGATACAAAGGCAATGATGTTATTGATAATAATCAGATTCTCTGCCTTACCCTCGTAGGTGAAAAGGAAGTATGGATTGGAGCCAGAACCCGACTGGCTAAACTGGAAATTGGTAGAGATTCCATTGTTTCTATACCGATCAAAATTGATCATCCAACCATACCTGAACAAACTTTTAATAGAATCAAGGCTATTTTGCAAGACCCTGTCCGACCTGATCGGATTTGGCTTTCTACGGAAGGAGGGGTAATTATCCACGATCCAATCACAAAGGTTTCTAAAAATGCCAAAGGGCTTATCAAAAATAGTGCAGGACTCATCATCAATGAACTATACGCCAATCCTGTAAGTCATTTAGTCTATTTTGGAATAACCAGAACTTCCAGTAGAAAAAATGAATACAATTACTTGGTTTTTGATCCCCAAACCGACCGTTTCGTCCAATCTATTGCTTTGAATGAGCATTGGGAAAACAGAAAAGTTACCTTTTTTCAGGATTCAGTGGTTTTTTTAAGTACTTCGGCAGGAATTAGCTATTTTCAGGAAAATACTGGAAAAATTAGGCAAACGTTGCTCAATGAACCTCATGCTACTTTGGAATATCGGTCAGATTTTGTAGATACTAAAGGAAATGTCTGGACTAGTTCCCATAAAGGAGTACGGATGTATCAAGCAACTCCTGCATCAGGAGAAAGTTTTTATTACCAGGCAAAATTTCCAAACTGGTATCATGTTCCTACGGATATTTATTACAATGCTCCAGAAAATAGTCTTTATATGACCGTCTTTGGTGGAGAAGGACTATATAAGTTTGACCTGAGCAAAAAAAGGTGGTTTACCTATCCTTATTACGATAAACAAAACAATATTCTAAAGACAGACTTTACTGTAATCTTTAAGAATCAGAAGGGGGCAATCACCTTGCTAGGGCATTCGGGATTTTATCAACTCAATGCTAATGGAGTGGTGGAAAAAACCGAACAGCGGATTGAGGGTCATGGTAGTTGGATGGGAGCTAAAAAAGACTCTCGACAAGTGCTCTGGGCTACTAATAGTCAGGGTGTTGTAAAAATAAATTTAGCAGATAATTCAACAGAAAGGCTAACGGAGCGGGTTTATTTTTGCGAATCTTATACAGGTCATACGATTTATTTTGAAGATAGCAGGTCAAATATTTGGATTGGCGGCTTTTGCAATGGATTTAATCGTTATGAAAGACAAACCGGCCATATTCAGTCCTTTGACATTCAATCTTTAACTGATGCAATTTCTATCATTGCCATTGACGAAAGAGAGGGTTTTATTTGGGCGCAAGCGAATAATGGCGACATTATGATTGTAGATGCAAGCCAGCCTGAAAAGGGAATCATCGAGGTCATTGACTTAAAAAATAAAATCGAAAATGGAGAAATTGAACTGCTCAATACTCTTTTTTTTGACCCCAATCCTTGTACTTCTGGTAAACTGGACCGGCTGGGGAGATACTGGTTTCTTTCCAAAAGTGGTCTGTATCGCTATGACCGAGAAGCTAGGCAAATAGAATTATTTGATAAGTCTGCTGGAATTACAGTAAATGACCCAGAAATGAACGTATTTGTCGCTGATAAACTAGCCCTTTTGCCAGATGGCAAGATGTTCTTTACCACCCGAAAAGGCATTTGCCTGTTTAATCCCGAAAAAATTGCCAACTCAACAGAATCACCGCTTCCTTATATTCGCTCCATTAGTGTAAATAATCAGCCAATAAAAGCGGATTCCAGTAGCATTTTTAAAACCGCCTATCAATTCAAACCTGAGGAAAATTTTATCGGTTTTGATTTTTCTACTTTAAATTTTACGCATCCTGACAAAATGCAGTTTTTATACAAAATGGAGGGGGTAGATGAAGACTGGAAAAACCCGGGTAAGAAAAAATATGTGTCTTATACACAGTTAAATGGCGGCAACTATACCTTTTCCCTCAAAGCTGCCAATGCAGCTGGACTTTGGTCAGATAAGTTGACCAAAATAAGATTAGAAATTGCCAAATATTGGTATAATAAGGATTGGGCAAAGGGCTTACTCATTGCTACTGTTCTTTTCCTCGTTTTAACCACATACTTCAGCCGTTTAAAAAGAGCGATTGAAAAAGAACATTTAAGAGCGGAATACGAGCGGGATTTGGCAGAGTTAAAAATGCAAGCACTCACAGCTCAGATGAATCCGCATTTTATTTTTAACAGTCTAAATTCTATTGATTTTTACATTATAAAAAATGATACTAAAAATGCGTCTAAATACCTGAATCGCTTTTCCCGACTCATGCGGCTGATTTTGAAAAACTCCAGGTCTAATTATGTGACCTTAGCCGATGATTTGGATGCCCTGCGCCTATATCTGGAAATTGAATCCCTTCGCTTCAACCATCGCTTTGACTATGAAATTAGCGTGGGCAATGATATTGATACAGAGTATCTCAAAATTCCGCCCATGCTCGTTCAACCTTATGCGGAAAACGCCATTTGGCATGGCCTTTTGCACAAAAAGGATGATGGAAAAATTACT
>CBDCUO010000022.1:0-52746 GCA_965222705.1 Saprospiraceae bacterium | reverse complement strand
CAAGTATGAATTTTGGTATTTTTATTTGAAAACCTTACAAGATCAGCGCATCCCAGCTATTTTGGTCGCCGGCATTTTCAGAAAAAACCAGTGGTTGTTTAAATGGTATGGAAAATGGCATCTGAAACTTATCAAAAACTTCAAGTATCTTTTTTTGCAAAACAAAAATTCTTTACATTTAATTGATAGTCCGTCTATTAAAAACATTCTGGTCGCGGGCGATCCGCGAATTGATCGGACGATCTCCCTCGCCGCTAAAGCCCCAAAATTCCCTCTAATTGAGCAATTTAAAGAGGAAAGCTTATTATTTATTGCCGGGAGTACCCACGCAAAAGACGAGTTAATTTTAAAAAACTTACTCCTTCAATTTCCGCCGAATTGGAAGTGCCTAATTGCACCCCATGAAACGGAAAATAACCAGCTTAAAAAAGTTGAAAAAAGATTGTCTATTCCAGCCATTCGGTACAGTAAAGTCCAACACTTGGATCAATTAAAAAACTATCAGGTGCTAATCATTGATACCATTGGTCTGCTCAATGCTCTATATCAATATGGCGATTTGGCCTACATTGGCGGTGGCTTTGATTCGGGGATTCATAATATATTAGAACCAGCGGCTTTCGGCTTGCCCATTGTTTTTGGCCCTAATTATAAAAAATTCGAAGAAGCTCAATTTTTAATCGAGCAAAAGGGAGCATTTTCTATCAAACAATCTGCTGATTTAATTCACCTCTTTCAAGAAATGGACAGTCAAGAAATGCGAAAAAAGGCAGGAAGAATTTGCAAACAATACCTCCAAAAAAACAAAGGAGCCACCAATAAAATTTTAAATCATTTAGTAAAGGAATTGGAAAATAATAAGGTGCGCACCTGACAGCTTCTTTTTCCTACCTAAACTTAATAACCGACCGCCAATCATCACATTATGCAAAAAAAACTATTCGCCTCTTTTGCCAAATTAAATGTCCTTGTCATGGGAGATGTCATGCTAGACCGCTATTTGTATGGAACGGCAAATAGAATGTCCCCGGAAGCACCCGTCCCTATCGTCCAACTGGATTATTCGGTACAGCGACTCGGTGGAGCAGCGAATGTGGCACTAAATATAAAATCATTAGGCGCCAACCCTTTTTTGTGTAGTATTATCGGAAGAGATAAACATGGCAGAACCATCCTAGACTTATTGCCCCAATCTGATATAAATCCCAACCATCTAATTCTTTCCACTGATAGAAAAACAACCGTCAAAACCAGAATCATTGCTCAAAACCAGCAATTATTGCGAGTGGATGAAGAAGATACGCAGGACCTTAACAGCAAAGAAGCAGCCGAGTTAGCAGCCGCTAGTAAAAGGCTCTTGGACACACAGAAAATTGATGTATTGGTTTTGCAGGACTATAATAAAGGCGTACTAAGCCCATTCGTAATCAGCGAAATATTAAGAGAAGCTCAAAAGAGAAACCTCCTAATCGCCGTTGACCCAAAGCATAAAAATTTCTTTGCCTACCAAAATGTCCAGTTATTCAAGCCCAATTTAAGAGAAGTCAAAGCACAAATCCCTTTTCCTATCGAAACCAATCTAATTGACTTGAATAAAGCTGCCGATTACCTCCATGAAAAGCTCCATAATTCGTACACACTGATTACCCTTTCTGACAAAGGCATTTATTTCAATGACCGTCAAGACAGTAAAATAATACCTACCACACCCAGGCTTATTGCGGACGTATGCGGTGCTGGAGATTCGGTCATCAGCACTGCTGCTTTGGGTATCGCATCAAAACTACCGCTCGAAGACATCGCTCAACTAGCCAATTTGGCCGGTGGACAGGTATGTGAAAAAGTGGGTGTAGTGCCTGTCGAAAAAACGCAATTATTAGCCGATTACTTACAATTTTACAGCAGACCTTAGCCTGCTAAAATTGGGTCTTAAACAAAGAAGTTGGGCCTATAATAAACAGAAAATTTTAACTGAGGAAAAACAAGAGTTAATAATTTAAAATTAAATTCTCCATTTAAAACATTTACTTTTACATGAGTTTGTATTATTTTTGTAATAAAAACTAACCTTCTTTGACAAATTGTATGGAATAAAACCACTTAAAAGGACAAGTATTTTAAATGGTCTTCTTTCCTCAAAGCACCATTTTTGTCGAAGAACCAATAACTAATTATGAAAAAGCAAGCTGGGCACCGACAATACAATTTCCCCGATGCGGATTTATATGTGCAATGTATGGAGCGCATTAAATATGCGCATCGAGACATTACTTATTTTACCCAATATAGTTATGACCTAGAGCGATTAAAAAAATTCAAATCCATGTGCGATAAGTTTCGCGCCTTGCCAGACGATGACGAAATGGTGGGTGACCAAATGATCGTAACAGAAAAAAAGAACGTTGCCGCTGAAAAACTAAAATCTGCCATCCGCAGCATCATGACTAAGGTGTCTATCAAATACAATAACCGAACGGGGAGGTATCGCAAATTTGGCACAGCGAAAATGGGAGATATGACCGATGCTCAACTGGTATTTTGTGGGAGGCGGGTAGCGCGAGTTGCCCGCCATCAAAGCGATTTTTTGGAAGAAGTGGGCATTAACGAAAGTGCCATTCAGAGGGTCTTGGATGCCTGTAAAAATTTTGAAAATGCTATTAATATCCAGCAGGATAAAGTCGCTGACAGAGATATTGCCGTAGAGCGACGGGTTGAGCAAGGCAATAAAATATATAATGAATTGGTCATTTTGTGCAATATTGGCAAAGACATTTGGGCCGAAAATGATCCTGTAAAATATGAAAATTACACCATTTACGAAAGCAATAACGATCAGAAAATTGCTCGAAAACTAAAAGAGCAAGCGCAAAAAAAATAATTGATCTCAAATTTTCTACTCTTCTAGCAATCCCTGTCCTGCCCCCTACTGCCTTTAAAGTGCCTTTTTCATTCATTTAAGTTTTTACCGCTTTTTTCTATTTTTGCACCTTGCACAAAATCAGAGGTAAAATTAATCAATATTTATAGCTACCAATCATTATGAGTAAAAATACAATTCTGGGAGTGGACGTTGGGGGTTCTGGCATAAAAGGAGCCTTAGTAGATGTAAAAACAGGAAAGTTAGTAACGGCGCGTTTTCGACTGGAAACGCCACGCCCTGCTAATCCGGCCAATGTCGCTAAAGTATTCAAAAAGATGGTCGAGCATTTTGATTGGAAAGGGCCGATTGGTTGCGGGTTTCCCGCTGTAATGAAAAATGGAGTTGCTTTTTCTGCATCCAATATTCACAAAGACTGGATCGGCACCAATGCTGCGGACTTATTTTCTAAAGCATCCGGTTGCGAGGTGTTTATGATTAATGATGCAGACGCCGCTGGTATTGCTGAAGTAGCCTTCGGCGAAGGAAAAGGAAAAGCAGGAACGATTATTTTAATTACGATTGGTACAGGTCTAGGCTCTGCGGTTTTTACAGACGGGCATTTGGTAACCAATACGGAATTCGGGCACATTTATTTAAAAGGGCATAAAAAAGTGGCCGAAAAATATGCCTCTAATTCCGCTAGAGAAAAAGATGACTTAGACTGGGAAAAATGGGCAAAACGCTTCAAAAAATACCTCGAGCATTTACAATTTATCTTCACACCTGACTTATTTATCCTGGGAGGAGGGGCCAGCAAAAAATTCGATAAATACAAAACAGAGCTAGATATCCGAACCCCTGTAGTCACTGCCAAAATGCTCAATGAAGCAGGAATAATCGGGGCAGCAGTCAGGGGCTATCAGATGGGTAAGTAATACCATATAAAGCGTGAAATTTATTGACAATTTCCACTTCAACTGCCCTTCTTTAAAATTCTCATACCCACAATTTTATATTAAAAAAATGGTTTCTCAGTAAACAAAAATCTCGAGGCTGAAGAGAAAGGCTTTTATTCACACCTCCTATTTCAATAGGGATACGGGGGCTTTAAGTCCGATATATCTGTGCATACAGGGGAAATCTGCTAAATTGAACCTTTTTTCCTTTTATCTCATTACTGTATCATAGAAATTTTTTGAAAAAGATTGAAAAATTTTTATTAAATTTTCTATCAATAAAACAATTGATTTTCGTTTTATTTTCAAAAAGAAAACTATACACCTGCTCAAATCTCGTCAACTATGCTCTATAATGCTAAAAACTCCAGCCTCTTAATGCTCCTGTTAATTTTTTTTTCCTCAAATATTGGATGGACTCAAAATAGTATTAAATTAACCAGAGTCAGAGGAGTTGTTATTGACAAAGAAACCAAAGAACCACTTCCTTTCGTCAATATTTCTTTCGTGGGCTCTCAAGGAAGAGGAACAACGACCGACTTTGACGGAAAATATGAGTTTGAATCTCAATGGATTACAGAAACCATGCAGGTTTCTTATTTGGGTTATAATACTTTCACTACTACTATAAAATTGGGAGAGCGACAAATTATCAATATCGAACTGGAACCAGAATCGCTCAATCTAAAAACAGTGGAGGTCAAAGCTAAAAAGAAGCGATACCGAAAGAAAAACAATCCCGCTGTGGATTTAATGCGGAAAGTTATCGCTAATAAAAGGGATAATCGACTCGAAAGTTACCATCACTACGAGTACGATAAGTATGAAAAAGTAGAGTTGGACATTAATAATATTACGGACAAATTTAAGAAAAGAAAAGCTTTCCGGAAGTTTCAGTTTATCTTCGATTATGTGGATACTTCGGAAGTAAATGGCAAGCCGTTTCTACCCATTTTCCTTCAGGAAATCTCCTCCAAAGTTTATTATAGTAAAGAAAAAAAGGCTAAAAGGGAATATCGAGAAGCCATCAAGGCAACTAAGCTGGAGCAGCACTTGGATGAAAAATCCCTGACAACCATTATGGATTATCTTTATGAAGAAATTGATATTTATAGCGGCAGTACGATCCTCATGGGTAACCAATTTACGATGCCTCTGTCGGCTATTGCACTGGATTTTTATCGCTTTTATATCCTGGATACAATAGAATTTAGAGGAAAAAAAGCGATTGATATGGCCTTTATTCCCAAAGTCAAAGGAAATTTTGGCTTTAACGGAAATCTTTATATTGCCCTGGATTCCACCTACCAATTATTAAAAGTGGAAATGGGTGTGGTAGATGATATTAACTTGAACTTTGTTCAGGATTTATTTATAGAGCAGGAATTTGAGCCAGGGCCTGACGGGAAATTTATCAAAACTGCGGACAAAATAATTGTGGATTATAATATTGGCAAAAAAGGTATGGGCTTTTTTGGCAAAAGAACAGTCAATTACTCCAACCATATCTATAATCAACCGCGAGAAGATAAAATTTATAATACAGCTGAGTTAGTAATTGAAAAGGAAGGGGCCAGAAAGGTTGCCGATGCTTATTGGAAAGAAAATCGGCCAGTCCAATTAAGTGAAACCGAGGAAGGCACTTACCACATGATTGATACCTTGCAAACTGTGCCTGCCTTCCGACGAGCCTTGAATATTGTTTCCTTCCTCGCTACCGGCTATACCCCCGTTGGGAAATTCGACGTTGGCCCGATTAATTCTTTTTATAGTGGAAACGCAGTAGAAGGCTTTCGGCTGCGATTTGGAGGTAGGACAAACATCAAATTTCATCCCAAGCTGCAGTTTGATACCTACTTGGCTTATGGCTTTAGGGATAAAGAATTCAAAGGGGCTGCAACCATGCTCTATTCTTTCAATGAAAATGCAGAGGAAAATCCCAAACACTACGTACGATTTGGCTTTACCAGAGAAACCAAGTTTCCTGGGTTACAGGTAGATTTTATTGACGAAGGCAGTGTTTTTCTAGCCTTAGGTAGAAGAGGCATTGCCGACCGAATGCTTCTTTACAACTCGGCGAAAGTGGAATACTTTAAAGAAACCAGAAATAACTTAACCTTTCATTTCACCTTTGACCGGCTTAAGCAATTGCCAATCGGGCGATTGACCTTTGACTATACCAAAGACAATGGAGAACCCGGCAGCCTAGAAGCTATTCGCACCTCTGAAATTGGAGGAAGTATCCGCTATGCGCCCAATGCAGACTATTTTCAAGGGAAGATTAACCGCTACCCTATTTTTAATAAATATCCTATTTTTCAGTTTTCCTACCATGCTTCTGCCAAAGGCTTATTTGGTAGTGAATACAACTATCACAAATTGCGTTTAGGCATTTTCAAACGCTTCTATCTATCTATTTTAGGCTTTACTAATATGGAGCTAGAGTTGGGAAAATTTTATGGGAATGGATTGCCTTATACCCTGCTTCATATTCCAAGAGCCAACCAGACCGTATTCTATCAGATCCGTGCTTTTAATATGATGAATTTTCTTGAATTTGCCAATGATGAATACATAAAACTAAATCTTCGGCACTATTTTAATGGCTTTATTTTCAATAGAATCCCCCTGTTCAAGCGATTAAAACTAAGAGAAGTTATCACTTTTAAATCCATTTATGGCCGTTTGACAAACGGTAATAACCCGACTGATAATCCAGGATTAATACAGTTTACTCGAAATGAAGAAGGCGAGTTGGAAACATTCACCCTAAAAGACAAGCCTTACATAGAAGCAAGTGTAGGGGTAACCAATATTTTTAAAGTCTTAAGAATAGATATGGTAAAACGCTTCACCTATCTGGATAATCCCAATTTGCCCAGAATGTTCGGGGTAGATGGGCTAGCCCTTCGGGCAAGAGTATATGTAGAATTTTAATAATTCCCCATAACCCGCATTGTAAAAATCTCTCTCATTTGTCCTTGAAAGTAGAAACAAAATCTTAATTTTGTTTGTCCTTAACTGACTAACAACCTACTATGACTTTAAAACAACAAGGCCAACAGCTCGTCTATAAAAGCATTCATCCTTTCATCAAACTTTTAATCAAAATGGGTATTACCCCCAATATGATTACTATCACCGGTTTGATGTTAAATTTTTTAGCTACTATCATTTTGATTTATGGCGCAGAAGAAGGCGACCGGACAGACCATACCTACGTAGGTTGGGCAGGAGCGGTCATCCTGCTCGCCGGTTTGTTTGATATGATTGATGGGCGGTTGGCTCGAATAGGAAATATGGCGCATCCTTTCGGTGCTTTATTTGATTCAGTCATTGATCGTTATAGCGAAATGATCATGTTTTTAGGGATTATCTGGTACCTTGTTTCGCACGATTACTTTATGAGTTCCCTGTTTGGTTTTATCGCTATGATTGGTTCTGTCATGGTGAGTTATACACGTGCGCGTGCGGAGGGGCTTGGGGTAGAATGTAGTGTGGGTTTGATGCAGCGTCCAGAAAGAATTTTATTGATTGGCTTGTCCGCCATTTTATGTGGTATTTTTTCTTATAATTTTAGTGGCGATTTTCGATTTAGAGTTGATTGGTTTCCTATTCCTTTATTTGAAACCATCACTTTATTTACTTTACCTTTGGCCATGCTGGCAATAATGGCAAATGTAACCGCTATTCGTAGGTTGAATTATAGTCGAAAGGTGCTTTTGGAAAGAGAAAGGTAGAGAATGGAAAATGGCTAAATTGTTAAAATTGCCAGCAAGCAAGTATGACAGTATCTGTCATAAAATTGGAAGGTTATATATTGATTTTTGATACAAAAAAGGCAGATGAAAAAATTATACGTGTCCAACAAAGACGAAACGGTACGAATGTTCAAAAGTAATTTTTTGGAGTTATTTTCGAAAGTCCATTGGACTGTTCCGCTCTTTATTTTCGTCCCAATCATCAGTTATTTATTTTATTCAGCAATTATAAATGGAGCATTGTTTTGGTGGCAAATGGTTGCCTGGTTTGTTGGCGGAATATTTATTTGGACTATAACGGAATATTTTTTGCACCGCTTTCTTTTCCATTATGAACCTCCGGGAAAACTGGGAAAGCGAATGCACTTTATTTTTCATGGGGTACATCATGATTATCCCAACGATTCCTGGAGGTTGGTCATGCCCCCTGCGGTAAGCCTCCCACTCGCTCTTTTATTTTTTCTATTGTTTGATGCTTTGGTAGAAGGAATCGCCTTAAATCCCTTTTTTGCAGGATTCTTATTTGGTTACTTGTGCTATGATATGCTGCATTATGCCATACATCATGCTCCTATGAAAGGAAAAATCTGGATGGCTTTAAAAACACATCATTTAAAACACCATTTTAAAGACCCTCACAAAGGCTACGGCGTAAGTTCTCCACTCTGGGATATAATCATAGGAACACAGTTTTCTACGAGAGGTAAAGCTGATGAAAATAAAAAAGAAGTACGCACAAAAACTTCCAGCTAAAAATCCCTTTCTTTCTTCCTTCTAATAGGGGGTATCCAAATTGAAAACATCTTAGAAGTAGAATAATTAAATGCTGATGAAAAAATAAGCTAGGCTTCCAGCATTTTGCCTTAGCTTCCTTTTTCCAAGCAGCAAAGCCGTGTGTCAAAAGAAAACCAAAACGAAATGACCAACTCATTTTTTCATGATTACTAAAATTCAACCTAGAAACTGCTCTTAAAACAAAGGTCTAAAAGAACACCCTGCACTTGAGTACCATTTATCCAAAAAATAATGCTTTTCAGCGATTTACGACCAAAAATCTATCCCTCGCTCTAATCCTAAGTCTGGCTTATTTGGGACTGGCTTATTACTTTATCGGCTGGCGTGTGGATCATTTATATTTATGTCTGGCCTTTTTAACAGCTTATTTTGCTTTTCCATTAAGCAGAAAAATATGTTGGGCTTTTTTATTTTTTCTATTGTACTGGCTACTCTATGACGCGCTGCGAATCTATCCAAATTATCGGGTCAATCCCGTAAACATTGAAGCGCTTTACAATCTGGAAAAATCATTTTTCGGAATAACAACCCCAGAAGGAATACTAACCCCCAATGAATATGCCGCTGCCAACGCCCATCCATTTTTAGACGTTTTAGCTCCTGCATTTTATTTATGCTGGGTACCTGTACCAATGCTTTTTGTCATTTATCTGTTTTTTACGGATAAACCTTTAATGGCAAAGTTTGCAGCAGCTTTCTTTTTAATCAATATAGTGGGGTTGATTATCTACTACCTCTACCCCGCTGCGCCCCCTTGGTATGTATCGGATTACGGTTTTGAATTTTATCCTGACACGCCCGGAAGTGCTGCTGGCTTATTGAAGTTTGATGAATTCTTTAATGTAAGCATTTTTAAAAATATGTATGAAAAAAATGGGAATGTCTTTGCAGCTATTCCTTCGCTGCACTCAGCATTTCCAGTGCTACTGTTATTCTATGGAATAAAAAAACGACTACTCGCTGCATCTATATTTTTTGCAATTATCTTAGTAGGAATATGGTTCGCTGCTGTTTATACCAACCATCACTACATTATTGATGTCCTTTTAGGAGGACTTACGGCTTTGTTTTCCATTTTTTTACTGGAAAAAGTATTATTGAAAACAAGTATAAAAGGCTGGTTGAAAGAATATATAAAACTGCTGTAGGCCAAGCACAATTTTGTCATTCCCGACAGCAGATACTATAAAAACAGGGGAATAATTTTAATTTTACATAAAGTTTATTGAGAAAATTGGTTTCCCATATCCCAAAATCAGTTGGCATGTCAACAAAGAATTAATCTAACGATTTAAAGGTCAAGTCAATACAAATTTTTTTATTTAAAAATTATTTATTTTTTAGTTTAAAAAACAAATTTTCAGCAATAAACTTAACTATACAGAATTCAGGGTATAAAAGCCCTCGCAGAAAAAAACAGGCTACATAGCCTGATATTTGGAGAACTTTTAATCAAAAAATCATGAATTTACTTCGAAGTAAGCTGGCGAAGTTTACCCGCCCAGCCATGGTCAAGCGTGCAGGTATTTATCCTTATTTCAGAGAAATTAGCTCCGACCAAGATACAGTCGTAAGAATGAATGGCAAAGATGTCCTCATGTTCGGCTCCAACTCTTATCTCGGTCTGACCAACCATCCCAAGTTAAAAAAAGCCGCTAAAGCCGCTATTGATAAATACGGCTTAGGTTGTGCTGGTTCTCGATTTCTAAATGGAACGCTGGATATTCATATTGAATTAGAGCAAAAATTAGCTGACTTTGTCGGAAAAGACGAAGCCATTGTCTTTAGCACTGGCTATCAGGTCAATCTGGGCGTTATCTCTTCTGTTTTGGGTCGACATGATTATGTTATTTTAGACGATCTAAACCATGCCTGTATTATTGACGGGGCAAGGCTATCTTTTGCACACCAGCGAAAATACCGCCATAATGATATGGCATCTTTAGAAAAGGTGCTTAAAAATTGCAAGCCAGAGTCTATTAAGCTGATTGTAGTAGATGGTGTTTTCAGTATGGAAGGCGATATTGCCAAACTACCTGAAATGGTTGCTTTAGCTCAAAAATATAATGCTAATGTAATGGTAGATGATGCCCATTCGTTGGGCGTTTTGGGAGAAGGTGGCCGGGGAACCTGCAACCACTTTGGTTTGACAGACGAGGTGGATTTAATCATGGGCACTTTTAGTAAATCATTGGCTTCTATTGGCGGCTTTATTGCTTCCGATTTCGATACGATCAATTTTCTGAAACACAATGCCCGTTCCCTCATTTTTAGTGCTAGTATTGCGCCAGCCAATGCAGCCAGTGTGATTGCTGCGCTAGAAGTCATCAAAGAAGAGCCAGGCCGAATAAATGCTCTTTGGGACAATACCCGATACGCCATGATGGGACTGAAAGCTTTGGGGTTGGAAACGGGAAGAACCGAAACGCCCATTATTCCCATTTATATTAGAAATGATATGAAAACCTTCAAATTGACAGCGATGCTACAAAAAGAAGGGGTTTTTGTCAACCCAGTTGTTTCACCAGCCGTCGCCAGCGAAGACTCTCTAATTCGCTTCTCTTTAATGGCTACACATACCAAACAACAAATTGACTTTGCTTTGGAAAAAATCGAGAAAGTCGTCCAGATTCTGAATATTCCCAGAGCATCGCTTAGTCAGGCATAGCAAATGGGGTATTCCTATACACAGGCTCCTAGGAAAAAGCTATAAAATATTATAAACCAATAAGTTATAAATGGCGTTGAGGATGTCCCCAACGCCATTTGGTCTATCAAGCCATATGCAAATAACAAAAGTAAAAACCAAACAACAACAAAAACAATTCATCGACTTCCCGCATGACCTATATGCCGGTGATCCCAATTATGTCCCTGAAATATACTTGGCCCAAAAGGAATTGCACAGTCCAAAAAAGAATCCATTTTTCAAAGATAATAAAGCAGAACTCTTCCTAGCCTTAAAAGAAAATAAAGTAGTGGGTCGCATTGCTGCTATCAGGAATAATAATTATAATAAATTTGCTAATACCCAAGCTGGTTTTTTTGGTTTTTTCGATGTAATTGAAGATTATTCCATATCGGAAAAATTATTACAAACAACCGTTGATTGGGCAAAAAAGGAGAACCTCAATAGCCTCATTGGCCCTGCTAATTATACAACCAATGAAACGGCAGGGGTGCTGGTCAATGGATTTGATCGCCCTCCTGTGGTGATGATGACCTACAACAAGCCCTATTATGCACACTTTTTGGAACGCTTCGGGTTCCAAAAACAAATGGACTTATTTGCCTACAAAGTTCCAACCCAAACGGTTTCGCAGAAATCGTTGGATGTAGCAGTAAAGCTGGAGGAACGGCTAAAAAAACGAGGTATTATTATCCGAAATGTCAATTTGAAAAACTGGAAAATAGAAGTCAGGGCAATCCGACAACTATACCTAGATGCCTGGGACAAAAACTGGGGGTTCGTTCCGCCCACCAAAGAAGAATTTGACCACATTGCCGAAGGTTTAAAAATGATTGTTGTACCAGAAATGGTCTTTATTGCCGAAAAGGAAGGAAAAGCAATTGGCTTCTTTCTGGCAGTGCCCAATATCAATGAAATCATGATCCAACAAAAGCGCGGACGTATTTTGCCTTTTGGTATTTTTCGGTTATTATTCGGCAAAAAGAAAACCAAGATACTGAGAATCATTCTTTTAGGAGTAGTTGATGAGTACCGTAGAGCAGGGATTGAGGGCATTTTTTATGCTAAAATCATCCGTTATGCTCAAACGCATGGTATTGAATTTGGCGAAGGTTCCTGGGTTTTGGAAAATAATGTAATGATGAATCAGGGCATGAAAAAGCTAAATGCTACTATATATAAAACGTACCGAATGTACGAGAAATCAATATAATTTTTTCAATAATAATAAATGGCTAATGAAGAAAAAAGTCGAGGCATTTGGGCCTGGAGTATCGTAAAACTCGCAATTGGCTTATCCCTGCTTTTATATGCCTCTTTTTATTATTTTATCGGCTTTAATGAAGAAGGCGTGCGGGCCTGTATTGCCGCTTCTGCAAAGATTAGTTTCACTTTTTTTTGTATGGCTTTCGCCGCTTCTGGAGCGCATCAGTTGTTCAAAAATTCTTTTTCTTTTTGGTGGCTGATGAACCGAAAGTATTTGGGAATTACTTTTGCTATTAGTCATCTATTTCACTTATTTTTTTTAATAGGACTACAGTGGTTCTTTCATCCCGTATTTACTTTAGCAGCTGATACTTCTCTAATGGCAGGTGGAATTGCCTATTTTTTTCTGGTACTAATGCTGCTTACCTCTTTTGAGACTTTTTCAAGATATTTATCTAATAAACAATGGAAAATATTGCATACCCTTGGCGGTTACTGGATATGGATGATTTTTTTAAGTACTTATTCTAAAAGAGTATTGCGAGGCGAATACGATATTTTGCCTTTTATGATTACGCTAATAATCGTTTTGGTTTTGAGAATTTGGAAAAAATTCACCCCTTAAAGAACAATTATTTTGAAAATTCTAATAGAATAGCTGTGTCCTTTTTTACATCCTCTAAAGAAAAGCAACTTTGGCTCTATGCCTTGGTGGTGCTTCTTACCATTGTTTCGACCCTTTTTATAGGGCATCCTCTTTTAGCATCGCTCGCCAGTCAGGATGTACAGGCTGTTTTTTTTCTATTGGGAATGCTGCTAGTCGGTGCTACCATACTAGTGCATGGCTTGAAAATCCGTCCTAGCAAGACGGAACTGGTAATATGGCTGGGGTTGGCAGCCGTTTATCTTCTATTTTTTCTTAGGTTGGGTTTGCCAGAGCGTAGCCATCTGATTGAATATAGTGTATTGGCTATATTTATCCATAAGGCGCTTACCGAACGGACCAAACAACAGCCCCTCCCTTTGAAGCCCGCTATATTTGCTTTCTTGATTACGGTCTTGGTAGGGGTAGTGGATGAGAGCATTCAACTATTGCTACCAAATCGTGTTTTTGATCCCATTGATATTCAGTTTAACAGTCTTGTTATTTTTATGGCTATCGGATCAAGCTTTCTGCTCGAATGGGTGCGCAAAAAAATGAGAAAAAGTTAGGGTATCAAAACAAAACTCAATGGTTGAACTATGAAGTTGTTTAAAAATGGATAGATGATTTTCTTGCAAGTCATTGATTCCTAATACTTCTGCTTTTTTTCGTCCCGTACTTTCCAAGCACGAAACTCAAAAAGAGCATCGTCTTAAAAATCAAGCACTTACAATAAATTTCAACCTCCATTTTTAAACAACTTCTATATAAAATTCGCATATTTTAAAACCAAAAACTTTTTATTTCACTCCTCCACGATTTCTGCAACCTGTCCCGTATCTACTTCCTCCAAGACCATTATTTTCCCCGAAGGCCATACCACTCGGACGCTTGCTTTTGTAGCCTTTCCCAATCCAAAATGTTGAATCAATTCATCTTGGCTTCGGAAGTTAGAATTCGGTAGGACTTGCCGAAATTGTTGTCGCTGTTTTCCATTTTGCGTAGTGGTAAGGGTTATTTTCGCACCAATGCCATTGCGATTGGATTGGCTGCCTATTAGCTTTATTCTCAGCCAGTTATTTGGGCTTGATTGGTTGATATAGAAGTCGTTTTTTTCTCCTTCGCCCGTCAGATTAGGCCAGTTGCCAATACAGACATCCAAATCGCCATCCTTGTCATAATCCGCCGTAGCGATAGAAGCCCCGTAGGATATTCGCTGGCTAAAGGGAAACTCATAGCGGGGAATAAATTGTCCTGCTCTATTTTCAAAAAATATACAATTCGCTGCCCAGTTGGACTCCAATAAATCCAAATCGCCATCATTGTCAAAATCTGCCCAAGTATGGTTGCCCGCATTGCCTGCTTGTAACACGATAGGCTGGTCGGTTATTTCTGTAAACGAGCCATTGTCATTTTGATATAAATAATTGGCTAGCCCATACAAATTTTTCACAAAAAGGTCTAAGTCCAAATCATTATCATAGTCCACCCAGGTAGCCGTGCTAGATGCCCCGAAGCCATGTTTAGGCGCACCCGTTATTAGGTCGTCTTGTACGGCTGTAAAATCCCAGTTTCCTTCGTTTCGATATAGCGCATTTCGTCCTTGGATATTAGGAACAAATAAATCCAAATCGCCGTCATTATCATAATCCCCCCAAACGCTCCCAGTAGAAGCCAAGCTGTCTTGGACGATTGCTCCTTCTGTAATTTTAGAAAATTGCCCATTGCCCCTATTGCGATACAAAAAATCGGGTTGCCTTCTGGTAAATCCGCCATTAGCAACATATAAATCCAGATACCCATCGCTATCCACATCCACCCAATTGGCAGCAAAAGAAGCACCGCCGTCATTGGCAATCAAGGCATTGGTATCCTGCACAAAATGCCCGTCTTCCATTCGGAAGAAAAAATTATTTTGCCCTCTTTGATTCGCAATGAATACATCCATATCTCCATCATTATCTATATCCCCCCAAGCGGCTGCAGAGGAAAATCCCGAAGCCGCTGTCAGCGGACTATCTTCCACTAAAACCAATTGCCCATTGCCCTCATTGCGATAGAGATAATTGGGTTGAGGTTCGGGCGGATTTTTTCGCACATCATAGCCATTGGCGATAAATAAATCCATCCAACCGTCCTGGTTATAATCTATCCAACTCACGCCTCCGGTGCTGGCGTGATGCGAGGTGAGGTGCTTAATGGGCAATGCTTCAAATCTTAGGTCATTGTGTTTATCGGTTGTTGAGCATTGTAAAAGGAAGAGACCAAGTAATGACCAACTTAGTGTGTAAATAACAACTGATAAAATACCTTTCATTATTTTTTAATTTAATTGAACTATGATTTATAATTTTTCCACTCTTGTAACACTAGATTAATTTCCTAACTATCCGGCAATCGAAACCTTACTTTAATCCCCGCAGCAAAAGGCATTTTCCGATTGTGATTCATCGCAGGTTCCCATGGGGGCATAGCTTGGATAAGCCGTAAAGCTTCTGCATCCAAGTCTTTTCGTGTGCCTTGTCTGACGCTGGCATTAAAAACCTTGCCTTGCTCATCAATTTCAAAGCGAACGGTTACCGTACCTTCTAGTTTCTCGGCTTTGGCTTTGGGAGGATACACTAGATTTTCTCGAATATATTTGCCAAAAGCGGCTCTTCCGCCGGGGAAATGGGCAGGATGATGCACTTCCGGTTCTTTAGGAGACATCAATTGTCCTTGTTCATTCCAAAATTGGCTAGTGGTAATCGTTCCATTTTCATAGGTTCGCCTAGCGGCTAATTGTCCATTTGGATGATAGTATTTCCAAGTGCCTGTTTTGCTATGGCGACGATAATCGCCTGCTGCATCCAATTGTCCATTTTTAAACCAGTATTTGGCTGGACCGTCGTATTGATTCGGACGATGCCTCCACTGAGTGACCATTCGTCTTTTAGAACCATCCTTATTAAAATCTGTACTGATAATGCGCTCCGCCCATTGAGGATGGTTGTTGCTCACTCGATAATACGATGCCGCTTCTTTGTTGCTTGGCTGGTGAAATAGGGTGTAATAAGAGGTATCACTTTGCCCTTGCAAGAATTGGCTTTTTCCGATTGCCAATATATAAATATCCATTCCATATCCCTCGCCGTCGGTTCGGGTAAACGCAATTTTTGTTCCGTCTGGCGACCATTTGGCACGAGCATCCTGAAAGCCAGGGGAATAGGTCAATGGAGTAATCGTATTGTTTTCAATGTCTTTAATAAACAAGTCGTAATTATAATAATCATATCGGTAGTATTCTCTAGCTCCCTTATAGCCTCTATTGGAAGAAAAAACAACATATTTTCCGTCTGGTGACCAAGCGGGCCATCCGGCATTGGCAGCATCATTGGTCAATTGGGTTTTTTGCCCTTTTTCATTTTGTAGAAATATTTCCTGTTGGTCATTATTTAAATACAACAACTGGTTTTGGTCTGGCGACCAGACGCCACAAGAAGCAGCATCTTCGCTTTCCAATACGCTTTTTACCTCAAAGGTATTTGGATTGATTTCGTAAATGTCTTCTGAATCCTCTCTATAGGTCGTAAAAGTAATAGCCGTGCCGTCTTTGTTCCAATAGGGATGTAAATCTTCTGCTGGATGCTGGGTCATATTTTGAATGGAACGGTCTTTTAGTTGCATCAGATACAACTCCTGATTGCCATCTCGGTCGCTTACAAATACAATGCGTTGACCATCGGGCGACCAAGAAGGCTGACTATTGTTGCAGGTGTCGGCGGTTAGCTGTTGTAAGTTAGTGCCATCAGCGTTCATTAGAAATAAATTCCATTTGCCATTATATCTGGTGGATTGAAAAATCAGTTGTTTGCCATCGGGTGACCACGAAGGATACCCGTTTAAAGTTTTTGTAAGCAAGTGCGTATTCGTCACCTGAAATTGGGCAAATAAAAAGAAGGGAATAGTTATAAGAAGATTGATTATGGTAGTTTTAAGCATATCAATTCATTTAGGGCTTAGGCAATTAATTCTACTTTGGCACTCTAGAAGTAGTGATTGTTTTAAGTGTAATTAGCTCCTAGTTTTGGTGGCGGCTGCCTGTTAAAAACTGCGGAGCGGTTGTTTTTAACTAGAATTACGGCTGACAGAAAGTTTTCCGTCAGTCCTGAAAGGACGGTCTGCCCGCTGTCTTCTTGAAATTCTTAATCTATCGGTTTGGCACAATCCCGTCCGTATTTGTTTATATTCAATTCCATCCAAGCCATTGCATCTTGGATAAGGTTTTCAAATTCGGAAAGATTAAGTGTTTCAATCTTCTTGACTCGAATACAATTCTTCCCAATAGAAACTTTGCCTAATTTTTTTCCATAATAAAGAGGAAGCGGTTGCTCCGCTTTATCTGCGGCGATATAAAGATTGGTGGTCCCCTTTTGAGGCGCAACGCTAATGAGGGGCCAGACTCCGGACTTGGTTTTTCCTTTCCACGGCATCTCTCCATAACCAATCATGGTGATACTCGGTCCTTTAAAAAGTTTTCTTGTGAGTTTTGGTGCAACTTTTTGGATGAACTCGTCAACAAACACAAGTGTCTCCTGCTGATTGCCTGATTTTTTGATGAGTTCATCAATACTATTTGCTTCTATTTTCATGATTAATAATTTATGCGAATCAGGGGTTGAAAAAGCATTTTTATTTATTTGATGGGCTTATAAAGTGCTGTTTATCTGTGTTTTGACAAATCCGTCAAATAAATTTGACGATTACGAGGAATATCAAAAACCTAATTACTCCTCAAAAACTTTACTGGATTTGCCAAAGCCGCTTTTAAACAAACATAGCTTACCGAAAGCATCGCACCTATTAAAACCAGCAACAGCGACCAACAAAAGACCGTCCAATGAATGCCCGACTGATACGCAAAATTGGAGAGCCAAGTAGTCATTACATACCAAGTAGCTGGAAGGGCTAGTAGGAACGCTATTAAAATCAACAAAACGTAATCTTTCACTAAAATCCGAAGCAAGCTGGGAAGCGAACTGCCTAGTATTTTTCGAATGCTGATTTCTTTCCTTTTTTGTTCAGTCAGCACCAATACCAAGCCCCATAGTCCCAAACAGGAAATAAGAATAGCAATTCCAGCAAAGCCTTGGAGAATGGCTTTCGTATGGGTTTCTTTTTGGTATAAATTGGCGTAGTCTTTATCTAGAAAGGTATAATCAAAGGGCCAAGGAATGGCTAAATCATCCCAGGTCTTTTGAATATGAGAAATGGTTGCAGGGATGTTTTCCGTTTCCAGTTTGATTAATAAGGTTTTTAATGGCGTATAATTAACAGTTAGGGCTAAAGGTTGGATAGATTCATACAAAGGCTTGAAATTAAAATCTTTGACGATACCAATGATGGGACCTCTTTTATATACATTGGGACGAGACCGCCCCGGTGCTACCTCTACTACTTTTCCAAGTGGATTTTCCCATTCCGAGCCACCCCATTTGACCAATTCTTTGGCAGCAGATTCGTTGATGACAAAAGCAGCAGAATCACTGCCCATTTCCGTAGAAAAAGCACGCCCTTTGAGTATCTCCATGCCCATAGTTCGGATAAAATCTGGACCGACATGGTAGGTGAAAATATCCACATATTCGTCTTCCTCGAAAGGGATGCCGTCCATTCGATAGACTTGGGGCCAAACGCCACCAAAGCCAGGCGGTCTAGAAGCTGCCCCTACTGCTTTGATTTCGGGATAGGCTTCCAGTTTATTTTTTAATAAAGGCAACTTATCTCTAAGACTGATTTCGCAAGGGACGACCAGCGTTTGTTCTTTTTGGAAACCCAATGATTTATTTTCTATCAATTTCAATTGCTCGCCCATTATGAGAATAGAACTGATGATAAAAATGGCTACAGCAAATTGAAAAGTGAGGAGTATCCGTTGCGTCCACTTCCCTTTTTTGTGGGTAAATAACTTGCCCTGCACTACCTCCATTATCTTTAATCGAGTCAGGAATAAGGCGGGATAAATGCCTGCTAGTAAACCACCCAACAGCACAATCAAACCCAAAAAACCCATTGCAAATAAATACTCCTTTGCGGATAAGTTTAACTGAAAACCCAAAATGGGTTCAGTGAACAACAAGGCTATTTTGGTAAGCCCTAAAGCAATAATAGCGGAGAGGCTGGTAATCAAAAATGACTCTGTTAGAAATTGGGTGACCAGTTGTTTTTTTGTGCCCCCCAACACCTTTTTTATGCCCACTTCCTTGCCTCTTTTAATCGCAGCCGCCACACTAAGATTGACAAAATTGATACCCGCTACTAACAATACCAATAAACCTATTAGGGAAAAAATCAGCAAGTGAGTATAGCTTCCAATTTTTCCAATTTGAAACCCCAAATCAGCAGAATGCAAGTAAATATCTTTCATGGCTTGCAAGCGATAAACTGGTGGGTCAGGAACATTAGCCGCTACAATAGCCGCCATTTCTTTTTCGACCTGTTGTTTATCTGCCTGTTCTTCTAATTGCAAATACGCCCAAATCCAATTCATCCGCCAGTTTTGGAGGGGTTTTGCTAAAAGAGCTTCAAATAATTGCAAAGATGCCAAAATGTGAAAATCGAAATGCGAGTTCTCTGGTGGGTCTTCCACGATGCCTGAAACCGTGAATTGATTGATATTAAAAGCAGGTATAAAATTTTCAACTGTTAGGGTTTGTCCAATGGGGTCTTGATTGCCAAAATATTTTTTGGCAGTAGCCGCAGTCAGAATAATTTTATCGGGGCTATTTAATGCGGTTGCTTTATCCCCTTGTAATAATTGAAAAGAAAACAGCTCAAAAAAATGTTGGTCAATATATCGAAAAGACCCTCCAGATTCTGTAAAATAATCTTCTCCGACCTTGATTAAATGGTTGATATAAGGAGAACGAATGCGGGTAGCTGCTTTTACACCAGGAACGTCCTCCACCAAAGTAGGTCCTAAAATAGCGGGACTAGCAGCATGCCTATCGGTTACGACTCGGTATAGCTGGTCTTTATGTTCCTGAAAATTATCATAAGCTGCTTCCTGCCGAACGTATAAAAACAATAGCAAACAAGCGGTTATGCTTATCGAAAACCCAATGATGTTGATGAAACTATGGATTTTGGACTGAAAGAAGTGTCTTATAGCTAGTTTTAAGAACATGACCTTTTCATTTTAAGATTACTTGATAAATACACCAGCTTCAGGTTTTAAGAATTTTTCTACAGAAACAGGACTTGTCTTAAATTCCACTTGGTCATATTGCGATTCCATATAAACTTCCAGTTTTTCTTCCTTTAAAAAAGCATAGCTTACTTTTTTAGGGACTGTTAAGCCGTCCACTTGTTGCCACTCGTCATATATGGTCGCATAATAATCTTCATTCGCTGCTCCCGTATGATAGGTAACGGTATAAAGCAAAAATTGAAGCATTTTGGTACTTGGGTCAAAATAGTTGAGGTAAACATCCTTGGGAGAATCACCAGTACCAGGTTTAAAAGTTACTTTGACAACTTCATAAGGCTTGCCATCAAATTCTTTTAGTCCTTGCCTTTCGACAATGACACCAGGGTCAGCATACACAAAGGGAATGGAAAAAAAGTAAAATAGCAGAGAATAAAAAAAACGGGGTGGTCTGCCTCCCATATCAAAGGCTGCTTGATTAGGGGCTACCCATAAATTTTCTCCATCAAATCCCAATTGGAATTGTCCAGGCTGCTCTACTAAAATATTTCTATTTTTTAGGTTGATTAAATGATTTTGTCCACCTGTTGAAAAGGATAGAGATTGGTAGCCCTTCCATTTTTCCAGCCCTCCTAAAGGTTGTAGAAATTGGTCGATTTCTAGCTTTGGAGAAGTACGCACATCACTTTTGGGGGCAGTCTCTTTGCAGGCGACCAAAAACCCAATTGAAATAACAAGCCCCATACAATATTTAACTGTCATAAGCTGAAGTGCTTTAAGTTTAGCTTTTAATCCATTCATGTCGTTGAATTTCTTCCCATTGACCATCGTTAAAAAGGTAGGTAAAGGACTCAAATGTTTGTTTTTCAATGGGTTTGAATACGTCTTTTACTTTAGTGATACTGCCATCAGGAGCTATACATTCGTAAGTCGTAATCAAGTCCCCATTTTTTTCTTTGACAATGATGCCGTCACATTTGTATCCCATTGTTCCATATCCATGATAATAGAGTTGTTGCGTAGCACCATTTAGGCCCTTGATACCTTGCCAAAGAAGGCTCGGCACACCTTCCGAATCTTTCATAAAAATGGACATATTAATCATGGATTTTTGGGAATCGAACCAAGCCAAGTCGTAGCTATAATGAATTTTTGTAGCTTTTGCTTTGTCAGGTTGATGCACCGTTTTCCACTTCCCCAAATAAGGAATGAGTAGCTTGATACGGTTTGATATTAATGCTTGTCCATTAGGTATTTTCTTCCAACTGTCCAACATCTCTTGTCCATAAACGACTTGATAATTTCCTTTTTCTAAATCCCCTTGAAAGGGCTGAAAAGCCCCACCCAAGCTTTCATGCAAAAGCCGTTCTGCCATCGCCATAAAGGAAATATTGCTTTCGGGTTGGCGATAGGTATGCCCTTCATCAGGATAAACCGTATAAATAAATGGCTTTTGATGCGCCTGTAAGGTATCTGCAAAACGGTCTGACTGCGATTGGGGTGCCATTCTGTCTCGACTACCATGCGACATCAAGAGGGATTTGTTAATCCTAGCTACCCGATGGATAGGAGAATGATTTTTGAGCAATTGTCTTCCTGCTTTTGTTTGGTCATTGCCCACCCTTGTTCGCCAGATGTCATTATTGGCTACGGGCGTTTTCAGGAAGGCTTCGAGGTCGGTAGGGCCAAATTGGGTAATAGCGCATTGATACATTTCTGGCTGTTTGGCTAAAGCCATATAGCTAGCATAAGCCCCATAGGAAACCCCCATGATAGCCAATTTATCTTTTGGACACACTTGATTTTTAATCAGCCATTGCCCCACATCAATGACATCTTGGTGCATTTTCTCCCCCCATTGCAAATTGCCTGCATCCACAAAGGATTTACCATAACCCGTTGCGCCTCTAAATTCCGTAAACAATACTGCATATCCCCGATTGGTCAATAATTGAGCAGCTCGGTGAAAAGGCCAGCCAAATTGATAATATCCGACCCAAGGGCCTCCGTGTACATTCTGTATAGTAGGTATGGGGTTGTCTGGAAAACCATCTTGATTTTTATCCGAATCGGGGGGCAAAAAAAGCAGGCAAGGCAGTTTTAGACCATCTTTCGTTTCAATAATATGGACGTGCCGACTAGCCGATTTTAATTCGGATAAACCGCTATGGTCTTTAAATAAAAACTGTACTTTTTGGATCGGACGGTGGTATAAATAATAAGGTTGTGTGCTGCCATCAAAATAGGAGACTAACCAAGTATGGTCATCCTCGCTTCTTCCTCGAATGCGGACATCTCCTTTGTGTTGTCTTTGTAAAAAAGCAATTTCTTTTTCCAGCTTTTTATTTAAAAAGTGGTAATGGATGTTTCCAAAAATGCCCGCTATGGCTTCGGGTTGTCCAGTAAGGGGATGCGTAAGGGCATAATCAATAATCAAATCTGCATTTTTATCCCTTGCTAATACTTCCTTTTGTCCATTTTCTATGGATAGTTTGGTTAGCACGGTTTTATCCGTTGCGCTGTTATCCATTATAAAGGCAGCTTTTCCATCTGCACTTATGGACAAAACATCTACTGGAAAAGATTGCGGCCATTTATAAAAATCGGTTTTTATCCAATCCTCTCCATCGGGTTTTCTAAAAAAAGTAAGGTCGCCTGAACGATAGTGAATACCAAAAACGGGTTGCAAGGTTTGATTAAAATAAACACGATAAAACCCTTCTAAAGGCATTAATCGCTGCCATTTTTCGGTTGTAAAAGCATAAGTAAAAAAACCACTTTCTGTTGGGTTGCCATTATCTATCCGAAGGATAAGTTGTTCAAGATGAGGAATTTGGGAGACCCTACCTGCAACTGGAAGCATAATCTCCCTACTTTCCTCTGTAAGGAAATCACCAAAAAATAATTTGTATTGATTTTCTTCTGGAAATCCAACTATGATTTCCGAATTATTTTTAAACTTCCAAAAGCTAGGTTGACGGGATACTTTTATTTCAAACACCTTTGCTCGCTTCCCTGCTGCCATTTTTTCGATAACCAAGACCGTTTCATTGGGGTTGATATACCCCACATATTGACCATCAGGACTTAGGCGAATCGCCACTTTATCCTTGGGTTGAAAAAAAGTATGACGGGGTATCAGTTTGGAATCATCAGGTGGAGATTGACAAAAAGCAATACTCCATCCGAGTACCAAAAAAGCGATGTAAACGATAATTGGATTTTTCATGATTGCTCGTTTTCTACCAGTTCTTTCAAATTTTTAAAGTCTTGCTCTTGTCGCTTTTTCATCATGCCTTTTAAAAAAGGAAACATTAATTTCATCCAAAAAGACTTGGCTTTTACCTGATTGGAAACGACAATTTGAGTACCGCCATTCACCGCATTAAATTGCGTATGCCCTTCCAAGATGACATCTTTGCTTTCCATATAATGTTCAAAAAATTGGTAGGGAACTACCTTGGTTACTTCCTCATCAAAAATGGCAACTCGCCCATTTTCCACGAAGGTATAGCGGGACTTAAAACCTGCCTCGCCAGGGATACCGCTTAGGGGTTCCACTTTTTTTAAGCTGCTTAACCAAAGCGGTGCTTTTTTATAATTCGCAATGGCGTCATAGACTTCTTCTAAGGGTTTATTGATTTGAGTTGTGGTTTGATAAGTAAGTTTCATAAGAAATATCTAGTTGTTTTTATTTAACCATTCCCCATAGCCTTTAGCCTTTCCAAACCCGCCGCCAATTGCTCTCTTTCTCCCGGTCCCCAGCTTTTAGTTTTATCTCCAACTTCAAGTGCCTTTTTCAAATACTTGATGGCATTCTTTTTATCCTTGATAGCGGAATAATAGGATGCCAATGTGGACCAAGCTATGTGGTAATCTGGTGCTTTTTCGGTAGCCAATTTGAGAAATTTATAGCCATCCTCTGGTCGCTTTTCGATATAAACTAGGTGCATTCCTTCCTGCGTGAGTTCAAATGGATTACCTTTTTCCATTGCCAATTGCATGGTTTTTTCTGCCTCTGTATTTTGGTGGAGTTTCCTCAAAATATTGCTTTTTAATTTTAATATCTGAAAGCTGCCGGGATTCCAGGAATCAGCAGTATTAATCCATCCAAGCGATGCTTGTAGATGCATATCTTGCTCGTAGGCATATTTTGCGGCAGAATAGGGGCCCCTCCAGGTAAACCAGGTTTTGGTTTTCATTTCTTTTGTAAAACTTTCCAAAATGTCTTGTTCTAAATGGGATTGAATGGTAAAGGCAACTTGCTTATCGCCCCAGCGCATCACAACGGTTGCTGCATCATTGGTGAGGTTTTCAAAAGTATATTGCAACCATTCTGTCAAAATAGGGGAAGCTTGTAGTTTTATAGGAATTTCTAAAACATTTTTAGCCGCATCGTAGGAGAAAGCCGCCTCTTGCCAATGTTCTGGATTGATGTTTAGTTGCACAGCTTCCCCGTTTATATCCATAAACAGACAGTAGTCGCCAGCAGGCAATTCTTTGCCCTCTATTTTTACTGCTTTTGAAAGCCTTAGTTGGGTGCAATGCCCAGCTCCCGCTGTCCAAGAACCCATTTGCATACCCGGAATGACGCTGCGGTCATTATAAATGTCTCGATTCTTCACGGCAGGTCTGCCATAGTGAATACTCACTTCCGCCAATCCAATGGTTTGAGTGACGGCTGCTCGGGGGCTTTTGGAAGGAATCGTTACCTCTCCTTGTGAAAAGAGAGCAATCCCATAAGCCAAACAGCCTATTAATAGTGTCAAGCATTTTTTATTCATTGTTAATATTTTTAGATTAATTAGTTCAATTTCTTCATCGTCCATCCTTCTGGCTTTTTAGGGTCAAAAGGCGTCCAATTGCCGTTGGATAATTTTCTTTCTGTTTTGCAATGCAGTTTATTTTTATCTTTTAATACACAGGTGTCCCGCCATTCTACATAGCCCTGTGCTTTATCATATTCTGTATAAAATTGGATATTGTCTGGATACCAAGTGCGATAGAGCCGAACGAAGCCATTGGGTATTTCCCTGAAAGTTCCTTCAAAAAGGAAGTTTTGCAGCCGTTGAAAACCAATAAAATAAACCTGATTGGTATGCGGATTGTAGGTCACAAAGGTTTCCAAAATGCGATTGGAAGGGTCTTTTTTAGGCACACCTTCATTAAAGCGCATGATACGCTTTTTGTCATCTCCCCATTCAAACTGAAACCCAATCATATCTTTAAATTGAGGGTTTTGTTGAATGAAGTCGTCTGATGTATCATCAGGCATTACCCAAGAGCCAATAAAAGCATCCATGAATGCTAGTGGGTTGTTCTCGCTTTGGTTGTCTTCTTTGCTTTTTTTGTCTGAACCAACGCTTACATACCTGATTTTATTGACGACTTTCCATTCGCCATCTTTTAGCATAAAGGCTTCTTCTGTAAATTCATTTTCATTTATTGTTACTTCCTTGACTTTCCATTTTGTCTCATTGCCCTTGAAAATGTAGTCAAACGTGCCCTCTTTATAATGGTCACTTATTTTGGTGTAAACAGAATTTTCAATTACACCGCCATGAGAAAAGACCGCATGGGATAAAATTTTATCTTTTATGGAATTGTAGTAAGAATGGATAACCAGATTTATAGCTGAATTTTTATTAGCTTCATCAACATGCCAGCATTCGCAAATAAAGATTTGGTTGTTGCTTGAAAAATAACAGTCTCTGGCAGACTTGAATTTTTTACCCTCTTTTTCTCCTACATAATCATCAGAAAGCCATTTGCCCTCATGGCTTTTTAACGTTTCATACAAAAACTGATTAGTGGCTGATTGACTGCATAAACTACCCGCAGCAAACAGAAACAATAGGCTTAATAATTTCATGTTTCTTATTTTTTAGAAGGTGATTGCCATAAGACACTACTTTAAAACTTTACTCAACTTGGTTCCTATCATCCATGGATTCATTTTTTGCCCAACATCTTTGCCGTCATCTTCTGGGTCATTAAGAATACTTGCTTGTAGCTTATGGTAATTCCAAGCGGCAAAAGGAGACAACAACCAACCATTTTGCGGTCCAATGCTAATATCACTTCCTACAAATACGCCGCCTACAACGCCATTATGAACATCAAAATCAATCGAACCTTCATTCACGATACTCCAATCTTCTGGGAGTTGCCTTTCGGATTTAAAATGGATGTCACCCCAATGAACCGCATAGCCCAATTGGATGCCGAAATAGGGATTCACCCGCTGCCAATCCTTTGAAAAATATCGTCGAGCTTTTCCCAAAATGTAAAGCGATTGAAAGGAATCTTTACTTTTTAACTGCTGCCCATTTGTAAAATCTTCCAGATTTGACCAGTCGGCTTTACTTTGAATAAACGCTAGGCTAAAAGCGGTTTTTTTCTTGGTGGGAAAAGATAGGTTCAGATGAAAGCTAATATTTCCCGACAGGTCGCCATGAACGGTTTTTCGAGTGCCTCTTATCAATTGGTATTTTCCGTCCAAACCCGTATAAGCTATCCCTAAACTGATGCGCCAATCATGATTTAACATTTCTAGGTCATTTTGGGAAAAAAGCATTCCCGAATGTATTAGAATTGTAAAGACCAGTGCCGTTATCCATCGCTGTTTATTCATAGCAAATCCCATGTTTTATTTTCAGAGACTAAAAGCATCTTCTTCAATTATTCTTTCTTTTCGCCTTTATTTTTTCCATATACCCCGTCAGTTTGGTAATCAGTTCTTCAAACTTGTTATTCATCTCAGCGTAACTCATTTTATCCGTTATGATTGTTGCCATATAAATGACTCGGCTGGAATGGGTGGGATAATCTGGGTCTGTTTCGGGAATCTTTTGTTCCCTTTCTTTTAGTGTTTTTTCCAAGCCATCCTTTGCGGATTGCATCAATTGCAATGCTTTATCCAGCTTTCCTAATTCATTATAGGATTTGGCAAAATAAGCGGGTAATTGAAAGGAAGAATAAGCCCCTTCATAATTCAAAGAGTTAAGCTCCTCGTCAATGAGTTGCAAGACTTTTTCATGATTTCCTTCTTCCGCATATTTATTGGCTACATTATAAACCTGTCCAAACATATAAAGCCTATCGTCGGGTATGGGCTTAAACTTTTTTCGAAAATTATTGAGGTCTGCTTCTACTTTTTTATGCTTATCAAATGCTCGAAAATCAATTTGCATGGCACGTTGCCAAGCAGCACGAGCAAAATCATCTTCGCCATTCAAAAATGCTTTATAGACTTCATAACCTTCTTTAGGCATGAAATTCCAAAAATAAATCTCGCCCAAGTAAAATTGTTCTTCTCTGGAAAGCTTGGTAGTCATTACACGGGATACATAAGGCTTCGTGGCATCAATCCGCTTTAAATCTGGCTGCACATCCACCGCATTGACCATTAAGGTGTGTGTTTCAGAAGGCAATAATTTACAATCATCTGATTGAGCTATTAGAAAGGTATGGAGGCTTATTGCAATCAATAAAGCCAATAGACTGATTTTTTTCATGATTTGTTTTTTGTATTAAAAGATATTTATATGTCATTTCATTAAGAGTATTGCATCGTTGAACCTTTTTCATTGTTCGAGTATTTACTTTCCTGTCACCCTTATCATTGTCCAATATTCATCTGGCCCCCAGACTTTCCATTGTCCGTCTTTTTTATATTCGGTTTTGCATTTTATGGAATCGTGACCTTCCAGTTTACAACTTGTTTTAAGCACTGCTATGCCGTCCTTTTGAGTGTCTTCCAGAGCGAAATCTTTGTCTAATCCATAATAAATTTGATTGTGTAGTACAAATTGTTGTTGTCCTTTCAATTCTATATGTCCATTAAATAGGAAATCCTCTCTCATTTCGTAAGCCAACATTTCGGGATAGCCAGAAGTAGGGTTAAAAATGATAGTTCCTTCTGTCCCTCTCGCATCTTCCTGTCCTACCGGAAAAGCTTCTATCCAGCGCATCACCTTTTTATCGGGATTGGTCCAAGAATAGCGATACAGAATCCGGTCTTTTAAATCAGGAAATTTTTTAACATAGGGGTCGTCGGGATGAAATTTCCAGTCGCCAATAAGAAACTCCAAGTCGAGCAAAGAAGTAGCTCTTCCTTTGGAGGCTTTCTTTCCATAAAAGGTGTTTTTATCAATAACCACCCCATGTCCGGGCGCAAACCGCTCAACCTCTAGCTTATGTTTTTGTATAAAATCTTTTAAAAATTGTAGGGATTCGTTGTCTGGTGGGAGTGTCCCATTATGAGGGACCATTAGTAGGTCAGCTACAAATAACAGCTTTTCAGCAGGTACATACACTAAGGTCATTTCTTCTACATGGGGGGAGTTATTGATTTCGTATAAGACGACTTTTTGCTGACCATCGCTAATGGTTTTTTGTTGGGTATAAGATTCTATAACCGCTTCTTTCGGATTGAAAGTCAAGGCATTTGGATAAATCGTATGCTTTACTTTGGCGAGGTCTTTAATAAATGCCTGATTCTTTTGATTGCAAATAATCGTGCTGCCCGATGCGATAAAGTGGCCGATACCGCCAATGTGGTCAGTGTGGTAATGGGTTGTCACCACATATTTAATCGGTTTTCCAACCGAAAGGGAATTGGCGACCCGCCCAATTGCCCGAGAGTAGCCGTCAAATAAAGGCGCATCCACTACCAAAAAATATTGGTCAAATTCGACCAACATTACATTATACGTCGTCCCCAATCCCGCATAAACTGGCAAAAACCAAAGCCCTTCTCCCAGTTTTTTTGGAACAAATGGCTGTGGCAATTTTGTCCATTGCTTATCCGCAGGCATTTCAAACAAACTAGGGTCCGGGCTGGTATTCACCTGAAAATGAGTCGTTTTTAAGTCCATAAAAGGTTGCTCGCCATATTTAAAAACTAGGTGATGCGGCATTTGTAGGCTATTGACTACTCGGTAATCGTCGTAACAAATTTTCATAGTAAGATCTCCAAAAACCAAGTGATCGCTCAATAGTTCAATCCGTTGCAATAGTTTGGATTTATCAGAAAAAACCAGGGTCAACTGCGTGCCATCTGCTTCAGGGACGCTAATGAAGTGCTCGTCTTCGATTCGTTGGATATAGCGCAAACCCCCTGCATTTCTCATTGCCTGTCGGATGACTTCAAAGGGGAACATTCTGGGCGGGTATAATTGGGGGATGCCTTTTAAGATAGATATATCCAAACCCTTTAATTCAAACCATTCATCGCTAGAAGGTTGGTGCATCATGCCCGTTCCATCATTTTTTAAAATAAAAATGGGGTCGTATAATAAGCCACCAATGGTCAGGGTATGTATTTTTTCATAACTTAATCCCGCTCTAGGTTGAAAAATAATCTCTCCATTCATGGCTCGCTCAAACCAATCGGCATAAGGATTTTGGCTTTGCCCTTCGTCATAAGCCGTTCCTTTTAAGGTCATTCGGACGTCCTCAATTTGCTGGAAAGCCCTCATGCCCCCCATCGCCTGAGCGCAGTCCATCAATACTTGATAGGCTTGTTGATAGTTTTGCAGGGACGTTTGTGCGGTAAGCGTACCAGATAAGGTGGCTATCCATAAAAGGATAGCCCCAATGGGTGTAAAGTCGAGTGATTTTTTCATAATTTTATTGTCCTTTCCTATTTAATGGGAGGAATCTAAGGCAAGGATAAGGTGGATTTTTCGAAATAAAGTCCTACTTTGGAAAGTAAGACCTGATTTTTCCTAATAGAGCAATTAATCATTAAGGAATGGTTCATTAATAAATTGCGTTTCTATGCGCCGTTATCCGTTATTTTTTTCTTATGCAAGGCAAAAAACGTAGGCAATGCAGGTATTGCCGAGACTTTTAACGCAGCAGCGCTAATTGCTGATGCGATTCATGGGCGTATCTTCTTTGTTGAAAAATTTTGTATGTATTTTCAACTACGTCTTGAATCGCTCTTTTGGTTTTTACTCCTTTTTAATTGTTTAATTCACTTCTAATCTCCATATTTGTTACTATCTTGAAGGCCACCGGCTTTAAAACGATTAATTATCTATTGTCCGCTTGTTTAATGAAAGATGTTGAAACTGCTTTCAGAAAGCACTATAAAGAATTATGTCTTTTTGCTATGTCTTATGTGCAGGAACCAGAAGCAGCAGAGGATGTAGTTCAGGATGTCTTTGTGAGACTCCTGACAAAAAAAAAAGACATTTTAGCTATTAAATACCCAAGGGCCTATCTGTATAATGCTACCAAAAACGGATGTTTAAATTATCTGGAAAAGCTTAAAAGAAACCAGAAAAAAAAGGAGCTGTTTCAGGAACAGATGAGCCAAACGGAGTCAGTAGAAGAAGCCATGCATAAAGCTGACCGGAAAATGGAAATCTATAAAGCTGTGGACTCTTTGCCAAACCAATGCAGAAAAATCTTTATTATGTGCAACCTGTACGAGCTCAAATATAAAGAGGCTGCAGAGGAACTTGACATATCTATAAACTCAATCAAAACGCAAATGAAAAAGGCGTATAAGCTGCTTCGCAAAGCCTTGAAAGATTCTTCCTCCCTTTTCATTTAATGCACCCAACCCTTTAGCAGAGTAAATTAAACTTCCACTCACTTCACCCTTAAGATGGTTATTCCTGTCAAATAAGAAAGTACTTAGCAATCTCTAAATCACAATGAATGGATTTATTACGAAAAAGAATAGAAGGTAGATTAACAAAACAAGAGGAATCGGCCTTCAGGGAGTGGCTGAAGGAATCAAAAGAGAATCAACAGCTATTTGAACAATTTCAATTGCTCAAACAGGAAGGGAAAGATTATACTTTCTACAATAACATTAATACGGATATAGCATGGAACAAAATCCTTAAGAAAGCCAAGAACAATTCTCGTAGCAAACCTTTGACTTTTCTCAGAAATCCTATGAGAATGGCCGCAGCCATAGCTGCATTGCTTATAGGGATATTTGCAATTAATAACTTGCTTAATAATCCAAATGTTACTGATGTTGAATTCGGGCAACCTGGTTCCTTCCAGGCTTACTTAAATGTTAATGACCAAAGAGAGATTAAAGTTTTACCGGAGACAAAATCTTTTGATCGTGTTTCTGACGAAATCCTAAGCAATTTGCAAGGAGAGCTTCGCTATGATTTATTGGTTGAGAATGATTCCCCGGCAGAAAAACATACCCTAAAGGTACCTCGGGGCGGAGAATATAAACTGGTACTGGAAGACGGTAGTCGTGTGTGGGTCAATGCCGATTCAAAATTGAGCTACCCGTCAAAATTCGATGCTAAGGAACGCAAGGTCATTTTGGAAGGTGAGGCCTACTTTGATGTTGCTAAGGATATTGATAAGCCATTTATTGTAAGTACTGATAAGATGGATATAACGGTCTTGGGTACATCGTTCAACGTTTCGGCCTACCCTGGAAAATTAGTTCATAGCACCACCTTAGTGGAGGGCATAGTAAATGTAGAGGAACATGCAGGTCATGCAAGGACGCTCAAACCCGGTGAACAACTTAGCCTTTTCCTAGATAAAGCCGAAAGCCGAATTGCACAGGTTGATACAAAAGTCGCCACGGATTGGATTGATGGTAAATACATTTTTAAAAATGAGGATTTGGAGCGTATTATGGATCAACTCAGCAAGTGGTATGCCCTCAATTATGAATTTGTGAGCAGCAATCTCAAAAATGTAAAATATACAGGGATAGCTTACAAACATCGCCCCCTTGTGGAGTTTCTTGATGCCATTTCTTTTACCCGGCCAATTGAATTTCGCATTGAAAACGATAAACTATTAATAATAGAAAAATAAAAAGGGTTGTGCTGCAACACAACCCCCGAAAAGTTCAGAACAAAATGATCGTCCGTTCGACAACCAATTTATTAACTAAAACTTCAACTTATGAATTTATTCCAATTCCTTCCTAGGTCAAACGCTGAATGGAACAAAAAAATTCTCATGATGAAGCTGATTTGTTTTTATATGATTGCTTTTCTTTTTCAAGGACAAGCTTCCACGCTGGCACAATCCAAAAAAGTAACACTGGATTTCTATTCGGTAGAGATACAAGAGGTTTTTACGGAAATTCAAAAACAAACCGATCTCACTTTCCTATATCCTAACGAGGATTTAACAGGAAAGGAGATTGTTAGTATATCGGTTGATGAAGAACCGGTCGAAAACGCACTAGCTCTAATTCTAACACCATTAGACCTTGAATTCAAGATTGCCAATTCCTATATAATAGTAAGACAACAGGAACAACAAACAAGCGCTCAGGTAATAACAGGTCAGGTAACAGACGAAAATGGCGACCCCCTTGTCGGTGCCAGTGTTTATGTTAAAGGAAACAGGACTATTGGTACGGTTACGGATAACGATGGCAATTTCTCCCTGGACGTAGAACCGCCTTTTACATTGGTGGTTTCCTTTGTGGGTTTTCAAACATATACTGTTGAGGTTTCGGATGGTCAGGAAAATATCGTTATTCAAATGTTACAGTCATTTAACGAACTGGAAGGTGTTACCGTTTCCACTACAAGGCTGAATCAAAGATTAGAGGATATTCCCCATAAGATGGAGATGATAGGCTCTAAGAATATTTCACAAGCAGGATCAATCGATGCCGCTGAAGTGCTTAAAGCCAACGGTTTTGCCATACTTGAAAGCTCGATGGGAACATCGCAAGTTCAGGTAAGGGGATTCAACAGCGGAAATCAGGGTGGGTATGTACTACTACTTCTTGATGGGAGGCCAACGGGATATGATGATTTGTCTCAGATTCCTAGCTATAACATTGAGCGTATAGAAGTAATAAAAGGTCCTGCAGCTGTACAGTATGGTAGTAGTGCTATGGGAGGAGTAATCAATTTTATAACAAAAAAGTCAAAAGGAGATATTAGCGGAAATGCGGGTATTTACTATGGCAGCTTTGATTCCTATGGAGTGAATGCATCTGTCGGCGGCGGCATATCAGACAAAACAAGATTTAACTTGGGCGTTTCCTATAAAACTCGTAAGGGCGATTTTAAAACTGGAAAGAATAACTTCTTCTCCGTAGATAACGAAGAGTTAATAGGTCCAAGTGGCACCGATGTTCCAGATTCTGACAGAGAAAACGTCTCGATTAATGGTGGATTGGGTTTTGAGCTAGGTAATAATTGGAATCTAGATCTTTTGGGCGAATTCTATGCAGATGACCGCATGGATTTTTTGCGTGGATTAACGCCTAATCCTTCCCAGGGCAAATCTAACCGATCATCGTTTGATATTGATTTAAAAGGTAATCCAGGTAAACATAATTTGAGATTCAGGCCGTATTTCTTCAATCGATCATTCGAATCATTACGCGTTGATCCAATGTCTCCCTCTATGAGTCGTTATAAAGCTAGCGATCGAATAAGTAAAATCCTTGGACTACAAGCTCAGGATGCCATAACTTTAGCGCAAAAACACCAAGTAGTTTTTGGTATAGACTACCAAAACATCAGGTTTGAACTTGAAGATTTCAACCCAGATGGAAGTAATCGCAGTACCTTTGGGCCAAACGAAATAAACACTATTTTTGCTACATTTGTAAATGGATCTTTTCATTTTCTAAAAAGTCGCTTTATTGCTACTGTGGGAGGCAGATTCACATCAACCACGTTTACACCAGAAACGTCTGATTTCTTCCAGGGCGAGATTAGAGAATCAGAAAAAAGATAACAACTTAGCTCCTAGTTTAGGACTCGTTTTTAAGGCTACCGATGAAATAAGATTTCATACGACCTATTCGCATGGTTTTAAAGTGCCTACGGTTGGTCAGAAAACGAATGACCTGATGGCCTTCGGCATACATTTTATCGGTAATCCCGACCTTAAAAATGAAACCAGTAAGAATTTTGATATTGGTGTTGAATATAAAGGTAAGAATTCTGGCTTGGAGATAGCTCTTAATTATTTCAATACCAATTGGGGTAATCTTTGGAGTGAAGAGCTTAGCCAGACACCTACTGGCCCTCAATCAACGTTTATCAATGTTTCAGATGCTAAAATGGATGGTTTGGAGGTTAATGTTTCGTTTGATTTGGGTAAGGCTTTAGACAAAAAATACTCATTGAGAGCCTATTATAACGTAACCCATTTGTTTACATCAGATCAAAAGAACAATGAGACCGGAATGACGGAACCCATTTTCGGTAATTTTGACGGAGCGGGTAACCTAGGGCTTAATTTTGAACATAACGACCTGTTTATTGGTATCAATGGCCGCATGCGGGGAGTTTCTTATGTCCGGAATTTTATAGGAGGCCATCCTAGAATCCGGCCTAATACAACTGATCCTATTTTAGAATTACCCAGACATATGATTGTGGATTTTAGAGCTGGTTATGGGTTTTTGAAGCATCATAAACTGCAATTTAACTTATATAATGCACTAAATGAAAGGTACATGGAAGGGGATCCATTGATTCTTGGAGTGGGTCGCAATTTTAGACTGTCTTATAATTATTCATTTTAATTTGCAATTATGAAAATAATAATGAAATTACTTCCAGTTTTTGCTTTGGTACTTATTTTTTCCTGTGCTAAGAAAGCGGATAGTATTACTCTGACGGGCAAGATTGAAAATGCCAGCCGTAATAAAGTGGTGTTAACATCGCATGCTACTGGTTATGATGCTGATATTGAACTCGATGAAAATGGTGCGTTCACAACAGAAATTCCCCTTACCGAAGCAGGTTACATTCGATTTAGGAACGGACGCCAATATGGAAATATTTATGCCAAACCAGGAGACGCTATAAACTTTTCAGTAGATGCGAAGAAGTTTGAAGAAACGTTGGCTTTTTCTGGTGATTCTAAGGCTGAAAATGATTTTCTGGCTAAGCAGCTACAGTTTAATAAAGAAAATAGCTCCATGCTGGGGTTTGAGGCCATGTGGAATTTAAAGGATGAAAGTAGCTTTAAGAAGATAAATGAAGAGAGGCAAACACTCTGGACCAGTTTTATTGATGACAATGCTAGTGGTTTAAATAAACAATTTGTTGAACTGGAACGAAAGAAAGTTACCTTAAAAGGTTTGAGTGCAAGGTTTGATTTCCCTCAATCATACAAGAATGCAAATAAAACAGAACCCGAGCTAAGTAACAACTATTATGCTTTCCTAGATGATTTTGATATTAATGAAGAAGGACTAGTAAAAACGGAGGAAGGATTTTTTTTGATACAAAGCATAATAAGACACAAAAATCAAGATCTTGACTATAGAAAATCAGGCCCCATTGATTATTTTCTTGGTTTATATGACAGAGCCAGGGAGCAGATTAGTAACAAAAAAGTTAAAGAAGCACTATTATACAGCTACTTAAGTCAGAAATTGAGCTTTGGCGGTGGTTTGGACGGTATAACCGATGAGCTTGATTATTTTAAAAGTATAAGCGACAATCCGGTAAGGCTGGCTAAAATAGATGAATTGGTAGGTATATGTGAAAAACTAAAGCGGGGAGCAGATGCACCGCAATTTAGCGGAGTGACTTCAACTGGTGAAAAAGTGAATTTGGCAGACTTGAAAGGTAAAAACGTATATGTTGATGTTTGGGCCACCTGGTGTGGACCCTGTAAAGCCGAAATACCGTCTTTAAAAAAGGTTGAGCAGGAATACCACGATGGAAACATTGAATTTGTTAGCATCTCCGTAGATGAGCAAAAAGATAAAGAAAAGTGGGCCAAGTTTATCGTTGACAATGACTTGGGCGGAATGCAATTATTTGCCAATGGAGCCTGGGAATCAGACATAACAAAAGGTTATAACATTAAAGGAATTCCACGTTTTATTCTCATCAACGACAAAGGAAAGATTTACAGTGCCGACGCACCGCGTCCTTCACAACATGAAAATCTAAGCAAAGCTTTTAAAGAAATGGGTGTTTTGGCTAATAGTAATAAAATTTGAGGTTAGGGATGAGGAACTGATCCGTGCATCCATTTCCTACGGAATTGTTCGGAAAGCATAAGTTTGACTTTACTACTTTTTAGTTAGTTTATTTTTCTAAACAATGTAGTGCGAACTAAAGTTTGACCCATTATTGGCGAATTAAAGTATGGTCCCTAAATTAGAGTTCATTGAAATATTGTTAAACATCCTATTTTCTGATCATGTATTACTCCATTGAAGATCGAAGACAAGTGATCTTGGAAAAAGAATCTGGAAAAAGTTTAATTCAGATTAGCCAAGAAAGAAAAATGTCATACTCGACCTTAAAGCGTATTTGGCAATCGTACAAAAAAAGCGGAGCATCAGGATTAGAACTGAAGTATACTCATTGTGGTCCGAAGGCTCCTAAATACTATCGCATTTATCGTATGAGTACTTGGTTGAAAAGACGTCATCCCAATTGGGGTGCACCTTATATTTTAACCCTATTACACGACAAATACCCATTAGCAGCACTTCCAACAGCAAGAACTTTACAAAAATGGTTTAGAGCAAAAGGGTTCAATAAAACTTTTACTATTAGAGAACCCTCTAAAACTTCAGTTGTACAGCAAGTTCATGATTGTTGGCAAATTGATGCCAAAGAAAAATTGAAATTAGAAGATCAAACTAAAGCCTGCTACTTAACTACTGTTGATGTAAAATCAGGAGCGGTACTTGAAACGCCCGTTTTTCCCCTGCGGAAATATTAGCCAGGTATCTCCCTCACAGGTAAAGCAGTATCTGATTAATGCATTTAGCAAATGGGGATTACCTAAAAGTATTCGAGTGGACAACGGGATGCCCTTGGGCGACCCACAACGAAAGTCGCTTCCGGTTCTTTGCTTATGGCTAGAAGCTATGGGAATTGAAGTGATCTATAATCGTCCACGACGACCTACAGATAATGCCAAAGTAGAAAGAATGCAACGTACCACAAAAGACTGGGCAGAGGTTTATTCCTGCAAAGATTACAAGCAATTGCAAAAGCATTTAGATAAAGTTGGCCTGATTCAAAGAGAAAAGTTTAAGGTAAGCCGCCTCAAAGGAAAAACTCGAAAAGAGTGTTATCCCAAATTGTTTACAAATCAAAGAATTTATAAGGCAGAGCATTTTAACCCTCAAAGAGCTTTTCAAAGATTAGACAAATGGATCTTTGCTAGAAGAACAAGTAAAATTGGACAATTTACACTATATGGAAATGTGTACTATCTAGGAACGAAATTTCCCAAGCAATATGTGTCCGTCAAATTTGACTCCTCTTCAAGCCAATGGAAAGTATCCGATTCAAAAGGTAAATTTATCAAAGCCTTCAATGCGATTAACTTCGACCAAGAAAATCTATGGAATTTAACAATAAGTCAAAGAACTAGTAAAAAGGGGCAAACTTGAGTTCGCTTCAAATGGCTTAATCTTTAGTTCGCACTACAACAATTTAAAATATAAGCAATTGATTGTCAGTAATTTAATGTTTTTAACATCTAGACAAACCTTTATTTAAAAAAGCTTGTTTTTTAGTATAAAATGAAACTATTGATAAGCTTTATCCTACATTCACGAGTTGAAAAAAGCTATTTTTATAATTAAGTTTTTTGCCTAATTTTCAAGGGAAAAACCTCATTTTTCGCTGCAAAAAATATTTTTTGAGAAATTTGCCAAATAATATTTTGCCATTTTTTAAACAAAGAACTTTTCAGAGTTAATAAATTCTTCTTTTTTGAAAATTTTACAAACATTTGATTATCAGTTATTTATGTAAAATTTTTAAACCTCTGTTTTTGCATAACTCACTGATAATCAACATTTTGAAGCTATATTCAATATAAGAAAAAACTGTTAATTAAAAAAATCAAATTCTACAACTCGTGAATGTCAGCTTTATTTAAACCCTTATTAATAATTATCACCATAGTACTGATATTCAGCATTTAATTATCATTTTTGTTCTTGAAAAGTAGTAAAGTCAAAATAAGAATTGCTTTAACTACATTGAATGGGTATGATGGAAAAGGAGCAATCGGAGAATGTAATAGTATATTGAAGAAGAAAATAAAAACAAATGTTGAATCAGATACTAGAAAGGCTAGAACTTAATCCGGGGAAGCTATTCTTAATAGATGGATTAGGCGCAAGTTTGTCCGCATTTTTATTAGGAATTGTACTGGTCAAATTGGAGCACATTTTTGGTATTCCTCCTTCCGCTTTATACTTTTTAGCAGCAATACCCATATTTTTTGCGATTTATGATTTTTACTGCTACCAAAAAGAAAATCAACAATTGAGTCCATATTTGAAAGGAATCGCAATCCTGAATTTGGTTTATTGTTGGGTATCAATAGGCTTTGCTTTATATCATAGACAGGATATAAAATTTTGGGGTTGGTATTACATAATATCTGAAGTTGCTATAATCGTAATGCTAGTAATCATTGAATTAAAGCTTGCTAACAGACTGAGCGCACTCGAGATTAAAAGGTAATAAATATTCTGAAATTATTTTAAAGCAAGAAGTCAAACATAAAATGCTAAGAAAGGCACTTGACTTATATCACAATGACCAGACAATGAAAAACAATTATTATCATTGTATAGACAAAATTTATCAGAGTGATGTAACCAAAGAATTAGAAAAATTTGAAGAAAATTGAATCCGACAGCACTTTTTAGTCCCTACCAATTATGGATAGACAATATACATTTCCATCATAACAGGTAAAAACCAAGTTATTGGCAGAAGCCGTAGGGGCAGAGAAAACGGCTTTAGGAGTTCCAAAAACGTCCAAAACTTTTCCGTCTTTTCTTCTAACCAACACCAATTCGCCCGAATCATCGGTATCATACCCATTGCCACCCGTATAAGCAATCCACTGGTCCGTTACATAAGGTTTGCCACAAATATTTTTGTTGCGGGTTTGCGTCCAATAAATTTGACCTATATGGGGGTTAAAAGCAAATAGTTTAAAATTATCGGAACCACCAACATACAAGGTATCTTTCCAGATAACCGGGTCACCCCACATCCAACCACCTTTTGAGTCTGTAAAGGTCCATTCCTTTTCTCCGGTTTCTTTTAGCAATACATTTTTCATCTGATTGCGAGCCCCAAAAAATAATAGGTCTTTATATACCAAAAATTCGGAGACAACACCCCCAAAAGTGCCGTAGGGTTTTTCTCCACGATAGGTCTTTTTCTTCCAAAGCATTGTATTTTTTACTAGGTCATAACAATAGACAACACCTTCCCAATCTCCAAAATAAAGCGTTCCTCCTTCTACGAAGGGTGTTGACCTGATAGGTGATGTATCGTCTGACTTTATTTCAAAAACTACTTTTCCACTTTTTGAATTAAATCCATATACGGTACCGTTGCTAGCACCTATATAAATAATGCCCTTATGTGCTATTGGAGATGACCGCTTAAAATCAAAAGGGTCTATTAAATAGTGATAAGCAACTCCATTATATTTAAATCCTTTGGGTTTAATCATGGGGTTAAATTTCCAAACCTCTTTGCCCGATTTGTAGTTGAGGGCATAAAAAATATTGGCGGACTCAAAAAAAACAATCTCATCAATTATTAAAGCCTTTGTTTGAATGATACCACCTGTTTCATATTTCCATATCTCCTCGCCTGACTTAAGGTGGAGGGCATAAAATATTCCATTTTGACTACCTATAAAGATGGTATCATTATGAATAATGGGGGAAGCCAATACCTTGTCACCTGTGTTGAATTTCCAATGGAGTTGTAAGGATAAATCTTGTCCGCCTACATTAATGGAGAGCAAAACAACTGATAATAAGGAAAGGAGTAGGTCAATCTTCTTTTTTATTGTTCTAATCATGATTTTACTGTTAAAGAAACCATAGGTACTATTATAATTTAAAATGCAAGACCGATGGCAATTTTACTGTTTTCAATTTTATTCAATGCTATTCATATTTATTCAACGCAACTAACTTACCACTATGCCTACAAGTATCGGCTGTGTCTTTTTTATTTTTTGAAGGCACGAAAAAAAAGGAAAGCTGAATAAGCAAGCAGCCTGTTGCAGGCTGGTCAAGGCACACACCAAAAAGCACTACGAACTATCCGAATAATCGCTTTTGAAAGGGGCATTTTTTTGTTAAAAATGGGATATTTCCAAGGCATTGTCGGTTCATCCAATGGAGTGACCCTTCTTTTTTAGAATATCAGATTGAGCTGGTTTAATAAACGCTATAATAAAGCGTCGTTCAATTTAATAGTAGAAGCCTCTCCACTTCCTTCGAAGGTCAACTTAAGTCCTAAAATTTTTCCGATGTCCTTGGCATAAGAAAATTCTTTTAGAAGGTGATTGTTTACGAATATACTCAGGACTTTATTTTGATTAGTAATTCTTACATTTTGCTTTTTATTAAGGTTTAAACCTAAGAAAGATAAGTCATTTTTGCTACCAGAGATTATTTGTTCACTAATTTGTAAGGCGAGCCGACTTACGCAGCCATCTTTGCTAAATGGAATATAAAAAAGTCCTTTTTTACCTATAATGGTTAGGACAGAAAATTGGCAAATATTGGAATTATCCTCATAGGATTCATTTTTTAGGTTCAGCTCCAAAGTGAAATTGTCAGACGACATATTTTTAAACGGGGGTAAATAGTCATAATCTATAAATTTTGACGGAATCTCTTTGTTTAATTTTTGAGCATAAGCGTCTTTCAACTTTAATACGCCATCAATCGAGTCCAATTCGTGGTTAAGGTATTTTATAAAACCACCATTTTTTTCTTTGAGCGATGCAAACCAAAAAGGGCTTGTTAAAATGACAGCTTGTTCTTGGATTACCTTTTCATCAACGATAAGTTTGGCATGGTGAAGCCCTGGAAAATAATAGATACCTGTTGCCGTTTTTTGATGGGGTTCTATTTTAATAACATTTTGCTTGTCCCAAGAAAGTTGTATCCTCCGATTTTTTGAACTTTTCCCTGCAAGGTCGAAATGGAAGATAACCGTTTTTGGATAATCTTTAGAAATTATCTTGTGATTAAATACAACTTCTTTATCAATCTGCACCTTCGGTTCTTTAACGATATTCGCTTTATAGGTCTCCCTCTTTTGAAACTCCAAATGTGTAATTAAATACGTCAAAAAGACAATCCCCAAAAATAAAAGAGCCATTTGCTTTAATTTGTGTTTATGGATGACCAATTGCTCTTTTGGAGGACTCCCCTGAGCCAGTTTAAAATCTCTCCATGATTGATAATCTAAAAATTTGACGAGGGTATCGAGTGTTGTGGTGCTGGGCAGGTTGTCGTATTTAACTTTACCCCATACCCTTTTTAAAGTCGTTTCACTTAGCCTTATCTCGGTTTTATCAAAAATTTTATTGCTTAAATCATTAAAATCTTTACTGGTCCATTGATGGGACGGTCCCCAATTTAATTGTTGTTCTATCTGTTCTAAACAATGCGCTAAAATAAGCGGATTGAGGTGCTTTGTATTTTTATCCATGTTATAGTTTATAGTTACTTGACTTGAACAAACTTGAATCATTATGATTCAAAAAGAACGACCCTATTTAGGCGAAAAAAGCCTATAGAACCTTACTTTGCGTTTAAAAATAATCCACATTAGTTTGCAAGTGAAGGTTATAAATCAAACACTAAAATAGTATAGTAAGATGAAAAAACTAGCTATATTCCTAGTCCTAACAGGGGTTTTATCATTTATCTCCTGTAACCAAAAAAAGGGTATTGCGAACCATAACTTCAAAAAATTTCATGTAGAAAAAGATAAAGCCGAAATAAAGGAGCATATAGAAAGTATCTTTCAGGCTTTTATTGACCAAGATATTGATAAAATTAAATCAACACATAGCACCGACTGGACAGGGTTTAAAACTTCTAGTACAACCTTAAAAAGGGGAATTAACAGTTATATGGAAAATGTTCAGAATGCCTTGGATAGTTTTCAAATGACTCATTACCAATTTGATGATATAGAAATTCAGCACTATGGCGACCTAGCAGTTGTCTATTATCTAGCCAGTACGGGCTTTAAGTTAAAATTTTTGCCAGAAAATGACACCATTTACCCCGTAAAATATAAGTCCATTGATATTTATAAAAGAGAACCTGATGGTTGGATACAATCGGGTTCACATATTTCAAGTTTTGGGGGTAATTAAGTACCTAAATAAAACTCAAGTTCAAGTTTTAAGCTACCTTCTGCGGGAATGTTGAACTTGAGCTTGATGCTTGGACTTGAACTTAAAATTTATCGAGCTTTCAAAATATCAACAATGACATCTATAAAAGCAATTGAGTCTATTGGATTAGCATACAGTAAGTATGTATTATTGCTTAGTTTGGTTTTTATTTACCATCTAGCCGCAGGACAGCATAGTAATCCTATACCTCATAATGAAATAACAACGGAGGCACAATTAGCCTTAGATAAAATCAAAAACTTGCAAGGTAAATGGAAAGGCACGTTTCAATGGTCCGGTCATATTAATGCTAGCGGAAAAAATATAGTGGAATACCATTTGACAGGGCATGGGTCAGCTGTTCTTGAAAATATTATAGCCGAAGACGGAACCATTAGTATGTCTAGTGTTTATCATTTAGACGGGGAATCATTGCGAATGACCCATTATTGTGCGGCCAATAATCAACCTCGTTTAATCGCTTCAGACATTGGCAAAAAGCAGAAGGAAATAACTTTTGAAATGGTTGATATAAGCAATTTAAAACATGAAAAAGCAGGGCATGTCTATGGGGTAAAATTAGAATTTATTGACAAAAATAATTTGAATATAATTTTTAAATATATTAGTAACGATAAAAAAAGTGTTGAAGTAATAAAACTAGAAAGAGTTGATTCCTCTTTTGAAAAGAACTGAACATTTTAATAGTTGAGCTTACTCTAAAAAGTCTTGTTTGAGATTTTAAAAATCTGGCATATCTAAGCCTATTAAGCACTCATTGCCAAAGCTAAGAATAGTACATCACTCTAAATATTAAGTCTAATGGATATTAAGAAAATCAATATAAATCTTAAAGCCTTACTATTTTTCAACATTATTCTAGGTAGCATTCATGGCAGTGCACAGAAAAAGCCAATGTTGGTAGATCCAGGGTTAATATCAAATAATAGGGAGTATTGTACGACCCTTACTCCAGATGGTAAGACTATGTATTTTGTAAGGCAATTTAAGCATGGAGATGCTATCATGACAACCGAATTGATAAATGGTAGCTGGACCACACCTGTTAAAGTGAATTTTACAGGTGTTTTTTCAGATACAGACCCTCTTTTAACGCCAGATGGCAAAACTATGTATTTTATGACAAATAGAAATGCGAACCAAGATGGTTGGAAAGCAGATTATGATATTTGGGCAGTAGATTGGAAAGATACTAATTGGGGAGCCCCCTACAGGCTTCCCGATTTTATAAACACCACTTTTACGGAAGGTTTCCCTACCGTTACTTCTAATGGTACACTTTATTTTTTCAGAGCCAATAAAGCGGTGCGCTCTGACCATGATATTTGGATGTCTGAAAAAATTGGGGGCGGGTTTGATACGCCTAGAAAAATAAAAGGGAAAATTAATACGGAAAAATGGGATGGTCACCCTTTTGTAGATGCGGAACATACCTATATGATATTCTATTCTTATGTAGAAGGCGGTTATGGAAGCTGTGATTTATATATAAGTTTTTATGAAAAGGGTAAGTGGAAGGAGCCGATAAACCTGGGAGATACGATTAATGCTGAAACTTGTGAAATGGTACCTTTTGTATCTCGGGATAATAAAACCCTCTATTTTTCAAGAATAGAAAATGGAAATCGGAATATTTATCAAGTAGATTTTCTGGAACTACTAAAAAAACTTCAGAAAACGCCTAAGTAGAAAAACCTTGATAATAATACTTTTGCTCCAATATATTTTACCTCTATATTTTAGTTGACAATTGCCCTTTCCGATAAGCACTAGGCGTCTGACCTGTAAAATCTTTAAAAACCCGATTGAATGTAGCCTTATTGCCAAAGCCGGATTCAAAAGCAATCGCCAAAATCTTTTTGCTTTTGGCGGCTTCACTCACCAATAGGCGTTTGGCTTCTTCTACCCGATAGGTATTGACAAAATCAAAAAAACTACAGGCAAATTCTTGATTTATTAGCTCTGAAAGCTGATGAGCAGGTAGGTCTAAGGCTACTGCCAAATCTTCTAGTTTTAAATGTTCCTTTAAGTGGGGTTGTTGCAACTGCATATAGTCAACCAACCGGCTTTTAAATGGAAGAACGTTTTGAGGCTTAAGCACTAGCTTCTGTCGTCCATTACTAAATTTTTCAGAAAACAGAGCGGGTTGATTTAAGGCCACATAGCCAATCGCATAAATCAAAATTGCCAATAATAATACCACTGCATAATCAAATTCTACCTGCAAGCTATCGGTGAATACTAGACAGAACGTGACTATTGCATAAAAAATAACAAAGCTTGCAAAGGCGGTTGTCGCTTTTTGCAACCAGTTGATTTTCAGTAATTTGCCATTCATTTTTTTGGCTCGAATGCTTTCTTTTTTTTGACGAATTAACCGATAGGCAAAGAATAAATAGAGGAGGATTTGCAACACCTGTCCAAACATAATGGCGAACTGCGTGGGCGGGATTTCTTTGAAACCATTTTGGGTAACCCCCACAAAGAAATCTACTTTTTCTGAACCACTTAGTTGATAAAAGGGAATAAGCATCCCTGCTACGAGTAAAGCAGGCAGCAAGTGAAGCAAGGTTTTATTAGTAAAGGAAAAGTCACTTTGCAGATAGGTTTTTACATAAAAATAAAACAAGGGACCAATGACAAAAAAGAGGGGGTAGGTCGTGAACAATAAATGGGGTATTTGTAGAATGACCCCAGAAACGCAAAAAGCATATTCCAATAAATGCAAAGCAATACTCCCCAACAAAAGGGCAAATAGCTTATTGGCTTTCTGGTTGTTTTTTTTATACCAAAAAATTCCTGCTAGAAAAAATCCTTGCGCTGCTCCTATCAAAATGAGTACCGCCCATATATTGAATTGTATGGATGCCATTAATTATCTACGTTTTTTTCTAAAGATAGGGCTATTTGGCGGTAGATTCTAAACAGAGGCATTTTTAAAATGCCTTTAGCTATTTTTAGTCCTATGCAAATATGGTCCAAAAATCATACATATATTGTTATTTCTCTAATTTAATCCCCAACCACTCCGCCGCAAAAGCCAATTGATTGACCAATATTTCGTTATTAATGCTATGTCCCGCTTCCCAACTCACCTGTAAAAAAATCGGACGGCTTTTTTCCTGCTGGGCAGCCTGCATTGCCGCCGTGTATTTATAGGCATGTAGTGGAAAAGCCAATTGGTCTTTTTCTCCCGGGGCAATAATAACAGGCGGATAGGATTGAGCTTGGATATTGTGATAAGGTGACCAGTCGTAAAGCGCTTTAAAATCTTCCGCCTTTTTTCGGTCGCCCCAGCCTGTGGTAGTAATACCGCTAAGGTAGTCGTACATCCGCACCATGTCCAAAAGCGGAATATCAATATACGCCAAGCCGAATTGTTCCGGAGCTTGGTTGATAGCGGCGGCTGGAAGCGGTCCGCTGGCACTGCCGCCATTGGCAATTAATTGATTTGCTTTGGTATAACCGTTTTCTACTAGCCATTTGCCAGCAAAAATATAATCGTCAATAGCGGTCTGCTTGTTTTTACCTGCCCCTGCCTCTATCCATGCTTGCCCATAATCCGAGCCACCCCGAATGCCTGGATAGGCGTAAATGCCGCCCATTTCCATCCAAACAATGATGTTATTGAGGTAGTACAAGGTAGAAGGGAAGTTGTATCCATAGGCATACAACCAAGTCGGATTCGTTCCATTCTTTTTAAATAAATCCGTTTTATAGATGAGGAACATGGGAATTTTGGTGTCATCTTTGGAGGGATAAAAAACTTGTTTTACTGTAAAATCCTCTGGTTTAAAATTGATTTTCGGACGGCTATGTACCCGAATTTTTCCACTTGAAATATCCAAGCGATAGACCGACCCCGGGTCGGTTTGTCCCGTCATGCCAAAAAAGGCTTCGGTATCGGTAGGCGACCCCACAAAGGAGGTCATAAAACCCGTACTTCGTCGGGAAACCAGCCAGCCACCGATATAGGGTAAGCCCACTTGATGCATCCGATTCCCGTGCAAATCGTAAATCTCCACCATTGAAGAGACATCTTTCAAGTATTCCACTACCAACTTACCCCCTAATAATTTGGCGGTATTAATGGCGTATTCTTTTTCGGGAATGATTTCCTGCCAGTTATCGGGTTCGGGCTGGGTGATATTTACTTTAATGACCTTAAGGTTAGGGGCATCTTTGCCCGTCGCAAAGTAAAAATCCGCTCCTTGATTGCCTAGTAAGAGGTAGCGGTGTTTTCGCCCATCTGCTACAATTTTAACACGCCTATCTCGCCCTTTCAAATTTTTATAATAGACATTATTGACCTGCCTGCCAATGCTGTGAAAAACATAATAATCGCCCTCTTGGCTCACCTCTCCCCTAAAAATCCAGCCGGGATTGGCAGTATCTTCATAAACGAGTTCATCGGCCGTTTGAGGCGTATGGATGCGATGATATTTAATGGCGTGTTGTTGCGGAGCTGCCTGTTTATCGCCCGCTTTGGGGGGTTGAAAACCGCCATAGAAAAAACCTTTGCTGTCTTTTGCCCAAGCGATTTGGCTATAAAAAAGGTATAAGCCTTTTATTTCATCGCGTAGCCACTCTTTTGTTTCGGTATTTAAAAGGTACCAGGTATTCCATTGACTCCCTCTTGCGCCCACCCCAAATGCAAGATATTTCCCATCTGGACTGGGTTCAAACTCTACTACTCGTAGGTTATCTCCTTTTTTGGATAAAGCCCCATACGCTAATAATAATGCTGGCTGTGCGTCCTTTCCTTTTTGCCAATATAAGCCCGCAGGTTGCAGTTTTCGACTAGAAAAAAAGTATATCCCGTTTGCTTTTCGGGGTACACCACTTATCCCCGGTTGTAGGTCGTTGATTTCCTTTAACCGTTGGGCAATAGCCGCTCGCTGAGGCAGCGAATCCAAAAAAGAACGAGCATATTCATCTTGGGCTTTTATCCAGTTTTTTACTTCTTCGGATTGCGATTCCTCCAGCCAACGATAGGGGTCTGACACAATGGTTTGATGAAAGGTATCGCTAGCAGTTACTGTTTTGGAAAGGGGATAGGCATAAGTAATCGCCTGTTGTCGAGGCTGGCAACCCACCAGCCCTGTCAATAAGCAAACAAACGTTAGAATTGAGCTATTACAATAATTGAAAATATTAGAATTCATAGTTGGGCTACTTTTTACAACCCAATGATACTCAAGAAAACCATAGAATTCCAAACAGCGAAGGAAGAGGAAGGTTTTTTAGGATAGAAAGTTTGAAAAAAAGGTAAACGGTCGTTTGTCAGAAATAAGTAGCTTTTGTCTTGTATCGGGGCGTTTAGACTGTTCTAAAGTTGCAACATTAGAGAGGGCAGAAAAACTAAGGCTATTTAAGAAAAAATAAATACCTTGGTTATTCATCTTTGGGTTACAAAACCCCATTTGAAGTCGAACAAGAGTTTTTAACTTTTTTTCTTAGTAGCTTAGTCTTGTGTTAAAAACAGCTAATGCACTAAAGCCCCATATTCGAAGCGTGCATGTGCAAAATCAACCATTTCCCTTTAATTTTTTGCATCACGGCGGTTCTTCTACCCATAATATGATTCGGTCGAGGAGAATGCCAAGTCACTAAAGCAATTGTCTCTCCCAAAATATTGATATTAAAATCTTGCGGTTTTAATTGAAGGGATACCGTGGAAAAATCCGTATTTTGGGGTAAGGCTTGTCGAATAGCTTCAAAGCCCTGCTGTTGAATCGTCATAATGGCAGTCTTTCCGTCTAGCCGCCTTTGAGCAAAGCTATGCGGATAAAAAGCAGTTGCAGCGTCGGCATAGGAAATGGCTACGCCTTTATCCTCCATCGAATCAATGGATTCAATAAAACGCATAATAGCTGCTTTAATTTCCTGTTCTTCCTTAGTCAGTACTTTGCTCTTCTTATACACGAGGTTGAGCGTTTTCCAAGCTTCTGATTTAATCCAGTTCTGATTAAATTTTTCTTCTAAAGGATGTGGGTGTTCAATAGAGGAAAAGTCCTTATAACGGCTTACGATGACACCATCATATTTTTTGGGACGTTTCCCTTTATCTTTAAATCGGAAAACCGACCAGTTAAGGAGTCGTCCATCCCGTACTTTTTTATCCAAAGCAGGCTGTATGGTTGTTTTCAAATACTGCTCATAGTTCCTATTGTTTCCCTCCAGTCCTTTAAGAAAGTCAACGGTGACATAAGGGACGGGTACGGTTCCATATCCCGATGAACGCAATTGATAATCGGGCTTTGCAATTTCTAAATCCCACAAATAAGATAGGTGTTTAGCTGGAGCATCGTGCTCCTCTTTATATTTTTCATCTGCTAAAACGGTGACATTCACTCGATTATAAGGGGAATTACCTGTAGGAAAACGAGTGGCATAATGATACCAAGCATACAGTTTTTTATCATCCAACATTTTTTGATGATAGGGTGCTAAAACTTCTGTTTGATAGGCATCCTGTTCGGAAAGTTTATCCGCAGGGACATTGATATATTCAATCAAAATAGTAGGCTGCGCCATGATTTTAAGGCTCGCTAAAATCATTACAAAAGCTAGTAGTACTTGGAAAAATTGTGTTTTACGATTCATAGTTAGTGAAATATTATGTGATAGAGCGTTGATAATCAACAAAGTATTGAATTATTTTATGGGTGTAACCGCCATTTGATGTACTATTGGTCGAATCCTGAAAGGATTTAATATAAATAACCCCGTATGTAAATGCGGGGAGGAGCATAAACAGCGTCAAACCTCCCAACTCTGAAGGAGTTGAACTTGAATTTACTTTATTTTTATATTCAACTCTTCCAGAGTTGGGGATTTGGGATAAATATTCACCATTTTCCCCGAATTGATATTCGGGGCTATTCATTTTCTACCCTTTCATGGTACATCAAACGGCGGTTACACCCTATTTTATTGTTAAATTGCTGGTTGTCAACGTCCTATAGGCAACAATAAAACCATTTAACCATCTAACAATTTTGTTGACTTACTTAATTGATGCGCTTGTTGGAATATCAATTCGTGCAAATCAAAGCCGTGGGCACTAAACGGCTGGATGCTTTTGGCGATTTGGGTTCTGATTTTTAATAATTTTTTACTAGTCGCTCCTTCCTTTGCTCGTTTTTCTAAGAGGGTCATTTGAGCCGCTAATTTGGGATTGAATAGACCGTTCAAAGCCGAGCATTGATAACAAGTGCCCTTTTTATTAACCAAGGCACAATTATTATCAAAAATAGAACGCATACTTTGACGGGCTTCTCGTAGCAGCCATTTTACATTGGGGACACTTTCTTCTATAATGTCGCTGATTTCTGCCAATTTAAACCCTAACATATCTTTCAATAGCAGCACCAGTTGTTGTCGCAAGGGCAGGGTTTTTCCGATACAACTAAAGCAAAAGTTGATATGTTCTTTTATTTCATACGCACCTTGAGGCGAACATTGATTGGTCTGTAGCAGGGAAGCACGAAAGTCAGGATGTGTTTCTGCATACTGCTTCAAGTCGTCTAACACACTTTGCTTCCACCGCTTTTGACCTTTTAACCAATCATAGGCGAGATTAGCAGCAATCTTAAAAATCCAATTTTTCAAGCTACCAGTTGCACGAAATTTGGAGATATTATTAAACCCCTTGATAAAAGTTTCCTGATACAAATCCTCCGTATCTATCCGACTAGCCGTAAGCCGATACAAAAAACCGCTCAATGGTTGCTTAAAGGGTTGAAATAATTGGTGAAAGGCTTCGATGTCTCCTGCTTTTGCAGCACGTAATATTTTATCGGTATGGCTCATGCTATAAGTAAGGACTTTTTAAAGGAAAAAAAAGATAGGAAAAGGCATAGATAATTTTAAAATAAAATGCAAAAGTTGAGTTTAGGAATGGCGAATAAATAAATTCAGGTTCTTGAGGAGATATTTTTGTGCTAATCAAGACGGTAAAAGGTGCGTGTAGCCTTAGCTACATAAGCATTTTACCAACGCAGAGTAGCGCAAAAAGAGGAAGTCAAGAATCGAAGTTTATTTTTTCAACATTCCTTAGGGTTAGAGAAAGCCTTTTTTGTCCACTTAAAATCAAGTGCGGTTTATCCATTTTAAAGCTCCTTCGTCTGATAAACCAGTAACCTGGCTGAAAAGGGCGCAAATGAATAATAAGTCCCTTAATTTTGAATAGAGGGAGTTATTATTTTCCAAATCCCTAAATCCATTAGTTTTCATTATTAAACTTGTTCGGAAATAATTTCTAATTTAACTGTAAACGATTCAAATGTTCCAATCGAAACGATTCGTAAGCCACCTACCATTTCTTTTTTTTATATTACTATTGGCATGTCAACCAAGCCCTCCAAAAGATAAATCGTCAACGCTAGTCTTTACAGGAAAAGAGATACTGGAAAAATCCCGTCATGCTTTGAAACAAGTGACCAGCACAAGTTATCATTTTGAATTTGCTTATCCTAACGCTCCCATAGGTTGGGCAAAAGGCAGCGGAAAAACCAAGCGAGTAAAGGAGGTTGCCGATAGTAAAATTAACATTAAAGAGAAGGTTCAGTTTCAAGAAGGGGCAGATACCCTAAATTTTCATTATGTGACCAACGGCGAAATGGCTTGGTTAGTAGATTTTCAAGCCCAAACCGTTGAAACAGGTAGGAATGATAAAGGCGCAAGAGCAATTGCTTTGTTATCAACTTACGGGTATCTTCCTGAGTATTTAGAAAAAGTGCCCTATTGGAAGGAACTGACCCGTGCTAACCGTATCGAATTGACAGGCAACAGGATTATTGGCGAAAGTACCATGTTTTATAGTGGAAGCGCATTGGAATAAAGGGTAACACGACCTATCGCTGGTATATTGGCGAAAAAGATTGGCTACCCAGAGGTATGTCTTGGAAGGATACTTCAACGGATTTTAAGTATTATGATTTCCTTTTAACCGATTTAGAGGTTAATCCCGTTTTAGATACAGCGGAATTTGTGTTGTCTCCATCAAAAGCTTACGAGTCCTTTGCTTGGAAGGAAGTGGATACTAGCCCCGGAGTAGGGGATATTTCCCCAAATTGGCAAGTAAAAAACGAAAAAGGGCAAATCGTCCAACTAGCAGACTTTAAAGATAAAATAGTAGTACTCACTTTTTGGAATACTTGGTGTGGAATCTGTAGAAGAACCTTGCCGCAAGTCCAAAATGTGGCTCATCAATTTAGCCCAAAGCAATTAGTAGTTTTAGGTTTAAATGTTTTTGAATGGCGGGAAAGAAATCCAACCGCCTACTGGGCAAAAGAAAATTATAGCTTTCCTTACTTTTTAGAAGCGGATGAAATTGCGTATTTATATGCTATTCCCTCGCAACCTGCTTTTATCGTAATTGGTAAAAACCGGCAGATTTTGTTTAATCAATGGGGTAGTTCTGGTGATTTAGAACAAAAACTACGAAGTATCATTCAGTCAAATATTTGAAATTACTATTAAGATAGGCATGAAATTTCTACTCAAATACGACCATAAATGGGAGCAAATCCTGGCGCATACACTCTTTTGGTTGGTGCATCTGGCAAAATCGAGTATCATTTGGTACATTCATTCAGTAGAGTTAACGGCCAAACTGGTGCTAATGGATTTGCCTTTTAAAATGCTCAACGTTTATTTGGTTTTGTATTGGGCTTTTCCCAAATTTTTAGTACGAAGAAGGTACATCCTCTTTATCATTGCCTTTATATCCATTATTCTGGTGCTAGATTTTTTTCAGTTGATGTTTTATCAACTTTTTCTGCCGCATTGGACCAATGATAATAATCTTCACCCCGAAGTCGTCCACTTGATTTTGACCTTCTACATTTGCTTAATGGCCTTATTATTCAAATTATTAAAGTTTTGGTATAAAAGGGAACAGTTATTGGAAGTGGTAAAGTCAACTAGTTTAGAAGCGGAATTAAAGTTTCTAAAATCCCAAATCAATCCCCATTTTTTGTTCAATACCTTCAATAATTTATATACCCTCTGTATTCAAAAAAAATCCCAACAATCCGCAGAAGTGGTGGCGCGCTTATCGGATTTATTTCGATATATGTCCTATGATGCGAATCAAAAATTTGTGCCATTGGAAAGTGAAATAGAGTATTTAGAAAATTACATCGAATTGGAAAGAATCCGCTATGGCAAGCGACTACAATTGAATTTTTCTGTTAAAGGGGACTATAAAAATAAAAAAATTGCCCCCTTAATTATTTTACCTTTTATTGAAAATTGCTTTAAGCATGGGGCGAACAAAACCACGGAACGCATCCATATTGACATTCAATTGGTCCTACAAAACGACGAATTGAAAGCCCTGATAAAAAATGATTTTTCTAAAAATGGCACCTTGCCCGCTAAGGGCATTGGTTTAAAAAATGTCAAAAGGCGTTTGGCATTATTATACCCCGACAAGCATCAATTGAAGATTCAACCCGCCTCTCCC
>CBDCUO010000021.1:0-265359 GCA_965222705.1 Saprospiraceae bacterium | reverse complement strand
TATGTTTAAAATTTATCCTATGGTTAAAAAAGCATCTTTTTCACTCTGAATTACGGGAATTGTTTTAGCAACAGCTATTTACCTTAAAAATTTCATTGATCAGAACAAAAAATACTTCTTCTTTCCTCCAAAAATGAGATTTGATCATACTCTAAAAAGGGAAAAATTTTCCTGAATTGTGAATTTATTTTATTGCATGAGAGAATTACCTGTTTTTAAGAAAAATCTCCTGAACATTCATTCTTTTATCTTTTTGCTTTTTGCTCTGCCCTTTTATTCAAAGGGACAGGTGGATACAATTTCTTTTAATAAATCGCCCCTTTTCATCAATAAAGGCTTGATCCTGCAAGATTATCAGGGCAAATATTCTTATGAAGAAATAATGGAGCGAAAAGACTTAGAAAAGGATTCGCTAAGCAGCATAATGCCAGACAGTGCTAGGGTGCATTGGCTGCATTACTATGTAAAAAATGACCTGACAAAAGAACAAACTTGGGTCATTGAATTCGACTTTTTTTGGTCCGATATACAGTTATTTTTATTAGACAGTTTGTTAGTCTCAAGAGCCAAAACTGGCTTTTCTGTCCCTAATGCAGAAAAAGACCTAGTTTATAGAGTTTCTAACTATTTGCCGATAACCCTTAAAGCTGGTCAAGAAGGTCATTTATTGATTCGAATGGAAAGAAATTCTCTTGCTCGAAAATATGTGTCCTCTGCCAATTTTGAGATAAATACTTGGGAAAAAATCCAGGAAAAAGAACAGTTGATCTTAAATATCTTCTTCTTTTTTATGGGCATATTTTCCATAATGTTCTTTTATAGCCTTTTTATTGGGTGGGTGACCAGAGAAAGAAACTATTTTTTTATTTTGACGCTGGTTATTGCAGCTATATTAACGCTTCTACTAAATATAGGCACCATCCTTCCTTTTTTGCATTCTAATTATTTGGCCTTAAAAATAACCATTATATATAACCCGCTTTTTCCAATCATACTACTGCTATTCATTCGAAATTTCTTTTCTCTACCACAGAATTTCCCTTTTTGGAATAAAGCTATTTTAGCATGGATATTTATAGGGCTAATGATACCTGTTTTGTCTATTTTTTTTGATGATGATGCTTTTTTTTGGGGCTTAGGACAAGACTTTCACGTGTATTCGCATATTCCTATATTGATAGTTCTTATCAAGGCAGTCCTGAAAAAATTGCCGTCTGCTGGTTATTTTTTGGCAGCAGAATTAATGTACCCTATACTTTTTATCCTTCCTGCTGCTGGAGTCTATTCCTATTTTAATTATTCTTGCTATGTGACTATCATTATCATCCTTTTTTCTTTTGCCTTAGCCCGAAGGATTAATCTATTAAGAGGAGAAAACGAACAAAAACAAGCTTTGGTAATAGAAGCAGAAAGAAAAAACCGCCGGTTAATAGAAGAACGCGCAGATAAGCTTCAAGCCTTGGACAAAATAAAAGATCAATTCCTCGCAAATACTTCTCATGAACTGAGAACGCCCTTAAATGGAATCATTGGCATTTCTGAATCCTTAATGGACTTATCAGAAAAGTTAAGCCCGCAAAAATTGCGGGAAAACCTCTCTATGGTCGTTTCTTCTGGTAAGCGACTGGCAAGCTTGGTCAATGATTTGCTGGATTTTTCTAAGTTAAAGAATAAAGACCTCAACTTGCGTCAGAAGCCCTTGGACTTGTACTCTGTGTCCGATTATGTTATAAAAATGATCCAGCCTCTGGTTGGGGATAAACAAATTGAATTGATCAATGAAGTGCCTAAAAACTTGACTCCAGTATTTGCCGATGAGAATCGAACGATCCAAGTCTTGAATAATTTGGTTGGCAATGCGATTAAGTTTACAGAATTTGGATATGTAAAAATAACCGCTCAACAAAAAGAAGAGATGGTCGAAATTTCGACAGAAGATACAGGTATCGGAATACCTTCTGAAAAACTAGAGATGATTTTTGAGGACTTCGAGCAAGCAGACAGTACTTCTAACAGGGTGCATGCTGGGACGGGACTAGGACTAAGCATTAGTAAAAAATTGGTAGAACTGCATGGAGGAAAAATGTGGGTCATATCAAAGGTTGGATTGGGAAGTACCTTTTATTTTTCCATGCCCATTTCCAAGGAAAAACCTAGCATATCGCCCATAAAGACTACCAGCTTGACACCGCTTATTGATACTACTGCTATTTCCGAACCGCCTCTTTCTATATCAAAAACTCATTTGGACGAAGTAGCAGCAATGGATATTGATTTTGGACTAAAACCAAATAGCGGTTTTTTAAGAATATTAATTGTGGATGATGAGCCGATCAATCATCAGGTCTTAAAAAATCATCTTGCATTGCGAAATTTTCAGATAATTACTGCCATGAATGGATTAGAGGCGCTCCAACTACTAGAACAAGAAGGACCATTCGATCTAGTCTTATTGGATGTGATGATGCCCCAAATGTCGGGATTTGAAGTATGCCAGCGTATCAGAGAAAAATATCTCCCTTCTGAATTACCAATCATTATGGTAACGGCAAAAAATCAGGTTCAAAATTTGGTAGAAGGTTTATCTTTTGGAGCGAATGACTATTTGGCTAAACCCTTTTCAAAACAAGAATTTCTCGCTAGAATTAAAACCCATTTATACTTACACAAAATCAATACCGCTACTGGTAAATTTGTCCCTCATGAATTTATTCGTTCTTTAGGAAAAGAATCAATTACAGAAATTCGCCTTGGGGATCATGTACAGCGAGAAGTAACTGTCTTGTTTGCTGATATAAGGGATTATACATCGCTTTCGGAAAAAATGGAGCCAGAAGAGAATTTTCGTTTTGTTACGGCCTACTCAAAGAGAATGGGGCTAATTATTGACCGTAATAATGGCTTTATTAATCAGTATTACGGAGATGGTATAATGGCTCTTTTTCTTGACAAACCCACGGACGCAGTGGAGGCTGCTATTGAAATGCAAAAAAAGATTAGGGATTATAACAAAAGGCGGATTTTAAAAACCCGCAAACCCATAAGAGTAGGAGTCGGGATGCATACGGGTCCGCTTATAATGGGAATCATCGGGTTTGAAAAGCGAAATGAAGCCACCACCATTTCAGATGCTGTCAACACTGCCTCCCGAATGGAAGGGCTGACAAAAATCTTTAGATCCTCCATTATTGTCAGCGAAGATACCCTGATGAAAATAGAAAATGCCGCTGTTTTTAATTACCGCTATCTTGGAAAGGTACTGGTAAAGGGAAAACAAGAGCCTAAGGGTATTTATGATTTTTTTGATGGCGATGCCCCCCTTACTTTCCAGCTAAAATTAAAAACTAAAAATCAATTTGACGAAATGCTTCGACTATACTTCGACAAAGATTTTGAAAGGGCAATAATCGTTTTGCAACAAATTTTATCTATCTATCCAGCCGATTCCGTTGCTCAATACTACCTATCCAAATGTGAAAAATACCTAGTAGATGGTGTTTCTAAAGATTGGACTGGGATCGAATATATGGTTGAAAAATAAACTTATGTTAATACCAAACTATTCTACTTCATCCAAAAAATAGAAATAACCAATGATAAGTTTTCGTATCTTTTTTTATAAAAAATCAGTAATTTTATGCTTGCGAACTTTAAATTATTTATATGAAGATTAGCAGTAAGAAACACCTCAACATCGCTTTACTTTTCTTTATTTTATGCCCCCTTGTAGTGGAGGCTCAAAAAGAAGACATCCTGCTAAGCAACAGTAAAAAAATTGGCGAAAACCGCTATAGCAACATTAAAGGCTCTCCCTACCTTTTTGAAGGTTGGAGAAAGGGAAAAATTATCACCTCAGAAGCGGAAATGATAGACAATGTACTACTCAATTATAATGGTTATACCAAAGGGTTTGAGGTGAAAAAGGGAAACCAATTCATTGAATTGGATGAAAAATGGTATGTACGGGTTGTGATAGAGGATGAAAAAGGGGGACAGCCGATTATTTTTCAACGGTACTTTTTTCCTCCGTTCAGTGGCAAATTGTCCAAACAGGTTTACAAAGGGGAAAATATTACCATTCTTCAGAGTTTTACGATCAAGATTGATAAAAAAGTAATCAGTGATGTTGGAGGAAGGTTCGCACTTCAACGCTTTATTTCCCACGAACAATACTATCTGGTAAGGAATAGAAAACCCACCCCGATCAAATTAAAAAAGAAAAGCATCCTAGCAGAATTAGGCAATGCTACCGAGTTGGAGCAATTTATCAAAAAAGAAAAACTGAAGTTGAATTCGGAAGCTGATTTGAAAAAATTAGTAGCTTTTTATGAAAAAAAAGAAAAGTAAATTTCTTCCAAAAAATGTTTACAACTCTTATTAATGCCGAAACATTAAACAAGATTTTAAATGACGAAAATATAGTAGTCATTGATTGTCGGTTTTCCCTCGCGGATACAGAAAATGGGCAAAGAGAATATGAGCGCGCTCATATTCCAGGAGCTGTTTATGCCCATTTGGATAGAGATTTATCCGCTCCGATCATCAAGGGGAAAACGGGTAGGCATCCTTTTCCCGATGCAGCCATTTTTTCTGAAAAACTATCCAACTGGAGCATTGATTCCACAACACAAGTAATCGCTTATGACCAAAGTCACGGTGGTATTGCTGCTCGATTATGGTTTCTGTTAAAATGGCTAGGACATGAAAAAGTGGCGGTATTAAATGGCGGCTGGAAAAAATGGCAAACGGCTGGCTTCTCCGTCACTAATAAAGTCATTCCAAAAACGACTAAAGTCTTTGTTCCAAGACCACAATCAAAAATGTTAGTGGATATTAATTTTATGGAACAAAATATAGACAATCCCAAGATTATTTATATTGATTCCCGCGCAGCAAAAAGATACAGTGGAGAAGAAGAACCAATTGATCCAGTGGCAGGGCATATTCCAGGAGCAGTTTCTGCTCCCTTTTTAGGTAATTTGGATCCAGACGGTTTATTTTTAAAAAAAGAGGCTTTAGCCCGCCGATTTATAGAGATTTTAAGAGGGAAGCCGAAGGCAGAAGCAATATTTTATTGTGGATCAGGTGTGACGGCTTGTCATAATTTATTAGCAATGCATCATCTTGGATTAAAGTCGCCTAGATTATTTTCCGGTTCGTGGAGCGAGTGGATCGTAAATGAAAAGAGACCGATTGCAACAGAGAAAGGAGAAGATACAAACAATCTCTAAAACGTTTCAATCTGATTTTTTATCCCTGACTCCAGTCCATCAGTCAATGTCTGCTCCTGGGTGTTGACATCGAGCAATCGTTTTACTACCCTTAGTTGGTGCGTATATTTATTTAGGTCTATATTAAAAATGCCAAAATGGTCTATTTTGTCAATGCGTACCTGCCCAAAAGCATGCAATATCTTGTTCTCTTCACAAATGATGCCCACATGGTCAATATGTCCGTTTTCGTTCTCAAAAAAGGCGAGATCTCCAATAGTTGTTTGTTCAAAAAAATCAATACTTTCTCCTTTTCTAGCTTGCAAATAAGCGTCTCTGGGCAATACGATTCCCAGTATTTTAAACAAGACCTGGATTAAGCCAGTGCTGTCAATTCCGAAAGGAGACCGGCCGCCACTTAATTGAGGAGCATATAAATAACGACGAGCCAACTTTAATAATAAGTCCGTAGAAGCTCTGATACGCCTGGGTACAATTACCTGCCCGCTAAAGGCGTACCGGTTGCCAGCGACCTCAAACTGCATTCCGTCAAAGGAAGGTAAAGAGGCCCCCATCGTTAAAGGTAAAAAATGATTGCCTGCAATGGCAGGTTGCGCCAATTCAATAGAACAAGCAAAATCTTTCTGATAGCTATTCGCTTCTTCTTCGGTTATCGGGATCAATTGATTGACAAGCACCCAGCCAATTTGATTATCCCAAACACAGCGTACCTTGGCCCAGTTTCCTTTTTTTTCCCAACACTCTACTATTTCCCCAAATAATAACTGAGTAATCATCTCGCTTTTGGAGGAGGCTCCCGATCTAACAGGTACAATACTTAATGCACATATATTAAAAACCATAGTCCGTTTTTTCAACTTGGTAGTTGGCTATATTTCTAATAGGTTAAAAGCAACAAAATAAGCAATCAAGGGTAAGTATTTTTTTAATAAAAAATCTATAAAATTGCCTGCTTGCCAACAAAGCTAGGGAACAAGGAGATTAAAAATACTAAATATCTGTGAAAACCGTTTGAAAATCTGACATTATTAGTACTTAACTAAATTTTTGAGTATTTCAGCAAACTTCTGGCAGCCAGCTACTGAATTATTAATATGATAAAACATTTGTCCGTTTTTCTTTTCCTTTTACCATTTTTGTTACCAGGTCTGCTACCTGCACAGGATAAGCACTTTACCCAATATTATGCTGCACCCATGACGATTAACCCTGCTTTGACGGGGGCTTTTCAAGGGCGTTATCGGATGGGCGTTATCCGCAGGGACCAATGGCGGCAAGCTCTGGATAGCCCTTATACTACTTTTGCAGGCGCGATTGATGTTCGGTTTAATGCTCGCTATAAGAAAAATAGTAAACGGGATGATGCCATAGGGGTTGGCATTTTATTTTTTAATGACAAAGTGGATGATGTTGGTTTTAGAACCACTCAGATGGCCGTTTCGGGGGCCTTTCATAAGTCATTAGACCAAGCTGGTATTCATTACTTGACCATAGGCACTCAACTAGCTATTAATCAACGAAGTGTCAACTATGAGAACCTGACTTTTGAAGACCAATATAGTGGAACGGATGGTTATATATTAGCAACAGGAGAAAACTTGCCAGAAAATAATTTTTCCTTTTTTGATATGGCTATTGGTTTAAATTATACTTTTTCTCCTAGTCATCGGACGACTGTTTATCTGGGAGGCGCATTGCATCATTTATTGGAACCCAATGTGTCTTTTTTGGCAGCCAATCCCGATCTGGAAATTGATGTTCCCGAACCCAATAAATTATACCGGAAGTATTCTGGTCAATTGGCTGCCCGGTTTCCAGTGACCAATCAAGTCTTTTGATCCCCCGAATTTTATTTGCTTTGCAAGGTCCCCACTTAGAGGTCAATGCAGGTACCAATTTTCGAATTGCTATGGGCGATTATAATCCATTCGCTATACATATAGGCGGCTGGGCTCGACCGGTCAAAAATGCAGACCGATCCTTTGGTCTAGACGCGGTGGTAGCTATGCTTGGAATAGAATTTAATAACCTATTATTCGGATTTAGCTATGATTTAAATGTGACGGATTTGGCTTTGCCCAGCCCCAGAAGAAATTCATTTGAGATTTCGATTGCCTACTTGGGCAATTTTGAAAATGAGGAAATTTTATGCCCCAAATTCTAGGCCTGCTGTACATTAATTAGCCAGCATTCAGCTATCTACTACTAATACTCAAATTCCATTTGCTGATAGGGGAATCCAAACAAACATTTTTCTTTAATCAAAGCTGCTACTTTTTTGGGCACTAATCGGTCCCAGCCTTGTTCATTATTTCGAATCATTTCTAGTACTTGCTTGGAAAAAATATGCAGTACATCGGGATCAAATTGCTCAATATCAATGATTTGTTGACTATCCAATAAATGTTTATACAAAAATTTAATGCCTTCCGGAACGGGTAGATTCTTACAATTAATTACTTCTCCACTTCCTTCTTGCAAGGCGGGATAAATATAAAACTTTACATTGCGAGTGAATAATTGCCCAAAAGCGGCAAGCAAAGCGCCCGATTGATTTTGGTAAAAAGTATTATTAATAGTATCTAGCAATTCTCTCACTCCTGAAACCAGCCCTAGTTTTTGAACTTTATAGTCCGCAAAATAATCAATGAGCTTTTGCTGCTGAGAGCAATCGGAAATAACTACCGTTTGCCCCATTTCGCACAATAAGTCCGCTCGGTCCAGAAAATCTTTTTCATCCAAATCCCCTTCTGCACAAAGGTTATCCATTGTGATTTCAGTTAATAAAAAACATCTTTTGGCTTCCATTTCTGGCTCTTCTCTGAATTGCTTATAGGCTTTTTTAATCATATCCATGTTCACTAAAGTCGCCGGCCGAAAACTGCCTCTTACGACCATTATGTTTTTTTTATATAAAAATTCGGAAGCGTGTACATTTTGCCCCTCTGCATTGAACATAGCCACTTCGCTCAATTGGTGCTTGACCAGCATTAAGCTCAACCAACGATTATCCACTTCCTCAAAATCGGGGCCTATCAATCGAATCATGTCAATTTTTATCCGTCCTCTCAAGCTGTCAATTAGGGATTCTAGCAGGGTTTTCTGGGTCTGTGTGGTAGCGATAGCAGGCATAGATTAAGTTCACTCCCAAAATACCTATCGCTTGCTGTTGCAATTGGTTGTCATTATCCAGCATTTTTACATGGATAACTAGATCATTTGGCACTCCTCCCGGACTTAGCTGAAAGCGGATACCCAACCAGCCGCTTCCTCTAATCGTTCTTTGATAATTGATTGCTGCTACAGAGTCTGCAAAAGCAAAAAAACAAGAATTTGGACGGTCGTTTTCCAAACGAGATTCCATCAATTCGTATTCGTGATCAAGCATTTTATATACCCTAGACTCACACACATAGCGGCCGGTTGATTCGATGCCATAGATCTTGTCAGACATAACTTTATCATAAGCCGAAATGGTTTTGGCGATTGTTCCGGCGGCGGCTCCCACCTGAAAAAAATGGCGCGCGACTTCTTGACCCGCTCCAATTTCTGCAAAAGAGCCATAAACCTTTTCATCTAGGTTGATTTCCAATGCTTTTTGTTCGGTTTCTAATAATTTTCTTTCCATTTGCTTGGCAGATTTATGATTATTTGTTCGCGATAGGAATAACGAAATTCTTTATCTTTGGTAGTCCATGCTTTTTCCCTATAACCACCCATTCTGACAATATTAGCAAAAAAAAGTCATTTATATCATTAACAAAATTTATGATAGCCGTTAATAAGTTCAATAGTCTATTTTTTCATTAACTCAAAATTTATGGATATGCGCCATTACTTACGCCTCTTATTATTCCTCTCTTTTTCCATTACCTTTCTATTAACTGCCTGCCGAAATGAACCCAAACTTCCGCCTTTGCCGTCGGAAACGGTTGTAAAATTAAGGCTTATTGGAGATCCTGAAAGCCTGGGTTTTTTAATGGTAACGGATAGTAAGGCTTTGGAAGTGTTGCATCAAGTTTTTTTGCAACTAATGGATTTCGACCCAAAGACCTACGAACTACGACCAGTCTTAGTCAAAGGCCAACCCCAAAAAAACAGAAATTACAGAGGGAAAATATGCTGGAACGGTTGCTTTCGAATATGAAATGAGAGATGAAGCAACTTGGTTCGACGGCTCTCCCATAACAGGAAACGACTACCTGTTTACACTCAAAGCTATGTACAACCCCAATTATTCTTCTTATTATGCTTCTCAGTTTAAATTTGTCAAGGGTGTAGTCGTTGATGTAGAAAATCCTCAAAAATTTACCGTTTACGCTGATAAATATATGATGACAGAACCTTCACTCGGTGCATTTTCTCCACTACCAGCGTATGTTTATGACCCAAAGGGCATCTTAAAAAACTATACGCTAGAAGAATTGCGATCTGATGCGGTAAAAGATAAGGAAGACTTAAGAGAATTTGCTCAGGCATTCACCGGTCCTACCTTAACGAGAGAGCCTGGTGCGATCAGGGGTTCTGGAGCTTATTATTTAACGAATTGGACAACGGGTCAGGAGATTGTTTTGGAAAAACGCAAGAATTGGTGGGGGGACCAATTAGTTAGCCAAGTCCCAATGTTGGCAGCTAAACCCTCCAAAATTATTTATAAAATTATTCCTGATTTAAACGCTACCATTTCCTTGATGAAAAATGATGAGTTGGATATAGCTGGAAAAGTAGCTTGGTCTAGTTTTCTTGATTTGAAAAAAGACGATAATTTTAATAAAAAATATAACTTTTATACCCCTTCGCGGTTTGTGATGCGGATCATTCGATACAACACCGTCAATGAAAAATTGGAAGATAAAAAGGTGAGGAAGGCAATTGCCCATCTATTGGATAGGGAGGAAGTTTTTAATACGGTCTATTATGGTTATCCTACTGCTATTAGCGGCCCCATTTATCCCACTAAATCTTCTTATAATAAAAATTTAAAGCCGCTGGATTTTAATATTGAAAAAGCTAAAAGCTTGTTGGCAGAAGCTGGCTGGAAAGACTCCAATAATAATGGAATCGTCGATAAAGTAATCAATGGTGTACTCACAGAATTGGAAGTTAGCTTAGCTTTTGGACAAGGAAACAGTGACTACTCAAATGTAGCTGCTATTTTTCAAAACGATGCAAAACAAGCAGGAGTTAATATTATCCCCACGCCAATGGAAAGCACTGCATTTTTTAAAGCATTAAATAGCAAAAGTTTTGAAATGACCTTTTCAGGGATCGGTGATTATCCTTTTAATTTTGACCCGACCAGTAGTTGGCATTCCAAGAGTCCAAGAAATACCTGCTCCTTTGGAACAGCCGAATCGGATAGAATCATTGAAGAAGTGGTTCAGACGGTTGATGTAAATAAGCAAGATGAGTTGTTAAAGCAATTGCAAGAAATCATTTATGAAGAGCAACCTGCTATATTTATCTGTGCTGTTAAAGATCGAATAATCGCCAGCAAAAAATTTGGAGAAATCACAACTATAGGGCTTACCCCAGGTTATTTGGTTAATCAAATGGTGGTTAAAGAGGCAGTTCCGATTACTGCTAGTGAGAACTAATAAATATTTATTTTCTGCTATTGCTTGCAATACTTATTAAAGCAGGTTATCAGCAATTTATAATTTTGTAAGCAATAGTGTTTTTTATCATTTATGCCTTTCTTTTAATATTTCAATAACTTCTTCTAGCGTAGAATTTTTAGCTACTAATAAAACCAAATAATGATACAATAAATCTGCCGCTTCGCTCATAAATAAGGCTTTATTATCATCCTTTGCCTCGATAATTAGCTCTACTGCTTCTTCTCCTACTTTTTGAGCGACTTTATTTATGCCTTTCTCAAAAAGGGAAGAAGTATAAGATTCTTTGGAAGGATTACTCCTGCGATCTTGGATAATCATTTGTAAATGCAGCAAAAAATTATTGGCTCGATTTGTTTCTTTAAAACAAGTATCTGCCCCCGTATGGCAAACGGGGCCAACCGGGTTGACTTTTGCTAGCAAAGTATCTTTATCACAGTCTTTAGCAATACTGACTAGTTCTAAAAAATTACCAGAAGTTCCCCCTTTGGTCCAAAGTCTTTGCTTGCTACGACCTAAAAAAGGTAATACGTCTTTCTTTTTGTGTTTTTTCTAAAGCCGCCGGATTCATATAACCAAGCATTAAGACCTTTTCGGTTTGATTGTCTTGAACTATTACTGGAATTAGCCCTTTATTTTTTTGAAAATCCAGATCTTGCAGATCAATGATCATTTCTTTATTTTTCAGCATATCCATTTATTGTTCTCCACCTTCTGGTCCATAAAAAAACACCCAGGTTGAGAAATCATCCGTAAAATCTTCGAAGCGATGCTCTGCAAAAGCAGGTACGAATATAAAATCTCCCGTCTGAAAGGCTTGACGGATTCCATCCAAAAAGAAAGTGCCGCTTCCAGCAGCCACGACATAAATTTCATCGCGTGTATGTGGTTGTTGCTTATCTATTTTATCAGGTCGGTAAATTTCCACGGATAAGGTGCCGTGAGTAAATAATTCTTTAAATACTTTCTTGTGAGTAGTCAGTTGCTCTAAAGCATTTTGAACGGAAATAATCATAATGAGTAGTTTTAATCAATTGTTTTCTTTCATCGTACTATAACCTTTTTTTCCTTTAAATAATTCTTTAAGTCTGCAATTTCTATTTCTCCAAAATGAAAGATGCTGGCAGCCAGTCCTGCGTCTGCCTTTCCTTTAGTAAAGACTGCTTCAAAATGTTCCATTTTTCCAGCTCCTCCAGAAGCAATAAGAGGAATTTCCAGTTCGTCCGAAAGTTGAGCGAGGGCTTTAATAGCAAATCCAGCCTTAGTGCCATCATGGTTCATAGAAGTAAAAAGGATTTCACCTGCTCCTCTTTCCTGCACTTCTTTGGCAAACTCAAACAACCTTCGCTCCGTCGAAATACGCCCACCAGATACATGTACAACCCATTCATTTGCGATATTTTTGGCGTCAATAGCTACTACAATACATTGATTGCCAAACTGTAAAGATAATTGATCAATCAAAGCTGGGTTGCGAACTGCGGCTGAATTAATGCTCACTTTGTCTGCGCCATTCATTAAGCAAACATCTACATCTTCAATAGTAGCGATACCTCCCCCCACCGTAAAGGGAATATTCAGATGGCGAGCAACATTTTTGGCTAAATTGGCCAATGTTTTGCGTTTTTCATGGGTGGCAGTAATATCTAGAAAAACCAGTTCATCTGCTCCTTTTTCACTATATGCCGCCCCTAACTCTACAGGGTCGCCTGCATCGCGAAGGTTGACAAAATTGATACCTTTGACGGTACGGCCATCTTTGATATCGAGGCAGGGTATAATTCTTTTTGCAAGCATTTTAATAGTTGACCAATTCCTTTAATTTTAGCCTCCCTTCGTAGATCGCTTTTCCTATAATTGCTCCATAACAATCTATTGCTTCGAGCGCTTCTATATCCGTCATTGAGGTCACTCCCCCACTGGCAATTAATCGCAAATCGGGAAATTGTTCTTTTATTTTTTTATACAAATCAACAGCTGTGCCTTGTAGTAAACCATCTTTAGAAATATCGGTACAAATCACGTATTGAACGCCCTTTGATACATAGCCCCCTAAAAAATCAAAAAGGTTTATAAAGGTCGTTTCCTGCCAGCCATTAATGGCGATTCGCTCTTCCTTGACATCTGCTCCAAGAATGATTTTTTCGCTGCCATATTTTTCCAGCCAACCCTCAAAAACTGCTCGATTTTTTACAGCGATACTACCGCCTGTTATTTGCGATGCACCAGAATTAAAAGCAACTTCTGCATCTTTATCTGTTTTAATGCCACCCCCAAAATCAATTTTCAAACTAGTGGCATTGGCAATTTTTTCCAATACGCGCCAATTGACGATATGCTTTGCTTTGGCGCCGTCTAAATCTACCAGATGCAGGTGTTCGATCCCTACCTCTTCAAACGTTTTAGCGACCGCTACAGGGTCTTTATTATAAATTTTTTTTTGCAGATAATCTCCTTGCGTCAGGCGAACGCACTTTCCTCCAATGATGTCTATGGCTGGTATGATATACATAATAATAAACTGGTAAATGGTCGGTTGAAAAGGCAAGGCTTTTTATACACTGCAATAATGGGGTAAATTGAGCTAACTTCAAAGCCCCTTTCCAATATTATAGTCAAAAATTCTGGTATCTAATGTTAACTGTCATATAACTCGCGGTTGAGTAATTTTATCTCTGCGAGTTCCCAACCATTTTTTACTCTTCCTCCGTCTATATACAAAGATACTGCTTCTTGATAAACAACTAATAGATAGCGCATTCTTCCAAACCTTTAAAAATATAAGATGAATACTACAAAAATATTGGTTCGCAATTTGCTACTACTTGGCTTTTTTTTAGTAGCTCACAATATCATTGCTCAAACGGAACAGTCTAAACAAACAGATATTGTCTATCTAAAAAACGGAAGTATTTTTAGAGGAAAAATCATTATGTATGAGATTGGGAATCAGTTAGAATTAAAAATTGAAACTGGGAAAACGCTTATTTTTAAAGATGAATACATTAAAAAGGTTGTACAAAACGCCTCAGAAAGTGGTCGAAAATTCAAAAAAGAAAAAATTTATAATTTTAAAGAAAAAGGGTTGTACTTCGCTTCTTCTATTGGCTATATTGGAGGCAATGAGCAGTTTGGCAATTATCGAAATGGTCTTTCTGCCCATCACATAACGGGCTACCAAATCCATCGTTTGTTAGGAGTAGGACTCGGCGTAGGTGTGGATTACTATAATGTCAACTTAGGAACGGTCATCCCTGTCTATGGGGAGGCTCGAAGTTATCTAAAAGCGACGAATGTAAGCCCCTATCTTTCTCTTGCAGGAGGAATCGGTTTTCCAGTTTTACCTAAAAATAGCTTTGTATCAGAGACAAATGCAGGTATTTTTGTTCATCCATCCATTGGCTTTCGATTTGGAGGCTCTGAAAATGCTAATATAACCGCGAGCTTGGGATTGCAATGGCAAAAAGCCACCTATATCCAAACATTCAGCGATGGGCTTACTCAAAATAAAGATCGTTATACTTTTAAAAGATTTACTTTTAGCGTAGGCGTTCTTTTTTGATTACTGATAAAGTATAATTGTAAGCTAAGTTTTTTAATGTTCCACGCAATTGTCAAATAAATTTTGATGGGTGTGATAGCCAGGTAAAACAGTAAAAAAATAATTTGCAAAGTACCAAAGCATCCAAAAAACTAAAATCCACGTTTTGCCTTTGAATGAAACCATTAAAAAAAACATATACCGAAGAAGAACTGGTAAGAGGTTGCATTGCCAATGATCGTCTTTGTCAGGAGGCGCTGTATCGGCGATTTTTTCCTACTATGATCGGTATGTGTATGCGCTACACCCAAGACCGTAATCTAGCTATGGAAATCGTAAACGGTGGTTTTTTAAAGGTATTTACAAAACTGGACACATTTGGGTTTAAAGGTTCATTAGAGGGATGGGTTAGAAAGTTAATTTACCATAGTCTGGCAGATCACTTTAAAAAGAAGTCTTCAAAAATATATTTTTTGGAAATCGAAGAAGGAGATAAACCCAAAGACAACCTGGTACTGGACACGCTGTACGCAGCGGATATTTTAAAATCCATAGATCGTTTACCAGAGGCTACCCGAAATGTATTTGTACTCTACGCCTTGGAAGGCTATAAACATCGCGAAATTGCCAAAGAATTAGGGATTAGCACAGGAACATCCAAATGGCATCTTTCAGAGGCTAGAAAAAAATTAAAAGAATACTTGCATGAGCAGGGCATTACAGCAAGCAAATAGAAAATAACTAACTACATGACTTAATGAGTAGCAAGAATAAACATATAGACGAGCAATTCACCAATTATGCCTGGAAGGAAATGTCCAAGTTGTTAGACAAAGAATTGCCTGTAAAAAAAACAAGAAAAAGATTCTTCTGGGCATGGTTTGCAGGTTTAGTATTATTCGTTGTTTTCGGGCTGGGCTATTATTTAGGTCAGTCCAGCAATGCGATTGCTGCCTTTCCAATCAAAACAGAATCTGTTGTTAAAAACCTAAAAGAATTAACACAAAACACGGATAATCAATCCACTAAAAATGAAGCAGTAGCTTCTGATTTAAATATAAGCGCCCTACAATTACGCTCTGCAATTCCTACAATTAAAAATACTGCTGGCTCAAAACTTAGTAGTAAGGAAGAAGCTCTCGATGGAGTTTCTTCCATTATTTCTCCCGCTTTAAATAATGGATTCAAAACAGTTAAAAAAGATTTGCCTATCGCTACCTTAGATCAAAATAGCTTACCTCTTAAAAATCAAATTTTGAAAGAACCAACCAGTATTTTGGTTTCGTTTGAGAAATTAGCTGTACTCCCCACTTTAAATCCATTGCCGCTTTATAAAAATCCAAGATTTTTAAGCCCGAAAAATTCTTTACCCTCTATTTCCAATTGGGCCATTGGACTATACGGTGACTATATTTTACAAAAAAATAGCTCTTTTCGAGTAGGTCTTAATAGCCGTTTTCAATTTCACAGACGCTGGTTCCTAAACTTTGGACTGGGTTACTCCAAATTAACGATCAATACAACATCTACTGTAGGCAGTAGCAGCATACTCAGTGCAGACGGCGTAGAAATCTCATCACCCGTAGAGGATACAAAGCAAGAAGAAATCGCCAGTGCGAATCCAATGGACCAAGACTCAACTACTCAACCAATGGCAGATTTGGTAGATTTTACCTTTCGCCATTTGCACTCCATAGAACTTCCCATTTCTATCCAATACCAGATGATGCCCAATTTTAGCCTAGAAGCAGGCGGGCAGATAGCTCGATTACTGGGATATCATTATGCACAAAATGGAGCTACTTTTTATACAACCCAAGGTTCGCCACAAGTGGAGAATATCAACCTAAGTCTATCTTCTACTCCATTTTCTACTTGGCAATTCTCTGCCTTTGGTGGTGTAAATTATGCCATCACCCCCAATCTTCAGCTAAATGCTCGATACCATTTAGGCCTAAATAATTACTACCAATTAGAAGAGCCCCACAAAAAGTGGAGCTATGGGACAATTGGACTGGGTATTTGGTTCTAAGCTTTTCTACAAATTGACTTTTTTAATAAATAATAGAAAGGGTATTATTGAGGCCTGGCAACAATAGTGAGCGGCGCGATCTTTGATTAAGGCAATTTTCAATTAAAACATTGATTATTAATAACTTAGGGTAGCAAAAGGATAGATACATAAACCAACCATCTGAAAAAGATAAATTTACACAAACCTTTTTATGAGATAAATAACTTAGATCAATTTGAATCCCTCCAAGATTGTTCCTTTTTAAATTTGCTAGAAGACAGTAGTGAAAATCTGTGGATGGAATTTAAAAAGAATAAAGCCTATTTTGGGGCATTAACTGCAATAAAAGACAACAAAATTAATATTAAAAGGAAAATTAGAACGTTATTTGCCTATTCTAGCACTTATGCTTCATCAAGAAAAGCTTTATCCCGATGAAACTGAAAAAATTAATCAAAAACAGCTTTATTTTAGTAGTTGTATTATTAATCCTCCTTTTAGCTGCCGCCATTGTTATTCCCTATTTTTTTAAAGATGAAATTGTAACCGTTTTAAAAGAAGAAACCAATAAAAACCTTAATGCAAAGGTAGATTTTACGGATATAAATATATCCCTTCTTCGCAGTTTTCCTGCGCTGAATGTACAATTAGAAAACTTAACCGTTGATGGGGTCAATGAATTTGAAGACATTCAGCTCTTTAGTACGCCTTCGGTCGAACTGGAGATGGACTTGCTAAAAGCATGGAAGGACATGGAATCTATTCCTGTTGAAACTGTAAATCTTAGCGACCCTGAGCTGAATATTCTGGTGTTAAAAGACGGGCGAGCGAATTGGGATATTGCCAAACCGAGCGAAAACCCAAATAGCGAATCCGCTGCCTTTTTGGTAGAAATGGAGCAATATACTATCCAAAATGGCACTTTGACCTATCAAGACGAAAACCTAGATTTTCAAATGAAAATGACCGGACTGAACCATACAGGTAGCGGTAAATTTTCAGCCAATGTCTTTGATTTGGACACCAAAACGAATATTGCAGGACTAACGGCCAATATGGAGGGCATTTCCTATTTGCGAAAAGCGAAGGTCGAACTGGATGCTGTTATTAATATGAACATTCCTGAATTGATTTTCGCTTTAAAAGATAATTCCCTTACAGTGAATGACTTGGTGGTACAGACAGAAGGCACGATTGACATCAATGAAGAAAATTATGTGCTGGATTTGAAATTTGCTTCTCCTCAGACTGACTTCAGAAGTCTATGGTCTATTATTCCGGCAGCATATACTGCTGATTATGCTAGCGCAACGATCAATGGAACAATGACCCTAGAGGGTTTTATTAAGGGCATTTATAATGGGACAAAAGGGATTTATCCCGCTTTCCAAATCAAAACGGATGTTGGCAAAGGGCAAGTAAAATACCCAGATTTGCCCATTGGCATTTCGGGCATTTTTGCCAATGTTTTTATCAATAGTCCAAGTTCAGACTTCGATAAAATGGTGGTGGATATTACCCAATTCAAATTTCAATTGGGTAATAATCCAATGGCTGGTAACTTTCATTTAAAAACCCCTATTTCTAATCCTGCTCTAAAAACGGCTATAAAAGGAACGCTCGACCTGGAAGCATGGACCAAGGCCTTTCCAATGGAGGGTATTAAAAATATGAAAGGAGTTATTAACTCGGACATTGCTCTAAATGCTACCATGTCTCAAATCGAAAAAGAGGAATACGATAAAGTAGATATAATGGGTGACTTCGAAGCTACCGATCTTTTTATTCAACAAGAGGAAGTACCTGATATCCATATTCATAATTTAGAAACAAATTTTAGTCCACAGCGAGTAGAGTTAGTAAATTTTGACGCCCAATTGGGCAAAAGCGACCTAACAGCAAGTGGGCAAATTGATAATATTTTGGCTTATTTTAGTCCTGAAATGACTATGGAAGGCAGTTTTCAAGTTCACGCTGATTACTTCGATGCCAATGAGTGGATTGCTACTGAAACCGCTTCTTCCTCTGCTGCTCGTCCTATATCCAATCAACCGCAGGCGGAAATTTTCGACCGATTTAATTTTGATATAATAGCTAATTTTAAAAAACTGGAGTACGATGTATATGAACTAAGCGATTTGACAACTAAAGGAACCATTAACCCCAAACGAACCACCATAAACCATTTTTATACCAAAATTGAAGAAAGCGATATTAATGCAACTGGAGCAGTAAATAACCTGTTTGGATATCTTTTTGATGAAGAGGTACTTTCTGGAAAAATTGATTTATCCGCTGATTATCTGAATTTAAATCAGTTTATGACCCAAGAAGAAAGCACAAGCACAGAGATGATCCCCGTTCCTGAAAATATTGATATTGAAATCAATACGGATTTAAAAAAGGTCACTTACACCAATTTTGATTTAAAAAATATCAAAGGAGCTATTTTGGTCCAAAATAGTGCCGCCTTAATGAAAAATGTAAAAGGGGCCCTATTAGGAGGCGAAGTTACTTTTGAAGGAATGTATGATACCAAGGATTTAAGCAAGCCTAAATTTGATATTAAAACAACCTTGAATCAACTGAATTTTAACACGGCCTTCAATACCTTCAATACTTTTGAAAGATTGGCACCTATTGGAAAATTTGTGGACGGCAAGTTTAATACCACGCTCTCTATGAATGGCGTTTTGGGTAAAGACCTAATCCCCGATTTGGGTACGCTAAACCTCTCCGGATTTTTTCATACCCTAAATGGCGTAATTGACGGCTTCAAACCACTAAAAGCACTGGGAGAAAAATTGAATGTAGAGGCGATTAAGACCTTTAAAATTAAAGACTCCAAAAATTGGATAGAAGTAAAAGACGGATTTGTGGAAGTAAAAGAATTCGAGCATAAAATTGACGATATTTCACTGATTATCAGAGGAAAACACAGTTTGACGCAAGTAATGAATTATGTCATAAAAGCTCGTATTCCCAGAAAGTTATTGGAAAGAAATGCTGCTAGTGCTGCTGCCAATCAAGGCTGGAGTTTTTTATCAAAAGAAGCCCAAAAAGTAGGCATCAACATTCAAGACGGTGAGTTTGTGAATCTAAAAATTGATTTGTCTGGTTCTATGCTCAATCCAGTTTTTAAAATTACCCCTGTGGCTGCTGACGGCGAAACATCGGTACAAGATGCTACCAAAGCTACTATTGAAGAAGCCGTAAATACGGCAGTAGATTCTGTAAAAACCGTCCTAGATGAAAAGGTAAACGAGATCGAAAAAGAAGCAGAATCTATAAAGGATTCTGTAAAAACAGTTGCCAACCAGGAAGCTGAAAAGGCCAAAGAAGCTACTAAAAAAACAGCAGAAAATGCACTGGACTCCCTAGCCAAAGGGGGCAAAATTGATCTAAACAAAAACCCTTTAGACAGCATTGACCTGCTTAAAGACAGTACGCTTAATAAAGAAGCGGACAAATTGAAAGATAAGGTCAAAGATATTTTGCCATTTGGAAAAAAGAAAAAGAAGGGAAGCAATTAAGTTGGCAATTGATTATAAACACTCCGCTAAGTCACTTTTATTTTGCTAATGTAAATAGAGAATAATCGGGGGAAAAAGCGTTTCATATATACTCCAAACTTCTCTTTTATTCCACTAATGATTACTTCTTCTTTTCCGCTTCTAATCGCAGCAATAGATTGTCGGACGCATTCTTCTACCGGCATTCCATTCGCTTGCCCCTGATCCATTTTATTATATTTTGAACCATCGCCTTTTACCGCATTTTTAGAAATGTCGGTCTTGATTAAGCCTGGGCAAATAATTGTGACTTGGATATTATAAGGAATCAATTCTGTCCGCATGGAGTCATAAAAGGCACGAATGGCATGCTTGGAAGCACAATAAGCGGACCGCAAGGGGGTACTCAATTTTCCGGCTACGCTAGAAATAACGACTAGCGTACCGCTTTTCCGTTTCATCATATATGGCAAAACGGCTTTGGTCATGGCTATAGCTCCAAAATAATTGACATCAAAGATGCGCTTATCTACCTCCAAAAGCGTATCTTTTACCAAAGATCGTTGAGAGATGCCTCCATTATTAATCAGCATATCTACCTGACCAACTTCTGATAAAGTCTTTTCAACAGTACTGCCAATCGTTTCATATTGTACCAAATCAATGGGTACAACCCAAACCGTACCTGCTTCCTTGCAATTTGACTTAACTCGCTGCAGTTCTTTTTCATTTCGGCTGGAGAGGATTAAATTTGCTCCTTCTTTGGCAAAGGCGTAAGCAAAGGCCTCTCCAATGCCTGCTGAAGCACCGGTTATCCAAATCGTTTTGTTTTGATAGGTCATCATTTTTAATTTCGACTATTCTGTGCTAGATAGGCAAGTAAAATTAGGGGATTTTGTTCATTTGTAGCAAAGAAGTGACCTATTCTTTCAAGCTGTAGTCAAAATTATAGGCGTTAAACTTGTTTTAATTTTTGTAAAAAAGGGAAATTCAGTCCAATTTTTAGCTAATTTTCCCTTGTAGGTCAAAAAATTTTAACCTTGCTATTAAAATCGTTTTCTATTATTATGTCTAATTCAAAATATTTTATTTTATCGAGCTTACTATTTTTTTTTTCTCAAGGAATTGCTCAAAGTTCTTCTTTGAGATCAACCAAAACGGATATGGCAAAGATAAGCATTACCGGCACTTCTACTTTGCATGAATGGAAAGTAAGCGCAGGAGAGATAAGCGGACTACCCGAACATTTGGCCTTGGAATTAAAAGAAGGAACGAGCATTGACCATTTTTCCTTTAAAATAAAAGTAAGCAGTCTGGACGGTGGCAGGGGAGCTGCTATGAACAAAAAAATCAGGAATGCTCTAAAGGCAACAAAGCATCCCGACATTATTTATACCCAAACCCTGCCTGCTAAGATACAAAACTTACAGTCAGACAATCATTTTACCTTAACTTCCACTGGCTTACTCCAAATAGCAGGGGTAACAAAAGAAGTGATAGTCAATGTCAGTGGGCAAAAAAACTCAGCGGGCAAGTTGACCTTTAAAGGAAGTAAAGCCTTAAAATTTAGCGATTTTGAAATAGAACCGCCCTCCGCCATGTTTGGGCAAATAGTCTGTGGAGAAGACATTACCGTTCACTTTGAATTGGCTTACGCTGCTTCGGAATAAGAACCATTCGCTAACACTAACCAAAATTTTAAAATTGCATCAGATGCTTAAAAAACCAGTCCTAACCTCTGTCCTTATCAGCCTGACGACCACGCTTATCTTCTCCCAAACGGCAGTAGAAACTGACAGTATAATGACTGTCTCCATCCCAAGTTCGACTATTTCTTTTCAATTAGCTTTAATTCCTGGTGGAACGTTTACTATGGGTAGCCCTGAAACAGAAGAAAATAGAGAGGAAGATGAAGGCCCTCAAGTGGAAGTAAGCGTGGACTCCTTTTATATGGGGATTTATGAAGTGACCTTTGATGAATTTAACATTTTTCGAGAAAAAGAACTGGATTTGGCTCCCGAAGGTCGGGAAGATTGGGATGCCGATGCTTTTGCTCGCCCTAGCCCACCTTACGAGGACCCTACTTTTGGCATGGGAAAAGAGGGCTTTCCAGCAGTGAGTATGACCCAGTTTTCCGCCTTGCAATATTGTAAATGGCTAACAGAAAAAACGGGTATTTTTTATCGCCTCCCCACAGAAGCAGAATGGGAATACGCTTGCCGTGCAGAATCAAAAACGGCCTATTATTATGGCGATGACACCCGCATGCTGGACGACCATGCCTGGCATTATGACAATAGCATGGAAAAATATCATAAAGTCGGCGAGAAAAACCCCAATTCCTGGGGCCTTTATGATATGCTGGGCAATGTTTCCGAATGGACTTTGGACCAATACCAAGAAGATGCCTATGCCACCATTACCGAAGAGATGAACAAAACCGTCAATCCCTGGATCAAACCTATCCGGTTGCATCCAAGAACCGTCAGAGGTGGTTCCTGGGACGATGATAAGGAAGAACACCGCTGCGCTGCCAGAATAAAATCCAGTTTTAAATGGAAGGAAAGAGACCCTCAAATACCCAAAAGTTTTTGGTGGAATACCGACTCCCCCTTCGTTGGATTTAGAATTGTTCGTCCGTATAAACAACCGACCAAAGAAGAGATTGAAGCCTTTTGGGCCTTGGTGCTAGGAGATTAGCTCATGTTTTGCAGACTAAAATCCGCTGTATGCCTGCCCCATTTTAGGTCAGCAAGAAGTATCCGATTTTTTCTCTTTTTTCGATAAAAATTTAATCGCTATATTGCGGAAAATTTTAAAATCAAAAATATAAAAACCTAAGTAATTGGACCCAATTACTTATAAAGAATAGCTAATGAAAAACTCAATTAAGTCTTCGCTCAACCGCCGCAAATTTGTTAAAACCACTGGTTTAGCCGTAGGAGGCATGATGCTCTCCCCTTCCCTAATCGCCGCCAAAGCGCATATTGACGGAAATGATGCAATAAAAATTGGCCTAATCGGCTGTGGGGGCCGTGGTACGGGTGCAGTTGTACAAGCCTTGACTACCCAACAAAATGTAAAACTGGTCGCGATGTGCGATGCTTTTAAGGATAATCTGGATAAGTGTTATAAAAGAATTACTGACCCCAAATTTCAAGACTGGTCAACGGATGAGCCGCTCGATTTAAGAGCAAAAATCGAGGTGCCAGAGGAGCATAAATTTGACGGTTTTGAAGGCTATAAAAAGGTCATTCTTCTGTGCGATGTGGTGATGATTGCCACCCCTCCTGGCTTCCGCCCCATTCACTTTGAAGAGGCTATCAAGCAACAGAAACACGTATTTATGGAAAAACCGGTAGCCGTAGATGCGCCTGGCGTAAGAAAGGTGTTGGAGGTAGCAGAGATAGCCAAAAAGAAAAGGCTAAATGTAGTAGTAGGATTGCAACGGCACTATCAGAAAAAATACCTGAAATGGGTGGAGATGCTGCACAGTGGGGTCATTGGGGACATTCATACTTCCCGCGTTTATTGGAACAGCGCCGGCGTTTGGGTGCGCCCAAGAAAAGCTGGACAAACGGAAATGGAATACCAAATGCGCAACTGGTACTATTTCAACTGGCTCTGCGGTGACCATATCACCGAGCAGCACATCCACAATCTGGATGTGGGCAATTGGGCCAAACAGGCTTATCCAGTGCGCGCACATGGAATGGGCGGACGGCAGGTAAGAAATGGCAAGGATCATGGAGAGATTTTCGACCACCATTTTGTCGAATACGAATACGCCGACGGATCCAGAATGTTTAGCCAATGTCGCCATATCAAAGGCTGCATGAGTCGAGTGACCGAGTCCTTTCAGGGAACCAATGGTTCCGCACCCAACCCAGGGGTCATTTTGACCAATAGCGGCTATAAGATTATGGATTATAATGATAAAAAAGACCCCAATCCTTATCAAGTAGAGCATGACCTGCTCTTTGAAGCCGTCGCTAAGGGCGAATACAAATACGCCGATGCCGAAAATGGAGCCAAAGCTACCATGACCGCTATTTTGGGGAGAATGGCAACCTATTCGGGGGAAGTCATCGAATGGGAGGAGGCGATCAATTCTCAAATTAGCCTGGCTCCTGCTAAATATGCCTGGGACGCCAACCCGCCTGTGATGCCAGACGAAAACGGCTATTATGCAATTCCAGTGCCGGGGCAGACAAAGGTGGTTTAAAAAGCACAAGGCTTTAGCCTGTTGCCTGCTATCCCATTGGGCTTAAGCAATCAAAGTCTGCAAATATGGAACAAATCAAAATACCTGCTTTTCTTTCTTATGCTCGCGAAGATGAAGTATATAAATCAGAATTATTGAAATATCTCGCCATTTTAAGGCAGGATAAATTAGAAATTTGGCATAAGGGAGATATTAAAGCTGGTGAGCAATGGAATGACCTTATTAAGCAAAAATTAAAGGAGGCCCGGCTCATTTTGTGTTTGATTAGCGCAGATTTTTTAGCCTCTTCTTACATTGATCAAGTAGAATTAGCAATAGCACTCAAAAAAGAAAAACAGGAAAAAATTCACTTGGTTCCCATATTGATAAGGCCTGCTGATGTACACAACACCTCACTAGGCAAATTTCAAATGATACCTAAAAACGGAAAACCCGTGACAAGCTGGAAAAACATGGATGAGGCTTGGATGACCGTAGTAGAGGAGATCCGGGCCTCATTGCCAAAATTAGAGCAATTAACTCCTTATCCCAATAGCAGCAATCTTGATTCGACTTCTCTTAAATGGATGAATGAACTGCTGGACAGCCCACAACCAGAATTTGATAAGACTATTCAGATGTTGCGCCAACATCGAAAAGAAAGGCAATTGCGAAAACTTTTTGAACCTCAATGTGGACAGTGGATCATGGATAACTTGGAAGCATTAACGGAATACCTCCTTGAGTATCCCGATGACCAATTGCTTCATTTGTTCCAAATAGACAAAAAGGAGTTCAAAAAATTTATTAGGGGCCATTTAGGTTTTATTGCGATTCAATTGGAACATAATCTGGCAGTCGAATTTCAAGAGTTACAGGATTTCCTAAAAGAAAAAGAAGTATTAGTAAATTCGATTTCTGCTCAGCTTTATTTGCAAATGCTAGACGGGTTCAAGGAAAAAATCAAAGAGGCAGAAAAATCCTTGGCTCTTCCGCTTTCAAAAATCCTGAATCCTGTTATTGAAGAACTTTGGAACGGCTATCGCAAGTTATAATGTATAATATTCACTAGGGTTTAAAATCTTTTTTCTTTTTTTGGGCTTTTTTCTTGCGGTCCGCTAGTGTTTCGATGTCTTCCTGATTATCTTTTTCTATTTGTGCGATTTCTTTTTTTATTTCTTCGAGTTTTTTTTCAATCTTTTCTGATTTGGAAAAGAGGAAATGCGCCTCCAAGCGCCGAACCAACTCAGACATGGCATCAATCAACCTTTGACTCACATGGATTGTTTTCTCAGTCATAACTTCCCTTTCTAACTTAAAAACAATATCTATACCAATATCCAATTTTAAAAATTTTCAACCGCAGCTAAAGTCCACACTACACTGCGAAGGGTCTAAAAGGGCGAATGCCAACTACCTAGGCGGCGGCCTACCCACATAGCTACTCCACTCCGTTGGCTGCGCTCCGCTTGCAGCCTACTCCGTGTCGCTGCTGCTGTATTGAGTATAATAATCCATTGTTTTGCCCATTACTTTTTTGCCTTCCCATTGGAGTTGCTTCGCCAGATGGCCGCCTTTAGCCGCATATTCCCATTCTGCCTCCGTGGGCAGCCTAAAGCGATAATTTTGCCATTTGTCTGTTGGTGGGAATTTTTTATTTAAACGATCCAAAAAACTTTCCGTCAGTACTTTATCCTGCCCGCCTTCTCTAATATCTATCCAGGAGACTCGCTCTACGGGTCTTTGATCCCCTTTAAAGTAGGCGGGATCATGCCCGTCCATGATGACTTTCCAAATTTGCTGTGTGACGGGAAAACAAGCCATATAGAAATCATGGGCTATATGCACCAGATGAACGGGTTTTTCATCGTCATAAGCCGCTTGGCTATGGCTACCCATCAGGAATTGTCCTTTTTTGACCAAAGCCATATCAAAAGACAAGTGGTCAACTAGTGGATGGGTATATTTTTCGGGAAGGGGCATTTTCATACGTCTTTTGATTAATGAGCGAGGAAATTAGTATTTTGTATATAAATCACCAAAATATTATCAAAGAAAAGCAATGGGGTATAGGACAAAGGGGTAGAAGGCAAAGTTGTACTGGGGTATTTTATAGAAAATATTAACTTTACCGCCTGCTATCGGCTTCCATTATCAAATCAAAGCGCAATAGCAGGATTTTCATCAAAACAATTGCGAAAGCATATGAATACTTTACAGACGTTAGATTGGCTCGTATTGGGTGCTTATTTTGCCCTTTTAATTGGAATAGCTATTTGGGTCATCCTCCAAAAAAATAAAGATACCGAAGATTATTTTCTGGCGGGTAGGAATGTGGGCTGGTTTGTTATTGGGGCTTCCATTTTTGCTTCTAATATTGGTTCCGAGCATGTGGTAGGCTTGGCAGGGACAGGCGCAGAATCCGGGATGCCCATGGCGCATTACGAGCTACACGCCTGGATTGTCTTGTTATTGGGTTGGTTATTTTTGCCCTTTTATATGCGGAGCGGGGCCTTTACGATGCCAGAGTTTTTAGAAAAAAGATTCGATAGTCGCTCCAGGTGGTTTTTGTCTATTTTTTCTATTATCGGCTACGTGCTGACCAAAGTGTCTGTAACGATTTATGCGGGCGGGATCGTCGTTTCTGCTTTGCTGGGCTTGAGTTTTTTTCAAGGTGCCTTGTTGACAGTGCTAATTACAGGGGCTTATACCATTTTGGGCGGGATGCGCGCAGTGGTTTATACCGAAGCCTTGCAAACCGTTATTTTGATCATGGGCTCGCTGTTTTTGACCTATAAGGGCTTTGAAGCAATCGGCAGTTGGGGAGAGCTAAAGGCTTTGGCAGGGGCGGAGCATTTTAATATGTGGCGACCGGCTTCCGATCCCCAGTTTCCCTGGACGGGAATGGTCTTTGGGGGCGCAATCGTAGGGATTTGGTACTGGTGTACAGACCAATATATTGTACAAAGAACCTTGGCTGCTCATAATATAGAAATCGGCAGAAGGGGGGCTATTTTTGGCGCCTATTTAAAGATTCTGCCCATTTTTATCTTTTTGCTGCCAGGCATCATCGCCTTTGCTCTCAAACAAAAAGGCATTTTGACTTATGAAAAAAGTGACCAGGTCTTTCCGGTTTTGGTGCAAACCTTATTACCCACCGGCATGAAAGGCTTGGTGGCGGGGGGCTTGATCGCAGCACTGATGAGTTCCCTAGCTTCTGTTTTCAATTCCAGTTCTACCTTATTCACGATTGACGTGTTCAAAAAGTTATATCCGCATAGTTCGGAAAAGCGACTGGTGCAAATTGGGAGGATCGCCACGGCTATTGTCGTCATTCTGGGTATGGCATGGATTCCAATTATGCAAAAAATAGGTGGCGGCACTTTGTATAAATACCTGCAAAGTGTCCAGTCTTATATAGCCCCTCCGATTACAACGGTTTTTTTATTGGGCATCCTATGGAAACGCATCAATGCAAAAGGCGCCATTGCGACCTTGTTTTTTGGCTTAATCATGGCAACGGTTCGGATTATTGCAGAGCTCAGTTATTTGGATGTCGATGGCAATTTAGTAGCGGGTGCAAGTGGTCTTCTAGCCACCTATGCGTCTATCAATTTTGCTCATATGGCAATTTTTATGTTCATTGCCTGTGTATTGGTCTGCATTAGCGTTAGCTTACTGACCGCCGCTCCTTCGGAAGAAAAAATAAAAGGATTGACCTTTGGGACCTTGACCGCCGCTCAAAAAGCAGAGGCCCAAAACAGCTATTCCCTTTGGGATATAGTGGCTTCAGTAATCTTGGTATTGGTCATCATCAGCATTTTATTTTATTTTCAAGGGTAGCATCCATTTTTGCAGTTAAAGGTATGTTAATAATCTAGTAATAGCCGTACAGAAGGTTTTGTAAAGCGTTTCCTTTTTGTAGCTTTGGATATACATTTGAAAACTACGGATAAAAAATTTTATGGATAATAAATTTCAAGCTTACCTACAAGTTTCTAGGATTTGCACGGTTCTTCTCCCCCTTCGGAGGGGGCGGGAGGAGGATAATTTTAAGAATAACTCCCATAGTCCTCCCCCTAGCCCCCTCCAGAGGGGGAAAAAGTTACGAATTTAATGTATATAATTTTTACTTCTAATTTAAGTAGCATGTCAAAATATATCACCAGTAGTATCCTTTGTTTATTGGTCTTTGGTCAATTGCTAACTGCCCAAAACGAGCAAGAGCCGGAGGAGTTGATCCAGCTATCCGGTTTGGTACTGGACGGCTCAACGGAAGAATTATTGCCCATACCCTATACCAATGTTTTTATTAAAGCCGATAGTCGTCGGGGAGCATACACTGATTTTAAAGGCTTTTTCACGATCGTTGCTCGAAAGGGAGAGACGGTTATTTTTTCTACAGTGGGCTATAAAACGGTAGAGTTTATTGTTCCAGACTCTTTAGAAGATGATCATTATTCGATTGTGCAACTAATGACCCAGGATACCATCAATCTACCCGAAACGGTCGTTTTTCCCTGGCCGAGTAAAGAACATTTTAAAATTGAATTTCTAGCTATGGACGTAACGCCCGAGCTGCAAAGGCGAGCAGCAGAAAACATTGCAGAGGAAGTCCTGGCAAGGGGGCGGCAAACTGTTATCCGAGATGGCAATGAAAACGCAGATTATTATTTGCGCCAACAAGCTTCTAATTACTATCACTATGGACAGGTTCCTCCTATGAATATTTTTAGTCCAATTGCTTGGGGAAAATTTATTAAAGCCTGGAAAAATGGGGATTTTAAAAAGAAAAAGGATCAATAGTGGGTAAGCTCACAATGGGCTTTAATCAATCAACTAAAGCATCTAAATTTTTCCAAAAGTAGCGAAATGCATTTGCTATTCCTCCATCTGGCATAGGATGGTTCATTTTTTCTACCTTTTTTCCACCTAATTGTTCATAAAAATGAATAGCCGCTGCATTTTCCTCCAGTACCCATAGGTAATAAGAGGAAAGAGGATTTTGTTGCTGAATCCATTTGGCAGAAATTCGCATTAACGCTCTGCCTATTCCCTGCCGCTTCCAGTGTTCAGAAACATGAATGTTATCCAGCAAAGAACCATATACAGGGTCTTCATTCAAGTAGGTACAGGCAAAACCACAAAGCATTTCATTTTCTTTTGCAATTATAACGCATTGGTTACCAGCTGGATGCACAAGCCGACTTCGCCAAACGGCAAGTCTTTCCTGTTCCACCTTATTATCTAAATAATCGTCAGCCATAATGCCCCGATAGTTTTGTTGCCAACTTTGAGCGTGGAGCAATGCTATAGCTCGAGTATGCTGAGTTGTAGCAGTTTGGTATTGGATCATATAAAAATAATTTTTTCCAATTTGGTGTAAACCTGCTCACAATATTAGGAATTTTCTTTTTAAATATTTAGAGAAGGTTTCGTTAGGAAATGATAAGAAGAATTGCTCATTTTTAATGGAAATAGTAAAATAGCTACCAAAAAACCTCTTAAATTTGCCTATTTCTCATTCAAATTCGTCCACTTGTATCTGGAGAAAATCAAGTTAAGTAATTTTAAGAATTACAAAACAGCAAGTATCTCGTTTTCCCCGAGGGTTAACTGTATTGTGGGTTTGAATGGCATGGGTAAAACCAATTTGCTCGATGCTGTTTACTATCTATGTATGTGCAAGAGCCATTTTGGTACAAAAGATGCCTTCGTTCTGCGACACAAAGCACCTTTCACGAGGTTAGAGGGGCATTTTAGAAAAGGGAAAAAGAGGTTCAAAACAGTTGCCAAAATCATTCCAAAGGAAAAAAAAGAAATGGAATTAAATGGTTCTGTTTATAACAAATTGGCAGATCATATTGGCACTTTTCCGGTTGTAATGATTACCCCATTCGATATCGAATTAGCTTTGAGTGGCAGTGAGGTCCGGCGAAAATTTTTAGACAATACCCTTTCTCAAATTGACGCAGGCTATTTGACCGCATTAATAAAATACAATCGGATTTTGCGTCAGCGAAATGCTGCTTTAAAAAAACTTGGAGCGACTCTACAAACAGATCCTAAGCTCTTGGATACTTTCGATGAACAAATGGAAGCACCTGCCCAGCTAATCCATCAAAAAAGGGCTGAATTTAGCGATCATTTCATACCTGTTTTTCAAGAATACTACCAACTCATTTCCGATAATCAAGAAAGCGTTGCTTATACTTATCGCTCTCAATTGTCCGAAGATAGTTTAAGAAATTTATTGCAGGAGAGTCGGCAAAAAGATTTGATTTTACAGCGCTCAAGTACAGGTATTCACAAAGACGACTTATTATTCAAAATAGAAAGTTTTCCGCTTAAAAAGTTCGCTTCTCAAGGGCAATTAAAATCCTATATACTGGCACTGAAATTGGCACAATATGAATTGGTAAAAAAAGAAAAAACCTGTTCGCCTATTTTATTATTGGATGATATTTTCGACAAGCTAGACCGAAAGCGCGTAGCGCAATTACTAAAGTTATTATTTGAAAAAGATTTTGGGCAGATATTTTTCACGGATACGCACGAAACTCGTCTAACAGAAATGCTGAAACAACTTCGTGTTTCTTTCCGGCGATTTGTAATAAAAAATGGGCAGGTTGTGCCTAGTAGTAAGTTATAATTGACTAGCCGCCCTATTATCCAAGAACCAAATTACCTCTCCTTTTGCCTTGCGCACCAACTGGGCAGGGTATAAATTGGGATTATAATCTCCCTTTAAAACTTCCTTTAAGGCCACCGCTTTTTTCCTGCCGATTACCAAAAAAGCAACAGTCCTTGCGTTATTAATCACTGGAAAAGTCATAGTCATTCGCCAGGTTTTTAAAGCTGAAACATACACGCCTTTCACCCTTTTTCGGCGAATGTGTACAGCATCTGTTCCGGGAAAAATAGAAGCAGTATGTCCATCCGCTCCCATACCCAGCAAAAACAGGTCAAAAGATGGTCGTTTAGCTCTAAATACCTTCAAGAGGGCCTGGCTATAAAGTTCTGATGCTCGTTTGGGGGTCTTAGAAGTATCTACGGGAAAAATCTGCGACTTGGGAATATTGACCTTTTTTAAAAGAGTATCATAAGCCATTCCATAATTGCTTTCATCGTGGTTAGGGGGTACCATGCGTTCATCTCCCCAAAATACATAACATTTTTTCCAGTTGATTTTTTCTCTATAAGGTTCTGTTGCCAATAACTCATACAAGGCCTTGGGCGTCTTACCACCCGAAAGGCAAACGACGAATCGTTCTTTTTTTTTGATAGCGACTTGTGCTTTTTCAACAAACAGGTCAGCGGCCATTTCAATCAATTCTGTTTTGTTCTTGTAAATCTTTAAAATAGGGTCTGACATTGTTATTTTTTTGGTAAAATGTTTTAAGCTAGTGTAGTGATTAGGGTTAATTTGACAAAGCACGGATTTTCAGCATATTGTAAAACCAATTTCACTAATCGGCGAAATCAGAAACTTAAGATTTAAACCACTAGTTTGAAAAAACAAGAGATTTAAGTAATCCAATGAAATCCATCTTTGGCAATTAGACCTTCTGCCATTTGGGGTCCTTGGCTACCTGCTGCATAATTGGGAAAATAATAGGGCTTGTTTTTCTCCCAAGCATTTAGAATAGGCATCAGCAACTCCCAAGCGGCTTCTACTTCATCGGAGCGCATAAAAAGCGTGGCATCCGCTGTCATTACATCGTGCAAAAGCGTTTCATAGGCTTCCGGTTGCTCGTCCTCATAGGTTTCGCTATAATTAAATTTCATCTCGGCTGGATTGAGCATCATATCCAAGCCAGGGCGTTTAGTCTGAAAACGCATCCTGATGCCTGTGTCGGGGCTAATGGTAATCGTAATGCGATTGGGGCGCACATTTTCGGCCGTCCGCTTTGGAAAAACCTGATGCGGTGCAGGTTTGAACTGAATGGTAATGATCGAAGCTTTTTCCGTCATCCGCTTTCCAGATCGGACATAAAAAGGCACCCCTCTCCAACGCCAATTGTCTATATAAAATTTGACGGCCGCAAATGTTTCTGTATTTGACTTACGGTCTTTTACTTCGTTTCTATAAGCCTTCACCCGCTCCCCTTTTACCCAACCTTCTTCATATTGACCCCGGATAGCATTTTCCGGCACTTCTTTTTCTTCGTAATGTCGCATTGCTCGCAAAACATCCACTTTCCGATTCCGAATTTCGTCTGCTTTAAAGGAAACGGGCGGTTCCATTGCGATAAAACAGAGCAACTGTAAAACGTGGTTTTGAATCATATCGCGTAAAGCACCCGATTGATCGTAATAGCCTCCTCGATCTTCTACTCCGATGCTCTCTGAAACGGTGATCTGCACATGTTCGATATAGTTTTGATTCCAAATTGGCTCAAAAAGCAAATTGGCAAAGCGAAAAACCAAAATGTTTTGAACGGCATCTTTTCCCAAATAGTGATCAATGCGATAAATCTGGCTTTCATCGAAATAAGTCGTTAGCAACTCATTAAGTGTTTTAGCACTTTCCAGATCATGCCCAAATGGTTTTTCAATGACCAATCGGGTACAGGCGGGGTCTTTACAAATACCAGAGCCACCCAATTTTTTCACAACGGCATCCATCAAGCCAGGTGCAATGGCAAGGTTAAAAATCACATTCGCCTGCAGCCCCCACTCTTTTTCTATCTGCTCAATCCGCTTGCCCATCTTCAAGTAGCTGTCATCATCAAAAACATCAGCAACTTGGTAATAGACAGATTTAGAAAAATTCGTCCAATCTTCTTTGGTTCCCTTTTGTCTAGAAAACTTCTGAATGCCCGCATAAACCGTGCTTCGATATTTCTTATCGGCATATTTTGTTCTTCCCAAACCAATAATTGTAAAATGATCGGGCATATAGCCGTCTAAGTACAGATTATACAAAGCGGGAATTAATTTTCGATTGGTCAAATCACCGCTTCCTCCAAAAATAAAAACAATAGTAGGGGTTGGTTTTGTTATATTATTCATTCTAGTTTTAAATTGATTGTGCAAGTCCTAGTCCCATTTGGTATGAAAGATGCCCTCCCGATCAATGCGCTCATAGGTATGCGAGCCAAAAAAATCACGCTGCGCTTGTACCAAATTCATCGGTAAGCTTTCTGTCCGGTAACTATCATAATAAGATAGGCACGCCATAAGGCATGGAACAGGAATGCCAGATTTAGTCGCTTCTGCGACCACTGCCCGAGCATCTTTTTGGTGTCTATTGATTATTCTTGCCACACGTTTATCGAGCAATAGATTGGTTAAATGCGGCTGTTTCTTGTAGGCTCGACGAAAATCTTCCAACAATTTTGCCCGAATAATACACCCTCCACGCCAAATTCTAGCAACCCTTTCCAAATCTAGGTCAAAGCAGTACTCTTCCGAGGCATCTCTCAACAGAGCCATGCCTTGTGCATAAGTAATGATAAAAGAAAATAAAGTCGCATTTTTCAAACGACGAACAAAGCTATTTTCATTCCTGCGGATAGAAACAGTTGGGCCAAACAAAATAGTAGCTGCTCTTTCTCTTTCTTCTTTAAAAGCAGAAATTGCCCTAGCCAACACTGCTAAATCAATAGTCGGAATCGGTACGCCCACATCCATAGCCTCCTGCGAAGTCCACTTGCCCGTTCCTTTCTGTTTGCCTTTATCTAAAATAATATCAATGACATCCGCTTCACTTAGATGATCTTTCTGTCCAAATATTTTTGCTGTTATTTCTACCAAAAAAGATTGCAATTCTTTGCTATTCCAATCTTCAAAAACCTGCCGAATTTCCGCATTATTGAGTTCCAGCCCCCTTTTCATCAAGTCATAGGCCTCTGCTAACAATTGCATTAGGCCGTACTCAATGCCATTATGCACCATTTTTACATAATGCCCAACCGCCCCTTCTCCCAGCCAGGCTACGCAAGGTTGTTTGCCAACTTTAGCAGCGATTGCTTCTAATATTTTTTTTACTTTTCCATAAGCCTTTTTATTGCCTCCGGGCATCATACTGGGTCCTCGTCGCGCTCCTTCTGCCCCGCCAGAAACACCGACTCCAAGAAAGTGAATTCCCTTTCCTCCCAATTCTTTTTGTCGTCTTTGGGTATCTTTGAAGTAGGAATTGCCACCGTCTATAATGATGTCTCCTTTTTCTAGATGAGGGATTAAATCCGAAATCACGTAATCTACTACTTTGCCAGCAGGTACTAAGAGGAGTATTCGTCTTGGTTTTTCCAAAATATTTACAAATTCTTCTATTGTTTCTGCCCCATAAATGGCTCCTGTTTCTTTTTTCAAGGAACGGACTTTAGTGGTATCCTTATCATAGCCAGCTACTTCAAAACCATTATCTGCCATATTCATAAGCAGATTTTTCCCCATCGTCCCCAAACCGACTAAACCGAGGTCGTAGATCTTTTTATTCGTCATAATTATCCTAATTCTTTGACTAAGTTTTAAAGAAGGATTAAGCTATTACTTCTTCTTTCAAAGTGCCAAACACACTTATACTGATTTTTGTTGGGTTTTTAAAAAGCTTTTGGCTTTAAGGCGGCTTTATAAATTCGTATAGGATCAGAATTAGAGTTACTCTTAATTGGAATTATTCTTCTGTTTCAAAATGGCAAAAGAAATATATTTTCCTGAAACTACCTATAATTCTACCCAAAAAGTCTATAATTTATCCATAAAGAATCAAGTATCGGACATAAAATTCGACTCAATTCTTTATCTTTGTTATACAAGTTCTATTAATATTGATAAAAAATTCAAATCCAATCTTAAATATGTCTAGCCCCAATCTTCAACGAATTTTATATTCAATGTGTCCACAGATCGTATCATTTCATTTCATTGTTATTTTCCTGCCGCTTTCCATCATAGCACAAGAGATCGCCCCTACCCCAATTGAGACTGGACCTACGCTATTTAAAGAGTTGCAAAGACCTGACTTGCTAAAAATGACCATTGAAACAGACCTTAAACAATTAATTGCTAAAAAGTATAAGGAAAACTGGCAACCTGTGACCCTAAAATTGGACGATAAAAATGGAGCAGCAGTAGAATGGGAAGGAAAGGTGAGAACTAGGGGGAATATACGCAAAAAGATTTGTTATTACCCACCACTAAAAGTTAAATTCAAAAAAAAGTGGTTGGTAAAAAATGGGATGGATTCTTCTTTCAATGATTTAAAATTGGTGATTGGTTGTAAAAAGGGAGATTTTTATGAGAGTTTAGTATTAAAAGAGTTGCTAGCGTATAAATTGTACCAGGAATTAACCGATATTAGCTTTAGAACTCAAATTGCTGAAATTGAATTTGTAGATATAAATGACAAGCGGAAACCTTTTACTACCTATGCTTTTTTTATTGAAAATGAGGATGAAATGGCAAGTCGGTTAAATGCTAAATGCGCCAAACCAAGGCGATTGAAATCAAAGTATGTTTATGCCGATCAATTAGATAAAATGGCGTTATTTGAGTATATGATTGGCAATACAGATTGGTCTGTCACGACTAGCCATAATGTACGAATTATCAAATGCCAGGATTTTCCGTTGCCTTTGCCCATTGCCTATGATTTTGACTATTCCGGTCTGGTTAATGCACCGTACGCAGTACACGGAGAAGGCATCCAGTTAAAATCCGTTACAGAACGGCTGTTTTTAGGAATGTGCCGGGAAAAAGGAGCCTTTGAAAAATTAGTACCTATTTTTAATGAAAAAAAAGCGGCCTTTTATAAAATTATTCAGGATTTTGAATATTTGGAAGAAAAGAAACGGAAATCAATGCTCCATTATCTGGATGATTTTTATGAAATTATTAATAGCTCCAAGCGATTTAAAAACCAAATTTTGGAATATTGTCGCCCAAATGGGCGGTAATCCGTTCTTTAATCTATTTTTATTTCTTGCTTATCAAAAGGATTTAAGGCCGTTCCGACCACCTTTGATTCTGCTTCGACATAAAATCGAGACTGCACGCCTCTCAACTTTTTGGCTACTTTCACTAGACCACTGAATATTAGATTTTTATCTTCTAATTCATCCATATCTGATTTGGCTAGTCTAAATGGAAGGGCGAAATCTATTTCTATGGGCTTTTCTTTTGGAATAGTAATTTCTCTTTCCAAATTTATTTCTCCCAATCGGTATTCATCCGTCATTTTTTCCTTTCCCCGTCCGCGAGTAAAGCGCTCGATCATGCTAACTTTTATGTAATTGACTTTTTGTTCGTTCATAGAGTAAAAACGAATCTTCCCCTTAATCAAGCCTTCGGCTTCTTTGATATTTTCGGGCAAAATCAGTTCTAATTTTACCCCCTCGATTCCTAGCCATTTTTTTACCTTTTTTAACATAGGTCTTTTTTATCTTTAATAGACTTATTCAGAAATATAACACTTTAAATAGCAAAGAGATTATATTTTTCTATAAAGAAAGGAAAGTTTAAGATAAAAAAGGTAGATTTAAAATGGTTTCGTAAAAAAGGCCAGGGTACAGATATCAAAATATACCTTCTCTTATTTTCAAAAAAAGGATGAATGACACGAATGCCACCCATCCTAATGTTTACTAAAACCTTTCTCTTTATATCTTTACAAATCAGTAATTTTATCTCAGTAATTGTACATATCCACTAATTGGATCCGAACCGTCCCCCTTGTCAATTACATAGAAGTAAGTACCGTCCGGAACTAAATTGCCATTCCAGGTGCCGTCCCAGCCGTCTTCATTTTTATAGCCCTTTTGGTTATAAACTTCGTTCCCCCAACGATTAAATATGGTCACTTCATTATCTGGGAAAGCCTCTATACCCAAGATAACAAAGGTATCATTGACCCCGTCCCCGTTTGGAGAAAAGCCGCTAAATACAGTAATATCATCGCATAAAGTAAGCACAAAAACAGTTGCAGTATCCAAGCCTACCCTGTTGCTGATGAAATAGGTAAATGTATCCGCTTGTGTATCACAGAAGTCCGCATCTGGAGCATAAGTAATGCTGTTGTCAGGATTTACAAAGACAGTTCCATTAGCTGGCAAATCAATGATACCGATATTTACCAAATCGCCATTTATCGTGTCATTGTCTAAAACGTTGATAATGACTGGTTCATTCAATTTAGTCAAAGTATCGTCCTCTACCGCTATTGGGAGCAAGGCATCTTCGTCAATGACTACCTCTACAATTAAAATGGTGGTGTCGCAGTTGCCCAAATCATCACAAGCGACCAAACAGGCAGTATCCTGCCCAACCAAAGTGGGCGTAATTTCGGCGCAGAGGCTTAGGGTATCCAGGCTAAACCGGACTACGCTATTGGTATCATTTTCACAAATATTTTCAAAACTTTCTATTGTACCTGCCAATTCAGAATCATCGAAGCAATATAGGGAATCCCTTCCAAAAGTTACCTCCATTCTGACTGTATCCGTTTGAGGAATTGTTACTTCAATTAGGATAATAGTAGTGTCACAGATGCCGTTTTCATCACACATAACAATACATGCGGTATCCTGTCCAAAGCTAATACCTGTGTATTCGATGCAAGTCGTTTCTTCCTGAATAAACAGGTCTGTTGCCATACCTGAAGCCGCTTCACAATAATTGAATATGGTATCCAATTCGCCAGGAAGGACGCTTGTTTCTAAGCAAAGTGTGTCCGTTATTCCAATCACCACGCTGGTTCTAATGGTGTCCATAGCAGCTAAAGGCAACACTTGAATAATAATGGTAGTCGTATCACAAATGCCTTCATCATTGCAAACTTCTATACAAAGCGCATCGGAGCCCGGCACGATTCCCGTATAGCTGACACAATAAGTTTCATTATCAATTTCGTAAACGATCATACCCGTTGCTGCTTCTTCGCAGGTATTGCTAATACTAATTATTTCGCCTTCTAACCTACTCGTATCTATGCAGATCGTATGTGTTTCGCCAACAAATAGGGAGGTATCAATAACGATCCCGCCATCTGGAGGTGTAATTTTACAATCAACTGTAATTTCATAGTTAAATATACAACCCGTTCCAAGGTCTGTAATTTCAAGGTTTCTAATACCTGTTGGCAATTCCACTGCCAAGGTAGCGCTACTGTCACATGCTGAGGCTTGTAGTGTTTGTCCATTATCTCTAAAGCGATAATTATCAGTCATTTCTACAGGTATATCCAAGCAAACTGTTGCCGTTTCATTACAATCATCGAGGAAGAAGGCAGTTGGTCCACTATAAACATCGTGGCACTCTTGACAAGTAACATTAATAATCAAACTATCTGCACAAGCAAATTCTTTCTCTTTTATTACCACAAAATGATTACCAACTGGAATGCGAATGATGGTTCCTTGCGGAGTGATATTAGAGTTCAATTCGAGTGTTGCTTCGGCACCAGTAGCATTTTGCGTAATATCAATCGTACCATAATCAATCATTGGCAATCCACCTTCGATAATAAGCATTTCGGTATTCAAGGTCCAATTTCCAGCTGGATCCCAAACTTGCATGGAGTCCACCAACTCAGTAATATTTTCAAACTCCATACTAAATTCTTCGCCATTGATGGTCCAGGAATTCAATGTATAAGGCCCTTCTTCGCCCAAATCAGGCACGGTAAAGTAGGTATAAGCAAAGGAAGAGTCAATCATACAAGCATCAAAGCCATTTTCATAAGGCAATCCGTCCAGCAAGAGGTCGTAGTCGGCAATGTTATTCAATGGAATGTTTATACAATAACTCAATCCATTTTCGCAATCCGTTGTGCTTAATTCTAATTGATTATCTTCGAATATTTCTGGACACATTGGTACTACTTCAATTATCACGATTGTGGTGTCCTCCATTCCTTCTTTATCCGTAGCAATGAAGCAAAGAGTGTCCATGCCACCAATTGATAGACTAGAGTCTGGTGTATAGATAAAGCAGGTATCCAATGGATCGAAATCAATGGTGCCAAACTCAGGATCATTGCACAATCGCACAGAATCCAATTCGCTAAATAATTGATCCGTGTCTAGGCAAACTTCCATTGGCGTGCGCTCATTAATAGGTACTACGACGGTATCCAAAGAAGGCAGTATAGTTGCAATGAAATAGGTTCGGATACAATTATTATTGTCCGTATCACAAGTAACGACAGCCACCGTGTCCACAAATTTGCCCGTAAAGTCTTTAGATTCGTAAGTAATGCATCCGGTCGCAGGATCTACTACTACGAAAGCAAAGTCCGTTTCTTCCATTGCGCCACCTAGCATCAAATTAGCATTTAAATTCGAGCTAAAGCTACCTGGAATAATCGGACAGACTACATCTGCGTCATTAGCATGTACTGTGAAGAAAACTGTGTCCTGAAGAATTTCATCAGCGGTAATATTGACAATCACAAAAGTGGTATCTCTTACCCCGTCAATGGTCTCTGTGATAACCAAGATAGTATCTACGCCAATGCCAGGATTGCTTCCCGCAGTATAAACTAGGTATCCTTCCTGCGTGATTATCCATGCACCAAAGGTGGAGCCACTCATTGTATTTCCATTCTCTAGCGTATAGGTGACAGAATCCGGATTAAAGTTAGCTTCTAATGGTATAGCGATAGAGTCCCTTGTATTAATTGGCAAAGTCAGTATAATGAACTCGGTAGTCGGTCGGGTAATATCCTCCTCTGTAATAGTAGCTATATAAGTAATCGTATGGCAATTATTAGAAATATTATCACAAATCACAACTACTATCGTATCTACATTTTCGCCAATTATTGCATTAGAAAAATAGTTAATACAACCATTTTCTGTATTTACTGTATAGGTTCCAAAAATGCTAGCATTGCTGATTCCACCATTTTGTAACATGATGGATAAATCATCGCTAAAGTCCGATGGAATAGTTCCACATATCTCTATTTCATCCTCCACACCTACAGCAAATGGAACTATTTCTATTCCTGGTTCTTGAGGTGTAATGCTAACAATTATACAGGTGGTGTCTCTGATCCCTTCTTGACTTATTGCTTCTACGCAAATAGTATCTATATTAATGCCAGCTAAATCACCCGCAGTATATTCTAGACAGCCATTATCAGAAATTTCCCAATTTCCAAAAGTAGAGCCATCTGTGGTAGTTCCATTGTACAAGACAAATGTAGTCGTCAATCTATCAAAGCCACTTTCCAATTCTACACAAATAGTATTACTCTGATTAATTGGAACAATTAAGTTCAAAGTATCATTCGTTGGGGCAGACATCATTTCTTCATCGCATTCTATCACAAGATTTATAGTATGAATACAGGAGGTAGAATCATTAACTGCTTTGATTTCGTACTCTCCAACTGGCAATCCTATACCACTACCAAGTGCTACAACCCCAATATTAAAGCCTATTTCTGCTTTAGCGTTTAAGAAAGCTAACTGGTCAACCTGCATGATTCCATAAGCATTGGCAGGATTTCCACCAACTATCAATAATTGGTCCGGTAAAATCATCCAATTGCCTGTTGGATCTGCTCCGTTCATTATATCCACCAGTTCATTTACATTGGCAAACTCACCGGTAACAATTGTTCCATTAACATTCCAAGATTCCAAAAAGTAAGGCCCTGCTTCTCCCATACCCAACAAGGTGAAGTAAGTATAGGCAATCACCGTGTCAAAGTTGCATCCAATTGGCTCTCCAGTATAGGGTTGGCCGTTAGAGAACACACTATAAGAATGGTAATCATCAATAGCAATTGGCAAACAAACTGCTGCCAGTCCGCCGCAATCAGCTATTTCAATAGTCATGGATTCAGAAGTATTTATACAATCCTCGCTGAAAATGGTAACAATGATATTCGTTGTCAAGCTGTCCCCATTGTCATTGGTGGCGATGACGACCATAGAGTCAATAAACACACCTGTAGTCGTCCCTGCAGTATAAATTACACAATTGCCTTCTATAAAATAAATGCCAAATTCTGAGCTGCCAGCAGTCGTCCCATCTTCAAAAGTGATTTCTAAACCTGCAATATCAAACTCATCCAAATCTATACAAGTGGTATCTATTCCCTCCACAATAATATCTATAAACTTGGTATCTTTGACAGGATCAAAATCACATTCTTCAATATTTAATATTGTTCCGTCCAATTGAAGCGCACCACAGAATGGCCCGCCACCTTGTAACAATAAACTATTGAGATCAAAAATGGTAAATTCGCTATCATTAAAATCAAGCAAATTGATAGTCGCTGGATCATAAACCAGACTATGAACCCCGAACTGGCCTGTCCTACCCATTGTAAGTTCATCAGAAGTACTAATTTTTACAATAGATAATTCGCTATCTGACGTGAGAATATAGGCCTGTTCAAAGCCTTCTGGAATATTTCCAGTTTGATTACTCATATTAATTGTAGCTAACCCTGCTTCTAAACATAAGGTCAAAGCATTGTTTACTACCGCCGTTCCAGCTATTGCCTGGCAAGCGCAGAAATCACCAATCACAATATTTTCAATCACTACGCTACAATTATTGGCGTCTGTTATAGTCACGGAGTAGGTCCCGCCTTCCAAATTGGTTCTGTCTTTTGGTTGAGTGTTATCGCTTAAATCAGACCAGTTAAAGGTATAATCTCCTGTTCCACCGCTAATATGGAGAGCAATTGCTCCATTCGTATCACAATTTTCTTTATTGGTTTTCTCAACATCTACATTAATGGCATTTGGTTCAGCAATGGTAAAACAAGCCTCTCCTGCTATACAATTATTAGCATCTCTAATGACAAGACAGTATTCGCCCGCAGACAAACTACCATTTTCATGGAAAGTGCTATCTCCGTCTATAATTTGAATCACAGCTGGTGCAGCAAATCCTTCATTCTCATTGACTGTAAAGGCAACCGTTCCATCTGCTTCGCCTAGACAAGAAACATCCGTCACTTCATCAATAGTTACCTCTGCTCCAATGACTTCATCAATCAAAGTAAAGGTAACACTTGCACTACAACCTGTGCCATTATCTACAATGGCTACTTCATAAGTACCCGCTATCAAATCATTTCGGGTAGCAGCATTTCCCCAATCGAAGCTATATGGGCCAACGCCGTTTTCAATATTAATAGTTACAGAGCCATCTCGTTGTCCACAGGTTGGCAACTGATTGATCGTAAAGTCAACATTTAGTGGATTGATGCTTGGCACTTCTATAGCAATGATATTCGGGCAACCTGGATTATCTTGATTAATAACCGTAGCAATATAGGTCTTGGCGACTAGATTTTCTCTTAATTTTCTATTGGAAAAGTCATCACTCCAGGTAAAAGTTAGGTTAGCCGGCGCATTGGAAAAATCAATACTTCCGTCTCCTGCTAAACAAGTCGCAGCAGTGATAATTGGGTCATCCACTTCTGGTCCATCTGCATTACCGATGACGATTTCTTCTACCGTTCTACAATCCTCATTACTTTTTAAAGTAACCGTCACTTCATAAGCTCCTGCGCTTAATCCCGTTCGGCTATTTCCATTGGCATTGGCGATGCCATCTTCTGTTGACCAATTAAAGTTATAGTCCTCAATATTACCTTGGACTGTTACACTTACAGAACCATTGGCATTATTACAAGTTGCCTCAATAATGGTAATATTCGTTATTACTGGATTGTCACACATAGTAATGCTACAATCTTCTACACTTACACTTGCACCCGTCCTATCTAAACTTGCACAAATGAATCCTCCACCTTGTATCAACATCTGGTTCACCTCAAAGATTGTAGACTCTTCTATCACAATTGAAGATATGTTAAAAGTCGCAGGATCAAAAACAAAGGTGTGAATAGTGTAAACACCTTCGGAAGTTACCACAAAATCTGGATTTTCAGCAGCTTGGACAATAGTCAATTCTGGTCCTCGACTCAAGAAATAGAAGATAGAATAATTATTAGGTACAATAGCATCACCGCTTATCACTCCACTAATACTTACTGGTTCATTTTCCATACAAATTGGAGAGGTGCCCTCCAACGCAATGGTCCCAGCGTCTGCCTCGCAGCCACATTCATCTGCAATAATTATATTATCGATACTTACGGCACATTCATTGGCATCCGTAACGATCAGGCTGTAGGTACCTGATTCTAAGTTCGTCCTGTTAAAGGCATCTTCCAAAACGTTATCAGACCAAACTATGCTTAATCCACCCGTTCCACCTGCCGCAATTACTTCAATAGAACCATTTTCTTCACAATCTTTATTTGTCACCATGATTTCTACCATCAATGGCGTAGGCTCGGTTACTTCAAAGCATAATTGGCCAGCTAGGCACCCATTGGCATCGGTTACTACCAAACAGTAATCTCCAGGTGATAATGCACCATTTTCTACCTGATTGCCATTCAAATCCCGAATAACTTCTGTGACAGGTTCAGGGAGTGCACTTTTATCTATGGTATAAAAGACTTCTCCATCGCTTGCTCCTGTACAAGAAATCATTGGTTGATTATCCAAAGCAATAACGGCTTTTGCAACATTGTCTTCTAAGGCAAAGGTGATCGTTTCTGTACAGCCCGTGCCATTATCTACCACAGTTACAGTAGTAATTCCACTTGCCAAATCTGTTCTGGTCTCGCTACTGCCCCAGCTATAACTGTAAGGTCCGGCACCGCCAGTTACATTAATGGTGGCAGCTCCATTATTTTCCCCACAAGTTGGCTGATTATTGACAATAACATCCAGCACTAATGGGTTTTCTGCAGGCACTTCAATAGTCAATAAGACTGGGCATTCCGGAGCCTCCTCACTTCTTACACTTACAAAGTAATTACCTGCTACCAAGTCTGTTCTAATTCTCGTTTCGACATTAATATCCAACCACAAGAAGGTCAAATCCGCCGCTGCCGAAGAGAAATCAATCGAACCACCTGCTCCTAAACAAGTTGCTGGTATAATTACCGGATCAGCTATATCCTCTGGCCCGTCGGTATTACTAACTGCTATCTCTGCTTCTATAAAACTATCTTCATTATTAATATCTGTAATTTTTACAATATAAACGCCCGCAAATAGGCTGGAGATAGTGTTCCCAGCTTCATTCAAAGCACCTGTTTGTGGCGTCCACATGTAAGTATAGTCTGCTTCATTGCCTTCTACCATGACGGTAATGGTACCATTTGGATTATTACAAGTCGCATCAATGACAACGATGTTTTCTATAACCGGTGGTTCGGCTATTTCTTCACACTCATCGGTAATACTAATATTTTCAATGCTTACTAGGCAGTTGTTTTCATCAACAACGGTTACGTCATAGGTGCCAATTTCCAAATTATCTCTATTTTGTGTATTAGTATTACCATCCAAATCTGCCCAATCAAAAGTATAGTTGCCCGTTCCTCCTGACACAATCAAGGAAATAGTTCCTAAATCATTACAAGTCGCATTTTCAGGTTGTACTTCTACATTCAATGGAGCTGGGTCTGCTACAAAGAAACAAGCCTCGCCAGCTAAACAACTATTGGCATCCATTACCACCAGACAGTAATTGCCCGGACTTAGGGTCCCATTTGTCAATATATTACCACTTTCATCCTGAATTTGTGTGGTTGCCGGTTGAGCAAAACCCTCTGTAAAGTCAAGATTAAAGGAGATATTTCCGTCATTTGCTCCAACACATGTAGTAAAAATTCTTGGTACTAGGTTAACTGTTGCTTGAGAAACATTATTAATTAGAGTAAAGGTTGCCTCTGTGGCGCAGCCAGTACCATTATCAACTATACTTACTGTATGTACTCCTGCTGGAAGGTTACCTTCGGTATCGCTATCTCCCCAGGAGTAGCTATAAGGTCCCGTACCACCCGTAACGTTCAATTTGACTTCTCCATTATTTTCTCCGCAAGTTGGGTGATTTAAAATTTCAGGGATGACCACTAATGGATTAAAGCTAGGTATTTCTACAGCAATGACCGTTGGGCAGTCTGACGCATTGGCATCTGTAACTGTTACAGCATAAGTGCCTGCTGCCAAATCATTTCTGGTTGGAGTTGTTACACCGTTTGGCCAAGCAAATGTTAAATCACCGGAAGCCCCACTAAAGTCTGCACTACCATTAGGTGCCAAACAAGTCGCTCCATTAATAATAGATAAGTCAATATCTGGTCCCTCTACGTTGCCGACGACAAGGGTTTCTGTCATGCTGCAATTTGCAACGCCATTTAGTGAAATTTCTACCATATATCCACCTGCAGGTAAACCAGAACGCCTATTACTCGCCTCTACTATACCAATATCTGGTGTCCAAGTAAAAGTGTAATTATTGATATTTCGATCAATATTTACCATAGCTGTGCCATTAGCCAAACCACAGTTTGCATCTGTAATTACAGTATTGGTAATAACCGGTATCGTACATTCTCTAATTAGCATGGAATCACAACTCTCTTCTATTACTACTTGTATAATAGCAGTACATCCATTGATTGGGTCTGTAGCAGTCACGGTATATGTGCCGTCTGCCAGATCTGAGCGGGTAGTTCCCACGCCATTGTCACTCCAAGCATAATTATAATTACTCGGAACGAGTACGGCAAAACCATCTTCGTCATTACAATTTTCCATACCAATTTCAGAAATTTCAGCTAGGACCATACCTACCTGGATATTCGCTCCTATCAGATCAAGATCTGCACAAATACTGCCTCCTCCATTTAGCAATAAAACATTTACATCAAAGGCAGTTGTTGTGCCAGGTACTATGGTACTTAAATCCAGCGTAAGAGGATCATAAACAAGCGAATGAATTGTGTAGTTACCTACTGTGCTTACTGTAAAAGAAGGATTTAATTCTACTTGCTGAATAATAAATTCTGGTCCCTCAGTCAATAGGTATCTTATTTCATAACCATCTGGTACAATGGTATTTCCTGTCGGAACAGCCATCAAAGTTATGTTTTCTCCCTCTATACAAACAGGAGAGGTAGCACTAATTGTACCCGCTTCTGCAACACAACCGCAGGTAGTATTGATGATAATTTCATCAATGACTACCAAACAGTTGTTTTCATCAGAAACAGTTACGCTATATGTACCCGTAGGTAAATTATCTCTATTTTGAATATTATCTACTCCGTCCAAATCTGCCCAATCAAAAGTATAGTTGCCTGTTCCTCCAGTTACGAGTAGTGCAATGGTGCCTTCTGTATCGCAAGTTGCATTCTCATTTTGTACTTCTGCATTCAGCGGAGCAGGATCTGCTACAAAGAAACAGCCTTCACCAGCTACACAACCATTGGCATCCAACACAACCAAGCAGTAATCACCTGGAACAAGGCTACCATCTTCAAAAATATTACCATCTCCGTCTCTGATTTCGGTAGAAGCTGGCTGTGCAAATCCATCTGAGAAGTCTATTTCTACACTTACTTTTCCGTCGTTGGCACCCACACAAGTTGTAAAAATTCTTGGAACAACATTAACAATAGCACTTGATACATCATCCATTAAAGTAAAAGTCACAGAACCAGCACAACCTGTTCCATTGTCCACAATAGCTACGGTATAAGTACCTGCGGCCAAATCAGTTTCTGTATCCGTTGCGCCCCAATCGTAGCTATATGGGCCAACGCCTCCGGTTGTAATGATTGTTACAGAACCATTAGCTTCACCGCAGCTTGGTTGACTATTAATAACTACGTCCGCCTCAAAACCTTCTCCAACTGGTACCTCTACGTCAACAAAGGCAGAACAACCTGGAGTATTGGCATCTCTAATTTCTACTACATAAGTTCCTGCAATTAAATCATTTCTAGCATTGGTAACCATTTGGTCAGACCAGAAGAAAGTAATATTTGATGGCGTAGAACCAAAGTCAACCGATCCATCACCTGCCAAGCAAGTAGCTGGAGTAACTATCGGTTCAATTGGTTCAGGTCCATCTATATTGCTAACTGCAAGCGTTATTGTTGTGAAGCAACTAGGATTATCTTTAACAGCTACTGTAATTTCATAGCTTCCCGCTTGCAGTGCCGTTCTAACATTTCCTATTGGATTGGGTACTCCAATATTTGGAGAAAAGAAGTAGGTAAAATCTGCTGGATTTCCAGCTACTTCGACAGTAATTGCCCCATTTTGTAGATTACAATTCGCATCTGTAACTATGGTATTTGCTACTACTGGCGTAACTGGACAATCACAATCGTCATTGACAGTAATATCATTGACAACTACAAAGCAACCTTTGCTGTCTGTAACCGTCAAGCTATAAGTACTAGCAATAGGGATATTTCTAGTCGCAAAATTATCATCGGATGAAAGGTCTGCCCAGTCATAACTATAAGGTGCATTTCCACCAGAGGTGATTAGCTCAATGCTTCCTGGGTTATCGCAAGTAATATCTATAGTCGTAACATCCACCATGATTGCTTCTGGCTCCACTACCTCAAAACAAGCCTCAGCGGCGATACATCCATTGGCATCTTTTAAAATTACACAATAGTTACCAGGTATTAGGCTACCATTTTCAAAAATGTTGCCTGAACCGTCCATGATTTCCTCCGTAGCAGGTTCGGCAAAACCCTCTGCCAGTTCTACTAATGTACTAATCGTACCATCTCCTGCCCCATTGCAGCTTACAGAAACAATCGGGTCAACGCTAATACTCGCTCCTAATACATTGTCTAGCAGTGTGAAAGTTACCTCCGTTTCACAACCAGTACCATTATCAACGATTGAAACGGTATTTGTTCCAGAAGCAAGATTGGTCTGCGTAGCATTGCTTCCCCAGCTAAAGGAATAATTGCCACTACCGCCAGTGATATTAATCGTTGCCGAGCCATTAGCCTCGCCACAAGTTGGTTGATTATTCACTGTGACAGTAGCTGCTAATGGGCTTTCTTGTCCGATTACGACTTCTAGAAAGTCTTCACAACCAGCCGTTCCATCACTTACAGTTACGGTATAAGTACCTGCGCCTAAATCTGTCCTCACTGCTCCATTTCTTCCATCACTCCAAGAGTACAAAAAATCAGGCGGTGCCAAAGTAGCTTTTCCATCAAAAGCCAGGCAATTAGCGGGAGTTGTAGAAATAATTTCTGCTTTAGGTCCATCTATATTCCCAACTACAAAGGTTTCAATTGCCTCACAAGCAGAATTGCCTATTACAGAAATGGTTACAGCATAACTTCCTGCTTCTAAATTATTCGCTGTAAAGGTATTACTTACATTTGGCGACCAAGCAAAATTATATCCTTCATTAGAGCCTGCTATATTGATAGTTGCTTGTCCATTCGCTTCTCCACATTCCGCGTCAACAATTATTACATTGCTCACAATAGGTGGCTCACAACCACAATCATCCTCAATCACAATTGGATCAAGTATTGTAGAGCAGCCCATCAAGTCTGTAACCGTTACGTGATAAGTACCCGCATCCAGGTTTGCTCTATTTTGGGGATTATTTGCGCCAGGAATATCTTCCCAATCAAAAATATAATCACCATTGCCACCTGCGACCAGAATGCCAACTCTTCCACCAGTTACACAAGTCGCATCTACCACACTCACGGAAACCTCCATCTGCGTAGGTTCTATAACCATAAAACAGGCATTTCCAGCTACACAACCATTGGCATCTCTTACAACAATGCAGTAGTCACCTGGTACAAGGCTACCATTTTGGGCAATCTCGCCTTGCGCATTTTGAATTTCAGTAGTGGCAGGCTCGGCAAAGCCATTACTTAATTCTATTGTAAAGTCTGCACTTCCATTTGTATCTCCATTGCAAGCCAAGGCTATAACGGGGTTAACATTTACCGTTGCACCCGCCACATCTTCATTTAGTGTAAAAGTAAACATAGTATCACAGCCAGACTGGACATCGGCAATGGCTACTTGATAAGTACCTGCCAATAAATCAATTCGAGAAGGTCCATCTATATTCGGATTATCTACCCATTCATAAGTATAATCTCCTGTTCCACCATTGACAGAGATGGTAACTCTACCATTGGATTCACCGCAAGTGGGTATGTTTTCAACAAACGCTTCCACAGTCAAAGTATTGATTATCCCAATTTCTACAGTAATCACCGTCGGGCAGTCAGGGTCATTTGGATCAATAACCACCACTTGGTAAGAACCTGCATCTAAATCTGTTCGGCTACTTCCAGTAAAATTATCAATAGACCAAATATAGTTGAAATTGGCTGGTGTAATGGAGGCTGTTCCATTGCCGCCCGTACAACTAGCCGGTTCGGTAATAATTTCATTAATTTCAGGTCCCTCAGCTGAACCTACTGCCACCATAATTTCAGTAAAACAATCATCTGCATCTGGGAAGGTAATGACTACCGTGTACATTCCCGCTGGAATATTGGTTCTGCCATTACCTGCCTGATTCGGCGTACCAATGTTTGGCGTCCAGGTATAAGTATATTTAGCAGGATCCCCTTCAATGTTCACGGTTGCAGTACCATTTGGCTCGCCGCAAGAGGCCTCTGTCACATCAAATCCGAGCACTTCTGCTGGTTGGCAGACACAATCTGCATCAATAATTACGGTAATCTCATCTGTACAACCGTTGGCATCTGTTGCAGTCACTGTATAAGTTCCTGCAGCTAAACCTTCTCTACTAGCACCTACACCATTATCGCTCCACGCGTAATCTAAATCTGCCGGAGCCAACATAGCTAGACCATCCCCCGAATCACAATTGTCAATTTCAGTAGATACAACCTCAATATTTATGTCAATTACATTAATATTCACCGTATCGGTTGCTTGGCAAATGTCCTCTTTTGTTACCATTAAGATATACTGCCCGCTTCTGGCAGTAGTAATATTTTCTATTAACGGATTTTGCTCATTGCTAAAGAATCCGCCTGGCCCTGTCCATAAATAGTCATCTCCCCCTGATCCGCTCAATTGTACATTATCCCCTAGACAAACCGTCTGGCCTGCTCCTGCATCTACAGAAATAGCATCTAAAATAAGCACGTCAATGTTTTCAGAGGCAGTACACCCCTCTGCAGTCGTCACCTCTACCGTGAACGTATAAGTACCAGGTGTCATTTGCATGATATTAGTGACTACCGGATTTTGATCTTCTGACTCAAAACCATCGGGTCCAGTCCATTTATAAGTAACTCCACCACTAGAGAACAATTCTAAGGTGCTACCTTCGCAAACCGGACTATTGCTTGATACAAATGGAGAAGGAGAACGCAGCACATCGATATCAATAGACAAAGTAGCCGCACATCCTTCGGCATTAGTTACAACAACTTCATAAGTTCCTATGGCATTCAAACTAATATTTTCAATGAAAATTTCTTGTGTATTGGCTGTAAAATTATTTGGCCCTGTCCAGGAGAAAGTATTGCCTGCATCAACAGATAAAATTAGGTCTTGACCGACACAAACAGTTTCATTTCCAATAATAATTGCGTTCAAAGTGCTACTAATATTTACGGTTGTAATAGCCTCCCCAATACAATCGCCAAAAGCAATGGTCACGATATAATCTCCTGCATTAGCATTGGTGACATTATCAATGACCGGATTTTGCTCACTGGAGGTAAAGTTATTTGGCCCTGTCCAAGAATAACTACTGCCTCCGTTGGTAGCAGTTAGTCGCAAAGACTGCCCTTCGCAAAGTGGACCATTATTATCTGCCCCAATATCTGGTGAATCACTAACTGCAATAGTCGTAGAAATTTCTCCTTGGCAATTCTTTTCAGTATCTGTCACCATTACGGTAATGGTAAAGTTACCCGCTATATCACTAGAGAAAGTTGGTGTTGCACTATTTGGATTATCCAAGGTGCCGCCTGTCACTGTCCAGTCGTAGGTATATTGCTCGCCGACAGGTTCTACACTAAACTGAGTGTTAGTTTCCAAACAAATAGCAACGGTTTGTGGATTGATTATTGGCTGAAAGCCATCCAGTACGCTAATTACTTGCTGTGCAGAAGCCGTATTCCCACAATTATCCATCGCCGTCCAGGTTCTAAGTATCGAAGTTCCGCAGCCCTCGCTAGGAGTTACCATTTCTACAAACTCAATATCTACATTGGCATCGCAATTATCCGTTGCAGAGGGTTGTGCTACTTCTGGTATGGATTGTCCCGCTTCCAAATCAATGGTTACATCACTTGGAACACCATTAAGAACTGGCTCTATGGTATCATCTACAATAATTGTTTGCACGCTAGAGGTGCTATTACCACACTCATCCGTTGCTGTCCAAACTCTAGTCAAAGCATAAGCATCTTCGCAAGCACCATTGTCTCTTGTTTCTTCAAAAGTAATTGCTACATTAACATCGCAGTCATCCGTTGCTGTAGGTTGCGCTACAGGTGGAATGTTATTACACTCAACAGTTTGGTCAGCTGGAATGCCTGTCAATATTGGTTCAAAGATATCACTAACCGTAACAATTTGTTGAGCTGTTGCCGTATTCCCACAATTATCGGTTGCAGTAAAGGTTCTTAATAATATATAATTAAACTCGCAATCGCCATCTGTTCGCACTTCTTCTAAGGTCACTTCTACATTGGTATCACAGTTATCCGTTGCCTGCACCGTAGTGGACTCAGGAATAGTTTCACCACATCCGATAGTTATATCCACCGGAGTATCACTAAGTACCGGAGGTCTGGTATCATCTACATTGATTATTTGAATGGCATGTGTACTATTGCCACAGTCATCGGTCGCGGTCCAAGTTCGGGTTAAAATATAACTATCTGCACAATCGCCATCTGTTCTAACTTCTGTAAAGTCCAGTACTGGATTAGGGTCACAATTATCGGTCGCTGCCAAAGTCGGAGAAGTTGGTACAACATCACATTCTACGGTAATGTCAGTTGGCACATTAGCAATGACTGGAGGTGTATTGTCTGTATTGGAAATTCTTTGTTGAGCGATTGCGGTGTTACCACAATTATCGGTGGCGGTCCAAGTCCTGATAATGACCTCTTCTCCTGCACACGCCCCTGTTCCCTGCTCTACGGTTTCTGTCAGTACGACTTCTACATCCTCATCACAATTATCCATTGCCGTCACATTTGCAGCACCCGCATCGGGCATCGCTTCGCCACATGATGCCTCCATATCTGCTGGCACACCTATCAGAACAGGAGGTGTAATATCATCAACCGTAATGATTTGTTGAATGCTTGTTGTATTGCCGCAAGCGTCAGTCGCCGTCCAGGTTCGGGTTAAAGTGTAGCTATCTACACAAGGACCATCCGTTTTAGTTTCTTCCATCGTAACGGACACATTATTATCACAAATATCCGTTGCAGTTAATGTTGGTGCAACAGGTATGGCGTCGCATTCTACGGTTTGGTCAACAGGTGCATCCACTAATTCAGGTGCCACTACATCCTGAATAACAATGACTTGTGTACCCATTGCCGTGTTACCGCAATTATCCGTTGCTGTCCAGGTTCTGATAATGGTTCTATTTAATGGACAATTTGGATCCTCTATATTTTCTACTTCATCAACTTCAATATCTACATTGATATCACAATTATCTGTTGCAGTTACTGCATTGGCAGTAGGAATGTTTTCATCACAAGCAATTGTTACATCAGCAGGAATTTGACTTAAGACTGGCTCCTGTGTATCATTGACTACGATTACTTGTGTTCCTTGAGCCGTATTTCCACAAGCATCGGTGGCAGTCCAAGTTCGGGTTAAAATATAACTATCTGCACAGTTGCCATCTATTATTTCTTCATTCATTGTAATAACTGGAACAGCATCACAATTATCTGTAACTGTTGGGGTAGTCGCATCTGGTATATCATCACACTCTACAGTGACATCTGTCGGAATATCAGCCAATACAGGTGCTTTGTCATCGGTAATGGATACTCTTTGCATTCCCATTGCCGTGTTACCACAGTTATCCGTAGCAATCCAAGTTCTAATAATAACCGTATTAGCTGCACAACCTTCCGTTGATTCTCCTGATTCTGTTACTTCTGTAAAGGTAATTTCTACATTGCTATCGCAATTGTCCGTAGCCGTAATGCCTGTAGAGGGATCCCCTGCACCCTCTGCACAGTCCCCTTCAACATCGGCAGGAATACCGCTCAATACTGGAGACGTGGTATCCTCCACATTAATCACCTGAATGCCTTGCGTGCTATTTCCACAATCATCAGTAGCAGTCCAAGTTCGGGTTAAAATATAGTTATCTACACAAGCACCGTCCGCTCGAGCCTCTTCAAAAATGACCGTTACGTTTTCATCACAGTCATCTGTGGCTATCAAAGTTGGAACTGTTGGTACTGCATCACACTCTACTGTAACATCTGCTGGAACATCGGCAATAACCGGGGGTGTATTATCATTTAAAGAAATTCTTTGAACACCAGAAGTGGCGTTACCGCAATTGTCGGTCGCCGTCCAAGTCCTGACAATAATCTCCTCTCCTGCACATGCCCCTGTTCCTTGCTCTACGGTTTCTGTCATTATTATTTCCACATCTGAATCACAATTATCGGTCGCTGTTACATTAGCAATACCTGCATCTGGTAATGCTTCGCCACATATACCTTGCATATCAGCCGGAATACCACTTAATACAGGTGGAGTAGTATCCTCCACTGTAATAATCTGCGTTCCTTGAGTAGTATTACCGCAAGCATCGGTTGCCGTCCACGTTCTTGTTAAAATATAGCTATCTGTGCAATTGCCGTCTGTTCGAGTTTCTTCTATCGCAACAGATACATTAGCATCACAATCATCTGTGGCTATTAAAGTTGGCGCAGTAGGTACTGCATCACACTCTACTGTAACATCTGCTGGAATGTCTGCTAACACAGGACTTGTAATATCTTGAACGACAATAACTTGTTGAGCAGAGATGCTATTGCCGCAGTTATCTGTTGCCGTCCAAGTACGAACAATGGTTTTGCTCAATACGCAGCCCTGGTCTTGATTTTCTACTTCGTCCACCACAATTTCTACATCTGTATCGCAATTATCTGTAGCCGTAACCGCGGCGGCAGCAGGAATGTTTTCATTACAACCAATTGTAATATCTGCTGGAATGGTACTTAATATAGGTTCTTGTGTGTCATTGACTACTATTATTTGAGTTCCTTGAGTAGTATTACCGCAAGCATCGGTTGCCGTCCACGTTCTTGTTAAAATATAGCTATCTGTACAATTGCCGTCTGTTCGAATTTCATCTATAGTAATAACTGGATTGGCATCACAATCATCTACTGCATTAGGAGTAGCAGGTTCGGGCACTGCATCACACTCTACTGTTACATCAGTTGGAATATTAGCCAACACTGGAGACGTATCATCAGAGATAGAGATTCTCTGTATGCCAGAAGTACTATTGCCACAGTTATCGGTTGCCGTCCAAGTTCTAATGACCACTGCATTAGCAGCACAGCCTCCTTCACCAACTTCAGTAGTTTCCTCAAAAGTAATTTCTACATCGGTATCGCAATTGTCCGTAGCCGTAATATTTGTTGGTGGATCACCTGCACCCGTAGTACATTCTCCTTCAATGTCAGTAGGAATGCCACTTAATACAGGTGGGGTCGTGTCCTCCACATTAACTACCTGAACACCTTGTGTACTATTGCCACAATCATCGGTCGCTGTCCAGGTCCTTGTCAAAATATAACTGTCTTCACAGTTACCGTCTGTTCTGATTTCTTCAAAAGTGACTTCTACATTTTCATCACAATCATCCGTTGCGGTTAAAGTCGGTGCTATTGGTATGGCATCACATTCTACGGCAACATTGGCTGGAACATTGGCAATAATCGGGGGCGTGTTATCATCCAAAGAAATTCTTTGAACACCAGAGGTGGTATTTCCACAATTATCGGTTGCTATCCAAGTGCGAATAATAACTTGTTCACCCGCACAATCGCCTGTACCATTTTCTACGGTTTCTTCAAAGGTGATTTCTACATTGGTATCACAATTATCCGTAGCCGTCACGTTCGCTTCAGTTGGAGTCGGTAATTCTTCGTTACAACCTGCTCTTTGATCTGCTGGAATACCTGCTAACACAGGAGGTGTTGTATCCTCTACATTAATTACCTGAACGCCTTGTGTGCTATTGCCACAATCATCCGTGGCCGTCCACGTTCTAGTTAAAATATAGCTATCCGGACAATTGCCATCTGTTCTCACCTCTTCCAGTAAGACCGCTACATCATTATCGCAAATGTCAGTCGCTGTAACATTTGGTGCATCAAGAATGGCATCACATTCTACTGTCTGGTCAGCTGGAATGTCGGTCAATTCTGGTACTGTATCATCTTGAATAACAATCACTTGTGTGCCTACAGCTGTGTTGCCACAATTATCGGTCGCTGTAAAAGTCCTAACGATAGAACCTGTTCCTGAACAACCTGTATCGGTATTGGCAACGTCATTGATCGTAATATCTACATTGGTATCACAATTATCTGTTGCGGTTACTGCATTAGTTCCTTCAGGAATAGCATCTGTACAACTTAACGTAATATCTGCTGGAATAGCTGATAATGCAGGCGGAGTAGTATCGTCCACATGGACTATCTGAGCAACTGTAGTGGAATTTCCACAAGCATCGATAGCCGTCCACGTTCTAGTTAAAATATAGCTGTCTTCGCAAGTACCATCTGTTCTAATTTCTTCTAGAGATAAACTTGGGTTTGGATCGCAATCGTCCGTCACTGTTGGAGTTGGTGCATCAAGAATGGCATCACATTCTACGGTCTCATCTGCGGGTACATTACTAATTACAGGAGCTACATCATCGGTAATAGAGATAATTTGTGTTGCTGAAGTTGTATTACCGCAGTTATCCGTGGCTGTCCAGGTGCGAGTAATTCTTGATGTACCAGCACAACCTTCTTCTCCAATATTCGAAATTTCACTGAAGCTAATTTCAACATTAACATCACAATTATCTGTTGCTGTGACGTTTATAGTAGTTCCATTTCCTATGTCTTCTCCACAACTCGCTGTAATATTAGCTGGCACACCCGCTAATATTGGGGGGGTCGTGTCCTCTACATTAATCACTTGAACGCCTTGCGCACTATTGCCACACTCATCTGTTGCTGTCCAAGTACGCGTCAGGATATAAGTGTCTTCGCAAGGTCCTTCTGTTATTGTTTCTTCTAATAAAATGCTTACCTCATTATCGCAATCATCTGTAGCAGTAGGTTGTCCTGCATCGGGGATATCATCACACTCTACTGTTACATCAGTCGGAACACCTATCAAAACGGGATTTGTATCATCCAAAATAACGATTACTTGTACACCAGTGGCGGTGTTACCACAATTATCAGTGGCGGTAAAAGTTCTAAAAATAGAACCATTCGCTACACAATCTTGTCCATCCTGGCTAACATTTTCTACTGTAATTGCTACATTATCATCGCAGTTATCTGTTGCAGTCACCCCTGCTACTCCATCTGGAATTGGGTCATTACAGCCCAGCGTAATATCTGCTGGAATATTGGCAATTACCGGAGCTGTGATATCTTGAATCGTGATAACTTGTTGTCCGGAAGTGCTATTACCACAATTATCTTCAGCTGTCCAGGTACGCGTTATTGTATAAGCATTTTCACAGATGCCATCTGTTATCTGTTCATTAAAGCTAATGGATACTTCTGTATCACAATTATCTATAGCTGTAATGTTAGCTGGCACTTCTGGAATCGCATCACATTCTGCTGTTATATCTGCGGGGGTATTTTGCAATTCAGGAGCTGTATTATCAATAACTGTTATGGTTTGGATGACAGAATTGCTATTGCCACAATTATCAGTTGCCGTCCAAGTACGAGTTAGGGTATAGGCATCTTCACAGGCACCTGCTATTCTCGTTTCATCAAATATTACTTCAATATTTGAATCACAGGCATCACTAGAGACAACATCTGCTGGAGCCGGCACTTCATCGCATTCTACAGTTAAGTCACTAGGGGCGCCTTCCAATTCCGGAGGATTGGAATCACCAACTGAAATGACTTGCGTAGCAGAAGTGCTATTGCCACAATTATCGGTCGCAGTCCAAGTCCTGATTAAATCATAGGCTTCTAGGCATTCACCCTGCTGGACCGTTTCGCTAAACATGACGGTCGCTTCACTATCACAATTGTCTGTCGCTGTTACAACTGGGGGCGCAGGAATAGCTTCATCGCATTCTACAGTAGCATCATTTGGCATATTTTGTAAAATAGGCGCCGTGACATCCTGAACGGTTATTACCTGAATACCCTGTGTGCTATTGCCGCAGTTATCTGTTGCCGTCCAAGTACGGGTTAGCGTATAAGTGTCTTCGCAAATACCATTAGTTCTTTCTTCATTATAATCAATATCTACATTATTATCGCAATTATCCGTCGCGCTGATATTGGTCGGGGGTTCGGGAATGGCATCGCACTCTGCAGTTACATCTGTTGGTACATTCGTTAACACAGGAGCAGTATTATCAATAACCGTAATTACTTGCACCTCCTGTATGCTATTGCCACAATTATCGGTTGCCGTCCACGTTCTGGTTAAAATATAGCTATCCGGACAATCCCCATCATTTCTTGCTTCACTTAACCCAATAGTAACATCTGTATCGCAGTTGTCCGTTGCATTAACATTTGTCGGCTGGTCGGGAATGACATCGCACTCCACAGTTATATCTGTTGGTACATTCGTTAACACAGGGGCAGTATTATCAATAACCGTAATTACCTGCACCTCTTGTGTGCTATTGCCACAATTATCCGTCGCCGTCCAGGTACGGATTAAGGTATAACGATCTTCACAATCTCCATCATTCTTTGCTTCACTTAACTCAATGGTTACCTCTGTATCGCAGTTGTCTGTCGCTGTTGGCTGAACGGCAATCGGTACTTCACTACATTCTACCGTAGCATCTACAGGTACATTAGCTAATACAGGGGCAGTATTATCAATAACTGTCAAAACTTGAGTGCTTTGGGTAGAATTACCACAATTATCTGTTGCCGTCCAAGTACGGATTAAGGTATAGCGATCTTCACAATCTCCATCATTCTTTGCTTCACTTAACTCAATGGTAACATCTAAATCGCAGTTGTCTGTCGCTGTTGGCTGAACGGCAGTTGGTACTTCACTACATTCTACCGTAGCATCTACAGGTATATTAGCTAATACAGGAGCAGTATCATCAATAACCGTAATTACCTGCACCTCCTGTGTGCTATTGCCACAATTATCCGTCGCCGTCCAGGTACGAGTCAAGGTGTATTCATCCTCACAACCTCCATCATTTCTTGCTTCACTTAACCCAATGGTTACCTCTGTATCGCAGTTATCCGTTGCATTAACATTTGTCGGCTGGTCGGGAACGGCATCGCACTCCACAGTTATATCTATTGGGATGTTAGCTAATACTGGGGCTTCTCTATCCAATACTGTAATCACTTGTTGGTCGCTAGCAGTGTTACCACAATTATCTGTTGCCGTCCAAGTACGGATTAAGGCATAGCGATCTTCACAATCTCCGTCATTTCTTGCTTCTTCTAAAGTAATTTCTACTATATCATCGCAATTATCCGTCGCTGTAATATTGGTTGGCTCTGCCGGAATCGCATCACAATCTACCGTTACATCTACGGGAATATTTGCCAATACAGGGTCTGTGCTATCCCGAATGGTTATTACCTGAATGCCTTGTGTGCTATTGCCACAGTTATCCGTAGCCGTCCAAGTACGGGTAAGCATATAAGCGTCCCGGCATATACCATCTGTCCTTTCTTCACTGAATTCAATAGTTGCTTCTGAATCACAATTATCCGTCGCTGTCACATTTGCAGGTGGTTCAGGAATTTCATTACATTCAACGGTTGCATCCAAAGGAACATTGGTCAATACTGGTGGTGTAACATCCTGTACAGTAATGACTTGAATGCCTTGAGTTGAATTATTGCAATTATCGGTTGCCGTCCAAGTACGGGTTAGCGTATAATTATCTGGGCAAGTGCCCTGCGTAGTATTTTCAGTAAAATCAATATTTACATCATTATCGCAATTATCCGTCGCTGTAATATTGATCGGCACTTGTGGAATAACATCACATTCTACCGTTATATCCGTTGGAATGTTAGCTAATACTGGCATCGTAATGTCCTGAATAGTTATCCTTTGTGTGCAAATAGCCGTATTACCACACTCATCTGTCGCTGTAAAGGTCCGGATAATTACCCCTTCGCAGCCATTGAAACTATTTTCATCATCTATAAAGGTCAACTCTATTTCTGATGGATTGCTACAATCATCTGTAACAACCGGCTGACCAATTGCTGCAAGCTCTCTTGAATCATCACATTCAATGGTAATATCCAAACCTGTACAATCCAGCACAGGAGGGTTATTGATTATGGTAATAATTTGGTCGCAAGTGGTACTTAGTCCGCAAGCATCTGTTGCCGTCCAAGTTCTTATAATAAAGCCTTGTTCGCCGCAATCATCCAAACCATCCGTATTATCTCTAGAAGTCAAGGTAATCTGATTAGCTGGTGTACAATCATCTGTTACGCCTGGCTGGGGCTGACTATTGATATCTTCTGCACAGCTAATTGTAACATCCAGACCAGAACAATCCAATACAGGTGCTTCATTCGTGATCGTAATAATCTGCTGGCAAGTAGTGGTATTACCACACTCATCGGTCGCGGTAAAGGTTCTAATGATAAAACCCTGATCGCTACAATCATCCAGATTGGAAATATCATCTGTTGAAGTTACACTAATTTGATCGCTTGGGGTACAATCATCAGTAACAGTTGGCTGTGGCGTCGCAGTTAAATCAGCTGCGCAACTTACTGTAATATCCGCAATAGCCGCACAGTCCAATACGGGTGCTTCATTCCTAATAGTTATTCTTTGCGTACAAGTAGCGGTATTGCCACACTCGTCCGTTGCCGTCCAGGTTCTAATTACAAATCCTTGTTCGCCACAGGGGTCTAAATTAGAAGTATCATCGTTAGATGTCAATTGAATCTGATCAACGGGGGTACAGTCATCGGTCACACTTGGGCCTGGCGTCGTATTAATATCTTCATCACAACCGATTGTAATATCGGCTATGGCAGCGCAATCTAATACGGGCGGATTATTAATTATCGTAATAACCTGCGTACAAGTAGCGGTATTACCACATTCGTCGGTTGCCGTCCAGGTTCTAATTACAAATCCTTGTTCGCCACAGGGGTCTAAATTAGAAGTATCATCGTTAGATGTCAATTGAATCTGATCAACGGGGGTACAGTCATCTGTCACACTTGGGCCTGGCGTCGTATTAATATCTTCATCACAACCGATTGTAATATCGGCTATGGCAGCGCAATCCAATACAGGTGCGTCATTCCTAATGGTTATTCTTTGCGTACAAGTGGCGGTATTACCACATCCGTCGGTTGCCGTCCAGGTTCTAATCACAAAGCCTTGGTCACCACAGGGGTCTAAATTAGAAGTATCATCGTTAGATGTCAATTGAATCTGACCAACGGGGGTGCAGTCATCGGTCACGCTTGGCTGTGGCACGGCATTAATATCTTCATCACAACCGATTGTAATATCGGCTATGGCAGCGCAATCCAATACAGGTGGCATATTAATAATTGTAATGACTTGCTCGCAAGTAGCAGTATTGCCACATCCGTCGGTTGCCGTCCAGGTTCTAATTACAAAGCCTTGGTCGCCACAGGGGTCTAAATTAGAAGTATCATCGTTAGATGTCAATTGAATCTGACCAACGGGGGTACAGTCATCTGTCACACTTGGGCCTGGCGTGGCATTAATATCTTCATCACAACCGATTGTAATATCGGCTATAGCACTACAATCCAATACAGGTGCTTCATTCCTAATAGTTATTCTTTGCGTACAGGTAGCGGTATTACCACATCCGTCGGTTGCCGTCCACGTTCTAATTACAAAGCCTTGTTCACCACAGGGGTCTAAGTTAGAAGTATCATCGTTAGACCTTAAGGTAATTTGATCGCTTGGGGTACAGTCATCGGTCACGCTTGGTTGTGGCGTGGCATTAATATCTTCATCACAACCGATTGTAATATCCGCAATAGCCGCACAGTCCAAAACAGGTGGCATATTAATAATTGTAATGACTTGCTCGCAAGTAGCAGTATTACCACACTCGTCTGTTGCCGTCCAGGTTCTAATCACAAAGCCTTGGTCTCCGCAGGGGTCTAAATTAGAAGTATCATCGTTAGAAGTCAATTGAATCTGACCAACGGGGGTACAATCATCTGTCACACTTGGGCCTGGCGTGGCATTAATATCTTCATCACAACCGATTGTAATATCGGCTATAGCACTACAATCCAATACAGGTGCTTCATTCCTAATAGTTATTCTTTGCGTACAGGTAGCGGTATTACCACATCCGTCTGTTGCCGTCCAGGTTCTAATTACAAAGCCTTGGTCACCACAGGGGTCTAAATTAGAAGTATCATCGTTAGATGTCAATTGAATCTGATCAACGGGGGTACAGTCATCGGTCACGCTTGGTTGTGGCGTGGCATTAATATCTTCATCACAACCGATTGTAATATCGGCTATAGCCGCACAGTCCAAAACAGGTGCTTCATTCCTAATGGTTATTCTTTGCGTACAGGTAGCGGTATTGCCACACTCGTCTGTTGCCGTCCACGTTCTAATTACAAAGCCTTGTTCGCCACAGGGGTCTAAGTTAGAAGTATCATCGTTAGATGTCAATTGAATCTGACCAACGGGGGTACAATCATCGGTCACGATTGGGCGTGGCGTGGCATTAATATCTTCATCACAACCGATTGTAATATCGGCTATGGCAGCGCAATCCAATACAGGTGCGTCATTCCTAATGGTTATTCTTTGCGTACAGGTAGCGGTATTACCACATCCGTCGGTTGCCGTCCAGGTTCTAATTACAAAGCCTTGGTCGCCACAGGGGTCTAAATTAGAAGTATCATCGTTAGATGTCAATTGAATCTGACCAACGGGGGTACAGTCATCTGTCACACTTGGGCCTGGCGTGGCATTAATATCTTCATCACAACCGATTGTAATATCGGCTATAGCACTACAATCCAATACAGGTGCTTCATTCCTAATAGTTAACAGGTAGCGGTATTACCACATCCGTCGGTTGCCGTCCACGTTCTAATTACAAAGCCTTGGTCACCACAGGGGTCTAAATTAGAAGTATCATCGTTAGATGTCAATTGAATCTGATCAACGGGGGTACAGTCATCGGTCACGCTTGGTTGTGGCGTCGTATTAATATCTTCATCACAACCGATTGTAATATCCGCAATAGCCGCACAGTCCAATACAGGTGCTTCATTCGTGATCGTAATAACCTGCTGGCAAGTAGCGGTATTGCCACAATCGTCTGTTGCCGTCCACGTTCTAATTACAAAGCCTTGTTCGCCACAGGGGTCTAAGTTAGAAGTATCATCGTTAGATGTCAATTGAATCTGATCAACGGGGGTACAGTCATCGGTCACGATTGGGCCTGGCGTCGTATTAATATCTTCATCACAACCGATTGTAATATCCGCAATAGCCGCACAGTCCAATACAGGTGCTTCATTCGTGATCGTAATAACCTGCTGGCAAGTAGCGGTATTGCCACAATCGTCTGTTGCCGTCCACGTTCTAATTACAAAGCCTTGTTCGCCACAGGGGTCTAAGTTAGAAGTATCATCGTTAGATGTCAATTGAATCTGATCAACGGGGGTACAGTCATCGGTCACGATTGGCTGTGGCACGGCATTAATATCTTCATCGCAGCCGATTGTAATGTCGGCTATGGCAGCGCAATCCAATACAGGTGCTTCATTTGTGATCGTAATAACCTGCGTACAAGTAGCGGTATTACCACACTCGTCGGTTGCCGTCCAGGTTCTAATTACAAAGCCTTGGTCTCCACAGGGGTCTAAGTTAGAAGTATCATCGTTAGATGTCAATTGAATCTGATCAACGGGGGTACAGTCATCGGTCACGATTGGGCGTGGCGTCGTATTAATATCTTCATCACAACCGATTGTAATATCCGCAATAGCACTACAATCCAATACAGGTGCTTCATTTGTGATCGTAATAACCTGCGTACAAGTTGCTGTATTGCCGCAAAGGTCGGTTGCCGTCCAGGTTCTAATCACAAAGCCTTGGTCTCCGCAGGGGTCTAAGTTAGAAGTATCATCGTTAGATGTCAATTGAATTTGATCAACAGGGGTACAATCATCGGTCACGCTTGGGCCTGGAGTCGTATTAATATCCTCATCACAACCGATTGTAATATCCGCAATAGCACTACAATCCAATACAGGTGCTTCATTTGTGATCGTAATAACCTGCGTACAAGTTGCTGTATTGCCGCAAAGGTCGGTTGCCGTCCAGGTTCTAATCACAAAGCCTTGGTCTCCGCAGGGGTCTAAGTTAGAAGTATCATCGTTAGATGTCAATTGAATTTGATCAACAGGGGTACAATCATCGGTCACGCTTGGGCCTGGAGTCGTATTAATATCCTCATCACAACCGATTGTAATATCCGCAATAGCACTACAATCCAATACAGGTGGCATATTAATAATTGTAATGACTTGCTCGCAAGTAGCAGTATTGCCACACTCGTCTGTTGCAATCCAGGTTCTAATTACGAATCCTTGATCTCCACATGGATCCAAATTGTCTGTATTATCTGTAAAAGTCAGGTTGATTTGGTCAGTTGGTGTACAAGCATCTGCCACACTCGGCTGTGGTACACTATTTAAATCATCTGTACAGCTAACGCTCACACTAATGCCCAAACAATCTACTACTGGAGCAGTATCATCCACTACCTTCAAGATTGCTTTTTTAGTGATAAAGTTACCACATTCATCCCTGACGGTATAAGTCACCTCAAATTCTCCCGTTCCTGGTGCACAGCCATTTGTTAAATTATTAAAATCAAAATCGCTTTCTATTTCAAAACTGGTTCCGCAATTATCAAAAGCACAGTTTCGCAAATCATCGATATTTTGTCGATTCCAATTACCCGCCAAGGTCGCAATATCACTGTTGTTATCACAATCCAATTCCAAATCAGTTGGATTGCAATTGACCGTTGGTTTAGCAGTATCTTGAACCGTAAATGTTGCTTGTTTGGTAAAGTTGTTACCACAATCATCTGCAACAGTGTAAGTTACGGTTATTGATCCCGTTAAACCACATTCATCGCTTAAGTTATCATAGTTGAAATCACTAGTCACCACTACCCCACTACAATCATCCGTTGTACAATTTCTTAGGAAAGTCTTGTTACCTTCATCCCAAGCCAAGGCTGAAAAGGAATTCCCTGCAAAACCATTGCAGTCGTGCAACTCGTCAATTGGATCGCAAGTCGCAACAGGTGGAGTATTGTCCGTCACATTAATAATTTGAACAACTTGAGAAGAATTACCACAATCATCGGTTGCCGTCCAAGTGCGGGTTAGCGTATAAGTTCCAATACATATCTCGCTATCCGTCCTACTCTCATCCAAAACAACAAGTATATTTTCGGAGCAATTATCCGTAGCAGTCACATTGGCTGGTTCGTCTGGAATAGCATTGCAATCCACGCTAATTGTGCCAGTAGGAGCATTATTAATAACTGGCGGAACATCATCTGTTACTACGATTATTTGAACTCCCGGTGTTCGGTTATCACAATCATCTATAGCTATCCAGGTTCTAATAATGGTATAGGAATAAGGACAAGTGCCATCTCGTCGTTCTTCTTCAAAAAGAATCTCCACCTCATTATCACAATTGTCGCTTGTAATTAAGCTGCTTAAATCAACCGGTTCAGGAATTGCTTCACAAGAAACCGTAATATCATCCGGTACGCCCTCTAAAGTCGGTGCAGTTGTATCCTGAATATTTATCCTTTGCGTACAAGTTGCTGTATTGCCGCAAAGGTCGGTTGCCGTCCAAGTACGGATAATAAAGCCTTGATTGCCATTACATTCGGTCAAACCATCTATATTATCCTCATAAGTTAAGTCAATTTCTGTTGTCGGTGTACAGTCATCCGTAGCTGTTGGAATATTTAAACCAGGATTATTAGCCGGATCTCTGTCCTCATCACATTCAAGCGTCACACTATTTACCGGACAGTTAATTACTGGTGGTTGGTCATCTATAATGTTAATGATCTGCACACAAGTGGTTGTATTGCCACACTCATCCGTCGCTGTCCAGGTTCGAGTAATGCTACCTGTGATGCCTTCGCACCCTGTTCCGCTTGGCGCACCGCTATCTACATGAGTTAATGTTGGATTAGCCGTACAATTATCTAAAGCCGTTGGCATCCCCGTTACACTTGGATCCGTACTACCATTACAACTAACCGTTAAAGTTTCAGGACAATCAATGGTCGGTGGTGTCGTATCATCCACGAAAATAGTCTGTGTACAGGTAGCCGTATTGCCACATTCATCCGTTGCGATAAAGGTTCTAATGATTGTACCTTTATTGCCTCCACATTCATTTAAGCCACTTCTATCATCATTATAAGTTATTGTGATGTTACTTGCATCTGAGCAGTTATCTGAAACAGTTGGGTAATTTAAATCAGGATTATTATCAGGATTTAAATCTTCATCACACTCTACTGTTGGGCTGCCTAAACTGCTACAGTCCAATGTTGGAGGTATATTATCCTGAACGGTTATAATTTGAATACAAGTAGCCATATTGCCACACTCATCGGTTGCTGTCCAGGTCCTTTGAATTTGCCCTGTATTTGCACCGCAAAGGGTCAAGTCATCTGTGTTATCTATATAAGAAAAGGTAATATTCGCTGCATCGCTGCAATTATCAGTAGCGGTTGGCTCTGCCAAATTTGGGTTATTGGCAGGGTTGACATCTTCATCACACTCTATGGTTGCATCTGTTGGGCAAGTAATTTGGGGTGGTGTTCTATCATCAATCTGAATTGTTTGCACACAAGTAGCCGTCAAACCACAAGCATCGGTTGCCGTCCACGTTCTTAAAATAGTCTTTTTATTGCCGTTACATTCAGGTGTTCCTTGTTCTGCATCGGTATAGTCCAAATCAATTTCTGCTGCCGTAGAGCAATCATCGCGAACCATTGGTCGGCCCAACGCAGGATTTATATAAGGGTCAAAAGAAGCATCGCACTCAATCGTAACATCTAAATTATCACAAACCAAAGTGGGCGCTTCGTTCGTGATAGTAATGGTTTGTACACAAGTAGCCGTTAAACCGCAAGCATCTGTCGCTGTCCACGTTCTTAAAATAAAGCCGGCATCGCCGCAAGGATCTAAGCCGCTTTCGTCATCCACAAAGGTCAAAGCTATTTGGGTTACATCTGTACAATCATCCGTAGCTGTTGGTTTGGGTAAGTCATTTTCGCCTCTTGGATCATTACAAGTAATCGTAACATCTAAATTATCACAAACCAAAGTCGGCGCTTCGTTCGTGATAGTAATGGTTTGTACACAAGTAGCCGTTAAACCGCAAGCATCTGTCGCTGTCCACGTTCTTAAAAATAAAGCCGGCATCGCCGCAAGGATCTAAGCCGCTTTCGTCATCCACAAAGGTCAAAGCTATTTGGGTTACATCTGTACAATCATCCGTAGCTGTTGGTTTGGGTAAATCATTTTCGCCTCTTGGATCATTACAAGTAATCGTAACATCTAAATTATCACAAACCAAAGTCGGCGCTTCGTTCGTGATAGTAATGGTTTGTACACAAGTAGCCGTTAAAACCGCAAGCATCTGTCGCTGTCCACGTTCTTAAAATAAAGCCGGCATCGCCGCAAGGATCTAAGCCGCTTTCGTCATCCACAAAGGTCAAAGCTACTTGGGTTACATCTGTACAATCATCCGTAGCTGTTGGTTTGGGTAAGTCATTTTCGCCTCTTGGATCATTACAAGTAATCGTAACATCTAAATTATCACAAACCAAAGTGGGCGCTTCGTTCGTGATAGTAATGGTTTGTACACAAGTAGCCGTTAAGCCGCAAGCGTCCGTCGCTGTCCACGTTCTTAAAATAAAGCCGGCATCGCCGCAAGGATCTAAGCCGCTTTCGTCATCCACAAAGGTCAAAGCTACTTGGGTTACATCTGTACAATCATCCGTAGCTGTTGGTTTGGGTAAGTCATTTTCGCCTCTTGGATCATTACAAGTAATCGTAACATCTAAATTATCACAAACCAAAGTGGGCGCTTCGTTCGTGATAGTAATGGTTTGTACACAAGTAGCCGTTAAGCCGCAAGCATCTGTCGCTGTCCACGTTCTTAAAATAAAGCCAGCATCGCCGCAAGGATCTACATTAGTTCGATCATCTGAATGCGTTAACACAATGGCATGGTCATCTGTACAATCATCCGTAGCCGTTGGTTTGGGTAAGTCATCAGGACTATCAGAATCCAGACAAGTAATCGTAACATCTATATTATTACAATTTAAAACAGGAGTTTCTGTATCTAAAACAATGATGGTGGCTTGACAAACCTCGCTATTACCACATTCATCAGACACGGTAAAGGTCACCAATGTACCGCCATCTGTTTCGGAACAAACCGCCGTTGGCGGCGTGCCATTATAATCGTGATTAACAGTAATGTCGCCTGTATCATCACAACCCTCTGGATTACTAGCTGCTCCTTTAATGGCTATTTCTGCATTAGTAAGCCATTGATTGATAACACTTTCAATATTATCAGTACATCGAACCGTTAGATTTTCAACTGGGCAGGTCTCCAAATTTACCACATCATCAATGATGATAATATTGGCAGTACATGTAGCTGTATTACCACATTCATCCGTTGCGGTGAAGGTCACCAAAGTACCACCTTCTGCTTGAGAACAAACCGCAGTCGGCGGTACGCCATTGTAGTCATGTCTAACCGTAATATCTCCCGTACCATCACAACCTTCTGAATTAGTGGCCGCATTCTCAACAGCAGTTGTAGAACTATTTAACCAAGCTACTATCTGTGCCTCAATATCATCAGAACAATTAATAATTAAATCCTGAGTTGGGCAGGTTGGGATGACCACTTCATCGTCTGTAATGATAATTCTTGCCTGACAAGTGGCAGTATTACCACACTCGTCTGTTGCCGTGAAAGTCACTAATTTGCCTGTATTATCATTTAGGCATACTGCACCTGGTGGTACGCCATCGTAGTCGTTTGTTACCGTAATTTCGCCTATGCCATCGCAACCTTCACTGTTTTCAGCAGCTGTCTTGACTGCTACATCAGCATTTGCTAACCAGTTATTTATAGCTGTATTTATGTCCTCAGAACAAGTAATTACCAAATTCGTTACTGGACAATTATCAATTATTACTTCATCATCTATGATAACAATACTTGCCTGACAAGTAGCGGTATTGCCACACTCATCCGTAGCGGTGAAAGTGACTAAAACACCTCCGTCAGTTGCTTTACAAACAGCTGTTGGCGGCGTACCATTATAGTCGTTTGTCACAGTAATTTCACCATTTGCATCACAACCTTCGCCATTGCTTGCCGCTGTCTGGACAGCCGCATTCGTATTTGCCAACCAGGTGCTAATTTCATTTTCAATATTATCAGAACAGTTAATAATCAGGTCATTAGCCGGACAAGTTTCCATAAAGACTTCATTGTCTCGAATAATAATAGTCGCTTGACAGGTGGCCGTATTACCACATTCGTCCGTAGCGATGAAGGTCACTAATTTGCCCGTGTTATCATTGAGACAAACAGCCGTTGGTGGTACGCCGTCGTAATCATTCGTTACCGTAATTTCACCTATGCCATCACAACCCTCCGCATTTTCGGCCGCCGTTTTCACTGCATTTTCCATTGCTGTTAGCCAATTAGAAATTTCGGTAGAAATATCATCTGTACAGCTAATTTCTAAATCCTGAGTCGGACAGTTTTCTATAAAGACCTCATCATCTCGAATAATAATAGTCGCTTGACAGGTGGCCGTATTACCACATTCGTCCGTAGCGGTGAAGGTCACTAATTTGCCCGTGTTATCATTGAGACAAACAGCCGTTGGTGGTATGCCGTCGTAATCATTCGTTACCGTAATTTCACCTATGCCATCACAACCCTCCGCATTTTCGGCCGCCGTTTTCACTGCATTTTTCCATTGCTGTTAGCCAATTAGAAATTTCGGTAGAAATATCATCTGTACAGCTAATTTCTAAATCCTGAGTCGGACAGTTTTCTATAAAGACTTCATTGTCTCGAATAATAATAGTCGCTTGACAGGTGGCCGTATTACCACATTCGTCCGTAGCGGTGAAGGTCACTAATTTGCCCGTGTTATCATTGAGACAAACAGCCGTTGGTGGTATGCCGTCATAATCATTCGTTACTGTAATTTCACCTATGCCATCACAACCCTCCGCATTTTCGGCCGCATTTTTAATAGCTACGGAAAGTGCTCGTTAACCAGTTGTTTATTTCATTTTCAATATTATCAGAACAGTTAATAATCAGGTCATTAGCCGGACAAGTTTCCATAAAGACTTCATTGTCTCGAATAATAATAGTCGCTTGACAGGTGGCCGTATTACCACATTCGTCCGTAGCGGTGAAGGTCACTAATTTGCCCGTGTTATCATTGAGACAAACAGCCGTTGGTGGTATGCCGTCGTAATCATTCGTTACCGTAATTTCACCTATGCCATCACAACCCTCCGCATTTTCGGCCGCCGTTTTCACTGCATTTTCCATTGCTGTTAGCCAATTAGAAATTTCGGTAGAAATATCATCTGTACAGCTAATTTCTAAATCCTGAGTCGGACAGTTTTCTATAAAGACTTCATTGTCTCGAATAATAATAGTCGCTTGACAGGTGGCCGTATTACCACATTCGTCCGTAGCGGTGAAGGTCACTAATTTTGCCCGTGTTATCATTGAGACAAACAGCCGTTGGTGGTATGCCGTCGTAATCATTCGTTACCGTAATTTCACCTACGCCATCACAACCCTCCGCATTTTCGGCCGCCGTTTTCACTACATTTTCCATTGCTGTTAGCCAATTAGAAATTTCGGTAGAAATATCATCTGTACAGCTAATTTCTAAATCCTGAGTCGGACAGTTTTCTATAAAGACCTCATCATCAATAATGATAATCATAGCCGTGCAAGTCGCTTCATTTCCACAATCATCCGTAGCGGTGAAGGTCGCTTCCCAGGCCGCCGTCTGCAATTTGGCAAACCGCATTCGGGGGTATTCCGCTATAATTATCTGTAACCAAAAATAGTACCTGCATCACAGGGGTCTCCTGCTTTCTGTAGCAGATTTAATATTTGCTTTTACGCCCGTCAGCCAATTGGAAATTTCGGCATCAATATTATCTGAACAATTGATTACCAAAGGCTCGATTGGGCAGCCAGCTATATTGACAACTTTATCTTCAATTGTGAAAGTGGCTTTTTTGGTAATAAAATTATCACACTCATCATAAACCGTATAGGTTACTTCTATTGAACCGCTCGCCCCGCAAAAAACAGTCAGCCTATTAAAATCGTAGTCGCTTTCTACCCTAAAAGTCGTCCCACAATTATCAAAAACACAAGTATTTAAGTCGCTGATATTCTGAGCATTCCAGGTATCAGCTGTTGCTTTATTATCTACCGGACTTATGCATTCTATTGTTTTATCTTGTGGATCACAACCAACAACAGGCGGTGTGTTATCTTCAATAGAGAAAGTTGCTTCTTTTGTGGTTTTATTGCCACACTCATCTTCAATAGTGTAAATGACGGTAATTGAGCCGGTTAAAGCACATTCATCTGTCAAATTGGCAAAATCGTAATCGCTAGTGACGGTTACGCCATTACAATCATCGGTCGTACAATTCCTTAAAATAGTCAAATTGCCCTCATTCCAAGCAAAAGCCTTGGCTTCATTGCCTTCTGGCCCATTGCATTCATGTACTTCATCAATTGGGTCACCAGGAAACGACCGGAGCTTTCGTGTCCACAATGATAAGTGTTGCTTCTTTTATAATGGAATTTAAACATTCATCTGTAATGGTATAAATAACCGTAATAGAACCCGTTACGCCACAGTCAAGGGTAATATTAGCATAATCAAAATTACTGGACACCGTAACCGTACCGCATAAATCAGAAGCGCAATCTTTCAAATTGGAAATGTTCGTTGCATCCCAATCTGCAGCTTCTACTTTATTTTGAACATCACCCAAGCACTCTATGGTTGTCGTTATTGGTTCACAAGTAGCTACCGGAGGAATGGTATCAATAATAGTTAAAGTAGCCGTTTTAGTGATTTCATTTCCACAAGCATCTGATATAGTATAGATCACTTCTAAGCCACCTGTAAAACCACATTCATCCGTTAACTGATTGAAATCAAAATTGCTACTCACTTCAATGCCACTACAAGCATCATTAGAGCAGTCTTTCAGCTTGTCAATATTGTTATTATTCCAATCAGTTGCATTAATCAAATTTTCTGCTTCACCAGCACAGTCAATAGTCATATTATTTGGTTCACAATTGACAACTGGTGGCGTTTCGTCAATGATAGTTAAAATAGCAGACTTGGTAGTTTCATTTCCACACTCGTCTTTTATGGTATAAATGACTTCGATAGAACCAGTAGTGCCACAATCTCCAGCGAGATTAGCAAAGTCATAATTACTAGTAACCTCGAAATTAGCCGTGCTGCAATTGTCTGCTATACAACTATTTAATTTATTGATATTCTCCTGGTTCCATTGGCTGGCAGCCTCTTCATTTCCAACAGCGCCCACACAATCAATAGTCAACGGGTCCGGATCACAACCAACTTCCGGTGCGGAAGTGTCTATCACTGTAAAAGTAGCCGTCTGAGTGGTTTTATTACCACACTCATCCTCAATGGTATAGGTAGCAGTAATTGAACCCGTTAGCGCGCATTCATCGCTTAAGTTGGCATAATCAAAATTACTAGTGACCGTTATGCCGCTACATTCATCTGTGGAGCAATTTCTTAAAAATGTCAAGTTGCCCTGGTCCAGGCAATAGCAGCAGCTTCATTGCCTTCCAAACCGTTACACTCATGGGTTTCATCTATTACTTCACAGCTTATATCTGGTGCTTCAGTGTCAATGATGGTAAAGGTAGCCGTTTTGGTCGTGTCGTTACCACATTCATCCGTAATGGTATAAGTCACTAAAATTTCTCCCGTTTCGCCACATTCGTCTGTCAATCTGCTAAAATCGTAATCACTTTCTACTGTGACTACCTGGCTGCAAATATCACTAGCACAGGATTGGATTTTAGCAATATTAAAATCATTCCACTGGTCAGCCGCCGTTTTATTTTCAGCAGTGCCTATACATTGAAAAGTTTCATTATCTGGGTCGCAGCTTACTTGCGGATTAGTTGTATCAACAATCGTAAAGTTAGCAGTGAAAGAAGTATCATTATTGCACTCATCTGTTATCGTGTATGTTATAGTCATCGTGCCTGTGAAACCACAGCCATCCGAAAGGTTAGAAAAATCGTAATTACTGCTTACCGTTACTTCGCCGCATACATCTGAAGCACAGTCTCTCAGTTTTGTAAGGTTATCTGCATTCCAATTATTGGCTTGGGCTTCATTGCTTACCAAGCCTGCACATTCAATGGTAAGGTCATCGGGCAAGCAAGTGACAATGGGATTGGTTTCATCTCTAATTGTGAGCGTTGCTGTTCGGGTAATGGTATTACCACACTCATCCTTTATAGTATAAGTTACTAATAATGAGCCAGTTGCACCACAATCATCTTCTAAATTATTAAAATTATAATCACTAGTGACCTCAAAGTTGGATTCGGTACAATTATCAAATAAACCATTTTGGATTCGGGTAATATTGTCGGCGTTCCATTGATCAGCAATGGTTCTATTATCGGTGGTGCCAACACATTCCAAATCTAAATCTATTGGGTCATTATTCGTGTTTAAAGTTGGCTTAGTGGTATCCTGAACTGTAAAGGTTGCCGTTCGGGTAATAGTATTCGCACATTCATCCGTAATGGTATAAGTAACCGTAATAGAACCTGTCAATGCGCAATCATCACTTAAATTCGCATAGTCATAATCGCTGGTAACCGTAATGTTTTCGCTACAAATGTCAGTCGCACAGTCTTTCAAATTAGCAATATTGGCAGCATTCCAGGCATCAGCTGCTCCCTGATTTCCAGCTAAGCCATTACACTCATGTACTTCGTCAACTGGCGCACAACTTAGTTCAGGATCGGTAGTATCCATAATGGTGTAAGTTGCCGTCTTGGTCGTATCGTTGCCACAAGCATCGGTAATGGTGTAAATAACCGTTAAAGTGCCTGTGAAACCACATTCATCTGTCAGGTTATTGAAATCATAATCGCTGGTTACGATCACTTCTGATTTATCGCTACAAAGATCGGTAGCACAATCGTCTAATTTGGCAATATTGGCTGCGTTCCAAGCATCGGCATCGGCTTCATTGGCTGCTTCACCACTACATTCAAATACCTTGTCCTCAGGATCACAAGCCACTATTGGATTGGCTGTATCAATGATCGTGAACCTTGCGGTTTTGGTAGCCTTATTACCACAATCATCTGTGGCTGTGAAAGTCACTTCCATACCCCCTGTATAGCCACACTCATCACTTAAATTCGCAAAATCAAAATCGCTCGTCACAACTACATCTCCACAATCATCCTGTACACAAGCTTGAAGTAGGTCAATATTTGCCGCATTCCAATCTGCAGCAGCCTGTCCATTTCCTGTTTCTCCTAAGCATTCTATCGTTTCGCTAATCGGATCACAAGGAATTGTTGGTGCAGTGTTATCTTCTATTGTTAAGGTAGCATCTTTTTGGACGATATTGCCGCATTCATCCTTCACAGTGTAGGTGACCGTAATAGTGCCTGTTGTGCCGCAATCGCCACTTAAATTATTAAAATCAAAGTTGCTCGTTACTTCCAATTCCGAACTACAATCATCATAAGAACAAGTTTTTAATTTTTGAATATTATCCAAATCCCATTGCTTTGCTAAATCTAAATTACCTGTGCTGCCAACACATTCAATGATCTCACTATCGGGATCACAAGGCACGTTGGGGTTGGTTTCGTCCTTGACAGTAAAAGTGGCTGTTTTTTCAACAAAATTGCCGCACTCATCCGTCATGGTATAGGTCACGGTAAGGCTACCTGTAAAGCCACATTCATCGCTTAAATTGGCATAATCATAATCGCTGGTCACTTCAACCGTTCCGCATAGGTCAGAAGAGCAATTTCGCAATTTGATTAAGTTTGCTTCATTCCAAGTATCTGCTGTTCCTTTATTATTGGCTTCACCATTGCACTCGTGTACCAGGTCATCTGGTGAGCAAATCACTTCCGGCTTGGTCGTGTCTTGTACGGTAAAGGTGGCCGTCTTGGTCGTATCGTTGCCACAAGCATCGGTAATGGTGTAAATAACCGTTAAAGTGCCTGTGAAACCACATTCATCTGTCAGGTTATTGAAATCATAATCGCTGGTTACGATCACTTCTGATTTATCGCTACAAAGATCGGTAGCACAATCGTCTAATTTGGCAATATTGGCTGCGTTCCAAGCATCGGCAGTTGTTTTATTATTATCAAAACCCGTACATTCATGTACTAAATCATCCGGATCGCAAGCTGGAATAGGCGCGCTTTCATCTTTAATAGTTAGGCGGGCTGTTTTGGTTATAAAATTATCACATTCATCTTTGATGGTATAAGTTACCAGTAATTCTCCTGTATAGCCGCACTCATCGCTCAAATTAGCAAAATCATAATCGCTCGTCACCTCAATAGCGCCGCAAATATCTGAGGAACAGTCTATTAGCTTATCAATATTTGCTTGATCCCAAGCATCAGCAGTTGTTTTATTATTATCAAAACCCGTACATTCATGCACTAAATCATCGGGGTCACAAGTCACTTCAGGGTCAGTCGTATCTATAATGGTCAACATGGCAGAACAAGTATCTTCATTACCGCATTCATCAATTATTTTAAAAATAACTCTTTTGCTGCCCGTTGCACCGCAACCTTCTTCCATACCGGCAAAATTATTTTGCCATTCAAAAGGACTACACACATCATAACCCTCCGCTCCGCCGTGGCTATCCAACCAAGCCTGTAATTGATCGGTATTACCACTACCGTCACATTCTACTGTAAGATCTTCACACCTTTTAGTAATAACGGGTTTAGTAGTATCTACAATTTTAAATACACCTAAAGTGGAGTCCACATTTCCACAAACATCCGTTGCATAAAAAGTAACATAAGCCCAACCAGTGCCTCCACATTCAAACAAAAAGTCGTCTTGTCTAAAATTGCCATAAGTCCAAGTAATTCCGCTACAATTATCAACAGCTTCCGCACCTGGTCGAGCATTCTGCCAAGCTTCCAGTTCAGCTAAATTACCATTCCCGTCACATTCTACCATTAGCGTATCTGGTGGAGATATAATGTCCGGAGGAGTGGTATCTTCGATGGTAATAATCTGGGTTTCTGTTTTTACGTTACCACAATCATCGGTCGCTGTCCATTCTCTAGTAATTTGATAATTATAAAAATCACATTGGTTAGGATCTGTACCTTTCGTGGAAGTTTCATTTAATTCTATTACTACATTTTCATCACATAAATCCGTGGCAGTAATCTCCCTGTAAATAACTGGCGGTGTAGGAATGGTTTCATCACATTCTAAAGTTTGGTCCATTGGAATCCCTGTCAAAACAGGCACAACGTCATCACAAACCTCTACTCTTTCTGAGTCTTTATCGTCCTCATCTGTTTCGGCGACACCATCGCCAACCTGTCCCGTTCCGTCGCCATCTACATAATTATCGGCAGGACTACCCCATTGGCCGCCTGCATCATTATCCATAACCATATCCGCTCTGGAATCTCGGTCATCGTTGGTTCGATCAATAGTTCCCGTTTCGTCTCTGGCAGATTTTATTTCTGCCATATTAATCATTTCGCAGGAAGCATAACTAGAGGTCAAGGCAATCATAATTTGTACAGTAGTCTCTTCTCCTGGATTCAGTACCTGATTAATGGTTGTTGTTACATTTCCAGTTGTACCACTCCAAATGCTATTGATTGGATTAGCTGTTAATTCATACCCTTCTGGAATATAGTCCACAATTTCGATTTGAGAGGCAGGTAAATTACCTTGATTGATTACTGTAATGGTAAATAATACACCCTCTCCTACTCTAGCAACGCCTGTGAAGTTGGTTTCTTTCTTCAAAGCCAAATCAAATACAGATACTTTGGCAGGGTCAGCATCATCTTCGTCCGTCGTTGCATCTGTATCGCCTGGGCTGCCCGTCCCATCACCCAAAACGGCATCATCACTCGGTGTCATTGGATTGCCTCCTGCATCATTAGTTGGATTATTATCTGGTGTAGAATCCTTGTCATTATTGCTTTGGTCATTGCCTTCATCATCTTTTGCTGAATTGATTTCGGCAATATTGATATAATCTGCTGCTTCATTTCCAGCACTATTAACCACCAAATCAATAGTAATTGTAGTACTTATACCCGGAGCCAAAGTACCTGGAAGTGTAGTCATTACAGTTGTACCTGCCTGTCCACTACCACTCCATATACCGCCATTAACTACTTTCTGATTGTCCGCCAAGTCAAAGCCAGCAGGGATATAATCATTAATGACTATTTCAGTAGCTGGAATATTGCCTTGATTGAATATCTGGATAGCAAAAGAAATAGTATTTCCTACTTTGACTGGGTTGGTAGAAGTCGTTGTTTTCCTCAATGCTAAATCAAAAACGAGTACATTTTCAGGGTCAGCATCGTCCTCATCTGTACTAGGGTCACTACCACCAACTGTACCTGTTCCGTTGCCATCAACAGCATCATCTGCAGGAGAATCCACTAAGCCACCTGCATCATTAGCAGGATCGCTATCTGGTGTGGAATCCTTATCATCATTGGTTCTGTCATCGTTATTCTCATCTTTGGCAGATTTTATTTCTGCTCTATTGATGTAATCGGCTGCTTCATCTCCAGCAGCAATTACTTTTAACTGAATAGTTACGCTTACCTCTTCTCCAGGAGCAATTACCTGATTAATAGTAGTAGTCGTGGTCGTTTCTGGGTCACCTGTACCTGACCAGTTAAAGGCATTTAGTCCATTAGAATTACCCTCTCTAACAAAGCCAGCAGGGATATAATCATTGATTTCAATATTCTGTGCAGGTACATTTCCTTGATTATAAACGGTGATCGTAAAGGTAATGATCTCTCCCAATTTCACAGGACTTGTTATAGCAGTCGTCTTTTTTAAAGCTAAATCAAAAATGCTCACTTTGGAGGGATCGGCATCATCTTCATCCGTAGCTGGGTCAGTATCGCCAGGATTACCTGAGCCATCTCCGTCAATAGCATCATCAGAAGGCGTCATTACGGCTCCACCTGCATCATTACCAGGATCGCTATCTGGGGTAGAATCCTTGTCATTATTGCTTTGGTCATTACCCTGATTGTCTTCAGCAGATTTGATTTCGGCAATGTTGATATAATCAACTGCCTCATTTCCGGCATCAATGATTCTAAGATCAATAGTAACTGTGGTACTTGCACCCGGAGCTAGTTCAGCCGTAATAGTGGTGGTAGTGGTTGTACCAGCGGCACCGGAACCCGTCCAATTTGTTCCGTTTGCTCCAGCACTGCTGCCTACTCGCTCATAACCTTCTGGAATATAGTCATTTATAACAATATTCTTGGCGGGAATATTTCCTTGATTAGTTATTTCTATAGTAAAAGTTACTTCATCGTTTACTTTTATAAAACCCAAGTCATTGGCAATTTTAGTCAAAGCCAAATCAAAAATTGGAGCTTTTGCAGGGTCGGCATCATCCTCATCTGTTGCTGGATTGATATCACCAGGCGTACCTGTACCGTCACCGTCCACAGCATTGTCCGAAGGTGTCATTACGGCTCCACCTGCATCATTAGCAGGATCGCTATCTGGAGTGGAATCTTTATCATTATTGCTTTGGTCATTGCCCTGGTCATCTTGTGCGCCACCAATTTCTGCTACATTAATGTAATCCGCCGCCTCACTTCCAACAGGCAATACAGTCATATTTATATCTAAAATAATGGATTCACCTGGCTGAAGGATTCCGGCATAAGTAGTTGTAACCATAGTTCCAGGATCGCCGGAACCACTCCAGGTATTCCCTTGACCAGTTAAATTATTGGCTAATTTTAAACCAGCAGGGATATAATCATTAATTCGAATATTTTTAGCAGGAATATTTCCTTGATTGATAATTTCTATTTTAAATGTTAATTGGTTTCCATTTTTAACTGGAGTCGTTTGTTCTGTATATTTCTTTAAAGCCAAATCAAAAATTGGAGCTTTTTCAGGGTCAGCATCATCCTCATCTATTGCCGGATTGGTATCTCCCGGTTGCCCGCTTCCATCTCCTAAAATGGCATTATCAGAAGGAGTCATTACGGCTCCGCCAGCATCATTTGTGGGGTCATTATCTGGCTGGGAATCTACATCGTTATTGGTCTGGGGATTATTTAGCTCATCATTAAAAGATTTAATTTCTGCAATATTGATATAATCAACTGCCTCATTTCCAGCAGCGACTACTTTTAAGTCTATGGTAACGTAGGTCTCCTCTCCTGGAGCCAAAGGTCCTTGAACCGTAGTAACTGTCGTGCTACCTGGCTCACCCAAACCAGACCAGTTAAAGCCATTTGGCCCAGCACTATTGCCATCTCTTTCAAACCCAGCAGGGATATAGTCATTAATTTTCAATATTCTGAACGGTTTGATTGCCCTGGTTAAAAATTTCAATTCTAAACTGAAGGGTTTGTCCTAGTTTTACAGGGTCTGTTGCTGCTAAAGTTTTACGTAAAGCCAAATCATAAACAATGATATTTTCGGGGTCAGCATCATCTTCATCTGTCGTTGGGTCTGTTCCACCAACTGTACCTGTTCCATTGCCATCAATGGCATTATCTGTAGGAGAATCTACTAGCCCCCCTGCATCATTACCAGGATCGCTGTCTGGGGTAGAATCTTTATCATTATTAGTTTGTAAATTGCCATCTCCATCTCTTGCAGAGGTGATTTCTGCCACATTGATATAGTCTTCCGTTTTATTACCCAAACCTGTTACAACTAAATTAATCATAATGATCTGGCTTTCTCCTGGATTGATTGGGCCAGTTATTTGAGTAGTAGCCGTGGTGCCGCCAACACCTGGCCCGCCCCAGCCAATACCATTTGGTCCTGTATCGCCATTAGCCAAAGCAAAACCATTGGGAATATAATCGCTCACTTCTACATTTCTAGCGATAATATTTCCCTGATTAAATACCTCAATGGTAAATGGAATCACCTGGTCTCGTTTAACAGGAGTAATTATATTGGTCGTTTTTCTAAGAGCTAAATCAAAAAATTGGTGCATTTTCGGGGTCAGCATCATCTTCATCCGTATTGGCCACACCATTGCCTGGCATACCTGTCCCGTCGCCATCCACAAAGTCATCAGCAGGGGAATCTACTAATCCTCCTGCATCATTATTCGGGTCGCTGTCAGGATCAGAGTCTTTATCCGCAGTCGTCGTGCCCAAATCATCTTTGGCACTCATTATTTCTGCTCTGTTGATATAATCGCCATCCGCAACCACACCTTCCAACACCTCTAAATCAATCGTAATGCTACGGGACTCTCCAGCAGGGATGATACCATTAATTTGAGTGGTCACTTGTGAACCAGGTGCGCCTGTACCCGTCCAGCCATTTGCATTTGTACCCGTTTGATTATTAACCAATTGGAAGCCATTTGGAATATAATCTACTACCTGTACTTCACTTGCACCAACTGTTCCCTGATTGAAAACAGTAATGGTGAAAGTAGCCGTTTCGCCTAGTTTTAAAGGGCTTAGTGTCTAAATATTCTTTCCTTAAAGCTAGGTCAAAATTGCCGATTACGATATCTTCCGGATCGGCATCGTCTTCATCTGTAGTAGGATCAAAGCTGCCTGGCGCACCCGTTCCGTCTCCGTCAATAGCATCGTCGCTTGGTTGATTATTGGCTCCACCTGCATCGTTAGTTGGATTGTTGTCGGTCTGAGAGTCAATATCATCTGGCGCAAATCCAGTAGGGGCTTCCGCAGATCGAATCTCTGCTATATTGATAATTGTGCCGGGTGTCTGTTGGGTCGCATTTAGGGTAATGTCAACAAAAGTTTCGTCACCGGCAGCTAAGAAAGGAATGGTAAATGTATTATTATTGCTATTCCAGTCATTATCATTTAAAGCTAATCCCGTTGGGATATAATCAGTAATTTTAATATTAGAGGCATCTAAAGAGCCTTGATTGAATACATGGATTCTAAAAGTAATATCATCATTAGGAAATACTCGAGTATTTTCTCCTGGTCCCAATACTTTTCTCAAAGCCAAGTCAAAACACTCCACTTTTACATTAGCAGTACAAGTACTTTCATTACCACAATCATCTCTCACAGTTAGAGTTACAGGAACCCTCGTTCCGCATTGGGTAGTATTAAAATTATTGGGTTCGACACTTACCAAAGTTACGTTTCCGCATACATCATTACTCCCATTATCAATCATTTCCGGCGTAATACTGGCCAAACCGTTCTCATCTAATTGAACTGTAATATCCTGACAAACAGGACTCGGAGGCGTATTATCATCAACCGTAAAGGTCGCTCTTTTGGTAACAGACCTGCCGCACTCATCGGTAATTGTATAAGTAACTTCAAAACTGCCTGTACTACCACAAAGATCAGACAAGTCCCTATAATCAAAATCGCTTTGCACCGTTACAAAACCACAATCGTCAGAAGAACAAGCCTCTAATCGAGCAATATTGGCAGTATTCCAAGCGTTAGCTACAGCTTCGTTGTCGCTCGTACATTCATGAACTTTATCTTCAGGGTTACAAGTAACGACTGGATCTTTAGTGTCTTCTATCCTTACAGTAGCAGTAGTTGTTCTTTCGTTACCACAGTCATCAATAATTTTAAAAGTCACTTCCGCCATGCCTGTTGCCCCACAATCATTAGTCAAGCCAAAATAGTTATGTTCCCAATGAAATGGGCTACAAATATCATTTCCTCTAGCTCCTCCATTGTCCGCTAACCAGGCATTAATATCAGCCGTATTGCCATTCCCGTCACATTCAAAAGTGGCATCAGAAGCAGGTGTCGTAATATTCGGTTTAGTGGTGTCTAAAATTTTAAAAATACCTCGATAGGGGCTTCTATTTCCGCAATCATCTTCCGCATAAAAAGTAGCGAAACCCCATCCTTCACCACCGCATTCAAATAAAAATTGATTAAAATCAAAATCATAAGTCCAAGTTACATTGCCGCAGTTATCCACAGCCGTTGCTCCTCCATGATTATCCAACCAAGCTTGTAATTCGGCTTGGTTGCCATTCCCGTCACATTCCACCATCACTGTGTCATTTGCAGGAGGAGTAATGATAGGAGGTGTATTGTCTTCTACGGTAATAATTTGCGTCTTTTTCGCTTTATTTTCACAAATGTCTTGGGCTGTCCAAGTTCGCCAAATGGTATATTCTTGAAAGCATTCTCCGGGAATATCTGTGCAGCTCTCTGCAATTTTGAAGTTATCAAAAGCTAATCCATGATCTTTTCTATTAGTCAGATAAAAGGTCTTAATTTTGGAAGCATTGCTCACCCTAAAAGAATAGGTCAAGGTAGTCCAGTTCAAATTAGTCCAGCTACTACTCGCAGCAATGTTATCCCATGTTTTAACAGTATGAACAGAACCATCTTCAAACTTTAACTCTATCTGAACGCCCCCGGTACCTTGCGAAACGGAGCCACCATCTGGAAAACCATTTGCATCCAGGGACACATTCCACGGGGCCACGTCAAAACAAAGGGTATAAATTTTTCCCTCTTCCAAATTGGGATTATTTAAAAAGGAATATTTTGAAACCCAGCAATCCCATTGCCCGGGAAACCACATAAAGTAGTCGCCTTCAGGGTTATTTACTCTGTTTTGCGTATCATCAATATAAAAAGCCCTAGGATAGGAAAGTCCTGGTCTCCAGCCTGTTATGGCATCATCTTCTCCATTCTCTATATCTTCGGCAGGGTTGCCTTGAAAGTTATTAGAAAATGTTAACGATGAGCTATGTTGTTCTAAACCACCATTGGTCAATATATTTGGTCCACAACCACATTCTTGTCCATTGCCATTACTAGTAAGGCTGATTTCTTCATAAAAATTAAGGCTCAAATTACCTGCACAATTATCCGTTGCTGTTACATTGCCGGGAATAGCAGGAATTTGGTCACATTCGACCGTAGTGTTTGGCGGTATATTTTGTAAAACGGGGTTTTGGTCTTCAGAAACAGAAATGACTACAGTTGCCTCATCACAACACTCTGGTTCTGTTTGGCCGTCATTACAAACCCGATAGGTAAACTGGTCTTCTCCGCAAAAGTCCTGATTTGGAGCATACGTAAATGTTCCATTATTATTAAATGTCAAATTTCCCTCAGAAACATCATTTATAAGAGAATAAGTGGGGCTACTTAAGTTAAGATCATTGGTGCTGACATTCCCATTTACCGTTTCATTCGGGCAAGCGTTAAAACTACCTCCACCATCGTCATTAGCAGTTGGGGTAGTGCAAACAGGGCGACATTGTACCACTTTGAAATCCAACTCAACCCAGGCTACACATATATCCTGAGGATAAGTAGCCGAATTATTTACTTCTAGAAAATTGAGGTCTATAGTATTGGTTCCATTATAGTTGTAGTTAACGTCTGCTGGGGTAACATTAAAAGTATAAGTGGGTGTGGGTTCGCAAGCATAACAGGTATAGGCGACCTCCGTTGGATTCACTGTACCGATCTGAACACCGTTAATCTCAATTGGATAAGACCGATTAACTTGATTGACAAAGGCAGGATCCCTGGTTTTATTGAGGTCCGAAGCTGCAGAATAAATAGTGACAATAACTTGGTCAAAACAATTATTAGGGTCACAAATCGGGTCTTGAAAAGTAGCAACGTCCGTCCAACTAGAGTTGTCCGTAGAAGTAAATCTAGCATCTCCGCAAAGACCGCCTTTATCAATACAAGAGGCATCATCGTTCCAGATATCAATAACGATCTTTTCTGCAGGACAATCAAAGCAACTGGATAAAACAGTGACGGCTCCGGCAATTGTATAGGATTGCCCATTGACAGTTTGTTGTCCACCGTTACCTGGATTTCTGGTATCTACTGTAAAATTAACTTGGCTGGCACTCCCAGGTACACCATTTAAAGAAATGGCTATTTCATTGAAACAACAACCAAAGGGATCATTTGGATCTTTATAAAATTGGGTGACTGTCCGAGAAACGCCACCGGCCTCCGCAGTGAGCGTAATATACCTTCCATCCATTGTCAATTCCGACAAGGGTACTTTGACTACAACATCTCTGACAAAAGATTGAGTAGGCAAGGGTATATTGAAATTCAAAATATCATTATAGCCGCTTAAATAAGTAAAAATCCCCGACTGTTCTTGATCTGTGGGGGTATTTCTAAAAACGTATAATTTCACCGATTGAAGGCTCGAGTTAAAATTAAAATCAGTGTAAGTAATGGTAGAGCCACTCCCAGATATAAGCCCTCTGTAAACATAAACATTCGAACTGTTTCCTGAAGGTATAAATCGGTCCAGCACGTAGGAAGATCCGTCAATATCAATCATGATAGAACTTCCGGGATTAGAACCTTTATAAACAATTTCCGCTACTATCTGAAATACATTTCCTGAATTTGGAACGTTAAGGGTGGTCACAGATTGACCTTTTGCTCCATCGGCTATGCACTCAACTTCAACCCCATCTGAACAATTATAGGAATAATCATTGGGCTGCGCAGTAGGAATACCAGAAGGCCTCAGAGTAGTATAACAGGATTCGTCTAAGTGTGCATATATATCTGCATACACCTTTTGGCCATTTTCGCTAGCATCAAACCAGGTGGAAAAGCCAAAATTACAAGATTGAGAATTTCCTCCCCAACCAATCTGCAAACGATAGCCTGAACTAGCGGCATTAATGTTGATCGTTCTGCCTGCATTACAACCAATACCCGTCAAGGTGCCGGAAACCGCCCAATAGTCCAAACCGGTGTAAGCACTTGGGCAATTTTCATCCACTACATAGCTTCCCTGAAATTCTGCCCAGGCTTGCACATCGGATAAAGTTAGACTGACATTCCACTCATCCTGAATTCCACAAGAAGTAGCAGTGCTGGTATGCCAATCAGCATCTCTTCCATTGATAATACTACCCGTTAGTAATAAAGTGCCATTTCCATTATCATTAAGTGTTAGCTCCCCAATATCATAATCTTTCCAATTCAAGTCAGCCCCTGAATCGTCTAAGGCCCAGACATATTGGTCAAATGAAGGTGTAAGTTGGCACTGAGCAAATAAAGAAATCCGACCCAAAAGAAAGTAAACAATAAGGGCCAAAATAAAATACTTAAATGGCATACTTTCCTTAATGAAAAGATGTCCAAGCTTCAAAGGTCTTAGTAAAAAATCATTCATAGTGAATAAAATTTTTTGTCTATAATTAGGATATTGCTATCTGGCTAAGCATTATTTGCAATGCTTAATTTTTAGTTCCTTGATGATGGGGAGGTAGCTCAGGAGGGAGTTGACTACGCTAAGCCATTCTAATCCAAATCCATTTTTTTGTGACATTTTACTTTATAGGAGGGGATACTTTGCAAATAATGATAACTAACCATTTTTGCTTTTTAATGTCTGATCATAGGCTATCAATCAAACCTTATCTCTTTGAAAAATTGGCGAAAGAAATTGGAGAAAACACTTCTAATCCCAATTCATTCTTGTGTCAAATTATTTCAAAAAGAAAATTTGAATTATAAAAATGTAATCTGAAGAGGGATTTGTTTTTTAGCGCACTTCTATTGAATTGAAGCCGTTAAAAAGCTTAAAATATAGGGGGAAATAGTATTTCCATGGAAAACACAACTGTCAGAGGGCAAAAAAAGCGTATTTTCCTCTATCTCAAATACGGTCTAGACTATAAACCCAAATGCTTTACACGAAATCCCGTCACAAGTGACCATATTTTGGATACTTAAAAGAAATACGAGGGGAAGGAATTCATAAATTAAAGGGGGAAATAATACTTTATATTATTTTTACAAACGAGGGAAATGTAGTAAGTAGGGAGATTATCACTTGCCTTTAGTAGGCTATGATAAACAAAAATACATAATAGAATGATCTAAATAAAGAGTTGGCAATGAATCCCATATGAATTTATTGTATAAATAGCTAATTAATTTAATAAGTAATTTTTAAAAAATTAGTAGTCAGCAATTTAGATATCAAATTCTATATATATTCTCATAAAAAAAATTTAAAATTTCCTTGTCACAAATTACTTTTCAAACAAAAAATACTTGCTTATTATAGAAAAAGTAAAATTTTGCCCCTCTCTGTGACAGGGCTTAAACTCGCATAGTGGAAGAATAGGAAGAAAAGAAGATATAAATTAGAAAGGGTAGAGAAATTTGGAAAGGAACTAATATTGTTAGAGCGTTTTTACTGCTTGCGATAATTCTTTACATTTATCTGAGGGTTGGTCTGAAGATTTAAAGTTTTCTTCTGTCGCTTAAAATTTGTCCAAGGTGTTTTTTTATGATGATTTTCACCAAAATAAGTAATAAATAGCTCAAACTCAAAGGGCGTTCTATAGCCTGGAATAGATTGTATAACTTTTGCCTTTTCATCTAGGAAAACAATGGTCGGATAGCTTAATTTGCCATTCATAAGGGCAACGGCCAATTCGTGGTAGGAATTTCGACCTTTATTGACAAAGCGATAAATTTTATTATTAAAAACAATATCGTTTCGCTGTTGTGCATCCAATTTGACTGGATAGAAATTTTCGTTTAAATATTTGACAATATAAGGATTAGCAAAAGTTTCTCTATCCATTTTTTTGCACCAGTTACACCATTCCGTATAGACATCTACAAATATCTTTCGCTCTTCTGTCTTTAATCTTTCTATCGCTTCCTCCCAACTCATCCAGTTTATATATTGAGCACTTAGCAAATTATTAGCCCCTGTGAACAATAATAGGACAAATGGTAGAAAAATATATTTCTTCATAGTTGACTAAAATTTTCCGGTCCTTTCTTCGGTCCAAAATCAAATGGACTACTAAAAAACAAATTTTTTAAAGATAATATCCATTTTAGAATTGACTTTAATAAAAAATTAACGCATAAATTTTAGTTGCGCGCATTCTTATACACTTCCAATTTATCCGGTCCAAGTATAAAAGATTGCGTTAAACGCCCATTTAATGTTGGAGCAGGTATAGCAAGACGATCAGCAATGACCATCTTACCAGTAAAAATCCGAGCCTCATCCCAAAGATTTTGATCAATAAAACTATTGATTAATCCAGCACCTCCTTCCACCATTAGAGTATCCAGACCTTCCAGATGAAGACGTTCCACTATATTTTTTAATAAATTTCTATCAAAATCAAATTTCCAATGCCATATGCTATTGCCACTGATTGTGGCCGTTTGTATGTCGGTTATAATAATAACGCGACCTTTGGAGTTAAGAGCTGCTGCGCTGTTTGGAAAGTCTCCGTTTCGACTCAATAAAACTTTAACAGGAGTGGCACCAAAATAAAGGCGATTATCCAATTTGGGATCATCAGTTTTCAAAGTATTGGATCCAACCATAATCGCGCTTATTTCGCTCCGCCACTTATGGACCAATCTTTTCGCAAATGCACTACTAATCCAAATTTGTTGCCCTTGCACTCCTAATTGATTATTTAAAGATTTAGCGTATTTTAATATAACAAAAGCCCGCTGCCGTTGCATGCCTGAATAAAAACCGTTGTTCAATTCTGCTCCTTTTTGTTTCAAAACATTAAGGGTTACCGCTACGCCTGCTGCCTTTAATTTGGCGATGCTTTGCCCCAATGTTTTGGGATTGGGATCAATGCAACTAATGACTACCTTTGGAATTTTGTATTTCAATATACTTTCTACGCAAGGAGGCGTTTTTCCGAAATGATTACAGGGTTCCAGAGAAACGTAAAGGGTAGAAAATTGCAATAAATCCTTGTTTTTCAATGAATTAAAAGCATTAACTTCTGCATGAAGTCCGCCAAATCGGCGATGAAACCCTTCTCCAATTATTTTATCATTTTTTACAATTATCGCTCCAACTTTAGGATTGGAGCCTACGTGGCCGCCGCCTTGTTTTGCCAGATCAAAACACCGCTGTATGTACCATTCATTAGCAGTCATAATAAAAAATAGAAGGATTTAAGCGTGCAGGATTATCCAAAGTAAAATTTTTTCATTTTATTTATGAAGCTAAGCAAAATTACTCCAATAAGGTTTTCAATTAATGTATTTTCTTTAATTTAACAGTTAGTTTATTTCCTATAATCCTTGCATATTGTTATTTTTGCACTATATTTGTTTTATGAAATTTGTTTGCAACACAAGTGGATCAATTTTCTACTTTTACTCAATTCTTAAAATCTAAGTTATTCTACTTGGCAATATTTTTCCTCCATATCCACTAATCCTATTGTATCCTTGAAAGCCGATACCAGGGCTTTTCTTTTCAAAATTTGAAAATAAACAACTTTAGAAAAAAATTCTAAATAAACCATATTCCTTAACCTTTTAATTTAAGAGCGCGTGTTATACAAAATAAAATTAAAAAATGCCGATGAAACAGTACTAATGGACGATCACGTCTATGAATATCTAACTTCTGACCCTTATTTATCCAAGGTTGATTTTGTTAATAACCTCCGCAGACACTCTAGTGGATGTGCTGTTTTTCAAAAAACATGGAAAAAAGCAGAGGGGGGGTATAAGACAGAAACCATCTACTTGCACCGATTAATTGCCGAGCGATTTTTGGAAGATCAACGAACCAAGAAGAAAAATCTAGTCGGTTGCAAAAATGGCAATAAACTGGATTGTCGTTTGGAAAATATTGTTTGGAGAAGCCGTTCCGTAGCTAGCCGACAACGAAAAACCAGTAGTAAAGTTGGTTATACGGGTGTTTACAAAGAAAACAGTAGATATCGTGCTGTCATATCTGTTAATCGAAAATCCGTGCATATTGGAATGTTCGATACTCCTGAAGAGGCTGCCTTAGCTTATAATAAAAAATCCAGGGAGCTTTATGGAGAAGACGGAAAGATTAACATCATTCGTCCGAAAGGGAAAGATGAATAGATAAATATCTTAAAACAGTAGGAGTCCTCCCGAATTTTAATTTGAGGCATCGAGCCTCAACCACTCTCAAAAGGCTAAGGGGATGAAGTATGTCATTCGTTAAGACCCCGTAAAAAATAGCCAGAATGGGCATCAAACTCATCCTGGTTTATAAACAGAAGTTTTGCAGAGTGTTTTGTAAAATTCAGGAGGGTTCCTGTCTCCTTTATCAAAGCATCTCTCTCTTCCTATCGGTCTTAAACTTAATGGTGTAGTCCGATTCTAGCGTATTTCCCGAAACCTCCTCATACAATTGCTTGTATTTTTTGTGGACTTCTTTTGGCTGTTTTTTCCCATTGATGACAAATTTATCCGCATTGATTTTAAAGGATACCTTCTCTCCTTCTTTTACCAAACCGTCTTTTATCATTTGTTTTAAAAGAGCCTTCTGAGACTTTTGATGCTTCTCTTTTATTTCAAATGCGCGGTCTAAAATTTCTTGTTGTTTTTCTTGTATTTCCAGCATTTTCTTCTTGCTCAGAACTAACCAATCACCTTCTTTTTCTCTCCATAACTCCTGAGCTTTCATTAACTCTTTCCAAGCTTTGCTTTGCTTCTCGTTGAAATAGAATAAGCGCTCGTTTAAGTATTCTTCCATATCTGATTTCCATTCTTCCTCAGACTCTTTAAAAAGATGTTTTTGTTTTTCCAAAAGCTCATCTATTGAACGGGCATTGTTTTTATTGAATAGCTTGAGAGGAAGTAGCGATTCGCCATTGATGATCAATGGATTATCTCCATTAAAGTACCTAAATGGAAATTCGTCCTTCCCCTCAATTATAGCGCTTTCTCCTTCTCCCAATTCCTTACCATCTACAACTATTATCGGTTCATCACCATCTTTTACATTTATTCGGATAGGAGACTCTAAGTCATCCGACTGAATAATAATTACAGTATTGCCATCTTCATCTTTTTCTCGACTGATTTTGCCATTTTTCCTTTTATTCCAAAAAGGAGCCGGCGGGCTTGGAGGGCTGGGTGGCATGGGAGGATTCGGAGCAGAAAACGGACTGGGCGGTGCAGGGGGGCTTGGAGGAGCTGGAAGGTCAAAAGATGGTGGCATTGGATAAGTGGGTTCCATTATTTCTGCCAATAACTGCCCGTATTTTTCATAGTCTGCTTCGTCAATAACTGTTCCATCAATTTCAAGAAAAATAATTCTTCCTTCATCGGCTTCAAGCCTTATTTCCTTACCATTCCTCGAGTAAGAATAATTATATTTTCCGGAAGGAAGTGGAGGAAGCGTATCCATTAATTTTCGGTCCAATTCTGGCATAACAATTTCGGGCGCTTTAGGTACAGTCGGATGATTGAGCGTTATTGTTATTGGAGCCAATGGAGCCTCCTCCTGACATACTTCCGTTTTTCCATCTAATATTTCAGTAACAGCATTTTTCAAATTGGTAAAAGAGGGCTTGGCGTTGACAGAAAGCATTAAGACAGCAAGCGTCAACATGCAGGTAGCAATTAACTTTTCCATAAAATTAGATTCATTTTGTGGGTGATTTAAAATACGCTGAATGCGGTTCAGCAATTGGTTTTTTTGCCCGGCAAAAGGCATAGCAAAGCCAGGAGTTGTGTAGTGTATCTCTTCTAATCGAACCAATGCTTTGGCATAATCCATTGAACTGCCACTTAGCTGTACTGCCAAATCATCGCAGCAATGCTCCCGTTCAGTCTGAATGACCCAGGAAAGCCACCATACAGCCGGATGGTAATAAAATAGTGTTTCTATAATGGATTGAAAGATATTAATCAGGTAGTCATGGCGGTAAATATGGGCTAACTCATGCGCCAAAATGGCTTCGACTTCTTTGACATTCAATTCATTAACTACCCCAATCGGAAATAAAATAATAGGTTTTAAATGTCCAATTACCAAAGGGGTTTTTACCAATGCAGATTCTGCCAATTTTATAGTTTTCTGAATGGACAATTGTGCAACCAATTCGTCTAATAATTTATACCATTTTATATCCAATGATTTTTGAGTACCATAGCGCAAGCGTTGGATATAAATCAGCCCCCCCATCAATCGCAAAGCAAATACACTCGCTCCTAATAACCATAGGGTCACGATAATAGGCAAATGTTCATTAAAATAATTGCTAAAAAGAAGTCGCCAGTCTTGTACAGGTTCTGTCTCAACTGTCATTCCAACAAGCACCCCAGTTAAATTGCTTGCATTTTCAATAATGGTTTCGACAGTTGACCCAGAATATAAATATCCAAATGTCGCAATCGCTGAAAAGAAAACCGATAAAAGTCCAAAAACAGCCGTACGATAGCGCACTTTTGCCGATCTACCTCTTTGAATAAGCAAGGCTATTGCCACCATAAATGCAATCAAGGTTGCCTGCCAAAGCACATGAACAACCGTCCAACCGAAGGCATAAATGAAGGCATCCGAAAATAAATTAGTGATAAAATGCATGGTTATTTTTTTGAAAATCTTTTACTTTTAAAGTTGTTCATTAGACTTTATTCTAAAAAATTTCGTATGGAGCATTTTCCAAACTACTGATTGGAGGCGGTTTGTGTGCAGACGCACACAAATTCGAATAAGGTCTATTCTTCTTCCATTTTTCGAATTAACTGCTTGATCTGGATCAATTCCTCTTTGGAAGCCTTGTTATTTCCAAGGGCCGACATCACCAAATTCATTGCCGAACCCCTAAAAGCCGTATTCACAAATTTTTCCAATAAATGTTCTTGGGTTTGTTTTTCATTAACCGCCGCTTCGTAGATATGTGTGCGCTTGGATGTGTCTCGATGCACTAAACCTTTTTCGGTCATGATTTGCATAATTTTCAAAGTCGTAGTATAGCCTACTTCTTTTTGTGCTTCCAAAATCTCATGAACAAAGCGCACAGAAACCGCCCCATGTTCCCAAAGAATTTGCAAAATTTCTAGTTCTGATTCTGTCGGTTTAATATTTTTCATCTTACCTTATTGACTAATAGCATTGATCTACGAATATTTTCGTACACAAATATATACGAAATAATTCGTAGATCAAAATTTTATACGAATATTTTCGTATTTTTGAAGGAAATGATTTTGATAAGAATATGGATACATTGCTTTTAAAATTGAGAAGTAAAGAAAATTTACTTCTAAGAAATGTAGCGTGCTTGGTATTCGCTCAAAAAAATTGGGAACAGGGAAATTGCCGTCAGAAAAGCCAATTTTATTTGTTCTTGCCGAAAGAATTAATCACCCAACAAAATAGTTTATCAAAAATAGAAGCCATTAAGGGTTACTTGACCAACTTTAAGTTTTCATCGGCAAATATTTACTATTTGATGCGTATAAGAAAGGGCAATAATAGACAAGCCTTATTTAATGAAAGTTTTCTAAACTATTTGCAACGGCTAGCTCCTCCTGACCAGCTAACTGTTTTCTTGAAGGGAGGCAAATTATTTTCCAATGAGCCGTTTTTATTCCTAGTGACTCCTTCTATACAAGGTTATTTATTGGAAACGCTTTTTTTACAAATTGTTTATAATGATATTCCATCAAACAACATTTTCTCTAAAATATGGCATGATTTGAGATAAATAATTAGCAGGCACTCTCCTACCCTTTTTGGTCATCGAACCTACATTTGGTACTCTAAACAGAAAAATTCGACAAAATTTTAGCAAAATTTAAAACCACCATCAAACAAATGTGGTTGTCTTTAATATGTCTTGACCGATATTCTATATATTTGTACAACAGAACAACAAATTTATAACATGCCAAAACTGAAAAATATGAAAACCATCTGGATTGTAGCATTTTCGTCCATCATGAGTGCCTTACTAGCTGTTGGGGTTTATCGTTTATTGGAAGAACCCAAAGAAGTTATTATACGCGAAACCCTGCCAGCCAGATATACCAATTATACAGACGAATTACTTTCCGGAAAAGCTCAACGGCATTTTCTTTCTTCTGCTCCGACCAATTTCATCAGTGCGGCACAAGTTGCTACACCAAGCGTTGTGAATATCAAGGCTTCTCATGGGGGAGATTATTTTTGGGAACATTTAAGTGCTTCTTCTGGCTCGGGGGTGATTATCTCTCCAAATGGTTATATCGTTACAAATAATCATGTAATCGAAGACGGAAAAGTATTTCGGGTCACCTTGTTCGATCGTAGAGAATATACTGCAAAATTAATAGGTACGGACCCTTCAACTGACCTGGCATTATTAAAAATAAATAGTGCGAACCTTCCCTTTCTAACCTTTGGGAATTCCGATTCTCTAAGAACGGGCGAATGGGTGTTGGCAGTGGGTAATCCCTTCAATTTGGAATCCACCGTCACCGCTGGAATTGTTAGTGCAAAAGGGAGGAATATCCGTATTTTAGAAGACGATTATTCCATTGAGTCATTCATTCAAACGGATGCTGCTGTAAATCCTGGCAACAGCGGGGGGGCATTGGTCAATACCAACGGTGAATTGGTAGGCATCAATACGGCTATTATCACCCGATCTGGTAAGTACGAAGGTTATTCTTTTGCGATACCTGCCGATCTAGTGCGAAAGGTGATAAAGGATTTAAGAGATTACGGGGTGGTGCAAAGGGGAATTTTGGGCATTAGTATTAGTGCAATAGACGACTCAAAAGCAAAAGATTTGGCCCTAGAATCTGTAGAAGGAGTACATATTACTGGCATTACGCTAGACGGAGGGGCAGATGATGCCGGCTTGCAAAAAGATGATGTAATTATTAGCATTAATGGTGTGCCCATTCGTTCTATGCCGGAATTGCAAGAACAAGTAGCGCGCTACCGGCCAGGTAACACGGTGCGGGTGGGCTTTATTCGAAAAGGACAAAGAAAAAGCACTAAAGTTACCTTAAAAAACAGAGGAAATACGACCGAACTGGTCAATGCGCGCAAGGGAAAAATACTGGAAGACTTAGGCTTTGAGCTGCGAAATTTGACTAAATCAGAGCAAAAAAGGCTAGATGCTGAAGGTGTCTATGTAAAAAGTATTTATAAAAATAGTTTGATCGAAGAAACCAATATGGAATTGGGGTTTATTATCACCTCTATCAACGATGAACCAATCAGCACGGTGGATGAAGCTGCTAAAAAATTAGCGCAAATCAATGGATTAGTAATGCTAGGTGGCATTTATGAGGAATACGACGGAGAATACTTTTATGAATTTCGGAAATAGATGATTCGTCTGAAGTAGGCATTGTCACCAGAAGACGGAAATTGGCCAGGCCTCGTCTTCTGGTGACAACTCCAATAAAAGCTTCGGGTATTTTAATGTTTTGGCAAAGCTTGCCCTTCTATCCAGGGAGCACCGGCAGCAGCCAGTACTTTTTCCAATTGAGGAATTTTTTCCTCGCTGATTTTTTCCAGCTGTTCTTGAATAGTTGCTAATTCCGCTTGGGCAATTTCTAGGCTTTTCTTGTGCATAGCGGTAGGTCCATAAGTCGTATTCAAAGCCCGAAAACCAATAAACATTCTAGACCAAACGGTTGGGGCAGATCGTTCTCCGATTTCACCCTTGGACTGATTGCCATTGACTGCTTCATCTAATTCATACAATTCCTGCTTTAGGTTATAAAGATCGGTGTATAAGGCACCGCCGTCAATATTTGTTCTGGAAAGGGCAGTTTGCATGGCTTTGACCTTGTTTTTACTTTTATTGAGTAAATAGGAAGTGGCGGAAAGTTTCATTTGTAAATTTTCCATTTCTTTCCTAAAGGCAATAATATCTTCCGTAGGTTGGCTATCCAAAGCCCCTTTTCTCAAGGGAACAACCTCAAAGTTCCGAGGGCCAGCTAATTGGGTAATTTTACCATCTACTCGCTTGAAAAGAGTGACAGAATAGGTGCCCGGGCTAGCCATAAAGCCCCTGCTTCTCCAACCACCTCTGGCGGGGTTGTCTAAGCTGACTGAATTCTTAGATGCATGGCGTAGGTCCCAGGCAACTCGATGGATTCCTTTACCCGTTTTTCCTTCTATTTGTCGCACGACATTTCCCTCGCTATCTTTCACGGTTAGCAAAATTTTGGGCTTTTCTTCTCGTCTTTCAGCTTCCAGGGCATCCCATCCGGGGAAAGGAATATCTTGGTTATTCTTAGCCAATTTCTTTTCTTTCTTTTTTCGTTCTTGTTTTATGGTAGAAAACCCTTCTTTTAAATAATAGGTAAAAACAGCCCCGAAAGCAGGATTTGGAGCGGTATAATAGCTAGAACCCTGTGAGCTTATAACAGACCTTGGAACATACCACCAGGCCTTTCGAGTAGCAAATAAAGTCGCTTCTTCATTCAATTGTTTTTCAGAAATTTCCCGCAAGGGGCTATAATCATCCAGCACATAAAAGCTTCTTCCAAACGAGGCTCCTACCAAGTCATTTTCCCGCTTTTGAATTACCAAATCTCTAAAAGAGATAGTTGGAGCACCGTTTAGCTTCACCCATTTTTGTCCGCCATTTATAGTAAAATAAATACCAAATTCTGTAGCTGCAAAAAGCAAATCCGCCTGCACATGATCCTGAACGAGCCGCCAAATCAAGGTGCGATCGGGAATATTACCAGCAATTGAACGCCAAGTGTGTCCCTTGTCGGTGCTTTTAATTAAATAGGGCTTAAAATCTCCATATTTATGGTTATCCAAAGCGACATAAACCGTATTGGCATCGTACAAATCAGCTTTAATATCATTGACAAAAGCCGTACTGGGAATACCGGAAATGTAGCCCGTTTCAATCTTCCGCCAATTACTACCGCCATCCTCTGTCACTTGGATAATGCCATCATCCGTTCCTGCATAGATTAAACCTTCTTGTACGGGTGATTCTGCCAAAGAAGTAATGGTGTTATAATTGGACATTGCCCCTACATCCCACGGAGCATCCCAACTCTGTTGTCTGCCCATAATCGGGAGGGTAATCCGTTCCTGATCTCTAGTCAAATCTTCTGAAATAGCCGTCCAGCTATCGCCTCGATTTTCAGAACGCCACACCCTAGCAGAAGCAAAATACAATCTTGCCGGATTATGTGGACTTACCAAGATAGGAGCATCCCAATTATAACGCTCATAATCTTCCCCTACTTCGGGCTGCGGCTGAATATATACCTGTTCGCCTGTAATTCGATCTATCCGATGCAAGCCACCTTGTTGGGTTTCTGCATAACCGATATTTGGATTGCCTGGCTCTACGGCAGACTGATGACCATCTGCGCCCAGGGTCTTATACCAGTCTGCATTGCGAATGCCATGTGTATTGTCCGTTCGGGAAGGACCGCCGTGAGAGCCATTATCCTGAGTGCCGCCAAAAATATTATAAAAAGGTTCGGCATCATCTACTGCTACTTTGTAATATTGGGTAAGTGGCAGGTTGAAAGAAAAACGCCAGGTCTTTGCTAAGTCAAAACTTTCGTATAATCCGCCGTCTGTGCCGACCAGTAAGTAATCAGGATCATCTGCTCGAAAAGCAATGGCGTGATTATCGGAATGTTTATCTTTTTCTGTTAATCTTCTGAAATTTTTTCCGCCGTCATCCGATACCTGAATACGTACATCCATCAGGTAAATCCGGTCAAATTGATGAGGCGAAGCATAAAGTTCTTGATAATAGTGCGGCCCCGTCGCGCCCGATACTGCATCTGAGCGCTTTTCCCAGGAGGTTCCCCTATTCGTGGAGCGATAAACAGCTCCTTTTGTTCGATCCAATTCGATAGCAGCGTACAAGATGTCTGGTTGTTGGGGTGAAATAGCGATACCAATTTTACCTAAGCTGGATTTTGGCAAACCCGTGGAGAGTTGTTCCCAGGTTTCTCCGCCGTCCGTACTTCTGTGGATACCTGATTTTGGACCTCCGCCCATATAAGCGGCAACCGTCCGATGTCTTTGCCAGGTAGCAGCATAAAGCCAATCTGGGTTCCGAGGATCAATAATGATATCTGTAACCCCTGTCCACTCTTCATCTCCTAATGTCTTTTTCCAACTCCTACCGCCATCGGTTGATTTGTAAAGCCCTCTTTGGTCTCCTTTATTCCAAAGTGGTCCTTGTGCAGCTATCCAAATAATATCAGAATTTTTGGGATGCACAACGATTTTGGAGATGTGTTCCGATTTTTTGAGCCCCATGTTCTTCCAGCTTTTGCCGTCATCCGTACTTCTATAAATGCCATCTCCATATCCCACATGTCGGCCTCCAACATTTTCCCCGGTTCCTACCCAAACAGTATGGGGATTATTGGGGTCAATCGTCACGCAACCGATAGAATAAGAAGGCTGGTCGTCAAAAATGGGATTCCAGGTTACTCCGGCATTTACTGTTTTCCAAACACCCCCAGAGCCCACTGCCAAATACCAAACATTATCATCCTCGGGGTGTATGGCTATATCTGCAATTCGTCCAGAAGTGAACGCAGGTCCGATACTCCTCAATTTTAATCCTTTGAAAGTAGATGCAGACAGAGGTGATTTGTCTTCCTTTTTGTCCTGTGCCATCAGCCCAATTCCCAAAAAGAGGAAAAAGACGATAAGGTAATTTCCAATTTTCATAGCTTAAATTTTTGGTTGAAAAATAACAAAGGCTTAAAATTGGTGACCCGGCAGCAGCAATATTTTACCAAACAGCCTGTGTCCAGCCTTGTATTTTCTGAAGTTCTACAAATATTAAGGAAAGTAAAGCTAGTAAAATTTTTAGACAGTGAGAATAGATCGGTTAAAAGGAAGGCAGAATAAATTTCCGATCACTGCTTTAAATAAAGCTATTATGCCTAGTATCTAATAAACATAGGAATAAGCCAGTACACAAAAAGGCTTAGTACAAAATCGTTTTGCCAAACTTGCTAATCTATTCTATATTGAATCGCAAGCCTAAAAATAACTGCCAAGGCCGCTCTTCAAGTCCTACCGAATTATAGGTAAATAGGGCCTTGTTACCTATTTTTAATTGGGGTTCTGCAATGATGTACCAAGCAGGTCGCCAACGATAAGCAAATTCAGTCCTAAACAAGCCCTCTAAGTATCTTTGAGTAAAAGTATTAGTAATCAAAATCTCTTCATTGCGAACAACCAATCGTTTATGGGAAGTTTCTACTCCTTGTAACTTTACTTTTTCTTTAATTCCCCAGGTCACCGCAAAACCCGCCTTTGGTGTTATTTGCCAACGAGATCCCAAGTGCAGTTTATAACCAGAAAGAATGGGTAAGCGAACGAATTTCAAAGGCTGTTCTGTAGTCGCAGTTAATTTTATTTGGGCTCCGTCTAATAAATCCTGCCCGTCATTCTCGATTTGATTAAAAATAGTAGAGGGTTCAGCACCATCCAACGAGCCCTGTTTTTCATGCTCCATTTGATTAACAATAGTAGTAGTCTCCGCATCATTCAGCAAGCTATGCTTATCACTTTTTGCTTTATGAAAAATAGTAGAAATAATCGAAACAGGTCCCAATGCGCTATCATATTTCCGGTTAAAGGATTGGATGTATCCGCCGATGGTAGGGTCTGATGCGCTAAAATGATATCTTACATTAATGGTACTTTTTTTGACCAATTTTAAATTGTTATAATCCAAACCTAATTGAAATATCCAATTTTTCCGATTTTCTATTCCAGCATTAATACTCCAATTCCTAACAAGTTTTGTGGTAGCTCTATGACTAATAGGGACATTGTCCCGATAGCCTTCAAATTTATAATTTTTACTGACTAGCGAATTAAAACTCATTACCAAAAAAGTGCGAAGTTCACCTTGATTCGCCTTCTCTATCGGGTTTAGATTACTGAATTGCTCTAATATTCGCTTATCTGACCGACTCAATTTTCCAAAGTCTTCAGTAGCGATTATCTCAAAATTTTTTTCCGAAGGAATAGGATTAAAACCAACCATTTCTATTTTTTCTCCATTGAGCTGTTGGTTCGTCACAAGTTGCTTGTTAAAAAAAGTATTTGTAATCAATTGATTATCAAATAATAACTGTTCTCCTGTCTTTAACACAGGTGCCTTTCCAGTCGTTTCAAAAATAGAAAGATGGTTCTTTTTTTCAAATAGATAAAAAGGTTGCAGCGTTCCATTGCTGGCATCAGCAATGGGCGCTACAACGCTTTTCTGTCGGGCTATTACTGGCTTAATGACTAAATCATTCTTTTGATTTTTTAGAGCTGATTCAAAATTGCTTCCAGGACTTTCTTTTGAGGTGAAAATTGTTTTCTTGGATAAGGATAATTGTTTTTTTTCTTGGTTTTTCGGATTAGGCGTAAGACTTTCTGCTTTAGGAAGCTTTACTGTTTCTGTCTTTAATTTTTTCCTAATTGCCTCAATAGACTGCTGGTTTTGTTGTATTAGTTGTTCGGCATATATTAATCGCTCATTATTTAATTGCCAGTGGAAATACAAGCTAGTCGCTAACACGCCTAATCCAAAAGACAAAAACAGCATCCAGCCTTTATAAAAAACAGAATTGCTAGAAATAATTGGCCGATCAGGAATAATAGGAACAATCCTATCCCAAAAATCCGCTCCTGGATCTTCCTCAAAACCCTGCAACGATTGCTGGAAAAATCGTTCCAAATTATCTTGTTTATTATTTCTTTCCATTGGTATTGTTTACTATTTACTTTCTGTTTTTTAAAATAATTTTCATTATTCTACTTATTTGATCAAAGAACCTAACTAATAATTTATTTTTCTCGTTCCAATGCTTTTTCTAACATCTTCCTCAAAGTTGCCTTTGCTCTGGATAATTGGGATTTAGAAGTGTTGATGGAAATCCCCAATTGGTCTGCAATTTCTTGGTGCGAATGTCCTTCTATAACATATAAATTAAAAACCAGACGATACCCGGGTGGCAACTGTTGGATCATTTTCACCAATGCTTTTGCTCTAAACTGGCTAAATAAGTCTTCATCGGTTTCCAATTTCTCTCCATATTTTTCCAGCGAAGTCGTGCGAACAATGCGATGTCTTTTGCGAATGTGTTGTAAACAAACATTCACCATCACCCTTCGCAGCCAGGCTCCCAAGGCCCCGGTTGGTCGGTACTGGTACAAATCTCTATAGATCACAATCATACCTTCCTGTAATAAATCTTCGGCTTCTTGCCAATTTTGAGCATAACGCAAACAGACGCCAAAAAGCATTGACTTATACCTCAAAAAGAGTTGGTTTTGTGCTTTTTGGTCGCCTTGTTTGCAACCATTAATAATATAAGAATCCGAATTATTCAAATTTGAAACGCTTGTCAGTAGTTTTTCTTCCGAAAGGGCAGGCCAGAGAAGGTAAATGACAATTTCCAAAAAAAATGAAATCCGTTACCTCCTCCTACGTCCCACCAATGTCACTTCCTAACGAAAATTAGAAATAACGAGAATGAAAAACCGCTTCATAAAACTAGTGAAAGTTATTTTACTAGTGGTTTAGTGCTATTTGAAAAAAGAAGGTTGCACCTAAAGTACAAATTAGTACATTACAAGTTAAATTTCTCTTCTTTTACCTTATCTGTAGCAGTGAAAGGGAGGAAAGTTTATTCTTTTTAGAGGGACTTTTTACAAAAAGAATCAAGCATAATGTAGATGCTTGATTCCTAAATTTGGGATGTACCTTTGATAATTCTTTATACTACTTTTGGATAAAAATTGGGCATTTGAACTTATATTCTAACGGCTTGGTTTGCCTTGCCATTTCAGTTGGCATGCCCATAATCAACATCCTTTTTAGCGATTGATTAGGTCAAAGACCAAATCGCTCCATTCATAGGCTCTCATTGATTTGGTATTTAGTCGGGTGAAAAAATGTTTTGATGGCATTTTTAGGCCATCAATTTTTCTATTTGAATGATTTCTACCTTAAAGACCCTGCTTGTTTCAAAGGGATGCTTTACAAAGGCAACATTAACATTTTTTTAAGAGAAAATACCAATCTCATCTAATCATTTCCTCATCGCTTAGTCATATCATAAATCGCTTGTGCGTAGCCTTGATCTAGTTTTCTTCGATCCATGTCATATTTTTGCTGGATTTGATTCAGAGTATTCTGGGTCAGGCGACTTACATCAATATTGTATTCTTTGATAATTTTTCGAATACCGCTACTGGCAGTTCTTTTTGGGCGCTGCTCCAGTTTTTTATTCAACTTATCAAAGATCGAAGAAGGGGCCGTTTTTACATTGGGGTCTTTCTCGTTATGTTTTCTCGCCGCTTCAATTTGCCCCTTGATTAAGTCGAGAATGCTAACAGGAGATTTGCCTTTTTGTGCCCTTTTATTCTGAATATTTTTATCTAATTCTCCAATTTTTTCTTTCAGTAGATCAAAAACGGTTGGGTCTGCGGTTTCTTCTCGCGGATTATTTGCATTGCTTTTCTTAACTTGATCAATGGTGTTTAAAATAATTTCTAGAATGTTTTTCTTTGCCATGTTTGCAAGATTTATTTATTTTAAAAATTTAAATATTAAAAATAGAGGTAGCAGGGGGTATCTGTTAAGAATAGCTAGTCCATCCTCAACCTGCTCTTAAATAAACAAAATATATTTATGGAATTATTCATAAGACGATTAGAACGGCAAAAGTAACTTTGAAGTTGTTTAAAAAAGATTTTTGTTAAAATTCAAAAAAGGCAAAAAAAAAGTTGCAAAAATATTAAGTTGTGGATGCTAATTTCCTAACAAAAATTTTTGCAACGATGTACGTAAAATTAACGAAAAAATTCATTACAGAAAATTTATTGCCTTATTTGAGCCAAACCCATTTGGGCAGAAAAACAAAAGTTCCCTTATGGCGAATTGTCAAAGCCATAATTTATCGGCTTAAAACAGGGACGCAATGGAGAGAATTACCCATTGCCCAATTTGGTAGCCGAATACTAATGAATTGGCAATCAGTTTATTACCATTTCAATAAGTGGTCTAAAGATGGCAGTTGGAAAAATTTATGGACAAATCTTTTAAGAAAATATAAATCTTTTTTAGACATGTCTAGCGTCCAACTTGATGGCAGCCATACACCAGCCAAACGAGGCGGTCAAGCGGTAGATTATCAGAAAAGAAAAAGCTGTAAGACCACAAATATGCTTTTTTTGACTGATAAATCTGGAATGCCCTTGGCAATTTCTGACCCCGTTTCTGGTAATCATCATGACCTGTTTGAGATAGAAAAACAGCTGTCAAAAATAGTAGCAGATATTGAGGCAGCTACTATTTCTTGCAACGGATTGTTTTTAAATGCTGATGCAGGTTTTGATGCAATCAGTTTAAGAGAATTTTTTGAATCAATATTTATTATAGCAAACATTGATATAAATAAACGTAATTCAAAAAATACTGATTATGACTACTTATTGGATGAAGAACTTTACAAAGAACGTTTTTCAGTAGAAAGAACAAATGCTTGGATTGATGCCTTTAAAGCGATTTTGGTTCGATTTGAAACCTTAAAACGCAATTTTAAAAGCCTTCATTACCTAGTATTTTCTTTAATCTTAATGCGCAGGGTCAAACCCAATTATTTTTAAAACAAAACATTTTTAAACAACTTCTTTATCAAATAAATAAAGAGCAAATATTTTGTTTTTTATTTGTATTTAAAATTGATATTTTTCTAGCCATAGGAACTTTCTCACCAAATAAGCATTGTATTATACTGGATTATTGCAGAAATTTACAAGAAGATTTTTATAGATTTGAATATGAACTTAGAGCCAAAAGATTTATACGAAAAATTAGAGTTTGATAAAGTTTTAGAATTGGTTGAAAGCGAGTGCTTTGGAGAAATGGGAAAAGTAGCTGTTCGAGCTATTCATCCAAATGTGAACAAAGACTTGATTATCAAAAAGTTGGAAGAGGTAAAAGAGTATCAAAAGACATTGGGTAATGACCCTTTTCCCATGAGCCATTACGAAGAAATTAACAAAGATCTGCGGATGCTAGAAGTCCTTGATTTTGTTTTACCTGTGGAAGGTTTACAGCGAATCAATGTAGTTTTGCAAGCTATCCAGGCAATATTTAATTATTTTGTTGATACAAGACAAGAAATTTACCCCAATTTATATGAGCTAATCCGTCCAATCTCTTTTGACTCAAGCCTAATAGCGGAAATCGAAAAAGTCATCGATGAAAATGGAGATATAAAACCAGATGCTTCCCCCAGGCTATTAAAAATCCGGCGTACTATCGGAGCTAAAATAAAGGAATTGGAAAAACAATTTCGCACTGTTATTACCCAATATCGAACAAAGGGCTGGCTAACAGATAATGTAGAGAGTTTCCGAAATGGCCGCCGTGTATTATCTGTTCCTGCCGAACATAAACGCAAGATCAGGGGTATTATGCACGATGAATCTGCCACTGGCCGCACTGCTTTTATAGAACCAGAAGAAATTATTGAACTTAATAATGATATTTTTGAACTCGAAACGGAAGAAAAGCGAGAGATTTATCGAATCCTAAAAGAATTAAGTGCTACACTACGGCCCTATGTTCCTACCCTACATCAATACCAATCTTTAATAGTGACTTTGGATGTCATTCAGGCAAAGGCGCGATTGTCTTACAAAATAAATGGCAGCATGCCCAAAATAAAGAACCGACCAACGATGGGCATCAAAACTGGTTATCATCCCTTGCTTTATTTAAAAAATTTGCACCTTAACAAAAAAACAATTCCCTTTGATTTAATTCTTTTTCAAGAGAACCGAATCTTAATGTTAAGCGGCCCAAATGCCGGTGGAAAATCCATTACTCTGAAAGCCGTTGGGCTTATGCAGTTGATGCTCCAATCAGGAATGTTGATTCCCGTTGACCCGGTTAGTGAAATGGGAATTTTTGACAACTTATTTGCAGATATTGGCGATCAGCAATCCATTGAAGATGACTTGAGTACCTATAGTTCCCGTCTAGCGAACATGAAAGTTTTTTTAGAAAAAGCCAGTGAAAAATCTTTGCTTTTGATTGATGAGTTTGGATCAGGAACAGACCCGCAAATTGGCGGAGCAATTGCAGAAGCGATTTTGAAAAATTTAAACCATAAAAAAGTTCACGGAGTTATTACAACCCACTACTCTAACCTAAAAATATTCGCCTTTAAAACGAAGGGCATTGTCAATGGCTCTATGGCTTTTGACAAAGATAGCTTATCGCCCACTTATGAGTTGAACATAGGCCGACCCGGAAGCTCCTATGCTTTTGAAATTGCAGAAAAAACGGGTCTGGATCCACGCATTTTGAAATACGCACGCCATAAAACGGGCGAAAAAGAAAATGCAGTAGATCGTCTATTGATTGATTTGCAAAGAGATAAGCAGATTTTGGAAGATAAGTTGACCGCTTCACAAGCAAAGGAGAAGCAATTAGAAAAATTGATAAAAAATTATGAAGACTTGCATCGAAACCTAGAATATCGTCGCAAAAAGCAAAAACTGGAATCCAAAGAACAGGCTCTACAAGCAACTGCCAATGAGAATAAAGCACTGGAAAAGCTGATTCGGGAACTAAAAGAAAATGAAAAATTAGCCGCTGTTCAGAAGCTGGAGGAAGCCAAAAAATTAGCCGCTAAAGTACGACAAGAACGCAAGGAAATCACGGAAGAAGTCAGCGAATTAAAAGAGGAAATTTACTATAAACCCATTAAAAATCAACCTTCAAAAGCGTTGGAGAAAGGGGATTTTGTAAAATTAAAAACAGGCGGGGCAAGTGGGCAGATCGAATCCATTTCTAAAAACAAGGCGGTCGTGCAAATGGGCATTATGCGCATGACCATTCCCCTTCGAGATTTGCAATTAGCTAACGAACCCTTGGAAATTCGCACCAAAAAAGGTATTCAAACCGATACCATTGGTGCGGTTGCTCATTTTGAGAAGAAAATTGATTTGAGGGGAATGCGTAAAGAAGAAGCCCTAAAGGTTTTACAAGATTTTGTAGATCAAGCACTCATTGCCAATACAACCAGCCTAGAAATTATTCATGGCAAAGGAGACGGCGTTCTGCGCAAAGCCGTACAAAAAAAATTAAAAGAATATAGAGATATAAAGTCCTTTGGCTTCGCTGCTCCTGAGCACGGAGGCGATGGCTTGACCATCGTCGAACTGGGCTAATTTTAACCCCTCCCATGCTATTTAAATCCTACCTCTATTTGATTGTCAAGTATCTTCCTTTCTGTACTCTCTTCTTTTTATATCCTTCTTTTCTTTACTCACAAGTATTAAAGAGATTTGAATATACTCATTTTCAAATGGGGACTCAATTCACTATCATTCTTTATGCCAAAGAAGGAGAATTAGCCCAAAATGCTGCTAATCAGGCCATTAAAAGAATTAATCAGCTCGACCAAATTTTTAGCGATTATAAAAAGGATAGCGAAATTACTCGTCTTTCTAATAGCGCAGGTAGTGGAAAAAAAATAAAAGTCAGCAAAGAAATTTGGCAGCTTTTAAAACTATCCAAAAAAATATCCAAAAAGAGTAAAGGAGCGTTCGATGTTACTATTGGTCCACTTAGTAAGTTATGGCGGTCAATGTTTAGGAAAAAAGAAATCTTTAACGGAGTAAAAATAAATAATAAAAAATCATTAGTTAATTATAAAAATATTCGCCTGTATTCATTTTCCAAAAAAGTGAAACTGAAACAGAGAGGAATGCGGCTTGATGCCGGCGGAATAGCCAAAGGATTCACAGTGGATGAAATCGTCAAAGTGCTAAATCACCTCGGATTTTATCAAATACTGGTGGACGGAGGAGGAGATATATTCGCCGGAACTCCTCCTCCCCAAAAAGCAGGTTGGACAATTCAATTAACTATTCAGCATAAAATAAATAGGGAAGAAAAAATAAATTTGGTATTGGCCAATACCGCCATTGCCTCTTCTGGCGACACCTATCATTACTTAGAGCAGGAAGGCAAAAGGTATTCACACCTCATTGATCCTAGAACGGGATATGGTATAACAAATAGTAGAATTGTCAATGTTCTCGCACCCAGTTGCGCCTTAGCAGATGCTTTGGCCTCCACAATCAGCATTTTATCTGATAGAGAAGCTAAATATTTTTTAAAAAAATTTAAAAACTGTTTAGTATATTGATCCCTGTTTTGATGCAATAAGTTCAATCAATTGAAGTTGCTTTCAATGGATTAGTAGCATGACACATTTAATAAATCAATGAATATGCAACGAAGAAACTTTCTAAAAACGAGCATTCTAACTAGTGGCGTTCTGGCTACAAGTGGAAGTTGTATTAGTGCTACTGCGCCTCTTATCAGTAAAGAGAAACACCAGTTTAGGTTAAAGTATGCACCTCATCTTGGAATGTTTAAAAATAGTGCCGGAAAAGACCCAATAGACCAACTAAAGTTTATGGCAGATCAAGGTTTTAGGGCTTTTGAGGATAATGACATGAAAACTAGAACCGTTGAATTGCAGGAAAGAATGGCAAAAACCATGCAGGAGTTGGGCATGGAAATGGGCGTTTTTGTAGCACATAAAATCTACTGGAGAGAGGCTAATCTGGCGAGTGGGAAAGAAGACTGGCGAGCAGAATTTTTGAGCCAAATCAAAGAGTCCGTAGAAGTAGCTAAACGAGTCAATGCCAAATGGATGACGGTTGTTCCCGGACACGTTGACCTCCAACAAGATATGGGGTATCAGACGGCCAATGTAGTCGATTCCTTAAAAATGGCGACAGAAATACTCGAACCTCACGGATTGGTCATGGTGTTGGAACCTCTGAATTTTAGAAATCATCCGGGGCTGTTCTTGACCAAATCTGCCCAAGCCTTCCAAATCTGCAAAGCTGTCAACAGCCCTGCCTGTAAAATCCTTTTTGATATATACCACCAACAAATACAGGAAGGTAACTTAATTCCTAATATCGAAAAAAGCTGGGAAGAAATCGGCTATTTTCAAATTGGTGATAATCCAGGTAGAAAAGAACCAACAACTGGTGAGATTAATTATAAAAATATTTTTAAATATATCCACGAAAAAGGCTTTAGGGGCATTATGGGTATGGAGCACGGCAATTTCTATAAGGGGGTAGAAGGGGAACAGTCCTTAATTGCTGCTTATAAAGAAGTAGATTCTTTTTAGCCCCTTGCTAAAAAACCAATTTCTGCCATCTCGCTTACATTAATACTGTTAAAATTCGCCTTTGACACAGCAATTTTCTTTTATAAGCGTTTATATCATTCAAAGTCCAAATAATTGTTTTTATAAAACTCCAAATCCGCAGAAATTAAATTTTCTAAAGATTTTTAGTTGGTTTTGTTTGTTATTGTAATCGTTATGCGCTTCTTGCGCATAACTTTTTTTTAATCTCAAGCCTACAAAATGCTCTATCCTCGACCGAGCTATCCGTGTTTTTGAGTAAAATACTGCATCACTTCTACCAATATTTTGACACTCCTACGAGGCATGGCATTGTAAATAGAGGCACGAAAACCACCCACTGAGCGATGGCCTTTCACACCCATACAACCCGCCTCTGCACAAGCTGTCAAAAATTTATCTTCCAAATCCGAATCTTCCATCAAAAAAGTTACATTCATCAAAGAACGATCCCTCTTAGCGGCCGTTCCTTTGAATAATGGGTTGCTATCAATTTCTCGATACAAAAGCCCTGCTTTCGACTTGTTTTTTCGCGCGATCGCCTCTACCCCGCCCTGAGCTTTTAGCCAACGCATCGTCAACATAGATACATAAATTGGAAAAGCAGGAGGCGTATTAAACATGGAATTTTTAGCAATGTGTGTGCGATAGTCCAGCAAAGTCGGAATCACTCGGTTTACTTTTCCCAACCAATCTTTCCTAAGAATGACCAAAGTAACGCCGGCTGGCCCCAAATTCTTCTGCGCTCCCGCATAAATTAAGCCAAACTGTTCTACTTCAATGGGACGGCTAAAAATATCAGAAGACATATCGCAAATAAAAGGTACTTTCGTCTGCGGCCACCAATGATATTCTGTACCATAAATCGTATTATTGCTAGTCAGATGCAAATAAGCTGCATGTTCTGGTATTTTATACCTTTTGGGAATATAGGTATAGTTCTTGTCTTTGGAGGAGGCCAATACTTCCACTTTTCCAAAATTTTTGGCTTCTTTTATAGCCTTGCTTGACCAAGCACCTGTATCAATATAACAAGCTGTTTGGTTTTCCGCTAACAAATTCATCGCAGACATATAAAACTGCGAGCTGGCCCCTCCGGTTAAAAACAACACTGCATAATCCTCATTTAGATGGAGCAATTCTCTAACCAAGGCTTCCGCCTCTTCCATTACTCCAGCAAAATCTGCACTTCTATGAGAAATTTCCAAAATAGATAAACCACTTTCATTAAAATTGACCGCTGCTTTGCCAGCTTGACGCATGACAGATTTGGGAAGAATGGCCGGGCCTGCATAAAAATTATGTTTTTTCATCGGGCATTTTTATATTAAAGAAAAAGTGCAAAAAATTGAATCCTGATTTCTCAAGAAGGTGCAAATGTAGTTCATTTAAAAACACTTTGCTAAAGGGGAAAAGGGTTATTTTAAAAAAATAGATAGAGGCTGGCAACTTCTCCTCGACCTCCTAAAATCCTTCAATTTAATTATCTTTGTTGCTTACATTGATTGCACCTGAAAAAGCAAGGCCAATATGCAAGTAAAAATCGTCAACAAATCTCTTTTTGATCTGCCTAAGTACGAAACTATTGGAAGTGCCGGAATGGATATTCGCGCGAATACAAAAACAGCAGTTACGCTAAAGCCACTGGAAAGAGCATTATTGCCCACTGGTCTGTACATCGAATTACCAATGGGCTATGAAGCACAAATCCGGCCCAGGAGTGGTTTGGCTATTAAAAAAGGGCTGACTTTGGTCAATACGCCTGGTACCATTGATTCCGATTACCGTGGAGAAATAAAAGTCATTGTGATTAACTTATCCAATGGTAATCAAACAATTAAACCGGGAGAACGTATAGCGCAAATGGTTATCAAAAGGTATGAACGAATCCAATGGCAAATAGTCACTACACTGAACGAAACGGAAAGAGGAGCAGGCGGTTTTGGAAGTACTGGAGGCTGACACAAAAATCATCGTTCAGAAAACGCTCTGCAAAATTCAAAACTTTGCTAAAATTTAGTTAAACAACAATCGTTTTATAACTAAAAAAATTAGATATTGTTATAAAAAATGAACTTTTGTGCAAAACAGTATAATCCTCCGCTGTAAAATTTTGGTTATGAACATGTTAAAAAAAATCATCCCGCTTCAAATATGCTTGTTTTTTCTCCCCTTTCCCCTTTGGGCACAAGGAGAACGATACACGGAGGAAGAAATCAATGTTCAAAAATTATATATTGAAGCCAACAGAGAAAAACTTTTGCGCAAATACGAAAATGCTGCTTACCTTTTTGAGGAAGTCACCAAAAAAGATCGAAATAATCCTGCCCCCTATTATGAGCTCGCCCGTGTCTATGATCAACTAGGCGAAAGTGAAAAGGCTTTTAAAAATATAAAAACCGCTATAAAGCTCGATAAAAACAATCTTTGGTATCAAACGTTTCTAGCAAAACTCCATGAAAAAAATGAGCAGGATATAGAGGCTGCAAAAATCTATGAGCAATTAGTCCAAAAAGATCCAAAAAATGAATATTATTACTATCAATGGGCTTATTTTTTGGTAAAATCAGGAGAAGGAGAAAAAGCGATCATCGTTTTTGACAACCTAGAAGCCATTACTGGCATCTCTGAAGAATTGGCAACGCGCAAACATAAAATTTACCATCAGTTGGGCAAAAGAAAAAACGCTGCAAAAGAACTGGCAAAACTCGCAGATGCCTTTCCCCAGAAACTAGAACATAAACATACCCTCGCCCGATACTTTGAGCAGATTGAATCCCGAAAAAATGCCAGGGCAGTTTATCAACAAATTATAAAGTTAAATCCAGAGGATGCTCGCGCCAGAGTAGCCTTGGCTTCTTTTGATACAGGAAGTAAAAAGAATGATTTAGGCTATCTGGAAACGCTCAAAGAATTATTTAAAAACCCCAAAACCTTAATAGATGTAAAAATTGCCAAACTATATCCCTATGTTAAGGAGGTTAGCAAAGAAGAAAATGGAGCCACAAAAAATGCCATTCTGGAGCTTGCACAGCTATTATGCAAAATGCACCCGAGTGAAGCAAAATCTTTTGCCATCTACGGGGATCTACTCTATCAATTGGAAGCATTCGAAGCGGCTTTAAAACAATATCAGCAAGCATTAGCTCTGGATGATACTGTCTTTTCTCTATGGGAAAATTCTATGGAAATACATCAATCGCTGGGACAATACGAGCAGTTAGTTGATTTTTCAGAAAAAGCAATTGATTTATTCCCTAATCGAGGAGCCTCTTATTATTATAATGGTTGGGCTAGCAATCAAAAGGCAAAGTATACAGATGCTATATCTGCCTACAATCTGGCTTTGATGATGGCCGGAAAAAACAAATTGCTCGCCTTAGACATCCATATTGCACTAGGGACAGCCTACGCTAATTTGAAAAAATATGACTTGTCTGACAAAGCCTTTGAAGAAGCGTTTAAATTAAATCCAAAATCTTTAGAAGCCCATACCGCATATAGCTATGCCTTGGCTAAAAGAAAAGAAAAGCTGGACAAAGCTAGAAAATTGGCAATAATAGCCAACGAATTAGTTGAAAATAACGCACAAGCAGAAAAAGCGATGGGCTTTGTTTATTACCAACAAGAAGATTTTAAAAATGCACAAAATTGGTGGCAAAAAGCAGTTGAACATAGTAAAGGCAAAGATGCTACTATTTTAGAACATTATGGCGATGCCCTATTCCAGAATGGAGAAGTGGAAGTAGCAATTAGTCAGTGGAAAAAAGCGCTGGAAATCAATAAAAGATCAGTTTCTTTACAGAAAAAAATTACCAATCGGTCCTTATAAAATCAATGGCCCATATTATAACTATAATTGATAGAGTTTGAATAACCTTTTTAAAATAATACTTCTTCTTGGAATAGTGATTTTTACCGCTTGTAGAGCAAACAGATTGGTGCAAAACAATACTTCCACCCATATAAAGCTAAAAAAACATTCTTCCGAATATTTACTAAAAAAGATGGCAGAAAACACCATCGAAGCAGACTGGTTAAGTGCCAAAGCAAAAATCCTCTATAAATCACCGTCTGAAACTCGAAGGTTCACCGCCAACATTCGCATGCGAAAAGATAGCATCATTTGGATGAATATTAAAAAAGTAAATATAGAAGTTGCCAGAATACTAGTGGATACAGATTCTGTTTACATTATCAATCGCCTCGATAAGGAGTATTACGTCAAAGGATTAGATTTTGTAGAAGAAAAATTTAATCTGCCTGCCCGATTTACTGCCTTGCAAACTGCCCTTTTAGGCAACCCCTGGTTCTTCGAAAATCAAAAACTGGAATCTTCCGTTAAGGAGTCGCAGTATTTATTATCCTCTGGCCAAGAAACCCGGATGTTGAGTGACTACTTTTTAAATGGTATGGCTTACTCACTAGAACAAATGTTCTTTCTGGATTTGGAAAGAGATCGAAAACTTAAAGTTTTTTTAGAAAAATACAAACCACTTACTAACCAAATTAAATTTGCTCATTCCCGAAACTTTCAGATTGGAAGCGAAGAAATTGGGGAAGTAGAAGTGAAAATAGACTTTTCCAAAGTGGAAATTGATGTCCCAAAAACCATCCCATTTGGCATTTCCAGCCGATATAAAAGGGTTGACTAATGAGTTTTTTTTTTAATAATAAAAGTTATAGGAAATGGAGTCTTTTTCAACTCCTCTACCTCGCACTTCCAATTTTGTTCATTCCTTCGGCACTAGCACAAACCCATAGTGATCTTACCAAACGGCGCAAACAATTAATGAGAGAAATCGAAGAAGCTTCTCAATTGCTAGCTTCTACTAAAAAAAATAAGGTGGCCGCTCTAGATCAGTATTATGCAATAGAGCAACAAATAACCCAAAGGCAAGCACTAGTAGAAACCTTGCGGCAAGAAGTAGATCTATCCACAGAAAGTATCACTCGCACCTCCCTGGCTATTGAAGCACTCCAAAGCGATATTCAACGCTTGCAAAAAGAATATACAGCGATGGCAAAACAAGCCTATCGAGATAAAATGAGCAATAATCAATTGCTATTTTTGCTTTCTGCAAAAAGCTTTAATGAAGGGATTAAACGATGGAGATACATTCAGCAATACAATAGCTATCGGAAAAAACAAGCTACTTTAATTTTGGAAACCAGTTCTTCGCTTACGAAAAAATTAGATGTAATGGAAGTAAAAAAGGCAGCGCAAGAAAAACTGCTGCTATCCGAGCAAAGACAACAGCGGCTCTTGCAGCAAGAGCTAGTACTAAGAAATCAAATTTTAAAAGATATTGAAGCAAATGAATCCAGAATATCCAAGGCAATCAGTGATAAGAAAAAAGCTCACCAACTATTGAGCCAAGCAATTGAACGCATCATTACTCTTGAGATGAACAGTCCGACCAACGAAGAACGTGCTAACCTCAACAAAGCCCCATCAAACAAAAATAAAGCCGCTTCAAATACAGTGGAGAAAAACAATAGTGAAGATAATGTCGCCAATCTTTCCAGCAAATTTCAGCAACAAAAAGGAAATCTCTCCTGGCCGGTCACCAACGGCATAATCGTTCGACATTTTGGCAAACAGGCCCACCCTATCCACAAAAAAATAATGATTGACAATAATGGGGTCGATATTAGAGCGGTTCAAAATAACAAAGTGTTTTCTGTATTTGGAGGAAAAATAGTAGGTACTCAATTTGTTCCGGGTTATCAAAACACTTTGATTATACAACATGGAGTTTATTATTCAGTGTATTCTAATTTAGAAACGGTAGTAGTAAAAAAAGGAGACCTAATTAGGTCTCGGCAATTTCTAGGGACCTCTGGCAAAAGCCATCAATCCAACTACTTAGAAGTTCATTTAGAAATTTGGAAAGGAAAACAACGTCTTAATCCAGCAATTTGGTTAGCTAAGAAATAAAACTTCCTACTCTAAAGAAGGCGAAATTCAAGAAGTACAGAAGAAAATTTGCCGTTTACAGCCAATTAATAGAGTTTTAAACATCCGCTAAAAACAAAACAACCGACCTCTTAAAAGAGGTTCATTTATTAACTAACTCTTTTGGTTCTTCTAATACTAAGTTATTTATCAAGGAAGAAATTTTATTGATTGCATTCAAGTAGGCTTTAACAGAAGCCGTCACAATATCCGTATCTACTCCAAAGCCGACAAAAGATTTGTTATTATGACATAAGCGAACATGAACTTTGGCGGTATCATAGCTTCGGTTAATATTAGATTGAACTAGATATTCTTCAAGATCAATCTGTTCATTTAAAATATTATCAATGGCTATGCAAGCAGCATTAAATGGGCCATTGCCAATCGCACTCTCTTTAAATATTTCTTCTCCTATTTTTAGTCCCACCGTAGCAGTAGGGGTCAAAGATTCACCACAAGTGATCTGCAAATGGAATAGCTCAATGGTGTTACTTACTTGCTTAGTACCGCGCATCATTTCCAGTAAATCGTCATCATTTACATCTTTCTTGCCATCTGCCATTATCAAAAATTTCTCATATACTTGGTATAATTCCCCTTTTGATAAATCATAACCGAGTCTTTCCAAGTGATATTTTAAAGCATGTTTTCCACTTCGGGCAGTTAGAATAATAGAATTTTTAGGAACGCCTACCTCTTCCGGTGCAATTATTTCATAGTTTTCCCGATGTTTTAGCACGCCATCTTGGTGGATACCGGAAGAATGAGCAAAGGCATTCCTACCTACGATTGCTTTGTTGGGTTGTATGGGCATTCGCATCATTTTGGATACCAGTAAACTCAAAGGATACAATTTCGGCGTAATAATATCCGTGTAATAACCAAGTTTATGTGTTTTTAAAATCATAGCCACCTCTTCTAGAGAAGTATTGCCAGCTCGCTCGCCAATTCCATTAATCGTCACCTCCACCTGTCTCGCTCCATTCATCACGCCAGCAATTGTATTGGCCGTAGCCATCCCCAGATCGTTATGACAATGCACCGAAATGATGGCTTTGTTTATGTTAGAAACATTTTCCTTCAAATACCTAATTTTTGCTCCATAATCTGCTGGTAAACAATAGCCTGTTGTATCGGGAATATTGACAACGGTAGCTCCTGCTGCTATAACCCCTTCAATCATCTTGGCTAAAAATTCATTATCTGCTCGACCAGCATCTTCCGCAAAAAACTCTACATCTTCTACAAACGATTTGGCGTATTTAACAGCCGCTACGCCCTGCTCAATCACCTTTTCGCCGGTACTGTTAAATTTGTGCTTGATATGATATTCAGAAACGCCAAGTCCCGTATGAATGCGCGGTCTTTTTGCATACTTTAAGGCCTCCGCAGCTACTTCAATGTCTTTTTTTACCGCTCTGGTCAAGCCACAAATAATCGGGTTTCTAACTGCTTTGGAGATAGCCGTAACAGATTGAAAATCTCCGGGGCTAGATATCGGAAAGCCTGCTTCAATAATATCCACCCCTAAACCTTCTAACTGTCTGGCGATTTCAATTTTTTCCTGCGTATTTAACTGACAACCAGGCACTTGCTCTCCGTCTCGAAGAGTTGTGTCAAATATATATACTTTTTCTTTAAACATTTTCTTACCTTAATTAAATTGGTCAATTATTAATTTTCCTTTTTAGAAAAGTTTTTGTTCGCTTTATCAAATATAGTAAAAGTACTTATTACCCTTTTGGGTTATTAAAAATAAAATAGGAGTTTATTTTGGCAAAACACCGAAATCCAAAACCGAAATCAACTAATTAAACGTTAATTTTCTCAAGCGAGCAAGGTATAAATGGGAAGGGAAGAAATAAGTATAAAAATATAAAAATCGCGTGAAGCCGTGGGACCAGACATGGAGGAAAGAATATTTAAGGGTTAATGTCCTTACAAATCAACACTTTTGTTTTCCTGTTTTAGGTCAAAATAGCTTTTTATTGCGACTGTAAAGGGATGTTTTCTGCACCATTTGGTCCTCCTACCATTAAACTTGTAATAATGCAGAGCACAAATAGGGCAATTGCCAGTCCCCAAGTCAATTTTTCAATAAAATCTGTTGAGCCAGCTGCGCCCAGCATTTGATTGGCAGATTGCCCACCAAAAGTGGAGTCAACTCCACCGCCTTTTGGATTTTGTATCAACACGACTGCCATTAATAATACACAAACCAAGGCGATCAAAATAACCATTCCAGTTAGCATAGTATAAATTGTTTGATTGTTTAATTTCTATTATAAAACAGAAACTTTTTTCTTAACTAATTAATTATCAGAAATTTATAAACTTAACTAGAAGACTCAATGCCCAATTTAATTAAGTCATTCGATTTCGTTTTTAAGATTCCTGATTTTGTCAATTTCGGCTGCAAAGAAAGTGCTTTTTTCAGGGAAAATCAAGCACAATTGCTCATACATTTTTTGTGCTTTATCATAGTGTCCTTGTTCCGCAAGTAGCTGTGCCAGCGTTTCGGAAGCGATATCCGCTCCCATTTTCAAGCTTTTTTCTGCATAGGCTACTGTTTTGCTAAATTGTTTCCTGATTTTTTTATCGAGTTTTTTCTTGTTAGGGCTGTTCCTTTCCTTTCTTAGAGTTTCCAAGGCAATAGGGAGCAGTGTATATCCAGAAAATTGAGCATTTGTTTTCTGTTGGGCTTCCCAGCTTAAAAATCCAGTTTTGGGAGTAGGAAGTTTAGTTATTTTTTCGGAGAAAGACTCTACATCAAGATTTTCTCCGTTCTCTGCGTCATTAGCCAATTCTCCTTCAAGTAGTGCTGGCTTCTCTGACTCCTTCCCCTTTTTTTCTTTAAATGATGCCCCTTCTTCTATCTCTTTTTCATTTGAAATAGGTTTTTCCTCATTCTGAACAATTTCGAAAGGTATTTCAGGATGGTTATTGACTATCTCTGCCTGCTTTCCTTCCGGAGTTTCTTCTAAAACTTCTTCTAATTGTTCTATATAAGGCGGGGAGTCACTGGCAGCCTCTTCAGCTACTACTTCTTCCTCCTCTTCTATAGGTTCTTCCCCATACAAATCATTGATTTCTACTGCATCAGCAGGGAGTCCGTTTTGCTCTTCTATATACCTTGCCTCCGTATCTGAAGAAGTGGTGGCATCTACCTCATCTACCGACTCTTTTCCTTCTTCTTTTCCTTCTTCTTTTTCTTCCCAATCAGAAAAAACAGCTTTCATTTCTTTTGATTCTTCCCCAATAAAAGATAAATCGTTGGTAGTGGCAGCCATTGTTTTTTCTTCCAATTCTCGTTCTAAAGCAGACAATTCCTTTAACTCCAAATAATCTTCTTGAAGAATAACGCTTTCTTCCAAAGCTTCTAAAGGTACACCTTTTTTAATTAAATTGAATAAATGGGAGCGATCGATGCCATAAGTAGCCAGCATTTCCATATTGCGCTGGAGGTCTTGGTGGGCTTCTTGTTCGCTTTTAATAGCTAAGAGATAACGCAAACTAAGGCTATAAGGATACTGAACAACTAAAGATTTCAATTCCTGGTAGGAAATCTGATGTAAGTATTCCCTATCGTTGAGAAATTTAATTAAGTTATCTGGTGTCATAGCCCTATTTACCGTGTTTAGCTAGTACAGTAGTCTGTAATCTATTGCTGATTTCAAACAATTGGAGCTTCCCCGTCTGTTCGCAGATTTGTACTTATGCCTTTTATTTTTTGCCAAAAAGGATACGCAAGATACGGGTTATGAGGGAATTGTACAAAAACGACTCATGTCGAGCAAAATCACTTATCCAGCACTAGCATCTTTTTAACTGCTTGTCCAAAAGGTGTGCTCAATTTGTAATATAAAATCCCGCCAGTAGCCAATTCAGCGCGTTGAATAGTGATTTCATTAATTCCTTTTTTTCCGATCTGTTGGATCGTTTTTAGCAATTTACCCTGAATGTCATACACGTCTAATTGAATCTCTCCATTATTGGGTAATTGGTAATTAATTACGGTAAACTGGGCAAAAGGGTTAGGTTTGTTTTGGAATAATTGGGCTTCGTTAGAGCCTGCTTGTTCAAAAAATAATTGTACAGGAATGGTTTTTCCTTCCAAATTATAAGCCTCTGCTTTTATAAAAACATCATTAATCTGTAACAAATCGCTCAGTCTGCCAGCTTTTTTAGCTTTGATAATGAGCGTAAACAAGGGCTGGCGCATTGGGCTAGTCGGTACAGGTGTATCATTGGTCCAACTAGATAGTAAATAACTTCGGTTCAAGAAGCGTTGTCCAAAGTTACTTTTGTCCATTAAATCCGTTTCTTCAATACTTTGTATTTTCAGATACTCCCTATCAAACTGCATAGTATATTGAAAACCAAGCACATGAGATATGTCATTGGACCAAAAAGTAATAGGGACAACCATTCCTTTTTGTAGAGATCGGTCTTCAGTAATCAATTTAAAAACTCCGCTATTTCGATCTTTCGAGTCTGTTAACATATCTGGAAAGACGCTATCATTGACATCTCCTATTTTTATGCCTATAAAATCTGCATGATCTATTTTACCAGCTAAATCAATAGTCTTGGTTTCTGGAAAATTATTTTCAAAGGGATCTAATGGGTCTGGAAAGTCATAATCCGCATCTACAAAACGCCAGGATTCATTATTCGTAAAATCAGAAAGTTCGAATAATAATAATCTCCGCAATTCCAATACATCGGAAACTGTTACGCTACCAGATTTATTGACATCTGCCGCTATCAATTGATAGGGCGAATCGAATTCCGCTTTTCCTAAAATATGGTTTTGAATGATTACTAAATCAAAAGTAGTGACCCCATTCAAGGGGTTTTGATTTTTCTTTGGGGTTAAAACATATTTTTGGGCAGTGGGCAGTTCTTCAAACTGGTAAATGCCGTTTATGTCCGTCACCCTTGTCTCTGCACCGGTACAATGAATCCTTACATCGCCAACGGGATTTTGTTCTTCGGTATAAATTAGCCCATTTATAGTAGCCGTTGCACCGCCCAGCACACAAATCGTTCCTTTTCGATTAAAACTCGAAACAGCTACTTCGTCGTCCCCTATCTTTTGGGCAACTTCTAATGCTACGGGTTCTTCTTTAATCACCAAATCTGTACACCTGCCTTCTACTAATAATTCTATTTCAATAGTATAAATAATGGTAGAATCCGGTAAGGTAATACCTTCAATAAAATTGTCAATCCAAGAAACAGTAATAAATTGATTTTTAATGTGAAAAAGTCCTGCTGACAGGCCTGTTAGGTTAAAATCCGTCACATCTACAATTCTAGCAACAGAGGTATCCACAATATGCACAGATTTTTGAAAGCCAACAATGGATCGAAAATTTTTGACATAAACCGGTACTTTTATTGTATTTCCAATACTTCCATTTACTTCTCCAAAATCAAACTCAAAGGATTTATTAGTATTAACAGCTTCAATAGTAACCGTCTCGCAATAAACATCTGTTCCACAGCTATTGGTCGCTGTCAGGCACACCAGATAAGAACCCCCTTCTCCAAAGGCATGATTAGGCGTTTCGGTCGTTGACACATTTCCATCACTGAAATCCCATTCGTAAGTAGCTCCTTCTCTGGTATTATTGGTAAAAGAAGTATTCAATTCATCTACCAAAAAATTAAAACTGGCTATTGGTACAGCCTCTCCCCCCCCTATTGTAACAGGAAGTGTAGAAGAGCAGCCCCCTGCATCGGTTATCGTAACCAAATAATCCCCCGCTCTCAAATTGTTAAAGTTGGGAAAAGGGCTTTTTTCTTCTTCACTAATAGCATATAAATAAGGAGGAACTCCTTTGGTAACATTGAGTTCAAAGCCTCCATCTATTCCGCCTCCACAAGAAGCAGGTATAACCGCACTAATGGCTACTTCAGGTGCATCTGTCGAAGTGGCAATAGCAATAGAGCGAGTGCTTTCACATCCATTGGCATCTATTGCTTTTATTCGATACAAACCTGCATTAAGTCCTGTAAAGTTCGGATCAGTTGTAGGGCCATTTCCAATGTCATAGGTATAGGGAGCAGTACCTTGCGCCACCACTGCTAAAACATCTGCCTGGGTATTACCACATTCTTGATTGACTTCTAAAGTCAAAACTAGGCCTTCGCTTTCCGCTACAATTATTTCTGTCATAGCCGTACAGCCTAGCGCATCTGTGGTAGTGATGCTATAAGTTCCTGCATTTAAATTAGAAAAAACGGGATCGGTTGAACTATTCTGACCGAGCGCAAAAGTATAGGGTTCAGTACCCCCTGAAGGATTCAACCTGAAAGAGCCATTGGCCTGGTCGCAAGCGGCTGGTAATCGGTCAGTAATCATCAGTTCAATACCCGACGAACCACCAACCGTTACGGTTCTAGTCACACTACAATTGCCCGCATCTGTGACCGTTACTGCATAATCGCCAGATCGCAAATTGGAAAAATCAGGAGAAGAAGTGGCTCCATTTCCTATATCATAAACATAAGGAGTAATGCCTCCAGTAACTTCCAACCTAAAACTGCCATCTGTTGCCCCACAATTTTCAGGTACATTAGAAGCAACAGCAACTTCCGGCGCATCTGTCCCATCAACCGTAACTGCCAAAGCAGCATTACAATTATTTGCATCGCTAACAATAACGGTATAAACTCCTGCTGCCAAATTGCTAAAGTCTGGTTCGGTTGTATTGCCACCGCCGAGATTAAAATTATAAGGAGGAGTCCCTCCAAAAGCCGAAACACTAAAACCGCCATTGGCCTCTCCGCAAGTCGCCGGAACAATATCGCCAATACCAAAACTAGGAGTAGGTACATTCCCTAAAGTTACCGACTGAGTAGCTGTACAGCCATTGGCATCAGTTAAAGTCACTACATAATTACCTCCTGCTAAATTAGAGAATTCAGGACTATCAGTAGGGCCATTTCCAATATCGTAAGTAAAAGGTGGAATCCCTCCAATTGGACTAAGGACAAAAGAACCATTTTCTCTATCACACCTTGCCTCCGACGTACTCACTATATTCAATTGAGGTCCGCCTGAGCTTTCCAAGGTGAGGTTTACACTGGCAGAACAACCATTGCTATCTGTTAGCGTAATAGAATAACTTCCCGCCGCAAGATTGGTAAAGGTCGAATTAGGGGTCAGCCCATTTCCGATATCAAAAGTATAAGGAGCCAAGCCATCTACCCCCCTCACCGTAATAATTCCATTATTTAAATTACAAGAAGCATCTTGTAAATCATCAATTGTTATGCCAGGCGTAGGCGTATTTTCAATTATCAGATTTTGAGTACTCATACAACCTCCATTATCTGTTACAGTAATGGTATAATTTCCTTGTGATAAGTTATCAAATGTAGAGTTATTGGTTGGTCCATTTCCTATGTTATAAATATAAGGTGCTTGTCCTCCAATAGGCAACACAGAAACTGTTCCATTGGCATTGCCACAAGAGGCATTTTCTAAAGAAATAATATTTAAAACAGGTGATTGAGGCTCCTCTATAGAAAAAGACTGGACGGCAATGCAATCATTAGCATCCGTAACTGTAAGCACATAATTTCCAGCATTTAAATTGGAAAAAACAGAAGTAGTTGTATTGCCATTACCAATATCATACCGGTAGGGTTGGGTGCCGCCCACTACATTGAAAGATGCTGCACCTGTTGCCTGATTACATCCAGTAGGTGTTAAATTGTTGATTGATAAGGCTGGTGCAGAAGTACCACTTATATTTACATTAGCAACGGTGGCACAATCATTAGCATCCATGACCGTTACGGCGTAATTTCCTGAAGCCAGGTTTCTAAAAATCGGATCGTCAACAAGTCCTCTCCCTATATCAAAGCTATAAGGAGCAACTCCGCCTGTTGCGGCCAAGCGAAAAGAACCATTCGCCAAATTGCAACTTTCGCCCCGCATTTCTGTAACCGAAACAGAAATATTGCCCGTAGTTTGAATAGTTGCCGCCCGAGTAGCTGTACAACCATTGGCATCTATCAATGTAATGACATAATTACCAGCTACCAAATTGCCAAAGTGAGCATTAGTTGTCAATCCACTTCCAATATCGTAGGTATAAGGGGCTCTACCACCTGTAGCTGCAACCGTTATACTTCCATTTGCCTGTCCGCACTCTTCATTCACCGAGCTTACAATATTCAAAGAAGGGGGTGTTTGTTCGCTAATGACAACATTTAGGGATTCCGAACATCCTTCAGCATCCGTAGCCGTCACGCTATAAACCCCTGCATTCAAATTAGAAAAAGTAGAATTATTAGTGGCTCCATTACCATAATCATAAAAAACAGGTAGCGTTGCCCCATTTACAGAAAGGGTAAACATGCCATCATTTCCAGCACAAGTTTCATTAGAAAAATTAGAAATTCCTAGCGTAATATCGCATATATTAGGCGGAGTATCCATACTAACCAATTGACAATCAGAAAACTGGGAAGTATTACCCAAATTATCAATAGCTAGGGTGGTCACTTGGTCCCCCTCAGTCAATGTCGCACTATTTATAAAAGGTGTATTGATACTCCAGGTTTGATTGACTACCTGTGCCCTGCCCAATAAAACTGCACCTTGACAAGGTCCATTTAAGCAATTTGAGCTAATTGCATACACTTCTACCAGGTCCCCCTCGGTCGCTGTCCCATTTATCTCGCTGTCTGTGGCTGCATTAATTACCGGACTAGGGTGGTTAAAATTGCCATCGCCACTCAATTGGATGCCGAGCGAAGAATTGCAAGAAAAGGAGTTCCCACTAATGCGATTATAATAAGCATTGCCATTAATTCGAATACCAACCAAGTTGTTAGCAATCAGATTACCTTCACCCGCTTGCTCTCCCCCAATTTGGTTATTATTTCCTCCCCCCTGAATGATAATTCCACAAAACTCATTGCCAACATTAGTGGTTTGAAAATAATCTGTTCCCAGAATATTTCCACTTATCACACAATTTTGAGAGCCGCTTTTTAATACAATGCCACAACCATTCCAGGGACCTGTATTAGGAGCATCTTCAAAAAAGTCTGTTTCTGAACCACAATTATAAATAACATTACCTTTATTAGCTGCACCTATAATATTAAAATCCCCACCCGTAACATCTATCCCGTCATCGGGAAAATTCCGAATCTCTAAACCATAAATTTCACAATAGTCCGCCCTTAGCCAAAGCGCATTATGTGGATAAGTCCAGGTATTAGAAGCTCCATCCAAAATAATCAGGGGCTGGTAATTGTCATTTGTACCAAAGCCTGGTTGAGTGGTTGCATCAATAATTGTATAAGCATCCCGAATAACGGGCAATTCATCCCCCGTAGTCGCACCGACATTGATCTGATGCCTACCTGCACCTGGGATATTAAACTGAATAGTATTCGGTCCCTCTGTATCATTGGCACATTCTATGGCAGCTCTTAGAGAGCCCTCGCCCGTATCATTCGAATTGGTCACCAATATGATACCATTCACCGAAGCACAGCTAGCTTCAAAAACTGCATTTAGACAATCGCTAAAATCAGAGGTTCGTCCATTATTATCCGAGGCGGTGGCCGTAATTAATTGTTCAGCACTTAGCGCATAATTATTTATGTAAGGAGCTGATAATTGCCAGGTTCGGTCATTTTGTACAATCGCCCGGCCTAAAAAAACAGCTCCCTGACAAGGCGAGCCAGCACAACCGTCTTCTACAAAAACTTCTATTTCATCATTTGGGTTTCCCGTTCCAGTAATATTTAAATTAGAAGCCGTACTAATTATTGGCGGCGTTTTATCGTCGTTGGCACCGTCTACTAAAACAATCGCGCCTGCTGTGTTACAAAACATAGAATTTTCGGTCATTCGTACAGCAAAAGCATTTCTTATACGAATCCCTATCTCATTCTGCACAATCGTATTGCCCTCTATTAGAGTAAAATCGGAGCCATTCCTGATATAAATACCGCACCATTCGTTGCCCAAATTGGGGCTATTATTAATATCCGTTCCAATGATATTATTGAGGATTTCGCAATCGTCTGCATCATTATCCAGCACGATACCTACTCCATTCCAGGGGCCTGTCGGTGTTGCATCTGGAAAAACATCCTGAGCTATCCCACAATTATAAATGATATTTCCCTTGTCTAAATCTCCAATAATTACCCCATTCCCTCCGTCAATATCAATGCCGTCATCGGGAAAATTCCGAATTTCCAGCGCGTAGATTTCTGCACCATCCCCATATATTTTTAGGGCATTAATGGGCAAATTCCAAGTGGGAACAGACCCATCCAATATAATTTTTGGACTAAAATCTCCCGAAGTGCCAAAGGTTGGCTGAGTACTTCCATCTATGATCGTCCCAGGATCAACCAAAGCAGGCAGCGGCTGTCCAGAAGTACTACCCACCAAAATCACTTGTCGGCCATCCCCTGGAACATCAAAAATAATAGTATTGGGTCGAGTATCAAGGTTGGCGCAATTGATAGCATCCCGCAGAGTACCCAAACCTTCGTCGGCAGTGGAGTAAACTACAATCGTCCCATCAGCCTGGGCACATTGGCTAAAACTAAACTGGGGAAGAAAAAAGATCAGGCATACCAGAGAAAGGGTCAGCCGAAATAGTGAGGTAAAAATGTACATAAGCCCTCGGTTTTTGGTCGAAGAGGAATAAATTGCTGCCATAAAAATCATTAAAAAAAAAACGATTTTTTTGAACCAACTCCTCTTCTAATGTTCATGAAATCTAAAAGCAACCCTAAAAGAAGCATACTGTATCAAAAAGTACTTCTTCTTGGTCTTTTCGCTTTTAAGCGTTTCAAGGTGATTCGGTTAAAGAATTATAAGCACCAAAAAAGGGCTTATAATAGTGGTTTATGATGTAGTAATTGGACGTTAGTAGCCGAGCAAAGTTACAAATTTTTAATATTTGTTATCTGTAAAAAATTGGCATTTAGGGAGATATAAGAAAGATGTTAATTTGTGGTCGGGAAGTAAAAGATTATAAACTCCTGGCTATCAAATATTTATTGATTTGGACGTCAAGGGTTATCAAGTTCTTTACAATAAGTAAGCTAATTATTTTTTTGATTTAATGCAAATAAAAAGGGTTTTAGATAGGTATTTTTCTTTTCAATCCATCCATTTTCACTACCTTCTTCTTTCCAGCCCATAAAAGGAAGGAGTACTTCCCAAGACTAAAAAGAACTTGTCAAAATTTTAACAAATCTTCTTTGATTGGTTTTGCCCTTCATAATGCCGTATTTTGCGAATAAGTTTACTTAAATTACACCTATTGCACAGGTATTGAAAAAGCAGAAGCAAAATGGAAAAGATAGACAAAGAAACCAAAATAGTAGATTTAAGCCATCGGATAGAATCCGGTATGATCACCTATAAAGGGTTGCCCGGACCGGTAATCTGTGACTTTTTGAGCAGAGAAGCCTCTAAGCAACACTATGGAGAAGGAGAAACATTCCAAATAGGCAAAATAGAAATGGTTGCCAATACGGGCACCTATATAGACGTACCTTTTCATCGCTACAAAAATGGAAAGGACCTTTCGGAAGTGCAGCTAAAAAAAATGGTAGATTTAGAAGGTATTGTCATTCGGGCAGAGGGCGTACAAGCCATTGATGAAAAATTTTTTCAAAATAAAAAAATCCGCAATCGAGCGGTTTTAGTACAAACCAACTGGAGCAAATATTGGCGTACAGAAGCTTATTTTAACAATCCGCCTTTCTTGACCAAAAGCGCTGCCGAATATTTGATGAGAAATGGCGCCGGCTTGGTTGGCATTGATGCACCAAACATTGATAATATCAGCACGAATACTCGCCCAGCTCATTCTATTTTATTATATAATAATATTCTAATTGTTGAGCATTTATGTCATTTAGACCAATTACCCGATGAAAACTTTCTCTTTAGCGCTGTTCCGCCAAAATTTGTCGGAGTAGGCAGTTTTCCCGTTAGAGCTTATGCAAAATGGAAATAATATTGTATTTTTTGCCCAATTTTAAACATTAATCTGGATGAAATAAGGAAAGCCCAAATAAAATGATATATTAGCGTCACTTTTAATAAACATTTACCAGTAACAAACAAAACGAAAAGCTTCATACCATACCAAGAAACTTCCTTATGAGAGAGTGAACCAATTTATAATCACTGAACAATCTATGTTGTAAAAGGTAATAAACCAACTGGTTTACTTATCTGTCAGTGGCAATTCAATTTTTTCATTCTTAAATGCAATTTCCGTAAAATCATTTAAAATTAAAACTCACTAAAAATGATGAAACGTTTAGTCAGTAATTTATGGGCAATCTTTCTATTTTTTTCGATAGGATTGAGTGCCCAAACCACCGTAAGTGGTACTATAATGGATGAAGAGCTCAATGAGCCACTCATTGGTGCTAACGTTATTATAGTCGGCACAACTATCGGTACAAGCACTGATCTCGATGGTAATTTTTCGATTACCAGCAGTCAACCGCTTCCCTGGGCCTTGGAAGTATCCTATACCGGTTATTCATCCAAAACAATGCAGGTGACAGGGCCTACTTCTAATCTGAGAATTGCTTTGGCTCCTGGTGCCATTATCGGGCAGGAAGTCGTGATATCTGCTTCCAGAAGACGGGAAAAGGTTCAAGAAGCACCGGCTTCCATTTCTGTACTTTCTTCTAGGAAACTAGAAACAAGTGCTAATGCCACAGATGCGACTAGGAACTTAGTAAATCTTCCTGGTGTGCAAGTGCAACAACAGTCTGCAAATAGGATTAATATCTCTATGCGAGGAGGGGCAGGTTTGTTTGGTACTTCTGTTTTTCCTATTATGGATTATCGAAGTTTAGTCGGGCCGGGTATAGGGACTTTTCAGACAGATAATTCAGGAATTAACCAATTAGATTTGCAAAGAGTGGAGGTGGTTCGTGGACCAGGTTCAGCACTTTATGGGCCGGGTGTAACACAAGGGGTTGTTCACTTTATCACCAAAAATCCTATTGATTTTCCAGGTACTTCTATTGAGTTGGTTGGTGGAGAGTTGAATACATTTGGTGGTACTCTCAGACATGCCACCAAAGTAAGCGATAAATTTGGTTTTAAAATTAATGCTTTTTATAGAAGGGGAGACGAATTTACTTTGGATCCAAATGATCCTAGCGATGCTATACAGATAGGTAGGTTTGCTACTCAGATAGTTCAGCCGGCCGTTTCTAATGGTATTGTAGATGTAACAGGGACTCCAGAAGTATTGCTTACTATGGATGAATTAGATGACGATAGAGACGGTAATGTAATGCAAAATGACTGGTTTAATTTTTCAGCCAATACAACTTTAGAGTTTAGACCCCAAGATAATTTGTCGTTTTTCTTATCAGGTGGCTATAATCAGGCTTCTTCTGTCTTTTATAATGAGCAAGGAGAAGGTTTAGCCCAAGCAAGCGAGTATTGGACGCAGGCAAGAATGCAATTGGGGGGCTTGTTTGCGCAAGTATTTTATGTTGACAATAACGGAGGGGATAAAGATAAGCCTTCCTTCTTATATCAGACAGGAAATAGAACACCAGTAGGGCGAACACAATTAGAAGCCCAATTACAATACAATTTTGACACGCCTAGTTTTTTAGATGCCAATTGGACGGCAGGGTTTGATTATCGTTTTGCTGGTCAAGAAACAGAAAATTTAGTATATGGAAGAAATGAAGAAGATGATGACTTCGCGGTTTATGGAGGCTATTTACAAGGCAAATTTGCATTGTCTGAAAAGCTAGATTTAGTGGCAGCAGGGCGTTATGACCGATTTAATTTTATTGATGATGGTGCTTTTGCACCAAGAGCTGCTTTGGTCTATAAGGTCACTCCCAAGCATACTTTGCGTGCTTCTTATAATCGCTCTAACACAACCGTTTCCAATCTACAATTGAATATTGATTTTCCCTTAAGTGTGGTGATTCCGGGGTCATTTGATGTATGGCTGTATGGTAACAAAACCACACAAACTTTTAATAATCCAGAATTACAGTGGTTTACTGGCTTGATTCCCTCTATTCCTGTTTCAGAAGATGGAGTCCCTTTATTAAATGGTTTGCCATTAGGAGTAGGGTACGGCTTAGTTGCTGCGGATGTAATAGCTGGTCTGTCAGCGGGTCTTTCCCAAGACCCACAGCTAGCTCCTCTGTTGCCAGCGATTATAGCAGGACTTGGAGCCATTGACCCAGCAACTTTGGGAACAACCGGTACATTATCACCAGGTTTTAATATTTTTGACAGGTCTCCTCTTGGTTTGACCGATGCTCCCATTTCTGTAATAGAAACGCATGATAATTATGAGGTCGGCTATAAAGGTTTGATAGGAAATAAATTAGGGGCTTTATTAGATGTTTATTTTGTAAGGCAGAAGAACAACTCTCAATTTACAGCTATTTCTCCAGCTTATGTCTATAGCGGTTTAGAGAATTTACCTGCTGATTTAGGTAATGCAGTAGGGGCAGCCGCACAAGGTCCTATTGTGCAATCTTTAATGGCAAATGCAGGCTTAGATCAAGCGACAGCAGAATTCATATATGCAGGACTTGCTCCATTTATTGTTGGTGGATTTACTCAAGGTGGAGCAGCAGCCATCAATACACCGTCCGAAGCATTTGGAGGAGCAACCCTTGCTCAAGTATTTGATGCCTTACCATTCCATGCTACCGTTCCGACAAATCAAGTACCACAGAATGGGATAACCCACTTAGCAGCCGGATATCGAACCTTTGATGAAAGAGAGTTTTGGGGGATAGATTTAGGATTAGAATATTACTTCACAGGTGCGCTGACTTCTTATTTTAATTATTCTTGGGTCAATAAAACCCAGTTTATGCAGAATGTAGTAGGAATAGAAGGCGACCCACTTCCGAGTAGTTTGAATATACCAAAGAATAAATTTAGACTAGGCGTAAATTATGCTCCAGAGTTTGGTTGGCGAGGAAGTATAGCCTTCCAACACGATGATTCTTATGCCGCTAGAGCAGGTCAGTTTTCTACATTCGATGCGAATGGTGTTAATTTTGGCACAGAAGAACGTAATTTAGTTGATGCTGCAGTTGGCTATAAATTTGATTCAGGCTTAGCGATAGATGTTTCAGCTAGTAATTTATTGGATAATGAATATCGTTATTTGCCAAATATGCCTAAAATTGGTCGTCGAGTCTTGGGTAAATTGACTTATGATTTTGGAGGTAAGCAAGATGCGGATGGCGATGGCGTTGCAGATAGCAAAGATGACTGCCCTAATACTCCCGGACTAAAAGCATTTGGTGGATGTCCCGATTCAGATGGAGACGGATTAATGGATAGCGCGGACAGTTGCCCACTTGCTGCCGGATCAAGAGAAATGATGGGTTGCCCCGATGGCGACGGTGACGGTGTTGCTGACAAAGATGATAATTGTCCAACGGAAGCAGGTCCTTTGAACGGTTGTCCGGATACCGATGGCGACGGTATCGCAGACGGAGTAGATAATTGTCCAACGGAAGCAGGAACTCTAAATGGCTGTCCAGACGGAGACGGCGATGGCGTCGCTGACGGAAGTGATGAGTGCCCTGGCGTAGCCGGGCCAGTAAATGGTTGTCCAGACGGAGACGGCGATGGCGTCGCTGATAAAAATGATGCCTGCCCAACCGTTGCTGGTACGACTGCCAATGGTTGCCCCGCCGATCCTGACTCCGATGGAGATGGACTTGCAGATAGTAAAGATGCTTGCCCTAATGCAGCCGGACCAGTAAATGGCTGTCCAGACGGAGACAACGATGGCATTGCCGATAAAGATGATAAATGTCCAACATTAGGTGGAAATGTTACCTCTGATGGCTGCCCTGTTGTTCCTGAAAGGGTAACAGAAGTATTCACCAGAGCTTTACAAGGCATCCAATTTGAAACGGGTAGCAATAGAATTCGTTCTGCTTCCAGGTCCATTTTGGCAGAAGTGGTAAGTATTATGAATAATAATCCTACCTATAACCTAGTAATTGCTGGCCACACGGATTCAATAGGCTCTTCTGATTCCAATCAGCGCCTATCCCAACGAAGAGCAGATGCCGTAAGGCAATACCTGATTGATAGAGGAGTCGCAGCAAGCAGATTAACCGCAGTTGGCTATGGCGAAAGTCAACCGATAGCAGATAATAAATATGCTGCAGGAAGAAAGCAAAATAGACGGGTGGAGCTATCTGTCAATTATAGGCAATAATAAATTTGTACCTGATCTTTAGTTAAAAAAGTCGCAAAGGTTCGAAAGGATTTTTGTGACTTTTTTATTTCATTTAAATATTTTAATGACCATTAAAAAGCAGTACCTTTGCACCAAAATAGACTTAGAAAATAGTCGAATCATATATGAAACATTGGTGGAAAATTTTGGGGGTATTTTTGATTATTTATAGCTTTATTTTTGGGATTATTATCCCTTTGAAACCAGGTATTCCCAATGTAAGTCCTTCAAATGTACCAACCGGACAAGTACTCAATTTGACAATCGAGGGCTATAATACCCATTTTGATAAAGCTGAAAATATCCGAGTTTGGCTAAAACTCAATGATCGCAGCCTATTAGCTGAATCTATTCAAGCCCACTCCCCAACCAATATGACAGCTACTTTCCAAATACCCAAATATTTACCTTCCAAAGAAAAAATTGTCTCTTTCAATCTAATCGCAGATAATGAAATTGACGGAGCTTCCGTACTGCCTAGCGCCATTTTTATAAAGCAACAACAGATACTACCAGAAATGGGTGAAGGGCTTTGGAAAAACTCGCCGATTGAAAATTTACACACCTACAAAGGTATTGCTTTTCCTTTTCGAAACGGTCTGGAAGAAACCATTCGCAATTTGTATTTCCATGTGGCCCTGTGGTTTGCGATGTTCACCTTACTGGCACTCTCCGTTTTTTATAGTTTTAAATATTTAAGGAAATTCGATTTAAAAGCAGATGCCTTATCAAAATCTTTGACGGCCATAGCCATTATGTTTGGCTTATTGGGCTGTGCAACTGGAGCTATTTGGGCAAAAAACACCTGGGGCGCTTGGTGGACCACAGATGTAAAGCTCAATATGGCTGCAATATGTATGTTAATTTACCTAGCTTATTTTGTATTGCGGGGAGCTTTTCAAGATGAAACCAAACGGGCAAGGTTAGCTGCTGTATATAATATTTTTGCTTTTGCAGCTTTGATTCCCTTATTATTTGTGATTCCGCGATTGGTGGATAGCTTACACCCTGGCAACGGTGGCAATCCCGGCTTTGGGGGGGAAGATTTGGATTACACGATGCGCATGGCTTTTTATCCTTCTGTTATCGGTTGGATACTATTGGGTCTATGGATGTCCAATCTTTTATACCGAATTGATTTACTAAAATATAAGCTACTAGAAAAATAACTTCACAAAACAAATTTTTCAAAAATTATGTCCAAATTAAAAGTATTTGCTTTACTTTGCGGCAGTCAAATATTATTGCAAAACACAGCAATTGCTCAAGTAGAAAATCCCGATTTTATGCGAAGCATCGGGAAAATTTATGCCGTGGTCGCAGTCATTATAACAATATTTATCGGGTTAATTATTTTCCTGATTTATTTGGAAAGAAAACTTAGCAAGCTAGAGGCCCAAATTGAAGAGCTATAAACAGAATTTTACTTCCTAACCAAAATAAAAAAAATGGCACACAAACCTACCAGCTTCTTGGAAAGTGTTCAAAAGTACTTTGACAAAGCAGCACCGCATGCCGGACTACATGAAGGGCTGTTGGCCCAAATCTGGAACTGCAATGCTATTTACAAGATCAATTTTCCTGTAAAATTTGGAAAAGAATACCGAATAATAGAAGCTTACCGCGTTCAGCACAGCCACCATCGCCTGCCGACCAAAGGCGGAATTCGCTTTAGTAATCACGTCAACCAAGAAGAGGTAATGGCTTTAGCTACTTTGATGAGCTATAAATGCGCTATTGTAGATGTCCCTTTTGGAGGTGCAAAAGGAGGCGTAAAAGTCAATCCCTGGGAATTGACGGAAGTTCAAAGACAGAAGGTAACCCGCCGCTACACGGCTGAATTAATCAACCGAAATTTTATAGGCCCTTCCATTGACGTGCCCGCACCAGACTATGGCACAGGTGCCAAAGAGATGGCTTGGATTTATGATACCTATCGAGCCTTTAAAGGGAATGATATTGACGCTGCAGGCTGCGTGACTGGTAAACCAGCCAATCTAAACGGCATCAATGGAAGAACCGAAGCTACTGGAAGGGGTGTTTTTTATGGCATTCGATCAGTTGTGGATCAAGAAAAGGATATGAAAGCTATTGGATTGAGCAAGGGGATTGCCGGTAAAAAAATAGTCATTCAGGGGTTGGGCAATGTCGGATCGCATACCGCTATCATTGCACAGGACGAAGGAGATGCAAAAATCGTCGGTGTTGCAGAGGTGGAAGGAGCAATCTATAATCCAGAAGGCATGGATATTTATGAGATTTTGAAATATAGAAAAAAACATAAATCTTTCTTGGGGTTTCCTGGTGCCACCATAGAGTTGGGAAAAGAAGACCGAGAAAAGGGCTTAGAGTTTGAATGTGATATCCTCATCCCCGCAGCATTAGAAGACCAAATCACCAGCAAAAATGCAGCAAAGATTCGAGCAAAAATCGTTGCCGAAGCTGCAAATGGGCCCGTTTCTGCGGACGGGGAAGAAATTTTGTTAAAAAAGGGAATTATTATCATTCCCGACTTATTCCTCAATGCCGGAGGGGTCACAGTATCTTACTTTGAATGGCTTAAAAATCTTTCCCACATGCGCTTTGGAAGAATGGATAAGCGATTTAATCAAAATACCTATGTCAATCTGGTAGGTTTAGTGGAGAAAATGACTGGAAAAACAGTTGGACATAAGGAAAAAATGTACCTCACGAAAGGAGGAGATGAAATTGACCTAGTGCGTTCTGGTTTGGAAGAAACCATGATCAATGCCTACGAACAGGTTAGAGAAATTATGAAAAGAAAGAAAAAAGTAACGGACCTACGCACCGCATCCTTTGTAAGTGCTATCCAGAAAATGGGTAGTGATTATATGTCTATGGGGATATTTCCATAGCGTATGAATCTTGTTGTGAAATATGCTTAACAGACAAATAAAAATCCCGCCTCGATCAACAAGGCGGGGTTTTTAACGCTTACCTCTATAAAATCAGGGTATCCCTACTCAATACTTCACTCGTACCATTCTTCTCGTCTTAGAAAACGCATCTGCTTTTACCGTATAATAAAATACCCCTGGTCCAAAGTCCTCTCCATTCAGTATGTATTGATTGAAGCCAGCATCAAAAGTTTTTTGAATCATAGAAACCGTCCTACCAAAATGATCATGCACCATTATCACCACAACCATTGATTCAGGTAATTCAAAACCAATAGTTGTATGATTAGTAAATGGATTTGGGAAATTCTGGTGTACCTTAAAGTCTCTAGAAGTATTACTTACTTCAAGCTTTAGCGAACTCCTATCTGTTTCTACTTCCGTCGCTTTGCTAATAACTTTATGTGTTGTTACTACATTAACTGAATGGTCATCATTGATAATAAACATATTATCTCCTTTAGAAATGCTTACTTGTTTATCCAATTGGCAACCATTGGCATCCGTAACAGAAACAGTATAATTGCCACTGGCAAGTTTGTCAAAGACAGTGTTACCTGATACAATAGTCGTTTGGTTATAATTGTCTGGTCCAGTTACAACCACCGTGTAAAAAGGAGTGCCACTAATGAATCTTAGTTCAAACCAGCCGCTTCCTTCACTTTGTCCGGCATTCGGAAATAGTTCGTAGGAAAGGTCACTAGGTACCTCTCTCACTGTAGTCGCTTCACTTGCAGTACAACCATTCGCATCTACTATCGAAATGGTATAAGTCCCAGGGCTTAAATCAGGAATAATATAGCCTTTTTGTGGAATATTTACGGAACCAGAACTTGGCCCCGTCCAAGATATAGTGTAATTAGCCTGACCTCCTGAGATAATCACATCTATTGCCCCCTTCTTGTCACAAATTACATGCTGCTGCACTAGGCGACAAATAAGATCAGACTCTCTTGTGCCCACATAGACAGATTCCGAAACGCTACATCCACTTGCATCTGTTACAGTAACAGTATAATTGCCTTCCGGCAAATCGGGAAGGCTGACAGGACCATCCGAGTAAACAGTGCCGGAAATCGGACCTGTATAGGACACTGTATAACCAGGAGTGCCGCCTGTAATATTCGCCGTTATTGCACCCAAACTTGAGCAAATATTTGGGCTAATTGCCATAGTATTAGAAAGATCAGGTGCCCCACCAACATCAATATTTTCCACAGCTTGACAGCCTCTACTGTCCGTGACTGTAATCGTATAATATCCCTTGGGTAAATCCGGTAAAGTAGTTGAGCCAGAAACCATTATAGAACCCGAAACCGGACCGGCATAATCAACTCGATAATTTGGCTGTCCACCGCTAATATTCACACCTATTGAACCATTAACGCCGCAAATAACCGGAGTTGCCGTAACGATACAAACTAAATCCGTTTGCATGCCCCCAACCGTAATGCTTTCGGATGCTGTACAGCCCCTGGTATCCGTTACTGTAACCGTATAGACGCCTTCTGGCAGATCATGAATAGTCGCTGAACCTAATCTATCTCCAATCGTACTAGCCGCAATTGTGCCCGAAACCGGACCGGTATAAGAAACGGAATAATCCGGCGCTCCTCCGGTAATGGTTACACCGATTTGACCCATATTATCACAGATCACAGGGGTTTGCCTCAACACACAAGCCAAATCTGTAAATTCTCCTCCTACAGTAACATTTCCTATCGCCTGACAGCCTCTACTATCTGTAACGGTAATAGTATAATTTCCATTAGGCATATCTGGTAGAGTAGTTGAACCAGAAACCGTTATAGAGCCCGAAACCGGACCAGCATAATCAACTCGATAATTCGGCTGTCCGCCACTAATAGTTACACCTATTGAACCATTTACATTGCAAATAACAGGAGTAGCGGTAACAATGCAGGCCAAGTCGGTTTGCATGCCACCAACCGTAATGCTCTCAGATGCCAGGCAGCCCCTGGTATCCCTTACAGTAATTGTATAAGTTCCTTCCGGTAAATTATGAATCGTTGCAGAGCCTAGTCTATCTCCAATCGTACTAGCCGCAATTGTACCCGAAACCGGACCAGTATAAGAAACGGAATAATCCGGCGCTCCTCCGGTAATGGTTACACCAATTTGACCCATATTATCACAGATCACAGGGGTTTGCCTCAACACACAAGCCAAATCCGTAATCTCACCACCAACCGTAATGCTTTCTACTGCAATGCAACCTCTGCTATCAGATACCTTAACGGTATAAGTTCCCGGAGGCAAATCCCAAATACTAGCAGTACCCGTTTTTTCCCCCGTAGTAGTAGCAGCGACAGTGCCTGACACCGGGCCAGAATAAGAGACTTTATAAGCCGGTTTTCCCCCCGAAATAGTTACGCCAATCTGCCCCATGTTGTCGCAAACAACAGGAGTTTGGGTCAAAATACAGGCGAGATCTGTAAGGGTAGCTTCGACAGTAGCACTGGCAGAAGTAGTACAACCATTAGCATCTCTAATGACAAAGGTATAATCACCAGGGATCAAGCTTTGAATATATTTAGCTCCTTCAGATTGAGTGCTACCACTAGATGCGCCATACCATTGAATATAGTACCTGGGCGTTCCTCCAGCTATATTTAAATAAAGCCCCCCAAGTGCATCACAAATATTATGGTCATCAATCTCAATGCTTAAAGATAATGGAACTGGAGTAGTAACTAAGGTTACCCTTTGAGTATGCCCGCAACCATCTTTATCAATAATAACGGTGTACTCTCCAGCAGGTAAGTCCTCAATCTTGAATTGATTGCTATTGAAAATAGCCGCTCCCGACCTCGGCCCCTCCAAAATGACCCAATAAGGAGGACTACTACCAGCGACATTAAATTCAAGTGAACCGGAAGTAACACAAGGGCCACTTGGCGTGATAGTATAGGTTAGATCACTGGCATTATCATCCATCATCACACTGGTCATTGCAAAACAACCGTTTGCATCTCTTACTTTTATAAGATACATGCCCCTTGGCAGGTCAGGGATTGTATAGGTATCAGCATCTGAACTAGCTTCTTCCCAAATTGACATATTGGAATTATCCCATTCAATTAAATAGGGGGCAGTTCCACCGGTGATAGCAATTTCTATAGAACCAGTTTCTTCTCCACAATAAACCCCATTTGGCGTAGCAGTTAGTTTAAAGTTGGTACAAGAATAATTTTCAGTAAAAAGAGCAAGATCCTCTTTATTACTCCAACCATTTGTAGGAGATAAAATTAGGGGGCAAATTGCCCATAGAAAAAATACGAAGGATTTGTTTTTCATGTGTTTGTTTTTATTAAAAAAAATGTTTAACATTCGGAATCTTAAAAGTTCCATTAAATTTAAATGTTATTAGGATACAAATTACCCTCAAAAAAGCTTTAGAGGTGTTCTTTCATAAAAGAATTTTTAGTGAAAAAGGTGTTAGATCCAAGTTTAAAAGTAGGCTTAAATTGAACGAGTAGTATTATTGCCAGACATTGACCTTTAGGCAATAAAAAATTTAAGCATGCTTTAGGGCAAAGTAATTATTGTAAAAATTGCTTTTGAGTAGATTTTCGACAAATGTACTGATTTTCAGCAATTTATATAAGCTTCTAAAAACATATTTTTCAGTCATATTATTAAAAATCTAAATATAAATAGAAGTGAAATGGCTATAGAGAGCAGTTGGAAACCTTAAAAGTTGGGAACGTGAATAATTGCTTATTTTTTAAGTATAATTACTTTTGAAAATCATCTAGTTACAATTAACAAGTTAATCGTATTAAAAAATTGCTCGTTTAGCCAAAAATATATTGTCAAATTTTTCAACAAGGCAGTTGAAAATATTTAGAGCCTGCTATTAAAAGGTTCTTTAATCGTCTAAATCAATCAAACTACAAAATTTTTTAAATAATTGTAGCTCTGTCGTAAAGCGCGCAAGCGTTGTGTCAAATCTCCCTCATAGGCTCGATCTTCTACCTCTACACAAACGGGCCCATTATATCCGGCATCATTAAGGCTGGCAAAAAACTGCCCCCAATTTACATCGCCCAAGCCTGGTAATTTGGGGGTGTGCCAGTGATTTGGATGGGCAAATATGCCCACCTCATTAAGCCTGGTCTTGTCAATGCGCAAATCTTTGGCATGAACATGAAATAGTTTGTGGGAAAAATCCGTCATCGGTGTCAGATAATCCATTTGTTGTAAGACCATGTGCGAAGGATCATAATTGAGCCCAAAATAATCGCTTGGAATCGCTTCAAACATCTTCCGCCAAACTTCAGGGCTTATAGCCAGATTTTGTCCGCCCGGCCATTCGTCTTTGGTAAATTTCATGGGGCAGTTTTCAATGCCAATTTTAATCTTTTGCTTTTCAGCAAATTTTATTATAGGCTGCCACACTTCTAAAAACCTCGGCCAGTTAGCTTCAATCGTTTTGGCGGGATCCCGCCCTATAAAAGTGTTTACATTCTTCAACCCGAGCAAAACTGCCGCTTCTATCAATTTTTTAATATGCGCTATATAGACTTCTCCTTCCTTTTTATCGGCGGCTAGAGGATTGGGATAGTAACCCAAGCTACTAATTTCAACCCCTCTTTGTTCTAGCAATTTATTGATGGTCTTAACTTCTTTTTTAGCGAGCTTAATCACATCAATGTGCGTAACACCAGCGTATCGGCGGGTAGCTTTTCCTTTCGGCCAGCACATAATTTCTACACAATCGTAGCCTATTTCAGCAGCGTGATAAATGACCTCTTCCAAGCTTAGTTCTGGTAAAATAGCAGAAACAAATCCTAATTGCATTGTTTAATTTTTGTATGATATTAAGCAGTAATGGGTTCCTTCACCTTTACTTTATCGTAATCTAATTCATTGACCACTCTTGTCTTCTTTCGATACTCTACAGTTAGTCCCGGCCACAAGGTGGTGTTTTTGCCGTCAGTGGTTTGATACCAGCTTTTGCAACCGCCTGATTGCCAAACAGTTGTACTTAAACGATTTTGTATTTCTCGGTTAAAGGTTTTTTGTATTTCCGGTTTTAAGTCCAAATAGTCTGCCCCTGTTCGATCCAATATTTTTATATAGTCCATCATATAATTGACCTGTGACTCAATCATATGTATAATAGAATTATGCCCCAAACCGGTATTGGGTCCAACCATAAAAAGATAATTGGGATAGCCCGAAATAGTAATTCCAAAATAAGCCTCTGGTCCATTTACTTGCCACTCTTCCAATAGTTTTTTGCCGCTTTTGCCCACTACCTCCATGTTCAGCATCACCTCTGAAGCGATAAAACCTGTTCCAAAAATAATAGCATCTACTTCGTACTCCGCACCACCTTTGACAATAATAGAATGAGGTCGAACTTCTACAACGCTTTCCGTTTCCAAGTGAACATTTTCTCGTAAAAGTGTCGGATAGTAATCATCCGAAATCAACACTCTTTTGCAACCTATCTGAAAGTTTGGCGTCACTTTTTTTCTCAACTCTGGATCGAGAATGGAACCTTCCAAATGCTGTCTGGCTCTTTTTTCGCCTATTTTGGAAACAGTTTGGTTGCCAATAAATCCCAGCCCAAAAAATTCAGCCCGCCAATATAAAAAATTCCGAATCAAGCGTTGTAGCGCAGGCATTGTTTTAAATAATCTATGCTCAAAATTGGTAATTTTCCTATCCGGTCGCGGTATAATCCAGGGTGCTGTGCGTTGAAAAACAGTCAATTGAGCTACATCGGGAGCAATTTGAGGCACAAATTGAATAGCACTCGCTCCAGTTCCGATGACTGCTACTTTTTTGTCTTTCAGGTCGTAATCCGTATCCCATTCGGAAGAGTGAAATGTCTTACCTTTAAAGGTAGTCAACCCTTTTATAGTTGGGAATTTCGGGCGATTCAAAGGCCCAGTCGCAGATACCACTATTTTCGCTGAAAAAGTTGCTCCGTCCTTTGCAATCAAGTTCCAAATCCCTAGTGTTTCATTAAATTCAAGCTGAATGATTTCGGTATTGTATCGAACTTTGGGCTCCAGATCATTTTCTTGCATGACCTTTTTCATATAAGTCAAAATCTCCGATTGAGGGGAATAAGCCCTCGACCAATCGGGGTTCAGGGCAAAGGAATAAGAATACAAATGAGAAGGAACATCACAAGCACAACCCGGATAAATGTTATCTCTCCAGGTGCCGCCAATTTCTGTAGTCCGTTCAAAAATAATAAAAGAATTTCGCCGCTCTTTTTTCAAACGCAAAGCCATACCTAGCCCCGAAAAGCCAGCTCCAATAATAGCCACTTCGTAATCTGTCGTCGTTTTGTTTAGCATTTTTTAAGTGTTATGTTGTATAAGAATCTTTAAATTAAAAAAAATCTTCTTTTGTTTTTATTAGATGTCTTAGATTTCTAAAAAAAAATCTTTAGTGGTGAGAATTACTGTTTAAATCGTAATAAAAAGTCAATTTTTTTAACCGTCGAAAATAAATGTCACCTGGTCTTAGTTTATTATGGAATCAAATTTGACATACTATTTTTGAATTATTCTCCAAGTAGAAAAGAATAGTTTTAGCATTCAATTTTCAAAAATTTAAAACCATAAGTACCGCCCGATGAATTTTTTAAAAAAAATCACCTTGTTGCTAGCTATTGCTATTTGCATAAGTAGTTTGCAAAGCTGCAAAAAAGATGCAAGTATCAAAAAGGACGCTGCGATAGAAGCCATTCCGCCCAATGCTACCCTGGTCACTGCTATTGATCTCCCAGCTATAATGGAAAAAGCAGATTTTAAAAAGGTTAAGCAAATGGAATTCTACCAATTTCTGATAGAAAAAGCAAGAGAAGAGAGTGATGTATTAGCGGCCATATTAGCCAATCCTGAAAATGCAGGAATAGATTTGAGTAAAAAAGCGTATTTGTCACTAGAATTGGATTCGAACAATCCGGAAGAAATGTATGGTGGACTGATAGTGAATCTGCTCAATGCAGAAGATTTCAAAGCACTTGCAAAAGTCGTAAGGGGCGCAAAGATCAACCAAACAAACGATTATCAAATGGCAAATTTTGATCAAGGAACAGCTTTAGCCTGGAATGATCGAATTGGGGTCATCGCGTTTGGAGAAGAGATCGAAGAAACGATCCTCCATAATTTTTTTGTGTCCAAACCAGATATAAAACTAGCAGATAACGAAAACTTTAGGGCTGCCTTATCCCAAAAACACGATATCAATACCTGGCTTACTTCTAGTCCTTTGGCTAAAAATACACAGGCACAAATGTTATTATCTATGATGAAAATTAAATCCGACGCCCTAAAAGATAATTTTGTTCATGGGTTTATTGACTTCGAAGAAGGGCAAATAATAGGAAAAGCCGATTACTTTTTTCAACAAGAATTGGTTCAGGACCCAGCCCTACTTTTTAAAGATCAGGTGAAAACGGATTTCTCTGCTTATATGCCCGCCCAAAACCTAAACACCTATCTATCTATTGCACTCGACCTTAAGGGACTGGATAATGTCTTGAGTAAAAGACCGCAAGTTCGATCTTTTGCTGATTTTTTTCTTAACACCTACCATCTAAGTATAAAAAAGCTAACAGATATATTGGATGGCGATTTGGTGCTGGCAACTTATACGGGTAATATCAATAATCGACAAGAAGGCCTGCTCGCTACTAAAATCAAAGATCAAAGAGAATTTGAAAATTTACTGGCACTAGCGGAAGAAAATGAACTAGTCATCAAAACCGAAACCGGGCGGTATAACATTTCTCCCAGAATAGGCAAAGTGCTATCCCAAATGTCCTATTTCTCTATTACCAATTCAAATGAAAGCCAGCTAATATTGAAAGATGGCATTGCCTTTTTATCTGGTAATGCAGCCTTATTGGACCAAATTGAAAGCGGGAGGTTGGAAGCCACCGAGCAACTTCCCGTCAATATAAAATCTTTAGTTAATCAACATCCACTCGCATTATTCCTAGATTTTAATTCCTTGAAGCGGGTAGGCATTCCCGGAGTAAAAAATTTCGACCAACTGCAATTTAGTAGTACAGGAAGAGGGGCCGATTTTAAGCTCGATATGAAAGAAAAAAAAATCAATAGCCTCTACGCGATTTTCAAAGCGATTAACCAGGAATTTTTAAAAGATCGAGAGCAAAAACAAACCGTTTCTGAAGGGAAGATGTAAGGAAAAGTGACTCGTGATTAGGTGATCGGTCCCTATTTTACCAAATCAATCACCTAATCACGAGCTATTCAATCACTAATCCACTTTGATAAACTTCATCGTTCTGATTCCAATAGGTGTGTTAATATTTACCATATAGGTGCCATTCGTTAGGCCGGATACGGTCAATTCGGTTTTTTCTTTTTGAATATTTTCAAATTGTTTGCGCATCACCTCCCTGCCTGCAACATCCGTCACTAAAACGGTCACTTTTTCAAAGGCATTAACAAAATCCATATCCAAAACAACAATTTCAGAAGCCGGATTGGGCGTAAGTGCAATTAGGTTTTCCGCCGGCAATTCCGGTGCAGCTACACTACTTTCAATATACATTCGCACTATAGGCGTAAAGCTATTAAAACCTGTATAGACCGTTTCGCCAATATCATCGCTATCCCCAAAGAAAGACCAGTATCTAGGTGTTCCTGCTACGGTAGAAGCCAAATTCATAGCAGCGTAATTGGCAAAAAAGGCATCCGAAGCAGAAACCGCTACGGTAGCATCCATGGTCATCATCACCAAATAGTGGGCATCGTCCTCCAGCAAGATTTCATCCACTGGTTCTACTAGGCTGATATCGCTGGGCAATTCATTGCCCAAAACCTCGTAGTCGGCAAAGCCGATTAGCTCTCTTTCACTGGGGTCCACTTCAGGAAAGCCATCCCCGTCTGTATCTTCATTGGGGTTGGTCCATTTAAACATACGGACGCCCACATCCAATCCACCTATTTCACTCGCATTTCCTATACCAATGCCAAAGCGACTTACCTTGAATTTGGAGCCATTTGGTACGTAGAAATAATTGCCAAAGGACCAGGTAGTGGTACTGGGGTCGCTGGGAGTAACCCCTGCTAAGTTTTGTCCGTCTTCTTTGGCAAATTCATTCTCTGTAATTTCAAAATTAAAAGTCTGGATATTATCAGAAGGGTCGAAATCCACATTATCAATCGCAACCGTATAAGTACCTGTATAGACACTTGGTTCCATAGCGGGTGTAAATTGCTGATCAAACAAGTTATTCTCCGCTAGAGAATCTGCGCCTACCGTTCCCAAATTCTCCGTATCTTCAAATACAGAAGCACCAGATTCATCTGTAATTTCAATTTTTAGACTAACATTGGTTTGGGCAGCGGAGCCAATATTTTCTACATCAGCCAAAAAGTTAATCGGTTCGACCTGACTAGCTGGCGTTCGGAAATTGGGTGCTCCTGCATAGAAATTATCATTAACCCGAATATTATTGGCCTCTCGCCCTACAATTTTCACATCGTCCACAATCCAAAAATAAAAATCGCCGTCAAAAATAAATTTCACTCGAAAGTTGGATACACCTTCTATGCCAGGAATATTGATCTCCTCTTTTTCCGTCCCTGCTATATTAGTTTCATCGGCTGTAAATACATTTTCGGTAGTGATTTCAATGGGATCTGTATAGGTTTCTCCCCCGTCAAAACTAAAGGCCACGGCAGTTGTTCCATTCAAAGGAACATTATATTGATAAAACTGCAGTTTAGCCGAGCCACATTCAGAACAATCAATAATTGGAGAAATCAATTCTCCTGAATTCATCGGATAGGGAGGTGGCGCATTGGCATCTACCAATTCAGAATTCATCAAATCAGAATCAAAAATGGCAGAACCCGTACCTCCAGTAGGAGAAAGGATAGAAAAAGTCAAACTATTTCCGATAAGTGTTCCCATTCCAGCCCCTGCGGAAGACCAGGCCCAAACGGCTGTATCGGCAGAAAGTCCTACGGTGGTCCAGTCATTAAAGCCTCCGGTAAAATCTCCCTCTCCAGGATTTCCTCCCCAGTAGCATAACTGGTCAGCAGGTACCTCAGGCACTCTGGTAGAAATTGTAGCCGATGCACCAGGAATCTCCATTTTAATCAAATCACAGTCTTCTTTGCTTAGTGAAATACAGGGAATGGTAATCGCTCCCATATCATCTCCATTCATTCCAACTGGTCCTTCACCAGCGTTATTATTACAAATAATAACGGCAAGGGCTCCCGCATTTTGAGCATTCAAACATTTATCTACAAAGGGGCATGCCCCTCGATCGATTAGGGCAATCTGACCAGTAAGGTCATTGGTTAGAGCAGTACAACCGTCATTTGGTTCTCCCAAGCCCAGATCGGCGGTAATGGGCATCAAATCAAAATAATTCTCAAGGGTTAAGCCGCCGAAATTAGCCGGCACCGCTTCTGTTGTCCCATTTAAATTGGTACTGCTAATGGTGACATCAACAAATCTCTGCGCTTGCAAACCATAGGTCATTCCCGCCGCTATTAGTAAAAAAATGATTTTTGTAAAATTTTGCTTCATAACGAACTTTTATTTTAAAATAATGAAAGGGTAAAACTGGCAATAAATTGGAGTTATGGGTTTTAAAAAACGCCCAGCCCTCCGTATGGGTCAATTAATAAAGAGTCCCATAATGAAATATAGTAATATTAACAATCAACTGGTTGCATCAGGTGTTGGTTTAAATCAAAAGGATTGATTTTCAAAAATTTATAATCCCTTGTGTTATAAACAGTTGATAAAGAAAAGATTATTTTTAGAAAAAAAAGAACATTTTTTCAAAAAAAAGTAAATAAATAATCTTGTGAAAAGCGTACGACATTTTTCTATAGGATAGTTTAATTAGCTACTTTTCGATAATTCTTGGATCAAACAACAAGCACCCCTAAATTAATTAAGTAAGCATTCCTCAAGCAAGCAATAATTTTACCATATTTGCCCCACATTTTTTGCAAAATTAAATAAGAGGCTTACGCTTATCTGGATTCTCTTACAGGGACAAGCCTAACACTCAAAAAAGAAAACGATGTCACATAATTTATTAGCTGGTAAAAAAGGAATCATTTTTGGAGCCCTGGATGATAAATCAATCGCCTGGAAGATAGCTGAAAAATGTGTAGAAGCAGGAGCCGTTATTACTTTATCTAATGCTCCGGTCGCCCTGCGCTTCGGGAAATTACAGGAATTGGGCAAGAAATTAAATGCAGAAATAATCGGCGCAGATGCAACCAACCTGGAAGACCTGGAAAATGTTTTTACCACTTCAATGGAAATACTGGGCGGAAAGGTAGATTTTGTCTTACACTCTATTGGCATGTCCTTGAATGTTAGGAAAAAACGAGCATATACAGACATAAAACACGATTGGATGCTCAAGACTTTTGATATTTCTGCCATTTCTTTCCATAAAATGATGCAGGTTATCTGGCAACTGGATGCAATTAATGACTGGGGATCTATCCTCGCTTTGACTTATATTGCGGCTCAAAGAACCTTTCCTGACTATAGCGAAATGGCAGAGTCCAAAGCCTTGCTAGAGTCTTTTGCTCGTAGCTTTGGCTATCACTTTGGGGTCAAAAAAAAGGTGCGGGTCAATACAGTTTCTCAATCGCCAACCAAGACGACGGCCGGTAGTGGGGTAAAAGGTTTTAATGAATTTTTTGACTACGCAGACAGAATGTCTCCGCTTGGCAACGCCTCCGCAGAAGCTTGCGCCGATTATTGCATGTCTTTATTTTCTGACTTGACCAAAATGGTAACGATGCAGAATTTGTTCCACGACGGCGGCTTTTCCAATATGGGGATGAATCCGGCAGTTCTGGGCATCCAGCAAAACTAATGCACCCATTCTTTAGTCTGGCAAGTATTTTGCTTATGCTAATTAGCCTTTAATGATTCTCTCTATTGCAGTAAAGTCTTCTTATACTCTATGAGAAGGCTTTACCTTTTTACACACGGATAGGGCCAAATTGTCAATTAATAATTCAAATCTATTTCTTTTTATTACGCTTCGATTTAATTTCATTTAGTTGCTTAATAACTTTATCATAAACTTTAGCTAGCTTTTCAGGGTCTTGTTTTAATTGTTGAAAATCTTTTTCAAATAATGCCTGATCAACTCCATGAATTTCAATTATTTGTTCGTAATAAACCTGGGCCATACTATCTTTTAATTCCAATGACAAATGTTGGATAGCCGCCTCCGATATATGAATATCCGCAAGCACCTTTGTCAATATTTCTTCTGGAAGCTCATATTTTGAAACTGTCTTTTGGCAAGTCAAGAAAAAAAGCAAGCAGCAAAGGGAATAGTAAAGTCTAAAATGCATTGAACCACTATTAAAAATACTGTTTAGGAAAGTAAAACGCCGTCAACTTCCCCGTATTTTCGCTAAATTGCCTCCAACTATCCACTGCTGCTACCACCCTAAAAATGCCACAGGTAGGAACATTTCCAATATACTCATTAGAAAAGGCATTAGCCAAACTGGTAAAGGTTGGGTTGTGTCCGAAAATAAAAATTGTCTTCCAATTGTCCGGTTGCTCCTGGATAACTTCCATGACCTGAACGGCATAAGCCTCATAAATTTTATCTTTTTTAATAATCGCCTTTTTAGGAATATCAAAAGCTTTAGCAAATCGTTTTGCCGTCAAAAAAGCTCGTTTTGCTGTACTGGAAATAAGTGCATCGGGCAAAACGCCTTGCCCCTTTATCAAATTCGCCATAAAAGGAGCATCCCGCTTTCCTCTTTGATTTAATGGGCGGTCAATATCTCTAAGAGAAAGATCCGCCCAACTGGACTTGGCATGTCGAACAAAGTAAACTGTTTTCAATAAATTTGTTTTTTGAATTTGGCTGCTTCGAAATCACAGGATTTTGTCAGTGAGCCATAAATTTTTATAAAATCCAATTTCTGAAATGTAAATTTACACAATTATTTTACAGAATAAACATCATATGTCCACTAACACACCCATTGCTGAAAGTTCTACTCCAAGAAAAAAATGGTACGATAAAAATACTAAACAAATGCTTGATTCGCTCCAAGGCTTCTTAAAAGACTTGGTTGATTTAAGGGTAGGAATGGACCAACAAGGCACCATTGTCAACATCAAAAACAACAAGCGGATGAAGGGTGCCAATGCATGGTTATTGATGTGTTCGATAATGGTCGCTTCTTTGGGACTGGATTTAAATTCACCTGCAGTTATCATTGGAGCGATGTTGATTTCCCCTTTGATGTCTCCCATTTTAGGCATTGGTTTAGGAGTAGGGATCAACGATCAAGAGACGCTGTTTATTTCTTTAAAACATTTTTTGATTTCTATTGCTATTGCGCTGATTACCAGCTATTTATATTTTAAATTCACGCCGTTTGGAGGCTTGACAGATGAAATTCGAGCCAGGACAGCTCCCACCCTATTGGATGGCTTAGTTGCCATTTTTGGAGGGATCGCAGGCATCATTTCTACTACTCGAAAAGACAAATCCAACGCCATACCAGGCGTAGCGATTGCTACGGCTTTAATGCCCCCTCTGTGTGTGGCCGGCTATGGCTTAGCAAATAATGAATGGCAATTTTTTGCCAATGCTTTTTACTTGTTCTTTCTTAATTCCTTTTTTATCGCCATTTCCACCTATATTGTCATTCGATTACTTCGGTTTAGATATAAAGCCTATGTTAATCAAAAGGAAAAGCGGCGAAATCGGGTTATTATTGCCGTTTTTTCTATTCTTATCTTGATTCCTGCCATTAATTTACTACTTACAGCCATTAATAAAGTGCAGGAGAGGCAACAAATAGAAACCTTACTCAACAATCGTCTAAAAAGTCAAGATACGACAATTGATGACCTCAATCTAGTCCAAACAGATACGACCGTTGAGATTTTGCTTACACTTGCGGGAAGCCCTATAAACGAAGATTCTATCAAAATCTGTGAGTCAGATCTGGCAAATATGTTAGGAAAACCCGTAGAACTGACCGCCTTTCAAAGCGAATACATTCCCTTAGACGACATCCTTTCCAAACAAAACCAAATGACCGTTTTCAGGAGAGAGATTACCCAAAAACTCAATGCGCTGGAACAGCGTCAAGCTAACAACGAGGAATTAGTCAAACAATTTACTGAAAATGTTAACGTGCCGATTACGGATTCGCTGGCTGCGGCAATTTATAAAGAAACTAAAGTTAATTATCCACTACTAGAAGAAATGGTCCTTGCACCAACAGCTTATAAAACGAATCTTTCTAAACAACTAAAAAGCCCCCTACTCTTACTAAATTGGAATCGCAATAAACCACCCAGAAATCGCAGAGAAGACGAAGCTAAAATCCAGAAATTTATCCAATTGCGAACAAAACTGGATACTTTAGAAGTAATCGGATATTAAAGTAGCAGAGCTTTTCGTTTAAAAAGCAAAATGTTTTACTATTTCTTCAAAAATTATTTTGATGCGCTTTTTGACTACTATTACCTTCTTATCCTTATTTTCTACTGTCAGTTTTACCCAAATTGGCTTTAATAGCGGCTATTTCATTCAACAAGTTCCAGAATGGGAAAAAGCTGTTTTTGGAGAGCGAAGCGATGAATCTTTACTAACCAATGGCTATACTGCCGGCTTGGATTATCGGTTGGCTCCTTTTGAAAGTTTTCGAATAGAACTGTACCCCGAGCTAGCTTATAATAGAGCCAATTCTGATAATAGCTTGGGGGAATTTGCACAGAATCGCCTGGATTTTAGCCTCAAGTCTAATATCTATTTGCTAAGCCTTAAAGCCGATTGTGACTGCCCGACATTTTCTAGAGAAGCCTCTATTTTAGAAAAGGGATTCTTCGTACAAATTGCACCCGGAATTAGTTATTCCAAAGCAAATTTTAAAAATAATGACCTATCGCAAACTGCTGATGACATTGCATTTAAACTGGGGCTTGGGATTGGTTTGGATATAGGCCTGTCCAATTTTATTACTATATCGCCTATCTTTAAATACAAGCGATATTTTAATGCTGACTGGAACGGGTTGCAGGATATCATCCGCCAAATTGACAACCGAACAGAAGTACAAGGAAGCGATCTGACTAATATTAACCAACTTTTTGTCGGTATCCGCCTTGAGGTTCGGTTTCGCGAATAGTTTAGTCTTAGGTATTGACAGAACGCCCGCAAGACAAAAGCACCAAAGTCCTACCTTTTAGAAACTGTTTTGAAACTGAAAGAAAAAAAAGAAGCCTGAGAGCATCCGCTTCCAGGCTTCAGGGTGTGTTGTTTATCTTTTAGGTTAACAACCGATTCAGCGATAGTCTAGGCAATTGTAAAGATTTTTCGGAAAAAACCTGAACAATTGTTACTCCTTTCTTTACACTTTTCTCAACTGCCTTCCAAGTGAGATGAACAGCACAGTTAACCAAGCTTAGTGGTTGATTGGATTTCTTAAAGCTCGTCGGTGTAGCAACTAGGCCTTAAGCATCCATTGCCTTGATAATTCCAGATAGATATCCGAATGGTTCAAGGGCTTTTGGTTTTCCTGCTAGTAGTCGAATTCATTTTGCAACGATTTCAGGCTAAAGGAGGGAAACCGACTGTTTTACTCCGTTTTCTGTAAAATCTAAATGATTAAATTAAGAGTATTTTGCCGCTTCACTTACCAAAATAATTATCTATCGAAATATCTAACTATTTTCCTCCGAAGAACTCGAAGCTGGCTTGTGTTCTACAAAATCTATCCGCCGAGGCGGGTAATCTCCTAAATTCGATTAATTATTCAATAATTCTACTTAATAAAAAATGCAAAATCAAACAATTTTTCCTAAGTCTATTACCAGAGGTAAGTCCAGTAGTTGTCTTCGGAAAAAATCTCTTTTGCAATGCTCTGCCAAACAATCACCTTAAAAATGCTTGTTTGGGTTTTGCCCGAGTAAAAACAGTTTTGGTCATTACCGAAGGAGTTGCGTCAGGCCCGTCTTAGAAGAATCCAAAGACTCCTCTAAAAGGTGGCAAATAAGTAGTTTCCTACTATTTAAGGAATAAAGCAAGCAATATTTCCTTCTGGCTGCAATCCTGTTGCGGTAATGCCAATTTCTTAATACAGTTGATAATCAATTAAATTATTAAGAATCTTAGGTAAAGCAAAAAATTTTGGCATCGGGTAGAATCTAAAACTTTGTCTTGCCGAAGCGAAACGTCCTTTTATTTTCTTTCCTACTACCAATTCTTCAATTCATCCAGGTTCTCAAATACTTAAGTGATTGCTGAGGTTCGATGCCTCCTATGATTAAAAGGCATACGCGGGAAATATAAAGTTCAAAAGAAAAATTGCATTTTGCGAAAGTGGCTTAAGCCATTTTCCCGTTTTGTAATTTTATCTTTTTCTTTCTATACTTTCCTAATCAGCCCTATATTAAGCATAGCTCCATAGAATGAGCAGGTTTCCAAATTTGTGGAAGCGCTGATTCTTTGGAGTTTGTTCATTTTAGCTGGCAATCCTTTTTCTTTCGATGTTGGATATAACTTCTAAATGAACAAAAATGAGTATGCCACAAACCAAATGATTAGAATCTTTTTTCATAGACTGTTTCATTCCACTTTTGCAAGCCGAAAACGACAGCTCAATCAAAAAGGTTTTTTCGTTTGATGAACCTTAAAGTTCAGTGATCTTACTCAATATCTTATATAAATATAATTAGGCAATTTTAAAATATTTCAATATCAATCATTAACTTTTTAATAATTATTGAAATATTATTTCTCAAATCGGATTGTAAATATAAGATTATTTTTTTGAAAAAATCAAGTGTTTTTATCCACAATCCCTCCACAAAGATTATTCACAATTGTTAATTTATTGAGAGATAGCCTATTAACTGTGTATTTTATTTAGAAGTCTTAACACATATTTTTTATACTAATAAATAAATGCCCTTTTGCGTTAGGGCTCTAAGAGTTAAAAATGATAGCAGTTAATAAATCCTATTAGTCATTATCGTTACTTCTGGTGATTTTGTCTACTGAAAAGTGGATAATGTTTCTTGTAAGTCCTCATTTAATGTCGAAGGAAACTTCGATAGGTTCATAGATTATGTTGGCTAGAAAAGTTTTGCATTTTAAAGTCCTTATTTATAAGATCCCTTTTGTGCTAGGCAAGCCTCGATTCTCTGAATCTCTCGCTTTGGCCATTTTAATCGCTTTAGCCAGCCCTTTAAAAATAGCTTCGATTTTATGGTGCTCGTTGGTGCCTTCTGCTCTGATGTTCAGGTTACACTTAGCCGTGTCTGAAAAAGATTTAAAAAAATGATAAAACATTTCCGTGGGCATATCGCCAATTTTTTCCCGTTTAAAATCAGCCTCCCAAACCAGCCAGGGCCTGCCTCCAAAATCTAGTGCTACATTCACTAAACAATCATCCATTGGCAAGTAAAAACCGTAGCGTTCAATGCCCATTTTATCTCCCAGCGCTTTGGCAAATGCTTCTCCTAAAGCCAAAGCAGTATCTTCAATTGTATGGTGCTCATCAATATGCAAGTCTCCTTTTACTTTCGTAGTTAAATTGGAGTTCGAGTGACGGCTCAATTGGTCGAGCAGGTGATCAAAAAAGCCCAACCCCGTATGGTTATTGCATTGGCCGGTTCCGTCTAAATTTAATTCGATAAAAATATCTGTTTCTTTGGTCGTTCTGCGAATTTTGGCAATGCGAGGAGGTAATTTTAAAAATTCATAAATCGCCTTCCAATTGTCAGTTTTAAGCACCAGTGTATCATTCAACTTGATACCTTCGAGCAGATGATCGTCCGACTTATCCACGGACTTGCCTATTAAAATCCCTTTTGCTCCTAGATTTTTCGCCAGTAAAACGTCTGTTAAACGATCACCAATTACAAAGGAATTCTTCAAGTCATATACATCGGATATATAATGTCTGACCAGCCCAATATTAGGCTTTCGAGTAGGCGCATTATCTTTAGCGAAAGTGCGGTCAATAATAATCTCTTTAAATTCAATGCCTTCCCCTTTTAGTACCTTTAACATTAAATTGTGCGGTCCCCAAAAAGTAGCTTCCGGATAGCTTGCTGTACCCAAGCCGTCCTGATTGGTAACCATCACTAATTCATAGTCCAACTCCTCTGCAATTTTACCTAGATACTTCAAAACCCTTGGCAAAAAGTCCAGTTTTTCAAAATTATCTACCTGATAGTCTGAAGGAGGTTCTTCTATGATCGTTCCATCTCGGTCGAGAAATAATAGTTTTTTCAAAATAGTTCTTATTTAATTATCTTCTACTGCTATTTTTTTGCCTCAAAGCTTCCCATCGTTTAAAGGCTTTTAATAAAATAGCATTTTCTTTGGGTTGCCCAATGGTAATCCGCAAGCAATTATCGCATAGAATTACTCCGGAGCGATCTCGAACAATGATGCCTTTGGTTACTAAGAAATCATAAATTTTGCGCGGCGCATCCACTTTGACCAGCAAGAAATTGGCGTCCGAAGGATAGACTTCTTCTATAAACCCAAATTGGTGCAAGTTATCTTCTAACTTAGAGCGTTCCTTCAAAATCATTTCGACAGAATCCGTTTTTCTGTCTGCCATTTTCATAGCTAATAAAGCCGCTTTTTGGGTTAGTTCGCCAACGTTATAGGGTGGTTTGACTTTGTTAAAAAGATCAATGATCTCTGTAGAAGCAAAGGCCTGTCCCAAGCGGATATTTGCCATGCCCCAAGCTTTGGAAAAGGTTTGCAACACGACTATGTTTGGATAGGTTTCTATAAAAGAAATGCAGCTTTCTTCGCTAGAAAAATCTATATAGGCTTCGTCAATAACCACAATGCCTTTAAATTGTTGGGTTAATTTTTCAATAGCTTCTCTATCCATATCGTTTCCAGTCGGATTATTGGGCGAACAGATAAATAAAAGCTTAGAGTGCGCATCAGCTCTTGTTAAAATAGCTTCTGTGTCCAACTGGTAGTCGGCTGTCAAATTTACCTTTCGAACAGCTACATTATTAATGTCAGCACTTACCTGATACATCCCATAGGTCGGTGGCAAGGTGATAATATTATCCACTCCCGGCTCACAAAAAATGCGCATCAAGAGGTCTATTGCCTCATCACTGCCATTGCCCAAGAAGATATTTTCAGGTGGCATATTTTTGATCTTACTCAAAGCTTCTTTAACCTTCCACTGCAAGGGGTCAGGATAGCGATTCATGCCATTATTGAAAGGGTTTTCGTTTGCGTCCAGATAGATTTTGGCAATCCCTTTGAACTCGTGGCGAGCAGAGGAATAAGGTCTTAAGGTCTGGATATTTTTTCTGGCCAGGTGTATCATTCTTTTATTATAATAATCCCGCTATCAATGCTCCTACCTTTTGCACGCTATAGCCTCCAATATGATGCCAGGCTATTTTACCATTTGGATCAATAATCAGGCTATATGGAAGACTATTTACTTTATATTTTTTGGCAATTTGTGAATGGAGCATATTGGTTCCAGCAGAGAGGTGAATACCGGGCAAGTTATTATTCTGAACAAAATTCTTCCAAATAGTAGAGTTGCGATCCATCGAAATATATAGAAAAACCACTTCTCTACCCTGAAATTGCTCCTGTAATTTTTTATGGGAGGGCAGTTGGTGAATACAGGGAGTGCACCAGGTCGCCCAAAAGTCAAGAAAAACAACCTTTCCTTTGAAATCAATCAATGAAACAGATCGTCCGTTGATGTCTTTTAAATTAAAGGTAGGTGCATCCATTCCTTCTAATATCCCTTTTGATTCGTGGTAAGCCAATTTAAGGTATTCGTCATACAATTTATAAGGGCAATTTTCAATAAAATTTAATACGCTTTCCTCCATTCCTATTCCATTGACACGCCGGCAATCGAGCGCATATTGTAAGGCTTTATAAAAATACAAAGGCTGGCCTCTTAGGTATTTATCTGCCAATTCCAACCTCGACAAGCCTATATTTTCTATTTTTTTTGATTGAAAACTTAAGAAGTCTTGTAAATAATAGATATAATATTTATTGGGGAGGGCACTTTTATTATTAATGGGTATTTCCTCCATAAAATCATAATAATCGCCTGGCACTTCCATCGGTACCGGCTGGTCGTGAAAAATGGGATGCTCATAAGGGTAATTCATCAGATTGAAGGCATACCAATAATTAATATCTGCTTTAGCATATTTTATAAACTCACTGTTTAGCTGATGGCTCTGGAGATAAGTACGTAAAAAATTCAACCTCTCCATTCTAAGATTATTGACAAAAGATTTAAAAGCCGCGGGTTGAGCATATCTAAGATTAGCTGCTAATTCTAGGTCTTTTTCATGAAATTGGCGAGCGGCGGCTACCAGATAATTATTTGCCTTGCTTCCTTTTCCAGAAAAAAGAATATCTTTGTAAATATCCTCTCCATTTATAGTCACATCCATTTTATCTCCAGGCTGTACATACAAGTCTATACGCTCTTTTCTCACTTTTATAGCAGCAGTAGTGGCGGATTGTAAGGCAATGTCAAAATGAAAATGGGCATTTTCTTGATCGGGAAAAGGATAGGAAGAGGATTCTCTCAAAAGTGGATTAGTATTGACTATTAATTCCATTTGAGCAGTCGAAGTACTCGCCGTCATACCTTTTAAGGAAGTAACTTTAGAAAATAAACTAAAATCAGGCTTATTCACTATCAAAGGCTTTGCTTTCAATCTGGTACTTCTGGTAGTATGTACCTGGAATTTATCTTTTTCTACCCTCTCTTCATCAGATAACAAGTTTTTTTCAGACCTTTTAGCTAGACTGGCGATTTCTGCCAATAATTTTTTGACATTTGCGCTATCTACCTCGCTTGGAGTAGTGGATTTCAGGGGGGAACTGGTTATCAAAACGGTAGTATCTGTTCTAATTTTTGAATAAGCTTTCTTTACTAATTCTTTATATTTTTCGTCAGGGACAAATTTCAAATAAGCCTCCAAGTCTTCTTTTAGTACTTTATCATTTATTATATCCCAATAAAGGTCCTTAGCAAGCGCGTAGTATAGTACTCTACCTTTAAATGCAGCATATTTAAATTTATTTAAAATTTCAGGAGAAGCATCTGGAACAATCACCCATTTGTTAACTTGCACTATTTTTTCTTTCAAATAAACTCCTCCTCTAAATACCCAGCCTGAACGACCATCCGGCAGCTCAATCTTTAAAAAACGATCCAGATACTGATGTCCATTATAGGAATAGGAAAAGCGATCACTGGTCATATCCTGTAAATACAAAACCTCCTCTCCCCGATTGAGTACAGCGATAACAGCGTGTTCGTCATGGGCCTTTGCCCTCACTTTCAATCCATCCATCAATACTTGCCCAAAAGTCTCAACCATATTGATTTTGATTGGTTTTTTGGTCGTTTTATGAACCGTTTTTATCTTCAACAGACCTTTTTCAAGGCGTTCTTGTCGCCATTTAGTATAGTGATCCAAGTAGTAGAGGTAATTTAAATTATTTAAAACCCTCTCATTATTAAGTTCCAGTGTATCTATAAACTCAAAATATTGATCGGGCAAGGTCAAGGTCACGGGAAGTATATGAGAGGCAGGGTGTTCATGTTGATAACGCATTAAATTATACCCCCACCAATAATTAATATCCGCTTTGACGTATTCATCGAAGGTTTTGGTAAAATGGGTATCTCGCTTAGTTAAGAAACTATCTAAAAAATGCACCTTTTCCTGCTTGAGCTGATCCATTAATTCCCCGAAGCCCTCGGCAGTATTTTGAGCAATTCCTGCCTCTATCCGCTCTGGATCCTTTAGATCGAAATGTAAAAAGGTGCTCTTCAAGTAGTCATTGGCAAGTCCGCCTTTTCCTGAATAAACCAGCGATTGTGTAAAAGCATTCTCTTTCGCAGTTATAAAAAGACTATCCCCAAGTTCTAAAAATACAGGGATGCGCACCTCTCCATAGCTAAGAAATCCGGGCATATTTTCCTTCAAAGGAATTTCAATAAAAAACGAATCCCTTTTTAGTTGAACAGGATAATTAATTTCCTCAAAAGAAAGATAATTTTCAAAAAAGTCGAAAGAAAGCGTTTTGTTAGAATCCGCTTGCAAAATAGTTCCGCCAATAAATGCTCTTTGAGGCACAGACTCCTCTTGTGCATGAATTCCTCCCTGTAGGACCGTCAATAAGCAAATTATATGAAAAAGAAAAACGACTCAATGCGTTATTTACTTTTGGAGTTTACTTAAAAAAAGCTCTGCAAGCTAAAAAAATGTAAGGGACTATTAACACATTAAAGCTAATTTAACATAAAGGCTTGGATTTGTTCTAAGGGAAGGATTTTTCGATTTTAGCTTGCGTGATAAGTCAATTTTGTATCGTCTGGTGCAAAAATAGTTACTTTTTCCCCTTTATGGGTTACTACCCTACCAATAATTTGTCCGTTTACATCAAAACTACCCGCAATATCAATAATCGGTTGAGCAATTTCAGGTGTGACATATAATTCCAGCCGATGCCCCATGTTAAAAACCTGATACATTTCACGCCAATCGGTTTGAGATTCTTCTTTTATTAATTGAAATAACGGCGGAACAGGCAATAAATTGTCTTTGATAATTTCTACATTTTCGATAAACTTTACCACTTTTGTTTGTCCGCCTCCTGTGCAGTGAATGATGCCGTTAATTTGTCCTTTGAACCTCTTCAAAATAGTTTTAATAATAGGCAAATAGGTTCTGGTAGGCGATAATATTAATTTGCCTGTTTCTATTTTTTGTTCGCCAAACTCAATTTTTTCAGTTAGCTTTTTAGACCCTGTATAGATGACTTCGCCAGGAGTATTAGGGTCAAAACTGTCAGGGTATTTATCAGTATATACCTTATCCAAAATATCGTGCCGAGCAGAGGTCAGGCCATTGCTGCCCATACCGCCATTATACTCTTTTTCATAACTAGCTTGTCCATAAGATTCCAAACCGACGATTACATTGCCAGGCCGAATATTATTAACAATCAAATCTTCCTTCTTCATTCTAGCAAAAGCTGTATAACCCACATCTACCGTCCGAACAATATCCCCGACATCGGCTGTTTCGCCACCTGCTAAGTAAAGATGAATACCATATTTTGCCATTTTTTCAATCCATTCATTTGCTGACTGGATTAAAGTGGTAATCACTTCCCCGCTAATCAAATTTTTGTTCCTACCAATAGTCGAAGACAGTAAAATGTTATCTACACAGCCCACACAAGCCATATCATCCAGATTCATCACCAGCGCATCCTGGGTAATGCCTTTCCAAACGGATAAGTCGCCCGTTTCTTTCCAATAGAGGTAAGCCAAACTGGTTTTGGTGCCCGCCGTATCCGCGTGCATCAAATTGACATAATCAGAATCGCCACCTGCTATATCGGGTAGAATTTTGCAAAAAGCATTTGGGAATAATCCTTTATCCAGCCCTTTAATAGCCGCATGAATTTCGTCTTTAGTAGCAGAAACGCCCCGGAGACCATATTTGTAATTGGACATATTTTATAAAAATTGCTTTGATACGACCAAATCTTTTCCTACGCCTTCATAAACATAAAACCCCTCCCCTGATTTTCTGCCCAATTTTTCGGCAGCTACCATATTAACCAACAAGGGGCAGGGGGCGTATTTGGGGTTGGCAAAACCTTTGTATAATACATCACAAATAGACAAACAAACGTCTAAACCAACAAAATCTGCTAATTGCAAGGGACCCATTGGATGCCCCATGCCTAACTTCATTACTGTATCAATTTCCTTCACGCCTGCAATCCCTTCATGCAAGGTATAAATTGCTTCATTAATAAGTGGCATCAACATCCGATTGGCAGCAAAGCCTGGGAAATCCTTAACCTCTACAGGTACTTTTCCCAATTTTTTAGAAAGCTCTATAATGGTTTTAGTAACCCTTTTGGAAGTCGCATAGCCTCTGATAATTTCTACCAGTTTCATTATTGGAACGGGGTTGAAAAAATGCATGCCAATAACTTTTTCTGGTCGCATAGTGACCGCCGCTATTTTAGTAATGGAAATGGAAGAAGTGTTGGTGGCTAAAATCGCTTTTTTAGGAGCAAATTGATCTAGTTGCTTAAATATTTTTAGCTTTAAAGCTTCGTTCTCCGTAGCTGCTTCAATCACTAAATCAGCAGTCTTAACTCCTGTTTCGAGTTTGACCATAGTGGTAATATTGTCCAAAGTGGCTAACTTAGCAGCTTCTGTTATTTTTTTCTTTGCGAAGCATTCTATCCAGATTTTTTTCAATGGTCGTGACCGCCTTCTCTAAAGCCTTTTCAGAAATATCAACTAGTGCAACATCATGACCACTCATCGCAAAAACATGAGCGATGCCGTTGCCCATCGTTCCAGCTCCTATTACCGTAATATTTTTCATTTGACAATTTTATTAAAAATGGAATCCAAACAAGCAGTGTTCAAAAAAGTAAAGTGGCCGTAAAGGTAATTATTATTTTAAGTTCAGATAGCAAATTATTTGAGTATTTTAAACGTTTTTAGTAGTAATAAAGAAGCATAAAATGCTACTGAGATTTTTTTAACTGAGTAAATGAAAATCGCAAAAATATTTTTAACACTTCTGTTCCCTTACTTCTTATTTGGGCAAAAGGACCTTTCCAAAGATATTTCAGCTGTTGTATTTTTGGATTCTTTTGTAGTGACAGCGACCAAAAGAGGGTTTGATATAGTGGATTTTATTGACATTGTACAAAAAGATGCGTCTTTTTTCCAGGCTTTTCAAAATTTGCGGTCTTTGGAATATCATTCCACTAATGATATTCAATTATTCAATACTAAAGGAAAAATCAAAGCACTTTATCACAACAAGATTAAGCAAAATGTCATGAATAATTGTCGAACAATGGATCTACTAGAGGAAGAAATAAGGGGCAATTTTTTTAAAAGAAGAAAAAAACGGAAGCATCGCTATTACACTGCCCGAATGCACGACTAAGTATTTCTAACCCGTGGAACAGTCTGTGAAACGTCTGCCAAACCGAGCATTATAGACCAAAAGCTAAATGGCATCCAAAAGCATATTAATGAGTTAAAAAAATTGATTTTTCAGCCAGGAAGAAAGGTAGAGGTACCGCTCATTGGTAAGAAAACCGCCATTTTTGATGAGGATATGCTAAAATATTACGATTTTTCGATTACTTCCAAGATTTATCAGAATAAATGGGATTGTTATGTATTTAAAGCAGCAGCCAAACCAAAATATCGGAGTGGGAAAACCGTCATCAAATACATAGAAACTTATTTTGATAAAAATAACTTTCAGGTCGTCGGACGCAACTATCATTTAAAATATGACGGGCTGTTTGATTTTGATGTAAAAATGAAAATAGAGTTAAGCAAGGTAAAAGAAAAGTATGTGCCTACCTTTATCCAGTATAATGGCCAATGGAAAATTCCAACAAAAAGAAGAGAAGTTGCGAAATTTACTATCCATTTTGAATTTTAAAAGCGATCATTTATTCTCGTTTCATCACTAATAGACGTTCCTTTCCACTCTCATTCATACGAATAAATAAAGAGTCTGTATTGATCTTGGTGATCTCTACTATCTTTTCTACCGCATTTTCTTTTAAGGTATCTTGCGTGTACAATAAATAATCCTTCAAACGATAAACACCTGATTCTCTGTAATTTAGCGTGCTAGTGAATTGATAGGCATTCTTTTCAAAGTCCAGTGTAATTTCTTCTAAATTGACTTTAAGGGTATCCCCTTCTTCTGTAAGTTGAACCGCAACCCACTTGCCTTCTAGTTGTTTTTTAGTGATCGCCTTGCAAGCAATTAATAAAACAAAAATAAAAATGGATGATAAACGCTTCGGCATCTTTCGCTTCTTTTTTGTGAAAGCACAAAGTACGGAAAAATCACCCAATTTGTCAAAGAAGTATCAACCTCAATAAATATCTATATTAGAATAAAAAGCCCCAAATGAGAACCAATAGCCCATAAAGGACACGGGTTGTTCTAATTGGATTCCAGCTAAAGGTCCAGCTATAATCTTACCATTAATATCCAGTTGATTGCCCCTTGCATCAGTGCCAATAATAGGCAAATTGCTTAAATCAACCGTTAAATCATCCAACCCTTTATTATAAAAGGCGACTATAAAATTCGCTGTTTTTGAGCCTATAACTATCAAATCATCTCCATTTAGCACATCATTAATCGCCCTTGGCGTTTCGAAAAGATTGATACTATAGGCTTTATTGGCTCTTTCAGTTAATACACCAAGCACCCGTTCTTTAGCAGGGAAGCTGTCATCCAACGAGCCAAGCGGAAAAATAATATAATCGTGATTGGTTCGATAATCCCCATAAGGGTATCGCTGGTAGTTGCGACTAAAGCCTGTATTGGTGCTTAGTACCTTAGAATCAGGATACATTGTTTTCCAGGTTTTCCAGGTAGTTTCTATTACTGGAAAGGTTTCGACAACATAACCGATGCGTTCTCCATTGACGCAATTCAGGTTTATCTGGGACCAATAGCTATCGGTAGCTCGGTCATAAGGAATTAAATTATTATTATACAATTTGCCACTTACACCAAAGGTCGTTGTTTCCCCGTCTATCGTTCTATTCCAAGCGATGGCCGTACCGGTCAATGGACAGTAAGTCAGTGCAACATTTCTATCAGCTACCACATCGTTTACAATTTCATGCCAATCCAAAATGGGATGCGGATAGGCTCTGACCTCTTCCTTATAAACCATCCCAATGACCAAATCCGTATCTTCCAAAAAATTCACTTCGTTCGTCGAAATAAAATTAGGGTTATCAATCGAGGGGATGCCGTCCTTACCTGGCCCACCATCCTGCACTTGACTGGCAGGAATTAGCCAATCCGGTTGGTTTTGGGAGGGCTGACTTTGTTGGCTTTGAGAAAAATTATCCTTTGTACATGAATTGAAAAAAAGGCAAACCAATAAGATTAGAAAAAATAGCTTCTTCATTTTTATTATCAATTTTTTGAAAAAATATTTGTTGCGTCAGCAAGCGAAATTTGGTAGCGAAATTGAATTCCAATTTTATAACGGGTAGTAATTTGCAGCCCCTTCAAATATTGCTTAACTGGAATTTCTCCAAAAGCCCTTACCGAGAACCGCCCGCCCGGTTGGAGTTGTAAGCCAATGGGGATTCTGAACCAATACCCGCCACTATTAGGTGCTTCAAGTCCCTCTTCTTTGTTCGGCCTTGTGTGCCTTATCAATAGGCCTGCTTCAGGAATAATAAACCAGGTCTTTGCAATAAATAAGTAACTGAAAACAGTCGTAAACTGTGCTTCATTCCCAAATTTGAAGCTGCGTCCATTTATTTTGTCCGGATCACCAAAGTGCTTGTTAGTCGTATTAAACCTGTAAAAAATGGCTGTTTGATTTGTTAAGTTTCGGATAAAACTGTGCTCTTTGACAAAAGCCAAACGGCCAATAAGATCGAAGGTCCCACTACCGCTTTGCATATCGGGAGAGAGGTTAATTCCCCTATTATCCGACAGATGTTGATTGCCCGTAGGGAACTTGATTCCGGCACTCAGTTTGAATTGATGACCTCTAACAGAAGGCCGTATATATTGGCTTATCAAGGTAAAATCTCCCAGACCGACTGCGCTTTCCGACTCAGAAAAGGTCATTCGATTTTGAATGACTAATGGAAGAAAGGCACTAAAAGCCCATTTATCATTCACTATAAAATCCGTCTTAAATAAAGCATTATGACCATTTCTCCTCCTGGGATCATTCACCAATCTGTGGTTATTATCAATCAGCAAATTGACATCGTTATACTCATAATCTACTTGAAAAACAATGCTTTTGGTAGAAAAAGAGGCAATATCAAACGAAGAAGTAATCGGCGCACCCGCCGAGCAGCAAGTCTGCCCTATTATTTTGGAATACAGAAAAGCAAAGCAGAAAAAAGAAATAGCTGTTTTAACCTTCATACGAAATGCATATAGTCACTCAATAATAAGGTATGTAACTATTTTTTTTTGTCCCACCCACTACATAAACAGTTTTACCTGCTGCTATAAACTCCTAGCGTCGCATAAAAGACGAAAACAAAGGCAAGAGAGGGAAAGGTATTGATTTATTTCTCTAAAAATGCGAGTGAATTTTTCGATCTAAAAAGTGGCGTAAGCAAGCCTAGGGTGAGGTTAAAACTTTCTATAGTAGTCGTTTGGTTAGGATTTTCTTCTATATCAACCAGGCCTAAACTATACCTCCCTTCGAGGATTACCTTTAGCCCTTTGGCAATGGTTTTTTCTATGCTCGCTCCTAGACTAATACCCAAGTCAAAGCGTTGAACGTTGGCTTCCTCAAAAGAAACAGGGAGTTCTATGCTTTTCCGAATATTGAAAAAAGGGTAATAATAAGATTTGATGCCTATGGCATAAGCAGGAATTAATCCCGCTAAAACACCAAATTGATATTGTTCATTTTTGAGTATATTGACTTTTGCCAGGAGAGGGAGTTTAAAATAAAATAGTGCATTATTATACACCCGATTTTCTTCTGCTCCAAAAACAGTTAGTAAAGAACCTTCAGAAGCTATAGCTAACTCTGGATGAAAAGTCAACAGTTCATTAATCGAAATGTCCAATGGAACACTAAAATAAAGTCCTGTCAAATTTCCTCGTTTAGAAGCCGTGCCGGGATCAATGTTAAAAAACAGGGTGGATCTGGATTGTGTAATGCCCGCCTTAAAGCCAATGTAAGTTTGACCCTCAACAGTATTGGCAAGAAAAAAAAGTATCCATAAAATAAAAAGTTGGCATCGTGGCATCAGCGAAATATTTTATTTAAAAAACGCCTTGATTCGATAAATTGATTCTCTTTATTTAATATTTAACAGAATTTCTTATAAGTCTGTTGTCTCAAGCAAGAAGCCTTTAATTTTTCGCCTGCTTTTTTCTTTCCTTTCGCCGTTCAGTAATTTCTTTTTTATTAACTGGCTCCTTTCCCGCATCCTTTAAAATCGTAGAACCAACCATACTCCTTTGTTTTCTCATCCGCTTCATTTCTAATTGCTCATTTCGCAAATCCTCTACCGATTTAGGGCGATTATTAAAGTCCCAACTATAACCATCCAACTTCGGAGGAGGATGGCTTATCTCTGCCATCGGGGTCATGTCCGAAGTTGGCTGTTTATAAAAATTAATGCGATCTATTTGCTGATTTTTAAAATAAAGCACCATTTCACTACACACGGTTTTGCTTAATCCCAAATAGGCCTTTTTTTCATCAAGTGCATAATAAAGCGATTCGGCATTGCCCATCACTCTGACTCGATACAATTCGTTTTCTACAAAATAGGCTATAATATTCTTACCCTTTATTTGGTTAAAATATTTTAAATCAGGAGAACTAACAATAAAGGCGTTATTATATAAATACACCCGATCAACCCCCCCATGTGCCATTTGAATAAAAATGGAATCTCCTCGAAATTGAGAAGTGTCTGACCATAAAACGGGATCCCTGAACAATTTAAACAAAGAATCTTTAGCACTATAAAACGAGGAATCTGCTACCGCCTGTAAACCTTTTTTATATATACGTACATCCTCAAAAGCTTGCATCTGTCGAGTACTGTCTTTTTTACTTGTACGAGTTGAAACCAAAGTGTCAGAAGCCAAAAATAAGGTATCCTTTCCCTGCATAGTGATCAACATTGGACGATGCCCTTTTGCTTTAATATAGCCCGTCTCTTTATTATAACGGATTATTTCTCCTCGGATCGAAATGTCCTCCAGCGTATCCAGCCAAAAGACATTTCCCTCAGCTAATCCAAGCCCTGTTTTATCGTCAAAATCTAGCTTATTTGCTTCTAAAACCTGGGATTTGTCCAACACTTTTGAGCGACCAGTTGTAGAAAAAGATTCCTTCTCAGCATCGTACCTAATAGTTTTTGTTGTACGGATTTCTTGCAAAGAATCTCTAAAATAAGCATTACCTTCCAGAAAAGTCACCTCGCTATCTTGCTCATATCGAATGACATCCGCAGTTGCCACTTTATTGCCTTCCACTAATCGGGCATTGCCTTCCAAGCGGATTTCTTTCATGCTACCATCATAACTAATGATGTTAGCAGTGGCCCTTTGATCCCCCTTGACATATTGGGCATTGGAAGTAAATTCAGCCAATTTGGTTTCCATATCATAAAAACCATCTTCGCAATAAATCAAATTGCTATCCTGTCTGATTAAAGTGGGGCCGAGAAAGGTAACGATCTGTGTTTTAGTGTTGAAGGCCAGCGTATCTGCCCGTAGTAAAAAAGTGGAATCTGCAACAATAACACTATCTTTGAAAAAAAAATCGTCCCTATTGATATAGTAAGTCCCCCGTTTGCTGACCAATTGGGTATTGCCCTGTGTAATTAAACCACCCGTTACATAGCGAGCAACTTTAGGGGTCAGTTCGTAGTTTAAATAATCAGTGAATAAACGCTTATCTCCATTTTCCATAACCACATTTCCAAATAAGTCTGCTACTTTGCTATCTCCCCTATAAACCAAAGAATCCGCAAAAACCATTAGGGAATCATTTTGTCGAATCACCACTTCTCCATAAGCCGTCACATTATTCCCCTTTAAAAAGGCGGTATCGCAAAACATCAAAATACTATCCTGCTGTAGCTCTACCCCACCCGACAGTTTTTTAATGCCATTCTCACCATCCTGTATAAATTCTGCCAATTCCGAAAAATTAATCAACACTTCTTTTTTGCCACTGGTATTGGGTTGAATAGTAAGCTGTGAAAAAACTGCCGGAGAAAACAGGAAAAAGCACGCTATTTTTATAAAATTATTGATAGGCTGAAATTATATTAACGCGAATTAGATCCTCTCATCTCTAAACGCAAAGTAAGTGCAAACTATTGGTATATTCAAAGTTAATGAAGACTTAATTTAGCAAGCAAAAAATGGGCAAGCTGGTAAAGGAAGCGACTGAAAAGGGAGCAAAATTGATTAAGGAAAGTTCTTGCTAGACCACTTTATAATTTTGTAACACGCTCAAATGTAATTATCCAATCCAAATTAGACTCCAACGTAATTGGGCACTATCATTGAATGCTTGAATAAAATGTGTCGGGCAATAGTGAGCGCTAAAGGGGATTCAATTATTACCCACAGGCTGAAATATCGTAAGAATGTTTATCTCAATATGGTTATATCTCCCCTCATAATTTCTCCTTCTGAAATATCCAGCCGAAGAATATAATAGTAAGTTCCTTGTGGTAATTTTTCACCCGTATTGGATCGGCCATCCCAATCATTATGATAAGGATGAGCTTTGTAAATTATATCTCCCCAACGATTAAATATTGTCAATTCGCTATTTGGGAACTCTTGAGAATCAAAGATTAATTCCTCAAACATTAGAAAGTCATTGAGGCCATCTCCGTTTGGAGTAATCGCATTTGGGCGAGTATTTGTGGTATCCACGTCTGCTCCTGGACGAACAACCACCCGCACCGTTGCAACATCGCAGAGATTAGAGCAAGTCGTATTACAAACTTCGTATTGAAACTCTTGTGTTCCAAAATATCTAGCAGGTACTGTAAATTCAAAGATGCCTCCATTAATTTCGCTCAGAGACCCCGTTCTGGGTTGGTTGGTAATATTAACTACAAAACTTTCAAAATTAATTTGATCATTGGAAGTTAAATCCAAAACTGAAATATTTTGCCCAGGGGGTATATCAAAAGCATCGTCCTGAGCGGTTGGCAAAGAAGGGATAATCACCAGCGTAGTATCTGCACTGTAATTTGGGCATGCTTCGGTAGATAAAGTCCAAACATAAGTATTTATACCCTCTTCCAAATCAGCAATTGCAGTTCCAGGATTGGTCGGGTCCAAAATCATACTCTTTTCCAAAGTTGTCCAGACACCAATAATACCGTCTATAACTGGAACAGCATTTAAAAAGGTTTCATTCCCGCAAGTTTCTTGATTAGTTCCAGCTTCTGCCAGTGGTAAATTATCTTCGGAAGCCACGATCACTTTATCCGTTGCTATACAATTGCTAAGGGTATTGGTGATGGTCAACTGGTAGGTGCCGCCTTTATTTATTTGGGGATTCAATCCGTCTGCTCCGCTAATAATATTTCCATCTATTGTCGTCCATTCTACTAAAATGTTTTCGCCAAACGAAGAATTGGAAGCGTCAATATTGGTAGGCGTATTACAAGCAATCGCCAGATCTTCTCCTGCATCCGCAATGGGCATATCCAGGTTGGCACTTACAATTACTTCATCTTTAGCCAGGCAGCCATCTTGACTAGAAATGGTCAAAGTATAAGTTCCGGGAGCATTGACAATTGAGACCAAATTATTTTCTCCAGAAACAATATTTCCGTCAACGGTTGTCCATTGAATGGTCAACCCATCCATAGGCAAAACCATCGTGTCTCCCAAAGAAACGGTGGGCTCTATACAACTTAGCGTTTGGTCCTCCCCTGCTCTGGCTGTAGGAATCAGTACATTACTTGAAATCACCACCGAGGCCATGCTAGAACAACCATTTTCATTATTCAAAACCGTTAATGTGTAAGTACCTGGGCTACCGATTTCTGGATTGATAGATGCAGGATCGCCAACAATTTCTCCACCCTCACTAGCTTCCCAATTGTAAGAAATATTAGTACCATTATCCGAATTAGCCCCGCTAAGTCGAAGTCCTTCTGGGAATTCACAACCGGGGACTTCCAGATCGTTTCCGGCATCTGCCTTCGGGGTTGCTTCATTTCTAAATACAGAAACGTGGGAGATCGCTGCACAGTTTTTTAAAGTATCTGTCACAATTAATTTGTATTCGCCCGTATCTGTAACAGTTACAGTAATGTCAGTCGAAACAAGGATGTCTTCTTCAAAATACCATTCAAATAGAGTCTGGTCATTAATAGTTGAGCCACGCCCATCCAATACTGCCGTATCTTTTAAGCAATCTAGTTGACGAATAGGCCCTGCATCCGCAATAATCGCATCTCCATCCCCTAAAACAAAAGTAGAAGAAGTATCGGAGCAATTATTTTCTGTATTGGTTATTATAAATTTATATAAGCCAATAGCGCCGACCATTGCCTCTGGCGTATTCTCCCCTCCGCAAATTCGTCCTTCCTCTGTTATCCATTTATAAGTAAATTGATCCCCTTCTTCCGCATTGGCAGTTAGTGGTTTGCAATCAATATCACAACCAATCGTTAGATTTTGGGTAATGGAGGCCGCTGGAATGGTATTGTCTTTGGAAACCACAACAACCGCAGTATCCGCTATACAATCATCATTATCAATATTGGTAACAACCAGTAAATATTGTCCGGTTTCTTCTACCATTATAGAAGGTTGTGTAGAAATGGGTTCTCCTAAAGGTCCCTCCCATTCATAGGCAAAACTATTTCCCTGAGAAGACGCTGACCCATCTAGTATTATTTCATTCATGCCGCAACCAATAATTGCTTTTTGAGGTACTTTGGCCACTGGAAGAGATTCATCGGCATTGACAATCATAGTATCCGTAGCCTGACAACCATTGATCATATTAATCACGGTCAAGTAATAGCTACCTACTCTCGAAACATCTGCTTGTAATTGGTCAAAATTGACAATAGAGGAGCCATCTATTGTGGACCATTCATAGACCACCCCATTGCCGGTTGAAGATCCTTCTCCATTGAGCGTAATAAAATCATCTTCACAACGCAATTCTCTATCCGGTCCTGCTTCTGCTCTTGGTGGGTCAATATCTTTAATGATGGATATTTCATCTATCGCCGTGCAATTATTGGTGGTGTCAATAACTGTAAGTTGATAAGTTCCTTCTCGATTTATAGCAGGACTTAAAGTGGTACTATCTGAAGCAAAACTCCCACCTTCTGTCGTCCATGTAAAAATCATGTTTTCTTTAAGTTCCGTTTCTTCTGCATTTAGCCGAACTACCTCATTCGCACAATCCAAGTTGCCTGCTGCTTCAATTTTTATAATCGGTGGTTCAGAACTAAATACCAAGACGGTATCCGAAGCCGAGCAATTATTAGAGATATTATGAATCGTCAAAATATAAGTACCCGTGGCAGTAATAATCGGATTTTCTTTGGTTTCATCAAATGGGCGAATTTGTCCGTCTGGCGTCTTCCATTCATAAGTAAATACACCACCTTCGGGCACTAAAGACTTGCTGGCATCCAAAGCAACTTCGATTTGGGCGGCATCTATACAACCCAAATCGAGGTCTTCTCCTGCATTGGGAATAGGCGTACCTTCATCAACCACATCTATGGTATAACACTTCGACAAATTTTTGCTAGCATTAGTCTTGTCAATAATGGTTAGACAATATTCTCCGCCTTCGAGTCCATTTAAATTAATTGAGTCATTCGTTTCATCATTTTCAATTTGCGCCCCATTTTTTTGCCATAAGTATAAATAACTCCCCGACCCCCCTTCTACGTCCAATCTAATCAAACCATCATTCCCGTCACAAGAAGGATGGCTTATTCGTTCATTTATTACACCAAAATCGGTAATACAAACATCTTTTACATTATTAAAAATCCCTATGTCTGCTCCTTGGCTATTCGCTGTAATCACCTCAGGAGCAATAGGGGCATCGGACAATGTTAAATTGGCACAAGTTCCCAAATCACCAATCGGGGTAAAGCATAATTGATAAATCAAACTGCCATTTGAAAGTGTTTCTCCGTTTATTGGATCATTTGATAGCCAATTAACCGTTAAAAAATCTTCAGGGAACTCCGGCCCAAAACTCGTTGTCGCATCCAGTCCAACTAACTGAATATTTGCCACCGAGTCAAAGCGCAAAATACTAGCATCCCAGGCATGGGTATAGTTCATACTAAGGATTGCTTCAAAATTATCTACGGTAAAATTATGACAAAAACCTTCGTTTGGAGCAACCACCATTTCTTCTGTATTTAATACTATTCCAGCCGATTCAACCCGAATTTCTCCATTCGTAATATCTGCCTCAACTTGTCCTTCGGTATTAACAAAAAAGGCCGGATTTGCTACATTTTCTGAAAAAGAAATAGGGGAAGCAGTACCCAATTCGCCTATAATATCGAAACATATGCTAAAAATGACCGTGCCATCCGGCAAAGTGCGTCCGTTTTCGTCCGGACTTCGCCAAAGTGCTAATTGAATTTTTCCTTGATCGGCTTCCTGTAGAGAGAAGTTATTTTGGTCAAGTCCTTCCAAATTAAAATCCTGTACTCCTGTAAATTCCAATACAGCCGGATCCCATTCTATAGGGATTTCAAAACTCGTAATATTGAAAAAATTATCCACGCTGACAGGCATACAAAAAGAAGTGCCGGGTATAGTCGTTATTTGTTCTCCTGATAACTTTACATTTGGGGCTAATACTTTTACATCGCAGCTTCTAAATCGCACATCGTTTAGCTCATTGCCGTCTTTATCTAATACTTGAAAAGTTCCCGCTAATTCCAGAAAATTAATAAAACTGAACTTGCCAATCTCCGCAGTTTCTTTCACTGCAAAACAGACTTGATAAAGGGACGTATTATTCTCCAAACTCACTTCGCTATCTCCAGTCCAGTCAATCACCAAGCTGCCCGGACTGGGATTAAAATTAGTCTCATCGAGATTTGGTAGATTAAAATTTTCCACACTTAAAAATTCTAGTATTTCCGTATTCCAGTTAAGAATATATTCTATATGACTAATAGCAGAAAAATTCAAGGTGCTTATCGCTATGCAAATAGTATCGCCGGGTGCACCGTCCGTGCAATCTGCCTGAAAAATCACCAATTCATCACAATCGTCAATTCTTACGGACACCCCATTGGGAATAAAGTTGAGAGATTCTCCATTTTTGTTGACGGCCTCCAAAGGCAAAACGGAATCTTCAAAGACGATATCCGTTTGCTCGTTTGCCTTTCCAATTATGTTATAACAAATTGTAAATAAGGTGCTGCCGTCCTCAACAGAAACTCCATTGGTAAGGGTCTCAAAGGTTTCTCCACTCCAAGATACGCGGATTTCATTGCTACATTTTCCAGTTGTATCGTTACAGTTAACATTAAAATAAGTCTCATTTAACTCTTTGAAACCAAAATTTTCTACCCGATCATACTGAAGAATCGTTGAGTCCCATGCCAGTGCAAAGGTCAATGCCAAAATACTATCAAAGCCTTGGATTTCCATATCGTAACAGACCTGGTCGCCGGGACAATATATATCCGTTTTTTCTTTTAGCGTAAATATTGTTTCTGGAACGCTTTCGATTACTGTAAGCGTACTATTATTGACAAAGTTCGGGTCAAAAATATTAGCCGTTCCAGAAGCATTCCGGTTAATAATAATCTCAACGGGATTGTTCGTAATATTTAAAAAAGACGTCTGACCTTCCGGAGCATGTACCCTGATTTCTATTTCAAATAAGACCATGTCGTCTTCAACTGTAACACCAAAACCAGGCACATCTTCCCATAAAAATACAAGGTGCCCTTCGTCCGTTTTAGATAAATCAAAATTATTGATATCTAAGTTCAAATTTTCAGTAGCATTAATATTTTTAATGGAAACAAATTCGAGCTGGGTAGGGTCCCAATTAAGAGAGAACTGGGCTTTGGTAATATCTGTAAAATCTTTCACCGAAACGCTCAATGCAACCAAGCTGCCAGAAGGAACAGTCACATCTTCGATGCTTAAAGTCGGTTGTGCAATTATCTCCAAAGAAAATAAAAGTACAAATCCGATAATGATTGATTTAAAAAAATCGTTCATGGGCGTAAATGTAATCAAGGGGATTAGTAGTTCAATTTTTTACTAAAATTTATTTTTCTATCTTTCCAAAGAGTAAGCAACACTTATTTCGTGCGTTGTGCCTGCTGCCGGTCCAAAGGAGCTAAAGGTGTAATCGAAACCATAGCCAATGCGAATATGATTGTCAAAGCCCATATTTTCACCCAACAACAAGCCCGTTTCTACATGGGCTGTTCCGGCAGAAGAGCCGCCAATGCCGATCCAAATATTCGCATTGGTTTGATAGCGAAAATTGAAATCAATATTAATAGGTGCGCCTTGTACAAATTTTGCCCAAGCAGTTAATTCCAAAAAACTTTCTCCTTCCATCAAATGAAAAATTCCCGCTTGCGCATAAAAATGCTGCATCTTCTTTAGAAAAAAAGCACCTGTTTCATCCTGAAATTCCAAGTCCAATCCAATTGCTTGTGGTATAGAAGCTCCTACATAAATATAATCATCGTCCAGCATGCCGCCGCCGGACAATTTTTTATAATAATAAACTCCTACTCCAACATCTGGAAAAATTTGGGTTTTATTATCATTGGCGACAATATCATTTTCATCCCTTAAGCGAAGTTCGCTCACATCCACCCTATACTGTACTGCTCCAAAAGACAGACCAACTGAAAAGCCACTATAATACGGGTCTGCTGAAAAAACTCCTCCTAAACGACCGTACAAACCGATCAAGCCTAAAGGCCCCGTTTGGTCATTAATTAAATATCCGCCGGATAACAAACCGAAACTTCCTCCTTCATACAAATACTCCCCCCGTACAATCTGCGTTCTAGGGGAATTTTCGAAATCAGTCCACTGATTCCTGTAAGAAGCTCCAAAAGACAAATTGTGATCTTTGAGCAAATAATCCCTATTTACCATGCCGGGATTAATAGCAATATAATTATCCTGATATTGAGAAAATAAAGGCAACTGCTGAGCCAATAATTGCTGCGTAACAAAGAAGAGAAGACCAATAATAATCAGTTTATTCATGGGATCTATATTTGGGCTAATTGAAATAAAAATAAACGCATCAACAAGTCAATAAATAATCAATCAGCTAATATTCAATAGAAGGCAAACAGCTAAAAAGGGGATAACAAACAATAGTGTTTCTGATGAGAAAACTTCATTTCGAAGCCTTCTTGTCTTGCAGGTTGGGAAGAATAGGTTTTTGGAAAATTTCTTTCCTTGACAAATCGATTGGCCTGAATAAAAAAGTTCCAATTTATCAAGGATTCAAAAATTCACAATTTATTCAACTCCAATGGTAAAAATGTGTTTCAAAAATTTTTGCAAATATATTAAATGGCTGAATAATATAATATTTATTTTTAAAATTTTTACCCTTTATGCCAATTGCATTGCTTAAGTGCTTTATAAAAAAGAAAGCCAGTTCAGAACTTTATCTGAACCGACCAATTTTTCTCTGTAAAACAGGCGTTTTTTCTCACAAGTGGTTTATTCGATTAAGGATATTAAATGCTTGAATTCAAAACGATAAATATGCCATAGTAGTACGCCGAATATTTCCTTTTGTATAGTTGCTTACACTTTTTATAAAAATCTGAAAATATATTATAAATAAGTAAAATACAAATTTGATACCAAGCCGAGAATACTCTATCAGTTTTTTAACCCAATTTCCTATCTTCTCTCTTTTTTATCCTTAAATTTGTAACACATTTTTAAGTAAGACTAATACCCTGGAACAAAATAATGCCCCAACTGTTGATTTCTTTGTAAAGTATCACCTCTTGCAAACTAAAGTCCACAGCAGAAAGGTAAAAAACTTCCTCTGACAAATAATTTTTTGTGAAGCAATTATTTGTACTTAATAAGTATTTTTTTAAATATAAATGGCACTTGCTGCTAGGAATTGTCTTCGTATCTCTATCCAATTATTTTCGGGTCCTGCAACCACAAATGATCCGGGAGGCACTCGATTTGGTCGTAGAGAATATTGGTATATATCGCCAATTGGAAGGCTTTGCTTTGCAACAATCATTCTTCGATATTTTGGGCAAATCACTTCTGTTTTTTGGCGTATTGGTATTGATTTTAGCTTTATTAATGGGGCTTTTCATGTATTTTATGCGTCAAACTATCATTGTCATGTCCCGTTTGATTGAATATGATATGCGGAAAGAATTATTCGATCACTATGAGAAATTAGATTTAGCTTTTTACAAAAAAAATAATACGGGTGACTTGATGTCGCGGATTACAGAAGATGTATCCAAAGTGAGGATGTATTTGGGTCCAGCTCTTTTATATGGCATCAATCTGGTTTCGCTTTTCATTTTTGTCATTTATTCCATGCTAAAGGTAAGCATCCCGCTAAGTTTTTATGTATTGGCGCCCCTACCCTTTTTGTCTTTATCTATCTATTATGTGTCCAGCCTAATAAATAAGAGAAGTACCATTATTCAAGAACAATTGGCTACCTTGAATAGTGCTTCTCAGGAGGTGTACTCTGGAATTCGAGTTGTCAAATCTTATGTCCAAGAATTGCCTATGCTCAAATTTTTTAGAGGACAAAGTCAAATTTATATGGATAAATCTATGGATCTAGCAAGGGTAAATGCTCTCTTTTTTCCTTTGATGATGCTTTTAGTGGGGGTAAGTACCATCTTAACGGTTTATATTGGTGGCTTACAGGTAGCCAAAGGGACGATAACCCCCGGAAACATCGCAGAGTTCGTCATTTATGTCAATATGCTAACTTGGCCTGTCACGGCTATTGGTTGGATTGCTTCTATCGTACAACAGGCGGCTGCTTCTCAAAAACGAATCAATGAATTTTTGAGCAACAAGCCCGCGATAACCTCTCCTAATAAAAATCCTGAATCTTTACAGGGAAGCGTTGTCTTTAATAAGGTTAGTTTTACCTATCCCGATACGGGTATTAAAGCATTAAAAAATGTTTCTTTTGCATTAAATCCTGGTGAAAAAATGGCCATTATCGGTCGTACCGGATCGGGAAAGACGACCATTGCAGATTTGTTAGTGCGAATGTACGATGTATCCGAAGGACAAATTTTAATTGACGGGATAGATATTCGCCAAAAGGACTTACATAATTTAAGGCGCAAAATTGGTTATGTCCCACAGGATATTTTTCTGTTTTCAGATACTATTTCTAAAAATGTAGCTTTCGGAAAGCGAGCAGTTTCCCAAGACGAAATCGAGCAGTTTACCAAATACGCTGCGGTATATGAAGATATTAAAGGTTTGACCTATGGATTTGATACAATGGTCGGAGAAAGAGGGGTCACTTTGTCTGGCGGACAAAAACAACGAGTATCTATTGCTCGCGCTTTAATCAAAAGGCCTGATATTATCGTTTTAGATGATTGTTTATCTGCCGTTGATACCAATACCGAAGCTCAGATATTGGGTTATTTTAACAAATCGCTGCAAGACAAAACGGCTATCATTATCACTCATAGAATATATGCTTATTTGAATTTTGATAAAATCATTGTCTTAGAGAATGGTCAAATTGTGGAAGAAGGTACCCACGAAGAATTGCTAAAAAATAAAGCCTTTTACTTCGATTTGTATGAAAAACAAACCCTAGAGGAAATTGCTAAGAAGTGATCTTTAACATCAATTTTCTGTATATTGCAATAAAAAATTAAAATGACATTTTTTAAAGCCCTGAAATCTCCTCAAAATGCTACCATTGCCGATATGGTAACAACTGCTCCGATCATTTTAGATCGGCCTTTTTCAAAAGCAGAGTTTATGATACTTTCTTCAACTTACCCGGAATTGCAAATAGAAAGAGGAAGAGATGGAAAAATTACAATTATGGCTCCAGTAAAAGGTGGTTCTGGCAAAAGAGAATCAAAAGTAAACTTTTACCTCACACTTTGGTGGTACCACCATAAAAAGGGAGAAACATTCAGTGCCTCCACAGGAGTCGAATTGCCCGATGGCTCTATAAGGAGCCCCGATGCTGCCTGGATAAGTGCAGAAAACCTGGCTAAACTAAGCTCAAAACAACTGGAACAAAATTACCTGCAGGTAGTGCCCGATTTTGTAGTAGAAATACGTTCAAAAACGGACCGTTTATCTAAATTAAAAAAGAAAATGAAAAATGCCTGGATCAAAAACGGTGTAAAACTAGCTTGGTTAATTGATCCCTATCAAGAAAAAGCATATATCTATCGAATAAATGGTGAAGTGGAAGTTATTGAGGGATTTGAAGGAAAAAGATTACACGGGGAAAGCATCATACCTGGTATGGAACTACCACTAGACGAAATGAGAATAAAATCTCAAAATTAGACTTAGTCCTACCTGTCTCATGAACAAGATAATTTACCTCCTGCTCTAAACAGTACAACTAATACCCTGCCTCTAAACCCCTACCAAAAATACCCAACAACCATAGCAGTAATAATCAATAAACCGATTGCCATTATTCTGTAATTGAGATACCAAGGGAGACCTTTTAATTCCTCCGTTTCTTCTGTAAACAAGGCAGTTTTCCAAATATAATTCTCTCTCCGATCCTCAATTAACTCACCTGGTTCTACCCCTTCCAAAGCACTCGCGTCATCTATAGAAGCCGTTCGCATAAAAACAGATGTCTGTGCAAGCGTTAATAAACTCACTATAATGTTGACCAAACCGCAAAAAATAAATAAGCCAAAGGTGAAATGCAGAAAATGAATACTATTCAAAGTAGCCGCCCACGCTGCGGGCTCCCTCCCAGCATTTTCTGCTTGTGCTCCTAATATCGTGGCGATGACCATAATAATAGAAATAAATAAACCCGCCAATAAACCCGCAATCGAACCATGCCCATTCGCCCTTTTCCAAAACAATCCTACTACAAAAGTAGCTGCAACCGGAGGTGCAATATAAGAAAGGATTTTTTGTAAGTATTCCCAAAGCGAATCAAACCGCTCAATCATCGGTGCCCAGATAGAAGCCAAAATAACCAAAACCAAAGTAGTAATTTGTCCCGCTCTTACCAATTGTTGGCTCGTCATGCCTGGCCGCAATTTTTGCACAAAATCCATCGTCACTAAAGTAGAAGCAGAATTAAAAGTAGCAGATACACTAGACATCATCGCCGCTAAAAGACCCGCTAAAACCAAACCCAAAACGCCTTTAGGCAATAAGTCAAATAGCAACAAGGGATAGGTCGCATTGGGACAGTCCCGAAGGTTTTTACAAATATCTCCATTAGGCAAGCCGTAATTCATAAAGGATAAATCTAAGTCGGAATAGAGTAAAATGGCAATCGTTCCCGGAATAACCATAATCAAGATAACTGGTAACTTCAACAAGCCCGCAAATAGTGCCCCCCATCTTCCGTGATTCAAGTCCTTCGCTCCTAATACTCTTTGGACCATAAACTGGTTATTCGCCCAAAAATAAAAACCTAGAATGGGTGCGCCTAACAACAAACCTGTCCAGGGCATAAATTTATCATCGCCAGGACGCACCAACGACAGCACTTCGCCCGCCCCCGTCAATGCCCTTGTACCCCCATTTTGCAGTTCGCTTAATAATTCGCCTGCCTGTCCTTTCTCATTTAAACCACTAATAAAACCTGACCAGCCTCCTACCTGCTCAAAAGCATAATAGGTCAATAATATGGAACCAAAAACAAGTAAGATAGCTTGAATGACTTCTGTTTGAATCACCGAATTTAGCCCACCAGGAATAGTATAAGCTGCAGCGGCAAAAGCCAAAATAATAATAATCATAGCAGAAGACATCTCTGGGAACATCAGCTTCAACACAATTGTTCCCACATAAAGTCCCGCTGCCGTATCAATCAATACATTTCCAACAATCGTAATAAAAGAAAAATAATACCTAGATCGGACATCATAGCGTCGCTCCAGAAATTCTGGCATCGTATAAACCCTTGATTTTAAATAGAATGGCAGGAAAAAAATTGCAAAAAAGACCAAAACTACTGCCGCCAGCCACTCATAATTATAAACATGGGTATTGGTTTTAAAGGCATCGCCTGCTAAACCAACCAACGTAGAACTGGAAATATTAGCCGCAAAAAGGGAGATACCTACGATTGGCCAAAGCATATTTCGGCCCGCTAAAAAGTACTCTTCTGAATTTTTTCGCTTTGCATGATACAGTCCGTATGCAATAATCAACACTGCATACGCAACCATAATACTTATATCTAATCCTGTTAATTCAAAGTTTCTCATAAGTAAGTGTTTAAAGTTGTTTTAGGTCTAAAAACCTGGCAAAGCACCCAATAGCCCGATAACTTTAGCATTTAGCGAAATACTAACCTGATTTTTGCGTCGAAAAGGATTGTATTGTATGAAGTTTTAAAGGTTGTAGGAAGTAAAAGTAGGAAATGCTAAAAAGAAAACATAAAAAAAGAGCGAAGTTTTTTAAGCATTGCTTCGCTCTTGTAAGAAATCACCCGACTGTTATTTTTAGTTTGAGTTCCAGAATCAACTCAAATATATTGTAATTAATAATTTTATTGGCTTATAAAAAACAAAATTGGGAGTTTATCCCAAAAGATGAATTTGTTTTTGCATTAAATAAGGTCGTCCTTACTTTTACTTTGGTTCAAATATAAACCATTTTTAACAATTAATTAAGATTTTATTTGTTTTTTTAGAAAAAAATTTAACACTTTATAAATTCTTTAGGATCTTATTTTGTACCTTAAAAGGAGGCTGAATTCACAAAATATTATTTTTTAGCGAATATTTACTATATAAATAATTGCTAATACTTCGGTTAAACATTTAAGTTTAATTAAAATATATGTAAAGTGCAAATCGTAAAAACAAAATAGCCTAATGCATAAAACTTCTTCTGGTTTTTATAAACCTTGAAAATTCCCTGTCACACAAGCTAGAAAATAGCAACCTTCCTAGCTTGGCGAAACCACACAGAAAGGAATACTTACTGAACAATCAGAAAGGGAAATAGCGAGAATACGAAAAAAAATGTTACCTTGAGTTAAATTCCAAAAGACAAAAGCAGTAGTTATGCTAAACAAATCTAATCCTTTTTTGCCTCTCTTCTTGATTCTATTTATTGCAGCATCCATATCTGGCCAATCTACTCAAGTGCTTGACACTATTCCGGATTTTGCTAATTCCACGACCATTTTTCAAAAAATGGTTCGCGATAGTTTCCACCAAGTTATTTTAGAAACAGACTTTGACACGCTATTTAAATACAAAAAGGCGTCCAAAAATAAATATAACGGAAAAATTGTCTTCAAAAATGAAGCTAATGAATCTATTAAGATGGATATAAAAATTGAAGTCCGGGGCAGATCGAGGAGAAAAGCTTGCGCGATGCCTCCTTTAAAAATTGATTTTTCCAAAAAAGAGTTAAAAAAATTGGGTTTATTTCCCGATTTTGACAAGCTAAAACTGGTTACACACTGCCAAAATACGGAAGGGAGTGACCAAGTGCTATTAAAAGAATACTGGGCCTATAAACTATACAACCAATTGACTCCCAAAAGTTATCGAGTCCATTTTATTAACATTACCTATATTAACTCCAATAACCCCAAAAACAAGCTTACGCGGTTGGCCTTTTTCATTGAAAATAATAACGAATTGGCTTATCGACTAGGGGGAGAACAGGTGGGTCATTTTGGCATGACACCTTCCAAGTTGGACAAAACCTCCTATCATAATACCTTACTATTCCAATATATGATAGGCAACGCTGACTGGGACGTCAGGGTTAGGAGAAATATCAAATTGATTAAGCCCCAAAATGACAGTTTGTTAATTGTTGTGCCGTATGATTTTGATTATGCAGGATTGGTAAGCGCGCCCTATGCCCGCTTGAATCCCGATCTAAAACAAACCAATATTGAGCAACGTTTCTGCTTGGGTGCTTTTGCTTCAAAAGAAGACTTGAATCAAACTATTCAACGTTTCTTGGCGCTAAAAGATAGCGGATTTAAGTGCTATCGGTCTTGCCCAAATCTAAGCAAAAAATTCAAAAAACGAATGGATAAGTATCTAAATTCCTTCTATGAATTATTGTTAAATGAACCTCAAGAATGGGAAAAAGAATTTAAGACAAACCGGTTATAGACTAACCGGTTGCCTTTTTTCTAAAACCCTTCCCAGCCGCCAAAATCCAATTCCGCCCATTCCACCAATGGCAAATAGTATGATCCAAAGTGGCAGAAACCCAAGATTTTCTGCCAAAAAAAAGCCAATAGTTGGGGACATGATACTTGCTACTGCCCAAGACATCGTATAAAGCGCCATATATTGTCCTCGATTTTGGTCATTGGCCCGTTCTGCAGTGAACGCACTTGCAAAAGGCATGTAATAAATTTCGCCTAGAGTCAGGGTGATAATAGCCAATGCAGCGACGCCTAACCAAAATTGAGAAACTACAAAAAGCAAAAAGCCCAAGCCTATTAACAAGGCGCCGCCTGCCATAGACTGAAATTTTGTCAATCGTTGTTCCGCCAAATAGACCAATGGCATCTCTAACAATACAATCACTAGTCCATTTAATCCCAGAAATAAACCAATTTCTCCCTCAGCAATCCCTAGCTCTTGTTTTAAAAAAACGGGCATCGTATAAAAAACCTGCAAGAAGATAAAAGCCATGGCAACCATTACCAACAAAAAAACCAAAAAGAATCTATCTTTAAATGCAGAAGTCAGTGGCGCTCTCGGGGCTTCCGGTATAGACGATTGATTATCAACTGCTTTTGGCTTTTCCTTTAAAGTCAATCGAAAAAGAATTGCCGCTAAAATACAAGTAATGGCATCGGCGTAAAATAACCAATCGTAGCCTTTCCAGGCAGCCAGAATACCTCCCATTGCTGGACCAATGGCAAAGCCCAAATTTACCGCTAAACGCAATAGTGCAAAAGAGCGGGTTAAATTTTCTGGCCGACTATAATTAGCTACCGCTACCTTGTTGGCAGGACGAAAAGCATCTGCAGCCGTACTCAATAAAAAAGCCATGCCCATCATTTCCCAAAAAGTCTCTGCTTTCAAAATGAATACCAGAACAGCCCCCGTCAATAGAAGAGACCAAAACTGAACGAGATAATTGCCATATCTATCTGTTAACCAACCGCCAATATAAGCGCCTAAAACGGAGCCTAGACCAAAAGCACCCATAATAAATCCCGCTTCTTTCAAAGAAAAATGCATAGATTGGGTAAGATAAATGGTCATAAATGGAAAAACCATTGCGCCAGCTCGATTTACGAACGAAATCAAAGATAGTAGCCAAACTTCTTTAGAAAGGCCGGAATAAGCATTTTGATATAGATGTATAGTGCGCTGAAGCATTGGGTATTCCTTTGTGCGTTTGAGTTTAGGAGATAACCCATTGAGGAGCAAAAAGATTCCTATAAAGCTTATTTTTTCTCCGCTTATCTCCTGAAGATTTTTTTTTGCCCGTTAAAAATCAGTTTGGTAAATATTACCTTGTCAACCATTTTCAGTATAAACAATTTCAGCACTGCAACCCGCTACCTTTTCCAGTGTCCTTTAGGACATAAAACAATATTTTTGATCAAATCAAAAAAAATGAAAATATCAATTTTGACCTTTTCCCTATTGTGTTTCACCTACTGTTTTTCTTATAGCCAATGGCAGAAAATTAAGCTATCTAACAAAATAAGCACCGAAGAAAAAGACCTCACAGGCTTTAACAAAATAGATGCCTGTTGTGATTTTGAAGTTTTTGTTCGCTTTTCAAAAGGAAAAGAGTCTGTAAAAATTGAAGCCAACGAAAACTTGCATCCATACATCGTGGCACAAAAAATGGGGAAAACCTTGAAATTGGGGATAAAAAAGGGCATTGGCACCTATGGCAAAAAGCAATTAAGCGCCTACATAACCGTCAAAGAAATAATGAGTTTTGAAGGCAGTGGCGACGTGGTTTTCGAATTGGAAAATCAGCTCAATACAGAAGATGTATCAATAAAGCTGGCCGGGGATAGCCAATTAAGTGGCAAAATGAAGGTCAAGAATCTGGTGGCAGTTCTTCGGGGAGATTCAAAACTGAATTTAAGTGGAAGTGCAAATATACTGGAATTAGATGCCCGCGAGATAGCCAAATGAAAAATTATAATTTTGTTACGCATGATTTAGAAATTGATTTAAAAGGTGACAGTGAGGCTCGCCTGACGGTAAATGGCATTATTGACCTAGATGCCAGCGGGGATAGCTCTCTTTATTATAAAGGACGAGGAAAAATTGAGCAACAACAAGTCACTGGAGATTCTGTTGTGAAACGCATGGATTGAACATAAAACCACTCCCGGCTGATCGAGGATAACAGGCGCTCAAACTTATTTTTATCCTGTTGATTCTAATTAAGTCGTACTAACCTGATTCTAAAAAAGTCGTGCTAACTTTTTTGATCAAAAAAGTTAGGTTAAATTAACTCAAAAGAGAGTTAATCATCTTGAAATACTGTTTATGACTACGGAAGAACAAAGAATACAAATGATTGAGCTTTCCAACCAAGGCTTAACGGCTCCTCAAGTTGCAGAAAAGCTGAACTGTTCTGTCTGGACGGTTAGGAAGTGGAAACAACGCTTTAAAAAAAAGCGAGCCTACATTCTGAAATGGGGCGACCAGTTACTGGATGCTTATCTAGTTTCTCAACCATCGTAAAAGAACAAATTCTTTACTTAAGGAATGTTCATCCTGGTTGGGGACCTGGTACTATTTGGGAAGAATTTAAAGCTTGATAAAAGGTTTGAAAATCACAAAATTCCAAAACCCAGTTCAATAGCCTTATTTCTAAAAAGTAAAGGTTTAACCAAGAAGTACGATAAACATGTGCCCATCCCTAATACGGAGTTACAAAGTGCTCAACATGCTCATCATATTTGGCAAATTGACGGGCAAGGAGCATTTCCTATAGAAGGGATAGGAAGAATACATCTAATCAATATAAAAGATGTATTCTCTAGAACGTACTGTGGGTCTATTCCAAACGCTGCTGGACTTCGTAGTGGATCACCTTCTGGAACGCATTATCAGCATGCTCTTAGAGCAGCTTTTTGTGAATTCGGTCTGCCCAAACGAATACAATGCGATCATGCTAGTGTATTCTATGAAAACAAAGGAAAGTCTCCTTATCCAACTCGATTTCATTTATGGCTGATTAGTTTAGGTATCCCACTTACTTTTAGTAGAAGTAATACGCCAACCGACCAGGGAGTGGTTGAACGAACTCATCAAACCATATTTAATCAAGCAGTGAAAGGAACTACTTTGGAGTCTATTATATCTCTGCATTCTTATTGTAATGAAAGGCGTCAACTTCTAAATGAAGTGCTTCCTTGTTCAACCCTAGGTGGTATTGCCCCGCTAAAAGCTTTTCCAAATGCTAGATTTTCTGGTAAATCCTACTACCCTCAACTAGAAGCACAAATGATTGATTTGAAACGGATCTATCAATTTTTAGCTAAGGGAAAATGGTATCGAAAAGCAGGTAAAACAAAGACCATTCACTTAGGAGGTCAATGGTACTACCTTAAGGATGCACCAAAGCAGTCCGTCCTCCAAATTAGTTTTAATGAAGAAACTAAATTACTTGTCTTCCGCGATGTCAAAGAACAGATAATAGATCAACAACCTATAAAAGGAATTTCTAAAGAAATTTTGATGGGAAAAGACTTTTTTGAAGCTACTCTCCCACCTTTTCAATTGAAACTTCCTCTTACCTGGGAAGATCATTTGATTAGTACGACTTTTTTAGATTCTACTTAGTACGACTTAATTAGAATCAACAATCCTTAAAAAAGATGAAGGGGTGGACGTGAAGGACAATGTAATAGGCTTTATTATTCTTTCTTTTCGATAACACTTCACTCCTCCTTCAACCAATTAATAGGGTTCACAACCGCTGCCTTAATAGATTGGAAACCCAGTGAAATCCAAGCTATCAATAGGAGTAGAAATGCGCCAGCTACTAACCAAAGTGGATTAAAAGTAATTTGATATGCAAAATTATTCAACCATTGTTGGGCTAGCCAAAAAGATAAAGGAGCAGCCAGCAACAGGGCAATCAAAATGGGTCGAATAAAATCTTTGGACAATAATACGACTACTTGTGCCACAGAAGCTCCTAATACTTTACGAACGGCTATTTCTCTATTGCGGCGTTCTATTGTAAATGTAGCCAAGCCAAATAGCCCAATACAGGCTATAAAAATCGCTAAACCCGTAAATATAATTACTATTTTTCCCAATCGGTTTTCTGCCAGATATTGTCGGTTATAATCTTCCTCCAAAAACACATGGCGAAAAGGGCGGTCCGGAACCAACTCCTTCCAGATAGTTTCTAAATTTTGGATTGTTTTATCCACCTCATTCGTATGGATTCGTAAAGACATATAACCCGCCCAATCTGGACGCATAGAGAGGAAAAGCGGTTGGACGGCTTGTTGCAAAGAATTATAATGAAAATCTTTGACCACTCCAATTACGCTCCCTTCCTTATGGACTGTAAAGCGTTTTCCAATGGCTTCTTCCGCTGTCCAGCCAATATGGGCAACTGCTCGTTCATTTAGCAGATAGCCGTTTTCTAAGTCCGAAGTGATAGTATTATTAATCGCTCGCCCTGCAATGACTTCGATTCCATAAACAGGGACAAAATCTTTATCTACATATAATGCCTGAATGCCCCGAGATTCGTCCTCTGGCATTCCTTCTGCCCAATAACCCATACGAGTAGCCATTCTGCCGGGAATATCGCCTGAGCGGGTAACGTATTGAATAGCGGGGAGTTGTAAAAATCGCTCCTTCAGTAATTCATAAGCCTGCTGCACCTTTCCATCCCAAGCATAAGGCAGTACCAAGACTTGTTCTTTATCAAAACCCAAGGATTTATTTTTCATAAAGTCTAATTGCTGATAAATGACCAGACTACTCACCAAAAGAAAAAGCGATAGGCCAAACTGTAATACCACCAAGCCCTTTCGCATTAGCCCTTCTTGCAGCTTTGTTTTGATAGTTCCTTTCAAAACGTCCAATGGGCGAAAAGAAGACAAAACCAATGCCGGATAAAAACCAGCCAATAAACCCACCAAAATCGTAAAACCTAATAAACCTGCGATAGTAGTTGGCATTAATAAAGTAGAGATTGTCAACGTTTTATTGGCGAGTTGATTCAAATAAGGAAGGCTGATTTTAACGATTAGTAAAGCAATGGTCAATGCCAGCATACTCATAAATACAGACTCAAATAAGAATTGTCCAACCAGTTGAGAAATCCTTGCTCCAATGGTTTTTCTGACCCCTATTTCCTTTGCTCGTCGAGTGGCGATGGCCGTAGATAGATTCATAAAATTGATGCCTGCAATGAGTAAAATAATCAAGGCGAGTCCACCAAAAATATAAACCGTTGTGATACTCCCATTTGGAGACCACTCCATATCCTTTTGGGAATGCAAATGAATGTCTTTTAGGTTTTGAGCGACCAATTGATACTGCTGCCGATTGGGTAAGGAACGAATATGTTTGTCCAGAAAAGCGGGTATCTTACTTTTAAAAAGGGCAGGACTGGCGCGTTCTTGTAATAGCACATAGGTGTAATAGATATTGTTCCTCCAGGTTTCCAGATTCATGCCCATCTTTTCATAAGTGGAAAAAGAAGCAATCATATTCAGTTGTAAATGAGCATTAGAGGACCAATTTTTGAAAACGCCGGTTATGGTTAATGGAATGGTATCCAAAAAAGTCAATTGTTTACCAACAACATCTATAGCATTAAAGTATTTTCGCTCATCCCCATTAAGGGGTGAAAGAGAAAAAATACCGTTCTTTGAAAGAAAAAAGCGATGCTCAAATTTCCGATACAAGATTTGATGAATTTTGATTCATGCTACTCCTATTTACGAGAGATTTTACATCCCCAAGGGCTGTATTGTCCAAATAGCCATGCTTTGCCGCCACATCAAAAGGCTCACAAATATCGAAAAAACGGTCTTCCATGTTTCAAGTGCAAAACATGTGGCAAAGTATTCAATTTGTTCACGGGGACTATACTTCAAGGCATCCGCTACAACTGCATAATAATAGTATTAATGCTACGTGGATTTGCCAGAGGGGAAACGACCCAACTATTGAGCAAAGAATTATCTGTAAGTTATAATGCCTTGTTAAACTGGCGCCACCGCTTACAGGAATTTGCGTTTGAAAACCGGGACGTATCTCAATTAAAAGACCAGCAAGTAGAGTCAGATGAAGTATTTCAAAATGCAGGTGAAAAAGGGATTTTACACCCGAATCCGGACGACCCACCCCGTGTCCGTGGGAATAAAAAAAAGGCATAGGAACTTACAAAAATGATCGTCCGCCCATACAAGGGTTTTTCGGAAGACAAACTAAACAAATCCGATTAGGAGTTTGCTTAGGAGCAAGAATTGCCCAAATACAACCCAAAGTCGAATCACAAACAGCAGATGGTTGTCATCTTTTCACTGATGAAGCTAATGCCTACAACAGAGTCGCTGGTTCGGGACGTATCCATAAAACGGTCACTCACAGTGCCAAAGAATTTGCACGAGACGACGATGGAGATGGTTTTTGCGAGGTGCATTGCAACTCTTGTGAAGGACTTTGGACTGGATTAAGAAATTTCCTTAGACCATTCAGAGGAGTGAATAAACGATACCTCGCTCAATACGTCGCTATTTTTGAAAACGCTTTTAATTTCAAAGAACAACTTGTTCATATTATCAGGGCTATGATTGTTCCTGATTATTTTCTCGATTACTACGCTTCACCCTAAAATGGGGATGAGCGAGTATTTTAAAGCCAATGTTTCGTTGATAATGACTGTATTCGGGTCTGTCAAAGCATTTTCTGACTGACCTGCTACAAAATCAAAAGAAAACATATTCAAGATATCCTGACTGGCAAAACCTGCATCGCCTTCCGTATAACTGATAGTGCCTTGCTTTACAATACCACCAAATCTTTTTAAGCGAATCGCACTTTCTACTTCTGGGAAATCGGCTTTTATGGTTGGCTGTAACAAGGGTGCTGTTCGGGCATAATCGGGAGGGGACAACCGGTAAATCCGGTCCGCCTTTTGATGAAACTTGTCGTAACTCAACTCTTCCTTCACAAATAAAGCAATCAGCAGAAACGCAGCTAGTCCCACAGAGAGTCCAGCAATGTTGATGATAGAAAAAGTCTGGTTACGGCGTAAACTGCGGAGGGCAATTCGATAGTAATTTTTTAACATAGGTCGGGTGTTTTTTTCATAGACAAGAAAAAGACAACGGGGTTGTCTTTTAAGAAGTGTAAAGGGTACTTTAAAAAGACGGGAAGGTTACATCAAAAAATGTAGTTTGCTTTTGTCAACTGTTTGGAAAAATAAAAATTAAGGGCTTTGCCGTTAGGATAAGCATCTGCTCCTCGCCTATCCAGCTTTTTTCCGGCACTTTTTCACCTAGTGCTATTTTGTTTCTTTTTCTGTTTTGAGAGAAATACAGATAGATGGGCAATAGTCCATTTCTAGCTCTCTCTTTTCGTGCAGCAATTTTGATGCTTGTGTACCCCATTTTTATTTTTTTTACTTGGGACTCCTATTGGGGTACAAATATTGTGAAATTTAACTAAATTCAAGCACGTTTGAGTATTAAAATTCTATATAACTCGCTAATTGTTAATGTTTAACTAAGTTGAACTAAATTTAAAAGAAGAAAGAGTCGGGATGAAAGGATTCGAACCTTCGACCCCACGGCCCCCAGCCGTGTGCGCTACCGGGCTGCGCCACATCCCGAAGTTTTTTTAGTCTGTCTTAAAAAGATAACAAAAATAGAATTTCTCTTTTAAAAAAGAAAGCAGCGATCAAAGTTTATTTATTTGCAAGTTGCTTCCAAACTGCCTCCACTAAAATAGTTGTTAGTTTTTCAATATAATAACTTCCAGCTGCAGGGTCAATCACCCTATCCAAATAACTTTCCATCTGGAGCAGGTGCTGCACATTCCGTGCGATCCTTCTGGAAAAGTTAGTACCTTCTGGATTTTCGTAAGCATCTGAAGAAGCGATAAATATCCGATCAACGCCAGCAATAACAGCCGACATGGCTTGAGAAGTGACCATTATCTTGTTTTGATTACTATCTTTACCTTGAGTGATTGGGTTTAAATGCACGTCAATAACAGGGGCTTGTGGCATCATTTGATAGGCTTTTAAAATATTAGCCCATAGGATTTTTAAAGCCCGAATTTTAGCAATTGACAAAAAATAATTGCAATCCAACACAATCGAAAATTTTAACAATCCGCCTATCATTTCTCGGTATTCTTCTTGATCGCTCAAATATTTTTTTCCCCTAATTAATAACTGCCTTAGTTCTTCCACTACATCGTCCCCTCTTTGGTAATATTCAAAACCGTCTATATTCAATAACCTAAATTTAGGAACACATTTATTTCTTTTATGTATAGCATCAACAAATTTTTCTTTTTTTAATTCGCCTGATAAATTAAAAAAATCAAGATGAATAGACCCAGATACTTTTTGATTTTCCAAATTCCTTTCTTCTAATAGATATTGCAAAGTTTCCATAAAAAAAACAGGCCTTATAATAGATCGTTTCGAGAAAAAATGGATACTAATCCATTCTAACTGAATGCTTTCCAATAATTGCCTCAATTTTTTCCTGCCCAAAGGAATTCTTAAGTAAAAACAAAGGGCGTTCACCCCATTTTGTAAGGCTTTTAGTGCTTGAGTATTGGCTCGTTTAGTATCTGTCACTATAATTATTTCACCCGTTTCCCAACTATTTGTCACTTTATTATTTTGAATTGGAAACACTTCTTTGTCCATATCATCCGAATGAGCAAAGGGGCTTAGAGAAATGCCCTCTTGAATTTGCCAATTCAGACTGATTAGGGATTTGCCCTTTAAGTCCTTTTCTACTCTTGCCAGCCAATCAGCCTTCGAAACAGGAGAAAACTCAGAAAACAAGTTCTTCTTTTTCATATATATAAAAAATCAAGTTTCAGGAATATCGCTTAGTATTTTCATGGCCAGATAGCCTCCGATCACGTCCACCAAAAAGTGAAGGATAATCAAGGGCCAAAGCGATTTAGTGACTAGAAAAATCCAGCCAAAAAGAATAGCCATCAGCATTGTTTTAACGACTGCCTTTCCGCCTTGATACAGGTGCCCAAAGGCAAATAAAAAAGCGGGAATAATAACAGACAGGCAGTTACCCAATAAATTATCCGTATTAATAGCTAAAAAATATTGGATAAAAAAGCCTCTGAAAATAATTTCTTCACAAACCCCCGCTGTTAAGGCAACAAATAAAAAATGTTTTAATTCCAGCCAATTAACGGGTAAAAAAGGAACATCTTTTAGCCATTTTGCCTTAGTTTCAGCAATTTTATCCGGATTCCTCATTTCCCACCAAACATCCATTCCATATAAAAAACTAAAAAGAAAGATTAAAATGATCCCCATGCGACTCCATTCTGGCACACAAAAGCCCATTTCTACCAATGATCGCCCATAAGACCACCACACAATCATCACCGCTATCGCACAGATCCACTGAAAAAAACTATTACCATAATAGACCTGCTTCTTCATAACTGTATCAAACTCTAGGGACTTCATCTCCGGTTGAGATTGGAAAACTGCAAAAGAAGGAAGTACAATTCCTAAGAGAAATATCAGCAAATGATCCCATATGCCTGGTTCTATTTCATTCATAAGGCAAAGAAAGAAAAAAATTAAACATAACTCTGTAGTCCAAAACAATTATTTAAGAGTATAAACTGTAGATTTGATTGGCTTCAGAAAAAAATCAAATTTCATTTCCTGGCTATTTTCTATATTTACCCAAATTTTTACAAAAAACAAAATTTATAACAAAATGAAACCTACACTTTTTTTTGAAAGGAAAGGGCTGGGAGATAGGAAACAGGCTATGACTACTTCGAATTCATTTTCTTTTCTGATTTTTGGTTTATACCTATTCTTTATTAGCTGTGCGCCGGTTGTCGCCCAACAGGGAGTCAAAAATACAAGCACAACGATCAAATATGACGAATCGCTCTATGATGCTGTAAAATGGCGAAGCATTGGCCCTTATCGAGGGGGGCGTTCTGCGGCCGTTGCCGGAGTGGCTGGCAAGCCTAATTTATACTATATGGGTGCTACGGGCGGGGGTGTTTGGAAAACAGAAGATGGCGGGCAGTATTGGGAAAACATTTCTGACGGCTATTTTGGTGGTTCTATCGGAGCAGTCACGGTAAGCGAATATGATCCTAATGTGATCTATGTCGGCGGTGGAGAAGTAACAGTAAGGGGCAATATGTCTTATGGTTATGGTATGTGGAAATCGGTAGATGCTGGAAAAACCTGGAAATCAATAGGTTTGGAAAAATCTTATCATATCCCTCGAATTCGGGTACATCCAAAAAATCCCGACCTGGTTTATGCGGCTGTATTGGGCAATGTCTTTGCCCCTAGTGCAGAACGAGGTGTTTATCGTTCAAAAAATGGTGGGCAAAGCTGGGAAAAAATACTGTTTGCGAGTAACGAAGCTGGTGCCTGCGACTTGATTTTAGACCCCAATAATCCACGGATCATTTATGCCTCTACCTGGAAAATCAGACGTACTCCGTATAGCCTGGAAAGCGGTGGGGAAGGCTCTGCCCTTTGGAAAAGTACCGATGGCGGCGATAGCTGGACAAACATTTCTGATAATAATGGTTTCCCCAAAGGCACGCTGGGCATTATTGGTGTAACGGTTTCACCAGTCAATTCTAATAGAGTTTGGGCACAAGTAGAAGCCCAAAAAGGCGGTTTGTTTCGCTCAGAAAATGGCGGTAAGACTTGGGCATTAATTAATGATACCCGTGATCTGCGTCAAAGAGCCTGGTATTATAGCCGAATTTATGCTGACCCGCAAGATGAAGATATAATTTATGGACTCAATGTCCAGTTCCATAAATCAAAAGACGGCGGTAAATCTTTTAAAACGATTGCTACGCCGCACGGCGATCATCATGACCTTTGGATTGCTCCCGAAGACCCTGCAAGAATGGTAATTGCTGATGATGGGGGTGCACAAGTTTCTTTTGACGGCGGCACCAATTTCAGCACCTATTACAATCAGCCAACCGCTCAATATTATCGAGTAACCACTGACAATCATTTTCCATATAGAATCTATGTTGCTCAGCAAGATAATAGTACCCAAAGAGTATTGCACCGCTCCAATGGAGGATCTATTGGAGAAAGGGATTGGGAGGCTTCGGCAGGCTGCGAATGTGGGCATATTGCCATTGATCCGCGAAATAATGAGGTCGTTTATGGCGGCTGTTATGATGGGTTTATCGGACGCTTAGATCATCGAACCGACCAAACCAGGATCATTAACGTCTATCCCGATTTACCTATGGGCTGGGGGGCGGAGGGAATGAAATACCGTTTTCAGTGGAACTTTCCAATCTTCTTATCCCCACATGATCCCAATAAATTATATACGGCCTCGAATCACTTACACGTCAGCTATAATGAAGGACATAGCTGGGAAATTATCAGCCCCGACTTGACTCGAAATGATCCAGACAAACAAAAATCTTCTGGCGGGCCGATTACCCAGGATAATACTTCCGTAGAATATTATTGCACCATTTTTGCAGCAGCAGAATCGGCTAGAATAAAGGACCTATTATGGGCAGGTTCAGATGACGGCTTACTCCACATTTCTAGAGATGGAGGCGAAAACTGGGAAGATGTAACGCCAACTGGTGCGCCAAAATGGTTGATGTATAATAGTGTAGAGCCCGACCCTCATTCAGATGGCGGCTGTTACGTGGCTGGTACTTTGTATAAGGGCGGCGATTTTAGACCCTATTTATACAAAACAAAAGATTATGGAAAAACGTGGACAAAAATCGTCAATGGTATTGATAATCAACACTTTACCAGAGTAATTAGGGCCGATCCGGTTAAGCAAGGCTTATTATACGCTGGAACAGAAACTGGTATGTATGTTTCCTTTGACGATGGTACTAATTGGCAGTCCTTCCAAATGAATTTGCCGATTGTTCCTATTACTGATTTGGCTGTTAAAAATAATAATTTAATTGCCGCTACGCAGGGTCGCTCTATTTGGATGATTGATGATTTGACCGTGTTGCACCAAATGAACGATGCGGTCGTTTCTGCAGATTTTCATTTGTTTAAACCTATGGATAGCTACCGAATGCCTGGTTTTCAAAATAAAAATGCCAAAAATGCAGGCATGAACCATCCAGGGGGCGTGATGGTGCATTTCAATTTAAAAGACACCTCTTTATTAAAAGATGTAGAACTGTCTTTCTACGAGGCAGATGGCGACCTAATCCGAACTTTTTCTACCAAAGCAGAAAAAGCAGAAAAAGATAAAATACTAAAGGTAAAAAAAGGGAGCAATCAGTTTGTATGGAATAGAAGATATCCCCATGCCAAAAAATTTGACGGGATGATTATGTGGTGGGCTTCGCTAAACGGGCCACAGGCTGTACCAGGTGACTATAAGATAACGCTAAAGGTCAATGGCAAGGAGCAAAGCCAAACATTCAAAATTCTTAAAGACCCGCGATCAGAGGTTTCTATTGCCGATATTCAGCAGCAGTTTGATTTCATCAAAGGAGTCGGTGATAAAATAACCCAGACCCACGAAGCAATCATTGATATTAGAGCCATTCGCAAACAATTGAATAATTATAAAGAAATGATTGGAGAAAAAGAGGAAATGAAAGACCTAATAGAATTGGCAGATGAAATCAATGAAAAGATGAAAAAAGTGGAAGAGGCTTTATATCAAACCAAAAATCGAAGTCGTCAGGACCCGCTGAATTTTCCAGTCCGTCTGAATAATAAATTGGCACACCTAAATTCGCTCATTCAACGTGGCGACTATCCCCCAACCGATCAAATGAAACAGGTCAGGAAGGAGCTTACTAAAAAGATTGACAGTGAACTGGCAACTTTTGAAAATATTAAAAGCACGGATTTGCCAAAATTCAACCAACTGGTAAAAGAAAGGTCAATTGATGCCATTATTTTGAAAAAGAAAGACTCGGCAATGTAAGCGCGTATGGCTTATGAAAATTGGAAAATTCCAATCGGCAATGATGCCGTCCGATTGGAATTAATTCGCTACGACCATAAATTTGTTTTTCTTCCCATTTTCTACCATCACGAACTTTCCGTGCAGTAAGTGTTCCGTAGAAATGATCGCTTCATGGGAGGTGATTTTATCTTTATTGATAGAAATGGCATTGCCTTTAATCGCCCGACGAGCATCGCCTTTAGAGTCCAGTATTTGTGTGGTTTCAGCCAAAAAATCTACCACATTAAGTCCATTGACTAATTGGTCTTTGGCGATGATAAAGCCTGGAATTTCTTCTGCTACCGTTTCTAAAGAACGCTCGTCCAAATCGAGCAAGGTGGTCTTATTTGCCTTGCGATTAAATAATAGTTCGGACACTTTTAATACCGTTTCATAATCTTCCTGTGAGTGAACTCTAACCGTTAACTCTTCCGCCAAAATCTTTTTTAATGCTTTAGGATTCTCGGCAAATTCCTGCTCCAAAGCTTCCACTTCTTCCCTTGACTTCAAAGTAAAATAGCGGACGAACTTCGACAAGTCTCGATCATCTGCGTTGATCCAAAACTGATAAAATTTATAGGGAGAAGTCAGTTTGGAATCCAGCCAAATATTGCCTTCTTCTGATTTTCCAAATTTCGAGCCATCTGTTTTAGTCAATAAAGGAGTCGTAATCGCATAGGCTTTTCCGCCCACATTTCTTCGGATAAACTCCGTGCCAGAGGTAATATTTCCCCATTGATCAGAGCCGCCCATTTGCAGAATAACACCCCAATTTTGATACAAACATTGAAAATCATAAGCCTGCAATAATTGGTAGCTAAACTCTGTGAAGGAAAGTCCCGTTTCAATGCGTTTTTTAACAGATTCTTTAGAAGACATATAGCTGACGGTCAGTGTCTTACCTACATCTCTTAAAAAATCCAGTACATTCATGCTTTTATAAAAGTCCAGGTTATTGACCATTTCTGCTTTATTCCAACCTCCATCAAAGTCCAAAAACTTATCAAACTGCTTAGATTGAAAGGCTAGGTTGGCATCCAATACCGCATAAGATTTTAATGCTCGTTCGGTATCTTTAAAAGAAGGGTCGCCAACACGCCCCGTTGCCCCTCCCATTAAAACAATCGGTTTATGCCCGGACAATTGAAAGAGTCTCAAAAGCATAATTTGTACATAATTTCCTATTGTCAGCGAAGGTGCTGTCGGATCAAAGCCAATATATCCAACTTTTTTACCTTCTTTCAAAACCGCTTCTACTCCGGGTGTCAAGTTATGAAGCATTCCCCTCCACTTTAATTCTTCTATAAAATTCATAAACAATTCAGATTATATTTTTATTTTCAAGGTTGCAAAAATATTCAAGCCAAACAGAAAATGAACAATTATAATGGAAAAATTGATGTTATAGTGCAAAAAAATGATTGAGTCTGTTTTCTAAAGCTTTTATTATCGAATTTTTTCGTCAATAATCCTAATTCAAAATAATGAATATAGAAGCCTTTCGAGACTATTGCCTTTCCAAAAAAGGAGTAGAAGAAACTTTCCCCTTTGGAGAAGAAACGTTAGTATTCAAAGTAATGGGAAAAATGTTTGCACTTACAGGACTAACTGATGAAGAATTTAAAGTGAATCTCAAGTGTGACCCACAAAAAGTTATCGAGTTAAGAGAAAAATATGAAGAAATACTGCCCGGATGGCATATGAATAAAAAACATTGGAATACGGTTTCGTTCGAAGGAAACCTGAAAGAGGAATTGCTAATAGATTTGATTGACCATTCCTATGACTTGGTTGTGCAAAAATTAAAAAAGGCAGATCAAGCGTTTTTAAAGCAAATGAGTGACTAAAAGGAGTAACACCGTCCACATCCGAACACATAACGTCCAAAATCGGACATATTTTTTACAGATTTTTATTTTATTTTTTATAAAAAACTGATAACCAGTCACCTACTTATTTGGCATAGCCATTGGGTTAATAGATAGGTGTAAGTTCACCCAATAAAAAAAGCTGATAAGCATTTCAGCTAATTTTATTAAATCATCCGACTAAATTTTTATTATGAAAAGTTATGAATGGAATGAATTGATTTTTGATTTAATGAACCGTTAAACTAGTGAATCGAAGGTGCCGGATGAATCCGACTGTGTCCGGCACTTTCTTTTAACTTTATCTTCAAAACATCACTTTCAATGATTCAACTAAAAAGTATAGAGAAATATTACCGAACGGGATTAAGTAAAACTTTTATTTTAAAAAATATAGACCTCGAGGTAGAAGAGGGAGAGTTTATTACCATTATGGGCCCTAGTGGAGCTGGCAAATCTACCTTACTAAATATTATCGGTATGCTCGAAGAGCCTACCGATGGAGAATATTATTTCTTTGATGAACCGGTTCATAAGCTAAGGGAGCGAAAGAGAGGCGATATTCACAAACATTATATGGGCTTTGTGTTCCAGGCTTATCATTTAATTGACGAATTGACCGTTTATGAAAATATTGAAACTCCCCTACTCTACCGAAAAGTCAAATCCAAAGACCGTCAAAGCATGGTTGCCGAAGTGCTAGACCGCTTCAATATGGTCGCTAAAAAAGACCTCTTTCCCAATCAATTATCTGGTGGGCAGCAACAATTGGTTGGCATTGCGCGAGCCATTATTAGCAAGCCTAAATTAATTCTAGCAGATGAGCCTACCGGCAATCTCCATTCCCGACAAGGGGAGGAAATCATGGATTTATTTAAAAAATTAAACGAAGAAGACGGTGTAACAATTATTCAAGTAACCCATTCTGAAAAAAATGCCGCCTATGGCAATCGGATTGTCAATTTGGTAGATGGCTGGATCGAGAGCGATGTGCGAAGTGAAGTGGGAGAGGCGAGATAAAGATATTTTTTAACCACGGTGATTTCATTGAAAAAGCAGGTAAAAACCTGCTTTTTTCTTTTTAGGTCGCAGCAGAAGGGGCAAAATAAAGCCTCAGAACGAGTAGATTATTTTTTCCTACCCTCCTCTTGATTATTTATGCCATTATCCCTTTTTTCGTTTTTTCTTACACCCAACTTTACATTATTAGCTACATTTGTCATGCTATGAATCAGGATAATTCCTGTTAAGTGGCAGCGAAATTCTGATACGTCCTAAGTAGCAAAGTTTCAATTTGTTCTACTTATTTTTGTACAATCATTTAGCAAAAACACTTTACGATTTGCCAAAGAATTATAATTTGCGGACATAATGAAAGTAATTTTAGTTGAAGATGAGAAACATGCCAGAGATAATTTGGAAGATTTATTATTGAGCATTGATAAATCCATAGAAATATTGGCAAAACTGGAATCGGTCAAGCGCACAGTAGAATGGTTGCAAGAAAATCAAGCAGATTTAATTTTTTTAGATATTCATCTGGCGGACGATTTGAGTTTTAAAATATTTGAGCAAATAAAGGTGACTACGCCGATTATTTTTACCACTGCTTATGATAAATACGCTCTAAAAGCCTTTAAAGTAAACAGTATTGACTACCTGCTAAAGCCGATTGATGAAGAAGAATTGGCAAAAAGTTTGGAGAAATATAAAGAAATTCAATCACCTCCAATGATCGATTATTCTCAAATCAAGAAATTACTTATCCCGCCCAAGAAAAAATACCAGCAACGGTTTTTGGTAACGAGACGGGATAAGATTATGAGTGTAAAAATTGATCAAATTGCTTTTTTTGAAGGAGAGGACCGCTATGTGTATTTAATAAAAAAAGACGGCACCCGGTACATTATTGATTATAAATTAAGCGACCTGGAAGATATATTAGACCCCGCTATTTTTTTTCGGTTGAATCGTAGTTTTATCGCCCATTTCGAATCCATAGCTACCATTACAGGCGTGTCCAAAAGTCGCTTTAAGGTAGAATTAGAGCCAAAAGCCAAAAGGGAAATTATTGTAAGTTATGCCAATGCCAGGCAGTTTAAGTCCTGGTTGAATCAATAGCAAAATTTGGGTATTAAATATTGATCGTTTCTAAATCAAAAATCAATGACAGATTTTCTTCCCCTATTCCCCTTGCAAATGGTGGTTTATCCGGGTGAAAAATTAAATTTACACATTTTTGAACCCCGATACAAGCAATTGATTCGGGAATGTGAACGCAACCAAACCACCTTTGGAATACCCGCTTTTATCGAAAAAGAAGTAATGCCTATGGGAACAGAATTGTGCTTACTATCCGTGGAAAAGCGATATAAAAACGGAGAAATGGATATTAAAACCCAGGGAATTGGCATTTTTAAGACCATTGAGTTTTATTCAGTCTCTCCCAACAAGCTATATCCAGGTGCAGATATTAAACGATTAAAACTCAAGGATGATTCCGATCTAATTTTAAATGAAAAAATATTGACCCATATAGAAAAATTATTTAAGATCTTAAATATAAATAGAAAGCTCCCCAAAAGTCCTTCCTTTTTTCGAGTATTTGATATTGCCCATTTTATTGGCCTAAATATTCAACAGGAATACGCATTACTAACGCTTCCTTCTGAATTAGAAAGGCAAGAATTTGTAGTCAAGCACCTAAAAAAATTAATCCCTATAGTAAAAAATATGGAAGATAGTAAAAAAAGAGCTCAAATGAATGGGCATTTTAAAAATGTAGTCCCCCCTAAATTTTAGATATTTTTCCCTTGAAAACTATTTTTTCGCCAAAAATATGGTGTTGGCCCTTTCCAATTCGGTTTTTTTCTAGGATATTGCAATCCTTATTTTTTCAACCGTAGATGTCGCTGATTTTAAGGTAGTAAAAATCTTTAAATCAACCTTCATTTATAAAATCACTAAACTAAAAACAATGGGATTATTTTCATTTTTAAAAAATGCAGGTTCTAAAATCTTTAATCGAAACAAGGAGACTGCTGCACCTGAAAAGGTCGAACTCAGTCGAAGCGAAGCACTCAAAGCGGAAGTTCAAAAATTGGGCTTGCCTGTGAGTAATTTAGCTGTTGAACTGGGACAGCAGGTTATCGTTAGTGGTAAGACCGACACCAATGCAAGTAGGGAAAAAATCATTTTAGCTCTAGGAAATGTAGAAGGCGTTTCTTCCGTAGATGACCGGATTGAAGTGACCAACCCTGAGCCAGAAGCCAATTTTTATACGGTTCAAAAGGGAGATTCTTTGTCAAAAATAGCCAAAGCGCAATATGGTAACCCCATGCAGTATAATGCTATTTTTGAGGCAAATAAGCCCATGTTAAGCCATCCAGATAAAATCTATCCTGGTCAGGTGCTGAGAATTCCGCCGCTTTCTTAAAGTCCGATAAATCAATAGTAGATAGTAGGCAAAATTTCAAATAAGTTTTGCCTGCTTATCGATGTTCTCCATTGATCATTTTTAATACCTCTGAACCAGGACAAAGCGCTCCTTCTTGTAAAGTGTTTAGGGGTTGGTTAGACGTTTTCATTAAATCGTGCAACTCTACGCTATTTGGGTCAATATAAAGCAGTCCCGTCAAAATCTCTCCATTTGTTTTTGCTTTTTGCAGGCGATTAATAGCTGAAAAGCGGTCAGTTGGATCCCAGTCCGTTGCTAATTTATTCAAATAAATGTGAGCGCCATTATGCAATTTCACCTTTGTGGAGGTTCCCTCTGCATAAGCTACGGTTATTTCTTCCTCATGGGGGACAAAATCCATAGTAGAGGTGGCCTCCTGGTGCGCTCGAACAAATTCGTAAGATTTGGTAGAGCCCTTATTATTATTAAAAGTTACGCAAGGGGAAATTACATCCAAAAAGGCAAAACCTGGATGAAACATAGCCGCTTTTATCATTGGAACTAGCTGGGCTTTATCACCCGAAAAGCTCCGACCAACAAAAGTTGCTCCTAACTCTAAAGCCATTCCTACCAAATCAATCGCCTGAAAAGTATCATTTAAGCCCGCACCCTTACTAATAGAGCCAAAATCTGCCGTGGCAGAGTCTTGTCCTTTAGTCAAACCATAACAGCCATTGTTCATTACTATATAAACCATATTTAGATTCCGCCGGATAGCATGGACAAATTGCCCCATTCCGATAGAGGCGGTATCTCCGTCACCAGAAACACCCAAATATATTAAATCTCGATTGGCCATATTCGCTCCAGTAGTTACAGAAGGCATCCGTCCATGGACAGAATTAAAACCGTGGGAGTTCCCCAAAAAGTAAGTAGGCGTTTTAGAAGAACAACCGATGCCTGACAATTTTGCTACTTTATGTGGAGGAATTGACATTTCGTAACAAGCCTGCACAATAGAACCGCTAATGGAATCATGGCCACAGCCAGCGCAAAGCGTAGAAATAGCCCCTTCATAATCGGATTTGATATAGCCCAATTTATTTTTAGGCGAAGCAGGGTGGCGAAAGGTTGGTTTTATATAAGTCATCTATTCTGTTTTTTGACTCAAAAATGGGAAGTAATTTTTTAAACTTCCACTAATAAATGCTTTTTAACCTTTTTCATAATCGCATGCGCTGTAATGGGCATCCCGTCATAATTTAAAATGGCAATTAGTTTCTTTGGATCAGCGTCCAGTTCGTTAATCAAGACCGTCCTAAATTGAGCGTCTCGATTTTGTTCAACCACAAAAACCCGTTCATGTTCGCTGATAAATGCCTCAACGGTTTGGTTAAAAGGAATGGCTTTTATCCGCATAGCATTTAGCCGAATGTCTTCTTTTTTCAATAAATCTATCGCCTCTAAAGCGGCATACCTGGTGGTGCCAAAAAAGATAATTCCCATACCAGTAGTTACTTCACTTTTTCGGAGAGCTGGCTTTGGCACATGTTCTTTTGCCGTTTCCCATTTTTTTAAAATTCGATCGACCACTCTTACATAAGCGGCTCCATCTTCCGTATATTTGGCATATTCATCTCTGGATGTCCCTCTGGTAAAAAAGGATCCTTTAGTGGGGTGTGTCCCGGGAATCGTTCGATAACAAATGCCGTCTTCGTCAATATCCAGATACCTGCCGAATTCTTTGATTCTTTCTAAGTCTTCAGCCCCGTACACTTTCCCTCTATCGTATTTTTGCTTATCATCCCATTTTAGCGGGGGACACATGTGGCTATTCATCCCTAGGTCCAAATCGGAAATAATCATTATAGGTGTTTGAAAGCGATCCGCTAAATCCAACGCAGTAGCCGTCATTTCAAAACATTCGGTCGGTGTACTGGGAAATAAGGAAATATGCTTGGTATCTCCATGCGATGCATAAATAGTTGAAATAATATCGGGTTGTTGGGTACGCGTAGGCATTCCTGTTGAAGGTCCTCCGCGCTGTACATTCACTAAAACGACCGGAATTTCCGCAAAATAGGCCAAACCAATAAATTCACTCATCAAAGAAACACCTGGTCCACTAGTAGCCGTAAACGCCCTGGCGCCATTCCAGGCAGCTCCGATCACCATGCCAATAGCCGCCAGTTCATCCTCTGCTTGCACAAAAGCATAGTTTTTTTTGTTCGTTTCAGGGTCTATTCTAAAGCGTTTAGCAAAAGTCTCAAAGCTTTTTGCAACAGAAGTAGAAGGCGTAATGGGATACCAAGCCATTACAGTCGCACCGCCATAAATTGCGCCCAGTGCCGTAGCTTCATTGCCTTCTATTAAAATATAGTCACCGACTTTATCAATTCTTTTCACTCGAATATGGAGTGGGCATTTGTAGTGTTTTAATTGCATATTCATATCCCAAATCCAATGCCTTAAAGTTAGGAGGGATAAGCTTCTGTTTTTTTGCAAATTGTTCACTAATGATATTTTTCAGCACCTCCATTTCTATATCTAGTAAAGCCGATAAAGCTCCTACGTACACAATATTTTTAAACAATTGTTGCTGTCGGGGAATCTCATAATGCTCCATACAAATTTGCATCATTGGAATCCCGATGTAATTAATGTCTTCTCTAATAAATTCATCGTGCAATTTGCGCGTACTGTCATAGACAAAATATCCACCTGGTTTTACAGAGGCTATATCTTTTTCTAAACTTTGCGGGTTTACACCAACCAGCAAGTCTATTCCTGCACGTCGTCCCAAATAGCCGTCTCCATTGATTCTCACTTCATACCAAGTAGGGAGGCCTTGTATATTCGAGGGGAATATATTCTTGGGCGAAACAGGAATTCCCATTCTAAAAATTGCTTTGGCAAACATATTATTGGCACTCGCAGACCCCGTGCCATTGACATTTGCAAAGCGAACTACCAGATCATTTATAAGCTCCAATTGTTATTAAGTTATATTTTTAAAAAATAAAAATTCTGACTAAAAAAGACAAATACAGGTTCGTATTCCCTCATTTTAAGCCATTTGATAGGTTTTCGTTACGTTATACAAATACTTCTGCATATCCCAGGCAGCTGTGGGGCATCGCTCGGGCACATAAGCCACAATGCAAACAAACGTCTTCATCTTTTACCATAACACGGGTCGTTGGTAATACCTCTGATACATACAGATCTTGCGTTTTATTATTTGCCGGAGCTTTTAAACGAGCCCGCAAATCTTCTTCCTCTCCATTTTTGGTGAAGGTAATGCAATCTACTGGGCATATATCCACGCAAGCGTCGCACTCAATACAAAGCTTATCCTCAAAAACAGTTTGAACATCACAATTGAGGCACCGCTGCGCCTCTTTAAAGCCTTCCAAGGGACTAAAACCCAGTTCGACTTCTATTTTGCGATCCCTAAGGGTCTTCTTTTTATCTGCATGTGCTACCTTATAGCGGACATCTGCTACCACAGGACTATCGTACATCCATTCGTGAATACCCATTTTCTGGCGGACCAAATTCGTCATTGGATCAGGGCGGTCCATCAAGTCTTTACCCTGGCAAAATTGATGGATAGAAATCGCTGCTTGGTGTCCATGCGCTGCGGCAGTGATAATGTTTTCCGGTCCAAAAGCAGCATCTCCACCAAAAAACACCTTTGGTAAAGTAGATTGAAAAGTAATCTTATTCAGAACGGGCAAATCCCATTTGCCAAATTCAATACCTAAGTCTCGCTCTATCCAAGGGAATGCATTATCCTGCCCAATCGCAATAATAACGTCATCTGCTTCTATAAAAACATCGGGTTCTCCAGTAGGTATAAGTTTGCGTCTGCCCTGCTCATTATATTCTGCGCGCACTTTTCCAAAAATTACGCCTTTGAGTTTGCCGTTTTCTACCACAAATTCTTTGGGCGGCATATTATTCATAATAGGAATATCCTCTAATTGAGCATCTTCGATCTCCCAGGGAGAGGCTTTCATGTCTTTAAAAGGACTCCGCACGACTACTTTTACGTCTTTTCCGCCCAATCGCCGAGATGTCCGGCAGCAATCCATCGCCGTATTTCCGCCTCCAAGCACAATCACTTTTCGGCCAATTTTTTTGGTATGTTCAAAGGCAACATTTGCCAAAAATTCAATGCCAATATGAATATTAGTATCTGCTTCTTTCCGGCCAGGTAAGTCCAAATTTCTTCCTTTAGGCGCACCTGTTCCCACAAAAACTGCATCGTAATCCATATCCAAAATCTCTTTCATGCTGGATACAAACTGATTAAAATGCGTATGAATCCCCATGTCCAGTACATAATTGACCTCCTCGTCCAGCACTTCTTCGGGCAAGCGAAAAGCAGGGATTTGGGTACGCATCATGCCGCCACCTTTATGCCATTCATCATACAAATGGATTTCATAGCCCAATGGAGCCAAATCGCGAGCAACGGTTAAAGAAGCAGGTCCGCCACCAATCAAAGCAATTTTTTTCCCATTCTTATTTTTAGGAATTTGGGGCATTAAGTGTTTGACAGCCCCTTTATTATCAGCGGCGACCCGTTTGAGGCGGCAGATTGCCACCGGTTCTTCTTCCACCCGTCCCCGTCTGCAAGCAGGCTCGCACGGACGGTCACAAGTTCTACCCAATATACCAGGAAACACATTGGACTCCCAATTTATCATATAAGCTTCCGTGTATTTTTCAGCGGCGATCAGGCGAATATATTCCGGTACAGGGGTATGCGCAGGACAGGCATACTGACAATCAATGACTTTATGAAAATATTCTGGGTCTTTAATATTGGTTGGCTTCAAAATAAATAAAATTTAATATTTCGGGCTAAATTAACATAATAATATAGACTTTTTGCGAAAAGCGAAAATATAAATTTTACGACTAAAAAAAAAGAGGTGGTTGGTTGAGCAAATAAAGGCTAGTGGTTATTATTAAGAAAAATTATTATGTTGAATTAGAAAATATGTGGGGTGCTTTTTACTTTTGTTTTGATTACATTTTATTTTTTAGAGGTTTTTCAGAAAATGAGGGGTGTAATAGGAAAATGGGTGTCTATTCATTCACCAACAGGTATGAGCATAATTTTCTAGCTAGAATAAAGATTAATGCATTCAAAATTTTTTTAATAAATGGGGGTAGATTATTAAAATATGCGACCATTTGGATACTTCAAAACCAACCCTTTATAGATATTTAAGGCAAGAGGAGTCTCTATTGATAATTAAATAACTCATTATTTTTGGAAAATAAAAAATTTCGTATTAACTTTATTCATACTATTATGATTTATAGGATGTTATAGGCTAAACATACTTACGGGAGAACCTTACTTGCATTTTTTAACCCAAAAACTGAACAATGAACACAGTGCAGGGAAAAGTTCTTCAAGCAGATAATAATCTGGGAATACCCAATCTCATCGTCGTCATTTATGACCTCGATCCTCAATCCATTCCTAATTTCAATCCTACTCATGGGTTTCCTGTTGCTCCTCAAAATGTAGATGGCGAAGTATTTAATGATGAAAACCTTAGTGAGGAAGCTAATCAACAAATCCTAAACTTCTGGAATAATATTCAGGCAGATCGTATTGGTTCTGCTATTACAGATAGTCAAGGATTCTTTTCATTAGAATATGATGATTCCGCCTTTAAAGTAAGAGGTAATGAGAGTCGCCCTGACTTGGTGCTTTTTGTTTTAGCTCCAGAGCAAATGGAATCAATAGGGGAAACTAATTTACCAGGGTTTGTTCCACAAACAAGGATACTCTATTATTCTACTGTTCCTATTGCTAATGCTGGCAAAACCGAAAGTACAGTTATAAAGATTTCCGCTGAAATTCTTGAAAAGCACAATATCAAAGTTTTAGGTTCAAGCATCTCTCCGACTAGTTCAACAATTAGTCCTACGGAACGATTATTTAGTAACATAGCCCAAAATTTAGACGCATCTAAACTTTTTCAAGCCTCTCTCCAATCCAAATTTGCAGAAGGAATAAAAGAAAAGGTAGAAGAACAAAAAGAGGTGGATGAAAAGGTAAATAATGCGTTTAAAAATTTCTCCCTTTCTTCTATATCCAGTTTGGATCGCCTTAAGAATAATTATTTTAAACCAGGAGATAATTTATTAGATAACCTAAAAGGGTTAATATCAAAAAGTACTGAGGTAGCGAATGAAAAAGGACATATAAAGAGAACAAGGATTTCTTTGACCAGAGCGCAAGTTGAAAACATAGATGGTTTAGAAATTAACGAAAATGGAGAGGTAACAGGAAGTGCGGAATGGGAAGTTACCGCAGCAATCGAAGCAATGGATAATACTACCTCTTTTGATTATAGCATTGATTTAGCACAAGAATGTAAAGCGACTAAAGAAGCAAAAAAATGTTTAGACGAAATAATGGGAATCGAAGAAGTGGTAGAAGAAACAGATGATACAAACAACTCTACTATAGTAGGCTCCGATGAAGACTTATTGTCTAGTGTAAATGCCGAAGATTTTATTAATCGCCAAATAAATCGACAACTTAAAAAGTCAACTGCGCCTGAAACGCAACTTCGTTTCGAACCTCTTGGTCGCGCCAGTCAAGAAGACGTTACTAATAATATTCAAGCTTTTGAAGTAAAAGGTGGTCCAGCCGATGCTACAGCTTTTCATGATTTCTACGACTTACAGATTGCTTTTAAGCATGTCTGGACGGAAATTTTTGACGGAGAGTTGGAAAGACTGGGACGAGAGATGTATGAAACATACAGAAAATTAGATAAACAGGTCTATGGCGAGGAGAATAATGATACAATAGATGAAGTGAATGAAACATACGATTTGATTCGTGTAGAAAAAGAACTTAAATCTCTCAGAGATAGACTTGCCAATTTAAATCCTCCTCCTGAAAGTGTGATAAAATTAGTTCCAGAAATTACTGCTGTTCAATGGAATGATTTAACTGCTTCGGAGCAAAGTAGGTTGATTAAACTGGCTCATAAGGACAAACCTCAACTAGGAACAGGAACTGGAGATGATGTTGTTACCCCAAGATATTTTGAGACGGAACAAGAATGGAAGGATTTTGCATTTGCGAAATTTGAAAAAAGCCAGAGTACCTATATAGCCCGTGATCGTGATGGAGATGTTAGAGGCAGGTATGAAGATGCACTAAATTACATACAATTAAAAGATTGGTTTTTAAACGAATTAGAAGGTTCTATCAACCGATTTAAGAGGATTTTTCATTTTATAGCCAATGATAGTTTCGTCTTAATGGATGGTAAGTTTTATCCTTTTATCTCTTGGTTTAAAGATAGAAATCAGAAATCCCTAGATAAATTAAATGATTTTCTTGAAGAATATTATCAGGGCAATGTAGTAAACAAAGAACAAGAATTGGCTACCAACCAAGAAAAAGCTCAACAAATACTTGATCGCTCAACTTCTACAACCAAAAGATACGAAGACCTAATAAAAGAACTTAATAAAAGAATCCTTAAAAAATACAAGTTCGATATTTTTAAAGAGGATTCAATCAATTATGGCTTGTTGGTAAATTATCGTCAAAAATGGAAACCCCTCACTTATCAAGTAGGTAATTTAGTGACAACTATCCCACTTGCACCTAAAGAGGTTCGAAAGTACACCAAAAAAGAAGTGGTCAAAAAGAAGCGAAGCAAAAAAGAGATAGAAAACTCTTTACACATCCTTAAAGAAGACTCTTCCAAAACACAACGAGTCGATGCTGAAATAATAGAAAGAGCCAACCTAAAAACGAATTTCCAAAATAATGTTAAAGGCGATTTAGGTGGAAAAATAGCTGGGTTTAATGTTGGTGTCGAAGTCAGCAATCAATTTAGCATCGATACAGAAAGACATAGTTCGAAGAAAAAGAAAGATTTTAGAGAGCAAGTATTAAAAGCTGCTGAAGAATTTAAACAAGAACGGAAGCTAGAGGTCAGTTTTGAAGAAACATTTGAAACTGAGTTTACAGAATCTGGTGAAATTATGAATCCAAATGATGAGTTAACCGTCACCTATTTATTCTATGAACTACAAAGGCAATATGAAATAAGTGAAAAAATTCATGATGCCATCCCTGTGGTTTTAGTGGCTAATTATGTTCCCAAGCCAGATGAAATTGATGATGATTGGTTACTCTCTTATGAGTGGGTTTTGCGAAGAGTACTGCTCGATGACTCTTTTCACGAAGCTTTTGATTATCTCAGAGATGGTTTTATTGCGGATGAAATGTCCGTAGAAATTCGGCAAGCACAAATGGATCATCAATTGCGAATTGTCAATGAAATTTCTGGTAATGTGGAAAGTTTATCAATCTTGCGCTCTCAGTTGCAAGAAGAGCTAAATATTGCGAGTAACAAAAAAGCAATTAATAGTGCTTACAGGGCAAGAAGAAGGGCAAAGAGAGCTACTGGTTTTTTTAAAAATGTTTTTAATCCTTTTGAATTTAACAAAACTGGAATAGGGAGTAATGTAGAAGCAGAAGCCGATGAAAAATTAAGAGCTGACCTCCTCGAAGCGGAACGTAGAGGATATGAAACTCGATTGGAACAAGCAGTAGCTGAACTAGATAGTACTAAACGGGAATTAGTAGTGGAAGAATCTGCTCTTGAAAAAGCCACGGACGCTTATCAAGAAGCTATTGAAACACTATACACTAAGCGGAATCTAGTCGATCAACTAAGGTTTCATGTTAAGGATAATGTCCTACATTATATGCAAGCTATTTGGAGTTATGAAGTGGAAGACCAGCGATTTTTTAGACTATATCAAATCAAAGTACCCTGGATAGAAGCCCCTAGTTCTAATAATGTTATTTTAGAAGGTCTTGGGCGATTAACACCCACAACCCCTGGAAATGGTGGTGTTATACGAAGAATGAGACCAGATGGAACTTTTGGAGAATATGAATTTGATTATGATTTACCACCACCTCCTCCTGTCAGAGAAGAAGAAATCCAAACTCGTAAACTGGTTGAAATAGCTGATCTGGACAATTTAATTGGCTTCAAAGGGAATTATATGATTTTTCCTCTGAAAGAACACAACTATCTTACTTGGTTTATGAGTAAGGATTATGAAGTACATAAAGGAGGTAAAGTCAGGATAAAAGACCCTGATGAACATTACACCACAGAAGAACTTTGTGAGATGCTTCGTTGCCTTCGGGAACAAAATCCAGAAGCCTTTGATGAACGTCGCGAAGAATATGAACAAATGCTCGCAGAGCATTTACGTCAACCGAGAAAAGAAAAGGATATTGTAATAGTTCCTTCAAATTCTTTATACATCGAAGCGTTACCAGGTAAGCATCCAATATTGGAGGACTTTAAGTTGATTCATCGAGCTATTGATGTGAAAAAAGTACAGGCAAGCGTTCGACATGCCGAATTGGAAAATATTCGATTGGCGGCACGTGTACTTAATGGTGAATTGGATGATCCTGATGTGGAGAAGAAGATTGTGGTTAGTGGAGAATCTGGGGTAAATGTAAATACGTAATGTTATGGGAGATTTTGATCGAGGAACTTCAAATCGAGGAATTGGAACCCCTCAAGGTATTAAAAAGAAAAACGCAGCAAAGGCTTTAGCCAAGAGGATTTTAAATGACCATGAAATAGAATTGATGACTAAGGTTTATCAAGACTTCTTCGCATTTCACGATTTGATTACCCAAGAGTTTTCTCATTTAGAAAGAGAAACCAAAATTAAGAGTTCAGGTTTAATTCGAATAAAAGGAAAAGAATCAATTAAAGTTGAACAAATTTTCGACTTTTTTTTCCTCAACAAAAATTTACGAATAGCTACCCAAGCATTAAATCAAATTAAATCTTACTTACAGAGTTATTCTCTATCAATGATAAGTAAAGAGTATACATTTCTTATAAATCAAGCAATGTTAAGTCCTGAGGTGAATTTAAGTTATCAGCTCTTGATTCGATCCTTAAGTAAAGCTGAACAAATTAAAGGGATCAAGGATACAAGGCAGGTAATTAAACGCGAAAACGAAGAAATTGAAAGAAGAAAAAACGCTCCAAAATGGGACTTTGCAGTAATTGCTAATCCAAAGTTACCTGTTGAATCTTTGATTGAAGTAGGTGAAAAATCGGGACCATTTCAAATTGATAGGATTGATTCCAAACATCAAATTATATATACTTCAAATGTAAACACAGGCGAAACAGCCACTTTCTCATATGAAAATTGGAGAATACATAGAGCATTAGCAGGTGTAGCCAATGCACCTTGGATAAGAATGCTTCGTAAAAGCGTTACTGCCAATTTTTTTTATGGAATAATTGAAGGATTTGCTGGAGGTATTAAAGATATACTGCTTTCTACTATCTATATTACTGAAACACTAAATGGAATTAAACAAGCACTTTCCGATTTAGGTGCTACTGGAGAAGCTATTTGGAAAGCTCTTGAAGATTGGGCTATGAAATTTGATCAAGGAGGTTCGGCTCAAAAAGCTAGAATGATTGGTCGTATTATAGGAGGTATACTGTTTGAATTGGTAGGTACAAAAGGACTAGGAAAAGTAGCTAAAGGAAGAAGCCTAGGGAAGTTAGGGCAAGCTAAAAAACTTCAGGCTGCCCTAGAAAGTAAAGATGTCGGTAAGATCAAAAAAATATTAGACGAAGGGACTCCTTCTCAGAGAATTGTGCCTGAAACAAAAGGAGGAGGAAAAAGGGTGGATTTTCCAGAAAAAATTGATAATAAAGTAAAAAAAGGTAAGAAGAATAAAGAACCATCTGACCTAGATGCTGAAATTGAACAAGCCCTGGTAATTGAACAAGATCTAAATCTTATGCATTTAGCAAGATCAGGAAACAAAACAAGAAGAATTATTCTAGGCTTGTTCGATACAATTGGTCCTCAAGAAATAATGAAAGTTCTAAATATCTCAAAAGCGCAGAGGAGGTACATTAAAATTTTTCTTTTAAAAAAATTTGACACTTTACTCATTAATGCCTGGAATAAAGGAGGTACAAAGCTATTAAGAAAAAGGAAGAAATTTGTCGGCGATATTCATAAAAAGATTAATAATATAGCTACCCCAGACCAAGCATCTAAAAAATTGAAATCAATTATTAATGATTTGAAAACCAATAGAAAGAATCTACATAATAGAAAAAAAGCCACCAAATCTTATAAAGGACTTATAAAAGAATTAAAACGACTTAAAAAACAAATAGATTCAGGACAAGTCAAAGATATAAATGCTATAAAGACTACTGCAACTTCGAAGTTAAAAAGATATGCGAGAAAAGATGTATTTGATCCTTGGCGTAATAATTTTTGGAAAAAAGTTAATGAATCACCAAAACTAAGATCAAGATTTGAAAAAGCAGGATTTAATGTTAACAAGGGCGGGTCAGGAGCCCCTAAATGGAACATTGATAAAAGTGCCTTAATCGAAGTTATTAATGAAAAACTTGCTAAAAATAACTCGTATAAAAGAAACTTAGAAAAACTAGGAATTGAAGTCCCGCTAGATGTAAATGGTTCTTACGATAAGTTACTTGAAATAGAAACTCAGATGCGGCTAACAATAGAGCATGTAGATGATGCGGTAAAAAACCCTTCTCGAATTGTTGACCCTACTAATTTTACAATCAATTTAGCAAGGGAGAACTCTGTGTTTTTCAATATAATTAAGCAGAAAATTCCGGCTATCTTAGCAAATAGATAGATGACACTTCACTTTTAATTCTTTAGCTTGAGATGATTTAATAAATCTGGACACAAAAATAAGTTAAATTTGTGTTCAGATGAAAAATCGAAATCACTCAAAAACAGCGACGTCAATATGACGAAGAGTTCAGACAAAATGCCTTGCAACTTATAGCTGATGGTCGAAGTGTTGATTCCGTTTCGGAATCTTTAGGAGTTAGCAAAGGCGTATTATACAACTGGCGAAGTAAGGCTAAGAAGTCAAGTTCAAATGAAAAGGCTAGTGAAACAAAGGAAGAAATTCAAAAGCTTCGCAAGCGATTAGCAGAAGTTGAAATGGAACGAGACATCCTAAAAAAAGCTTTGGGCATTTTCAGCCGAACTCGGTAAAGGAACGCTATGAATTTATAGCCGAACATTCAACTGAATTTCCAATAAGGAAGTTATGTCAAGTAATGCAAGTGAGCAAAAGTGCCTACTATGATTTCAAAGCTGGACAAACTTATCAGTTGAGTTTAGAACGGCAAATTTTACAAAAAGAAGTAAAATCAATATTTGACTTTCATAAGCGACGATATGGGGCTAGGCGGATACTGGAAGAAATGCGTGATAAGGGTTATGAAATAGGTATATTCTTGGTTAAACGGCTGATGGAGGAACAGCATCTTGTAGCTATTCAACCTAAGCGATATACTCCCAGAACCACGCAAACCAATCCAAATTTACGCAGGAGTCCTAACTTATTGCTGGATTTGCCTTTTCCCGATAGTCCAAATCAGGTAGTAGTAGGAGATATTTACCTGCCGTTAAAGGACAGTAATGACTGGCTTTATCTAGCTGTTTGGATGGATTTATTCAGCCGAAAAATTGTAGGCTGGAAAGTGGATGATAATATGGAAGAACACCTTATCATTGACCCATTCAAACAACTAATAAAATCTCGGCAGCCCCCAATAGGAATGATTGTTCATTCCGACTTTGGTTCTCAATATGGTTCTAAGCGATTTAGAGCTTTGCTCCAACAACATGAACTAAAGCAAAGTATGACTCGTCCAAATGACCATTACGACAATGCCTTTATAGAATCTTTATTCTCTAGGTTTAAAGCCGAAATCTTGGACGAAGGAGCTTTTGAAAATTTAGCAAATGCTAAGATTAGGGTTTTTGAATATATTGAAGCATATTACAATACGATTCGAAAACACTCTTCTATTGGCTATCTCAGTCCAGTACAATTTGAAAAAAAATACTGGATTGAGTACTACTCAGAAAATGAACCTTGACGGGTTCAATATGTTAAATCTCACTTAAAAAAGTGTCCAGATAAGTTAAATCACGCCAGCTCGGTTGCTTATTAAACTAATTGACGTAATAGATGCCCGCTTAAGAAAAGAGATGAAAAGTGAAACCTCTTTCCTTCAACTAATCTTTTTAAAGCTTTATAAATCGACTAGAAACTACCTTACCATTTCGGCTATACACCCGAATTAAATATAACCCTCTCCGCTGGTGCCAACCATGCGGAAGAAGTAAAAAAATGAACGCTCGCGCTACGGCTCTGCCGTAGTGTGTGCCCTATCAAGCTAAAATATGGAAGCATTCAATTTCAGGTCTTTTAAATTTATTGGTATCAGCAAATCCTTGATAAGGACTTTTGGGATACGTGTAGGCTCATTTAGTATGTCAAAAATGAGGTCATTTATCAGGTAAAGTGACAGAAGAAGTCCAATTCTCAATTTTCAGAATTGCGTAGCGTAATATGAAATTCAATGTTTTCATCTTTTTGGATTTCAATTTGATCTTGTTTAAGGGGCAGCACCAAAATGTTGTTCCATTATTTTTTCTAAAAATAGCTGATCCACTTTGTCGAAAGAATATTTCAAAGTGCTGTCCGCATCAAAAACAGCAATTAATTCTTTTCTTTTATTAAAAACGGGTACGGCTATTTCAGACTTGGAATTGGGGTCGCAAGCGATATGGGCAGTCCCTTGCTGCAAAGCATAGGTATCTGCTATCACCTGGGCTTTTTCCTCTCGGGCAGCTCTGCCGCAAACCCCTCTTGAAAAATCAATGTGCAAACAGCCCAAAGTGCCCTGATAAGGACCTATTTCTAATCGTCCATTTTTAACTATATAAAAGCCCACCCAATAGTAGTAAAGCAAATGGGTTTTTAAAATGCAATTAATGGTTGCCATTTTTAAAATGGGGTTAGTTTCTCCCGCTAAATTGGCCTCCACATCCAATACTGCCGCCTGGTAAGCAGTTTGTTTTTGATCGGCATTCAAATTGATAGATGGCTTGACAAAATAAGGCATTTTCATAGCAGCATTCATAGAGAAAGGACGTTTTAGACCGTTAAATTATACCATTTCTTGGATCGCAAATACCAAACCATCAAACCCATCATCACCGCCCAGTAAAAAATTTCTGCTGTCCAGGCTAAGACCAAACCAGCGCCCAAAAAGTTGATGACAGAATAAATATAAGCCAAATAACCTAAAGCGCACCAAGTTTGTATTTTTAAACCAAAGTAAGTAGCCCCTACACCTGCAATCCCATTAAAATAAACCGTACCAATGGAGTTTAAGGTCAAAATACCTAGTAAAACGTAAAATATAGGCTGTGCCTCCACAATCAATGACATATCTTCTGAACCCAATAATGGGTACAAAATTTGTGTAGGAAACAAAACCACCGGAATAGCCAAAATCATCGTGACCAGCCAAGAAAATTTTGCCGTTTTCCAAATAATGGGTACAACCGCTTGTCGTTTTTGCATTCCTATAAAGTGGCTCACCAACGTATTAATAGTAGAGGCAAAGCCCCAACTGGGGATAGATAGAAATAAAAACACCATTCGGACCAGATTGGTTATGGCTAGTTCTCTTTCTCCTAGGTTTTCTACAATGCCAAAAAATACAAACCAACTCCCCAAACCGACAATGGACTGTGCTACAATGGGTGTAGCAAGCTTTTGCTGTTGTTTGATTAGTTCCCAGTCAATTTTTGGCAACTTAAAAAGGCGATAGTTATGGGCTTCTTTATCAAAGAAAATATATAATAAAAAAACGCCAAAAGCAATGGCCTCTGCGATGGTGCTAGCTAATCCTGCACCAGCAATACCCATTTCTGGCAAGCCTAAACGACCACAAATCAGTCCGTAATTGAGAACAATATTAATAATGCCCAGAATAAAGGTATCAACAATAATAAATCGGGTTCTAGCTACTCCAGTATATAGAGCGATGAGTGCCAAACCCATATAGGAAAAAAATACCCCCCAGGAACGATAACCCAGGTATTCCATACTCTTATCCAAAATATCTTTGGAATCCACAAAAAGCGTGAAAAAATAGGTGCAACCAAATTGCATAAACAAAAACAAGCCCACTGCCATCAGCAACTCAAAATACAGCATAGCGTAAAAAGTACGCCCTACTTCCCCCGCTCCGTCTTCGCCCATCCTGCGAGCAATCATGATCTGTCCTCCTTTGGAAAAACCATACCCTACCGCCGCGATTATCAAATAAAAAACGCTTACAAAGCCAATCGCCGCAAAATCTAGTTCGCTTAAATGATAAAGAAAAATGCTATCACTTAGGGTGATCACATTTTGGGCAGCCGTACCCAGCATTATGGGAGCGGAGATAGAAAAGATTTGCTGGTAGGTAGTATGTAGGTGCCGCATAAATGACTTTAAGCCTTCAGGTTTTCAGACTTATTGAGGGCACATATTAGCGGATTTTAGAGTAAAGAGGAAAGAATATTAGATAAATTGCTATTTTTCAAGTATGCTTAGGGTATAATTTTAGACAACCTTTAGGCTATTTCTCCTCCACAACTGCTACCTGCCCCAGCAGTGCAGCCATAACAATGCTGATTCAAAGCAATCGTTCTATTTTTTAACGCAGTTATATCAAAATCATCTATATGCTGACTTTTTGGCTCCTTTACTTTTAAATCCAACATCTGGTTAAAATCGCAATCATAAATAAAACCATCCCAGCTAATAGATAAGGTATTCCTACACATCAAGCCCAAAATAGTGGCTGGATTAAAAGCATCTATCAGCTTTTGCATATAGTCTTCATAATTATTGGTCTCGATCAAATAGTCCAAAAAACGACTGATTGGAAGATTGGTAATGACCAATAAGTTATTAAAAAAAATATTGTATTTACGCTTTAATTGTCTTTTGAATTCTGCTTCCAGTGTCGCCTGTCCGGCAGGCAAAAAAGCACCAGAGGGATTATAAACCAAATCCAATTGCAGGCCGCTATCTTCTTTTCCATAACCTACTTCGTTAAAAGCTGTTAGTGCTGCTATGGAGTCTTCAAAAACTCCCTCTCCTCTTTGGCTATCTGTCCGGCTTTTACTAAAATAGGGCAAGGAAGAAACGACATGAACCTTATTTGCTGCCAAAAATGCCGGCAAATCATGGTATTTTGGATTTGCTTTTACAATAGTCAGATTACATCGGTCTATTACTTTTTTCCCCAATCGGCTACATGCTTCTACAAACCATCGAAAATGGGGGTTCATTTCTGGTGCACCCCCTGTAATATCCACCGTGTGAATTGAATCTAGGGCAGCAATGATCTGCAAACAACGCTCTAAAGTTGACCGTTTCATATTTTCTTCTTTTCGATCCGGCCCTGCGTCAACGTGACAATGCGCACAGGTTTGATTGCATAATTTGCCAATGTTGACCTGAAAAATTTCCAGGTTCGTAGGTTGGAGTGGGCGAAAGCCTAGGGTGCCTATTTTTTCAGTAAAGGAGTCAAATTTTACCTCAATGCCCCCTCTTCCATTTAAAACATTCAATTGAAAAAAAGAATCGGATAAATCCTTTCCTCTTGATTTGAGCGATTTGCTTCTTTGTTTGATGGCCATTTATTCTACCTGGAGTTAAAAATTATTGCAATTAATTTAAAATCAAAACTGATTTAGCGACCTCCATTTTTACATTGATAATTTTTTTACATGATTCATCATCTGCACGCCAAAGACCAAAGTCGCCCCTCCTTTGATGGCGGCTGCAACGTGTACCGCTTCCATCATCTGTTCTTCATCTGCTCCTTTTTCCAAGCAAGTACTACTATACGCATCAATGCAATAGGGACATTGAACCGTATGAGCGACAGCAAGTGCAATAAGTGCCTTCTCTCGCTCGGTCAGTGCGCCTTCCTGAAAAACTTCCCCATACCAATCAAAAAACTTTTTGCCCATTTCTTCTTGCCACTCGGTAATAGTCCCAAATTTTTTGAGATCCTTTGGATCAAAATATTTCTTTTCCATTATAAATTGCTTTTATTTATGAACACAGGTGCAAAGTAATGGATTTGGTGTAAAGTCAATATTTTTTTATTAATAATTGTTTTGGGAAGGACAATTTCACAATTCACAAAACTTCTTGCTCGGCCTTTCTATTTGATTAAGAATTATGGTTGGATTTTAGTTAAGTTTTTCCCAAAAATCAATAGACTTTATTCTAAAGAATTTCGTATAGAGCATTTTCCAAACTACTGACTGGAGGCGGTTTGTGTGCGTCCGCACACAAATCCGAATAAGGTCTAATAGACTTGTTACTCTTTGTAAAATGCGGATATGAAATTTGAATTTTGTTGATAGTTTTAGCCATAAAATTAATGAATAGCCCAGCTATTGATTCATTTTTTGGTTGAAAATAGCGGCAAAAGGCATTTTCAGATGCGTGTAATTTTAAAGGGTAACAAGTCTAATAAAGAAAATCGAAGGTTTTTTCTTTTTCTAAAATATTTGTTCTACTTTTAGGAATTAAATATTTTATTAAATGAGCAGAAACTATTTAGGAGAATTTGAAGAGGTGGTCTTATTGACCGTTGGCATTTTGGGAGAAGCAGCATACGGCTTGAATATAAAAGATGCTATTGAGCAGCAGACAAATCGAAAAGCCAGTATTGGGGCTTTACATTCTGCTCTAAATCGCCTGGAAAAAAAGGGGCTTTTGGAGTCTTATACAGGTGGGGCAACCAAAGAAAGAGGCGGCAGACGGAAGCGATTTTTCGTGCTAACCGCTTATGGCAAAAAAGTACTGACACAATCTCGTGACTTGCGGAATGATTTATGGAATTTAATGCCCGATTTAGCCTAAAGCCACCCGAGAACGCTTAAAGGAATAAACTTAATTGGCTAAAAGATGAAAAACACCCGACTACACCCTCCTATCTGGCTGGATCAACTGCTGGAATGGATTTGCGATGAACAACATCTGGAAATCATCCAAGGGGATTTGCACGAGTTATTCTATCGAAACCTGGAAAGCGAGGGTTTATTCAAAGCACGTCAACTTTATTTTTGGGACGTTTTGAGCACTTTTCAACCTGCCATTCATAAAAAAATCTATTTTTCTTTTCTTTCTCTTAACACACTCGACATGTTTAGCAACTATTTAAAAATCGCCTTTCGCAACTTATTTAAAAGAAAAACCATAACGCTCATCAATATTCTAGGGTTAGCTATTGGCATCGCAGGTGGGCTACTGAGTTACCTTCATATCCAATATGAGCTAAGCTATGATCAATATCACAAAAATAAAGACCAAATTTACCGCATTATTACGGGCGATATGGCTTCAGGAGAAGGTTGGGTGGGCATTTCTGCACCTATTCCACCTAAAATACAGGCAGACATTCCCGAAGTTATAGACTATGCCCGCATGACCAAAATTCGCCGAAGCTCTAAAGTGGATGTAAGCTATCATAATCAACACTACAACGAGGCGGCATTTTTTATGGCGGACCCCTCCTTGTTTACCATTTTTGATTTTTCAATGGTTCAAGGAAATCGGGAAGAAGTTTTAAATGATTTAAGTGCCATTGCTATTTCTGATAGGAAGGCAAAACAGATTTTTGGTAATAAAAATCCAATTGGCAAAACACTCCAGCTTAATAATGAATTCGATTTTCAGGTTAGTGGCATTTTTCAAGACTTGCCCAAAAATTCTCATTTCGATATGGACTTTGTGGTTTCTTTTGCCAATCTGGAAAGGATTCTACCCGGCACCAGCTTGACGGGAAATTGGGGGCAGTTCAATTATTATGCCTATGCGCTATTGCAGTCTGATGCTTCTCCAAAAGTGGTTGAGGATAAAATCCAGGCCATGAATATAAAACTAAAAAATAATGACGACTTTTCTTTGAAAAGATTGGGTCTGCAGACGCTGTCGGATATTCACTTTCAGCATAATAGAGGTAATTTAAAGCCCTCCTATAACTTCAACTACATTTACATCTATCTGGCTGCTGCACTAGGTGTCGTGCTAATCTCATTTGTCAATTTTATCAACCTCACCACAGCAGGCTCTACCAAACGGGTAAAGGAAGTCGGGGTGAGAAAGGCCATAGGGGCTACTCGAAAACAGTTGATTTTTCAATTTCTATCCGAATCCTTTTTAACGACGGCTATTGCCTTTGGACTAGGGTTGCTTTTAGTAGAATATATTTTGCTTCCGAGATTGAATGACCTTTTTAATGCAAGCATTTCGCTGAGTGCAATTCCCCTTTCCACTACTTTGTTGGGCATTTTGAGCGTTTTGGCACTCGGTATATTAGCGGGTACCTATATTGCTTTCTTTGTAACTTCTTTTGCTCCTGTAAAAGCACTAAAAAATACCTTTAAAATTGGTAGCAAGAACAATTTCACACGGAACAGTTTGCTCGGTTTCCAGTTCTTTATTTCTATTTTATTAGTAGCAGGCAGTATCATTATTGCCCAGCAAATGCACTTTGTTGCTACCAAAAATATAGGCTTAAACAAGGACCAGGTCATTCATATCCCGCTTTATCAGCAAAAGGATAAAGAACGGATACAATTAATGAAGCAGACCTTCAGCAATTTGCCGAAGGTCCGAGCTACCTCTACTAATAGCTTTCAGCCCGGTGGAGTCAACTGGAATCAAACTGTTTGGTGGGAAGGGCAGGAAACCAGCGAAAGTATGTACATTATAAGCGTAGATAAAGATTTTTTTCAGACTTTGGAAATACCGTTTATAGAAGGGGACCTAAATTTTATCACCCGAAGCCTGACAGATAATAATTATACTTATGTGTTAAATGAAGCGGCCAAAAAACACATTGGCTGGCAAACTGCCGTAGGTAAGAAATTTAAGGCTTTTGGAAAAAACTCCGAAAAGTTAATAAGCGGGGTCATAAAGGATTTTCACTTTCAGTCCCTTCACAATCTGGTCAAACCTTGTTTGCTAGTGGTGGGGAACCTCACCCATTCCGAAATTTATGTCAAACTTTCTACTAATGATCTTAGTCATAGCCTGGGGTTATTAAAACAAAAATTTGCAGCACTAAATCCGGGTATTCCCTTTGAATATTCCTTTTTGGACGAGAACTTTGAATCCTTGTACGAGCAAGAGCAACGGGCGAAAACAGTCGTATCATTTTTTAGCTTAATTTCTATCCTGCTGGCACTCTTTGGATTATATGGTCTGCTTTCTTTTGAAATCACAGAGCGCACCAAAGAATTGGCGATTAGAAAAATATTGGGCAGTTCTGTTACAGAATTGGGTGTTTTATTATCTAAAAATTTTATAAAAATTGTTTCCATTGCGGCAGCTATTGGCTTGCCCCTTACCTGGTGGCTTATGAGCAACTGGCTAGAGCATTTTACCTATCGAATAGCAATTAGCCTGCCCATTTTATTACTTTCTTTTATGGCATTATTGCTAATCATTTTAATAACGATTGGGGTAAAAGTAATCACTACTGCAAATGCTAATCCAGTCGAAGAGTTGCGATATGAATAATGGTTTTAAAAAGGTCAATTAACTTTCTTTGCTGACAACACTTCAGTTGGTGTGACTCCAAATTCTTCTTTAAAACATTTGGAGAAATAAGCTGTATTAGAAAAACCGACCATAAAAGCAACCTCTGTTGAGTTACCCGCTTGGGCTTTGAGGAGTTGCTTCGCTCTATGTAACCGAGCCGTTCTCAAAAAAATGCTAGGTGACTTATCAGTTAGTGCTTTTATTTTTCGATGTAATTGAGAACGACTCATGCCTACTTGCCTTCCAAAGTCTTCAATAGAAAATGCTTCATTATCCATGTTAAGCTCTATGACTTCCATCAATCGCCGGAGATATTTTTCATCTACAGAAGTAATGGCCGTTTCTTTAGGAAAAAATAGACTTTCTTTGGTAAAACGTTCCCTCAATTTTTGCCTTTGTTCAATTAAATTATGCGCCCTGATTCGCAATTCTTCTGCATCAAAAGGTTTTACTAAATAGTCATCTGCGCCAGTTTCCAATCCTTCCAATTTGTCACGGAGTTCTGCTTTAGCAGTCAGCATAATAACTGGGATATGGCTCGTTTTTTCATCCTTTTTAAGTCTTTTGGTTAATTCCAGACCATCTAGTTCGGGCATCATTATATCAGAAACAATCAAATCTGGAATAGTTGATAAGGCTTTATCCAAGCCAATTTTTCCGTTTTCGGCCTCCAGTAATTGATAATCGCCAACCAACTGGTCTTTAATGTAAGTTCGCACATCCTCATTATCTTCTACAATCAGAATAATGGGAACAGTTTTATCAATGGCCAAAGGAGTGCTATCTAGCGCAGCGGATAAGTTAGGCATCAGCCTATCCGGCTCTGCTTCGGTTTGTTCAAGTGAACTTGCTTTTTTATAAGGAATTTCCACATAAAAAGTAGTGCCTTTTCCCTGTTCGCTCGTCACTTTAATTTTTCCGCCATGAAAAGTAACCAACTCTTTGGTCAAAGCTAATCCAATGCCGCTACTTGCCATTCCGTCCACTTGATAGGTACTTTGATAAAATCGCTCAAAAACCTTATCCAATTCATCGGCTGGGATACCCACACCTGTATCCATGATCGATAACCCTATAATCTCTTGATCATCAACATCTTTACTATCTATGGATAAAGTAACCTTACCCTCCGGATTAGTAAATTTTATAGCATTGGACAGCAAATTAACTACTATCTTTTCTAATTTGTCTCTATCAAAATAGACCCAAAGCTGTGCTTTAGGAATAGTTAATTCATAATTGATTTTTTTCCGATCTGCCCAACTTTCTAAAGAACCTGCAACTTGGCGAATATATTTATAAATATCTCCCGGCAACTCATTCATTTGCATTTTGCTATTTTCCAACTTACTTAGGTCTAACAATTGATTGATTAAGTCTTGTAGCCGCCTCCCATTGCGATACATAATGTCAAAATATTGCTGTTGATTACCTTCAAAAATACCCTTTCGCATTTGTCCAAGAGGCCCTAAAATCAACGTAAGGGGGGTTCTGAATTCATGGCTGATATTAGCAAAGAAATTGGACTTGAGCTGGTCGAGTTTACGCAATTGTTCCGCTTCTTTCCGTTCCAGTTGGAGAGCTAATTCGGCTTGTTGTTGTTTTAATTTTTGGCGATTTCGAATATAAAAAAGAAAAAAAAGCAGGCCCAGAATGGCAATCATCGAACCAAGCAAAATAGCATTTCGCAGATTTGCCTGATGTTCTAATTCCAGTTCTTGCCGTACGATTTGGGCTTCTTTTTCTTGCGTTCTCAAGCGAGTTTCGGATTCTAAAAGATAGGCTGCCTTTTCTTTGTTATAAATAGTGTCTCTATAAGCTACCAAACTATCAATATAAGCAATAGCCAAGGGTATATTCCCTGTACCGGCATAATAATAGGATAAGCCCCTGTAAACATTCTGAAATATATCTTCTATTTTTAATGCTTCGGCTTCTTTTTTTGCATCCAGTATATAGGGCAAAGCTGCATCATAGTAGCCAATTTTTGATAATACAATCCCTATATTGCTATTGATGTTGGCTAAACCTTCAGGATAGTCAATTTCAGTGAAAATATTTCGGGCTTGTTGATAATATTCTAATGCCTTTTTATTTTCTCTCATCTCATAATAAGCATCCCCAATTGACCAAAGTGCCATTCCTCTACCTTGTAAATCGTGGGTGTTTTCTAAAATTTCTAGTGCTTTCTTTGCGTAACTTAAGGCCTCTGCTGGTTTAGAAAGAACAGCCAAACCCTGATATACGATTCCAAGCCGGTAAGTATCATTCAGTTCTTCGAATAATACCGCTGCCTTTTTGAGATAAGTTTTAGAAATTTCATTTTCATTTTGATATTGATAGAGGGAAGCCGTTGTGTAATAGGCTATCGCTTCTCGTGCTTTATCCCCTAATTCTCTACAAATTTCGAGGGATTCTTGTATAGCTTCCAGTGCTTTATCTAGTTTTTGCTGCCCCATGTAAGTAAGGCAAATCATGTTTAAAACTTTTGCTTGTATAGCTCTATTTCCAGACTGTCGAGCATCCGCCAAAACCTCTATGCAATTAGTTAATGCCTCCTCTAAATTGCCCTGATAGTGTTGAAGCGTTGCAGAAATGTAACGGCTATACAAAATACCTTCCTGATGATTTAATTCTTTGGAAAGCAGCATTAGCGTATCTGCATAGGCCTGTGCTTTATCTCGGTCAGCGTAGATATATTTATAGGAAATTTCGCCTAATAACTCAATCCGGAGAGAATCGTTAGAAGTGGTAGCCAGTAACTGAATTAGGCTATCTGCCTGAGCAATTACCTTATTGGAAAACAACAGGAACAAGCTTGCCAAAAAAAGGGCAATGGTCTTCCTCATAGCTCAATACAAAATTATTGGTTGGTTGTTTTGAGGTAGTCAGGCTTTCCGGCTGTCAAATATAAAAAAAATCCTGCTGTGAACAAAGCCATAGCAGGATTAAAGAATCAAACAATTGAAAATCAGTATATTCAATTTTCAGTAGCTTGCGTTGCAGCTCTGCTCTCTATTCTGTATAATTTATTTTGTTAGATAAAGAGTCGCAATTTAGGATCGCCTCAATAATAGCTAATTCTCAAAACGATTCATCAAGTCTTTGTTTTCAATGACTGGAATGGTTTTTAAATATGCCCATATAGCTTCTGCTTCTACTTCTGAAATTAAAGTATAAGGAATCATTGGGTAGCGTACCATTCGATTATCTGGAGTTATACCAGCACAAAGAGCCTTGACAAAATCTGCTTCCGTCCAGTTACCGATACCCGTTGCTTTGTCCATCGTCAAATTGGCAGATAAAACGAGGTTGCCTTCTAAATCCAGCATGGGATTACTTCCAGCAAAAAATCCGGGGGTCTTTTCTGGTTCTAGCATATTGACGGTAGCGAAATCCTTGCTATGACAACCATAACAATCAAATTTTGCCGTAGCTAAATATTTTCCAAAAGCCACTTTATTTTTCGAATCAGGTGCTGAAATAGGCTTATCGGGATATGGTAAAGGAGCAAAAGCACCAAGTTTTATCAGCATTTTAGATAAAAAACTGTATTCTGTAGCAGGAGGATTGTTATCAGAAGGTTGGACCAGGGAATGATCTGATCGGAAGAACGCAATAACATTTTCAATATCTTCATCTGACATATTTGGCAATTTTATCATCCAAGGAGGGGAATAACTACCATCTTTTTTGATGCCCGTTCGCAACAAATAAGCTAACTCACCATCTGTATAATTCGTTATTCCATAAGAAGGATGTTGAGTAATGTTCGAGGAAAATACTTTACCAAACTGTCCATCTTCCATCAAACTGCCCCCAAGTTTTCCATCTTTTGATTTATGACATTGTTTACACAAAAATTCAGCTATTCGATGTCCTTCCGCCACCTTAGCACTGTCCAAACTTACCTTTAAATCAGGTGCATGATTCTCGTAAATTTTAAATGGATAGAAATTGACATATAATCCAAATATTATTGCCAAAAGCAGTAAGCATCCCAGAGCTATCCCTCCCCATTTAAATACTCTTTTCATAGTTAAAAATTTGAATTGATTGGAATTTTTTATTTTTCTTTACTTTTTGAAAACAAACAAAACAAAGGTGCTAACAAAAGAGAACCTTTGCTTTTCATTATGTAGCGAATGTTTTCAATTATGTCGCATAATTATTATTCCCTTAAGACAGTTCTTCTAAATGCAAAAGAATTTTATCAGTAATGTGCTCGACGACCTAATTTCTATTAGACTTATTACCCTTTGAGAAGTGCTTTTATAAAAATATCGGCAGGTATCTTTCCAAAACCCTATATTTGTAGGAAAAAATATTGCGTTTCCTGAATATCAAGACTATTTCTTTTTTTCTCCTCTTGATTTTATTTCCATTCTTTTTGTTTTCACAAATTCCAATCAGGCAGTGCCCCTCTTTTACCTATTTTTATAATAAAGAAAAGCATCAGCAATTAGAAGAATTCACCAAAAACTGGATGGAAAATGGCACAGCTAGTGCTTTCAGTCGAATGCCTCATACCATTCTGGTAGTGGTTCATATTTTATACAAAAATCCCGAAGAAAATATAAGTGATCGACAGGTATGGTCACAAATTGATGCTCTAAATAGAGATTTCAATAAAAAAAATCCAAATTTGAATATTATTCCTAGCGAATTTGCCCCTCTAATTGGGGATGTCGGCTTTGAATTTTGTCTGGCGACTATGGACCCCGAAGGTAATCCAACAACAGGCATTACCCGAAAGGAAACCTTTCCAGATAATATTTTTTCTCGCAATGCTACTTGGATTTATTATTCAGTAGAAGGCGGCCAGGATGCCTGGGATCCTCAAAAATATTTGAACATCTGGGTAGCAGAAACGACCCAAAATATTATTGGCTATGGCTCTAAGCCCGGAGAAAGAAAACTGGGAGAGGACGGCGTAGTCATTGGTATCCAATATTTCGGCACTTGTGGGCTCACTACTCGCCCATTTCATTTGGGACGTTCCGGCACCCACGAAGTTGGGCATTATTTTAATCTTTTTCATCCCTGGGGTACGGAGATAAGCTGCGAGGTAGATGATTTTGTAGCGGACACGCCCTTGCAGGCTGCTCAATATCACGGCTGCCCTGACAATAAGTCTGTCAGTTGTGGTTCAAGGGATATTACTTCCAATTTTATGAATTTTTCTTTCGATGCTTGCCTGGCGATGTTTACCAAAGGTCAGGCACAAAGAATGCAAGCCGCTTTAGTGGGTGCGAGAGCTGGCTTGTTGGAATCTGCAGGATGCAATGAAAAAAGGTCAGGAGCAAATTCTTTTTTAAAGGTCTATCCCAATCCCGTTAACGATCATTTTTGTGTGGAGACAAACTTTGAGTTTTCCCGCCTTATTCCTTTTAAAATGATAGATACAAATGGGCGTATCGTAAGAAAAGGAACGGTCAGCTCTAATTCAATAACGCCCATTCCTTCGTTCCAAAACGGTATTTACTGGCTACAATTTTTTACAGAAGAAGAGCCTATTTTAAAAAAAATTATTATTACCCGCCAATAAATGCTTCCTCTTTTTATCAAATCAGTCCCCCATTGCTCAATTGCTAATCTTCTTATTTAAGTTTTTCGACAATGATGAACAAAGCCCGTTGGTACATTATCCACTTTTATAATTTCTACTTCATCAAAAATGGTTTCAAATTTCTTTTTATGAAATTTGGAATATAATACTTGACTAAAATATTGGCCTTCTTTTAAGGCAGCATAGCCCTTTTTGATAATATCCTTGCCTACTTCTTTAGGAATAATGGTCAAAGGAATAGAAGAAACAATGCAGTCCACTTCTTCTGGCACATAAAGCGGAAAGTTTTGCGCCCCGTCATTAATCAAAATGAGGCGATCATCCTTGATCAATTGCTGTACATCTTCTACAAATTCTGAATTTACTTCAAAAGAATATAATTTTGCATCGGCAGGCAAACGACTCAAAAGTCTTTTGGTAATATTGCCAAAGCCCGTCCCAAATTCAATAACGATTTTGCTGTTTTCATCTATCTTGGAACAGATTTCTCGCTCGACCTTTTTAGATGTTTTATAAAAAGCACCTGTGGTCTTTATATTCTTAGTAAAATTGATTACAGTTTTCAAAAAAGTATTTTCCATAAGGAATTTTTATATGGTTTAAATTTGCCCCAAAATACAATCCGCTTTCTAAGCTCCTTATTAAGACGCTCCATTTACCTTCAGGTCAAGAAAGCGCAAATGTATTAAAACTCAGATAGAAATAATAATTAACAGGTCTTTAATCTTTTTGATCTTTGGGATTCAATTATTAAGAAATTAAATGAACTCTTACATTCATAAAAGCAAAAAATGGATCGCTTCCTTCGTCATCCCGCTCAATCTATGCCCTTTCGCCAAAAAGCCCTTTGTCAATAATAAAATCCGGTATATACTTTTTGAGAAGGGAGATTTGGAGGACTTAGCCCTTCTTTTAGAACAAGAACTATTATTTTTAGCGGTTACCTCTCCCAAAGAAATAGAAACCAGCTTCATCATCCTTCCACACCACTTATCCGATTTTTATTTCTATTTGGACTTTTTGGATGTGGCCAACCAACTTATCTTTGCCCTCCGTTTGGAAGAAATACTTCAGATTGCTTCTTTTCACCCCGATTACCAATTTGCTGGTACAACATTTGACGATGTAACTAATTATACCAATCGATCGCCCTATCCTATGCTACATTTGCTGCGAGAAAAAAGTATTACAGATGCTTTAAAAAATTATGACCAGCCCGAAGTAATCCCACAGAGGAATAAAGCAATGATGCGGCGATTGGGCTTTGAGAAAGTAAAAGAAATGATCAGTAATTTGAGCGATTAATTAACAAGTAACAAATCAGGTTTGACCTTACAGCAACGTATCAACTTATTAGCTCGACTAGGAGATTATCTACTTTCAGGGGACGACTTGTTAAAAGCGGTGATGTACAGAACCGAACACAATAATCCCTGGCTAACCGTGCCCAACTGTGAACGGGCGGCTACCACCATTGCCAAGTCCTTTTTACAAAAAGAAAAACTAGAAGTATGGGCAAATACCTACCAAATAAAGAATCATTCATCCCCCAAAAAGGTGGGAGTCGTCATGGCAGGAAATATCCCCTTAGTGGGATTCCACGATTTGTTATGTGTATTTATTACGGGTAATCAATCCCTCATAAAACTGTCTGACAAAGACAAATTCCTGGTTCCGCATTTGATTAAAAAACTAACAGAATGGAATCTCAATGTTGAAAAATACTTCAAAATCCTTCCATTTTTAAAAGGATTTGATGCAATCATCGCTACTGGTAGTAATAATTCTGCTCACTATTTTGAACAATACTTTAGCAAATATCCCCATATTATCAGAAAAAATAGAAATGCAGTAGCAGTCTTAGATGGAGCAGAAACCACCGCCCAATTATACGCATTGGGAAATGATGTTTTTGAATATTTTGGGCTGGGTTGTAGAAATGTTTCCAAGTTATATGTACCAAAAAATTATCAGTTTGAACCTCTCTTAGAAGCTTTTCACGAATATCGGGCAGTCATTTTACACAATAAATACAAAAATAATTTTGATTATAACTATGCTTTGTATATGCTCAACAAAATTCCTTACAAAGCAAATGGTTGTATCCTTTTAACTGAAAATGAAGCTATTGCCTCCAGAATTGCTTCCTTACACTATGAATTTTATGAAGAAGGCAATAATTTAGTAGCGCATTTGAGGAAGCGAGCATCCAAAATTCAATGCGTAGTGAGCAGAAAAAAACTGAATGGTCTTAAAACGGTTTCCTTTGGAAAGGCACAACAGCCCGATTTAGCAGATTATGCGGACGGAGTAGATACGCTACATTTTTTGATTGCTCTGTAGAATACAATGTTCAAAACTTATAAAGTTAACCAATGGGAAATGTAGTAGCTATCATAGGCCGACCAAATGTCGGAAAATCTACCTTTTATAATCGAATGATTGGAGAACGACAAGCGATCGTAGATGATATTAGTGGGGTCACTAGAGATCGGATGTATGGTACTTGTGAATGGAATGGTAAATCTTTCACCATTATTGATACAGGAGGATTTGTAAAAAACTCCGATGAGGTATTTGAAGTGGCCATCCGAAGGCAAGTGAGAATAGCAATGGACGAGGCCACTATCATTGTATTCATGGTAGATGCTACAACAGGAATTACCGATTTGGACGAACAAATGGCCCAATTGCTACGCCGATCAGACAAACCTGTTATCTTAGCCGTCAATAAAGTAGATAATCACCAGCGAATGTTGGATGCCAACGAATTCTGGAGTTTAGGATTTGACGAAACTTTTTTTATTGCCTCTATTTCGGGTAGTGGGACAGGAGAGCTTTTAGACACTATAACAGAAAAGCTAAAGGAAGATAAGGGAGGAGGGCAAGATGGCATTCCAAAATTTGCGATCATTGGTCGGCCAAATGTAGGTAAATCCTCCTTGACCAATGCTCTTTTGGGAGAGGAACGAAATATTGTCACTGAAATAGCGGGCACTACTCGCGACCCCATTCATTCTAAATATTCCAAATTTGGAAAAGAGTTTATACTAATTGATACCGCTGGTATCCGAAAAAAAAATAAAGTCCAGGAAGATTTGGAATTCTATTCGGTTATGCGCGCTATTCGGGCAATAGAAGAAGCCGATATTTGCTTTATTTTAGTCGATGCTCAAACAGGAATGGAAGCCCAGGATATGAGCATCTTTAGCTTGACTAAAAAACGCAATAAAGGCATCGTCTTATTAATCAATAAATGGGATTTAATAGAAAAGGAAACCAATACTGCTCGCGATTTTGAAATCGAAATTAAAAAGAAAATCGCTCCTTTCGTGGATGTGCCGATTATTTTTATTTCTGCGCTCGAAAAACAGCGAATTTTTAAAGCTATAGATGCCGGATTGGAAGTTTATCAAAACCGCACTCAAAAAATAAAAACTTCCGTTTTAAACGAAATTATGGGCGAAGCAATTAAAGCTTACGAACCTCCTTCTCATCGAGGTAAGTTCATCAAAATAAAATACATCACGCAATTGCCGACTTACTTCCCTGCCTTTGCTTTTTTCTGTAATTACCCCAAACACATAAAGGAAAGCTATAAAAATTATCTGGAAAACCAGTTGAGGAAAAACTTTAACTTTAAAGGTGTGCCAATTGCTATTTTTTTTAGAAAAAAATAGCAAGCAAAAAAAAACTTCCGACCAAACGAACCTTAGAATTCGTCTGATCGGAAGATACTTAAATTGATCGGTCTTGGGCATTTATTCTTACTGCAAATGTGGGATTTAGAAACAAAGAAAAGTAAAAAATAACACTAGAATATGTACATGGTTATAATTAAGATTCGTGGGATTGTATTTGTTCATAGAGTTTGAATTCTTTGTTTCTTGTTTTGCAGTTATGCTTGCATACCTAATCAGTTTTGGTTAAAAAAAGTGTTTGTAAAGTGTTTGTCTGTTTCTTGATACAAATCTAGGTATTGGGCTTAATTTAAACAATTACATTATTTGTTATTTTTCGAAAAAAATTGCCTTAAAAGTGTATTATTTTATTTATAAAATATTGATAATCAACTTTTTACAGATTTATTACTATTCTTTTTTTCGAAAAAAAGCAAGCTATTCTCTCGTTAAAAAAAAAAGGAGGAGAAAATCAGATCATTTTCTCCTCCAACTTATATAGCAATCGGCTATTTAGATTGCATAAAAGTCCATTACTATCCAAAAGTTCTGTACGGGTCAAGTCACTTTAGCTCACTCACAGATAATACTACCTTCCACATTGATTAGGATCACTTTTTGCTCGTTACCTTGTCGAATGACCAATTCGTATTGTTCTGTTCCGTCGGCAAGCAAGATAAGTCGGTTATTATTCATCAATTTATAATCAGGAAATTGGGTATCGACGGTTTCGAGGATGACCTTTGGTATATCCTTTTTCTTAATATTGCTTGCTTGCTGTAAGTAGTTATTGTCTTCATCAAAATAAAGAGTAATTTTATCATTCCTGTCCTGAATATCTACTAATATGACTGGGATTCCCACACACAAAGTGTCCAAACGTGCTCGCTTGACCCGATAATCCTCAAAATTTTCTTCTATAAAAAATAGAATGGATTCGCCTAAATTAATACTATCTTTTTCTTCTTCGCTTTCGTCTTCATTTTCCTCTATTTCTCCTTCATCATTGTCTTCTCCTGCACCTTCTTCTTCTTCTTCAATTTCTTCTACCTCTCCTTCTTCTTCCGTTTCTTCCACTTCAACATCCGGATTCAAGACCTTGATAACTGGCTTCATAATATAGCCTTGCCCTGTCTTTTTGACTGATTTTTCGGCATCAAAATCCAGTTCTAAAATGAATTCTTCAAAGTTCTCTAAAGGGATACACAATTTAATGCGTAAGCCATTTTTGGCATTGCCTGGAATCTTTAAATCAAAAACTTCGCCGCCTGCCTTAACAGTATTGTTATCTCCCAAAACCAGTCGCACTTCCTTAATGGTCTCAAAATCCACCTCTGCACTAGCAATAAGGGTGTCCAAACCATCTTGAAAGTCCAGCAGATTATAAATACCCGCTTTTGTTCCTAATTCAATAGAGTCCTGTTCTGTGTTTCTCTTTTTTCCATAGATAATAACCCCCTGCAAGTCAATGTTTACTTCCTCCAATTCGGTTGGATTATCTGTTAGGCTTACCTTAAATAGTGTTTTAGAAGGTTGGTTTTGTTCCAATTCCTGCATAATTCCCTGGTCGCAAGAGCTAAAAAAGAAAACAATTGCCAACAAAATAAGAAAATGGACTAGATTGGAGACCAATAAGTAATTAGCTTCCCACTCTTCAGTTCTCGTAGTTTTTGATAGGTTATTAATTGACATGAGATTGGTTTATTTGTTTTTAAATAAATCGGTTTTGGCTTAGCGATTAGTTTTTAAATTGCTATCGCTCAATCACTAAGGCATATTATGCAATTTGTAAATCAGTTCACTTTTTATTCCTTTTGCTGTGTAGAGATGCAGCCAATAAGTACCTGCTGGCAAGTGCTGAAAATCCAGTCGCTGATATCGGCTGGGAGTGAATTTTTGCACCCATACTTTTTGCCCCAAAATATTAATGATCTCCGCTTTATCTATATCTATTTCAACGGAGCGAATGAGCATTTTTCCATGATTGGGATTGGGCATGAGTATAATTTTGTCTAGTGCCTGTTCGTATGTTTTCGTGATTAACATAGAGTCTTTGATGTTTAGTTTTATATCTGCCGGTTCAATAGGAGTCAATTCAAAATTATCGTCGGTGACGGTGATGCTATCAATCGCGATACGAAGCGTATCGGTCACCAATAAATCTATCGCATCTGTAATAATGACAAAAGAAAGTTCGCCGATTTCACCGCTTCCACTAATGGGTTGTTGGTCTTTTCGAGTATAAGCAACGATGTGCTTACCATTGAAGTCATTGCCGTCTTTATCTTTAAAAGTTCGAACAATTGCATTTTCATCTGCATTAATCCAGGAGTCATTGCTGAATTTAAAGCTGGTGCGATTGGGAGAAATAATCGCCGGATCTGCTTCAATTGTAAAAGCAATACCTGTCAGATTTTCTACTGAAATATTATCACCTAAGCTGATAACCATATCCAGATTGCCTTCACCCTGGCCAGTTTGAGAAATGGAAAAAGTCGGAGAAGCAAAGGCAAACTTGGGGTCTGCTCCAGGGATCGCTTCTAAGATTTCGTCTGGCACAAAAGGCACATCATCATGAGTCTGCTTACGGTTCTGTTCAATCACAGTAATATCCGCTTCATCCACTAAGCCGTCTCCATTACAATCCGCATAGGCAAAGTTTAACCCATCTGGAAAACTACCTACCCACAAGTCGGAAATTTCCTGCGCTGCCCAAGTGCTATCTACAGTAGCTCTAGCCGGCCCTGTCGCACCATAAGCGTAGCCTAAATATAGAATATCTACCTCTGTAACGACTCCATTATTATTGACGTCGCCTGGCCAAACCTGTGCAAAGAACGTTTGGGAAAAAAGAAAAATACTTGCAATTAAAGTGCTTAAAATCTTCATGTAAGAATAGTTTTGGACTTTTAAATCTGCCAAAAGTACGGATTCCTTTTCCAATTATTCCCACTACAAAATTATTTATTCGATAGCTGTCTTACAATTACATTTTTTTGTATTTTTCGAGAAAATTTAACCCCAAAATACACTATTTTACATATAAGCATTTGATAACCAATTAATTAATCATTTTAATTATCGAACTAAAATGGTTGCTTTCACACGTGCCTTCTATAAAAATTGATGCTTACCCCAAAAAAAGATAGAACTACAAGAATCCGTTTTAATTAACTAAGGCAGAACGGGCTGACAGTTCATCTTACATTATTTCTAATTTAAACCTATTTCTATGAAAGACAGTAAGTTAATAGAGATACTGACCATTTTAGGCAAGCAGGAATGGAGGCGATTGGGCGAGTTTCTGTCTTCTCCTTTTTTTAATAAGAGAGCGGATTTGATTAGCCTTTATGCCTATTTAAAAAAAATTGCTCCTGATTTTGTAGAGAAAAAACTGGATAAGCCTACTATTTTTAAAGTTGTTTATCCCAAACAGCTTTATGACGAGAGGCAAATGAGCTACCTAATGAATTATATGCTCAAACAAGTAGAACAGTTTCTGGGACAACTAAAAATAGAAAAAGAAGTGCCCTTAATGAGCAATAAGACACTAGAGGTATTGACGGAAAAAAAATTGGAAAAGCATTACCGAAATCACTTAACAAAGGCCTCCTCTGCGTTGGAAAAATGGCGAGATACGTCAAGTGATTATTACTATTATGCCTACCAATTAGCGGATATTGCCAATCAACACTTCAATAATCAAAACCTAAGACAGGATGATAAGCATTTGCAATTAGCTTATGATAATTTGGACCAGTTTTACTTTTATAAAAAGTTAAAATATAGCTGTGAAATGGCGAATCGACAAAAAGAATTCAGCACTAATTATCATTTTTCTTTTACTAAAGAATTAGTTGAGTTTTTATCAAAAGAAGGGAATAGACAGGCTCCATTAATCGAAATCTATTTTCAAATATATGCTACCTTAACTAAAGCCGATGCTTCTGAAAATCTCGAACAGTTAAAAAAATTAATTCAGAAATATTCTAGTAAAATCCCTTTTATCGAAAAACAACACATCTATTTATATGCTATCAATTATTGCCTTCGACAACTCAAGGGCGATAAAGGCAAATATTATTCTCAACAAAGCCTCGATTTATATTTAGAAGGCATTGAAAAACAGTTTTTACTAAATGATGGTTTTCTATCTCCTTGGATTTTTAAAAATGTGGTTAAACTGGGATTTAATCTGGAAAAATTTGATTGGACAGAAGGCTTTATCCAGCAATATCACAAAAAACTGGAAGCCGTTTTTCAGGAAGATGCGCTGCATTATAACTTAGCAGACCTAAATTATCGCAAAAAAGATTACCGGCATGCACAGTACCATCTATTGATGGTCAAGTTTTCGGATATTTTTTACACACTTGGAGCCAAAGCGATGCTTATAAAAATTTATTATGAAACAGAGGAAACGGAAGCACTTTTTTCATTACTGGCCTCTTTTTCTATTTATTTAAAACGCAACAAAAAGATTTCTAATCGTGTACGAACAACCTATCTCAATTTTACTTCTCTGCTCAATCAATTATTGCGCTCCAAAAGACAAAAACCAGCAACTGTAAAAGAAAAAATCAAAAATACACCCTTGCTTACAGACAAGCGATGGCTATTGCAGGTATGCGAGGAATTAGAAAAGAAAACCTGCCTATTCCTGATACAATAAAATGGTCAATATGCCTTCATTTTCACTGGCTACCTTATCAATTTTTACAAAAAAACCCTGCTCCAACTCAATAGGCAAACCCAATTTTATGCGTTCCTTTTTTTCTTTTAAAGCTCCCAACCAAACTAAAAAGGGATTCAAGGCAGGCGATAGATTACCCATAAAAGCAAACATATCCAGCGACAAATTAATCCAATCGACGTCCGTATAAGGCTTGGTATTGACGGGCAAGCGAAATTGAAATTCCTGTCGAGGTTTTTCGCAACCCGACTGAATTAATTCTAATAAAATGTCCCCTTCAAAAACTATTTTTTCTTCTGCAAATTGGGTGTGGAGCTGAAATTGATGTGTTTTTACTCTGGGTATATCTTTGGAAAAAATCGCTTCCGGTGCGCCAAATTGACAATTGGCAAAAGGAGTATTGGCATCTGAGTTAGGGCTGCCACTGCAAGCAGCCCAAAAACCTAAAATAATAAAAACTACCCCTCTGTTTATCATCCAACTGGTGCGAATCGCTTTCATAAATAGAATGACTTTAATAGCTTTGACTTCCGCTTTCGTCTATCTTATTTTGACAAAAATCCAAAGGAAGTGTTTTTAAAAAGAACAAAGTATTACCTTTGCCTGAATTTTTTAAAAGGATTGGAAACAGGGAAAAAACAAACGATACCCCCTACTTTTATCTCCAAATACTTAATTAACGACGAAACTACGACATTCAATGGATAATTCTAACATAAGTCAGGTCATAGGTATTGTGCTGATTTTCGGAATTTTATTCTTTTGGGCTAGAATTAATATGCCTACAGAGGCAGAGCTGGCAGCGCACCAACGTGCTCAAGACTCTATTAGAGCGGCTATGGAAAATCCGTTACCAGAAGAAGTGGCAGAAACAGACCAGACACAATCCGTTCAATCGGAAATCGAGAGCTTGCCAGATTCCATAAAAGATCTAAGATTAGTAGCTACACATGGTGCTTTTGCATCTTCTGCGAAGGGAACAGAAACGATAAAGACCCTTGAGAATGAACTAATGACCATTGTTTTTACCAATAAAGGAGGGCGGATAAAAGAAGTAACCCTAAAAAAATACTTCAAATCTAGGTTGGATTCTCAAAAAGTGGAACATAAAACAGTTTTAAAGCTTTTGGAAGATGATAAAAATAAATTTGAGTATTTTCTACCTATTGCCAACTTACCTGCTGGAGGAGTAAAAACAAGCGACTTGTACTTTACACCTATTTTGAATGGAAATGAAATTATTTTTAGAGCCAGTGCGGGCAACGGGCGTTATTTTGAACAAAAATATAAACTGGCAGAAAATAATTACCACCTTGACTATGAGGTAAAATTGGTAGGGTTAGAAGGCTTGATAAATGCTGAAGTTGTACAATTAAATTGGGTCAATTATCTGGATAAAATCGAACAAAATATCCAATACGAGCGCAATTATTCCAGTGCTTATTACCACACGGTCGAAGACGATACAGATTATTGTACCTGCACCGGCGATGATACCGAAACGCCGGAAGCGCGCATCAAATGGGTTTCTCACTCTAATCAATTTTTTAATAGTTCCCTAATTGCTAAAGGAGGTAGCTTTCAAAAAGCAGTTTTGTCAACAGAAATGTTGGAGGAAACCAGTGCCGACTTAAAAAAGCTAAGTAGCCAGATTCAGGTCCCCATGAGTACGGGCGGTTTTGATATGGCGATGTATATTGGCCCAAATGAATTTACTCGTATGCAAGCTTATGATAATAGCTTAGAAGATGTCATTCCTTTCGGCACAAGTTTTTTTGGTACGCTTAATCGCTGGATGTTTCGCCCCTTGTTTAATTTCTTATCTGGCTTTATCGGCAGTAAAGGCATTGTCATTTTGATTATGACTTTAATTATTAAAATGGCTTTGTATCCGCTTACCTATAAAATGGTCTATTCGCAGCAAAAAATGGCTGCTTTGAAGCCTCGAATCACTAAAATGAGGGAAAAATTCAAGGATGATCAGCAAGCACAACAAATGGAAACGATGAAGTTGTATCGGGAATACGGCGTGAATCCCCTGGGAGGTTGCTTGCCAGTTGCCATTCAGATGCCTTTCTGGATTGCGCTGTATCGGTTTTTTCCTGCGGCTATTGAGTTTAGACAAGCCCCTTTCCTTTGGGCACATGACTTGTCTTCTTTTGACGTTTTTGCCTGGCTGCCTTTTGAAGTGCCTTTCTATGGAGCGCATATCAGCTTATTTACCTTGCTTTGGGCAGGCACAACTGTGCTTTATACCGTTTATAATTCCAAGCAAATGGATATGTCTGCAATGGGTGGTGGCCAACAGCAAAAGATGATGATGTATATGCAATATTTTATGCCCATTATGTTTTTGTTTTTCTTTAATAATTATGCGGCTGGTTTGACCACTTATCTATTTTTCAGCAATATCCTAAATGTTTCTCAAATGGTAGCAACCAAAAACTTTTTAATTGATAAAAATAAAATTGAAGCAGAATTGGTCGCTTATCAGAAAAAGCCCAAAAAGAAAGGGGGATTTGGCCAACGACTGGAAGCCGCTATGAAAGAACAACAACGACTACAAGCAGAAAAAGAAGCAGGAAAGAAAAGGCGAAAGCGGTAAAGACACTCCAGACCTATTTAATTCAATGGCAGCACTCTAGCTCCTAAACCATTTCGCCGTGCTTCTTGAAGTTGGCTAACTGTTTCTTCTATGGTTTGAAAGATTGGTGTATATTGAAAGTCAAAGGTTTTTAAGGATTTTTGATTATTATAATAAGATCTTTCAGAGGCATGCCCTACGGTTTCTTTAGTGATTACTGGACTATTTCCTATTATTTTAGACTTTAGCCATTCCAATCGCCAGCCAATGGCAGCTAAAAATTTATTCATTTTAAAAGCAGGTGGCTTTACATTTGCGGCTTTAGCGATTTGGTTAAAAACCGTTTGGTAGGATAAATTTTCTCCACTCAGTAAAAATCGTTCTCCAATAACTGTGCTTTCCATTGCAGCAATAGAAAGCTTGGCTACATCTCGAACATCTACAAAGCCAATACAGCCCGAAGTATAAAACGGAAACCCTTTTGCATATAATCGAAACATCTCGCAAGTTCCCTGGTTCCAAAAACCACTTCCCAAAATGACCGAAGGATTGACTACTACTGCTCGAAGTCCCTCTGCCACTCCCCTCCAAATTTCCATTTCTGCAGCATATTTACTTTTCGCATAATTAGAAGCCACCTTTCTGTCTTTCCATTTTGTGGTTTCGCTGATCTGCTTACCGTCTTGAGCCTTCCCCAAAGCGGCTATAGAGCTAATATGTACCAGCTTTTGTACTCCCTCTTCCAACGCAGCATTGACAACATTAGCTGTTCCTACTTGATTGACTTCCAGCATTTTGTGTGCCTCTCTAGGGTCAAAAGAAATCAATGCTGCAGCGTGGTAAACCTGCTCCACTCCTGCCAAGGCTTTTTCCAAAAACAAGACGTCTAAGATATCTCCCTCTACCCATTCAATTTGATCCTTTACTTTTGCCACCAAGTCCATAGAACTGGTGCTGCGGCGCATTGCTCTTATATTAGTATATCCTTTTTTTACCAAATACCTAAGCAAGTAAGAGCCGACAAAGCCTGTGCCGCCAGTCACGAAAATTTTTTGATTCATGTTATATCTTATTCTTACTTTCGCTTAAACAAAATAATGCTATCTCGCCCATCAATCTCTGCCCATTCCACTTGTACATAAGCTTCGTCTAATGCATCAACCGTCAAGCCTACATAATCTGACTGAATCGGCAAATGGCGATTAAAACGCCGATCCACCATCGTCATTAGTTCCACATTTTGCGGTCGTCCGTAGTGCTGCAAAGCAGTCATAGCTGCTTGTACAGTCCGACCAGTATATAATACATCATCCAATAAAATCACTTTTTTATCCTCTATAAGAAAGTTCATTTCTGTTGCGCTGGCTTTGAGTGGTTTAAGGCGAGTTCGAAAATCATCTCGGTAAAAAGTAATATCCAGTTTGCCATATTCAATCGTTTTCGTCCCCAAGATTTTCTGGAGGCGTTGCTGAATGCGATTGCCCATCATTACACCCCCTTCCTGGATACCTACCAAGCAAGTATCTGCAAAATCATCATATACCTCAATTAACTGATGGCAGAGTCGGTCAATGGTCAGCGCGAAACGTTCAGATTGCAATATAATTTTGCCTTTTTTCATTGGGGCGAAGATAGGAGTTACAAACAATTTGGAAAAAGTAGAGCATTCATTCGAGTAAAATGAGATTTTGAAAAAATAATCTTGCTCTTAATTTCTACTTTGGCACTTTAAACAAAACTAGATGTTGTTCTTTTTTCATTGAAAAAAAAGAACCAAAAATTCTAGTTAAAAACAACCGCTCCGTAGTTTTTAACAGGCAGCCGCCACCAAAACTAGGAGCTAATTACACTTAAAACAATCACTATTTCTAAAGTGCCAAAGTAGAATAATGCTTCTTCTTCAGTAAAATTGAAAATAGACCTTTGTCCTCTATTTCCCAAATTTTACAGACAAATCATTTTTTCTTCCACCATGAAATATTAGATAGTGGAGGATTCTTCACTAATCCGCGACATTATCAAAGAATATATTCCCTTTTAGTTAATAAATTAGCGACTTTTGTTTTTTAATTTATCATCACCCATTTTTTAATGCCCAGGAATCTTTTCGCCTTATTTTTGACCCTACTTGCTACTAACTCATTTGCCCAAACAGGCACCTTACGAGGAAATGTATTCGATCAGGAAACAGGGGAACCCGTCATTTATTGTAATCTCCAACTAAGAGGAATCAATATTGGTGCTACAACCGATTTCGACGGTTTCTTTACAATTACCAATGTACCTGAAGGGAATTATCAATTGGTGGCTACTTATATTGGCTACGATAGCTTGGCAATTTCCATTACTATCCAGTCCAATCAGATAACCTATCAAAGAATTACTATTCAAGCTAGTAGCGTCGAGTTGAGCACCGTAAACATTTCTGCCAAGAAGGAAAAGGCACGTTCGGAAGTTCAAGTTTCTACTATAACCGTTACCCCTCAACAAATCACTGCGCTGCCATCTATTGGTGGCCAAGCAGACATTGCCCAGTACTTGCCTGTCTTGCCAGGCATTGTTTTTACTGGAGATCAAGGGGGGCAACTTTATATTCGAGGAGGCTCACCCGTGCAAAACAAAATTTTGTTAGACGGAATGACAATTTATAACCCCTTTCACTCACTAGGCTTTTTCTCCGTTTTTGAAACAGAAACGATCCGCTCTATAGATGTTTTGACCGGTGGATTCAATGCTGATTATGGCGGTCGAATTTCAGCCGTTGTAGATATAAAAACCAGAGAAGGCAGCAAAAAACGATTCGGTGGTTCAATAGCGGCAAATCCCTTTCAAGGCAGGGTTTTGGTTGAAGGTCCTTTAATAAAACTAGAAGAAACAAAAGGCAGTAGTCTTTCCTTTTTAATTACTGGCAAGCATTCTTATATTGACCAAACTTCGCCCAGTCTATACCCTTATGCCACAGAAAACGATAGCATAGGATTACCCTTTAATTTTACAGACCTATACGGAAAATTGTCCTTTATAGCTGCTAATGGTAGCAAAATCAATCTGTTTGGTTTTAATTTTAAAGACAAGGTCAATTATGACCAATTGGCTGATTTAAGCTGGAATACGAGTGGAGCGGGGCTTTCTTTTAGCCTAATTCCAAACAATTCTTCAGCTATCATTGGTGGAAACTTTTCTTTTTCGGATTACGATATTGGGTTGGAGGAGTCAGACGGAAAACCGAGAAAGAGTGGTATTACAAGTTTCAACGCAGGTCTGAACTTTACCTTTTTTGGTAATAATAGTGAAGCGAATTATGGCTTTGAGGTCAATGGCTTTCGCACAGAATTTGAATTTATTAATTTTTTAGATTTAAGCATTGAGCAATTTGAAAATACAACCGAACTGGCAGGCTTTGTAAAATATAAAAAACAGGTCGGAAACTTAATAATAGAGCCAGGGCTTAGAGCGCAATTTTATGCTTCGCTGAACACTTTTTCTATCGAGCCTCGACTAGGCCTAAAATATAATGTCAATGATCAGTTGCGCTTTAAATTGGCCGGTGGATTATATTCTCAAAATCTAATAAGCACTGTAAACGAAAGAGATGTGGTCAATCTATTCGTCGGTTTTTTAAGTGGCCCGGACGAAGGTATTTTTAAGCCTGGCACTAATGAAAGAACTGGCAATAGAATTCAAAAAGCTGCCCATGCTATAGCAGGTTTGGAAATTGATCTGGGCAAAAGTCTAGAATTAAATATAGAGCCTTATTTTAAAGATTTCAATCAACTTATCAACCTCAATCGCAATAAATTAAGCCCGCAAGAATCCGATTATGCAGTTGAAACCGGTGAGGCCTATGGTATTGATTTTTCTGCTAAATACGAAACATCTAACCTATATTTATGGGCGACCTACTCCTGGGGCAAGGTCAATCGAAATGACGGAGAACAAGTGTATCCAACCATTTTTGACAGAAGGCACACGATTAATTTGTTGGGGACCTATCAATTCGGAGAAAATCAGGCTTGGGAAACGAGTGCTCGATGGAATATGGGGTCGGGCTTTCCATTTACGCTCACACAGGGCTTCTATACTTTTTTTACATTTGAGGAAGGAATCAACACAGATGTATTAACTGGAAATCCCGATTTGGGAATTATCTACGACGATGTTCGGAATGGAGGGCGCTTACCTTATTATCATAGACTAGATGTTTCTCTAAAGCGTAATTTTTCCTTTTCCAAATATGCCCAACTAGAGGTCGTCGCCAGCGTGACCAATGCTTATAACCGAGAAAATATCTTCTTTTTCGATCGGGTGCAGTACGAACGACAAAATCAGTTGCCCATTTTACCCAGTTTAGGTGTCACTTTTAAGTTTTAAAGGACCTTCTCTATCTTTGAAGTTTTTTGTCAAAAATGAAGATCAAAGATTCTTTCCAGCACCAAGAAATACAAGGTTTCAAGTTCGGATCGTGGCCCTTTGGCAAGCCCAGTATGTTTTCCCATATCTATTTTATTGACGGTCTGCTAATAGACACGGGGCATAGCAATATGCAAAAAGAGGTTTTCAACACGCTAAACTCTTTACCCGTTGAGCAAATTTTTATTACCCATCACCACGAAGATCATACTGGCAATTTAAAAACCCTTCAATCATATTTTAAATGTCCAACTTACGCCTCTTTCCTTTGTTCAAAAATAATGAAAAATCCTCCTTCTATCAGTTTTGCTCAATGGCTAACCTGGGGAAAAACTAGGGCAAATTTCGACATACAAGTTATTGATAATCAAATAAATACTCAAAATTATGATTTTCAAGTCATACCAATTCCCGGCCATGCCGTTGATATGGTGTGCTTGTATGAAGCTAATCAAGGTTGGTTGTTTTCTGCAGATTTATGGGTCAATGAGTACATTAGATATTTCATGCGTACAGAAAGTATGAAGCAACAAATCGAGTCTATAAAAAAGGTATTAAAGCTGAAATTTGAGGCCCTACTGTGCAGTCATAATCCTCAATTTAAAGAAGGAAAAACAAAACTGAGAAGAAAGCTTCAATTTTTAGAAAATTTTTATGGCCAAGTAGCTCGATTATTCCATAAAGGCTATACCGCTTCTAGCATTTTTAAACAAATGCAATTAAAAGAAGGTTGGCAAATTCGAATTATGTCGGGCGGCGAACTTTCCACATTGAACATGGTAAAATCTGTCATTCGGGATGAAAGTAAAATCCGAGTAGTTAACCATGGATTTTAGCCTGTATTAAATTACAGACTAAAGTCCACGGCACAATAAATCTTCCTTTACAAACTCTTCCCCGATATCACCTCTACCCATTGTCCAGGTTGTCTCGCATGAATAGTGTTATCATACATTGCTTCACAGCTAACCGTTGGTAAATAATAACGTCCTTCATAGGCTGCATTGAGCTGAATGGTATAAATTTGGGTGGATTTCCGGTTTATATCAAAATAGGTATAAACTCGATCATCCCGAATATCCTGGTAATCTGGCGTAGCAGAGCCGGAAAATCGTTCTATGTTGCTCATTCGAGTATTTAAAACTTCCCAGCCGGAAGGGAAAACTTGGGTTAAAGCCATTTCATCATAGCGGATACCTCGATTACCCGGATTGGTGATCGCTACCTGTGCGACAAAGTCTGCACCTTGTTCAAGTCGGCTGGGATCAATTATATTGCCATTGATATCTAGGTATTCCACCGTGATTTTCAGGTTTTCAGATTTGGCAGTTTGGTCGCCGATTAAGGGTTGCCCATTTAGCAATAATTTAACATACAAAACGCCCTGGCTATTATTTTTTAAAGAAAGAGCTTTATTATTATTGCCGTCCACCGGTATTTCGATGTTCATTATCGGCGTATTTGCGCCGGCATTAACCAATTGGTTATTTCCTAATTGATAAGCAAAATTATACCGATCTCCTACAACAGTATTTCCTACAAATTTACCAATTGCTAAGAGGGAATAGGCAACTGTTTGAGTGCCATACCAACGGCCAGAACTCAACTGCGTTGAAATTCGCTTAGCCAGATTTCCAGCTTTATCCAGGTCTTTCATTTGTACTAATGCTTCCAAAATCATTGCCTCATCCCTCAAACCAGAACCATAGGTGTAAGCCAATTCCGTATAATCCTTAACCGTTGTGTTGAGCGAATTAGCTAATTCTTTTGCCACTTCGTTACGCCCAATCTGGGCATAAGCAGCCGCCAATCGCCATTTTGCTGCATCTGATATCCTATCATCTTCTCGCAATCGGTTCATCGATCCTAGTTCGGGTGAATTAGCCAAAGCAAGCGTATAAAGCCGATAGGCTTGGGTCAACTCATTATCGTAATGATTATCGCCATAATTCCAGTTATTAGCCTGCCGTTTTTGATAACTTTTCCAGCGATTCAACATACCAGCAGGCAAAGAGTAGCCAAGCGCACTAGTCTCTAACATAAAATGTCCAGCATAATTAGTTCCCCAAGTGCTAGCATAGTTATCACCTGGCCAATAACCAAATCCGCCATTAGAAGTCTGGAATAGTTTTAATCGTTCAATGGTCGCAGTAATATTATTATCTATTCTACGTTTTTGCGCTTCTTCGACTTCCATTAATTTGGAAACATATAATTGTGGGAAACCGGAGGAAATCGTTTGCTCAATGCAGCCATGTGGATATTGAATCAAAAAGTTCAGGCGTTTGCCCAGGTCAATGGGTGGAATATTGGATACTTCCAGAATGCCTTTATTGGTACCTGGAACACCAATTGCCTCAAAAGCCGTATTCCAACTTTCTCCAGGCTGCAATACCTTTTCTTGAATATCGCTGACAAAAGGATTGGGATTTCTAACCTGTATTTCGATGTCCTGAGTCGCCGTTTCTCCCGCGCCAGTTGCAGTAATTTTAAATTTTGCCACCCCTACTCTCTCTCCTACCTCCAGCTCAAAATTCGTCAAAGTTTCTCCAGGTTTGGCGAAAGAAACCTGTTGTGTAGTTTCGCCAATAAAATTAATCAAGCCACTATGCTCCTCTACTGTCACTTTTGCATTTTTGATTCCACTTTCCATAGCAAAAACCGTTATTGGCAAAGTCAATCGCTCGGTGGGTCCCAGTACCCTAGGTAAGGTTGCCAACACCATCAAAGGTTTTCTCACAGGGGTTGTACTTTCTGCACTACCATAGGACCCCTTATTGGAAGCAACGACCATTGTCCGCACCGAACCAACATAATTGGGCACTTTGATCTGATGCTCAGCAGTGCTTCCTCTTTCGAGGTAAAATGGTCCCAAATGTTTGACAACTGCCTTAAAGCGATTGGCTGAATTTTCTGCCTTTGCGTTCCGTAATTCAGCAGCTCCTCCGATTGCTAACACCCTCTCCAATTCGCCCCCATAAGCTCCCAGCACATAATCATAGACATCCCAGGTTTTTACTCCCAGTGCTTCGCGGGCATAAAATGCATTCCAGGGATTAGGTGTCTTAAAGCGAGTCAAATCCAGTAAGCCTTCATCTACCATAGCAATTGTATAAGCCATAGGATTTCCTTTTGTTTCCGATATTTTTAGCTCGACCAGTTCGTCCGGTTCAAGTACTTTTGGCATTTCTAATTCAGGATTCAGCCGGGTTTTGGAATCCTCCACATTAATCGGAATCACCCCATATAACCGAATGGGTAAATCATTTTTAGATTGTGCATGTGGTTGGATCAAAGATACATTGGCATAGACTGTCGGAGCCATTGCCTCCGTTGCATAAAAACTAAATTTGGTTTCCCCATTAGCAGTATTCGTCCAATAAGACTCAATAATACTAGAACCATTTTCAATGGAAATCAAGGCACGCCCATTATCACTAGAGGGAATACTCAATTCTACCTTATCTCCCACTTCATACTTATCCTTATCAGCAGAAAAAGCCAGCATCGCTGCCGCATCTCTATTTTGCCCGCCATTTTCTTCGTCGTACCAGGGGTAGCCTGCATAAAAAATATCGCCAGCACAGTGTCCACTTTGTGCATCACAGACTCGAACCAAGTATCGTCCCCAATCATCTACTTTTATACTCCAGTCCGTTTCGCCTTTTCCATTCGTCCTTAAAGTACCACTTTTAATGGAGCCAAAGTGCGTAGCGGAATTGTATTTGGTAATATTATCCCTGCCTCTATCCCACCACCAACGCCAATCTACTCGATATAAGCCAACTTTCAGGTTTCTACCTGCTTGTGGATTGCCCTCCTCATCTACGACAATCAATTCAATTTTTCCTTCTTTGCTAATATCCAGCCGCTTTTCTCCATATTTATTTTTTTTGATAAAAACTCCAGCGTAAGTATCATAAGGGCTATAAGGCATGATATAATTATCTGTGCTAAAATCTCCTCCTTTTTCAAAAGCCCGCGTGCGAAAATGGGCTTGCAACTTACCCGGTGCAGCATTTTTGGCATCTAAATTTAACAAAACGCTAGCATGTCCGTCATCGTTTACCTTTTGGTCAAAAATAGTAACAGGTTGGGGCTGATATTCTCTGGCAGGGTCATCAAATTCATATTCTTTGTACTTGTCAAAAGTGGTATTGGTAGCTTTGACCTGCACTTCAATCTTTGCAGCCACATTTCGGGCAGGTGCGCCATGCAACCAATTTACTTGCAAATCGCCTGTTAAATCACTATCCCTTGCTGCTAGTTTTTCCTTACCGAAATCCAGATCAATTTTCAAGCGATTGGGTTTGACCGTTTCTATTCTTAAATTTTTGGTAAAAGTCGCCCCGCCTACTTGTACTTTTGCAGTCCAATTGCCAGTAGGAGCCGTCGCGGCAGTAGCCATTGCCAGTGGGTAAACATTATTTACATTTTCAGAAGTCGTCCATTTCTTTTGTACCTGTCCTTTAGAATCTATTAATTCAAAATTAACAGGGTGTCCAGCAGGTAATTTGCCTGCTTTATCTTCCAGTACAAAATTTAAATAGATCGAGTCGCCTGGCCGCCAAACACCTCTCTCTGCATACAAAAACCCCTTTATACCTTTCTGGGATACCACTCCCGTTACATCAAAACGACTCAAAGACAAAGTATTTTGGTCCATTAACCGCAAATAGCCTTTCTGCCCTCCTTTAGAGGCAATAACTGCAAAGGGGTTTCCATTTAAATTAATGCTAGCCAAGCCTTCTCCGTCCGTTGCAGCCGTCGCCATTAATTGCTGCTGGTAATCGTAAAATTCTAGCTGGACTTCCGGTATCGGATAAGTTGTATTAATGTCAGAAACCGCCACCATGACATTGCCCCCTTTTCCTCGCTTGGCGATGATCCCCAAATCAGAAGCCAATACATTCCTTCTAACGAATCGGTCATAATTAAAGTAAGCTGGAAAACAGGGGTTGTTCCGGTGCTCCCACTGATAATCGTCATAAATGCCCTCAATACCATAATAATCTCCCCAAATACTTATAAATTCTCCTTCTTTATCATACACGCTTTTCATTACTGTTAACTCCTCTGCTGTATTTAACGCTCCCGCAGCCCCACAATTATACAGAGAATAAGCGGGTCGAAAACCCAATCTGATTTGATAAATAGCATAAGGGTCTTCGTGAATCATTTTGCTCAAATCCAGTGCATACCTTGTCCACTGAAAGGCATTAGCGGTCGAATTTAAATCTTTTAAATTTACCTTTTCCTGTAAGATAATCCGCCCCACTCTTTCCATGTCATAGGCACCGTCAATTTCGTTGGTTTGCAAAAATTGCAAAATGTTATTATCATAAATTTTAAATACTTCCACATCTATTGCGTTTAGGCTAACCGCTTCAAATGGGAAAATTAGTCCCTCTGAATTGGGCATAATAATCCCCTTACCTGCTAGTCGAATCTGTGGTTGAACATCTATAATTTGAATATTCCATACGCTTGGTTCTGCCATTTTTACTCCATTAATATTTTTTATACCTGGTCGCACTCTAACCCTTCGGTTTCCATTAATTCTACTTGCCGGATAAATTCGCAATAAATTGCCGTCTATAAGAAATCTTAAATTCCCGGAATAGTCAGAAATACTTACTAGACCATCTAATTCCTGGCTTTTTAGCAAAGGATCAGAAAAATTCAGTACAATATGAGCATCTCCACTTTGTATCATTTCTGCATTGGTAATCTTAAACTCACCTAGCGCGGGCACACTAATTTTTTCGCTTCCTTTATCTTCAATTCCCAGAGGGTCTGCATTCCAATCCAACTGGACTTCAGAAGCATTGGCTCCTCGGCTAATGCCGCTGACAATAAACTCGTGTCGCTTATTTCCGTCCAGATGCAGCCAATCCACATTTAAACTTTCTCCGTCTTGTTGGGCGACCATACTCTTTTCTACCAAATCGCTTCCAGCCTGATCCGAAGTATAAACTAACCCGTGCAATTCCTGATTTTTCAAATCATTGTCGTTCTCAGAGCGAAGTCCCTCTAAATGCACAGCATAGCGCATTTCCTTAGTCCTAAAAGCCATATTAAAGGTAGAAGCATTGGAAGGCACCTTTTCAAATAAAAGCCGAAGCGCAATGCTGGCAGTATAGTCAGTACCTGACTGGAAGGTTGTTTCCGGTTCAAAAAGCAGAGTACGGGTGTCTTCCCACACCGCTGTCCCTTTTACATTCGGACGGATGCTAAATACATCTGTCTGGACTTCTTTGCCGACCTCTTCCTCCCTAACTACTTCTTTGGTGAACCTTGTTCTAATAGGGGATGTTTTGGAAATTACTCCGGAAGTATAAGCATACACGTAGGAGCTAACATCAGAAAGTCTAGAAACTTGGGGCTTATCCTTTTTACAAGCCTGAAAAGCCAAAGAACAAGCAAGGAGGGGCAATAAAATAGAAATGAAAGCGGCTTTTTGCATGGTTTTTCTTTTTTATTTGGAATGATAAAATCTGCTTTGATAATAACAAGGTCAGCTAAAAACCAACTTGTATATAAACGCCAAGGACTGTAAATAAATTACCTGTTCAGGTAGGGTTCGGTACAACTTTGAGGGAATCGTTTTTTCTCATAGGGTCTAAATTGTTTTTCTTGCTTTCTGCAATTTAGTAAGTATTTGGCGGATATTAAAATTCAACAGGAATCTTTTGCAGCTTAATTTTCAAGGACAGATGCTCGATTAAAACTATATTTGCGGTTGAAAAAGTAAAACTAATCTGTTCTAATATAATTTTGCCCGAGTGTAATGCTTAGATGCTTTTTATTTTTGTTATTTCCAAACTATTTACTAGCGCAATTCTCTCCAGCTGCTGGCTTGTCCGGAAGTACTGCCATCGCCAACGATTCTTCTATTTTTATCAATTGGGCAAAAAATGTTAAAGTAGTCAGAGGCAAACAACATATTACAGTGGATTCCTCCGAATTTGCAGGAAATGGAATTCCCGAAGCAGCCATTGGCAAAGCAGATAAGCAAAGCGTTAGTCTCGGCGATAGCGGTTATGCCATACTACACTTTGATCCACCCATTATCAATGGGGAAGGCTTTGATTTTGCGGTTTTTGAAAACGGCTTTGCCACTACAGGAGGCTATTTTCTAGAGCTGGCTTTTGTTGAAGTAAGTTCAGACGGCATCAATTTTGTTCGCTTTCCGGCTATTTCTCTAACAGACACCAGCAGGCAATTGGGAACTTTTGATCTGATTGATCCCACAAAAATCCATAACCTGGCGGGAAAGTATGTCGCTGGACATGGAACCCCCTTTGATTTGGAAGAACTAGCTGAAGTTCCCGACTTAGATATTCAAAATATTAACTGCATTAAAGTCATAGATGTCATTGGTAGCCTTACTGATAGTATAGCCTCTTATGATGCACATGGAAATAAAATCAATGATCCCTTTCCTACCCCCTTTCATTCTGGTGGGTTTGACCTAGATGCTATCGGAGTTATCCATCAAAAAGCAATAACAAATATTAACGATTTCGAACAACAAACATTTGCGAAGGTATTTCCCAATCCCCTGAACATCCAAGAACCCTTAAATATTAAAATGAATACTTCATATCCTACTGGGCAAAATATTCAACTTTTTGATCTTTATGGAAAATTATTATTAGAAAAAAAAATAGAAAGTATGCATACCCAGCTTCTCTTAGCTGGTCTTTTACCCGGAATTTATTGGTTAAAAATTGAAAAAAAAGGCCAGCTCAACATCAAAAAAATAATCATACATGATAAACGTTAGGTTGTTTTTAAAAACTAACACCCTCGTCTTTCTTCTCTCCTTCTTTTCCTGCAAAGAAGATGAGCAAATACTCAATCCACCTACAGATGCCTCTTTTTCAAAAGGGGTCTTTATTACTAACGAAGGTGCATTTAATAATGGCAATGCCTCTCTTACTTTTTATAATACGGAAACAGGGGAAGTCCAGGAAAAAATATTTGAAATGGCCAATGCAAAACCGCTCGGAGATGTATTGCAAAGTATGAAAGTAGTGGACGGAAAAGCATTTTTGGTTTTGAATAACTCTAATAAAGTGGAGGTAGTCAATTTGACAGATTTTAAGTCCATTGCTACCATTAACCACTTGGTCGCTCCCCGCTATTTTCAAAACATTGATAATACAATTGCTTATTTATCAGATATTTATGCTGGAAGTATAGCCATTATTGACCTTAACACCTATCAGCAAATTTCAAGTATTAATTTTCCAGGTTGGTCAGAAGAAATGATAAGATTTGGCCCAGAAGTTTATGTCACCAATCCCACATTCTTCAATCAAAAAATAACCAATCAATTATTTGTCATCAATACCCAAGTCCATCAAATTACAGACAGCATTGAAGTCGGGTTTAATCCAATTTCGTTTGAAATAGACAAAGAAAATAGGCTCTGGGTACTATGTAATGGTGTCGAATCAGTCAAAAAAACCTGGCGGACTTTATAGAATCAATCCCAGCACCAAAAATGTTGAATTAGCTCTTCCTTTCAATGATTTCCATACCAGTTTTGCACCGCGCCTAGCAATAAATGCAGCTAAAGATCAATTATACTTTCTAAAAAAAGATATTTTTACCCTTTCTATAACTGCAACTCATTTGCCTAATGTGCCTTTGATTGAGGCCAACGGAAGGGACTTGTATGCCTTGGATATTCATCCAGAAACAGCAGAAATCTATGTCGGAGATTCTGGTACTTTTTCTCAACGGGGAACGGTTTATATTTACAACAAAAACGGGCAAGAATTGAAGCAATTTAAAGCGGGCGTTGGAATCAATGGGTTTTATTTTAAATAGAATTTCTATTCATTTTGCAAACATTAATGACTTGGTTCCAAAGCAAAAAATAATTATCTTCTATCCTGATAAACCATTAACCAGTATTTGGATAAAGCGATCGTCATTGATAAATCCATTACCGTAATCGGGATAATCTTTTAAAAAATTAGCTGCCTTTATTTCTTCCAAAGTCTTCCCCTTCATTAGTGCAGCTTTTACTTTTGTGCGGAGGTTCAGCAGCAAATCCCGATAAGTCATTAACTCCTTTCTGTTAGATATAGAGCCATGTCCAGGAATGATCTGCGTGTTTTCATCCGCTAAAAAAAGTGCTTGATTGAGTGCTTGTATATAGCCGTCAATAGAACCACCCGATTGCAGATCAATATATGGCCATCGGCCCTTAAAATAGGTGTCGCCCATGTGAATGACATTGCTTCTGGGAAAGTATATTTGTGCATCTCCGTCCGTATGGGCATTGTGAACATGAAAAAGGAAAATATCCTCTTCGTTAAAATGCAGTGTTGCATCATCAGAAAAGGTAATGACCGGAAGTGCCGTTTCAGGGGCAGGTGGCGTTACCCTATCAGGAGAGTGTGTCAATCCTTGGCTCATGCGTTTGCGTACATTTTTATGAGCAATAATGGTCGCACCTGCCTTTGCAAAATTTTCATTTCCTCCCGAATGATCCCCGTGCCAATGTGTATTCAAGACATATTTGACTGGATGTTTGGTTATTTTAGCGATAGCGGCGGAAATTTTCTTACTCAAAGGAGCAAATTGGTTATCTATCATTATGACTCCGTCTTCTCCAACGCAAATGCCGATATTTCCCCCTGCTCCAAAAAGCACGTAAACATGATCGGTTAATTTTTCGGTTTTGATCTCTACTTTGGCAAATCGATCCTGTGCAGCAGAGGAGCAGGAAAAGATAAAAATAACAAAAAACAACGTGGGCAATTTTAACAGTCGGTTCTTTTTCATAATTGAATTTATCAAATAAGGTTAAATTTTTGTGTAAAAAGCAGAATTCCTCAGCAAAATTTCTAATAAAATTTAGGAATTAATCTTCAAAATAGTAATTTCCCTGCTAAAAATGCTTTGGGATTAAAAAAGAATTTATATTCCCTTCCTTTTTTCACAAAACGAAATAATCATGACTCCTTTTGTTGCAGAAGTAATTGGTACTGCCGTGCTTGTTTTATTGGGAAATGGCGTAGTAGCCAATGTTGTATTAGATAAAACCAAAGGCAATAATGCTGGCTGGATTGTCATCACACTTGGTTGGGGAATCGCTGTTTTTACAGGAGTATTTATATCTGCTTCGGTGAGCGGTGCCCATCTAAATCCTGCTATCACTTTGGGGTTTGCCATCGCAGGCACTTTTGCTTGGCCTCAGGTACCAATCTATTTGGCTGCCCAGTTTTTAGGTGGCGCGATTGGAGCAACGCTGGTTTGGTTGCACTATAAAGACCACTTTGCCGAAACATTGGACGGCAATACAAAATTGGCAGCTTTTTCTACTGCCCCTGAAATAAGAAGTAATACTTCCAATTTGATCGCAGAAACTATTGGCACCTTTGTCTTGATGCTGGGAGTCTTCTACATCTCTGGTGCTACGGTAGGTGCACAATCTGCTTCTTTAGGTGCATTGGATGCGCTTCCTGTTGCTTTGGTGGTATTGGGAATTGGGCTGAGTTTGGGTGGGAATACGGGCTATGCGATCAATCCTGCCAGAGATTTATCTCCCAGAATTATGCATGCCATTTTGCCTATTCCTCGAAAGCGAGATAGTGATTGGGGGTATAGTTGGATACCTGTAATCGGTCCCTTTATGGGAGCCGCTTTAGCCGCTTTGTTATTTTTGAGTTTAAGTGCCTGATTAACAAGGGTTCATTTTAACACTCTCGTTGACAATAAAATTTCTTTAATTCGGCTTCGATAAGTATAGAGGCTTTCTCCTTCAGGTAATTGGTCCGTATTCACCTGAATCGCCAAAGCTATATCGTATTCAGGGATATATTCCATAAGTGCCAAGTAACCAAACATAAAGCCAGTATGTCCATAACTCTTAATCCCTTCATTCTCCCAAATAAAAGTACCTAAACCATATTGAGCATCGTTGGGCAGTTCTGCTTTATGGGGTCCTGGAGCAGTCATATGTCGCAATTGATTTTTGGATAATAATTTTCCCGAATAGTGGTATTTTGCCCATTTTGCTAGGTCAGCAGCAGTAGAAGCTACGCCTCCTCCCGTCCACTCCATTTGTGGATTAATAGCATAGCGATGATTGGTAGTCATTTTAGTTGGTAAAGAAAACGTTTGAGAATGGGCAGTGTAGCCTCCTGCCAAACCCGCAATATAAGGCTGCCGAGAAGGCTTGGTATGGTTTAATTTTAAAGGCTGTAGTATTTCTGTTTCCAATAAATCAAAATAGGTTTTGCCTCTGATTTTTTCAATAATCATCCCTAGAAGAATATAATTGGTATCCGAATATTTCCAGTCCTGGCCAGCTTTGTGCAAGGGCGGGTCATTAAAAATGTAGCTCAGTCGTTCTTTTCCCGTCCACGCTTTATTGGGTTGCTCTTTTATTTTTTCCCACAGTGCTGGTTTAAAAACATAACGAGGAATGCCAGAAGTATGATTGAGCAGCATCTCTACGGTAATATCAGTTGCATTAGGTATTTGAGAAAACCAATCTTCTGCCTTAAAATATTCTTGCACCTGGTCTTCCAATGCTAGTTTGCCTGCTTCAACCAATTGTAGAATCATTGGCACTAGGTAAGTTTTACCTACGCTTCCCGAAAACATCAAATCTTGAGTAGTTAATAACCTACCCATTTCTTTATCAGAATAACCAGCTGCAATTTTTAATACTTCATTATTGGGCAACACGATCCCAACAGAAATGCCTGGAATGGATTCATCTTTCACAATTTGGTCAATTGTCTCCTGCAATTGCCCTTCAAGTTCGGTAAGCTGCTTGGAATTGCAGTCCTTTATTAGTAATAAAAAAGATAGAAAAAGTAAAATCTTATGCATCATGGTTATTCATTATATTTGGGAACTATTAATAGTAAATAAAGGTTATTATATTCAAATAACCACTTACTTTCCAATAAAGTTGTCCAAAAACATGCAAGAAAGAACCGTACATATTGATCCCATTCAGCTTCGCAAAGAGGTACACTATAAGATGAGTCGCAGTTCTGGCAATGGAGGCCAGCACGTAAATAAAGTTTCAACAAAGGCAAGCCTGTATTTCCCCATTGATACAAACCAGTTATTTACATCAATTCAGAAAGAACAGCTAAAGAAGCGATTAAAAAACCGAATCACTAAGGACGGCTTTCTGGTTGTCACCAACCAGGAAGCCCGTTCTGCTGAAAAGAATAAAAAAGCTGCCTTAAAAATTTTGGTTCATTTGCTTCAGAAAGCCTTAACTCCTCAAAAAGGTAGAAAGAAATCCTCCATTCCCAAATCTGCCAGAGAACAGCGGCTAGTGGATAAAAAAAGACATGCCGAAAAAAAAGCTCATCGAAAAAAACAGGTTATTTGCGATAGCCTCTTTTCTAGCTAAAATTTCAAGAATTAGGTTTCCCATATAATTGTTTCCTTCGCTTTATGCCAGTTCCATAATTTTTTACCGTATTTTTCATTGATAGCTCCTCGACGAATTTTCAAAGTAGGAGTCAGCAATTTATTTTGGTCTGTCCAAGCTTCTTTGACTATGACAATTGCAGATAATTTTTCATGATTATGCAATTGGCCATTGATCTGACTTAGCTCTGATTGCAGATTTTCGGTTACTTTTAGGGGAGCTTCTTTTTTGCCGATTTCGCTAAGGCAAACCAAGGCTAATGGCTGAGGAATTCCCAGTCCTGCCACACAAATTTGTTCGATATAATCATTGTCGCTAAAATGGTCTTCGATAGTTGTCGGCACAATAAATTTACCCTTAGTAGTTTTAAAGGCATCTTTTACCCGGCCGATTACACTAAAAAAACCTTCTTCATCCATTTTTCCTTTATCTCCAGTATGTAACCAGCCATCAACCAGCGTTTTTCGGGTCAAATCTGGCTCTTTATAATAGCCGGTCATCATCCAGGGCATTTTCATTAATATTTCCCCCGTGTTCGGATCAATCTTACCTTCTGTATTAGGGAGTGGTCTTCCGACCGTATCGGGTTTATGCTGATCTTCTGGCATTATTGTAAAACCGCCGGCATTTTCTGTCATGCCATAGACTTCTCGAAGGTTTATACCCAATTTTCGATACCACTGTTTGAGGCTTTCTGGCGTAATAGAGGCACCTGTCAAGCAAACTTTCGCTCGAGACAATCCCAAACTTTTTTGAATTTTCTTTTTAACTATTCCAGAAATGATCGGAATACCTAATAACCTATCCAGTTTTTTCTGGGGCATTTTTGATAAAACACCCAGTTGAAATTTTGTCCAGATTCTGGGTACGGCAAAGAAAAAGGTAGGCTGGGTTTCTTGCAAATTCTTTGAAAAAGATGCCAAGGTATCTGCAAACGAAACCGTCCCTCCGCAACTAATAAGGTTTAACTCCACCGCCGCTCTTTCTGCAATATGGTTCAAAGGCAAAAAGGAAAATAAGTGCGTATTCCCTTCATGCACCTTCATAATATTATTGGTCAATTCGTTATTAATCAAAAAGGCTGCGTTCTTGTGGCTATGCATCACTCCTTTGGGGCTGCCTGTAGTACCGGAAGTAAACAAAATGGTCCATAAATCCTCTAGGTTTGGTAATGGCCGCCCCTCCATCGGTGCTTCCTTCGTCAGTTCTTCCCAAGCAATGCCTTCCGTAATTTTAGCATTGCCTTTATATTCTGGAAATCGAATAATTTGTACCCCTGCTATCATGCCTTTTCTCTTCTGTCCCCATTCTTCCAGTTTTCCTACAAATAGGGCTTTGCAATCGCTTTTTTCCAGCACTTCCGCCAATTGATCAGCACCCAGACTCGCATAAAAAGGAACAGAAATATAGCCCCCCATCATAATCGCCAAATCAGCGAGAATCCAGTGGTAACAATTTTTGGAAATAATGCCAATATGATCGCCTTTCTCCAAACCCATCTTACGCATTCCAGTCACCAAGCGACGTGCTTGCTCTCCTGCTTCTCCCCAAGTCATTGTCTTCCAAACACTCCCTTCGGGTTGTCGAAACATAACTTTATTGGGTTGCTTTTTTTCAAATTCATAAAAAAACTGGATCGCTGGTTTTAGATTTTCGTGAATATTTTGCATAATTGGTTGTAAGTGAGTAAACTTTTTCAAAAAATTTGCTTAAATGACAACTTATTTTTTCATCAGTACCAAATATATTATTTTTCCAGAATTTAAGTAATTAAGTCCCAAATAATAATGTAGCTTTGTCTAAATACATTAGATAAGTAACGCATACGTATATAAACGAGTCCACTACCTACAAAATCAAAAATATGTCTTACGAAACTTTTAAAGTTAACATAGAAAATCATATTGCTCATGTCATCTTTAGCCGACCTCACAAAGCTAATGCTTTAAATAAGCGGGCCTGGGAGGAAATGAAAGTCATTTTTGAAGACTTAAATCGAAACGCTGATGTACGGGTAATCCTATTAAGCGGAGCAGGTAAGCATTTTTGTGCGGGCATTGATCTGGAAATGCTAATGAACGTGGGTGACTTTGCCAGTAAAGGTTGTGAAAGCAGAAAACGAGAGCGGTTTATAAATACCCTCAAATACCTACAAAGTTGTGTGAACGCCATTGAACAATGTAGAAAACCCGTGTTAGCAGCAATCCACAAAGCTTGTGTGGGTGGAGGCGTTGACATAATTAGTGCCTGCGATATGCGTTATTGCACAGAGGATACCTACTTTTGTGTAAAAGAAATAGACATGGGGCTGGTTGCTGACTTGGGTACGATGCAACGATTGCCTAAGATCATTCCCTATGGCATAGCTGCAGAAATGGCCTATACAGGAAGAAACGTCTATGGAAAAGAAGCGAAAAACATAGGCCTATCCAATCAAGTTTATATCGACAAAGAAACAATGATTACAGAAGTGACGAAAATAGCCGAAAGTATTGCTGCTAAATCTCCTATAACCATCCGAGGTACTAAACACATTCTGAAATATTCAAGGGATCACTCCGTAATGGAAGGGCTGAGTTACATGCAAGCCTGGAATGCTGCTATGATTTTTTCTGATGACCTAATGGAAGCTTTTCAAGCAACTGTACAAAAACGGAAACCAGAATTCAAAGGCTAAAATTTTTGCCCCAATTTTAGCTTTAATTTGCGTCGATAATCTTCTTGTAGCCATTCGCGATAATTCTTGGTGCTCTTACAAATATGATAACAATATCGGCGCACGCGGTCGGCAATGTCTTCTTCCAATAATCGAACCAGACCTAGAGCATAGGCAAAATCGGGGCTATTTTCTACAATCATTTGAGTATGTTGCTCAATAGAATGCTGCAGAATGGTAGAAGACCTCAACCCTTCTGCACTAACTCGCTTGCTTTCTTTTTCTATGTCAAATTCAATGGATTCAGAATTTTTAAACATTCTTTTGAGCTCTGCAGGCATTTTGTATTTAAACCCTTTCTCAATATCTTCATCGGAAATCAAATTGTCCAAAAAATAGTCCGGAGAGCGAAATATTCGATACCAATCTACTTTTGCGGACCAAAAACCAAACCGAGCCGCATTATTCCCTAAATCAATAACATCAAAAGTAGATTTATTGGACAATATGCGTGAGCCCCTTCCGATCATTTGAAAATATAAACTCAGTGAGCGAGTGGCACGATTCAAAATAATCGTTTCGATAGTTGGTTCATCAAATCCCGTTGTCAAAATGCCAACCGAAGTCAATATGGCATCCGGTTTATTTCTAAACCACTTCAAAATGTCTCCTCGTTGCTGTTTGGTATTGGTGCTATCTAGATGTCGAACTTCATACCCCGCCTCCTTAAAGGTTTCATAGACATTCAAAGAAGTCATAATCCCCGCATTAAATATTAAGGTCTTTTTGCCTTTTGCTCTTTGCTCATAAGCATAAAGCAATTTCCCTTGCATAACAGAGTTGGAGTACAATTCTTCAGAAGATTTTACCGTATAATCACCGTTTATCCCTACTTTTAAACCGCCCAGCCGAACATCATAAGTATAAGTAGTTGCCTTAGCCAGAAAGCCGTGCTGAATCAAAAATGCAATATCCTTTCCCACAATTAGTTCCTTGTAGCTATCCTTCATGGGTAGGTTCTTATTAGAGCTTAGAGGGGTAGCTGTTACTCCTAAAATAAAACAGTGGTCAAAATACTTAAAGAGTTTGCGAAAAGAATTATAATGGGCTTCGTCAATGATGACCAAGCCTATGTTTTCCACCTTAAATTTTTCATCCTGAAGCCGATTATTAAGTGTTTCTACCATTGCTACAAAACACTTATAATCTTTTTGATCTGGCAATTCTTTGACCTTGCTATTGATTATTTTGCACTTTACTCCGAATTCTGAAAGCATGTTGGAGGTCTGTTGGCTAAGCTCTATTCGGTGGGTGAGAATTAAGACTTTTTTACCTTTTTTCTGGAGGTATTGTCGAGCAATTTCCGAAAAAATAACCGTTTTTCCCCCTCCCGTTGGCAACTGGTACAACAGGTTGTAATCATCCGGACAATTTTCAAATCGCTCAAAGATTTGTTGAAGATCTTCTTTTTGGTAGTCGTAAAGTTCTTTTCGCTGTTCTTTTGTCGCCAGACCAGAGGTCATAAAAATTATTTTGTTATTAAAAAAACCTGACAAAAGTACGACCATTTTCAGGTTGAAAAAACTTTAAAGTTGCTAAATTTTTTCTTTGACAAAAATTGTACACTGAAAAAGTCTTTTTTTCTTTCTTCCAAAAGCTAAAAAGTACGCCAACTATTAATACTGCCATTTGCCATAAATAGCAAATACCCCAGGAGTGGTTATCCATTTCAGGTCGTATATTTGTCGAAAAACAAAATCTGGAAGAAATTAGAATGAAGCAACAAAACAAAACCAATGCTCATTTAGCTCGACTCGACCAATCATTAGATGGCACCCTAAAATTTGATCGCCTTTTGCGTACGCTCTACGCTACTGATGCCTCTGTCTATAAAGAATTGCCCCTTGCCGTTGCTTATCCAAAAACAATTAAAGACCTAAAAACCTTAATCCATTTTGCTCGACAGCATCAGACCTCTCTTATCCCAAGAACCGCAGGAACCTCCTTAGCAGGGCAATGTGTAGGAAGCGGAATTGTGGTGGATGTTTCCAGGCATTTTACCAAAATTTTGGAATTGAGCAAAAAGGAAGCTTGGGTACGGGTACAGCCTGGGGTGGTTCGGGATGAGTTAAATGCTTTTTTAAAACCCCATGGTTATTTTTTCAGTCCAATTACTTCTACCGCTAATCGAGCAATGATTGGCGGCATGGTTGGTAATAATTCGTGTGGTAGCACTTCGATTGTCTATGGTTCTACCAGAGATCATGTGCTGGAGTTAAAGACTGTTTTAAGTGATGGTTCCTTGGCTACTTTTCATGCTTTAAGTGAAACAGCGTTTCAACAAAAATTACAATTAGACAGTCTGGAGGGGGAAGTTTATCGCCATATTTACAAGGAACTCAATTTGGAAAGCCAACAGGAAAAGATTAAAAAACACTTCCCAAAACCAACTATCCACCGACGAAACACGGGTTATGCAGTAGATTATTTGCTTAAGATGCGGCCATTTACTCCTAAAGGGGCAGCATTTGATTTTTGCAAAATGCTCTGTGGCTCAGAAGGAACGTTGGCTTTCACAACTGAAATTAAACTACACCTCGATCCCCTACCCGACCCCTATGACATTGTGGTAGCTGCCCATTATTCAAGCATTCGCGATAGTATGAAGGCCACCCAGTTTGCCATGCAACACGCTCCTACCGCTTGTGAGTTAATGGATAAAACCATTTTGGATTGTACCAAAAACAATATTGAACAAAGTAAAAATCGCCATTTTATAGAAGGCGATCCAAAAGCCTTATTATTAATAGAATTTAGAGAAAAAACACTGGAAGAAGCCGAAAAAAAAGCAAATGCCCTCATACGGGACATGCAAGTTAAAGGTCTGGGTTATGCTTTCCCCAAAATACGTCCGCCTTTGACTGAGAAAGTTTGGGCTTTAAGAAAGGCGGGGTTGGGTCTATTGGCAAATATTCCGGGGGATAAAAAAGCTGTGGCTTGCATTGAAGATACGGCTGTAGCACTGGAAGATCTGGCAGACTATATCAATGAGTTTGCAGAAATAATGAAGGGTTTTGGGCAAGAAAGTGTATATTATGCTCATGCCGGCGCAGGGGAAATTCATTTACGACCCATTCTTAATTTAAAAAAATCGGTGGATGTAGCACAATTTTATAAAATTTCGCTGGAATCTGCTAAATTAGTCAAAAAATACCAAGGTTCATTAAGTGGCGAACATGGAGATGGTAGGGTGCGAGCAACCTTTATTCCTCTAATGGTAGGAAAAGAAAATTACGCCCTCTTCCAACGCATCAAACAAATATGGGACCCCTCCAACATTTTCAATCCAGGAAAAATCGTGAATGCCCCACCAATGAACTCCTCCCTCCGATATAAGCCAGACCAAAAAACACCCAATTTTAAAACCTTGCTGGACTTTTCGGCTGCCGGCGGCTTGCTGAGATTAGCAGAAAAGTGCAATGGTTCGGGCGATTGTCGAAAACTGCCTTTATCGGGTGGTACAATGTGCCCAAGTTACCAGGCAACCAAAAATGAAAAAGACACCACTCGCGCCCGCGCCAATGCGCTTCGAGCGTTTTTGACAGAGGATACGACTCCTAGTCCATTTGACCATCCAGAAATAAAAGCGGTCATGGATTTATGCTTGTCCTGCAAAGGTTGTACTGCCGAGTGCCCTTCTAGTGTTGATATGGCCAGCTTGAAAGCAGAATTTTTGCATCAATATCATCAAATACATGGTGTACCACTGAGAGCCCGCGCGTTTGCTTATATTACCAAGCTGAACCGTTTTGGAGCTATTTCTCCAGGAATCAGCAATTTCTTTTTAAAAAATAGTTTGACAAGTCATATTTTAAAAAACATTTTAAGGGTAGCTCCTCAACGTTCCTTACCCATTTTACAAAGAACCACGCTGCGAAAGTGGTACAAAAAGTATTATCCCAAACTTTCCAAACCAGATGTACTTAAGAAAAAAGTCTATCTGTTTTGCGATGAGTTTACCAACTATAATGATACACCTATTGGCATCAAGGCAATTCAATTACTGACTCACCTGGGTTATGAAGTAAAAATGGTAGAACATCCAGAAAGTGGCCGAGCTGCCCTTTCTAAAGGTCTATTAAAAATGGCTCGACGAGTGGCAGCAGAAAACATTAATATTTTTAAAAAGATTATTACCCGTGATACACCAATTATTGGTATTGAACCCTCCGCCATTTTGAGTTTTAGAGATGAGTACCCTCGATTGGTTAGGGGACCAGACCAAGTTGCTGCCAAACAATTAGCAAACAATACTTTTTTAATCGACGAATTTATCGCCCAGGAAATACAAACTGGAAATATTATTTCTAAGCAATTTACAAAATCTCCGCAACATATATTGCTTCACGGCCATTGTCACCAAAAAGCGCTGGCAAGCATAGACCCAACTGCCTGGTTACTGTCTTTACCAGAAAATTATACGGTTGATATCATTCCTTCAGGTTGTTGCGGGATGGCTGGTTCTTTTGGCTATGAAAAAGAACACTACGAAGTCAGCCAACAAATCGGCGAACTAATTTTATTTCCAAGTATAAGGAAAGCAAAAAAAACAACCATTATTGCTGCTACCGGTACCAGTTGTCGCCACCAAATATGGGATGGCATTAAAAGAAAAGCGGTGCATCCAATTGAAATTTTATGGAATGCGTTCGAAAATAAAGAAAAATGAATAATAGGTATTTATATTTTGTGTTTTTATTGTTTTTGACTCCTCTTTCCCTTCGAGCTCAGTCCTATTTCTTAGCCGGGGCCAGAGGAGTAGGTATGGGGGGTGCTGACTTAAACTATAAAAGTATTCATAGTATTTTTAATAATCCGGCTGGCTTGGCTTACCTGGATGGCTTTTCTGCCACGGCCTTTACAGAAAACCGATTCTTACTGGAAGAATTAAAGTCGGTTTCTTTAGGGCTTGCCTATCCCACCTCTTCTGGAACAATTGGCTTATTAGTGCAATATTTTGGTTTTCAAGATTTTAATGAGCAAAAACTTGGAATAAGTTATAGTCGAAAGCTATTTGATAAACTCGCTATTGGAGCACAATTTGATTTATTAAACACTCGAATTTCGGAATATGGAAGCGCGCAAGCCATTACTTTTGAAGTAGGTCTAAACTATGAAATCGTTCGTAACATCACTGCTGGAGTCCACATTTTTAACCCTATTAGAGCTGCAATTTTAGAGGGCGAACCTCTACCTGCCTCCATTCAGATTGGAGTTACCTATCAGCCTGCCGATTATTTGAGATGGAGTATTTCCGTAGGTAAAGATTCCGATCTAGCTTATAGCTTTAGAACTGGACTGGAGTATTTGCTATTAAAAAAAATCTTTTTTAGGGCAGGAATGACGACCAATCCTAATCAATTCTCTTTTGGGCTGGGCTATTTGTATAATAATTTACAATTTGACCTGGCAACTTCTTACCATCAGGTCTTAGGTTTTAGCCCTTCTATTGGCATCAGTTATAGCAAGCTTTCTACCAATGTTCAATCAAAAAATTTAAAATAATGGGTTGGTCATTTGTCTTTAGCCCATTGTTGATTAGGGGATAGGCTCGTCATTTGAGCTATTTCTCCTCTAAGAATGGGTAGCGATAATTTTTTGGTGGAACAAAATTTTCCTTAATCGTTCGAGGAGAAACCCAACGGTAAAGATTTAGAATAGAGCCGGCCTTATCATTAGTTCCGGATGCTCTTGCTCCGCCGAAGGGTTGCTGACCAACTACGGCACCAGTTGGCTTATCATTAATATAAAAATTGCCAGCCGCATGTTTTAGTAACTCATCTGCTTTTAAAGTAGCCGCACGATCATTGGAAAAAATGGCTCCGGTCAAGGCATAAGGAGAAGTTTCGTTAACCAGATTTAAGGTTTTTTCATAGTCTTCATCTGGATAAACGTAAATGGTTAGAACGGGGCCAAATATTTCCTCGCACATAGTACGGTATTTGGGATCCGTCACCTCTATAACGGTCGGCTCAATAAAATAACCTTCGGACTTATCATAATTGCCCCCAGCGATAATGTTAGCCGTTTTATCTTTTCTGACCTGTGCAATGTAACCGGATATTTTATCGAAAGATCGTTCGTCAATAACTGCATTGATAAAATTGGTGAAATCCTCCGGATTACCCATTTTGAAAGATTTTAAATCGGTTAGTAGCTGTTTTTTCACTTCTGGCCAAAGGCTCTTGGGGATATAAGCTCTAGAAGCAGCAGAACATTTCTGTCCTTGGAATTCAAAAGCTCCCCTGGACAATGCAGTAGCTAATTCCTCCGCATCTGCCGATGCATGAGCCACTATAAAATCCTTGCCACCCGTTTCGCCGACTATTCTCGGATAGGATTTATATTTTGAGATATTATTGCCAATAGTGCGCCACAAATTTTGAAAAACTTTAGTACTACCCGTAAAATGCAGGCCAGCAAAATCGGGATGTTCAAAAATAATTCCGCCCGCAACTGGGCCGTCTGCAAAGATCAAATTGATCACTCCTGGAGGCAAACCCGCTGCCTCAAAAATCTCCATAATAATCGCCGCTGAATAAATTTGGGTCTCTGCTGGTTTCCATACAATCGTATTGCCCATTAGTGCTGGAGATGCACATAAATTACCAGCTATGGAGGTAAAATTAAAAGGTGTAATCGCAAATATGAATCCCTCTAGTGCTCGATACTCCAGTCGATTCCAAATACCTACTGCGCTTTGTGGTTGTTGAGCATAAATTTCCGTCATGTATTGTACATTAAAACGGAAAAAATCGCATAATTCTGCCACACTATCTATTTCGGTCTGAAAAACATTTTTTGACTGCCCTAACATCGTAGCTGCATTCATTTTGGCTCTAAAAGGGCCGCTTAACAAATCGGCTGCCTTTAAAAAAATAGCTGCACGATCTTGCCAGGGCATGTTTTCCCAATCCTTTTTAGCCTGTAGAGCAGCGTCAATAGCTTGATTCACATGATCGCTACTGCCTTTATGAAAATGACCCAAAGTATGTTTTATTTCATGGGGCGGATGAATGGAAATTTTTTCTCTAGTAAATACTTTTTTGCCACCAATGGTCATTGGGATTTCCAAAGACTGGCTTTTTAATTGCTTTAATACAGCCTTTAATGCAGCTTTCTCTGTAGACCCTGAGGCATAAGATAGCACCGGCTCATTTCGGGAAGGCGGCACCTGAAAAACGGCGTTTGACATCTAGCTCAAATTTTATAATAAACAATAATATCTACTTTTCTATTTTTAGAATAAATCATGGAAGCACTTTTTTCGCCATATCCCTTATAAATAATTTTCAAACTCTGCAAGCCTTTGGCTTTAAAGTACTCTGCTACTTCTTTCGCCCGTTTCTCGGATAGTTGCTGATTGTAATCATCTGTTCCAATCTGGTCTGTATAACCTTCTACGATGATCAAGGCCAATTTATCAAGGTCAATATCCTCAATGAGTTTATCCAAATTAAACCGTGCTTCTTTGGTCAACTCATATTGATCGAAATAAAAATATACATCCGAAGTAGTATATACCTCCTCTGTCGGAGTGGCGGATTTACTAATCTTAAGTGTTTGAGCATCAATCGTTTCTACTTTTCCTGGGTTCTTTGCCTGAAAAGTAGCGTTGAGTGCTGCAATGTTCATGGGAGGATTTAAAGGTTGCAAATATATATCAATTTCCGCAAACCCTTCCCGATTCCAGTTGGTCAGAGAAAAAACCTTTTCGTAGTCGTAATATTTGCGTTCCGAAACAGTTACTTTTAAGCCACTCAAGGTTGGATGACAGATGAAAAATCGCCCTTTTTCATCCGTTGGATAGAGTCCTTTGCCCACTAGTTCAACAATCGTTTTGACTGGTTTTTTGGTAATGGAATCAACCACTGTTCCTTTCACATAAGCAATCTCTTCAAAATCTCTTTTGGGCGGCAAACCAAATTGATAAATATCCAAGCCTCCTTCCCCTCCTTCCCGATTAGAAGCCATATACCCTTTATTTCCTCTAGCATTCATAAAAAAGCTAATTTCCCGACTCTTGGAGTTAATTGGCCGTCCTAAATTAAGTGGCTGGCTCCAAGCACCTGTGCTGCTTTTTCTGGTAAAAAAAATGTCTTGATCACCAAATCCAGGGTGTCCATTGGAGGCAAAGTATAGCGTTACATTATCATCTGCAATGAACGGAGATTCTTCATCTCCTTCCGTGTTGATATTGGGTCCTAAATTAATGGCCTCGCTCCAGCTTCCATCCTCCGCTTTATGGCTAACCCAAATGTCTGTCCCTCCATACCCGCCCTTTCTATCGCTTGCAAAATACAAAGATTTGCCTTCGCAATTGATAGAAGGCTGAGAGTCCCAGCTATCCGAGTTCACCTCATCACTCAACTTAAAAATGTCCTGGATTACTCCATTTTTCATATTTGCCATAAAAATATCGCACATTCCCAATATGTCTTCCCGATTGCAGCCGGGAAAGTACATCTTTTGCTCATCTCTTGTTGCCTTTCCCATTCCTTGGTTAAAATCAGCATTGACAGATTTGGTAAGCAATGGTTTCCCCTCCGCCCAACTTCCCTTTTCAGAAAAGGTGCTGTGCATAAGCTTTTCCTCTCCAGAGGTTTTGCCAAATCGAGTATAAAACATCCAGCTTTCGTCATTAGAAAGATAAGGAAAACAATCATCCGCTTTGGAGTTAATGGCAGGTCCCAAATTTTGAATGGCTATATCTTTAAACACTTCTTTTTCGAGAGCGAATTGGCAATTATCTAAATAAGTAATTAAAAAGGTATTAAAATGAGCCTCTGTTTCCAATTCCAATGCCCCATTTTCAAATAATTCTGGCAATAATTTTTGAAAATCCTGGTAGGTTTTAAGTCGTTCTAAAGCAGTTGTATAATTGCCCGATTTGAGGTACATCTCTCCACTTTGAAAATAAACAGCTCGGCTTAAGTAAGGGTTAATTTCTATACAGCGATCATAGTAATTGGCTGCCTTTTCGTAGTTTTCTAAAAGTTGATGTACCAAGCCCAAACGACGATAAGCAGCCGCCATATCAGGCTTTAAGCGAATAACCCTCTCGAAAGCTTTTTGTGCTTTTATCAATTTTTTTTCTGACAAATAATTATCTCCTGCCTGAAAAGCTTCTAAAAATTGCTGCTGAATTCCAGAAAGTGGGGGGCTTTGCCCAATTCCCCAAAGAGGTAGTAATAGCCAGCAGATAAATAATATGGGATTGATTCGGGTGTTCATTTATTGTCTGTTAGGTTTTTTAGTAAAGTCTCGCTTTATACCCTTAAGGATCTAACTATTTGATTATTAATCCCAGCAATCTTTACTTCTTATATTGTTCATAGCCTAGCTTTTGGAGTTTTTCATATTTTTCCCTTACACCCTCTGCTAGTTGTCGTTTATATAAAAGCATTCGGTTTTGTACTATTTTATCACTGGTACCCAGTATTTGAGCCGCCAATAATCCAGCATTTTTAGCAGCATTTAGCGCAACCGTTGCAACCGGAACACCATTTGGCATTTGCAAAATAGACAAAATAGAGTCCCAACCGTCAACCGAGTTAGAAGATTTGATAGGTACTCCAATGACGGGCAAAGGAGATAAAGCAGCCACCATGCCTGGTAAGTGCGCCGCGCCGCCCGCGCCCGCGATAATTACCTTCAAGCCCTTTTTGTGTGCATTTGTAGCAAAATCAAACATCCGCTCAGGTGTTCGATGAGCGGAAATGATAGTAAGATGAAAATCAATCCCCAATTCCTTTAATACATCCGCTGCCTGCCGCATGATTGGAAGGTCTGAATCAGAGCCCATAATGATCGCTATTTTTGCTTTTGCCATTTTTGTTCTTTTACAAAGTGCTGAGTCCTGTTAATCGGGCCAAGTATTAATCTACTTTGCTTATCACCTTCAAAGTTTCCTGCACCATTTTAGCCTTTGTTTTTGCTTCTTCTAAAGTATCTGCAATAACGGTTGTATGCCCCATTTTTCGAAAAGGCCTGGTTATTTCTTTTCCATAAATATGAATCTTTACTCCTTCTACTTCCAGGCATTGTTCCAATCCCTTATAAATGGCCTTTCCTGTATAATTCGGCTCTCCTAACATATTTACCATTACGGAAGGATAGGTCATTTGGGTACTGCCCAAGGGTAGATTCAACACAGCTCTTAAATGCTGTTCATACTGGGAGGTCACGGCGCTATCAATGGTATGATGCCCACTATTATGGGGGCGTGGAGCAACTTCATTTACCAAAATATTGCCTTTTTTATCAATAAACAACTCAACCGCTAGTAAGCCACAAATTTTATACGTTTTGATAAGTTTTACTGCTAAATCCGTACAGGTTCGAGCCTGCTCTTTCGAAATAGAAGCTGGGCAGATTAAGAACTCTACTAAATTAGCTTTGGGGTTAAACTCCATCTCCACCGGGTCAAAAACGCGAACCATGCCGCTTTCATTCCTCGACGCAATAACCGCAATTTCCTTATCAACCAATATCAAATCTTCAATAACACAAGCTCCGGAAATCAACTTGTTGTCTAAATCAGCCCTCGTTTTAATAACTGCTACTCCCCTACCGTCATATCCTGCCGTTCTGGATTTTTGAACAAAAGGCAAGGTCAAGTCTCCTTTTTTAATTGCTCTTAATACGGCTTTTTCATTTTGAAATAATTGAAAGGGGGCAGTAGGAATATTATGTTGTATATAAAAATGCTTTTGCAGTCCTTTGTCCTTAATAATATCTAGTTTTTCAGGGTCAGGGTGCACTTTTTTACCCATTCTTTTTAACGCTTTTAATGCCTCTGTATTCACGTGCTCGATTTCAATGGTCAAAATATCCATTTGGCGACCGAAAGCTAGTACTTGTTCATAGTTTTTAAAATTGCCTTCTATGAATTTTGTGCAATAAGGCCCCGCCGGAAATTTTTTGGAAACATCTAGTACATAAACTGGCAAATTCCAACAACTTGCTACCTGGCACAGCATTTTACCCAATTGCCCTCCGCCTAAAATGCCTATTTTTGGAAAAGTTGTACTCATTGAACTGTCGCGCTAGTGGATATATTCGTCAATAGAGTATTTCCCAGCACCTTTAAGAAATAAAACTAAAAATACTATTGCATAAAGCAAAGCCATTTCCCATTTTCTAAAAGGATCATTTGCGTGCGCTATTGCCAAACCAACGATCATTGTAATCACTAAAGGAATAGAGGCTAACCTGGTAAACAAACCCAGCACAACTAAAAGAGCACAGCCAGCCTCCGCAAAAGCGGCCAAACCTAGAGAAAGTTTGGGTCCTAAACCTAAAAAATCAACAAACTTAACCTCCTCACCGCTAAAAAAACGATGAAATTTTCCAAGTCCGTGATGCAAAAACATCAAACCTCCGAAAGTGATCCTTAGCAATAATAAGGATATATCTTCCCAGCGTCCGCCAGGATCAAAACCAAAAGGATTTATCAATTTCATAAAGTTAAACCAAAATATTTTAATCAAATTCATAAAAAATCTATCGTCTCTCTATTTTCTCTTACCTAGCAACTTCGCTGGTAGCTTGCGGGATAGTAAAATTTACAACAAGAACGATATTGTCTTTAAATCAAGGCAAATATAAAAATCTTTATTGCAATGCCCTTCCAAAATTTTAAAACTGCTTCAATAGCTGCAGTTTGAGACTTTGCAAATAATAAGTCTTGGCATTTGCTTTATTTTTTTTATCGTTACTAAGGAAAGTTAGATACAGAAGAATTTTTTTTGAACATTCCTGATACCTATTCACAAGCTAAATAACCCTAAATCTATCCAGGGGGAAAACAATCGGTTATTTGCGTTTTTAGAAAAAAGGCATATATTTGCAGCCCAATATCGCGGAGTGGAGCAGTTGGTAGCTCGTCGGGCTCATAACCCGAAGGTCGCAGGTTCAAGTCCTGTCTCCGCTACTAAATAAAATGTAAATCGTTCATAATCAATAGTTTATGAACGATTTTTTATTAGGTGACGAAATAGTTGCCATCTAAAAAACTTTCTTTTCTTTGACTTTAACATTTTCTCTTTCCAAATCCGTAAATTAACTCAATCCTCCATACAAAAAACTTCTAAATAAAAGTAAAATCCATTTTTAATGAAAGCGAGAATAGCTGTAGAATATCAGTTTGAACTCCGTTTATTCAAAATTAAGAGCTTATGAATCAATAGCAGTCAACTCCTCATTTGACCGTTCCTTACTTATCAATATGCACAATAAAGAAATGATTCCTGCCGCCATAATATACCAAGCAAAAGCTAAATCATCATGTTGTTTTTCAATCAACCAAACAGCTACCATTGGGGTTGTTCCTCCAAAAATAGCAAAAGCCAAATTATAACCAATACTGACTGCACTAACCCTAACATTGGAGGGAAACATTTCCGTAAGGGTAGCAGGGATAGGTGCTAGATAAACAGAAATCAAAATAGCCATCCCCATTTCTCCCAGCATAATCATCATTTCATTGGGATAGTGCATGAGCGAAATAAGCGGATAGGTAAATAAAATAGTAGCAACTGCCCCTGTAATCATCACCTTTTTTCGCCCTATTCGATCCGATAAATAAGCGAAAGCAGGAACAGCCACAATAAAAGTCAACAAACTAATAGAATTGATGCGAAGAGCAACGGTTCGAGGTTCATGCACATAATCGACTAACCACGTTACAACGAAAACAAAAAGGGCATAAAATCCAATAGCAGAAAGCAAATTCATGCCAGCGACCAACAGTACTTCTTTCCACCTTGTTTTTAAATTTTTGAGCGGGTTCTCTATCTTCTTTTCCTTATTGATAGTTTCGGGCATATGACGACGTATCAAGAAGCCAACTCCTGCCACTAAAATGCCTAATAAAAAGGGAATTCTCCATCCCCAAGCATATAGCTGAGCTTCTGTTAGCAGGTCTGAAATTAAAAACCCTAAAAATGATCCAAGAAGCGTCCCTCCCGTTGCTCCTATCATAGAGGCACTAGTGAATAAAGCTCGCTTCCCTTTCGGAGCGGTTTCGGCTAAATAGACTATGGAGCTAGTATATTCCCCTCCTACTGATAATCCTTGCAACATCCGAAGCAATACCAAAAGAACAGCCGCTCCTACACCTATTTGAGCATAAGTCGGCATAATGCCGATTAAAAAAGTAGGAATAGCCATCATCAGTACAGATAAATTCAATGCACGTTTACGTCCAATTCGGTCCCCTATATAGCCAAAAAAAGCCCCTCCTATGGGGCGCATTAAAAAACCAGCAGCAAAAGCACCAAAGGAAGCAATAAGCGAAGTAGTAGGATCATCCGAAGGAAAAAACAGTTTGCCTAGAATAGGCGCAAAAAATCCATAAATAGCAAAATCATACCATTCCAATACATTGCCAATTACACCAGCAATAATGGTCATAGATTTACTTTTTTCAGAGGGTTGAATCGTGTCCGACATGATTATAATATTATGCTTCTGTATAATTAGCTTGGGAATAAGTAGAGGCGAGTATTATTTGAGTTATCTAGAAGCTTTGTGAAATGTTGAGATTTCATCTGATCGCAAAAAGTTACTTAGAATTAAATAATCGCCAAAAAGAGAAATGTTCTATAATTTTAAGAAGATACTAGTGATAACCAAATAAATACAGGACTCGTCAGTATCTATTAACGTCCTAAGTATCAATTTTTAATACAACTATCTAATTCTAC
>CBDCUO010000020.1:0-129379 GCA_965222705.1 Saprospiraceae bacterium | reverse complement strand
GGTTGCCTATTTTTGATTACCTGTTTTAAGGAATCTATTACGATGGCTTCTTCCATATTATCATCTACTTTCCAGCCAAGGAACCATACTGGGAACCACCATCAGAATGAACTATCATTCCTTCGGGTGGTTGCCTATTTTTGATTACCTGTTTTAAGGAATCTATTACGATGGCTTCTTCCATATTATCATCTACTTTCCAGCCAACTATTTTGCGGCTGTATAAATCCATCCAAGTGGACAAATAAAGCCAACCGTCCTCGGATTGGTCAGGAGTTGGCAAATAAGTTATATCGCCAACAATTACCTGATTAGGTGCATCTGGAAAGGGCATATCCAGCAATAAATTGGGACTTCTACGCAAATTTGGGTGACTTTGTGTGGTTCTAGGCACAAATCGCTTTGGTTGAATGGCTACTAAGTTTTGTTCTGCCATTAGGCTTTTAATCTTATACAAGCCGATTTTGTACCCTTTGTCCTTCATCTCTTCCCATACTCTACGTGCACCATATCTACGTTTATGAAACTTAAAGATATCCTTTACTTCTTTTAGTAAAAGTTGCCGATTAAGCCTGGTTTGGTAAGTCTGCCCACTTATGAAATTATAGTAAGCTCCGTGACTTACTTCCATTATTCGGCAAAGCTTTCTTACTGGAAATCCTTCGCTAGAATCGGCTATAAATTCATACCGTGCAACTACCCATTTCGGCTGAAAATGCCCAAAGCTTTTTTTAATATATCTCGCTCCATTTCTACCTCTGCTAATTTCTTTTTCAAAGCCTCCATTTCTGCCTTATCTTCACTTTGAGGCTTAGTTAAAGCTGCTTTTTTTGCTTTGCTCTTCCAGTTATAAAGCAAGCCTTCGTTCAATCCTAAAGATTGGGCTACAGAACCGACACTTCGCCCTTCAGCGATTAGTTGTAAGGCGTTTTTCTTAAATTCGGCATCATATCGCCGGCGATTCTTTGGATAATTGCGACTTTTCATACGAACACAAATTTAACTTATTTTTGTGTCCATATTTTTTAAACCATCTCAAGCCGCTTTCTTTGCGGGGATAAAAGCCATAAGAATTGTAAGAGAATCTACTGCTGCTTCAATGTATCTTGGATATTTGAGAAGAGAAGAAGAAGCAACTACATTAATATTTGATTTAGGTGGAGGATCATTAGATGTATCAATTATAGAATCTGGGGAGGGTGTTTATGAAGTCTTATCAACATCGGGTAACATTCATTTAGGCGGAAAAGATTTTGATAAACGAATATCTACTTGGCTTGACTTTAGCCATTTAAGCAGCTCTGGTAGCCATAAAAAATAAATGGTCAAGCCAATGTTGATTTAATTTATGAATGTCAGGTTTATCCCTAGACATTGAAAAATAATTATTTCGCCAAATTAGCAATCTAACAGAGGCGATAGCATCCGAAAAAGTCGGATGTGATTTTTGATACCATGCTGTCGTTTTTACTACTAATAAATTTTGTTGGTGTAGCTTATCGGTCATAATGGTGATGATGCTAAATAACGCCATCAAAATTGGAGTTGTTCTAGCTATTGCTTTATCAGACCATTGTCTTTGAGTTTCTACTCCTAAATGAGTTCTGACTTCTTCAAAAGTGACTTGAACCGTCCATCTTCGGATAAAGAAGTTAATAATCTCAAGAATAGGTAAGTCTAATTTAGTACATAATAAGGCACTTGTTTTAATAACTCCATTAGGGTCCTTAATCAAACCCCATCGAATAGGTAAAGGCCTCATTCCTGAATGATACCAAATGGCAGTTCCTGTAGCAATTAATAATTCTACTTGTCCATGATTGTACCATTTAGGAATAGTCAGTTTTACCCATTGAGTGGTTGGGTCATCAGCTAGTTGTTCTAGATTTTTTAATCGCTGACCCTTTTTACGATTTCGTCCAGGACGCCCTTTAGGTCTTTGAGGAACAAAATCATAAAGTGCAGCATCTAGACGCAACCGAGTGATGACACAAACATGATTACGCACAGCTGCTAGTAGTTCAATGACCGCATAAGAAGAGTCTGCCACAATGATAATCAAGCGATTAGGCAACCAACGACTTAGTTGCAACATCATCTGGCGAGCCCAATCGGTTATTTTCTTATGCTGTTTGCCATTTTGCTCATTGTACCGTTCAGAAGGAGCCAGTACCGTCAGAAATGGTAATGCCCATACTCGGTTAGCCCAACTGATGGGTGTTAGAAGCATCATACTAATCCATCTTAGACCGCTACACTTGACAAAGTGACTTTTGGAAGATCGCACTGGGTCTCTATAAATGCCTTTTGTCTTTATTGCTTTTCCTCGTCTTCTTTCTATTGTTTCATCTATGCCAAAAATTAATGGCTCAGACGATAGGGAAAAATGTTTGACAAGTTGAAGTAATAAAATATGGGCTGATTTATAGCACGACCACTTGGCTCTACTTAGGACTCGATGGTATTTATGAAAACGTTTTTCGTTACTAAGTCCAACTGCTCTTAAGGCACTACAGACTGTACGACGACCGACTACTAAAATACTACCTAGTAGTAAAAATTTTGCATGTTCAAAGACCTTGTGGCTAAATATCGGAGCAAATACCGATATTTGCTGCAAGAATTCTTTTGGAAGAGTAAACATTTTTTATTGATTTTGGCGAATCAAATTTACTCATCTTTAAGAATTCTCTTTTTATTTTCAAATGGCTAAAGTCGAGCTAAGCTTGACTTTAGCCATTTAAGCAGCTCTGGTAGCCATAAAAAATAAATGGTCAAGCCAATGTTGATTTAATTTATGAATGTCAGGTTTATCCCTAGACATTGAAAAATAATTATTTCGCCAAATTAGCAATCTAACAGAGGCGATAGCATCCGAAAAAGTCGGATGTGATTTTTGATACCATGCTGTCGTTTTTACTACTAATAAATTTTGTTGGTGTAGCTTATCGGTCATAATGGTGATGATGCTAAATAACGCCATCAAAATTGGAGTTGTTCTAGCTATTGCTTTATCAGACCATTGTCTTTGAGTTTCTACTCCTAAATGAGTTCTGACTTCTTCAAAAGTGACTTGAACCGTCCATCTTCGGATAAAGAAGTTAATAATCTCAAGAATAGGTAAGTCTAATTTAGTACATAATAAGGCACTTGTTTTAATAACTCCATTAGGGTCCTTAATCAAACCCCATCGAATAGGTAAAGGCCTCATTCCTGAATGATACCAAATGGCAGTTCCTGTAGCAATTAATAATTCTACTTGTCCATGATTGTACCATTTAGGAATAGTCAGTTTTACCCATTGAGTGGTTGGGTCATCAGCTAGTTGTTCTAGATTTTTTAATCGCTGACCCTTTTTACGATTTCGTCCAGGACGCCCTTTAGGTCTTTGAGGAACAAAATCATAAAGTGCAGCATCTAGACGCAACCGAGTGATGACACAAACATGATTACGCACAGCTGCTAGTAGTTCAATGACCGCATAAGAAGAGTCTGCCACAATGATAATCAAGCGATTAGGCAACCAACGACTTAGTTGCAACATCATCTGGCGAGCCCAATCGGTTATTTTCTTATGCTGTTTGCCATTTTGCTCATTGTACCGTTCAGAAGGAGCCAGTACCGTCAGAAATGGTAATGCCGATACTCGGTTAGCCCAACTGATGGGTGTTAGAAGCATCATACTAATCCATCTTAGACCGCTACACTTGACAAAGTGACTTTTGGAAGATCGCACTGGGTCTCTATAAATGCCTTTTGTCTTTATTGCTTTTCCTCGTCTTCTTTCTATTGTTTCATCTATGCCAAAAATTAATGGCTCAGACGATAGGGAAAAATGTTTGACAAGTTGAAGTAATAAAATATGGGCTGATTTATAGCACGACCACTTGGCTCTACTTAGGACTCGATGGTATTTATGAAAACGTTTTTCGTTACTAAGTCCAACTGCTCTTAAGGCACTACAGACTGTACGACGACCGACTACTAAAATACTACCTAGTAGTAAAAATTTTGCATGTTCAAAGACCTTGTGGCTAAATATCGGAGCAAATACCGATATTTGCTGCAAGAATTCTTTTGGAAGAGTAAACATTTTTTATTGATTTTGGCGAATCAAATTTACTCATCTTTAAGAATTCTCTTTTTATTTTCAAATGGCTAAAGTCGAGCTTTAACGATGTTTAGCATTGATATTTTAGTTTTTTCTTCCTTTGCTATCGCCATTGCTTCTGGTCAAATTAAGCACTGTGGATTGATTAATCATGTCTTTCATAATATACATTGATTCTTCTATATAAACGTCTTTTTTCAGAGAGTTGATAAAATCTTCATTTCGGCCAATACGAGCAGAATCCGTTTGAATATAGTTCAAATCTGCCTTTAAGTTGCTAGCCTCCAGTCCTTCAATTTTTGTTTTTAATAAGTTTTTGTATTTTTTTGCCTCTTCTGCTTGCTTGTTTTTATCAGCCCTAAACGTTTTCAGATTGAGCGAATAACTCGTTTTATCTCTCTTTCTCTTTAAACGCCTGGCGTTTTTCTCTATTTTTTGAAAAGTTTCGTCGCTTTGTACCCTGGCTTTATTAGCTGCTCGGAGGGCATCCAGGTTCTTCACTTGATAGACGGCTTGTTTGTGCGGTACGGGTTTGATCTCCGTCCATTTCATGGCAGTTTCATACTCCTCTTCTCCTGTTTTAATGTAATTATAATTATCTGGAAAGATAATGTCTGGAATAACGCCTCGCAATTGAGTGGAGCCGCCATTGACTCTATAAAATTTCTGGGTAGTCAATTTAACTTCCCCCAAGGGTTTAATCTCGCTATGCCCTCTAATTGCTCGATCCAGGTCAAAAAATCGCTGGACGGTTCCTTTGCCAAAAGTGGCATCGCTCCCCACGATGACTGCTCGTCCGTAATCTTGTAAAGCCGCAGCCAAAATCTCCGAAGCCGATGCACTAAAAGAGTTGACCATGACAATGAGCGGACCGTCATATTGTACACTGGCATCTTTATCCATTAGAACTTCAGGGTTGGCACTTCTTGACTTCACTTGAACAATGGGTCCTTCTTCAATAAAGAAACCGGACATTTCCACGACATCTCTTAAAGAGCCACCGCCATTGTTTCTCAAGTCCAGGATGATTCCCTTTACATTTTGTGCCTTCAACTTTTCCAGTTCTATCGCCACGTCTTCTGCGCATTGATGTCCATCTCGCTTGTTAAAATCTGCATAAAAACGAGGTAGTTTGATATAACCAATATTATTGACTACATCAGAAAGGTCTAAAATGGAAGATTTGGCATAGCCTTCGTCCATAATAATTTCTTCGCGGATGATGGTTGTTTCCATGATTGTTCCATCCACTTTTTTTAAGGTTAGTCGAACTTTCGTTCCCTTTTTGCCTCGAATTTTTGCCACCACATCGTTAATGTCCCAACCTGCGACATCTACCCATTCCCCCTCATCACCCTGGGCGACTTTCTGAATAATGTCATTCACTTCCAATACTTTGCCTCTATAAGCAGGTCCGCCTGGAACGATGCTCACTACTTTAGTCTCATCTGTTGTTGTTTCCTGTAGCCTTGCCCCTATGCCTTCTAGTCGGCCAGACATTCCAATGTCAAAATTAGCTTTATCGGCCGGTAAAAAGTAATTAGTATGGGGATCATAAACGCTAGTAAAAGCATTCAGATAATCGCTTAAGTAATCCTTTCTTTGTCTTTTTTCCATTCGATGATACCAATCATCAAATAATTTTAAGACTGCTTTTCGAGCTTCTTCTTCCAGTTGGGTAAAGGTTTTTACTTCTACTTTTTCCCCTGTTTCTATGGTTTCTTTAGATTTTTCCTGCTCTTCTATTTTATTGACCAAGCGGCTTAGGGTTTCATACTTCATTGTCTTTACCCAGCGTTCTTTCAGTTCTTTGTCATTTCGAGCAAAATCCTTTTTTTGTCCGTCCAACTCAACCATTTCATTGCCTGTAAAATCAAAGGGAGTTGCCAATATTTCTCGATAATATTTTTGAGTTTTTTTCAGGCTTTTATGAAATAGTTCCTGGGATAAATCCAGAAATTGGTAAGTGCCTTCTTTTGCCGCCTCATCTAGCTGATTTTTGAATTCGGTCAATTGTTCAATATCCTGCTGGGTCAACCATCTTTTCCCCCCGTCAATGCGGTCTAAATACAAATCATATACTTTATTGGAGAAATCGTCATCAATTATTTGAGGTTGGTAATGCAATTGGTCCAGCCCCACTCGGATTGTCTGCATTAAAATGGCTTCTTTTTGGGTATTATTTGTATTTGGATAATAGGCAGCTACCCAAAAAACAATTGCAACCAACACAAATAAAACAAATCCTCTAAATTTCATAAGTACTAATTATTTTTGATTCTTCAACAAAAAACTCGTTTTGAACAATCCGACTATAGAAAGATCCGAACCCTGAAATCCTATAAAAGCAATTGTTTAGGATTCCGCTCGAGCGCGTTTGTATAATATACCATTTAAAAAGCAAATAGTTCTCCAAACTATATTTTCAAACTGCCTTTTTAACGAAATGCTAACACAAATACAGGGATTTTGATTTGCTCAATTAAATGGGGGTTTTTGACAAAGGGAAAGATATTATATTATTGGAAAGAAGTCAAGATTAAAAGTAGGGATAGTAAAATTCAATAGTATCATTGTGCGCTCTAACGAGCATACAATTGTGCCGTTTTTTATTTCGAGATTTTTAGAAACTCAGATTCTCTGTGAATTTGACGAAGGGTAAATGGATATTGCTCTGTTAGAGCTTTTGTCATTTGTTCTTTGCTAGCTTTAACTCTTCTTTCGATTTATTCATTACTTTCTATCAACCTCATGTAGTCCAACATAGCCACATTCACCGCCCCATCCATATTATTATTCCAATCCTCAAAATGAACTTTAATTGTATTGATGCCCGATTTAAGTTGAATATTTCGACTATTGGAAAAACCCCATTCCGACCATTCATCCTTACCTCGTTGTGGTAAAACGATAACTCCCTCGTATTTATCATTGACGGTCAAACTTCGAATAGCGCATTTATTATTGGTGTTCCAACGGCCACTACCGTTTGAGTATTGAAAGTCTATTAAATAGTTGCCACCTTTTTCAACTTCGATTTCGAGCTCAATTATATTATTTTTTGAGAGGCTCACTTCTACAAATCCTTTTCCTGAGTAATTGGTATAGGGCAATTTTGAAATAGGCGCAAAATCTTCCATTTCAACGATTTTTACATTTTTAGCAAAAACAGTTGGTTCACTCAAGAACCCTTCATTATCATTTTTATCTACGGCGCTTACCGTGTATGAAATATAAGTCGTTTCTTCTACCTCCAATTGCGTGGCTTTCGTAGTTTTGACAAATTTTCCATTTTTATAAATACGGTAAGCTGCTGCATTTTTGACAGGCTGCCACTTTAGTAAATTGCCTTCTTTTGTTGCCAAAACGGTCGGTAAAGTGAATTGGTTTTTAATCAAATTAATGCTTTGATATGGGAAGTCATTATTTGCCAATTCGATTATAATATCGTGTTTTCCTGTTAGGTCTTTTGAAATAAAAGCCGTTTCAACGGTTTCACTATCTATAGTTACCGATTTTATTTTATTGCCAAAACCTTTAATGGTAATATTCAAAATCGCATCCCGATATTTGAAATTGGATAAATTTTTTTCACCACCATAAACTTTTGGTACAGCCGGATTAAAAGATAAGCCGTCATTTTGAAAATCCATTCCGATAAATACTCGATGCACCATCGCTAAATTCCCTGCCATGCTCCACAACATTCGATGCGAGTTTATTTCCGTTCCTAAGAAATCACCCGTTTCAGCGACCATATTTTCATAATTGGTCAAAAATAAAGCAGCAGCGCGATAGATACTTGCCAAACCATGATTGAGTACGGCTTCATTACCCGTTTTTGCAGCTGCCCAATTCCAATAAGATTGCACAAAAGGCCAAATACCATTATTGTGATAGGGGGGAATACCTGGAATTTGAGGATAAATACAGGTTGCTCCAAATTCAGTAAGCGGCGATTTTGAAATAATAGAAGCAGCTCTTTTTTCATCAGCTACACCGAACAAAATGGCCAATGCCTCACCCAATGCTTCATAACGAGGTGAAATGGTCAAACCATCTCTACCATAGAGGTATTGAGCATAATAACCTTTATCTTTCATCCAAAGATAATCATTGATGCCTTTTTTAATTTTTTCTGCTCTTAGGTCATATACCTCGTGTGCGTCCCCTTTGATTTTCGCTATTTCTGACAAAATGCGATGCGCTTGATAATGAACCACATTGGTACCCAAATTCTGAGAAATATAAATATCTTTGTTGTCCATCCATTTGGGATAAGTTTGTTCTCGCCAATCCAAAAATGAAGATTCACCGGAATACATCCCCGTTTCGGCATTATAAATGGTTTTATAGTCGTCTTCCAATGTATTTTTAATAATGGGATATACTTCATCTAACCAAGTCATATCGCCTGTAAATTTATAGATTTCCCAGGCAGCCAACACCCAAGTAGTCCTATCTGACGATACAGGCCAAGCACCCCCTGAGCCCGTATCTTGAATAATGCGCCCTCGTTTCACTTTTCGACGCAAGCTGATTTTAGCCACTTCGGGTTCATGATAAGCAAACGCTAACAAAATGCTATAGCTTACATCTCTGGTCCAAACACCGCCCCATTTTGCACCTGTCCGCAAGGTGCTGTCGGGTTCGATATTTTTAATTGCTTCTTCGAGTGATAAATTGAATAAAGCGTCAACAATGGGCTGGTCAGAAGTGTATTTTGCTTTCTTCGATACATCTTCTGCTAATTTCCATTCTTTATCTCGACTATCTTTCTCGTTATAAGGGTTGAGTTGGACGGTTAGGCTGTAAATATTAGGGGTATTTGTGGGGGATAATTTTAAGCCATTATTGTCTAAATTCACAAAATCCCAAGTCAAGGGTTCAGAACCTCCCGCTATATAGAATCCCTTAAAATCTCCCTTTGCTATTTTTGAACCATTATAAGTTTCATAATAGCCTTTTTCCTCAAACTGTTTCAAAACAGGCGAAACATCTACCTTAAAAGTATATCCATAATTCGTGGGCAAATACGTTTCCGGTTGGTCGGGAAAGGGTGGGGGTTTTTCACCAAAAGAAATGACAGGCGATTCGTGTTCAGCCCCAATAATCACCCAATGGTCAGCACCTGGGGGGAGTTCATTGTCTTTTTCGTTGATGCTAAATTTGAACTTAATTAATCTTGAAAAAGTTGTACTTGCAGGGCTTTTATAATTTGACTTTAGATGTATTGGCGATACCACTTTTGCTACATTATCGCCCTGAATAACTTTGTTTTTAGAGATAGAAAAGGTATCTGATTGATATAACACCCTAGATTCTTTTTGTTCTTGGCAGGATAGTAAAAGCACTAATGGTGAAATTAGGCAAAGTATTTTTTTCATTTTGTTGTGATTTTTTAATATTTTCCCAAAATTAAACCAAAGCAGGTGAAATATTTAATGCAAATCAAAGATTTAAAAAATAGCTGTCTCACGCCTGCAAATCTCTCCATCGCTGGATCAAACATTTTAACCCCGTAATGATACCAATTTGGTCCAAAGTCTGTGTCAAATTCTTTGCTGTTATATGGATATCGATTGGGTTAGTTAAATTTGTTTATAGCAGATATTTATACTATTTTTGGGAAGATGACTCAATAAAATTGCATACTCTATTTTGGTGCGAATGCTTCCCGTAGTACCTATTGACCTTCTAACTATTTCAATGCAAATGCCAACTTCCTTTCTCCGAAGCTGGCAACTGACGGTTGCATGGACCGTTCACCAAAAAGTAGAAAATAAATAGATTTTTTGTCCATCTGAGCCAGATTTCCTCCAAGAGATTTGACGACAAAAAACACAAGCTATGAAAAAAGTAATTCTTCTTCTTTTGGCAATCTCAAGCCTTTTCTTCTTTTTCCACCAAAATGACTTCTTGATAGACCAACAAGCAGTCCACGACTCCATAGATTTTTCACTTCTTCTCAAATGTGCCCGGTTGTGTCGACATGCTTACCGACCAAAAGAAAGGCTGGACAAAAACTATGGAGGTAAAATTGTATTCAAAAAAGCCCTCCCCCAATTTGGCGGTTGGTTTTACATTTACGAAGAAAAAGCCCAAGAACAGCTGTATATTGTTGTAAGAGGAACACCGATTCCTCTAAACGGCTATAAAAATGTGTTGTTAGGAATTCTGACAGATGTCGAAGTTGTACTCGTAAAAGATAGCCTTCTCCAAGTGGATTTACACACGGGATTTCGGGTAGAAGCATGGGAAATTTTTAAAATTATTCAACCTATATTGGATAAATATCAGCAGATGGGATATAATTTTACAATTACGGGGCATTCATTAGGAGGAGCCGTAGCAGGGATTTTAATGTTATATTGTGAACATTATGGTTATAAACCAAAAGAGACGATAACATTCGGGCAACCGAAATTTACGAATAAAAAAGGCATGGAGAAACTGCACAGCCGCCCCTTGTTTCGGGTAACCAATGCTAAGGACCCAGTGACATTTTTACCTCCAGGAAATATTTTGAACGATTTTAAAACAGGCTATCGGCATTTCGGAGAAGAGTTGATTTTGCTTGACAGTATCTTTTACTGTTACCTCAATAAGGAGGTGGCAGAACAGGGCAGTGCAACGTCTTTTGTGGAAAACATCAAATATGGAAATGCTTGGGAACATAAGCTTGACCACTACATTGATGCGCTGGCGGCAAAATTGACAACTCAGAAAGAAGTACCATTCAATTCAAGAAAGAGATATTTAGAATAATACCGCTTTTCGGGTAAATGACTCTCTGCTTTTAATGCCCAAACCATGCTCGATATTTTTTGAAGAAAAGAAATTTTTGCTCACTTTTTCATAAGCAGCATCTTTACATTTGTTCCCTTTGGGTAGGTAAATATTCTTTTATATTTTCCCATGGCAACCAATTAATCGCTCGTATCTATTAATCTTCTAGTTATTTCAATGCAAACGCTAACTTCCTTTCTCCAAAAAGATTTAGACATTCCTGAAAAACTGTTTTCAGAAATAGTAGGATTTTACAAAGAAGAGCAAATAAACAAAAGCGAATTTCTAGTAAAAAATGGTCAGTATTGCTATAAAATGTGCCTGATTGAAAAAGGTTATTTTCGATTTTTTTCTTATTCTAATAAAAAGGTGATTACCCATTGGATTTTTGGAAAAAACCAACTAGTAACGGATGTGACTAGTTTCTTTCTCCAAAAGCCTGCCAAGTGGAATATCCAAACTTTAACAGATACGACCGTTTATACACTCACTTATTCCAATTATCAAAAGCTAAGAGAAAAAGTGCCTGAATGGGATAATTACGAAAAATTATTTCTTATCAAATTGATGTCTGCGCTGGAAAATCGGGTATATGCCTTACTCTCCATGTCCGCCGAAGAACGCTATCAATATCTTTTCCAATCGGATAGCAATATGTTTAATGAATTGCCTTTGCAATATCTTGCATCAATGTTGGGAATGACCCCCGAAACTTTAAGTCGGCTTCGGTCAAAATCAATTTCTTGATTTATATCAAGTGACTTTACCAATTTGTCTCCTACTTTTGCTCTCAATATTACTTGATCGAAAAATTTTGATTAGAAATGCAGTATAACGAAATCGAATTTACACCACACAATGAAATTGCCATTATCAAATTTAATCGCCCAGAGGTAATGAATTGCATTGGCCCAAATACACACAAAGAATTAATAGCAGCTTGGCAAGAATTTAAAACCAATGATGCTTTGAAAGTGGCTATTATTACAGGTGTAGGAGACCAAGCATTTTGTAGTGGTGGAGACTTAAAATCAGCAAGAAAAGGTGGATTGATTGATTTGACAGAAGAGGAAAAACAGCTACACCGAGAAGGAAAATCAGCTGGAATTTTAGGACCTTCTCGCTGGACTGATATTTACAAACCCATTATTGCAGCAGTTAACGGCGTAGCTTATGCAGGTGGATTAGAATGGGCTTGCTATGCAGATATGCGTATTGCAGAAGAACACGCTTCATTTGGTGTGACATGTAGAAGATGGAATATTGGTTTAGCGGACGGTGGCACGCAACGTTTGCCCAGAATCGTAGGTATGGGTCGTGCTTTAGAACTTATCATAACAGGAAAAGTAATTGATGCGCAAGAAGCCTACAGAATCGGCTTAGTCAACGAAGTTGTTCCTAAAGGACAATCTTTATCACGGGCAATAGAATTGGCAAAATTCATTTGTTCGCTTCCTCAGCCTGCGATTAGAACAGATAAAGAAGCAACTATTAGAGGATTTGGAGAAAATTTAGAAGAAGGACTTCGTATTGAAGCTGAAAAGTTTTTAGACTCCATTTATGAACCTGAAACCACAGAAGGTTTAAAGCAATTTAATGAGCGATTACATCCTGATAGGCGCTATGATGCGAATGTAAAAACGCCGGGGATTGTTAGGAGAAGTTAGGGGATAGACACAAAATAGCAGTCTGTTTTCTCTCAATGTAGCGATCTGACCTCTATTCTCTAAAAAAATAATCATGATAAAAGAACGACAAATCCAATTCGTCGAAGCTGTTTTTGAAGGCTTAGAAAAACAAAAAAACAAGCAAGATGCAGATGGCATCACCTATCAAATTGATGCCAAAAGATATACTTCTAGGGAGCAGTTGGAAAAGGAAAAAGAGATTATCTTCAAAAACTACCCCATTGTTGTGGGACCTGCTGCTCAACTAAAAGCTACCGGTGATTATTTTTTACATGATTTAACGGGCTTGCCTATTATGGTCATCAAAGGCAAGGATGGCAACATTCGAGCCTTTCTTAATATGTGCCGGCATCGAGGCGTACGCTTGCTAGAAGAAAAGAAAGGACAAATAAAAAGGAGTATTGTTTGTCCCTATCATGCTTGGTTTTATGATACGCATGGATGCTTGAAAGGTATTTTTCATTCTCAAGGATTTAACAATGTGAATGCAGAATCTCACAGCCTAATCGAGCTGGATTGCTGGGCGCGTATGGGCTTAGTTTTTGTGGTACCAAATCCCCAATTAAAAGGGAGATATGACATTGACCAATGGCTACAAGAGGTTTATGCGATTACAGAAGGTTTTGATTTTGGCGATTGTATTCCGTACCACTTCAAAAGCGAACAATTAGCCTGTAATTGGAAATTATTAGTAGATGGTAGTTTGGAAGGCTACCATTTCAAAATTGCTCATGCTCGAACAATTGGCCCTTATTTTTTAGACAATATGAGTATTAATACAGAGAATAAACTGCATAGTACCATTATTTTTCCCAAACGAGCTATGAAAAAAATGAAAGACCTACCCCCATCGGGATGGCAATTTAGAAAAGGGGCTAATATCTTGATTCATTTTTTCCCAAATACTATTATTCTCATCGAACCTGACCACTTGATGTTCGTATCTTTTTTCCCTATTGATGAAAAAACAACTGAATATAAATCCTTTATGCTACTACCTTCTGAGCCCACTACCCAAAAGGAGAAAGAATATTGGGACTTAAACGCTAATATTTTTTGGAATGCCATTAATGAAGATAATGAAATGGCGATTTTGCAACAAAAGGGTTTTAATGGTTATTCTACTACTACCCTGACTGTTGGTAGTTATGAAAAATTGTTGGTACAATTTGAAAATTTAGTAGATGCTGCTTTAGACGGGAAGCCCGTACAAAGTTTCAATCAATGAATTCCTCAAATTGCGCTTTTGAATTTGTAAATACATCGCTAACTGCAACCTCTGTGATATTTGTTAAATTAACAGCAATTCAACCACATAAAATATTAAAATGCAAAAACCAGCCGCCGCAGGCCATTATTCGCCAAGTGTAAAATTTGGCAATCTCGTTTTTACAGCCGGTCAGTTACCCTTACTCGATAGGAACACCAAAGAGGTCCCTCCAACCATTGAAGGACAAACCCTGCTTACTTTGCAAAAAGTAGAACAGGTCCTTTCCGAGCATGGCTTGAACCGCAATCATGTTATTAAAACAACTGCCTTTATTGCCGATGTAGCTGATTGGGGAGCAGTCAATCAAGTATATGCCCAATTTTTTGGCGAACATAAACCTGCTAGGTCTATTATCCCTGTGAAAAAATTGAATTATGGTTGTTTGATAGAAATTGAGGCAATTGCCGGGAAGAAGTAACCTGAACGACTAATAAAGTTTTCCATACAAGGCTTTCAACTTAACCAAAAGGGCAGTATCTTGCGTGCTGCCTTCCTAACCATTTTTTATCCAAAACTAATTTTATAAGAAAATTATTTGAATAGCGATACTGACAAGGGTTGAGGTATTAATAATCAATGATTTACAAATACCCTTTAAACAAATTCTACATGAAAATATTAATCATCGGTGGCGGTAATATGGGTTTGACGTATGCCCGAAGCTTTTTGCGTTCCCATATTACGGTAAGGGAAGATATGATGATTTTGGAGAAGTCACCTAAAAAGGCCGAGGAATTGGCAAGGCAGGATATAGGAATGGTCTATGGAACACCGGAAGAGTGTCTAAAAAAAGCAGACTTGATTATTTTTGCGGTAAAACCACAGGATGCGGCGGCTCTTTTTACCAGCTTGCGACCTTATGTGGATGAACAACAGGTTTTTGTTTCCATTATGGCAGGGGTAACAATTGATACCATTTGCCAGTCGCTAGGGGTAAAGAAAGTGATTCGAGCAATGCCTAATTTGCCTGCTCAAATTGGTATGGGTATGACGACCTTTACTTCTACGGATGAAGTGACGCGGATAGAACTGGTCATGGTGCAAAACTTGATCAATACCACAGGAAAAACCGTCTATGTTGATGATGAAGCATTTATAGATGCGACAACAGCTATTTCGGGAAGCGGACCAGCTTATGTTTATTATTTTATGGATGCGATGATGATTGCAGCTAAGGAAATGGGTTTTTCAACTTCAGAGGCAGAGTTGCTTGTAAGTCAAACTTTTAAAGGGGCGGTGGACTTGTATAATAAATCTGATCTGTCTTGTACAGAATGGATCGAAAGAGTGTCCTCAAAAGGCGGCACTACAGAAGCTGCTATTAAATCCTACAAAAAAAATAAAGTGCATGAAGATATTATAGAAGGCGCAAAGGCGGCACTAAATCGGGCAGTTGAATTGGGGCAAAAGTGAGGGGCTATTTCAACCAGTTGATAATCTCTTCCACAAGGCTATCTGAATTTTTTACCCAATTGAAATGATTTAACTTTTTACCAACTGATTCGGTCGTCAAAGTAAAATGGCTAACTGGTGCGGCAGTATTGAATTTTTCATACAAATAGGCCATGGCTTTTTTAGGGGACATCCAATCTCCTTCCATATAGATTGCCAATATGGGGGTCGTCATTTTTTTTAAAGCAGCTTCGTAGTCAAAAGCATCTCCTTGTAGCTTATACTTTCCATTTTTACCTACATAACCCCAATCAATCATAACTGTTTTCGCCCCTTTTCCGCCGAAGCCAATTTTATGACCAGGAAAGTAACCTACAACTTTGCTAATCAACGGAAATAAACTAACAGCCATTAAGGTCAAATACCTTTGCCGCCCTGACCAGCCTTTATAAAAAACGGAATTGGCGGCTGCCAAAATTAGCCCTTTTGCGAGGTTGGGGTATTTTGCCATTGCTAAACTCGCAGCTTGCCCTCCTAAGCTATGTCCTAAAAAGTAAACGGGGCGATTGGGGAAGCTAGATTTGACCGCATCGGTGATGATTTTAAGGTCCTCTATCAGTTCTAAGTATCCAAAATCGGTTTGGGCAGAAGGGCGGATGGAGGATAAGCCAATTCCTCTTAAATCGGCGGTTATAGCCATGACCTTTGCTTTTGCCAGATTTTCTGCAAGTGGATGATAAAATTTCGCCTTGACACCCATTGCCGGATAAATAATAATGATAGAGGTGTTTTTGGAAACTCCTTCCTTAAAAATAGTAATTTTGACAGAAGCCTGATCTTTTAATTGAACGTCTATTTGTTGGTTTTTGATTGTTGAAGTATTTTGAGTCTTTATTTTGTTTTTGTTGATTTTATAAAATTACAATCTTTTTTACTTAACCCTATTATTTTTTAAATAAAAGCCCCAATTTGCCTTATAAATAAAATGCTGATTTATGCAGAAAAGTACTGCTATTGTCTTGACGAATGGGATGTTGGACACCCTGAATGCCAAGACCTGCCATGGATTATTGCGTGGAACGGAACGGTTTGACATTCAGGCAGTTATTGATTATAAATATGTAGGAAAAGATGCTGGGGAAATTGTAGATGGCCGACCGAGAAATGTTCCAGTTTTTGCTTCCGTGAGAGATTATTTGGCAGCGGGAAAATCTAAGCCGAAGTACTATGTGGTCGGGGTGGCTTTAGAAGGCGGTTTACTGCCGGATTCTTTTAGAGCAGAACTGTATGCGGCAATGGAGGAAGGCATTTCTATTGTCTGTGGGCTCCATACTTTGCTTAGTGAAGACGCTGAATTTCTGAAAAGAGCAAAAAAAAATGGGGTCGAATTAATAGATGTTCGCAAACCCAGAAGATTTCATGAACTGCGCTTTTGGGTGGGCGATATTCATCGAGTAAAAGCACCGAGAATTGCCGTTTTGGGAATGGACTGCGCCGTTGGTAAACGAACCACTTGTCGTTTTTTAATGGAGACTTGTCGAAGGAAGGGCATCAAAGCGGAAATGATTTACACCGGACAAACGGGCTGGATGCAGGGATATAAGCATGGCTTTATCTTTGATGCTACCTTAAATGATTTTATTAGCGGGGAAATAGAACGGGCCATTGTGAATTGCGACCAACAGGAAAATCCTGATTTGATTTTAATAGAAGGGCAGTCCTCTCTGCGCAATCCGTCTGGCCCTTGTGGCTCGGAGTTTTTGATTTCTGGCGTTGTGAAAGCGGTTATTTTGCAGCACCAACCTTCCAGAAGATATTATGATAATAATAAGAATTGGGGTAAAATAAAATCCTTGAAAAAAGAAGTAAAATTAATCAAATTATACGGAGCCAGCGTGCTGGCAATTACTTTAAGTGAACAGGGTTGGTCCGATAAAGAATTAGTTGATTACCAAATGGATATGGAGAAGAAACTAAAAATACCAGTCGTTCGACCTTTAAAAGAGGGTATGAAGAGGGTATTAAAAGAAGTAAGAAAATTTTATGAACTTTAGTCGTTATTTAGTCGCTGAAGAGGAGGAACTTCTCTGCTCGCTAGGCACTTATTTTAGATAAGATTATATTTTAACAAACTGCCCGTTAAAACCAAAATTAGTTCCTTGTATTCTTAATAAATAAATGCCTGAGGGCAGGTTGTTTAGGTTGACCTCCCAAGTTACTTCTTTTCCTGTGGTTCGCTTTGCGGTTTGCATTAATTGACCATTTATATCGAAAATAGAAATGGTGACAGCATGGTTGGGTTTTTCGTTTACAAATTGCAAATTTAGGTTATGAACTACCGGATTGGGATAAATGATTAGTCCTTGCTGTTCTTCTTTTTGAAAATTAACAGAAGACAGCGTGTTTTCGGGGGGCTCAACAATTCCTTCTAGCGAATAAGACAATACCGAACGAGCGAAAGTACCCGCTACTAATGTATTTTGCCCTAAATTCCATTCTAAATCATATACGGCTACTATGGGCATATTTGCTCCGAGCCGCTCCCAATGACTGCCTCCATCCAATGTGCCATATACGCCGCCGTCCGTAGCTAAAAAAATTACCTGATCATTAGTGCCTTCCATAATTTTTAAGGCATTAATGGCCAAAGGTGGTAAATCATTGGCAATAGATGTCCAAGTGATGCCGCGATTTGTTGATTTAAAAATATGTGCCGTGTTATCATTATCTTTATAGCCGGAAAAGGTCACATATACATTTTCCGAAATATCGGGAGAAGCTACGATTTCTGTTACATATCGTTGAGGCAACCCACTAAGCTTTTCCCAACTAGTACCTTCTGTATTAGATCGCCAAACATTGGCATCGGTCGTCCCTACATAGAGTAGGGCAGGGTTGACAGGAGATTGACAAATAGCAGAAATTGTCTGACGCAAATTGCCCGCTCCTTCTCCATTGGTTAAGTCTTCACTAATCGGTTCCCAAAATGGGATGGCCCCAACCTCGCTTTTATAGACTCGATGCGTACCGGTATAAAGCACGTCTTGATTGTGAGGACTTATAAAATAAGGCATATTCCAGTTTCGGCGATCATTGAGGTCAATGCCTTCTCGACCATTTTCCCAATTGGCTCCTCCGTCAAGGGTGACAAGAATGCCTCCGCGCTGATATTCTGTATAAAAAACTTGAGGCTCGGTCGGGTGAAAAACCATCTGAAAGCCATCGCCACCGTATATTTTTTTCCAATTATCTCGCTGATGAACGTTGCCGCTTGCGGTGCCATTATCCTGCATTCCAGCATAGTAATTTTCAGGTTTATGCGGATTATAAGCGACCCGATAAACTTGAGAGGCGGGAATATTTTCTATATCTTTCCATTTTATGCCGTTATCAGTCGAGCGGTAAAGGCCACCATCGGTTGCAATAATCATGTCGCCAGAGGGCGTAAAAACCAAATCGTGGATATCGGGATGAACATAAATGCCTGCTTTTTTAGTCATTGATGCCCATTGTTGTCCACCATTTTGGGTTCTAAAAGCACGAACCCCCAAAACGGAGATGTCTGCATCATTATTGGGATTCACCCTAACTTTGGAGAAGTACCAGCCAAAGCCTCCAAAAAGATTAGGATCAAAGCCATTGGTTTCTGCATTTACTGGAAGTGCCTGCCAGGAAAGCCCTTGGTTAGCACTTTTATATAATCCCTGAAACTGATGCAAAGTATCTGTATAAACCGCCAAAATGCCATCAGAGGCAGTCGCTAATCCTATTCTGGATTGCTCATCCATAGGTAAGCCGCCGGACAGTTGATTCCAGCTCGTCCCGCCATTGATTGTTTTGTAAATTTTTGCTCCGGTACCAAAAGTGGTGGATTCCTGATTATTTCTTACTCGATCCCATCCGGCAGCATACAAAATTTCAGGATCTCTGGCATCAAAGATTACATCAATGATACCAGTTTGTCCACCAAGAAAGAGTACTTGTCGCCAGCTTTGTCCGCCATCGGCAGATTTGTACAGACCCTTGTGTACATTTCGCTCAAAAGGCAAGCCCATAGTGGCGGCATACAAAATTTGGTTATTAAAAGGATGAACTAATATTTTGGAAATGATTCGCTGTTTTTCCAGTCCCAAATAGGTCCAATTGGCTCCTAAGTCGGTGCTTTTATATAAGCCATCTCCCAAAAATGGGAAGCCAGAAATATTCGGATCGCCAGTTCCTACATAAATGATATTATTATCAATGGGGTCAAATACAATATCTCCAATGGCCAAAAATAATTGCTCATCAAAAACGGGCTGCCAATTGGCTCCACCGTCCAGCGTTCTAAATACGCCTCCACCCGAAAAACCTGCAAAGATGATGTTTTCGTTTTGTGGATGAACGGCAATCGCATTGACCCTGGCCCCTAAATTACCAGGACCTTCTACGATCCATTTCCTATCAAAATTTTTAAAATTATTTCGATCCGAGGCAGTATTTTTTGCAATATTTAAGGCTTTGCTGTAGGCATTCATATCAATCGCTGCATCGGGAAAGGCTTTTTGTAGAAAAAAATGATCGTTGGGATAGTGTTTATATTCTAGTAAGGACAATTGTGGGGTCATCTTTTGGGGCTTCTGGAATAACAGCAAAAACCCAATTATAAATGTGATAAAGAAACCCACCAAATACCATTTTCTCGTCATATTTGATCCAGTTAGCAATTAGAAGCTACTAAATTAGGAAAAATCGGATTATAAAAGAAAGAATTATTGCAAAGGCATGATGAATTAATAAATTGTGCTTTTTGAGAAAGTTATTTTTTCATCAGGCAAGGCGAAAAACGTAGGCGATGCTTGCACAAAATTTTAGTAAATTTCTCCTTTTGCTGATTTCAAAGTATTCATCAACAAGGAGGTAATGGTCATCGGCCCAACACCGCCAGGAACAGGGGTGATGAAGCTGCATTTGGGTGCTACATTTTCAAAATCAACGTCGCCTTTGAGCCGGTAACCTCTTTTTCTGGTCGCATCTTCCACTCGATTAATGCCTACATCAATGATTACGACCCCTTCTTTGACCATGTCGGCGGTTACATAATCGGGGCGGCCGATCGCAGCAATAATGATGTCCGCTCGTAGGGTTTCCGCTTTAAGGTCTTTGGTGCGGCTATGGGTCAGCGTGACTGTACAATTGCCCACCTTCGCTTTTCGGGAGAGCAAAATACTTATAGGCGTGCCAACAATATTACTTCTGCCAACGACTACACAGTGTTTTCCGGAGGTTTCAATCCCATAGCGATCCAACATTTGTACGATGCCAAAGGGTGTAGCAGGCAAATAACAAGGCAGCCCCAGGGCCATGCGTCCGAAATTCATCGGATGAAAGCCATCTACATCTTTTTTAGGGTCAATGGCAAGCGTGATTTTTTCTTCGTTGATGTGCTTTGGCAGCGGTAATTGGACGATAAAACCGTCAATATCGGGGTTTTTGTTCAGATCGCAGACAATTTTTAGCACTTCCTCTTCAGAAGTGTCTGCTTCCTTTTTGATTAAAGTAGAATAAAAGCCCACCCGCTCACAAGCTCGAACTTTTCCTTTTACATAGACCTGACTTGCCGGATCCGCCCCTATCAAAACGGCAGCTAAATGGGGTATTTTGCCCCCTGCGGTTTGGATGGTTGTCACTTCTTCGGCGATTTCCTCTTTTATGGTATCGGCTAGCGCCTTGCCGTCTATTAATTGCATTTTTGATGGTTTCAGTAGTTTGGAGAAAGAAGGCGCGAAAATACAAATTGTTAGTTAACTACGCCTCATTTAGATTGTTTTATTAAAAAGAAATTTGAAGGATAGATCAAACCCTTACTTTTTTCTCTTTCACATCTTTGCTATACTCAAACTGACTTACCTCCAATAGCTCCTGTTGCATCCATTGGATTTCCTGTAGGGAGCGTTTTTCATTCCAATTTAGGTAATTTTTGAGATCTTCAGCGATAATATGGAGAAAAGGTTCGATTAAGTCAATATTAAAATAAAGCCGGCCAGTTCGGCGAATAAAAAAATCCTGGAGGCTAAAGACCAATTCGTGATGGACGCTGTACCAAAGTTCAGCTCGGGTCAAGGCGATTAAAGGTGTATTCTCAAAATCTTTCATCTTACCCAAAATCAGATCGGATTGATTGCCATAATTGGCGACTAGGTATTGAGTGCAAAAAGCAGGAAGTCCTAGCTCAATGACTTGATTTTTAAGGCTTTCTTTGTAGTTTTCTACGGCTTTTACATCCTTAAATGGTTTTTCCAATAAAGGAATATTGCGGGTATAAGAATCTCGAATATCAATATCTTCGGCTGCTTCCATTCTTTTGATGACCTCGTTGACCGTTCGTTGGGCCATTTTTCGGTAGCCGGTCAATTTTCCTCCTGCAATGGAAATTAGATCAGTGTCAGAGATAAAGATCTCATCCTTTCGAGAGAGTTCCGAGACTGATTTGCCTTCTTCATAGATCAAGGGGCGTAAGCCTGCCCAACTAGATATGACATCAGAACTGGATAGGCTGACCGTTGGGAACATATTATTGACAGCCTCTACCAAATAATCTACATCTTCCATTTTAGTCAAAACGTGATTGATATCTCCTTTGTAGGGCGTATCCGTTGTGCCAATATAAGTCACCCGTTGTCTGGGAATGGCAAAGATCATTCGACCATCTTTTACATCAAAATAGACGGAATGTTGAAGGGGAAATTTTTTATGAGGAACGACAATGTGTACCCCTTTGGTTGGGAAAAGGTGCTTGTCAGACAGCGATTTATTTTTAGCTCTTAGTTTGTCCACCCAAGGTCCAGCAGCACTAATGACATATTTTGAATGGATGTGGAGGGTTTCTTCCAGAAGCATATTTTTAGCAATAATGCCTCGAACTTTTCCATTTTCATAAATAAAATCTTCTGCTTTAACATAGTTGATGCTTATGGCTCCAAATCGAGCGGCTGTTTTGACCAACTCAATGGTCAAACGGGCATCATCGGTTCTATATTCTGCATAAATGCCACCGCCTACGATCACCTCTTTTTTTAATAAAGGCTCCAAGTTTAAAGTTTCTTCAGCAGTGAGCATTTTTCGCTTGTCATCGCCTTCTACTCCAGCCAAAAAATCATAGACTAATAAGGCTACAGAAGTAGAAAACTTACCTAGCGTGCCGTCTTTTATCAATGGCAGGAGCATTTTCTCAGGAATGACCAAATGGGGAGCTAGATCGTGTACAATTGCCCGCTCTTGTCCCACTTCTCTAACCAAACCGATCTCCAGTTGCTTTAAATATCTCAATCCACCGTGAATCAATTTAGTAGATTTGCTACTAGTGCCGGAGGCGAAATCATTTTTTTCTACTAAAGCAACTTTTAGTCCCCTGGAAGCGGCATCCAGTGCAATGCCTGCACCAGTTACCCCACCGCCAATAACGCACAGGTCAAAAGTATCCTCGGCCAGTTTGCCTAGTATCAGATTTCTATTTAAGGAAGAACAAACATTCATTTGTTTAGTCGTTAAGTTTAATGTTGACAACCCCAATGTATGAAACTAAAAGTTATAAAAAAAGTTGAGCCAAAATGCGTCTATTGCTACCCGTTTGAAAGGAAGACAGCGTATTGGCAGATTGTTTTAAGCAATATTAAATTAAACCTCGATCATTTGCTAACTAAAAGTGGATTTGATCGTTTAATTTTTCTAGCTTCAAAAGGCTTTTATAGACTTGTTATTTATGTTTACGTAAAGATGGCTTTTCGATATAAATTAATGGTTAAGGAAAATAAAGTAATTAAAAATTATATAGCAAAACATTTACATCCTGTTAAAAAAACATTTGCCCATATTAACTTGGCTGCCCGACTATAAAAAAGAGGATTTTAGCTATGATTTGGTGGCAGGCGTTACGGTTGGCATCATGGTCATTCCGCAGGGCATGGCCTATGGGATGCTGGCGGGTTTGCCGCCCATTTACGGTTTGTATGCCTCTTTGGTCCCGATGATTCTATATGCTTTTTTGGGTACGTCCCGACAAATGGTCGTGGGGCCGGCGGCGATGGTTGCTTTATTAGTGGCGGCGGGCGTAACAGAGATAGCCACACCAGGCTCTGGCGAATATATTTCGCTAGTATTGGCTTTATCTTTTGCAGTTGGCTTTATTCAGTGGCTGTTTGGCTTGCTCCGCATGGGATATTTTGTCAATTTTTTATCCCATCCAGTTTTGAGTGGGTTTATTTCAGCAGCCTCTATTATTATTTTTCTGAGCCAACTAAAATACTTGCTGGGAATTAATACCAATGGTGGGCACAGCGCAATAGGCTTGCTTCAGGGTTTGATTGATCAATATAATCAAATGAATTTAGCCACTTTGTCTATTGGTTTAGGTGGGATCGTTATTATTTTGCTCTTAAAAAAAATGCAGAAAGCCATTCCTGGACCTTTGGTCGTGGTTTTATTGAGTATTGCTTTGATTTATTTTGGTAAAAATACTTTCCAAACCGTGCAAATAGTTGGGTCCATTCCTGCGGGGCTGCCCGTCTTTGCTTTTCCTGATCTGGATTTGGGGCGTTTGCAAAGTTTGATTCCCATTATTGCTACTATTTCCTTGATCGGTATTTTGGAGTCTATTGTCATTGCCAAAGCGATGCAAGCTCGTCATAAGGATTATGAGTTAGTCCCCAATATAGAACTGAAAGCCTTGGGTATTTCTAATATGATTGGTGCATTATTTCAAGCATTTCCTGCTGCGGGCAGTTTTTCCCGAACGGCTGTCAATGATGAGTATGGTGCCAAAACAGGTATTGCCTCTTTGGTCGCTGCGGCTATTGTAGGGTTGACTTTATTATTTTTGACTCCTTTATTTTACTATTTACCTAAAGCTATTTTGGCTTCCATTATTATTGTCGCCGTTTTTCGATTGATTGATTATAAAGAGCCGGTGCTGCTTTGGAAGAGTAATCGCACAGATTTTTGGATGTTAATGATTACCTTTTTTTCAACTTTAGTCATCGGGATTGAGGAAGGCATTTTAATTGGAATTTTTGTTTCCTTACTGATGGTTTTATATAAAACGACTCGACCACATATTACCATTTTAGGAAAAATCCCCTATGCAGATTATTACAAAAACAGGGCAGTTGTACCTGAGGTAATTATTAGAAAAGATATTTTGATCATTCGTCCAGATGCCCCTTTGTTTTTTGCGAATGTCAATTATTTCAAAGAGCGATTGCAAGCATTGATGAAGGAAAAAAGTAAAATGCTCCAACTGGTCATTTTTAATGCCGATTGTATGCCCGATATAGATTCGAGTGCGGTACACGTTTTAGGGGAATTACTGCAATATTATCAGAAGGAAGGTATTGAATTTTACTTTGTTGGCGTTTGCAGTAAAGTTTTGAATACTTTTCATAAGAGTAATCTTATCGCATTTATTTCGCCTAAGCATTTTTTTGATAATGAACAGGACGCAGTTGATTTTTTTGATAAAAAAATGACCAAATTAGCAGCAAAGCCGTCAAGTGAGTTGAAAAACACCTAACTTGGTAACATAATTCTTAACTTACTAAATCCTATTGACTGTGTTTAAATCGGGCTTCAAATCCTCCTTTAAAAAACAAATTATCTTTCTATCGGCTTTTGCTTTTCTGATCTGTTTTAGCGGGGGGGTATCTTCTTGTAGCCCCAAGACCGGATGTCCCATTAATGAAAAAGCTGCGGTCAAAACCAACCGAAAAGGAGAGTTGTCTTCTAAGAGAGGCAAAACCAATTTATTTCCCAAAGAAATGCGGAAAAAACGGAAGAGTTAGTGTTGCAGCAATTCTCAAAATGAGAAAATCCCTAAGTGATTTAAAGGGAATAGCCCCGAATGCAAATTCGGGGGAGAGTTCTTTAGAAGCCCTAAAACCCTGAAAGGGTTGAATAGCAATATTTAATTCAATCTCTTCGGGATTTTGGAGCATAAGCGCCCTATCCATATTTCCTACAAATCCTTTGCATCTATAGCATCCTTTAGCCCTTCGCCTATTAAATTAAAAATCATTACGGTAGCAAAAATCGCCAAGCCTGGAAAAATGGCCAGCCACCAAGCTTGCTGTTGTTCTCGTGCAATACGCAATAGAGATCCCCATGTAACTTCCGTTATCGACACGCCAAGTCCTAAAAAAGAAAGTGCGGCTTCTAGAAGAATGGCACCCGCAATACCAAAGGCAATCGTAATTAAGACTGGACCTAAAGCATTGGGAATGGCATGTTTTAGCAAAATCCGCCAATGGCTGAAGCCCATCGCTCGGGCAGCTTGAATGTATTCCAGATTTCTGATTTTCAGTAACTCTGCTCGAATAAAACGCGTGATACTAGTCCAGCGAATCAGACCGATAATAAAAATAATCGTCCACAAAGATCGAGACTGGAAAATGGCAGCTATAGCAAGTATTAGTAATAATCCAGGGATAGAATTCATCACTTCTACTATTCGCATGACTATTAAATCTATGGGGACGGTGATTTTTTTTTGGAAAGTCAATCTCTTTTCCAATTTACCTGCCAGAAAGTTAATAACCATAAAAACACTGAGAAAAATGCCCAAGCTTTTTATCAACTCCCAACCACTATTTCCTTCTGATAAAGGGTAGGAGCGAGCGATAAATGCAACATGAAGACCTGCTGCAAATGCAATCATATTCAAAACCAGCCGAATTAGAGAAACTTGCAATTTATCGTCTCCAAAATAACCTGCCAAAGCCCCCCAGAAAATTCCGATAAGACTAGCAAGTAGCATGGAAAACAAACCAACCATTAAAGCAGTTTGCACGCCCGACACCATCCCTGCGGCAACATCCCTACCCAGTTGGTCCGTTCCCAAATAGTGTCGAGCCTGCCTGCGCCCCAGGTTTTGCGGACCAAAAGGACTTTTGAATTGGGTATTTTTGGTGTCTTGATAAGTAGAAGAGTAGGGGATAATAGGTAAAATTTTTGCCTCAAACTTTGTTTCATGCCAATAATTTTCACTTCTATAACGGGCATCCGTATCCGCTAATCCTAAGTCAATCAGGTATTTTTTGAGAATGGGAAAGCTGCTTTTTCCGTCCAGTTTGACATAAATTGGTACATCTCCAGCAATAAAGGGATTAAAAATGGCGACCAGCATCAAAAATAACAAAGCTCGATACGCCCATTTTGCACTTCGGTTTTGCATAAACCGATGCTTGATTAAAGACCAATAATTTTGAGGAGGTGATTTAATTATTAAAGGGTTTAATGATTGAAAAGTCGAAGTTAAAAGAAATTGAGGAATTACATAAGTAGGAAACACGAAAGCGCCTTACTCTGCAGAGTAAAGCGCTTTTTTTCTTACATTTTAGATATGGGAGTTAGGCAAGTCCTACTTTGCCTTCATTTCGACAGCTCCTTTGACCACATCGTAGCCAAAAAAGCACAGGATAACCAGTAAAAAGCTTAAAATTAGCATGGGATTAAATTAAATTGGTTAAAAGAAATAGAATAATTTGTTCTTTTACAAGATACAGAAATAAACCAAAATAATCAACAGAAAGTAGCTTAGAAAGCCAGAATTTGCTTGTCATGTGATTATTAAATATATTTTAATAAGAATAATTATTTTAGTAAATCCAAATTATATTAGTAAAACTTTTAAAAAATCACAAAAAAAAGAAATTAATAAAGGTTTTTTAGGATTTCATTTGCTGTTTATTTTTTTTTGAATATCTTGCGGACAATTTGCTAATTAGGCAAAAGATTGACAAATAAAAACCAACAATAATATGTCTGACAAGCTGGATAAAATAGATCTGAAAATTTTGAAAATTTTGCAGAGTAGCAGCAAGATTACGAACCTGGACCTCTCTAAAAAAATTGGACTTTCTCCTGCGCCAACGCTTGAAAGGGTCAAAAAACTGGAACAAACAGGAATTATTGAAAGTTATCACGCACAGGTTTCTCCTACTGCCATTGGTTTAAATGTAAAAACTTTCGTGTTGGTATCTTTGGCTTGGCAAAAAGAAAATGCCCTTAATAATTTTTTGGAAAAAATCAAAGCGATTGAAGAAATTACGGAGTGCTATATCATTACTGGGGAGGCTGATTTTTTGATTAAAATAATCTGTAAAGACATTCCAATTTACGAGCAATTGCTATTTAAAACGCTGTCGCAGATTGAAGAAATTGAGCGCCTAAAAACTTTAATGACGCTTTCTACGGTGAAGGATTCCAAAATACTTCCTTATCAATACGAACCAAAAAAATAAATGCTACCAACTTATAAGCCGGATTCTGTCCAGTGATTTTTTCTAAAACCACTTGCTCTATCATTTATCTGGGACCATTCTCGCGAATGGCCTCTAGCTGCCCACCCTTCCCGATAGGTCTATGGATAAGACCTACTAGGCGAGTCACCTAGCTTCTGAGAATCGAGATATACATGGCATTTCAACCCACGAGGTTTATCCACCTCTTCGATTGCCCGAGGAGGTCGTGCGCTCTTACCACACGTTTTCACCCTTACCCCGCCGCGAGGCGACGAGGCGGTTATTTTCTGCGACACTTGCTGTGTCTCGTTCCAATAATTGGGAATTCGAGACCCCATCCGTTAGATGGCGTGGTGCTCTACGTTGTCCGGACTTTCCTCTTCCCAACCATTGTCGGGAAGCGATAGAGTAGTTGGCAGCATTTATTTTTTTAACGACTTAGGGACAAATTTAGTTCTAAAAACCCATTTTAATAAAAATTGGCTGAACCTCCAAGGAGGGCAGCCAATCAAAATTGCAGTCCGAGTTAAAATCTTTGAATTTTTTTAATTCAGACCCCAGGGATTAGAGTATCTTTAACATTGGTCAATCTGGTGATTCAAATGAGATTTAGTAAACTTCAAAAAGTTGTAGAATCAAAATAGGCTTCTCTATACTATCTACTCAGGTAAAAATATTGAAAACAAATAAAACCTGGATCCGAGCTTTCAGTTTATAGTGAATTCTTTGATTACTGATTTTTTACTCGGCGGCAATTAAGGAGTGCTTTTAAAGGGTTGATTACCAACAAATTGAGAATTGACGAATCCGTCAATTTGCTGAGAAGGCGGATCCTTAGTGAGTAATCAACTCTTTAGATCAAAAGAAAACCTAGAATAGATTTCTTTTGTTAAGACAGTTTTTTTGTTTATTTGTTTAAGTTTTTGGACGGGGATTAAATTAAAAAGTCACAAATATTTTAAAATTTTGTTAAAAAAAAATCTACTTCAACTAAATGATGATTTTCAATACGCTTTAGACTTGCTGGACAAAACAGATAAAAGCCTATTTGTCACTGGTCGAGCGGGAACAGGCAAGTCCACTTTACTTCAATTATTCAGAAGATCGACCAAAAAAAAGGTGGTTGTTCTAGCACCTACCGGAGTAGCGGCTTTAAATGTACAAGGGCAGACCATCCATTCCTTTTTTAAATTTCCAGCGAAACCTTTGCACAGAAGCGAAATTAAAAAACTCAGGTCGAGACGTTTGTATAAGAGATTAGAGGTGGTCGTCATTGACGAGATTTCTATGGTTCGGGCAGATTTGCTGGATAACATTGATTGGTTTTTGAGAAAAAATAGAGAGGACCCAAAGCCTTTTGGCGGGGTACAGATGGTTTTTTTTGGCGATTTATTCCAATTACCACCAGTGGTAGCGACAGAGGAAGAGCGGATGCTCTTTCGGATGGAGTATGCCAGTCCCTACTTTTTTTCTGCGCACGTTTTTCAACAATTTGAACTGGAAATGATGGAGTTGCGGAAGATTTATCGGCAAAACAACCGCCATTTTATCCGCTTGCTGGAAGCTGTGCGGTTGAATCTTGTGGACTATGACGACCTCGAGGATTTGAATGAGCGGCATTTATCCAATTTTGAATCGGAAGATTACTTTATCACCCTTTCTGCTCGCAATGCGACAGTTAATCGAATTAATACAAAAGAATTGGCCAAGTTAGAAACATTAACTTTTGTTTATTTAGCGAAAGTGGAGGGACAATTTGACCCGCGACTTTATCCTACTGAGTTGGCTTTAACTTTAAAAGTTGGCGCACAAGTGATGTTTATTAAAAATGATCCCGAAGGCCAGTTTGTTAATGGCACGATCGGAAAAGTTGTTGAATTAGGAGAAGAAGCAATCAAGGTGTTAGTAGAAGAAAATGGAAGAGAACAGTTGATTGAAGTGGAAAAACTGAAATGGGAAATTCTTCGTTATAAGGCCAGTCCAAGCGATGAATCCAAGATAGAATCAGAAGTGATTGGAAAATTTACCCAATATCCCTTGAAACTGGCTTGGGCGATTACTATCCATAAAAGTCAGGGGAAAACCTTTGAAAAGGTGATTATTGATTTGGGTAGAGGTGCGTTTGAACACGGACAAACTTATGTTGCCTTGAGCCGTTGCAAAACCTTGGAAGGAATTATTCTGAAACAAAAATTGCGGCCGCAGGACGTTTTGGTAGATGAGCAGATTGTAGAATTTTATGAGCGGCATTTTTAAAAATGGATTCTAGGATAAATTTCCTGACCTAAGCAGGACTTTAGCTATTTAGAAGGTAAAATTTTCGCTTTTTTCTAAAAACTTTGCTAACTTAGTCCAGCAGAAATAAGTATGTTTTTTGCCTAATTTTTTTTTAATGCACTGAAAATCAATCAAATACAGACATGGCAAAATCAAAACGAAAAAAAAGAATAGAAGCGAGAAATAAAAAAGATGCTCGTAAGTTCTTTACCACAATGATTGTAGTTACGCTGGTGTTACTAGTATTATTATTTATTATTTATCAGCGATCCGTAGCATAAAAACAGCGTAGAGAAGACAAAACTAATTGGCAGGCTCCATTTTCAATTTTCTATTTAAAAACCCCGTCTTTTAGTAGTAAATCTATATACTGCTGGCTTCCTTTTTTATTTAAGTGTTGATAGTCTCCAAAGCCTTCTGTCGCTGCTAGTGCATGAGAATAATCTTTTATCTTTTTTTCTGTGAAAGCTTCTAGCTTCCCAATAAAGTCATAAAAAGACCGCATTCGTTTTATATAAGGAGGGTAGTAGGGATTGATCAATAACTCTACTCGGGTGCCTTTGCTTTCTGCCGCTTGTATTAAAGCATTTAGCTCCTGCAACAAATAGTCATTGATTGTTAATTCTATAACTTCTGCTTGTGCTACATGTTGTTGCATGGTAGGGCTAATCACCCTGTCTGTCAGCCAGTTTTCGTCAGATTTGGTCAGATAATTGAGTGTTCGTTGGTAAACTTCACTATTATAGCGGTATAAATGGCTGAGTTTTCCTGCGTACCAGGATGTTGGCGATTTTTCTTTTATCAGTTTATCCAAACTTTCTGAATAGGAGCTATAAGTGCTAAATCCAGCGATCAACTGGTGGTTGATTCTATCGCACATTGTCACGTCAATCAAAAGCAATTCTGGTGCTGGATACTTTTTTAAATAATCCTCTACCAATACGCGCCCCAAATCAATGGGCAGGGAGTTATAACTTAAATTTAATGTCTTTTTTTGAGTAATTTTTTCGATATAAGGCTGGTAAAAAATAAGTCCTCTGGAATTGCCTAGTAACAAAATATCTGCTGCTCCTTGATTTTGATACAGGCGGGCGTACCTAAATTGACTTTTGGCTACGGTCTTGGCTAATAGCCATCCGCCAATGCGATCGCCTATGAAAAAAATTAGTAAACAAACAGGTATCCAAAATCCTTTTTTCAAATTTGGGCTTTTTGACAAAAGAAAAACCTGTTTTTGCGTAAAAAACAGGTTTTCATTTTGTGAAAATTCTGTAGATTAATTTTTCTTTTCCATATAATCTACAGTGAGATTACACAAAGTTCTTACTCCCAATTTCATACCACTTTCGTCAATGAAAAAGTCTGGTGTATGATGCGGGGCTACCTCAAAGGGTGTTTTATCTTTAGACATTCCGCCCAGAAAGAGGAATAAACTCGGAACTTTATCGGCATAAAAAGAGAAATCCTCTGCTCCAGTTACGGCATTTTGAACGATGACATTTTTTTCCCCAGCTACTCTTTCTACAGTACCAATCATATCTTTGGTCAATTCAATATTATTGAACGTGACGGGAACCCCTTTGCTGATTTCTACATCGGCAGATGCTCCAGCACTTTCGGCGATTTTGATAGCGGTCAATTTGATTTTTTCATGGATTTTATCCTGCATTTTTTCGTCTAGCGTTCTGATCGTCCCAATCATTGTACAGGATTCGGGGATGATATTATTTCTTACACCTCCCTGAATCATACCGACACTTATGACCGCAGCTTCTTTGGTCAACTCCGTTTGGCGGCTGACAATATTATTGAGTCCTTGAATGATTTGGGCAGTGATGGTAATTGGATCTACACCTCTCCAAGGCATGGAGCCATGCGTCTGAACACCATTTACTTTTATGACAAAGCGATCTGCTGCAGCCATTGTGCCTCCTGGTTTGTAGCGGATTTTACCTACTGGCGTCATCGAATTAATATGCAGCCCAAAGGCCACTTCTACTTTGGGATTCTCCAAAACGCCCTCTTTTATCATCAACGCTGCGCCCCCTTCTTCTCCTGGAGGTGCGCCCTCTTCGGCCGGCTGAAAGATAAAAACGACTGTACCTTTTAGATCATTTTTTATAGCTGCTAGAATTTCAGCTGCTCCCATTAGCATCGCCACATGCGTATCGTGACCGCAGGCGTGCATAACCCCTGTTTCTACGCCGTTATAGGTGGTTTTCACCTTGGAAGCAAAGGGCAAATCTACTCGTTCGGTCACAGGTAAGGCATCCATATCTGCTCGAAGCGCAACTACAGGGCCAGGTTTTCTGCCTTTTAAAATGCCCTTAACCCCCGTTTTCCCAACTTCGGTTTGTACTTCGATACCCAGCGATTTGAGGTGTTTGGCGACCATTTCGGCGGTTTTAAATTCCCGATTGGACAACTCTGGGTTTTGGTGAATATGTCGCCGCCATTGGATGACTTTTTCTTCTATTTTATCCGCCATTTGGTCAATAGCAACTCGAATATCCCCATTTTTCATGGCGTTTTTAGCCATTTTGGGCGATCCCTCCAGAGTATCTTGTGCCGTAGCGCAGGAGGTAAAAATGCCTAAAGACAGGCAGAAAACCAGTAAGCGTTGTATTTTCATTGACTATTTTATTTGATATAAAAATAATGTTCAAAAGCTAAAAATAGAAAGTTGTTGAGCAATGAGCATAATTAATCCATAAGCATTTAATTTTTTGAAAACCAAAAGGGAATTTTTACTTCTGAATAAATGCTGCCCTCCAAGTCTTTTCTTTTGAGCACTCGCAATTCGTTTTTGCCAGCTTTAAAATCATTTGTTGGTAAGTAAGCGATAATACCGAATTCGTCATTATTTGGATGATCGTGCTTTAAAAATTCAGCTTGATATAAGCTATCGTTGATGAGTACTTGATGGTATTTTCGATAGCAAAAAATTCGCTGCTCGCTTTTTGCCCGATTATTTTCTCGTCGGGTTTTAGAAGGATCATTTTCATAAGGGGCACAAAATTTTTTTTGAAAATATTCTTCATTATCAAAAACCGGAATAAATACTTTTAAGAACGGGCTTTTAATTTGGTCAGAAGGAATAACTGGGTTGAGAATTTCTTTTCCTGTAGGGTGTTGATTTTCGTAATACACCGGATAGACTTTATTTTTTTGAAAAGTAGTCTGCCCTATCGGGCTAGTTCTGATTAAAATGGGAATATTTGATTTTTCAAAGTGATAAAAACTAAGAGCAATAGCGATTGCTAAAAAAGCAATTGGAAGCAGCAAATTGGATTTCCCTTTTTTATAATTGGAAGTGAAGGTTGTCATAATTTGATTGACGGGCTTGAAAAAAATGCTTGACATTGCATACCCAATTATTACGGTAAACCAGTAATATAAATTTTGTATCGTATGGCTATTTCTAAATTTTTTGAAATTAGCAATTATTGACAAAATCATATAAGCAATAAACAGCAGGCCAAACACTTTGGCAAAAATGATGAGCGCAGACGCAGGAACGAAGTCCGAAAGCATATTGAACAAATTTAGGACTACGATCATCGTGATAGATATCATGCCATAGATCATTAAAAAGGCAAAAGCACTTGAAAAAAGGGTGCTACAAATATCATCTACCTTTTTGATGGTGGTATCAACATTTGGAAGCAGTTTTATTAATCTATTAGTAAAAAGAGGAGCATACATACCCCCTTCTTTGCCATATCCATTTGGAAAAACCGAATTCAGTCCAATTAAGCCGATCCAGTATGCCCTCAGTACAAAGTGAATCATAAAAAAGGCAGTTAAAATGCTGATAGCGAGCAAGTTAACATAAACGATCATATAGCCCGCGAAATATTGCTCTGCAGGGAGGGTCTTGATAAAATAATTGGTCAGCCAATAAATAAATTCGGGAAGTTGGAAAGTGCCATAGAGAGCCAAACCCGAAACGATCAATTCAGCTTGCCAGCTTTCTTTTTCCAGCCGGCGAAGCCATTTGGGGCGGTGGTTTCCATTATTGCTCATCTGTATTCGTTCTGAAATGAAAATAAAAATAGAGCAAGTTTTGGATTTTTTCAAATAAAGTTTTGCAATAGAATAAATTAAAGCATGAAACTAACATTGATTGGCCGAGAAAACGAGCGAATCGTCATTCCCAATCAGCATTCTATAAGTCCTTGCACTAAACATGTGAGCCCAATGGCTAGTTATTCTTTCACAAACTTCATAGCCTCTATTAGTTTGTTTCGCTGAAAAATTTGGACAAAGTAGATACCGGCGTGCAATTCAGACACGGGTATGGTTAATTGCTGTTTGCCTTTTACCACTGGGTATGGGTGTTGGCTGATTAATTTTCCGCTTAGATCGGTCACTTTAATTAATATGGGCTGGTCTTGATTAGTAGAAAAGACTATATTCAATTTGTCATCAACACTAGGGTTGGGGAACAATATCGCTTTTTCTTCTTCCAGCGGATAGGAATTTTCAAAAAGTAAATTAATGCCTAATCGTGTTTCTTTCTGGGAGTAAGCAACTGCTTCAGTGAGCTGAGAATTGATAGCAATAGCTTCACTCAAATAACCGTCAGCAACTACTTTGAATTGAAGCGTGAATAAACGGTTCGTTTGTTGTGGAGTCAAATGATACCAGCTTGTAGAGAGCTGCCCCTTATTTTTGTTGGAGAAATTGATATTGTTTTTATTAAAATTTTCTATATTAACTTCTTCCAAATCAACTAGTTGTAGTTTTTTTATATCAAAATTCAGTGTGAACTGGAAGGCTAATACTGCTTCCATATTGGCTGTTAGGAAATCTACGTTAACAATTTCTCCCTTTTTTACAAAATGGTCTTTTATTTTTAAATTAAAAGACCCATTTATATTTCGGACTTCTGCATTTTGCAATTGATTGGGGTTGGCACTTAGGTTTAGATCCCCCATTTTGTGGCCTTGAAAACTCAAGGCTCCTAATTCTGCAATGGAAGTAATGTCAATGGTATTGGGCATAAATACCCAAGAAGGCGCAGGGAATTCGTTAATCACGCCCAATATCAGTTGCCGGATGACCACCATATCAAAAGTCGTCACGGTACCTGACTGATTGACATCGGCTACTAAGGATTGGTGAGCTTGGGTAAAGGTATCTATTGCTAAAATATGCTTGGCAATCAAAACCATATCGAGAGTAGTAACGCCGTTGGAAGGCAAAGTGTTTTTCTCTAATGTGACCGTATAGCTTTTGTTTTCTGAAAGCAAGGGAATGGCAAAAGAACCGTCTGCATTAGCCATAAAAGAAGTATCTGTATCTCCAGTAATGAAAACGCTTACACCACTAATGGCTTCATTTTTGGCATTGCGGATGCCACCTGCGACTAGTGCGGTTGGAGGCGTTTCAGTTCCAGTATTATTTGAATTGACGGCTTCTGCAATTGCGGCACTAAGGGTAACGATCCATTCTGAATAAGGATTGTCCCGAACATTATAGTTGACCGTTCCATCAGGTGCGATCACAACGGTCGTGGGCGTTCCCCAATACTGCCCATAAGTACCGTTTTTATATATTTCTGCGGCTTCCAGACTCCCTCCATCGGGGCTGACAAAGGGCCAGGAATGGTTATACTTTTGTTTAAATCCCATGACGTTTTCGTCATTATCCCAAGCTTTATCCGATAAACTGATAAATTCTACATCCCCGGTGCCACTTTTCCATTCTTCATATAATTGGCCAAAAAAGGGCGCGAAAGAATTGCAGGGGGGACAATCTACAAAAAAGAGTTCGATCACGACCGTTTTTCCTTTATCTAGGTAATCGGCGTATAAAGTAAGTGGCTTGCCTTCTGCTGTAGTGACGGAGAAATCCGGTGCTTTTTGGGCAATTAGATCAATGGAACAGCATAAGGCAAGGGCGAAAAAGGAAGAAAGGGCTTTCATGGGTAAAATGTTTTTAATAAAAATATGTTTAGTCTAGCTAAATGGGAAGAGTGGTTCATTAACTTGATAAAGTTACTCTTTTTTTTTATAAATGAAAATATATATCTTGCTAATAATATGCCAGATTGATGTAGAGATACTGCGCTGGTCTTTGAAGTTGGATGGCAGAATGCGAAAACGTTTTTCAGTGAAACGGGAAATTTGCGAAGTGAATCAGCTATGCAAGTATTTCCATTTATATTAATTTTTTATAACCTTGTTAAACGATTGGAGACTTTCCAGGCAGGCGAGAAAAATGGAGCAAGCAAATCTCAAATCAGGCTAAACATCAAATGAGCTTAATCCAATATTTACTTACAGGACTTTTTTTCGGATTCCCCTTATGGGTATCAGCTCAGATCAATACGATAAAATTTGAGCATTATACGTCCAATGAAGGGCTTTCTCAATCTACGGTCAAATGTATCCAGCAGGATCATCTGGGCTTTATGTGGTTTGGTACGGTCAATGGGTTGAATAAATTTGACGGCTTAAACTTTACCTCTTATTATCACAATCCACAAGATTCGACCAGCCTTACAGCTAGTAGTATCACCACGCTTTACGAAGATAGAAGAGGCAATCTTTGGGTGGGCACTATGAATGGGTTGAACTTGTTCGCAAGAGAAAAAAATCACTTTCGGCGCTTTATTCATCGAGAAGATAATCTGAACAGTTTGGCGCATAATTATATCCATGATCTGTTGGAAGATGCTGCGGGCAATTTGTGGATTGCGACCAGAGGAGGACTTTGTTTGTACAATATAGAGGCCAATCGCTTTCGAAATTTCTGCTTTGATGAAACGAACCACACGGGCATTATTAGCAATAATGTACGTTGCCTATATGAAGATCGCAACAATAATTTGTGGGTAGGTTTTTTTGGACTGGACGGGCTTCAATTTTTTGATAAAAATACAGAGCAATTCACTTCGGTTTTATTTGATAAAGAAGAACCGGGTCGGCCGCTTTTGAACCTTAGCATTTGGGATATTTTTGAAGATAGCAAAGGGCACTTTTGGCTGGGAACCAATGAGAATGGTCTGATATTATTTGATCGGGACTCTCTAGACTATACCGTTTTTAAAAAAGAAGATCAACAAAGAGGTGGCATCAACAGCAACACCATTTGGGATATGGAGGAAGATAATGAGGGCAATTTGCTACTTGCCACAGAGGGGGGGGGCTTGAATCTATTAAATTTAGAAAATTTTGATGTAGCTGCCCCTCAATTTGCTTCTTATCAAATAGAACCACTTAATGCTTATAGTATCAATAGCAATTTTTTATTGTCTTTATACAAGGATAGGGGAGGGCTTATCTGGCTGGGCAGCAATGACAACGGCGTCAATAAAATAGATAAAGGCATTCAAAAATTTACGCACTACCAGAGCAATAGAATTGCTGGAAATAACCTCACCAATAAAAATGTGAAGAGTATTTTGCAAGATCATATTGGCAATGTTTGGGTAGGGACCATTAATGGCTTGAACCGCATCGACCCAAAAGAGTGCACATTGAATATTTTTATTCCGCACCTAATACTTCTGGTACACTTAGTGACAATCATATTAGCTCTATTTATCAAGATAAAAATCTCGATATTTGGATCGGCACCACAAAGGGGCTTAATTTATTGCCTTTTGAGAAAATAGCCAATCCTGTCTTTACTTCGTTTAGGCGACAAGATCAACGGAAAAAAACGTTGTCCAATGACCGGATCCATTGTATGCTGGAAGATAAAGAGGGCAATTTCTGGGTGGGAACGGAAAATGGTTTGAACCGCATGGATCGAAAGAGCGGTACTTTTGAGGCTTACTATCATCCTAAAAACGAAGGCAGTAATGTCATTCGATGCTTGCTCATGGATAAGGATCAAAATTTATGGCTGGGAACGGAGAGAGGACTAAGCCGTTTTGATTTTCAGCTAAAAACTTTCGATAGCTTCTATCACGAGGAGGATAATGCCAAAAGCTTGAGTAATAACACGGTTCATTGCTTATTTGAAGATCCCAATGATGTCTTGTGGATTGGCACGTCTGGCGGTCTGAACAAAATGAGACAATCGGGTAGCCAATACGAATTTGAGGTTTTCAATGTCATTACAGGCTTGCCGGACAATACGATCTATGCAATTCGAGGTGATAAAAAAGGAAACCTCTGGTTGAGCACAAATAACGGTTTGACGCGTTTTAACCCCATTACGCAAGAAATTAAAAACTTCACTTATCTGGATGGTTTACAAGAAAATGAATTTAACAGTAATGCGAGTTATAAAAGTAGAGAAGGGGAACTGTTTTTTGGAGGGGTGGATGGTTTAAATATTTTTTCGCCAGAACAATTGGTTTTGAATGAACAGCTGCCCAGAGTGGTATTAACAGATTTTAAACTAAACTATAAATCTGTTCTAAATAGACCAAATTCTCAACTAGAGCAAAATATTACTATTGCAGACAAAGTGACTTTGTTTCCAGGCGATAACAATTTTTCTTTTGAATTTGTCGCGTTAAACTTTACGCAGTCCAGCAAAAATTCTTATGCTTTTAAGCTAGAGGGGGCAGATCCTACCTGGAATTATGTAGGTAAGCAAAACTTTGCTTTTTATAATAATCTGGAGCCGGGAAATTATACTTTTCGAGTAAAAGCAGCTAATAATGATGGCAAGTGGAACGAGAAAGGCACTTCGATTGATGTAGTCGTACAGCCTACTTTTTTTCAAACTTGGTACTTTAAAATTGGCTTGGTGCTGCTGCTTGGTGGCTTGACCTATTTAGCAGCTATAACTAGGGTCAATCAACTAAAACGCCGACAAGCTCGCTTGGAAGAAATGGTCAAAGAGCGGACGGAGCAAGTGGAAAATAAAAACAGAGAACTGGAGCGGACGGTCAAAACGCTCAAAGATACACAAGCACAATTGGTCATCTCTGAAAAAATGGCTTCTCTTGGCCAATTGACCGCCGGTATTGCCCATGAGATCAATAACCCGATTAATTTTATTTCTTCTAATGTTCAGGCTTTAAAAATGGACTTTGCAGATGTCCAAAATGTCCTTAAAAAGGTAAAAGAACTAGAGCATGCAAAAACCCCAGGTCAGATGACTCGAGATTTAATCCAACTTTGTAAGCAACTAGATTTTGACTACCTCGAAGAAGAGATCAGTGAATTATTAGCAGGGATAGAAAGGGGTACAGAAAGGACGATCAATATTGTCAGCAGTTTGCGAACGTTCTCTCGAAATTCTACTGAAACTTATGCGAAGGCAGACATTCACGAAGGGCTGGATTCTACACTAACCATTCTCAATAGCCAACTGAATGGACATATAAAAATTAGCAAAAATTATGGTGATTTGCCACTAGTTCGCTGTCAAATTTCTCGCTTGAATCAGGTGTTTTTGAATATCATCAATAATTCTATTCAAGCCATTCAGGCAAAATCTAACGGGATTCCTTATCGAGGTAAAATTCAAATAAGCACGAGAAAATATCGAAAATATGTGCTTATTAACATTAAAGATAACGGGATTGGTATGAGTGAAACAACCCGTAAGCGAATTTTTGAGCCTTTTTATACCACCAAAGAGGTGGGGGACGGCACCGGATTGGGACTATCTATTTCTTATGGAATTATTGAACAGCACAAGGGGAAGATTGAGGTAAAAAGCCAGAAAGGAAAAGGTACCGAATTTTTGATAATTTTACCGATTGACGGAGAGAAATAAAAGGGGAGACTATCAATCGCGGATCATTCCCGCTCTTCGAAAGGGACAATCACCCCCTTCTCCACATAATTTTTTAACCCATTTAAAAGCATCGCCCAGCAAAAGGATGACCTTCTGAAATGGGCATTGCATTCCGGCCATCCTTTGTGCCAAAATTCGAGCTGGGTATTTGCATTGATTGCTTTCATGTCAAAACCAATAGTGGTTAGATCCCAGTCGGGATCAGACTGGGTCATTTTTATGTAAAAGGCTTTATTGGAGGAACATTCAATAACCCGACCAAACCAGTCGTATTCTGGCGTAAAGTAAAAATTGTATATGGCCCCAATTTCCGGCTTTCCGCTACATTTAAGCGGCCACCAATTGACTAAATGGTCGGGCTTTGTGACCGCTTCAAAAACGCTTATCGGTGAAGTATTGATAATCAGATCGTGATAAATTGCCAAATTCTCTGCACCAGTAGTCTTTATTCGATTTTTGTCTTTCATCTTTTATTTTTCATTCAAGCTCATATTTAGCCTTTTCTCTAATTCTGCTACAGTTTCACTAAAGATCATATCCGTGTCCATCATATCCTGGACGGCTTTGCAGGAGTAGATCACCGTACTATGGTCACGTCCGCCGAAGTTGGCACCAATCGCTTTTAGGGATTTATCGGTTAGTTTTTTTGCCAAAAACATGGATAGCTGACGGGCAATTACGATGGAGCGCTTTCGGGTTTGACCCTTTAATTTTTCTACAGACACCTCGAAGTGGTCAGCTACCAACTCTTGAATATATTCAACCGTAATTTCTTTGTTGATTTGATTGACAAAGTTTTTGATTACTTCTTTCGCGAGATCTATGTCCATTTCTCGACGGTTTAGCGAGGATTGCGCCATTAAAGAAACCATTACCCCTTCCAACTCCCGGATATTATTTTTTATATTATAGCAAATAAATTCTATGACATCGTTGGGTAGCTCTACTCCTTCTTTTGACATTTTGGATTCCAGTATGGCTATTCTCGTTTCTAGGTCAGGTGCTTGCAAGTCAGCAGATAAGCCCCATTTGAATCGGGAAATTAGCCGTTCCTCCATGCCATTCATATCTTTTGGCGGTCGATCAGAGGTTAATACGATTTGCTTGCCACTTTGGTGAAGCTGGTTGAAAATATGGAAAAATATTTCCTGAGTCTTTTGTTTGTTTTCCAAAAACTGAATATCATCTACAATCAGTACATCAACCAGTTGGTAAAAGTTTACAAAATCATTAACCGCATTATTTTTAATGGACTGGATGATTTGGTTGGTAAATTTTTCAGAGGAAACATACAAGACTGTTTTGTTTTCAAAATTGCCAACTACCTCATTACCAATGGCTTGCGCAAGATGAGTTTTTCCCAATCCCACATCGCCAAAAATAACCAGAGGGTTAAAAGCGGTGCCTCCTGGGTTTTTTGCAACGGCCTGTCCAGCTGACCGAGCCAGGCGGTTACAATCTCCTTCTATATAGTTATGGAACAAATAATGCGGATTGAGCTGCGGGTCAATTTTTACTTTTTTAATGCCGGGAATAACAAAAGGGTTTTTGATCTGTTCGCCGGCAATAGCACCAGGCTCAAGGGTACTTTTTTTCTTTTTTATCCCATTGGTCGTTTTGTTTTGTGACTTTAACCTTCCCACCAAAATTTGGTACTCGAGCCGGCCCGAATCGCCTAATTCCTGGCGGATGGTCCGTTTGAGTAATTGTACATAGTGTTCCTCTAACCATTCATAAAAGAATTTATTGGGAACTTGGATTGTTAGTGCTTCATTTGCCAACTTTACTGGTCTGATTGGCTCAAACCAAGTCTTAAAGCTTTGGGTGTTTACATTTCTGCGGATAGTTTGCAGACAATTATCCCAAACGGCAGTGTGATCTTTTACCATTCTTCAGATTGATTTCGCCTCTAAGGGAGCCGTAGTTTAGTAATAGTTTTCTCTAATGGCATAGCGCAATCCTCTCACCTTCAATCAATTGAACGCATTACCAAATAACTGTATGTTTGCTTGCTTAATTGTGTAGTATGTTGTTTCCCAACATTTTATGGACAAAAAATATTCATTGGATTATGTCCATCCTGAGTCTGGTGAAAATCCTCCAGGAAAAGAGGATGACCTTTCATCTAACGGAGGACTACAAAGTTGAGAAAAATTTTTAATAAAAAAAACGGATGAACAAAAGTTTTTTTAAAAAAACTTTTGTTTATATGTTTCAACAAAAATAACACATTTTCGACCGTCACAAATTAATTAAAAAATAAATTTTTTGCGTACAAAATTAAAGCAAAAACAGGTGACTATATTCTTTTCTTCTAAAAGAAATGATATTTGTATTTTTTTAGCATAAAGAATAATAGCCAATTGTCTAAATAGCGCATTTGTCATTAAGATACCACACCCATTTACAAATGGGGCATTTTTTCTCTATTCGGGTATCAATGGATCTTAGAATGCCTTTTATACTCCATTCGTTTTTTAGTAGTGTACGAGTAAAGTATGACGAGTTAAAATCACACCGTAAGGGGAAGTTACGGTGTGAAAAGGTGCGCTATCACGGGGTAACTTCCCCTTGCCCCGTGATTTTAGATCTTTTATTAACTACCATACTTTACTCGTACAGTTCAGTTTTTTTATGGATGCGAAAAACGATAAATGAACAGGAGACCATTTGACCTGAAAATCAATTCTTTTCTCTTTATAGAGGGAAAAGAATAATTTCACTTGGGGAAGGAGTAATGATAACTATCTGTTTTTCAGTTTTTTAAAAAAGGTTTTTAGTAAGACTAAATAAAACAGGATTAAAAAGAGCTGCTTTTGTGATTTTATTAGTAATTACTTACTTTTGTACAGATATATTGTCTGAGAAAACTTTTTCAGTCACTGGCTCGATAAGGCATGATAAAATAATAACTTACATTGTTTGACTCGTTCTTTTTTTACCACGCTGCGTTGAAAAGCCTCGCCGATGCGCTGCATCGCCTACGTTTTTCGCCTTGTCTGATGAAAAAATAACTTCCTCAAAAGCGCAATTTAGTTAATTCATCATGCCCTAAGTACTTTGTAAATTAAGTTAATTGACCTTTTTGAGCTTTGAATTTTCCTTCAAATCAAGGCGCGACGGAGCCTGATAGCCGTAGCTATCAAGGCGAGTACGCAACGAAGAGTTGGAGAAAAAGACATGTTCAAAAAATTAAGAAATTTAGTTTACAAAGTACTAAGAGAAATGTAAAAAGATTTTTTCTGATATTCTTTTTTATAACCAAATTTTAAAAACGTGGATAACGAGAGCAATCAAAGGAGATTCGAGAGTGTTTTTTCAAGAAAAGTGCGCGCAGGTAAAAGAAGAACTTATTTCTTCGATGTGCGCCGGACGAAGGGAGAGGATTTTTATCTGACTCTAACCGAAAGTACAAGGCGATTCAATGGAGATGGCTACGAGCGGCATAAAATTTTTCTTTACAAGGAGGATTTTAATCGTTTTATGTCCAGCCTTGAAGAGGTTATTAACCACATCAAGACGGAGTTGATGCCTGATTATGATTACGATGAGTATACGCGCCGACATGAAGAATACGAAGCTCGAAGAGCTGCTGGCGAATTTGATGACCATAAGGTAATAGATGAAGAGGGAGATAGTACAGAAAAATCAACTTCTGTCAATTCTGAAGATGATATGAGTTGGTAGATAGCTGGAACTTTTTGCGAAGATATTTTGTAAGCTAAATCGAATTTGTCCGATTTAGCTTTTTTTCTCTCGAAATTTTGAAATGTTTTAAAGGGCAATTGCCCCTGAAGTTAAATTGTTAAAAAAATCATTTTTACTATAATCCCCTGTTTATAATCAAACGATCATGGCCACAGAATCAAAAAGACAGTTACAAGTAGCAGAGGCAATAAAAAGAAATTTCAGTATAGTTTTACAACAGGAAGGCAATTATATATATGGACATAAGGCATTAGTAACCGTTACGACTGTTAAGGTCTCTCCTGACTTAAGCCAGGGAAAAATCTATTTAAGTGTTTATAATATTGAAGATAAGCAATCTATTATCCTTTTAATGGAAAAAGAATATCATCGACTCAAACAAGCTTTGGCGCATCGGATAAAAAAACATCTTAGAAGAGTGCCCGAACTTCAGTTTTTTCTCGATGATACCCTCGATGAAATGTATCGCTTAAATGAGCTTTTTAGCCGCCTTGAACAAGAGAAGCAATTGGGAAAAGAGAAGGACTAAAAATGCTTGGTTTGATGGTTCTAAATGAGTTTGTGTGGTTTTTAAAAATACAGTTGTCGGTAGAAAACATGCAGAATGTCAAAATATCCTCACTAATAATTTTTTTAAACTACAATATTTCCACTAAATTGTGGTTTTAGTAGTCATGTGAGTTAAAAATGTAAGTTTCATCAATATTCTTTGAGTCATTAAGCGACGGGTCGAGCCTTTGAGGTTCGACCTTTTTTTGTATTTTGCCGTGTCAATTAACCTCTATGGGCGGTGAAAGCTTTTTTCTTCGTTCTTAAACCAAACCTGCATACTATGAAAAAATTAATTGTCAAAAGCGGAAAGAGTGATTTGGTACTCCGAAAGAGTCGCACATTGGTTGGCATCAAATCTAGGACAAAAAAGGTTAAAAATAAAGAAATTGATATCAAAGCTGAGGTGCTGTCCCATTTGGGCGGTTTTAAAGTCGTTACTTTAGATAAAGGCGGAGTTTCCTTGGATAAAAAATTGGATGAAGTCAGGAAGAAACGAGCAGTAGCCGTCGGTACACATGTATATCATGTAGAAGGGAGTAAAAAACCTTTGATTCCTACCGGAGAGATTTACATTACCTTTGAAGAAAACACCAATGAGGAGGAGCGAAAAATAGTATTGGAAGAGTATGCGCTGAAATTGGTGGAGAAAAGGGATGAAGACACGATTATTGTCAAAGTAACCGCAAAATCCCCTAACCCCTTAAAAGTTGCAAGCTATTTGCAAAAAATCTCGATGGTCAAGTTGGCAGAGCCTGATCTGGATGCCCTATTAGACGAATATGATGCGCCTATTAGCATTAATGATACTTTATTCCTTCATCAATGGCATTTGAAAAACGATGGCTTTGTTCCCGATGTTGATTATCGCTTGAAAGCCGGAGCGGACTCTAAAGTAGTAGCTGCCTGGAATAGGTTGGGAAATTCGGGGTCTAGTCAGGTGGTCATTGCCGTTATTGACAATGGGTTTGATTTGATGCATTCTGATTTAAAAAACAAAATTTTCAAGCCTTATGATCTTTGGAATAAATCTTCAAACATTATTCAGGGCGATCCACAATTTACGCATGGAACGCCATGCGCCAGCGTTGCACTCGCTGCCATGAATGGGACGGGAATCGTCGGCTCTGCTCCCAATGCTCGATTTATGCCTATCAGCGGAACGTCTTACAGTATTCGCGCTACGGAGGAGATGTTTGAGGTAGCTGTAAAAAATGGGGCAGATATCATAAGCTGTAGTTGGGGTACGACTGATCCTAACCTTGCTCCCGGTCCCCAAAAAGAAGCCGCTATTGCCAAAGCTGCTAGAGAAGGGCGAAATGGCAAAGGTTGTGTGATTTTATATGCTGGCGGAAATGACGACCTGGACTACTTGAATTATTATGCGACCCATCCGGATGTGATTGCGGTGGGTGCAAGCACTAGCCAAGATAAGCACGCCAGTTATTCTAATCGAGGCCGAGAATTAACCATTGTAGCTCCTTCCAACGGGGATTGGCCAATTACTGCTGCCAGGGCTAGTTGGGATGAAGGAACGACCATAAGAGGCCCTGGAGCATTTAGATATTGGGCGGATGGCGTATCACGGGGGAGTGGATATAAGCATTTTGGCGGCACTTCGAGCGCGACGCCATTAGTTGCTGGAATTTGTGCTTTAATGCTCTCTGCCAATCCTGAGTTATCGGCAAAAGAGGTAAAAGAAATTTTAACCCAAACAGCCGATAAGATTGGCAGCCCCTCCGAATACGTCAATGGCTATTCTGTAAAATTTGGATACGGTCGAGTGAATGCCGACCGAGCCGTAGCCGAAGCTATCCGGCGAAAGGATATTAAAAATAATCCCCGTCCGGAAGTAGAAGAAAATGTCGCCAGTGGGCGTGGTCTATTTAAATTCACTGTAGAGCGGCAGGCATCTAAAGGGTATAGTGTGCAAATTGGTGCTTTTGCTGAATATGGTAACGTACTGATTGCTGCAGAACAGTTGCAAAGAGAATTTGGACATCCAGTAGTAGTCAATATTAATGAATTGAATGGGAAAACGGTTTATAAGGTCGCTATTGGCCCGATTGCTACTAAAAGGGATGCAGATAAGTTGAGTAAAAAAGTGAAAGAAAGTGGTAGAGATAGCTTTGTGATTAATTTGAAGAATTTGAAGTAATCATTCTTCCAGTAATTCAGCATTAATTTGCTGGATAAAATCCAGTATTTCCTTTTGCCCCTCTTTTTTTATAGAAGAGGTAATAAATTGCTGAGGTAACGTGTCCCAATATTGTAACAATTCTTGTTGAATCTTTTGGATATTAGGCCCTATCTCTACTGGTTTCAAGCGGTCTGTTTTGGTGTAAACAAGGACAAATGGAATGCATTTATCACCGAGCCAATTCATGAATTCTATATCAATTTTTTGAGCAGGGATATTGGCATCTATTAATACAAAAGCACAGGCGAGCGTTTTTCGATGCAACAAATAACCTTCGATCATAATTTTCCATTCCCGTCTTTTCTTTTTTGAAACTTTTGCATAGCCATAACCGGGCAAATCCACCAAATACCAACTGTTTTCTACTAAAAAATAATTAATCATTTGCGTTTTTCCAGGCTTTTTGGAGATTCGAGCTAGGCTATTTCGATTTGTTAACATATTGATTAAGGAGGATTTTCCAACGTTGGAACGACCAATGAAGGCATATTCCGGGCGCTCATCTTCAGGGCAGGAGGAAACACTGGGGTAGGATCCGATATATTGAGTATGGTTGAGGATAGGCATTATTTTGACGGGGCGTATTGGTAAATAAACATCAAAAGAAGTTTGTTTGTAAAAAAAACTTATAAATCCTATATTTGTATAACTACGAGCTAGATTAATTACCTTCTTTGACAAATTGTGTGGAATAAGGCCATTTAAAAGGACGAGGACGATTAAGGACAAGCATTTTAAATGGCCTTATTCTTCCATAACACAATTTTTGTCGAAGAACCATTAATTATAATGAACCCACAAGTACAAGACATCTCTTCCCTTTTTCAGCATGCGATTTCTTATCATCGCAAGGGAGACGTGTATTCTGCGGTAAAAGTACTTAAAAAATTAATCAAATTAGTCCCTGATTGGTCGCCTCCTTATCAACGACTGAGTGCGATCTACAAATACCAAAACGATTGGAAGGCGGCTTTTTATTATGGACAAAGGGCGATAGAAACCGACCCAGGAGAAAAAAGCGCCTGGCGCAATTTTGCTATTGCGGCTACTGCCTTGAAAAAATGGCAAATTGCTCGTACTGCCTGGAACAAGGTGGGCTTCCAATTTAAAGAAGTCAAAAAAGCCCCTAATTTTGAAATGGGGGTCATTCCTGTCCGATTGAAATACGACCATTTTTCTGAAATTATATGGGCTACCCGCATTGATCCGGCGCGGGCGCTTATTCAAAGCATTCCCGACCCTGCTTCTGACCGCAATTATGGAGATGTCATTTTAATTGATTACAAACATATTGCCTATAGAATTATTGAAGGAAAGCGGTTGCCGGTTTATGATGAATTGCAAATATTGAAAAGATCCCATTTTCAGACCTACCTTGTCTTCCTTTTTGAGGCTACCAAAACGGATATTGATCAGCTAGACCACCTTTGCTATAATACAAATATTGGTTTTGATAATTGGAGTCGATTGACCGAACAACAGTGCCACAAATACTTAAAAGTTCTACCCGAATACTATAATGAAGGACTACCCATTGACTTAGAAGCAGGGGTAGTTGGAATAGCTTTGGCTGCTGAAAAAATAGCCACTGTTCGAGAGGTTATGCAATCCTGGTCAGTCATTTCTCTGAAGAATTACCATATTTTTAGGCTGAGATGATAGGAAGATTATCATCCATGCTCCCACACTACCCAAATTTCGTAGCAAACTTATCTCCCGCTAAAAAACAAAAGACCGGGAAGACTTCTGCCATACTTCTCTTTTTAGGATTTATCTTTATTTTGCCAAATCTTTTGGAAAAGCGATCTTAAATGAATTACACCAATCAACTCATTCACGAAACTAGCCCCTACTTGCTGCAACATGCGCACAATCCCGTCAATTGGTATGCCTGGAAAACAACAGCCTTATCGAAAGCCAAACAGGAAGACAAACCCATTCTCCTTAGCATTGGATATTCCACCTGCCATTGGTGTCATGTCATGGAAAGAGAATCCTTTGAAAATGAGGAAATTGCTGCTTTTATGAACGAGCATTTTGTCAACATTAAAGTAGATCGGGAGGAAAGGCCAGACCTAGATCAAATATATATGGAGGCCTGCCAGACGATCAATGGGCAGGGCGGTTGGCCACTCAATTGTTTCTTGTTGCCGGATGGCCGTCCGTTTTATGCAGGTACGTATTTCCCTCCTCACAGTCAGCGCAATCGCCCGTCTTGGATGCAGGTGCTACAAGGTATTTTAAAGGCTTTTAAGGAACAAAGGGAAACGGTAGAAAAGCAGGCAGACCGACTAATGGATTTTATTCAAAAATCGGATAATACTTTTATCAAAAAGGATTTGTTAGGCCTTCATAAGGAGTCCATTTTTACAAAAGCATTGAGCGATTCGATTTTTGAAAGCCTAAAAAGCAAATTTGACCAAAAGGAAGGTGGTTTTGGAGGGGCACCGAAATTCCCCAGTGTAATGTCCTTGCGTTATCTATTGAATTACTATTTTTTCACCAAAAATAAAGAGGCTTTAAAACAGGTCGAATTGTCTTTGGACAAGATGATAATGGGAGGAATTTATGACCAATTGGGTGGTGGCTTTGCTCGATATGCGACCGATAAAGCCTGGCTGATCCCCCATTTTGAAAAAATGCTGTATGATAATGCATTGTTAATCAATCTATTAGTAGATGTTTATAAGATAAATGGCAAGGAGTTATATAAGGAAACTATTCGAGAAACTTTAGATTTTATCGAACGGGAAATGACTAGCGAAGAAGGAGCTTTTTATTCAGCTTTGGATGCCGACTCGGAGGGGGTCGAAGGTAAATTTTATGTTTGGGACAAGGAAGAAATTGACGATGCTTTGGGTAAGGATGCCCCACTTTTTTGCGAATTTTATCAAGTGACTCAACAGGGCAATTGGGAGGGAAAAAATATTCTTTGGCGACCGCAAACCTTTGAGCAATTTACCCAATCCAAAGGATTGGAAGTAATAGCTTTTAAAACAAAAATGGCACAAGACCGAAGCCGCTTGTTCCAAACGAGAGTTGAAAGAATTCGGCCTGGTTTGGATGATAAAATTTTGCTGAGTTGGAACGCTTTGCAAATAATTGCTTACACCAATGCTTACAAAGCCTTAAAAACACCTACTTATAAAGAAGCAGCACTAAGAGCTGTCCATTTTATTTTTGAAAAAATGGTACAAAAAGATGGTTTTACTTTATATCACACTTATAAAAATGGCAAGGCTCAATACCGTGCATTTTTAGAAGACTATGCTTTTTTAATCGATGCCTTGGTCCACGTTTATGAAATTACTGGGAATACCCGATGGCTTGATCTGGCAGATCAATATATTGCTTTTGCAGTGGAACGATTTTGGGATAAAACGGCTAACTTATTTTTTTATACGGATGAAAATCAAACAGATATAATCGTTAGAAAAAAAGATGTTTATGACTCAGCTACTCCTTCTGCCAATGCTACTATGGCGATCAACTTGCACAAAATAGGCATTTTGGTAGGGAAGGAGGCGTATAAAGAAAAGGCTTTATCTATGCTACTTTCGATGAAAGATTCTGTTGAAAAATATCCTACTTCTTTCTCCCGTTGGGCCTCTGCCATGCTAAACCTGGTTTATTCAATCGAAGAAATTGCAATTGTTGGAAAAGCTGCTTGGCAAGAGGTAGAAAAGCTGCATGCAAGATATATCCCCAATAAAGTTTTTATGGCAACAGATACTAAAAATGAGGACTTCCCCTTATTGGCGGGCAAACCTGCCAAGGATGATCTCTTGGTTTATATTTGTCGGAACTACCTGTGTGGACAGCCTTTGGAGTCGATTGATGCTTATTTGGATAAGCAAGAGAAATAGGCTGGGTAGGGTAGAAAAAAATCCTTCTTTGACAAATTGTGTGGAATAAAGCCATTTAAAAGGACGAGGACTATGAAGGATGAGCATTTTAAATGGCTTTATTCCTCCATAACACAATTTTTGTCGAAGAACCAAAAATATAACAGATTGAAATTATTGCACAGAAATTGGATGTAGGACAAATTTGCCCTTATACTGCCAAGAGCATGCAGCACAACAACACCGTAAGACGGATCTATTTTAGCAGGGCGGATTAACAATCCGCTTTACGTTTTTGTCAAAAGAGAATTTGTCCTGTACCTCAGAAATTCAAATCATTTTTCCTTCATCCATAAAGCTGTAATATCCCTGACCACCAATAATTAAGTGATCAAGGACAGCAATGTCTAGGAGTTTTCCGGCCTCAACCAATTTTTTGGTGAGTTGCAAATCGGGTTCGCTCGGACGCAGATTGCCGGATGGATGATTATGCACTAATGCGATAGAAGTCGCTTTGTTCTCAATTGCTTTTCTAAAGACAATTCTAGGATCAACGATGGCGGCATTTACCCCTCCCAAGCTAATCTGCTCCCTGCCGATTACCCGATTGGCTTGGTTTAGCAAAAGTATCCAAAACTCTTCATGAGGAAGGTCTATTAGAAGAGGGGCAATGATATGGTAAATGTCGGTACTGCAAATGATTTTAGGCCGCTCTTTAATAGCTGTCAATTGGCGACGGCGACCAAGTTCGAGCGCAGCCGCGATAGTGATTGCTTTTGCTTCTCCAATGCCTTTAAATTTCATAAAATGGGAGAGCGAACATTTGCCCAATTCGCTTAAATCATTATTAGCGGAAGCCAAAATGCTGCGTGCCAGACCGACTGCCGTTTGTTCGGTCGAACCAGAGCCAAGCAGAATGGCTAACAATTCTGCATCGGACAAATTTTGCTTTCCTTTGGTTAGCAGTTTTTCGCGTGGGCGATCTCCCTCTGCCCAGGATTTGATTGTCATATTGGTTTTCGTGTAGGTTTCCATTTAGCAAATATAGTGTAAGAGTGCGAGGGCTAAAAATTATTTGAAACGATTAAACTCTTTTCTTTTAAATAAAAGATTTACTAAGATTTCAAAAAAATTAGCGAACCTAAATCAATCGTTATTTTATTTCTACTCCCAATTGGTGTAAAAATAAAAAACTCTTGAGAGCATCTCTCAAGAGTTTTCGATAAATCAGGTCCTTTCAACAAGTAGTTTTCTTTGCTATCATTTAGAAAACTGTGTTTTTCTGTAAAATTTAGTTTAAAAGTTTTATTGGTTGTCCAATCCATAAAAACTTCTATATACTTAGAGTGTGGCCAATTTAAAATTCCACACTTTTTTGCAAGTTTTTTGAAAAAATTTTTAAACGCTTAGTTGCTGCCAGTTTATTTTTCTATATCGAAGGTGTAAGAAACCCGTTCGATGATTTGATAGCCCGTTTTTGGATCTGTATTTTCCAAAATAATATCTATATCTATTTGTTCGGCTTCTTCTTTTTCCGAGCTATCGAAAATGGCGTGAATTTTACCACTGTCGCCCGGGGGGACAGGGCTTGTAGAGTAATCCAAAGTCGTGCAATCGCAGGCGGTCACTAGCTCAATTGTCAAAGCTTCATTCCCTTCATTAGTAAACTCAAAAGTATGTTCCCGCTTTTCTCCCTTTTTTACCAATCCAAAATCAACCATTGAGTGTTTAAATACCATTTTTGGACCTTTTTTCTTGGGCGTAACCTGTTTGGGGGGATTGGCATTTCTATTTTTTGAGCCTCTGGTACGGGTTCTTTTTTTCTTGGATTTATTTGGGATCACTTTGGGTTCGGGGGTGACCTTCTTGACACGTTTTTCCATTCTTTTGATCTTGATAACTGTAGGCCCTTCGATAATCCTGAATTCCGTCCGGCGATTGATTTGGTGGGCAGCTTCTCTATTGTCCTTCCCTGAAATTTTGCTAATTAAATCAAAGTCCAACACCCAACCTTCCTTTAAGAATGGATACTCATTTGTCAGAGTGGAATCAATGGTCGCTGGACGGTTTTCGCCATAGCCTACTGGCTTGATACGTTCTTTTGCAATCCCTCGTTCTATTAGCCAATTGGTAGCAGAATTAGCTCTGCGTTGGGACAAGTCTTGGTTAAAATCATTTCCTCCACGACTATCCGTATGCGAAGACAGTTCGATTACCATTTCAGGATAGCGATTCATTAGATCTAGCAGGACATTTAGGTCCCCTTCTGCGTCCCGTAAAATTTTGTCATCATTGAACTCGTAATAAATATTGGACAAGCGAATGGGCTGGTCTATCTCAACGGCAATTTCTTCAAATTCGGGCTCTACGGGTTTAGGGGGTGGGGGAGCAAGTTTTTCCAGGCCGAAAACTTTTTCAATAACCGTTGGCTTTTTAATGTCTAATGTAGAAACCATGACGGTATCGCTGCTGTATCCCTCTTTGCTGGCAATTGCCATATAGGTTTTATCAATTTCTAACGAAAAGTCAAAATCATTGGCTTTTTTTATTGGTCTGTTCGTTAGGATTGGTGGCTTTTTCTCGAACCATTTCCAATAGGGCAACGGTCGCGCCTTTTAATTCTTTTTTTCCAACCAAAACGGTTGCTAGTAAATTTGCTGTAATGGGCGGGATTTCTATGGCGTAAATATCATCACAGCAGGTTTTACTTTTCAAGGAGCGCGTACCGGAGCGATTGGAAGTGAATAGTCCATTCAGACCTGCTTCGTCCAGGAAGAAAGATTGTTCATCTAAAGAAGTATTATAGCCTTTGCCCATATTGGCAGGTTCGCTCCAAAGCGTGCCGTTCCAAATCGTTGTAAAGATGTCATAACCACCAAAACCAGGCAGCCCATCAGAGCTAAAATAAAGCGTGCCATTTCGATAATAAGGCGTTATTTCATTGCCGGGTGTATTGATTTTTGGACCCAAATTTACAGGGTCGCCATAGACACCATCGCCTTTTTTCGTAGTGTAATAGATATCTTCTCCACCAAAGCCACCGTCCATATCTGAAACAAAAAATAACACCTCTTTTCCAAATAAATCACCAACAGAGGGATGCTTGGCTCTAAATTCCAAGTCTTCAAAACCAATTGCTACCTCATTGGGGGCAGCCCATCCATTGCCTTTTTTCTGGCTATAATAAATTTTGCTCAATTCTACTTTATTACCTCGCAGTAAAGAACGAGTAAAATACATCGTTTCGCCATCGGGAGAAAAGGCCGGATTGCTGGTCTGAAAATCTTCCCGATTGATTTTGATGTCCAAGGGGGCGCCATCATCCCATTTATCTTTCTTTTTGGATGCTTTATAAATTTGTACATAAGGAGCTTCTGTGACCCCGTCCACTTCGATCACCTCCTCTACTTCTCCAAAGCCGGCATAGTACAGTTCGTCTTTATAAAGCACGGGACCATATTCGGAATATTTAGAATTCAGTTTTTTTACATTTTCTATTTTTAAGCCATTGACCTCTTTACCGTCTTCCTCTTTTAAACCCAGTTGGAGGGCCAGTTCTGCGCCTTGAATTTCATATTCTGCCAGTTCCTTTTTTATGGGATCCTTGCCTTCTTCTAGGTATCGCTTTAGCTCTGTAATGGCTTCATCGTATTTGTCATTCATTTTTAGCACTCGCCCATATTCAAAACGATCTTCCACATATTCGTTTTTTTTATCTCGTCCTCGGTCCAGATACCTACCAAAGGAGCGTTCTGCTCTACTGTAATCTCTTAGATCCAATTGCAAAAAAGCCATATCCCTAGCCACGCTCCGGTCTTTTGTTTCATCGTAATATTTTTCATACCAAACCAAAGCCTGATAAGGGTCTTGCTTTTCAACCTGCGCCTGGGCGGTTTCGAGCATTACTTTTGGAGTAGCTCGATTCAAAGGTTGCCCGAAGGCAAAGGTTAAGTTTAAAATGATAGCGAAAAGTAAGGTAAGGACACTTTTCATAATTTTATTTTTTTGTCAAAGAAGAATTCTTATTTTTAATAACGATTTAATCCATTTTCTAGTACCCAGCACCTCTTTACAAATCGGGACAGAAAATGACTGGCTTCACACCTGGTTTTTTATAAATTTTAATAATTTTATTGACAGCAAGTTCAAAGCCCCCTCTTAAATTACTAGCGGGGGTCAGCCCAGATACATTTAAATCATAGGCAATTCCAAACTGCCAGTCTTGGTATTCACCGCCCAGTAAAATCTGAATGGCATCCCCTACGCGATAGCCCAATCCAGCTTTTGCTTTTAACTTTTTCTCTTCTTTTAAATTTAGTAGGTATCCGCCCATTACCTGTAAGGCAATTTCATTCGTTCCTGCAGAGTTTTGAAAAATAAAGGCTGGGTGAAAAGATATTTTGTCATTCATTTGTCGGTTGAGCTGTCCGTGAAAGGTGATTTTTAGGGGGCGCTTGAACGTATTGCCTCCGCCTCCTGTAGAAATAGTGCCATTGGGACGAGTGATATAACTAGCAACTCCGCCGATGTGCATATCGGTCGTTTTATTGACCATTGCTCTATACATCAAGCCAATATTTACGACCGAATAATTATTGCCGTCCCCTTCAACCCTAGTGATGTCCAAGCTGGGGCGACCTGATAGGATACCATCTTCGAAGGTTAAATCCAGTGCATCATTAAATTTTCTGGATACGTTCCCCCATTGAAAACCTGCCACTAGATAACGGCTTGAATTTTTGTCTAGGGATAAATGATAGGAGGCAGATAGTAAGGAGGCATTGTTGGACAGTCCACCTGTTCCGGCTTTGTCTTGCACTACTGCAATGCCAGCACTCAACCAATCGCGCTTTCTAATCATAATAATTGGCACATCCACGAAGAAAGAAGGCGTTCTAAATCCCTTTCCTCCGGGGGTTCTTCCTCGCACAAAATTGTGCTGATCTCTATAAATCCCACCTATCCGAAAAGTCCCTTCAAAGTCACCGGTGAGTGCGGGGTTCAGAGTCAAAGGAGACATATTAAATTGTGTAAAATGAATATCCTGGGCGGTCAGAAAAAGACTAGAACAGCAACAAATAAGTAGAAGAAATAAGTATTTTTGAAATTGCATAAAGTATGTGGTTGAGCAAGAATAAAAAACAATTATTAAGGTTATTTTTTATGCTTACTATTTGGGATGGTTTTGTGTTTTTAATACGCTAAGTTGTCAAATTTGACGATAAAAACAAGTAATATTAAAGCAAAATATCGGCTTATGCCAAATGCCCTACCAAAGTTGGAGCGCAAATTAAGTCGAAAATGCTATTTAGCCAACCTCTAGCCTCCTAATTTTTCTGTTTTTGACGACATTTAATGCTGATGAGAAAATAAGTTGATTGGCTTTTATCAAAAATTGTACGCTGAGGAGCAGATAGGGTTTTACAAAGTTGAATCACGCCATTTGCCTGCATTTATAAATCTTTTATAAAATATATAAGTTGTTGAGGACGAGCTATTCAAATACGTTCCATACCTGATCATCGGGAAGTGCGGCTATTATTTTTACTGGCTCTTTTTTTACTGGATGCATAAATTGTAAATTTTGGCAGTGCAAATGGATGCTTCCGTCTCGATTAGGCTTGTCTGCACCATATTTTATATCGCCCTTAATCGGGCAGTTTATTTGGGCTAATTGTGCCCTGATTTGATGTGGCCTTCCCGTAGTAGGTTTTACTTCTAGTTTACAATGTTCTCCTAAAATGCCGATAGTTTTGTAGGAAAGTTCTGCTTTTTGGGCTTTTGCTGCCCGACGACTAGGGGTAGGGTAGGCTTTGGTTTTATTTTTGGCAGGATCTTTTAACAAGTAATGTATGAGATTTCCTTCTAGTTTTTCTGGACGATTTTTGGTAATAGCCCAATAAGTCTTCGTTACTTTTCGATTTCTGAATAGCTCATTCATACGAGAAAGAGCTTTGCTGGTTCGGGCAAAAACGACTACTCCGCTCACCGGACGATCCAGCCGATGAATTATTCCTAAAAAAACATCCCCCGGTTTATTGTACCGATCTTTGATGTATCGTTTGACCCAATCGGCCAGGGTCCGGTCTCCTGTGCGATCGCCCTGCGTTAATAGCCCGGCGGGTTTATTGACAGCGATTAAGTGATTATCTTCGTGAAGAACTTGTACGTTCATTTTTCGGCTTGGCTTGCTTAATAATGGGACTTATTTGATAGGTGTAAACACCCTTGCTACTTTTTCAATACGACATCCCTTTCTATTGACGAGATTATCCTGCTTTGCTTGCAGATGTAAACATTCGATTCCAATTGATGCCATTCAGGATGCTATTTTCTTTGGTAGAAAAAAAGATAAACAGGGGCTTGCCTAAAATATGGGTTTGTGGTACAAACCCCCAGGTGCGGGAATCCTCCGAATTATTTCGATTATCCCCCATCATCCAGTAATAATCCAGTTTGAAAGTATATTGGGTAGTGGCTTCGCCATTGATATAAATGCGGCCGTTTTTGATCGTCAAATCATTGCCTTCATAGATGTCAATGATTCTTCGATACAGGGCAATGTTTTCGGGCGTGACCGCAATGGTTTCGCCCGCTTTGGGTACCCATATTGGTCCATAATTATTGGTATTCCAGCCAGCAAAATTCTCAGGATCGTGAGGAAATAAGCGATTGGACTCGTCAAATGTTTCTATAATAATTTGATTATCAGTATTTTTTAGACTTTCTACTTGTCCCTTTTTCAAAGTCATTAAAAAGCGGTTAGCTGTACTATTAGCTCGGATGTTGGCATTGCCAATACCCAAACCTGCTAATTGGCTTTTATCATAATCGGTAGGAAATTGGACCCAATACATATCATTGGGGATAATTTCAATATGGCGATCCATTGCCTGCACCTTCCTTTTTTGTTCCTCCGATAAAATCAGCATTTTAAAGGCATTGCCATTGCTATTATAATACTGGCGATCTTCCTGAGAAATGCCCCATTCTTCAAATTTTTGGTCATTAAAAGGAACAGGGTGCTTGATTAAATACCGGAACTGCAAGTTTTTGGGGTTTTTTACAGCTTTTCCATTGATATATACTTGGCGGTCAATGATTTGTAGTTTATCTCCCGGCACGCCGATACAGTGCTTTACATAATGATCTATTTTATCAATGGGTCGGATGGTTAATTTAATTTGTCCTCGTCGAATTTGATCTGCGATGTTTTGCGGGACATTTCCCCTTCGGTAGTCATAAACACTCCAAGTTCTTTCCGGCGTAATATAAACGCTATCGCCTTCGGGTACATTAAAAACAACGGGCTTGTTTCGACCCGGCTTTTCAATACCCGGAAGCCATTTGAAGGGTAAATTGGGGGTTTGTAGGTAGGATTCCGTATTGAAAAAAGGAATTCTATTATGCAAAAGCGGAACCATAATGATCGTTTTCGGTGTCCGCAATCCATAATGTATTTTACTCACAAATAAATGGTCGCCAACATTTAGAGAACCTTCCATAGAGGAGGTTGGAATAGCATAAGCTTCAACGGTAAATAACCGAATAAATGCCGCTGCAAATACCGCAAATATAAGCGCTTCCGTCCACTGGCGAGCTGAAGATTTATAGTAAGGATTTCTAGCTCGTAGCTTTTTTAACTTAATTTTATTTCCCGCTTGTTCTGCTGCCAGTAATTGCTCGGCGTACAAACGCTCTTTTTTCAGTATTGGACCATGGTATTTATCCTTTTTATTTTTTCCAATTTTATAAAAAGCAAGCGGTGCGTAGAAGACTGCTAAAGCACTGTCCCCAAAAGTATATTTTTTAAAGGAGCGAACCATATCCACACACATCCCAGCATAGATGAAAATATTGATAATAGGCAATAATAGTAATAAGGCCCACCACTTTGGCCGACCAATCACTTGACACCACTCCGCAAAATTAAGCCCGGGTATGAGTGCTTTTTGGGGTTCAAAGCCCGCTTTTTTAAAAACTTTATAAAGGCTAAGGCTTAATAAGACATAGGAAAAAGCGAAAAAGAATAAAATAGCCATTTTAATATTTTTTGGTTAAAATATGCTTTTATACTCCAAACGGGATAAAAAAGTGATTTTCTAATTCTACTTTGGCACTTTAAACAAAACTAGATGTTGTTCTTTTTTCATTGAAAAAAAAGAACAAAAATTCTAGTTAAAAACAACCGCTCCGCAGTTTTTAACAGGCAGCCGCCACCAAAACTAGGAGCTAATTACACTTAAAACAATCACTATTTCTAGAGTGCCAAAGTAGAACTAAACACTGTCTTCTTTTTGTTACTCCCTTTTAAAATCACTTTTTATGCAGGGTAAATTATAAGAAAAAGCAATGAAATTGAATTCGAAGCTAATAATTATTTAAATTAGAATAGAAATTACATAGAAGAAGGCATACATTTTTTAGACTAGGGTCACTTGTCTAAATTGAGCGAAAATGGATTTTCAATCCTAATCCGATCCAATGATTATTTTGTCATTTGCAATAGGTAGGCCTTCGTTATCAAAAATTTGTAATATATAAACGCCCTGCTCCAACCCTTCCCTTTTTAATAAATAAAAACGGTTTCCTTTGGTCACTATTTTCTTTCTTAAACGACCAGAAGCATCATAAAGACACAATTCTTTATTTTGCTTTAAAAGACTTAAGTCAATGAGTGTGGTCTCCGAAAAAGGGTTGGGATGAATGGTGACTTTGGGCAATTTTTTATTAAAATTGAATAAACCAACCGGTTTTGCCTGGAGCAGAATATTTAAAACCAAACTATCTCCTGCTTCTAAAGCAATAGTCACGAGCTTGGTTTGGTATCCTGCTGCCGAAAGTTCTATTAAGTAATTAGCTGGGAGGGCGCCATATTTAAAAACGCCGTTTAGGTCAGGCTGAAGGGCTATTTCATTTTTTAAAATTCGAAACTGGACATTTGGCACTTTTTCTTCGTTTAGTGAATCCCTTACAGTTGCATAAAATCGCCCTGCTCGTGCATTATTAAAATTCCAGACATATAAGCCGTCCTCTCTGTTTCCACCGATAATTTTTCCGGAAGGAAAAAAAGGACAAGCCGACCACAAGCCATTGAAGCCTCCGCTTAGCCCTTCAAAAGTGTCGTAGTAGCCCACTTCCACAGGTAGGCTAGGGTCTTTGATATCTACTACACGCAGTCCTTCGGTATTATGAGAAAAAAAGACATAATTGCCTCTCACATAGGGATTGTGGGTCAGGCTTTGTTCGTTTGCCGTATAAGTAGCTACCTCGAATGGATTATTTAAATCTTCGACATTCCAAATTCTGGCAGGGAGGCCATCTGCTTCATCACTGATTATTAAATGACGACTATCTTCTGTTAGCCAAGCACTATGTGTATTGCCCCCGGGGTCGTCAATTTGAGCTACTAGAGTTGGTTTGGATTTATCCGAAATGTCCACAATATCTATCGTTCCTTTTAAAAAAGCAGCGGCATATAGATAATCTCCTTTTACATGACAATCATGGATGTAATAACCTGGATTATAATAGCCTACTTCGATCGGGTTTTGGGGATTGGAAACATTCAGGATATGGACGCCGCAGCTACTACAAGTCCCACTAACATAAACAAAAGGGCTTTCTGTGTAAATATCTCGCTGAATAATATGGCCTGTGGTAAATGTTTCGGTATAAGTGGTCACTAAAACAGGTGGGTTGGGCAAAGGCGATAAATCAATCACTTGCATTCCTTCTCCTTCTCCTTTGCCCTCGGTACTTACGTAAGCAAAGTGGCCAATTACGGTGATTTCTCGCCAGTTGGAGGCTGGCCCTGGGATAAAACCCAATTCTACAATTGGTTGGTTATCAATGGAATAGATAGCTGTTCCAGTACGAGTGCCAAGCAATGCATATTCTTTTTGGGTAGAAAAGTCAATATAAGACCAACTGCCCGAGTAGCGCGTATCTCCTCGGTCAAATTGCCCAAGGAGTTCCACATGGAGCCGATCTTGTGCAGAAGCTTGACAACTAAGAAGCAAGCAGCAAGTGAGGAAGAGTGCTTTCATCGGATGACATTTACTAAAGGGCTATGACTATCCAAAGCCAATTTTTTTATTAGAATTGGCCAGGTCTTTTTTTAATGCAGCCATGCGGATGGCGGTTACAGCTGCTTCGACCCCTTTATTTCCGTGTTTTCCACCTGCGCGGTCGAGGGCTTGTTGCTCATTATCTGGCGTTAATAATCCAAAGACAAAAGCCTTGCCAGTTGCAATGCTCAAATTGGTCAAACCCATACTAACCGAGTGGTTGATATATTCATTATGGCTGGTTTCGCCTTTGATGACACAGCCCAAGCAAATGACAGCATCCACTTGGTGCTTAGCCGCCAGCATGGTAGCCCCTGCCGTTAATTCAAAAGAACCAGGAACCTGGATAGTTTCAATATTTTCTGCTTTTGCTCCATGCTTTAAAAGGGTATCATAGCAGCCTTCATAGAGGGCATGGGTAATACGCCTATTCCAGTCAGCAACTACGACACCAAATTTCATTTTGGCAGCAGTCGGCAGTTGGGTTTCATCGTATTTGGATAGATTTTTTAGCGCGGAAGCCATTTTTAAATTTAAGAGAGAGGTTAGCTTTTCACACTGACCCTGGCAATGTATTTGTCAATATCTGTTCCTTCTTGAGAATTGGGATATTTTTCCTTAATTTTTTCGAAGGCCGTTTTTGCAGCAGCAAATTGCCCTTGCTTTTCATGCAGTAAGCCAATTTTTTTCAAATAATACGAAGCTAATACTTCATTCGCTCCAACATCCACTGCTTTTTCATAAAAAGATAGGGCATTGGTATAATCGTTCTTTTCCGAATAAGCATCCCCAATGGCACCATACTTGGTATATTCCAAAACCGTATTATCGGGAGAGAAACTACTCAAATAATCAATAGCTGCATCGTATTGTCCCAGATGCAGGTAGGAAATTCCGGCATAATATTGGGCAGTATTTGCCGCTTTTGTCCCATTAAAATTATCAATAATATCCAAAAAGCCGCTAAAGCCACCACCAGGATTGGTCAATGCCAAAGCAAAAGAGTCTTTTTCGAATTGCACTTGGGCCTGCACCATTTGGGCCGTTGCATCTCTTTCTTTGGGGGCTTTTACAAATTGGCTATAAAAAAAATAACCCCCAATCAAAAGCACCAATAGTGTCAATCCACCCAAAATCTTCATCTGGTTGCGCTCAAAAAAATCCGATGCCTGATCCGTTACTTCTACTAAATCTACTAGAGTTTCATCCGTTTGTTTTCTTTTTCTTCTTCTTGCCATTATGGACTGATTAATTTATTATTGAATTAGTTATCTTCAAGCATTGTAATCCCGTTAACCAAACAGGACGTTGCAGGAAGGATATAAGATAGAATTATTGAAGACTTATCAACTATTTAACAAGTTGGCAATCAATAATTTATTTAAAACGAAATTTCAATGAAAAAAAAATTTTTGCAAAGATAGGGCTTTCCGCATAAAAGCACAGCAAGCGTTTTAATTACGCCATTATTTTTCTTTTTGTTTCGGGTCAGACCAGATTCCAAACAGCTTTTTTTATGCGGGAAATGGCCTCTTTTAACTGCTCTTCGGATGCAGCGTAAGATAGACGAAAGCAGCCCTCTGCACCAAAGGCAATGCCCGGCACTACCGCTATATGAGCTTGATGAAGCAAGTATTCACAAAAATCTTCTGAATGATGGATGACTTTTCCTTTATAACTTTTTCCGAAATGATCGCTAATATCTGGAAAAACGTAAAAAGCTCCTTCTGGCACATTTACCTTAAAGCCGGGTATCTCCCGCAATAGGGCAATCACCATATCTCTTCTTTTCAAAAACGCGTTGCACATTTTCTCAGAAGGTGTTCGGTCTGCTAATAAAGCGTAAGCGGCGGCTTTTTGCCCGAAGGCGTTGGCACCGGAAGTTACTTGCCCCTGATATTTGCTACAGGCATTGGCAATTTCAAGGGGTGCGCCCATATAACCCAGTCGCCAGCCAGTCATAGCAAAGCCCTTAGCAAATCCATTTACAGTAATCGTTCGATCTTTTACATTTTCAAAAGAACCAATACTACAATGTTGAGCAGTAAAATTGATGTATTCATAAATTTCATCAGAAATAATATAAATATTTTCGTGGTTGGCGATTACCTCTGCAATGGCCCTTAATTCTTGCTCCTGATAAACGGAGCCAGTGGGATTGCAAGGAGAAGAGAAAAGTACCAATTTGGTGCGATCACTAATAGCTGCCGCTACCTGAGCAGGACTGACCTTATAGTCATTTTCAATGCCTGCTAAAACAGGAACAGGCACACCTCCGACCAACTTTACAATATCCGCATAAGATACCCAGTAAGGCGCGAAAATAATTACCTCGTCTCCTTCATTTAACAAGGCAGAGCACAGGTTTTGGATGGACTGTTTGGCTCCATTAGATACAACGATTTGCTTGGGCGTAAAATGCAAATTATTATCTCGCTTAAATTTGGTACAAACCGCTTCTCTCAATTCCATTAGACCTGGCACAGGCGTATATTTGGTGAAGCCGTCGTCTAAGGCCTGTTTGGCTGCTTCCTTAATGTGCAGAGGTGTATCAAAATCCGGCTCGCCAATGCTCAAGCTAATAACATCGTGCCCCTTAGCTTTTAGCTCTCTGGCCAGCTGGGTCATTTTAAGCGTAGCGGATTCAGACATGTGCCGAATCCTGCTGGATACCGGTGAAGCGGTCACTGCATTCATATTTTTTTGTTAAAAGATTTTGGTTCTTTGACAAAAATTACGTTATGGAGGAATAAGGCCACTTAAAATGCTCGCCCTTTTAAATGGCTTTATTCCACACAATTTGTCAAAGAAGGAAGATTTTTTTAAATTTTAGCAAAAGTAAGTGCTTTTTGGATGGATTGCTATTCCTTTGGATAGAAAATGAAAGAGGTCAATCGGTTTCTTTTATTTTTTTCTTTAAATCCCGATTGACGGCAATGCTGGCGTTTAGCTCAAAGCCAACCAATAAGATAAAGGCATTCAATTGTATCCAGATCATAATGACAATCACCGTTCCAATTGAGCCATATAACTTATTATAAGAACCAAAATTATCTACAAAAAAAGAAAAAATGACCGAAGACAAAATGGATAAAATAGCTGCTAAAGTGGCCCCTGGAGTGATGAATTTGAACTTTCGGTACATGCTTGCTCCATAGCGATAGATAATAGAAATACCGGTATAAAAAAGAGCCAAAATCACCAGCCATCGAATAAAATACAAACTATACTTGGTAAAAAAATCCAGTTGAATAAAATCGGCAATTACTCCAATTAAATAGTTGCCCAGAATGATTAAAATAACCGAAGCAATCAGCAATATGCCGAGTTGCAAAGTCAGTAAAATGGCGATTCCCCTTTTTTTGATGCCACTTCTATGCTTGAAAGTAGTGTCGAGATAAGATTTGTCAAAACTGTGCATCAAAGTCATCATCCCATTAGAAGAAAAAAACAAGGACAGAATGAACCCGAAAGACAGTAAACCAATGCGAGGATTGGTGGTAATGTCCTGAATAAATTCAAAAAGGCTGTTGCCGGCGTTGCCGGGCATAATGTCTTGGATTTGTCGGTGTAGTACTTCGTAGTAGTTCTCATCATCCATTAAAAACCCCAAAATGTATTCCTGTAATAAAGGCAACAGGGTGAAAAGCATAATCAGGGCGGGAAATAGGGATAAGAAAAAGCTAAAAGCCATGGAATTGGCGCGAGTGGTCAGGTCTCTACGCTGACTCTCATTATAAATAAAAACACCTACGTCAAATATGGGGACTCGAAAAAAACCAGGAAAAGAAGTCCGTTTTGCCCAACTGACCAACCCCAACACCAAGGGATGTTGTAAAAAAAAATCGCTTATTTCTTTCCCCGTTGGAAACTTCATGAAGTGGTAGTTCTCAGTTCACCTATTGACTAAATATTATCCAAAATAAGGTTGCAATTTTTCGATTAAATTGACAGGAGTATTCACGGTTTGTCCAGTTGCTTTATCTACAAAACACAATTTAACCATTCCTCCATTGACCAGTTCTTTTTTTTCATTAAAAACTTCTACTTGGAAGGTCATAGTTTGAACGGGCATTTTCCTGATAATCGTCCTGACTGTCAATAGTTCATCATAGTGAGCTGGCCGCACATAGCGCATATTCAAGGTCATTACGGGCATCATAATGCCTTGAATATCCTCCAAATCTCGATAGCGAATTCCCAAAAAACGCATAGCCTCTACCCGGCCAATTTCGTAATATTTGGGATAATGCCCATAATATAAATAACCCATTTTATCGGTTTCGCTATATCGAACTCGAATATTGGTTTCATGCTGGAACATAGAATGGTGTATAGGTGTTGAAGTATAAAAAGCAAAGATAAGGAATGGGAATTTAATGGAAATCCTTCTAATAAGTTGATCATTTTTTTACAAAAAGAAAAAATCATAGAAGTCAGTTTTTTAACCTTTAAGCTTTTTGTATAGTCCTTATATGAAAGTACGCTGTAACTGCTTGATTTTTAGACGAAGGTTGTTTACCTTTGCCTCGCTTTAAAACAAACCGCTATTTTGCTCAGGTGGAGTGGGTGAGTGGCTGAAACCACCGGTTTGCTAAACCGGCGTACTTGGAAACAGGTACCGCGGGTTCGAATCCCGCCTCCACCGCATTTTAATATATAATTAGCTGACAATCAACAACTTATCGTTTCTTTGCTTTCTTCTGCTGGAACAGTTCTGGAATTAAAAATAGAGGAGACTTAAGCAAACACTCATTACTCCAAAGACACTGCTCCTACCTTTCTTTGTCGTTTCGCTATTCCAAAATCTATAAGCCGAGCATTTCGTACTCGTTTTCTATACGATAATGTTTACCAGGAGCGTTATATGGAGGCACCCTAGCTATATTTTAGTGGGACAAAAGCAGTAAAGGAGAGCAGGCCCTGAAGCCAGGCAAAGAAAAATTAAAAACTGAGAAATATGAAAGTTAAGAAGATATGCATCCTGCTGTTGACCCCGTTTTTTATATTCTTTTCTTGTGAAAAAGAAGGCGATGAGGATCAGTTTGGTCAAACCATTATTTTAAAAATTGAGGACCATGCTGAAATAAGTGAAGACTTAAAAGTAACTTTTAAAGACTTGTTGGAAGATTCCCGATGCCCTGAAGGAGTGGAATGTGTCTGGGAGGGGCAGGCAAAAGTTACCTTGAGTATTGCCGAAGAAGACAATCCTGTTTCTGATTTGGAATTAATTCTTCGAGCAGGAAAAGCAGAACTAGCGAAAGATACCTTGCATGAATATATTTACACCTTACTGGAGGTGCGTCCTTATCCCAAAGACGGGACAATCTTCGAAAAAGAAGAGTACGAAATAGAAATCAAAGTAGAGGAGTTTTAGCTACAACTATTTTTAATTAATTGATAATAAAAAGCGATTAGCCTCGTGTAATTCTCCACGCTCAAGCGTTCATTAATGCCATGAAACCTACTCAGGTCACTTCTTTCGATTAGAATTGGAGTGTAGCGATAAACATTGTCCGACACTAGGTAATAGTACCGGGCATCGGTGGCAGCGATCACTAAATTGGGTGTGACGACTGACTTGGGCATGATTTGTTGAATGGTTTTTTGAATGACTTTAAACCCAAACTCTTCTGGAGAAGAAATGGGAGAAGGATTGCTAGAAGTGCCTGGTTCTGTTTCATAGACCGAGATCCTTTCATCATTTATTACCTTTTTGGCATGGGCAATGACAGAAGCAATACTGTCCCCCGGAATAATTCTAAAATTAACCTGCGCACTGGCCGCTGTTGGCAATACATTTGCTTTAATACCACTCCTCAATATGGTCGGAGCAGTTGTGGTCCGAATCATGGCATTAGAAGAAGCACTACTACTCATTTGTCTTTCTAATAAACCACGGAATAACCAGCGATTAGCAAAGACGGCTTTCATTATTGGGTCTAGTTCTGGCCCAATATGATCGAAAAACAAGGTAGAGACCGCCCCATTCATTTGAGCAGGCATTGGATGATTGCTTAGCTTCAGGACTGCTTGACTTAGGATACTTATTGCCGTTTCTTTGGGGGGCATAGAAGAGTGACCTCCTTCTTCCAGTTTGGTGCTTAAGGTCAAAGTTGTGTACCCTTTTTCTGCAATTCCAATCATAGAAATTGGCTGGCTTAGACCTGCTATTGCCTTATTTAAAGTCATGCCTCCTTCATCTAGTACGTATTCAAACTGAATGCCTTGCGCCCTAAATTGTCTAGCAATAGCTTGTGCACCTTTTAAGCCACTCACCTCTTCGTCATGTCCAAAGGCAAAATAAATCGTCCGTTCTGGTTCGTAGCCATTGCGCAGCATCAATTCTACTGTCTCTAACAATCCAATAACGCTTAGCTTGTCATCCATTGCCCCTCTACCCCAAATGAATCCCTCTTTGATTAAACCACTATAAGGCTTTTGTTCCCATGCTTTAAAACTGGCTTCCTCAACGGGCACGACATCGTAATGCCCAATCAGTAAAATAGGGTTTAGTCGGGTATTATTTCCACTCCACTTATAGACCAAACTATATTCATTGATTACGGTTTTTTTTAATAGAGAATCCGCCAATGGAAATGTTTTTTCTACAAAACTTAAAAATTGTACAAATGCCTGTGTATCAATTTTTTCTGAAGACCAAGAATTAGTGGGAATCCGAATGGCTGCGCCCAACCTTTCCGCTACGGCTTCATCTACTTTTAGTTGTTGAACGGCTTCAAATTCCAATTGTTGAGAAGAATAGGAAAGCGTATTGATGATAATAATTCCCAGTATAATAAAAAGAAAAAAAAGAAATATTCGAGCGATTAATCTAAGTAATTTTCTCATGTTTTTGAGTGTCCTAGTTTGAGGCTCTGGCAAATTTAGTTTTAGGCTTGACCGTATAAAAAAGACAGAATTAAAGCCTCGAAGTAGGTTCCTTAATTCTGCCTGTGCAAAAGTAATTATTTTTTTAGTAAAATGAAGAATTTGATTAATTGGTATAGGAATTGCAAGTCTTTTATACAAAATTAAATGTCTTCCCCCCGACAAAGTATTTCACCTTAAAAAATACTGAATCTATGAAATTTTCAGCCAATTATTATGCTTTACTCCTAGTCCTTTTAATCTTTACCATTGGTTGTAAAAAGGATGATAATAATCAAAACATTGCTTTGGATGCCGAATTGGAGCAATTATTAGAAGATGTGTCGGGTAATCAAGGGAAAGCTTTTTTTACTTTTCCCAATAGCGATGAATTTGATAAAATTCCGTCAGATCCCAAAAATCCAATTACCAAAGAAAAAGTAGCACTTGGACAATTACTCTATCACGAAACAGGCCTATCGGTTAAGCCTAAAAACCCCATTGGAAAAGGCACTTATGCTTGTGCTTCCTGTCACTTTGCTTCAGCTGGCTTTCAGGCTGGCCGCCATCAAGGAATAGCGGAAGGGGGAGTAGGCTTTGGTATGAATGGAGAAGGTCGAGAAAAAGGCAGCTTATATTCTCCAGAAACGATTGATGTACAACCGGTTCGGTCTCCTGCTACCTTAAATATTGCTTACCAAACAAACATTTTGTGGAATGGGCAATTTGGTGCAACTGGGGTCAACGAAAACACAGAATATGCTTGGAAGGAAGATACCCCTATCGCTACCAACCATTTGGGCTACGAAGGTACGGAAACGCAAGCGATTGCTGGCTTGGGTGTACACCGAATGGATTGTGAAGAAGAATTCCTCCGTACTTTTGGCTATAAAAGCTTGTTTGATGTAGCTTTTCCGGAAGTATCCGTAGAAAAACGCTATGACCTGGAGCACGCAGGCTTAGCTATTGCAGCTTATGAAAGAACTTTATTGGCTAATGAAGCCCCTTTTCAGAAATGGTTAAAAGGGGATTATGGAGCGATGAGCGAGCTGCAAAAGGAAGGGGCGGTATTATTTTTCGGCAAAGCCGCATGTGCTAGTTGTCATACAGGACCAGCCTTGAATAAAATGAGTTTTGAAGCAATTGGCATGATGGACATGATCCAGACTGCTGACTTGTCTTTTCAATTATCTCCGGACGGAGGAGATCGGCTTGGCAGGGGCGGTTTTACGGGAAGAGAAGCAGATAATTATAAATTTAAAGTACCTCAATTATACAACTTAAAAGACTCTCCTTTTTATGGTCATGGTAGTAGTATGCGATCTATTCAAGCAACTATTGAATATAAAAACCAAGCAATCAAAGAAAATCCGGATGTGCCGGATACACAATTGTCACCTGATTTTAAGCCCCTTAACTTGAGCGATGCAGAAATCAATGCCTTGACGGAGTTCGTCGAAAATGCGTTGCATGATCCTCGCTTGGACCGCTATGTACCAGAAAGTGTTTTATCCGGCAATTGTTTCCCTTTTAATGATCCCTTGGCGAGGGACCAGTTGGGATGCGATTAATGGGGTGATTAGGAAACTTAAGATTTGAGTTATTAGATAAAGTATTAAGATTCTACTTTGGCACTTTAGAAATAGTGATTGTTTTAAGTGTAATTAGCTCCTAGTTTTGGTGGCGGCTGCCTGTTAAAAACTGCGGAGTGGTTGTTTTTAACTAGAATTTTTGGTTCTTTTTTTTCAATGAAAAAAGAACAACATCTAGTTTTGTTTAAAGTGCCAAAGTAGAATAAGAGTAGGGGTTTTCATTTAGTTTAGCTCCAATTTTAAATCCACTGCATAGGTGTTGGGCTGGTTAATGATTTTTAAATCATATTGTTCTGGGTACAAAATGTTTAATCGCCTTCGAACATTGACCAGGCCAATGCCCCCGCTACGGGGGTGTTCTGGCATGGGGATAGAGTCCGGTTTGCTATTTTCAATAAATAAGCGAACTTTTTTTTGCTCCACATCTAGGCGAATATTGACGAAGCCTTTAGAGATGTGGTGGTTCAAGCCATGCTTAAAGCTATTTTCCAAAAAAGGAATAAACATAAGAGGGGCAATTTGTTGATCGGTGACTTGCCCCTTGACTTCAAAATTAATAGCTACATCTTTGCCTTGCCGCAAGGCTTCCAGGTCTAAATAGTTCCGAATGTAGTTCACTTCTTTTGCCAAAGGCACTTGTTTTTCGTTGCATTCGTAGAGCATATAGCGCATCATTTCGGAAAGTTTAATCACGATTTCAGGGGCTTTATCTGATTTTTTTAGAGTAAGGGCATAAAGGTTGTTGAGGGTATTAAATAGGAAGTGAGGATTGATTTGGGATTTTAAAAAGCGCAGTTCGGATTGCATCGTTTGCGTTTGCAATTCGGATCGTTCTCGCTGGTGTTTTGCCCAGTCTGAGATAATTTTGGCAATGGTAGAAGCACCGACTACACAAAAATTGATGATAAAAAACGAGTGGTGATTTTCTTTTATATAGTGCTGGTATTCCGGGTAGGCGGCATATTTAAAAAATTGCAAAATATTTCCTAAAGGCGTAATGATAATGACCGATAAAATGAGCAGCCCGCAGTAGGTTAGAAATCGCTCTTTAGTAAGGTAGTTGGCAATGAGGTAATAATAGTTGTAATAAATCAAGCCACCGAAAATAGCCAGCTTCAACAAACTGTTGGTAGCATGAAAAAAGAAGCTAAACTCAAAGGATTCAAAGGAGAGCAAAAACAAAAACCCCAAGGCCCAAAAAGTGGTATGATAGACAATTTTTTTGGTAAAAAACTGGTAAAGACTCTGCCTGATATTTTTCTTTTGGCTTATAACCATTTGCAACAATCCTCATTTTCCTTGTAAAAAAAGGCTTTTTTCTCAAATCCACGAACTAATATAGATTAATAAGATTAATTTTTGGACTAACCTTTTGAGTTTATAGAGTCTGCGAAACTAATTCGAAGTTTGTTATGAACCTTTTACTCCTTCTGCCCAAGCAATAGAATACCAGAGGGCTGCATCAGGGAGGTTTTTCCAATGATTTAGCCCCTCGATAGCTGAATTAAAAGAGGGCTGATCAAGTAGCTCTTCCTTTAAAATCAATTCTTTAGCTCCTTTCAAAATGCCGATCAAATTTTCAGCGACTAAAGGGAATTTTTCTTCTGAAGCACAAGCTCCAAAAAAGATCCCACCATTTCTGATCTTTTTGATACCTGATCGCTGCAATAGGGTTACGAGCCTTCTGCCGATAAACGGGTCATTACCTAATCGTTCATAAGAACGAAGATAGGCATTCCAGATGATAGAAAAGCCCATTGGTTCGGGCGTAGGCCGAAAAGTGGCATGATCATCATCTTCTAATACAATTCGTCCGCCTGATTTAGCAGCATTAACCATTTGATCCACCGCCTTTTGAGGTTGAGAAAGATGTTCTAACAAGAAGCGTGTATGAACTAGGTCAAAAAGCCCCCATTCTTCTTTTTCTAAAGGCAATTGGTAAGCATTTCCTTGTCGGAATTCGATATTGCCCATAGAGTTATCTGCATGCGTTAGGGTAAGTGCTTTTTGATATTGGGCAGCATCTCTTTCTATTCCTAAAACGCGGCCTTTTAGCCCCACTTTTTTGGCCATCATCCTGCTAAACTGCCCCAAACCACTACCTACATCTAGTATGCTTTCTCCACCTTTTAGATTTAGCGCGCTTAGAGAGTTTTCGTTTAGAAGGAGATTCAATTTGCTTAAGCGTTCTTGTTCGTCAGGGGTAGAACCGTGAATGTACTGTGCTTTGGGGAGTTTAGAAGTCATAAGCTATTTTTAGGAATCAATTTATGCAAAATTTTCCTTACCGAAAATGCGTCACTTTTGTTTTTTAAGTAACTAAAAGTTATAAAAATGTTCTTTTTGATGTATATATAAATCAAACTTGCTGACACCAATGCAATTTTTCATTATTTCAAAAAGGCAATTTCTATTATCTCTCCATAAGATTTAAACAATAAGCCCTGTCACAACTCTTTGGTTTTTATTCAGATTTTTAGCCGAATTCTCTTGACTTTTACCCGAGAGATGATCGCCTGCCCTACCTGAATAACAGAACGATATACAAAGCGGTTTTGTCCACCTTTATTTATCTTAAAAAGAATGATCATTAACCCTTCAATATGCAAATGACACGCTTACTAAAAGGATACGGTAAATGGATCGGGAGCATTTTCATGCTCTTTTTCTTTTCTACTTTGGCTGCCCAAAGCGGTTTGATTGCTCTTGGTATTGAAGTAGCTCATCCCAATTCCTGTATGCAAGCGGACGGCCAAATTTTAATTAGTCCTTTAAGTGGCAGTCCCCCTTTTCAATATAGCATCAATGGAGGGGCTTCTTTTCAGTCGGACAGCATTTTTACGAACCTTAAAATTGGAACTTATTTACTGTTAGTTAGTGATGCGGAAAACCGATTTTCTTCTTTTACGATAGTTTCGCTGGAAGCAACCGGCGCACCAAGCATTGAGCAAATAGTCATGGCAAGTCCAATGAAATGTGGAGAAAGCGGAACCATAAAAATAGTTGCAGAGGGAGGTCTTCCCCCCTTACAATATAGTACTGATAATGGAATGACTTTTCAGGAGAACCATATCTTTTCGCCCGTTTTGGCTGGCACATACAACCTACAGGTTCGCAATGCCGATAGCACTTGTGTTGTCACTTATCCAAGTATTTCATTTGCGCCTCAAAACCCTATCAGTTTGCTGGACATTCAAGTAACGGGCACCAAGCCTATTTGCGATTCTACTAATGGAAAAATTGCAATAAGAACTACGGGCGGCAGTGGGGCCAATTTATACAGCATTGATAATGGGCTTACCTTTCAGGATACAAATGTTTTTGAAAACCTGGCAGCAGGCACTTATTTTATTGCGGTTAAGGATACCGTGCTAGGTTGTGAAAAAACAACAAACGATGCCCTTGTGCTAGACGCTGAAGAATGCCCCACTTGCGATTCCCTGAGCATAGAGGTTTTCAGTGATGATCCCACTTGTGATTCTTTAAATGGACAAATAGTTATATTGGTGACTGGAGGAAGTGGCGATTACAATTATAGCATAGATGACGGTTTAACTTTTGATAAAAGTCCTGTTTTTTCAGGCTTGGGAGCAGGAAGCTATGACATAATTGTTAAAGATTCAACTAATAACTGCGAAAAGGGCCAGGAGCCTGTTATTGACCTTTCAGAAATTGATTGCCCCAATTGTGATATGTTGGAAATGCAATCTTTTATCAAATCACCTACTTGTGATTCGCTGGATGGCCGCATTGAATTTTCTATCATAGGTGGCAGCGGAGTTTATCAGTATAGCTTGAATGATGGACCTTTTCAAAATAATAAAATATTCGATAACCTAGGAGCAGGGCTATTTGTTCTCACTGTAAAAGACAGCATTCAAAATTGCGAAAAATCATTTTCTCCAATCAATTTTTCTGCTTGCAAAGATGATACCCTTCGAATTGATACCTTGATTGAATTGGGCACGGTGGATACCATTTGTTTTTCCGAATTGATCACAGAAGCAACCGTAGTTTCTATTAATCCTACTTGCGAGGGTCAAAACCCTGCCGTTGGTTTTGAAGTGAATACTTTGACCAATTGTTTAATCTACGAAGGTATAGGAATAGGAAAGGATACCATTTGTCTGGAAGTATGCCTGAGCAATAATACCTGTGTTGAAGTGTTGGTTACGGTTACGGTGGTGAATAGCGGCTGCCCTCAATTTCTGCCCGATAATCCAGAGGTTAAATTAAGTGATTGTGATTCCCTTTATACTTATTGTTTAACTATTCCAATCGATCAAATAGATCAGTATGCAATTTTACTTAATGGAGCAATTTATTCAAGTGGTTTTACTAATTGCGATAAGGAGGGCCAAACGGGCATTACCTTGGGCATCGGTACTCATGAGTTAATTATTGCCTCTTTTGATACAGAATGTAATGATACCACTCAGATTAATATTTTGTGTCAGCCGGACTTGTCCGTTTTCATGGATACTATAATGGTCAATGCAGCGGATACTTTTTGTATTGATAAATCAGAACTAGCCGGTAATCCTTTGAGTATCCAAAATGTCTGCGAAGATCAATCAGGTGAATCGGTAGTTTTCGAAATAGATACTGCCAATCATTGTATTACCTATGCCGGAGTCGAAGCAGGAACAGAAAGGGCTTGCATTGTTCTTTGCGATGATCTAGGTATTTGCGATACGACGATCATTGATATTTTGGTAGAACCCGAAGCAGATACCATCGCTTTTCCTATTGCTGTCATGGATATAGATACCATTAGCGAATCAGAAACGATTGCGATTGATGTTTTGGAAAATGATACCACTAACTCAGATTTAATTGCGGTCGCCATTTTTGAAGACCCAACTCACGGAACAGTGACGATCAATTCGGATAATACGATTAGTTATATGCCAAATGACACTATTTGTAATATAAATGACCAGTTTGTTTACGAGTTGTGCAATATAAGAGGCTGTGATACAGCAATCGTCCAAATTTATATCGAGTGCAAAGAATTCAAAATTTATAATGGATTTTCCCCAAATGGAGATGGCGTTAATGAAACCTTTTTCATAGAAGGTATCGAAGAATTCCCCAATAACCAATTGAAAATAGTAGATCGCTGGGGCAATCGGGTATATGAACAAGCGGGCTATAAAGGTCAGTGGGATGGCACTTGGAATGGTAAAAAACTACCGGACGGCACGTATTTTTACTTTCTGGATGATGGAGCAGGAAAGACATATAGCGGCTTTTTGCAGATACATCGGTAGCTAATCAGTAGAAATATCTTCTGATTCTTCATTGGCCGCTATAATTGGTGGAGATTCTTTCTCCATAGAAGGCTTAAAGGGAGAACTTTCCTGATGCCGCTTAATCAATCGCCAGGCTAGAAAACCACCAATAGCTAAAGTGACAAACCCAAACAGCATCAACCACTCGTAATATTGTTGTAAGATAAAAAAGTCATATAAGCCATGAATACCGACTGCTATGACAAAGCCAGTTGCAATTAATGACCACTTCTTCACAGAGTTAAATTTGGACAACCCCACAAAATAACCCATGATGATTCCAAATATGGCGTGCGCTGGAACAGCAGTAAAAGCTCGAATTAATATGGTCTCTATGCCAAATTGATAGGCATATATCACATTTTCCACTGTTGCAAAACCCATTCCGACCATTACCGCATACACGATTCCGTCCAGAGGCTCATTAAAAAAGGATTGGCGGTAGGGGAAGGCAAATAACATTCCCAGCTTTACCAGTTCTTCACTGAAAGCTACAACAATAAATACATAAACCAATAATAAACCCAATCTATTTGACTGGTCAATACCCGTTTCACTAGCTTTCATTTGTATCCAAACGGCTATTAAAGCACTTAACATTCCCAAAACAAAAGTTATCAATAGAGGCAAGTAGCCTTCCTTTTCATGTTTATCCAAAAAATAGATTAACAGACAAATTGAGATGCCTGGAAGTATGGCGGTAAGGAGCAATAAAGGGTTCAAAATAAAAGCAGAGTTTAAAGTGATGAAAGTTATAAATCAAGCACCGGACAAAGAGTGGCAGAAATGAATAAATTTTTTAATAATGGCGATCGTTTTTTCCTGTGCTTCTAGCATGCCCATATGTCCAATCTTTGGCAAAATGTGAATGTCAGCCACCTCTGGCAAAAAGGTTTGATTCAAACTGTTTTCTTCAGGAACTGCTATATCCTCTTTTCCAATAATAAATAAAACAGGCACTTTGGCACTCTTCAAAACCGCCGTAGTGCATGGGCGATTTCGCATAGCTTTCAGTTGAGCAATCACACCGCTTGCAGGCAGTTGACTTGCGCGGGAGATCACCTTGTCGATTACGGACTTGTTGGCTTTTACAAATGCGGGTGCAAATAATTTAGGGGTTAAGCCTTGAAAAAATGACCCAACTCCTTGATTTTTGATAAATTCAATCGCTTTATCCCTTCCTGCCTTTTTCTCAGATGAATCTGCATAGGGGTGCGAGTGAAATAAGCCAAAACCCAATAATTTTGACGGATACAACTTGGCAAAAGTCGTTGTTACATACCCGCCCATAGAATGCCCAATCATAATGCATAGATTAATATGCTCTGCTTTCAAAACGGCATGGACGATTTTTCCCATCCGAGCAATACTTATGTTTTCTATAATGGATGAATCGCCTGAGCCAGGCAAATCAATGACCAGAGTTTGGAAATCATTAAAAGCAGGCAAAAAATCCTCCCATATATAATGGTCTTCTCCAAAGCCATGAATAAATACTAGCGAAGGGCCACTTCCTTTGATAAAGTAAGCGATTTTGTGCCCATAATAATTAATAAAACGATGAAACATACTTGGAAGGAGTTGGTTAATTTATGGATGACTAATAAGTACCTTTCTGACCATTTGCTCTTTTGAATCTGAGATATTTATAAAATAAATACCATCTGGTATATTGCCGGTAAAAATGGCTATTTTTCCTTTATTGAAGGAATGCCAGACTCGGGTTTTAATAACTTGCCCGAGGCTGTTGGTCATTAAAAAGGATAAATTTAATGTTTTTGAAAAATTATATTTTAAAAAAAACTGATTATTAGCCGGATTTGGAAAAATGACTAAATCCTTTGCCCAGGCCGGCTCTGCAATTCCTACACTGGGGTCTTCCACCTTAATATCAAAAGAAAAACCCGCTTTGGTAGCATGATCATCCCAGTAAATGTAGTACGTTTCCTCCTTTGATACCGAAACATTACTCAAATTGGATCCTCCACTTTCGCCACAACTATTATCATCTTGTGCTAAAATGCTGCGATTATCGCAAGTTCCTTTCCAAACAAATAAACGCGTGTCCACGGCACTTTCGCAGGAGGAAATGGATAAGCCCCCATCCCTATCGGGCGTGAAAGCGTACCATTTGGCACTGACTGCATCCAAAAAAGCGGTGCCTGTACCTGTCAAAGAATCAATCCGGTGAGTGCCTGCTTCAATGGACTGTGCAGTAGCGCAGGTTTCTCCTAGCGGATTGTCATTGTCGGATTTAAAACTCAATACCCAATCAAAACCGCTTGCACTTTGAGCATCATCCCAATAGATAACATAAGAAAAGTCGGGCTGTGCCAGAACCTCAATCCTGGAGGCTGTGTTTCCACCCATACCGTCAGCACAATTATCCATAATAGAATTGATGATTTGCAAATCCGACTGGCTTTCACAGTCTTCTAGCAGTAGAATCACCAAGCGAGTATCTGCACCTCCGTTGCAGGAGCTAACTGTAAAAATGCCGTCTTCTTCGGGCGTGTAGCGATACCAGGCAGCAGCTGTTGCACCTTGAAAAATGGCACCATTTCCCGTTAAAGGAGCAGTCGTAAAAGTATCTGGTTGGATCGTCAAGGCTGTTTGGCAAGTTGTATTTTGACCGATTGAAAAATGGCCATAAAGTAGAAAAAAGGTGAAGAAAAAAAAATTGAAACTGGGGGCATTGTTCATTGGAATCTGTTTTTCGATTTTTGGAAAAAGGTTAAGTTGGAAATGCAAAAATGCAGATTTTCACCCATCTTTGCGCTACTTTTGGATAGAAATAAGGAAATGAATCAGACAGATCAACACTTAGCTCAGTACTTTGTAAGTTGAGTTAGTTGACATTTTGAGCGTTGAATTTTCACTTAAATCAAGACGCGGTAGAGTCTGATACCTCAGCTGTCATGGCGAGTACGCAACGAAGAGTTGGAATCAAAAAAAACAAGAAATTTAGTTTACAAAGTAGTTTAGACCTAGTGTCGTTTAGTTAAGGGCTGTATCTTGTTTCAATTTCGATAAAATTTGTCCAGTAATGGGAAATTACTGGACAATCTAGCCCTATTACTGGATAATTTCCTATTATCCCGTAATTTTAGGGTAATACGTTCCCACTAACTAAACGACATTAAGTTTAGACCAGTCCATTATTTACTGCATAGAGCACTAATTCAGAGGCAGTTCCTAATTTTAATTTGCGCATAATATTTTTTCGGTGGGTATAAATGGTGTGGGTGCTTAAGTCCAGTTGGCTGGCTATTTCTTTGGCGATCAATCCTTTGGCGACTAAGCGAACAATTTCTATCTCACGGGGGGTCAAGGGAATAGGGGCACAATCTTCTATAGTTTTAGAAAAAGATCGCTCAAAAATATAATCCATTACCTTGCTACAAAAATACTTTTCGTGCCTAGCAGCAGCCTCAATACCTTCTAAAATTTCTGTTTTTTCACAAGACTTGGTCAAAAAACTCGTAACGCCGGCTTCCAAGACCTTATAAATGCTTTCTCGTTCGTTATCTGCACTTATCACTAAAATGCCGATTTTGGGATAATTGCTTTTGAGCTTTTTGATAGAGTCTTGAGTAAAATTATCTGGCTGGTTATAGTCCAAAATAACTACATCAACAGGAAATGTCCCTACTAAATCCAGCAGGGCTCGTTCATCAACAGCCTCTCCAATAATGCGAATATTGGGTCGATTGTTTAGCAAATTTCGGAGACCAACTCTGATTAAATATTGTGCGTCCGCAAGAATCACAGAAATAGGTAGCATGAATCAACTGCTTTAGTTTTCGACCACTAAATTACAGATCAAAAGCTAAATTTTCAAAATAATTTAGAATTTGTATAAATAAAGGTAACGAATGCTCTTTTTATTCTGCTTGTGACCGACTCTTTGACGATTTTTTTTAGTAATGCGGTTTTTTATCTAAAAATTAACTGTAAAAAGGCAAGGGGTTTTCTATATTTGCCGCCGAATTTGCATCAGTCGCAGGAACCAACCCTTAATACCCCCCTGCACGCTCCAAAATTCACTATCCGCTTCAAAGCTTTATATATAAATAATGGTAAATGGTAATAATTGGAATTCCTAAAGAAACACAAGATAATCGAGTAGCTATGGTCCCAGCTACCATGAAAAAACTGGCATCTGACCAGATTCAGTTTTTGGTAGAAAAAGGAGCCGGCAAGAAGTCTAGTTTTAGAGATGAAGACTTTTTAGAAGTTGCCGATTTAGCGACTCGTTCTGCGGTTTTAAAAAAATCTGACATTATTGTTTCGGTTAATCCTTTGCCCGATGCAGATATGGCACAAGTAAAGAGAGAAGGTTTGATGATTTCCATGTTTCAACCTTACATTGACGATACAATCGTTGAGAAAATAAAAAGCAAGAATTTACAGGCGGTGAGCATGGATATGATTCCCAGAACAACGCTGGCGCAGGCAATGGACATTTTGTCTTCGATGGCTTCTATTGCCGGTTATAAAGCAGTTTTGGCAGCCGCCAGCCATTTGCCCCGCTATTTTCCGATGATGATTACGGCAGCAGGGAGTATTCGACCGGCGAAAGTATTGGTTTTAGGGGCTGGAGTAGCTGGATTACAAGCCATTGCAACAGCACGGCGGCTAGGCTCTATGGTAGAAGCTTTTGATGTGCGGAAAGCTGCAAAAGAAGAGGTGGAAAGCTTGGGCGCAAAATTTGTAGAAGTAGAAGGCGCTGCTGATGATACTTCTGCCGGTGGCTATGCGGTCGAGCAAAGCGAAGATTTTATCAAACGCCAGCAAGCAGAAGTGCAAAATAGGGCTTCCAAAGCAGATGTAATCATTACTACGGCACAAGTCAGAGGTCGAAAAGCACCTCTGCTATTGCCTAAAGAAACCGTTGATAAAATGAAGCCTGGCTCAATTGTAGTGGATTTAGCGGCTTCTACCGGCGGGAACTGTGAATTAACCAAGGACAATGAAATCATCAACCATAATGGCGTAAAAATTATTGGCAATTCTGCGCTCGCGGCTGATATGCCACAAGATGCCAGCACTTTATTCAGTAATAATATTCTCAATTTTTTAAAACTAATTATTAAAGACGGAGCCATCCATCTCGATATGGATAATGAGATTATCAACTCTGCCTTGATTACCCAGTAAATAGCTTAGCAAATGGAATCTATATTACAATTTTTCGATCAACATCTTATCCTAATTTACTTATTACTCTTTACCATTATTCTTGGTTTTGAGGTCATTTCCAAAGTGCCTACGGTTTTGCACACGCCTTTGATGTCCGGTGCTAATGCCATTAGTGGGGTGGTTATTATTGGAGCTATTTTATTGATTCGGCAGGCAGCACCTACTGATTACCTCACATTGAGCCTTGGTGTTTTGGGCGTAATTTTGGGCATGACCAATGTGGTAGGTGGTTATGCAGTGACAGATAGAATGTTAGAGATGTTTAAGAAGAAAAAGAAATAATGATTGGTGGTTTGAATAACTGGCGAAAATATAAAAACTAATTCTTCTTTGGTGAATCCTATGGCCGGAATCATAGCATTTATCAGAGAATCAAACTTAATTAAATGTTAGGTTCAATTGTAAATTTGGCTTATTTGGTGGGGGCGACTTCTTTTGTTTGGGGCTTGCGCCAATTAAGCTCTCCTGATACTGCCCGAAAGGGTAATTTACTGGCTGCTTTTGGAATGGGTATTGCCATTATTGCGACTATGGTTTTGCCGATGGTCGGTGCCCCCAACAATTATGCGTGGATTATTGGCGGGATGCTTATTGGCTCTATTATTGGCTTTTTTGCTGCCAAAAAGGTACAGATGACCGCTATGCCGCAGATGGTTTCTATTTTCAATGGCTTGGGTGGAGCCTGCGCAGTCGTTTTGGCGATGACAGAACTAGTTCACTATTATAATGGTACTAGTGCAATGGGTAGCGGACAATTATTCATTGTACTGACCACTATGTTAATTGGCGCAATTGCCTTTACTGGAAGTATGTTGGCATTTGCCAAACTACAGGGCTTGGTATGGGACAATCAAGTCACCTTACCCAAACACAATATTATCAATATGATTTTGTTGGCGGCAACCCTGGCCTTGACGATATACGTCTTCTTTGGCGGGCGGGCAGCCGGATTGTCTTTGGCGATTGGGCTAATGGCTTTGTCCCTGATTTATGGCTTTTCTTTTGTGGCTCCGATTGGTGGAGCAGATATGCCTGTTGTAATTTCTTTATTAAATTCTTTTACGGGCTTGTCGGCGGCAGCGGCGGGGTTGATTTATAATAATAATATTATGCTGGTTGGCGGTATTTTAGTTGGTGCATCTGGTACTATCCTTACCGTTCTAATGTGCGAAGCTATGAATCGTTCCCTTTTGAATGTTTTAATTGGAGGGTTCGGCGGTGGTGGAGCAGCAGCAAAAGGAGTAAGTGGCGATCAGGTTGCCAAAACGGTGACCATCAACGATGCAGCCATACAGCTTTTTTATTCTCAATCGGTTATGGTTGTCCCTGGTTATGGTTTAGCGGTTGCACAAGCACAAAAAGTAGTCAAAGAATTAGACGATTTATTGTCCGCCAATGGCGTTGATGTAACCTATGCGATCCATCCAGTGGCTGGGCGAATGCCCGGGCACATGAATGTATTATTGGCAGAAGCAGATGTCCCCTATCCAAAATTGCTAGACTTGGAGGATGCCAATGCTGCTTTGCCCAATACAGATATGGTCGTCATAATTGGAGCAAATGATGTCGTCAATCCAGCAGCCTTGGACGATCCTGGTAGCCCAATTTATGGAATGCCCGTTTTAAATGTATGGGAAGCCAAGCACGTTATCGTCATGAAACGCAGCATGAGCCCGGGCTATGCTGGTATCCAGAACCCCTTGTTTTTCCATGAAAAAAACCGGATGCTTTTTGGAGATGCCAAAGATTCCCTGCAAAAACTGGTAAGTGAGATAAAAACACTTTAATTTTATTAACCAATACCGGATATTCCAATTAATAATAGCTCCATTTGGGGTTTTCTTTCCTGCTGTTAACGAGTTCTTATCGTTTTCTCCAGAAAAAAGCGACCGAAGAATTGTTGCAAAATTAAAAAACAAAAGCAACTGCTATGTTCAATAAACTCAAAGACCTCCGTCGCTTTAATAAACGAAAAGGGGTTATTATTGATCTGACTGCTATAAAGAATAAGCTCGACAATGGCTTATTTGAGGTAATGGAAGCCTCTTTTAAGAAAAGAAAATCAAACCCAGATAATTCGAATTTTACAAGCGAGGAAGTCGATGCAATAATAGAAGGGTACGCCAAAAGAAATATGATATTAGCAGCAGCAAGCTCTATCGTTCCCGGACCGCTGGGCATTTTAGGCTCCATCCCCGAATTGCTGATTAATTTTGGAAATCAGATGAATATGATCTATGATTTGGGTTGTGCTTATAACAAAGAAAGCTTTGTTACCAAAGACCTTTTAATAGATATACCATTTGCTGCATTTGGAGGAAATACGAATCTGGCAACAATTCAAAATTATAATGAAAATTTGTCGGACTCATCTAAGGAGGTACTCCAGGAAAAAATTAAATCATTGGGAAAAAGTATTATTGAAAAAAATTTAAAAAAATCAATCATTCAATTTGTCCCTATTACTGGTCCCGTCCTGATGGGGGTATGGGCAAAAATGACTACTTCAAAAGTTGCGAATATTTCGAAATCGTTTTTTAACCAAAATACGACTTATGAAGAGCCCCTAAAAAAAGAAGCAACCGCAGAAATTAGTAGTGCCTTACAAGTTCAAAAAATTAAAGGATTAGCCAATCTCATCGAATCTAATAATGATATTAATGAAGCCCAAATTAGCTTCATCGGACCAATCATTGAGAATGCTGACCTACCCGAATCGCAAAAGCGTTATTTACTGGAAGAATCCCTAAAAACGGGTTCTAACTTCCCATTGGATTACCAATTACTAAGAGATTATGAGGAAGAGGAAAACTTTATTTTAGAAATGGTTGTTATGGCAAATAGAAGCGGAAGTATAGATGAATTGGAGAAGCGATACATTTTCGAAGTTGCAAATAAATTGGCACTAGATAAATCGTTCGTAGAAAATTTATTTACCTAATTTGCGCTACCTAATGAAAAATATTGCATTTTTATTGCTCTTTCTTTTTAGCCTCTTTGCTTGTAATAAAGAGAAACAAGCATCGGAAAATCAGGACGAGACCTATATCGTTGATATCGACATCATTCAACCCGAAGAAAATACCTCCATTGCTATCGGGGATAATTTGCCAGTAGAAGTCCGTTTTTCTCGCCAAAATAATCTAATCATCCACAATGTGCTTATCCAGGCTTTAAATAATGAAGAAGAAGTCGTCAGCACCATTCGCAATAAGCATGAACACGTAAGCGGCGAGGTGACTTTTAAACAAGTTGATGCTTTTACTGCCAGCGAAGCGGGTACTTTTACGCTGAAAGTAGAAACGACTAATTTAGAGGGAGAAGAGCCCAATACCGTCACTCGATCTTTTACAGTAAATTGATGGTTGACCTGATTTTGCTTTTCTAGGCTTTTTTATTTTCTACTTCTTACCTTAACATTTTTTAACATTTTCCATTTTAACTATACCTTAATGCTGATCATCAGGTAGTTATGTATAATAATTTAACAAGAGTTAAAAACAATAACTTTTGAATTATATCTATTTGGGAATTGAAAGCGTCTTATAGGTGTATTGATTGACGGGCGAATATTCGCTGAAACGACAAAGACCGATTGAGTATTGAAATAAGGGTTTATAAGTTAAGGTTGGATTTGTCCAACCGGCGAAAAAGGTTAAAGGACTTACTCGAAAGGGGGAGGCGATTACCTCCTGCCTCCTCTCATTTCAAGTAGCTGGAAAAACGAATCAAAAGGTATTTTAAAAATATAACGGGTGTTCTCATAGTGTGTGGACTGCTCCGATGTCCTCGGACTTGGAGCAGTTTCTTTAAAAAAAAAACTAAAGTAACGAGGTTTAATCCCTGAAATTTCCAAAAATATAACGGGTGTTCTCAAAGTGTGTGGACTGCTCCGGTGTCGCTTGCGGCTCGGAGCAGTCTTTTTAATAAAAACAAAATATAGACTAATAAGCCCATCGTTTAAAGCTCCTTTACTAAAGCACCTCCTGTCCCTTTTTCTTCTGCGGAATGTTTGAATATCTAAACTAAAAATGGTAAATTTCCGTTTGATCCATTGGTGGTTGGTCACTCGAAAATTATTTGTGTTTTCCTTGTTTTTTAAACCCTTCTGTTATGAGATCACTTTTTTTTGGCTTTTTTGTTTTTTTTTCCTGTGCCAGCCCGCCAGATTACCCAATTGAGCCGGTCATTGAGTTTGTTAGTCTTTCGAAGGATACGATTGAGCAAAACAGAGCAGTCACGGAAACGACTAGAGTGACTATTGGCTTTACGGACGGTGATGGCGATATTGGATCAGAGAGTGGAGACTCAGACACCTCTTCGATATTTATTTATGATCCGAGGCAAGATTTTTTATTTGAAAGCAATCGAATTTTGTTTGTCGGATTAGAAGGGGTTGGACGGGGCATTTCGGGAGAAATTACTTTTACGCTACCCAAAACCTGCTGCATTTTTGAATTAAAGGAATTTAATTGCGAACCTTCTTCTACTACGCCCTTTGATAGGGTTGTCTTTGAAGTGTATATTCGAGATCGAGCCAATCATTTTAGTAATACCGTTGAGTTGGCGCCGATTTATGTAAAGTGTAATTGAATTTTCTTTTCTAAAATACACTAGCTAAATTTAGACATACTCTAATAACTTTGAAACTTTCCACCGCTATCCGGTTGTTGTATTAGCGTCAAAAGTTAATTAACCCTTTAAAAACCTGAAAAAACGATTTAGTGAAGAAGGTAATCAATTAAACCACTAGGTTTGCCAACCTAAATTTTTATACGTAGTGAGCGAAGAAGCACTAAATTGTACTAAACATAAAAACGATCCTTCCTTTTTCATTCCCTGCATTCAATTTTGATAAACTAAAACATGAGAAAAAGAAAAACCATTAAAGGCAAGAAACTGGCTGCTAAAGCCCTAAAAGTGGAAATAACCAAATTGTTCAAAAAGCACCAGCGAAAACGCTTTAGCCCCAGACAAATTATTAAAAAATTAAAAATTGCCAACAACAAGGATTCCGTCAAAGATGCCTTGGAAAAACTTACCGAATCTAATTTCTTATACTATATTGGCGATGACAAATACCGAATAAATGGTCGCTCCAATTCTAAAACAAAACGCAATTCCTACACTGGGGTTATTGATATGACGCGGACGGGCTCCGCTTATGTCGTCGTTAAGGATTTGGCAGAGGACATTCATATTTCTGCTAAATTTATGAATACGGCACTCAATGGAGATACGGTCAAAATCAATGCCTGGCGCCCTCCGGGTAGGTACAAGTACGAAGGCGAAGTGGTTGAAATTTTGGAAAGAGCCTCGGAGTACTTTATTGGCACGTTTTCCAAATCCCGAAAATATGGCTTTGTGATGCCAGATAAATTAAATATGCCTGTGGACATTATCGTCTATCCCGACCAACAAAAAGAGGCATCCGATGGTGATAAAGTGGTCGTAAAAGTCCTACAATGGCACAATAAAGGCAATAAAAGCCCAATAGGAGAAATTACAGCAGTGCTGGGAAAATCCGGTAGTAGCGATATAGAAATGAAATCCATTTTGATTAATAATGGTTTCCATCTGGAATTTCCAAAAGAAGTCATCGAAGAATCAGAAGCACTCTCCGCAACGATTGATGAAGCGGAAGTAGCCAAACGGCGAGACCTGCGCGGCATTCCGACCTTTACCATTGACCCAATGGATGCTAAAGACTTTGACGATGCTTTGTCTATTGAATATTTGGAAAACGGACATTGTGAAATTGGTGTTCACATCGCTGATGTCACCCATTATGTAAAACCCAACACAGCTCTGGATAAAGAGGCTTATCTCCGTTCTACCTCTGTTTATTTGGTAGATCGGGTGCTGCCGATGTTACCAGAAAGGTTATCAAATGGACTCTGTTCTTTGCGTCCAAATGAAGATAAATATACCTTTTCCACCATTTTTACTTTTGATAAAGATGATAAATTGGTAAAAAAATGGTTTGGAAAAACACTCATTCATTCCAAACGTCGCTTCGCCTATGAAGAAGCGCAGGAAGTATTGGAAACTGGCAAGGGTGATATGGTGGCCGAGTTACAAGCAATGGCGCGCATTGCTCGGAAAATGCGGAAACAGCGATTCAAAGAAGGCGCAATTGCTTTTGAGAGCGATGAGATACGATTTAGGCTGGATGAAAGCGGCGTACCCGTTGATGTTTATTTAAAAGTAAGAAAAGAAGCCAATCTATTGATTGAAGACTTTATGCTATTAGCCAACAGAGAAGTCGCCCTTTTTGTCAATAAAAAAGAAAAACCGGAAATTCCTTTCGTCTATCGCATACACGACCTGCCCGATCCCGATAAAGTGGCAGAATTTGCTCGTTTTGCAATGGAATTGGGTGTAAAAATGAAAACAGATACACCCCACCAAATTGCCAAAAGCTATAATAAACTAGCCAAATTGGCAGAAGAAAATGAAGCCTTAAAAGTGTTGCAACCCATTGCTATTCGCACGATGGCTAAGGCAGAGTATTCGACCAATAATATTGGACATTACGGCTTGGGTTTTGACTATTATTCGCATTTCACCTCACCTATCCGCCGTTATTCGGATGTATTGGCGCATCGGATTTTATACCAAACACTAGAAGGCAAAAGTTATCGCTTCAATAGAGAAAAACTGGAGGATCAATGCTTGCACATCTCTGCCATGGAGCGAAAGGCTAACGATGCCGAGCGAGAATCCATTAAATATAAACAAGTAGAATTTATCGCAAAACACATAGGCAAGACCTTTGAAGGGGTCATTTCCGGCATTATTGATCGAGGTATTTTCGTAGAGCTACTAGAAAGTCGCTGTGAAGGTATGGTTGGTTTTGAAACCCTAAGTGAGCCCTTTGATGTAAAAGAGGGTCGGCTAAAGGCCATTGGCATGCATTCTGGAAAGATGTATAAAATGGGCGATGCAGTTCGAGTAGTTGTCACGAATGCTGATATCCAGCGGCGACAGATTGATATGGAGTTTGAAGAGGTGGAAGAATGATAAAAGTTCTTACCGAGGAATCTGGCTTTCTTTGAGAATGTTTCTATCTTTCCGCTTTTTTGTAAAATCAAAGAATCACCAAAACTATGGACGTGGATTTGCAAACGGCTTTTCTATTATTATTGGTGGGGATGGTTACCGTTTTTATCATTCTGGCTTTGGTAGTCTTTACGGGTAAGGCATTGATTTGGGTGATTAATACCTATTTTTCAGAAGAAGAGCGCTTAGATTATGATTATCGAACGCCTTATCTGGATGATGATGTGATTGATAAAAAGAAATTGGCAGCGATTGCGGTGGCAGTGGAGGTTGTTACGAAAGGGAAAGGAACGGTTGTACAAGTGGAAAGGATATAGTGCCGCGGGCCTGGCTTCCTGTACTACTTTTCAACAGGTTATCGTGCTATTGAGCGAAATCGCCATTTTCTATCACAAAACCAAACAAATTTCGCTCTTACCTAAAATGGGGTGAAAGCGTAAAATGGATTGCCAATCCGCTTTACTTTGCCCTCTATTGGGAGGAGAGCGACAAATTTAATCAAATATGGCTAAAGAAATCAAATTGAGCCTTGTGTATAGAGATATGTGGCAGTCTTCGGGAAAATATATGCCGAGAGTGGACCAGTTGGTTCGGGTAGCGCAGCCAATTGTTGAGATGGGCGTATTGTCGAGGGTGGAAACTAATGGCGGAGGCTTTGAGCAAATCTGCTTACTCTATGGTGAAAACCCCAATAAAGCGGTGAGGGACTGGACGGCTCCTTTCAATAAAGCGGGTATTCAAACACATATGCTGGAGAGAGGTTTAAACGGGATAAGAATGAGCCCCGTTCCCAAGGATGTACGTCGGCTAATGTTTCATTTAAAGAAGCAGCAGGGGACGGATATTGCGCGGTCTTTTGACGGCTTGAATTATGCTCCTAATTTACAATTATCTTTTGAATATGCGAAGGAGGGCGGGATGATTTCACAAGGTTGTTTGTGCATTACTTTTTCGCCTATTCACACCGTAGAATACTATGTGAAACTGGCAGATCAATTGATAGATTATGGAGCAGAAGAGATTTGTATCAAAGATATGGCTGGGATTGGTCGCCCTGTTTCTATCGGGAAAATAGTGAAGGGGATTAAGGAGCGACACCCCGACATCATTGTTCAATATCATGGTCACTCTACACCTGGTTTTTCGGTGGCTAGTTCATTGGAAGCGGCCAAAGCGGGAGCAGATTATATAGATGTGGGTATGGAGCCATTGAGTTGGGGGACGGGACATGCAGACTTATTGACGATCCACGAAATGTTGAAGGATGCGGGCTTTAGTTTGCCAAATATAAATATGGAAGCTTATATGGAGGTTAGGAGTTTGACTCAAGAATTTATAGATGACTTTTTGGGTTTTTATATTAACCAGAGAAATCGAAAAATGAACTCTTTGCTCATTGGACCAGGCTTGCCGGGCGGGATGATGGGGAGTTTGATGGCAGACTTAGAAAATAATTTAAAAAGCCTCAATAAATGGTTAAATAAGCGAAATAAAAAGCCCTTAATCCAAGAGCAATTATTAATCAAACTCTTCAATGAAGTCAAGCTGATTTGGCCAAAAATGGGCTATCCGCCTTTGGTTACACCTTATAGTCAATATGTGAAAAATGTGGCATTAATGAATGTCGTGCAGATGGAAAAAGGCAAAGATCGTTTTTCTATGATTGACGAAAATACCTGGGGGATGTTATTGGGTAAATCTGGAGAACTCCCCGGCCCCTTAGGTGTAGAAGTGGAGGCTTTGGCAAAAAGTGAAGAGAGAGCCTTTTTTGAAGGCAATCCACAGGATTTATACCCTGATGCTTTGGGGGAGTTTAGAGAAAAAATGCGCGAAAAAAACTGGGATACAGGGATGGATGAAGAAGAGCTTTTTGAATTTGCCATGCACCCGCCTCAATACGAAGACTATAAGTCAGGTAAGGCAAAGGAACGATTTTTAGCAGATTTGGCAAAACGAAAAGCGGAGGCAAATTCTTCTCAGCCTTTGAAAAAAGGCGCTACCGTTGCCCTTCCCCCTTCTGCAAGTTTTCAACCTAAGTCTATGTGGGTTGATGTGGATGGTGAGCGATTTAAGGTATCGGTTTCTTACGAAACGGAAAGGGCTACTGCTGCTTCCCAACCCTCCTTTAATCCACAAGTTGCATTGGAAAGGAAGGATATTGGTAATGCTATATCTGTTTTGTCACCTTTGGAAGGCAAGTTTTTTCTTACCAAAAGCTCTTCAGATACCCCCAAGAAAGTGGGCGACCAAGTGAAGGAAGGAGATACCATTTTTTATGTAGAATCTATGAAAGTTATTAATGCCGTAAAAGCAGAGCAAAGCGGTCAGATTGTAGAAATTTTAGTAAGCCATGGGGACGATGTGGAAGAAGATGACGCGGTGATGAAAATTGTATAGTTGTCTGTTAAGGTGAAAATGCTGAATTCTTGTGCTACGAACTTTAGTCTGTAGATGTATGACCGATGTGGATCAAAGCCTGCAGTATAAACTTCCTCCTATCTGACAAAACAAATTTGATAAATCACTAGCGAAATACTGAAATCGGAAATGGAAATCATCGAAAAATTATATGAAATGACTGCCTTAGGAGAGTTGGCAGATTCTCCGGGCAGTTTACTGATGTTAGCGATAGCAGTATTTCTATTATTTTTGGGTATCGGGAAGCGGTACGAACCGTTATTGCTGGTGCCAATTGCGTTTGGGGTCTTATTGGCAAATTTTCCTGGAGGGAATATGGCCGTCACAACTGCTACAGAGGATAATGGCATTTTGCAGCTGACGATTATTGAAATAGCAAAGGAGCACGGTATTATGAATATGCTCTACTATGTTTTGATTAAAACGGGCTTATTGCCACCTTTGATTTTTATGGGGGTGGGGGCAATGACAGATTTTGGCCCCATGTTGCGGAATTTGCAGCTAGCCTTTTTTGGAGCTGCAGCCCAAGTAGGGATTTTTACCGTTTTGCTATCGGCGGTGCTGTTAGGTTTTACTTTGCAGGAAGCGGCTTCGCTGGGGATCATTGGTGGGGCGGACGGGCCGACAGCAATTTATACTTCAATTATTTTAGCACCCCATTTACTGGGGCCAATCGCTATTGCAGCCTATTCTTATATGGCTTTGGTGCCAGTCATTATTCCTTTGGTAGTAAAGTATTTAGTATCTGAAAAGGAACTAAAAATCAATATGAAAGAGCAAGAAAAGCAGTTTCCTAATAGAATTCAGATTAAAAATTTGCGAGCGGTCAAAATTATCTTTCCTATTGTGCTGGGAATTATTGTTGCTATTTTAGTGCCTTCCTCTGTTCCTTTGGTGGGCATGTTGTTTTTTGGAAATTTGATTAAGGAAATTGGCGTAGATACGAATCGTTTGTTTAAAGCTGCTTCCGAAACGATCATGAATTCAGCGACAATTTTTTTGGGTTTAACAGTTGGCGCAACGATGACGGCGGCTACTTTTCTAAATAGAGAAACTTTATTGATTGTTGTAGGAGGCTTCATCGCTTTCGCCATTTCTATTGCTGGCGGGATTTTGGCGGTAAAAGTCTATAATTTGTTTTCCAAAAAGAAAATCAACCCTTTAATCGGCGCAACGGGCTTGAGTGCCGTACCCATGGCATCGAGGGTAGCCAACGAAATCGCTTTAGAATATGACTCAAAAAACCACCTATTGCAGTATGCCATGTCCAGCAATATTTCGGGGGTGATTGGTTCTGCAGTGGCAGCAGGAGTGCTTATTTCTTTTTTAGGTTAATGCGGGTTTTTGAACGATTTCCAAAAACTGTTGCTTCACAAATGCTTTTTCGGAATCTATGACAGGATGCTTATACTCCATGAATGCGCCAGTATATAATTTAAAGTAATGTACCGTTCCTTTCCAATAGCGATTAGCTTGCCCTTTACCCAGTATTATTTTTTCAGAAACAGAAATTGGAAATTTCAAGGAAATGCTTTTTATTTTGGCCTCTCCAAGGTATACATCTAATGACCACTTTTTTGTCCCTTTCTTTACCAAAGAAAGCCCTAAGTAGATTGTTTTACTTTTGTTAGGCAAATAAATGTATTCCATTTTTTTGGGAGAAAGCTTTATGGAAATACAATACTGATTTTGATAATCATATATTTCAAAAGGACCAATTAACCCCAATGTTCTGGGTAAATCGGCGGTGTGTTCGAGGGAATCATTATCATTTGCACTTTCCGCTTTAATATACAAACTTATTTTTTCCTCTTTTCTCAGAAGTTGGTCAAAGAAACCTTTTTCATTAACAATATGGTAATTATTACCATCATAGTGGAAATTCTTTTTCATTTTGTTGAGTTTAGGTATATTATCAATATAGGACTGACTGACTATTTAGGAGTGCTTGATAGTGATGGAAAAGTTTAAATAAGTTCTACTCAATTTCTTAAGCAGAGAAGCTACCCTAATTACACAATAGTTATTGCTAAGATTTTAGAATAGCAATGAGAATAACAAATAATGGTAAGAATGAAAGCACTAAGTTATAAAAATTTTTAACAACTTGTCCATATTTTTTTTTTTAATAGGATAAATTATTTTATGTGGTTGAAACTAGTTAGAACAATTGTTCTAAAAGGTGGGTAGTGTTAGGGTTCAAGATATCGGGATTTTTCAAGAAAAAGAAAAATGTTATTAAAGTTGCTTTTTCGACCAATAGGAGTAATCTCAAATTTTAAAATGAGGATTCTTTAAGGCACCGAGCCTAGATTTTTTTTAATCCATACTTTATTTTTTGAGTATTTCGTATCAATTTTTGGCGCGCCTAACCGTTTGCACGACCGCTTCGGCAGGTTGTATCAGCTTTCCGGTTTCTTTGGTTAGGTTGGTATTTTTCCCACTTTCCTTTAGTATGCTGTACACTTCTGTAGTTGTCAAATTGGGATTGATACTCTTCATCAGCCCAACCAAGCCAGCAACGTAAGGAGTTGCCATAGAAGTACCATTAAAGGTTTTATAATCATTATTGGGAAAAGTGGAGTATATGTTGACGCCTGGTGCTGCAATCCCCATGGACAGATCACTTACATAATTGGAAAAGCTTGCTCGGTTTAAGGCTTCGTCAATTGCACTTACTGCGATGACTCCTTCTGCATTAGCAGGCGCATAATTGGCGGCATTACTATTGGAATTTCCAGCAGCGACGACAACGATTGCTCCAGCATCGTTTGCGTATTTGACCACCTCTTTGTAAGCCTTCTGCTTCAAGGGATTAGATCGTCCACCGAGGGACATGGAGATGACATCTACTTGATTGTCTGCTGCTTCAATCATTCCACTAATGATGCTTTTTTGAGTCCCCATTCCAAAGCTATTTAAGACTTGGATGCTACTGATTTGTACAAATTCATTGGCTTGAGAGAAGGAAGCGACCCCGATTTCATTATTAGAAACGGCTCCTGCAATGCCCGCGCAGTGGGTGCCATGTCCCTGAGTATCTTTATCGTATTTTCTTTGAATAGATTTATAATTGCCTGCAATATCTTCGTGTTTGGCGTCTATTCCAGTATCTAGAATAGCAATGGTTGCTTTCTTTTGGGGTTTTATTTTTGCTTTGGCAATGCTTTTATACAACTTGTCCACACCCATTGTATTAAAGCCCCATAATTGCTCGATTCCAGGGTCATTGATGCCATATTGTTTTTTGATGGGTTCTGGTAACTTGGCGGGTATGGGTTCCAAGCTGATTTCTTCATTTTCTTCTACCCAATCTACGATGCCTGTTTGGTACAAACTGGTTTCTATTTCTGCCAAGTGTTTTAAACTATTATTGGGAATATCCAGTACAAAATAATCATCTAAATCTGTAAAATCTGCCCTTACAGGCTGGAAAGCCCTTTGATAACTAATGCCATATTGGTCAAAGAGCGTTTTTAATTCATTGATGTCTTGTCCTTGAGCGACTTCAATTAATAACTCTCCGTTGGCATCTAGGGGAAGGAAAGAGGTACTTGGGTTTATTACATTATTGGCGGGCTTAGTTTCCGCAGCTTTTTTTTGTGGAAAGGTGTTTTGCAAGATAGCCATTCCTTTAACGCTAATTAATCCATATAGAGCGAACAACATTCCAAAAAAGACCAATTTGTATTTTCTAAAAAAGCTAAAAAATTGAGAAACCAATCCCAAAACCACCAAATCCCGGAAAAGCACAAATAATTTATAAGTCAGTTCGCCTTCTGCCATGCCAAGCGACAACAAATAGGCAAAAAAGCCTCCCAAAAACAATTTGCTCATCAGCCGGCTTCGCCGCTTATTGTCTTGCACATAAAACCAGCCGATCAATCCGCCAAGACTGACCAGGTAACTAATTGGATATAATAAACTCAACATAGTTTGATTCTTTTTTTAACATTCAGATTTAGGAGATGTCGCATTCATAGTTGATGATTGCTGAGTGGTTGAATGGTATATTGCTTTTTTAATATTGTAAACTTCGGATGCCTTTTTTAATAAACGCAGTTTTCCTATTGTAAGGTAGCCTTTTCCTATGTATCTTAGGAAAATATCGGACGAATAAGGGGATTATTTAGGCTAATGCTGTCAGCTAGGGCAGATTTGCTTGAATGCAGCTTAAAAAGTAAAGCTCTTTTCCCTGCTAATTTAAATCTTTAGAAGTAACTTATTATTCACCAACTGGTATAATTTACTTTAAATGATTACTTGATACAAGGGTTATTATTTTATTTTAATTCATAATATGAAAAGTGTTTTGATTACTGGTGCAGCTGGCTTTTTGGGCTCCCACCTTTGTGACCGTTTTATAAAAGAAGGCTATCTCGTTATTGGAATGGATAATTTGCTGACGGGCGATTTGGCAAATATTGAACATCTTTTTCCATTGAAAGAGTTTGAATTTTATCATCACGACATTACTAAGTACATCCATATACCGGACAAGCTGGATTATATATTGCATTTTGCCTCTCCTGCCAGCCCAATTGATTATTTAAAAATGCCCATTCAGACTATGAAGGTTGGGGCTTTGGGGACGCATAATATTTTAGGTGTGGCGAAAGCCAAAAATGCGCAAGTTTTGGTAGCTTCTACTTCAGAAGTTTATGGCGATCCACAAGTCCACCCCCAAGTTGAAGAGTATTGGGGTAATGTGAATCCAATCGGCCCAAGAGGGGTTTATGATGAAGCGAAGCGTTTTTTGGAGGCAATTACGATGGCTTATCATACTTATCATAAAGTAGAAACCCGAATCATACGCATTTTTAACACCTATGGACCGCGAATGCGGGTGAACGATGGCCGAGTATTGCCTGCTTTTTTCTCTCAGGCAATCCGAGGCGAAGGATTGACGGTTTTTGGCGATGGCTCTCAGACCCGTTCTTTTTGTTATGTGGACGATTTGGTGGAAGGCATTTATCGCTTATTGATGAGTGATTATAATTTGCCGGTCAATATTGGCAATCCGGATGAGGTGACAATCAAAGAATTTGGAAAAGAAGTTTTGAATTTAGTGGGTAACCCCAAGGCCAAATTAATCTATAAACCCTTGCCTAAAGACGATCCCCAAAAGCGCCGGCCGAATATTGCCAAGGCAAAAGAACTACTAGGCTGGGAGCCTCAAGTTTCCAGAGCTGAAGGCTTGAAAAAGACTTTTGAATATTTTAAAAAAGTAGTAAAAGTAGATGCTACAATAGGCGCATAGAACATACGATGGGTTTTAACTTGTTAAGTATTACAATAGCAGGCTAATCTCATCTAATCAATGGAGGCGGCTAAATTGAAAACTGTTAAATTTCTGGCTTTTTTTAAAAAATAATTAACAAAGAACATGAAAATACTTATTACCGGTGGTGCTGGATTTATTGGCTCCCACCTGGTCCGATTAATGGTCCATAAATATCCGGATTACAAAATCGTCAATTTGGACAAACTCACCTATGCGGGGAATTTGGAAAACCTAAAAGACCTGGAAAATGCACCCAATTACACTTTTGTAAAAGGAGATATCACGGAGCCTGAAATAGAGGATTTATTCCAGGATTTTCAGTTTGATGGAGTCATTCACCTGGCGGCGGAGTCGCATGTGGATCGTTCGATTGCTGACCCGATGAGCTTTATTCATACCAATATTATCGGAACGATTAATTTGTTAAATGCAGCGCGCAATACTTGGGGGGATTTTAAAGATAAGCGTTTTTACCATGTTTCTACGGATGAAGTCTATGGCACTTTAGGTGAGACGGGCTATTTTACAGAAGAAACTGCTTATGACCCGCGTTCTCCATATTCTGCTTCTAAGGCTAGTTCGGACCATTTGGTAAGAGCCTATTACCATACCTATCACTTGCCGATCGTATTATCCAATTGTTCCAATAATTATGGGCCTTATCAATTTCCCGAAAAGCTGATTCCTTTAATTATTAATAATATTAAGCACAATAAGCCCTTGCCGATTTATGGCGATGGAAGATATACTCGCGATTGGCTTTGGGTAGAAGATCATGCGGCAGCAATTGATGTGATTTTTCACAAAGGAATCAATGGAGAAACCTATAATATCGGCGGCAATAATGAATGGCAAAATATTGATTTGGTTAAAGTATTGTGCGACATTATGGACGAACTATTGGGTAGAAGGGTAGGGCAAGCGCAAGAGTTGATTACTTTTGTCAAAGACCGCCCCGGGCATGATAAGCGCTATGCGATTGATGCGACAAAGGTGAAGAATGAATTGGGTTGGGAGCCTTCGGTACAAGCAAGACAAGGTTTGAAAATGACTGCTGAGTGGTATTTAAATAATTCAGAATGGCTGGAGAATGTAACTTCTGGGGCCTATCAAAGATATTACGATAAGCAGTATTCGTAATGTTCCTGCATGGTGCTTCAAGAAGTTTTTTCGTGGTTCAAGTTGGCAATAATTAATAATTTAATTGCCAACTTGAACCACGAGGGTTTTATTGCCTTTTTTCGATCAAAAACAACTTGCTCACAATTGGCATCCCTTCTATTTTAAATAAAATAGTATGCATTCCATTGTCATAATTATCGAGTGGTAAACGGAGTGTTTCAGTAGGGATTTTTTCCATTTTGACGGTCTCCATAATTTGGCCCAGTATATTTACTATTTGTATAGTTCCTTTTTTGCCCGCGTAAGCCTTTAATTGTAAATACAAGGATTCAGCAGCAGGATTTGGATAGAAATTAATAGGTGCATTTTTATAACCAAAGGTTAGTTTTTTCGTTTGGGTATAGTTTTCTAAACCATTCTGGAAAACCTGCTTGATTCGGTAGTAATTGACCCCTAATTCAGGGCTGGAATCGATAATTTTGTAAAAATTTTCTGCCTTTCCATTGGCTATAACGATTACATCTTCAATTACTTCAAAGTATTCATTGTCTGAAGATCGTTCTACCTCAAAATAAGCTTCTTTATAGCTAGTGTTGGAAACCCACTCCAAAGCGGCATTGCCTTGTATTGGATAGGCTTCAAAAACTAATATAGCTTTGGCCCTTGCTAAAGCACTACTAGAAATGTTCAGCGAATAATCCTCTACTTCTCCATGGACAAAAGAACCACAAGGGTTGTTACTGGCTTCTCGTTTCATGGCAACCCTCATACGAGTAGTGCCGTTGAGAGCTGAAGCGGGAATGGTAATAGATGAGGTGATTGGAGGGGGAGAGGTGCCATCTACCCCTGCTGGCGATAACTCAGACATGACCAACTCACCGGAGTCATTAAAATCATTATCCTGATTAAAATCTATCCAGACATAAATATTTTCATCCCAATGGGTCCAACTGTATTTAATAGACACACTGAGGGTATAGTCTTGTCCGGCAGTAAGATTGCCTGTTATATGGGTATTATCTTCGTAGCCCAATGAGGATTTTCCAGAATTGTGGTCTAGATCACCTATAGAAACATTTATAATGTATTCTTGCCAGGGCTGCTCTCCGGTTAGCCCACAGTATTCGCCACCTGGAGGGTTACAATCTTCTACGGTTTTAGTGACACAGTTACTAGCTACCCAATCGATGCAATCTGCTCTCCTACTCAGTCGCACGAAGTGGGTAGTAGTGCTGATCAGAGGTGGATCATAAGTTGGGCTGTTGCTGTTTGGAATTTGTTGTCCATTGACATCTGGACAGCCACTTTCTGATTTTACCCAAACATATTCGATAACTCCAGAACCACCAATTGGTAGGCTAGAACTTCCAATCACAGTTGGGTCATAGGGATCACAGATGCTTTCATTACCAGTAATTTGGCCGCCATCCGTATCTGGATCGCAGGAACTGGTTTGTTCCGTGACCGTTACGGTAAAGCTACAAGTAGTTGCATTACCGCAATCATCGGTTGCCTGATAAGCTACTACGGTTGTGCCAATAGGGAAAATGCTACCACTAGTTGGTCCAGCTGATTGGGTGATATTGACGGGAGAGGAACTTCCGCCGCATGGAATTTCCATTAAATATTTTTTCCAAACACCATCATTAATATAGTCCCATTTTCCGTCCCAGAAGTAAAAGACTGTATAATCTTTATCTTCGCTATTTTGGTTGATTCCACTAAAATTTTGATAGGTTGTTGGTTCTCCATTTAGCCATTCCAAAGTGCCTTCTTGCACAATATCATTAAGCCCTATATGAACTATTTCACTACCAATAATGCTCATTATGTAAGCATTTTCGGCAGCATCTTCAATACCTGCTAAAGTACCGCCGGCAGCCTCTGCTGCTGTTTTTGCATTTGGCCAAGTTGCTTTGGCGTTGGACAAATAATATTCGCTATCGTTGTATTCTCCTATATATTCGAAGCCGCTAATAGAGGCAGCAGCGCAGGTGCTTGTACCTCCTCCGGTGGTGCAAGTAGTCGTAGCAGTTGGAGTAGCCCAATTCGCAACGCCTCCATTCGATCCCTGCGGAACCATAATACTAATATTTGAAGGACAGTTTAGATCAATATTGCTATTGTTTAAATTGACAGTAACAGTAAAACTACAAATTGTCATTCCTCCACAATTATCGCTAGCCTCATAAGTGATAGTAGCTGTCCCCTCTCCAAAGTTGGAGCCACTTGCTGGCCCGACAATTTGAGTAAATCCAAACCCACCATTCGCACAAGTTGTTCCTCCTGTTGGATCATTCCAAGTTACAACAACGGTTTCTCCAGGAGCATTAATGCTGGCAGAAATATTATCGGGACAATTAAGAGTAATGTCACTATTTGTTGGGTTCACGGTTACGGTAAAAGCTACAAGTTGTCGTTCCTCCACAGTCATCTTGTGCCTGATAGGTGACAGTGGTTGTGCCAAGAGGGAAGGGCATGCCATTCGCAGGGGCGTTGCCAGTTTGGTTGACGCTTACGATACCTGATGGGACAATCTGTATTAGTGCTTTGGTTCGTTCCAGGCAACTACTGCGCTTGTTTGCTCCAGGCAATGCCGTTACTATAATATCATCTGGACAAATGATGCTCACGCTACTAATAGTACTTTCTACAATCACATTAAAAGAACAAGTATTTTTGTCCCGCCGCAATCATCCGTTTGCCACGTAGGTTATTGGGAGTAATTCCTATGGGAAAAGCAGAGCCATTGGGGGAGTCCGGCAGTTTGGTTAATTTCCAATCCGCTTCCACCCGTGCTACCGTCACAAGGGATTTCAAGAATATATTTTTTAGTATAATTGCCGTCTAAATCCCATTCCCCATTCCAAAAAATACATAATGCCGTAGTCTCTATCTCCAGCTGTGTTTGGGCTACTTTGTAGGTTGTTATAAGCATTAAAGTCTGCTCCATTGACCCACTCGTAAGTTTCCCTCTGTGGGCAGCATCGCTAAACCCTAAAATAGACAATATCGCTACCAATATTTTTGTTTTATAAAATCATTTTTCAGCCTGATTATTGATCACTGCCAAATTAACCTCCATTATTTTTCACAGATCATTTTTTGCATTGGTCCAACTCGTAACCCGTATTTGATTTGTAATAATCATGTCCGCCATGTTCGCCGATATGTGTAAAACCCACGATTGGAGCAGCCGTACAACTTCCGCCGCCGGTCCCACCTCCATTACAATCCGAGGTGCCGGTTGGCTCTGGCCAAATGACGAAAGCAGTATTTTGCCCGGTAGCTGCTGTAACGTTAATGCCTATGGGACAATTGAGCGTAATGGTGCTTTCACAGGCATCAGGAATATTATTATTATTTAAATCAACGGTATCATCTCCACCCGGGCAAATATCGTCTTCGTTACACACGCCGTCCCCATCTTCATCTTCTAAAGTTGATGGGTTACAATCGTTGTCTTTTCCGTCACATATTTCCGGTGCATCGGGATAAATACTATTGTCGTTATCATTGCAATCTTGGTTATTGGAAACATAACCACCAGGTGCTACACAAGTAGTAACAGAAACAGCTGGGTCACCATAAGAATCATTATCGCTATCCAGATAGAAGGTACTACATCCTGTGTTACAACTCGCCCCTGTTGAAGGCGTGTCATCACAATCGCAAACAGCACCGAAACCATCATTATCGGCATCTAATTGATTGGCGTTGGCAATTAATGGACAATTATCATTGATATCCACGATTCCATCCCCATCGGTATCTGTATTATTATTGACCATTTCATAAATACCAATATCTACTGCGCTACCAGCAATTCGATTATTGCCCGCATAATCTGTTACTGATTCCACTGGGTACATCGGCATTACTTCCAGCATCAATAGCAGGAGAAAGGGATGTTACATGAAAATCGCCACCTAGCGCATCTACGAATTGAGGGTCTTGGTTGAATAACATCCCTCCTATACAATTTGCATCCCCCTGTGCCGAGTATCAAGTCGCCGCAATTGGAAACATCGACGATGGAGTGGTTAATCTCTAGGGTCGCAGGGCCGCTAAAATGAAAGGTAGGGTCAAAACCTGCAGTATTTTCTTGAAAAATGGAATTGGAGACCTTTGAGTAATTAGTGCTGGTTTCTCCAGTTTCATTTTGGTAAATGCCTCCGCCGACATCTCCCTTATTTTTTATAAAAAATACTATTGGCAATTTTGACGTTGATTAAACCCCCGTTGACTACTCTGGAGTAAGTCGCCCCTCCATACTGCGATTCGTTCTTTTGAAAAAGACAATTTGCAATTACAGGGCTGATTTCTCCATTATCAGAAATAATATTACACACAGCTCCGCCGTAAACTAGGGAAATGTTACGGTCAAATTCGCAATTAATTAAAGTATAGTTGGCTTTTCCATCTCCACCAGCATCATTATAAATACCTCCCCCTGAGGCTCCTGTATTCAGAATAAATCGACAATCTGTGAAGGAAGGACTAGCATTTCCCTGAAAATAACCCTCATTATAGACCCCACCTCCCTCAAAATTACTAGCTTCGTTGGCTATAAAATCGCAATTGGTATAATTGCCTGTAATCCATCCAAAGTAAGCTCCATTATTATAGATAGCCCCTCCAGACTCGCCAGCTATGTTAGTGTTGAAATGGGTATTGGAAACGACCGGGTGGCTTTGAGAGCCACTACCAGACTGAGAGTTAAATATTGCTCCTCCGTCTTTTCCAGCCGTATTATTTTCAAAAAGACAATTATCCAGGGTGTAATTTGCTTGACCCGAAGGGCCTGCTTGGCTGAATAGCCCTCCCCCTCGATTAGTCGCGTGGTTATTTGCGAATTTGCAGTTTTTAATCGTTGGACTGGATTCATTGCCTGCGCTGGATTCGTTGAACCAGCCACCACCGCCGTTTTCTCGCAAAACAGGAAACTCATTTATAATAGCAGCATCTGCATTTCCACCAGTAATGGTAAAGCCATCAATAACTGTGCTGGCTGTGACATCTTTGGTATAAATGACCGAATAAGCATTATTGCCATCGAGTGTTGTTGTGTTAGCTTGTGGGTCTCGATTTCCAAGGCCTGGATTGCCTGAATTGGGAAAACCACCCAATAATTGAACCCCGCTGGGGATTTCGAAAGAGATAGCCCTGTCCGAACCATTTGTAGGTTGGTAAGTGCCGGCAGCGACCCAAACCTGGTCGCCATTACTCGCAGATTGCAGAGCAACATTAAGGTCTGTATAGGCATTTTCCCAACTACTTCCATTATTTCCTCCAGCAGCAGTAGCCTTTACATAAATTTGGCTATATGCGCATATAGCCAAACCCAATAAAATGAGGATAGTACAAGAGCGTTTGTAAGCGTTTGTCATAGCAATTGTTTGTATGTTTCAGTTATTGTTTAGTAGAATAATGGTGGGGGAGGGAAGCACTATTCTTTATTTTTAAATATGTTTTTTAAGCTAAAAGAATTAACCAACGGAAGAACTGATTATCTATTCACTATGGAATAATTGAAAAATAAATGGGAGCGCAAGGAATAGCTTGAATAAATATTCAGGAAAATTGTTCGCCTGGTTTATCCATTGTTTTCAAATAATCCAAATAAAAATCGGATTTTGGAAAATTTACCAACCAAATAAAATATGAGTAGGCGATTTTTTACAACGAAAATCGAATATAGTAAGTGTAAGAATAATGGGAGGGGGAAAGTTTTTTTTTTTAAAGCAGATGCCAATATACAATTATTTTCCTTTGGTTCTAAAAAAAAAATCAAAAAATTATAAAATCAAACCAATTAAGCGCAAATTGTGTTTAATTAGGTGGGATTTTGCATAAAAACACCCGAATTATGGCAAATAAGTGCTTTCCTTTATGCTTATTATTGTTTATCTCTCTTTCGACTTTCTCTCAAACGGACGGGTTTCAGGATAATAAAACCTTACTCAAAAGTATCTTTTTTGGAGGAGGCAGTTACTATATAGATGAGGAGCAGATACAAGAACTTGAAGAATTCATTTTCTCTGTCCCCAATATCAATCGCTATGAAATTTTGGTCCATAGCTTTACAGATAATATTGGCAGTCTTGCTTATAATAAATGGTTGTCCCAAATGCGTAGCCAAGCCGTTATCCAACAGTTGGAAAAATTGAATATCGAAATCGACATTTTATTAAAGGAAGACTTCGGAGAAGAAAATCCAATCTATAGCAATCAAACTTATGAGGGGAAATTGATGAACAGAAGAGTGGATGTCATTTTGCGCCCAATTGTCTTTTGAGCATATACCGCCAAAGGGACTTTAGAGCGGGAAGCAAATTATCCCGCTCAGGGTATAGCTTGCCCACTGTATTTTAACTTTTTTTTAAAACCTCCAATTGAAATAATTCGTATTTTTGAATTGTTTTGAGCTTTGTTAATAACATTTGCTTTTGATTTTACTGATTCCCCTATAAATAGTGTTATTCTTCTACAACTGAGGATAAAATAAAACAGATTCGCAGTTCATTAAATACTGTGACTAGAAAAAAAGGCAGAAGCAAATAACTATAAAAAAAATTATGATGAAAAAATTATCTTCCCTGAGCTTGCTAACAATGCTGGGTTTATTGACTTTGAATTCTTTTAATTGGAAAACACAAGAACTACCGACTGAAAAAGTAAATTGGTTGACCTGGCAAGAAGCAGTTTCTTTGAATAAAGAAAATCCCAAAAAGATTTTTATTGATGTATATACTGATTGGTGTGGTTGGTGCAAGCGAATGGATGCTTCCACTTTTTCCGATCCCAAAGTAGTCAAATATTTAAAAGATAATTTTTATGCTGTAAAATTTGATGCAGAGCAAAAGGAAGATATTGAATTTAATGGACATACTTTTACTTTCATCAAGCGAGGCAGAAGAGGTGTGCATACCTTAGCAGCTGCTTTGCTGGATGGTCGATTGGGTTATCCTTCGGTTGTTTATTTAAATGAAAAGTTTGAAAGAATTGCAACTTCTCCAGGCTATAAAGGAGCAGATGCTATTTTAAAAGAACTAACTTTTGCTGCCGAAGAACACTATAAAACTTCCTCCTGGGAGGAATATTTTAAAACAAAATAGGTGACGATCGAGTGACTGATGGTTGTCAGTCCTTTCTGATGTAACCTGTTTGAAAAGGTGCTTTTACTGGTCGAAAGCACCTTTTTTTATTCCTTAAACCAAAATAGGTAAAAAACATACATTTGTGGTAAAGAAAATAATCGAAAATGAAAAAATATACTACCAATGTATTAATCTCGTGGCTATTTGTCCTTCCATTGATGCTTCCCTTTTTACTAAACGCCCAAATTTCTTTTTTGGAAAAAGATTTTTACAATCAGGTCGCTCTAGGTGATAGGTTATTGCATCCAGTAGGGATTGCTTTTGACCACATGGGTACGGGCTACATTTGGTTAAAAAGAGGGGTGGTAGTTGTTTTGGATACGACCGGACAGTTATTGGAACGACCATTGATTGATATTTCGGAAGAGGTTGTTGGAAATAACGATCATGGATTATTGGGTTTTGCACTCGATCCAGAATTTCGACAAAACGGTTACTTTTATTTGTTTTATACCGTTGATCGGCATCATTTATTTCATTTTGGAAAAGAAAGTTATGACCCTGAAAAGACCATAATCAATGAAGCGACGATTGGGAGAATTACTCGTTATCAGGCGGATGTAGCCAAAGGATTTCGGCAGGTCGTGCCTGGCAGTCGAAAAATGTTAGTGGGGGAGGATATTGCTGATCGAAGTTTTCCTGTTTTGATGGGTTCTCACGGTATGGGAACCCTTGCTTTTGGAAAAGATGGTACCTTGCTGGCTTCCTGTGGAGATGCTTCGGCTTTTCAAAGGTGGGACATTGGGAGCGATAAAGATACTTATTTTGTACAAGCATTAGGAGATGGAATTATTTTGGAAAAAGAAAATGTAGGCTCCTACAAAGCGCAATTAATAGACAATTTGGCAGGGAAGATTATCCGAATTGACCCTGAAACTGGAGATGGCCTTTCCAGCAATCCCTTTTATGATTCGAGCGATCCACGTGCGCCGTCGTCGAGGGTTTGGGCTTTGGGGTTTAGGAATCCTTACCGATTTGTATTTACACCAACATCGGGTAGTCATGACCCTCTTGAAGGAAATCCTGGTCATATGATAGTGGGGGACGTTGGGGTTGGTAGTTGGGAAGAAATTAGTACAGTAGAAAAGGGGGGTGAAAATTTCGGATGGCCTTTTTACGAAGGACTGGAGTATCGCTGGCAGTTTTGGGGCAACTCAACGCTCAATTTGGATGTACCGAATCCCTTATACCGACAAGGTGGTTGTGGGCAGGCTTTTTTATCTTTTGAAAATTTATTTAAAGAGGTGAATAAAGTGGGTGTTTATCAATTTTTGAACCCTTGCAACCAACTAAAGGAGATTCCTGCCAGTATAAATACTTTTGTCCACAAACGCCCAATTATAGCTTGGAGCAATGCCGCCTGGAATCCTCCTGCCCGCGCCCTTTTACCTGCCTTCGAGGCAGACGGAAAGGCTTCGGAGCTACGCATTGAAGAGTCAGCGCAGATCGAAGCGATTGATTTTGATGGCTACTCCGTTATTCCTGGGTTTTTCTACCAAAATGGAAATTTTCCCGAAAAATATGAAGGCGCGCTTTTTGTCGCTGATTTTAGCGGCTGGATAAAGGTTTTTTATTTTGATAAAAATGACCAATTGACCAAAATTGAGGGTTTTTTAAATAGAGAAAAGGGCATTGTAGGGCTGACCCAAAATCCACGGGATGGTTGTTTATACTATGTTCAATTTAATACGCATTCCATTAATAAAATCTGCTTTGGCGGAAATCCGCCTCCCAATGCAATCATAGCGGTTAGTAAAAATTATGGAGCGAGCCCTCTAACTGTACAATTTGATGCTTCTCAATCTTTTGACCCTTTTGGGGAAATGCTTACTTATTTTTGGGATTTTGGTAACGGAAATACTAGCAGTCAAACCCAACCAACTGTTACCTTTGAAGCTTCTTCTGACGAGCCAACTATTCAAAAAATTAAACTAAAAGTAACGGATGAAATTGGAAAAATGGATTCCACAACGCAAATAATTTCCTTGAATAACACTCCTCCACAAGTGACGATTACCAGCTTTGAAAATGGTGACCAATATCCGGTTTCCGGAGCTTCGCTCTTACAATTATCTGCTCAGGTGATAGATGCAGAGCATAAGGAGCAAGACTTAGATTACACTTGGCAGGTTTTTTTGCATCATAATCTCCACTTTCACCCTGAGCCAGAGCAAAAGGAAAGAGAAAGCAGCACCATTATTGCTCCGCTAGGCTGCGAATCCGGCACTTATTGGTATCGCATTCGGCTGACAGTCAGAGATTTGGCTGGGCTAGAGTCTTTTGATGAAAAAGAAATATTTCCTTATTGTGGCCCGCCGATTGTAACGGATTTTGCCTTAAAGGGAAAAGCAAACGACGAAGGAATTAACCTGGATTGGAGCTTTACTCAAAATGTGGATAATATCGAAAAACTGGAGCTGTATAGGGGAAGCAGCTATAACGAATTGCAAATCATCCAGCCAGTTTTTGCCTTGGATAATTTCAACTATTTCGATGCAGCCCCTATCAATGGCGATAATTATTACCAACTGAAAGTTCTTAACGAGGAGGGTCTTTATGACTTTTCTAACTTAATCAAGATACAATTTCCTCTTGATCCATTGATTCGGATTTTTCCAAATCCTGTTCTCGGCACTTCCTTTCGATTAGGCCTGCGGGAGGCTTTTAATGAGCAAATTAATTTAAAGGTATTTAATGCGATTGGACAGCAGGTGATTGACTATCAGTTAGATGCTGTAAAAGGAGAAGCTTTTTTACGAACCGTTTTAATACCTCAAATGACTCGAGGCATTTATTTGTATCAGGTAGAAAATGGCGAACAAATCTATACTGGAAAACTGGCAATTGAACAATAAGATTTACTTTACTGCTTTTTTGTAATCTGCCAAAAATTTCTCCAGACCAATATCCGTCAATGGATGTTTTAATAAACCCATAATAGATTTTAAAGGGCAAGTCACAATATCTGCGCCGGCAAGTGCAGCTTCTACAATATGTTTAGAACTCCGAATGGAGGCGGCTAGAATTTCTGTTTCATAGCCCTGAACCGCGTAGATTTCGGCAATTTGAGCAACCAAGGCAATTCCGTCCCAGTTAATATCATCAATCCTTCCAACAAAGGGCGACAGATAAGTCGCACCAGCCTTTGCTGCTAAAATCGCTTGCCCACCGGAGAAAACCAAAGTACAATTGGTTTTGATGCCGTGGTCATAAAACCAGCGCAGGGCCTTGACGCCCTCTTTTATCATTGGCACTTTTACCACAATGTTAGGGGCGATAGCTGCCAATTCTTTCCCCTCTTTGATAATGCCTTCAAAATCGGTTGCAATGACTTCTGCGCTTACATCGCCATCCACCAAATCGGCAATTTTGGCGTAGTGCTGTCTGATATTTTTTTCACCGGAAATGCCCTCTTTGGCCATTAAAGAGGGATTAGTAGTGACGCCGTCTAATATCCCTAAATCTCTTGCTTCAGCAATATGGTCCAGATTGGCAGTATCAATAAAAAATTTCATAAGTTATATCGTTGCTGGAAGGGTGTGTTTCCTTCCCTCATTTACCTTTTTTAAATGTGCCATCAAAGGTTCAAAGTAAGTCAGCATAGCTTTGGCATTGAGTTCCGCTCCCGTTGTTTCTTTAAGCAATTTTCGCCAATCTTCAGTCGCTCCTTTGGAAAGCAACGATTGGAGGAATTGACCGACCTCTTTGTTGCCATAGTAATTGGTAGCACGAGGGTCTTGCTTTAAGATATTCCTTGCAATATGGTCGTGAAATTGAAATAACAGTACATAAGACAGCGCATAATCATAATACTGTGCAGCATCATTATTGATATGCGTTTTGGTTGCTGGATCGCAGTAATCATTCCTGCGCTCATTCGGTGGTACGATGCCTTGAAATTGACGTTTTAACTCCCACCAACGTTTATTATAATCTGCAGGAGAGAGCTCTTCTTTATACAAATCATGTTCAAAGAATGTCATTACCCCTGCTCCCCAAGGGAGCAAGACGATATAGTTGAGCGCTTCTTGTAGTAGTTTCTGCGTTTCATCCGTTTTTAAATCGGCAGGAATCAGCCCCAAATGAGCCAAAAAAGGTTTTTGCATAGCGGCTAGCCCCAATTGACTGCCGATTGCTTCATGATAAGCTCGGTTTGCACCGCCGCGAAGCAGAGGCGGAACTTCAGGATTGGTATAGGCAATGTAATAGTAAATGTGTCCGAGTTCATGGTGGGTAGTTTCATACCATTCTGCATTGGGCACCACGGACATCAGGCAGCGTACATCTTTTTGCAAATCCAGGTGCCAAGCAGAAGCATGGTTGTTCTTTTTAAAATCTGCATCTGGTGGAGCAGGGTATAAGCTCGACTTTTCCCAAAAACTACTGGGCAGCTTTTCGAAACCCATACTGACATAAAATCGCTCTGCTTGTTCTACGAGCCATTTGTCGCCTTTTTGTTCTAAAATGCCGTCTAAATCAATCCCTTCTACGGCCACCATTGCCGACCAATCTTGTCCCCACCGATTTGGGAGCCAATGGGCAGGCAATAGTTCGGGTACTTCTTTAGCGCCGTATTTTTTTGCCAATTCATAGCGGGCATAGGTATGCAGTTCTCTATAAAGTGGCCATACATCCCGAATCATGCCCTTACAAGCAGCGAGCATTTCGTCAACGCTCATGCCGTAGTCGGAAACCTGGTAGGTAAAGTAGTCATTATAGCCCAATGCTTGTACGGTCTGATTGCGCAATGTTTGTAATTCGGTCAAACCCATTTTCAAGCCCTTTCCGACTTCCTTGCTGGCAGACCAGGCTTCCAGGCGTTCGGAAAGATCGCTGCTTTCTTTCAGTATTTTATCAATTTCGTTGGTAGAAACCGACTTCTCGTCAATTTTAAAATCAAACCCAAAAAGTTTTTCAGTTTGTGCGGCTTCAGCAGCGATGCGCTTTTTGACTAGCTCAGGTACGGTGGCGGGGTTATTGGCAGCTTGGTATAGAACACTTTCCAGTTGTTTGATTTGCAAGGGGGTTAGCATTTCCTTTTTTTCGAGCCAGGTGTTGGCTTGTGCGATATTTTTTTCGCTACCACTGAAGGTTGCTAAGGCTTCATTTGCTTGTTTTACTCTATGAGCAGCAGTAGTATCGCCTTCTACAATGCGGGTGTTCGCTGCCCATTCCGCTTTTGCAGCTTCATAATACAAGGACAATACCTGGTCGGTGTATTGGTCGAGGAATTGCTGGGTTGCTTTTTGGATAGTTTCTGGATTTTCGTTTTGACAAGAGGGGATCAGGAAAAGTAGGCAATATAGGGGGAATAATTTTTTCATAGTTAATTTATTTTATATTTTAAATTGTGTAGGCAATATTGAACAAAACCTACTGAGTAGCAGGGGTTGAATCTTTTAAGCGTTGGTGGAGGATAAATGAAACTCCAAAAATAAATATGCTTAAAAAATTGACAACTTCGCTTTCAGACTTGCTGTGAAGTTCGTGGATTTTCTTAGATGTACCAAAAGTTAGGGCAAAAAGTTTTAAAGGATTCTATGATAAGCCCATTTAAATACGATTAAATGAACCTTATGATCTGTTTTGCCGCTTTGTTTGCCTCTTCGATGATTTTTACTAAGGGTGAAGTAGGTCATTGACATCCAGCCCAAGATGAATCGCCATTTTCATCATAGCTGGTTGATTATCAATATGCTCACCCAATTCGCGCATGGATTCCTGAAAATCTAGGGTATAATCAGAATGAATTTTTTGCAAAAGGATACATAATTTCATAGCACGTTTGACTACGTAAGTGTTTAAGGTACGAGATTTTTGTGGTCGGACTGTGCAGATTTTGGGACCAAATAAGCCCAGTGCTTTATTCAGCATCAAGAGGTTCAAAGCTATTTCACCATATTTGTCTTTGGTCGTTTTTACATGGTTGGTAATTTTGGCACTTAATGATCGCAATTCCAATAATAAATAGCCAGGAGAGTAATAATATTTCTGATAGTCCACCAGTTCCTTTTCGATAAATCTTGCCAGATCTTCTCGTCTTTCTTCTGCGGATGCTCCGTCTTCTAGTAATTTGAAGACTAATTGCTGCGCTAAAATGGGCTCTTTGGCAATTAAGCGGAAAAGCAATTTGTCTTTTTCTTTGTGTGATAAACCGGAGATTGCTTTTTTTAGTTCGTTCGTTAATTTAACTCTCGCCATAGCTAAAAATCATTTTCAATTAACCATTAAATTACACCCTCTGATATCGCTATTATCCAGCCTTCCCAGAATTTCAAAAGTGCCATTTCCATAAACCTTTCCCAAGTCTTCCGTTGCAACAAAGGCACAGCTATCTAAATTGGCCAGGTCAATAATATTAAGGGCACCCGTCTTTCCTGTTTTTTGAGGCGATAAGGGGTCGGTAATTTCTCTACACAAAACTTTCATCGTTGGAGCAGAAGAGAAAATACCGTCTGCCTTGGAGTAGGCTTGAGATGATAGCTCGGTCATACCGTATTCAGAGTGAATCGTTTTTGCATTAAAAGCTTTTTTTAAAATTTTGTGCAAATGCGCTCGGGTCATTTCTTTCCGCCGACCCTTCATTCCACCTGTTTCCATAATAATAATATCCTCCAAATTGAGCGGATACTGTTCCGCAAAATCCAGCAGAGCAAAGCTAACTCCAATCAGCAAGGTAGGGGTTTTTTGTTTTTGGCATTCCTTTAAAATAGGAGCTAATTCTTCATAATTATATAAAAAAAAACCGCTTTTGGGATGCTCGGACAATTGTATAAAATGATCCACCATAGCGACCAGAGAAGAACCGCTTCGTTCCAAATAAGACGGCAGTAAGCCCAATATGCAATAGTTTTTTACTTTTCCATAAAATTTTTGAAAGCCCAAAACGGTATTGTTTTTATAAAAATCTAAATCTCTTAGGAAATGTCTGCTGGCAATGGTTCTACCGGTTCCACTACTGATAAAGACACTGCCCTTTGTTTCCTGCCTATTTCCCCTTGTTTGCACGACTTTTGTTTTAAAAAAAGAAATCGGCAAGAAAGGAAGTTCATCAATAGATTGTATAGAGGTAGGATCAATATGGAGCAAAGAGAGATAATTTTTATAAAGCGGATTATAAAGGGCTTGGTATTGAAAAATGTGCAAAGCTACTAGCTCAAAATTGGCTTTGGTAACGCTTTGAATTTCACGGTATAATATTTGTCGTGTTCGCTCCATTGGCTTACAAAAGTAATAGACTTGCTACTCTTTGGGAAGTGCTTTTATGAAATTTGAATTGATCGCAGGACAAATTGGCCATCATATCGCCAATAGGGTGCAGCATATACTTGCCTGCTCCCAACCATAAGACGGGCGTTCCGTACACTGGGCTGCTTTAAAGGGGCGGAACAATCCGCCTTACGTTTTTATCAAAAGAAAATTTGTCCTCAATATGCCGATTATAAGCAATGGTTACCTGGCTTTTCTACTTTCGAATAGGCTAAACGCTGCTGTATTGCGCTTTTCAGATCGTTCTGATTGTCTTTAATTTGTCTTTTTGTAACATATTGACCTAGGTATATTTGCGATCCTGCTAAATTTGTACCCTGATTCTGATAATTTTAAGCAAATAATGATGAGATATTGTGTTACACTACTATTGTTTTTTAGCTCTTTAGTGCTATTTGGACAAGCTGACCTTTGGACAGTCATTGATATTAATCGGGTTTCTTTATCGAGTTATGGGCAGCAAAAAGCATTGCCTGCCGAATCCAGTGTTTTAAACTTAAACTTTGAAAAACTTCAAAAGATACTATCCAAAGCTCCTCCTGAATTTTCTAATAAAAAGGGGCTGGAAATAGCCTTGCCCATGCCAGACGGCAGTATAGAAATCATGGAAGTTTGGCAATCGAATATTTTGGAAGAAGGATTGGCAAAAAAGTATCCAAGTATTAAAACTTTTTTGGGAAGGTCAAGTAATAACCCATTGATTGTCAGCAGATTTGGATTTTCTAAAATTGGCTTCCATGCTAGTGTCCACTCCTCTAAGGGGATGGTTTTTATTGAGCCATTGACGAACGGGCAGGTAGAATATTACCGTTCTTCTTATGCTAAAGATGGAAGTGTGCTGGAAGAAATGAAAAAAACTTGTGGCACATTTTCCAACCTGTCATTTTTAGAAAAAAACGGTATTTCGAAAGAACAAATAAAGGCAAAACCGAGGAATGAAAATGAGCCAGTAGATTTGTATATCTACGAGGCGGCTATTGCTTGTACGGGGGAATACGCCCAATTTCATAATGCCAACACGAAGGAAGCGGCTTTGGGACATATCGTAGCGACGATGAATCAGGCAAATAGCGTCTTTGAGCGGGATTTGGCGTTGCGCATGGTGTTGATTGAAGAAACCGATACCTTGATTTTTTTGGACCCTAATAGTGATCCCTACACAGATGGGAGTTCGGTAGGTACTTCTTACTCTGAAAACCCATTTGTGATAGAAACTAGAATTGATCCCGCTAAGTTCGATATAGGCCATGTTTTTGTGGCTCAGTGTGGGGGTGGGGTAGTAGGGATTGGCGGTGGAAATGTTTGTGATGCTTCCAAATCGCTTGGAATCTCCTGTCAGTTTACTGCGGATGCACACTTTGCCATCAATATCGTTTGTCATGAGATGGGGCATCAACTCTATGCCAATCATTCCTGGGCAAATTGTCCAGGCAATGAAAGTAATTTTGCTGGTGGAACAGCTTATGAGCCAGGAAGCGGTAGTACCATTATGTCTTATGCAGGTGCCTGTGGAGGCAATAATAATGTTCAGAATTTTGCAGATAATTATTACCATGTGACCAATCTACAAGAAATTTTAGCGGATAAGCTGACAGGGAGAACCCACGGTTGCGCTCAGATTCTACCAACTACTAATGTCAAACCAAAAGCGATTATCCATTACGAAAGTGGTTTTTATATTCCGATTCGTACCCCTTTTGAACTGATTGGGGACGGTATGGACGAAAACGGAGATGTACTCACTTATTGCTGGGAGCAATATAATACTGGACCTTCCATTGATTTGGGAACGCCGGTTGGTACAACTCCCATTTTTCGGTCTTTTCTCCCAACTACCTCTCCAGTCCGAACCTTTCCGAAGATGTCGGATATCATCAATAATCTCATGGATATTCGAGAAGTGTTGCCCACATATAGCCGAAACCTGACCTTTCGCTTGACCGTAAGGGATAACCATCCCGAAGCAGGAGGAGTAGATTGGGAAGAAGTTTCTTTCTCGGCGACCGATCAAGCAGGACCATTTTTGGTTGATTTCCCAAATGCAGTCACCGATTCTGTACATGCAGGCGACTATATAGAGGTAAAATGGGAGGTTGCAAATACCAATGGTTCGTTGGTTAACTGCCAGAAAGTCAATATTTTATTGTCAACAGATGGGGGGAACACTTATTCGCATACCTTAATGGCTAATACAGCTAATGATGGCGCTCAATTTGTGACGATTCCCGATTTGTTGACCAGCCAAGCGAGGGTAAAAATAGAAGCGGCGGACAATATATTTTTTGATATTTCCAATAGCAATTTTGCCATTTTGCCGCCTTTAAGAGCTGGATTTTCTTTTGGAACCACGCTGGAAAATGCACAAATTTGTTTGCCAGGCACTTTGGAGTTGGATTTGCAGTTTTACGCTCTTTTAGGTTTTGAGAATCCCATTTCATTAAGTGCAGGGTTTGGACAGCCAATAGAAGCGTTTTCATTTGATTTTGAAAAGACCTATACACCGGGAGAGAACGGAAAAGCCTATTTGACTTTTGGTGAAACCTTGGAAAGTGGAAACAATAAACTGATTCTAACTGCTACTGCGGAGAATGCAGAGCCGATTAGCCGCACGATTGATTTACAATTTATTAGCAATCAATTCAATAATTTTGCTTTGACTGAACCAGCTAATAATCTATCTGGAGTAGGCTTGCCGGTTTTTCAATGGGAAAAAACGCCCAATGCTCAAAGCTACGAAATTGAAATTGCCAGCAATCCCGCTTTTGGAAGCTACACTATAGATGCCGCCACTGATTTAACAGCACCTCCCTATACGCCTGTAAGCTCTTTGGAAGAAAACACCATTTATTATTGGCGAATGCGCCCGGTCAATGAATGTGGAACAGGGCCTTATTCTGAAGTATTTGCTTTTCAGACAGAAACCCTGACTTGTTTGGCAGAAAATAGCACCGAAGTTCCCGTGCTTATTTCTTCGCAGGGGACACCTACGATTGAATCTTCCCTAACCTTCACACAGAATTTTCAAATCAGCGATGTGAATGTGCCTAAAATTAGAGGCTCGCACGATTGGGTCAGCCATATTCGCACGACCTTGATTAGTCCGGCAGAAACGGAAGTCATCTTATTTACTGGCAAATGCCCAGGAGCAGTGCCTTTCAATCTTGGCTTTGACGATGAAGCACCAACCACTTTGCCTTGCCCACCCATTGGAGGGGCTTTACATCAGCCGCATGATCCGCTTGCTGGCTTCGATGGCGAAAGCGCTTTTGGTAGCTGGACGATGCGGATTGAAGTGCTGGACGGGTTTGGAGAGGGAGGTTCTTTGGATGAATGGAGCTTGGAGTTTTGTACCAATGTTAGTCTGGAGCCTCCTGAATTGGTCAAAAATGATACCTTATCCGTTAAGCCTCAGAGTGGGAGATTAATTGAACCCACCTTTTTGCTGGCAGAAGATGCTAATAATTCGGCCGATGAATTGATTTATACGCTTGTAAAACTACCTGAGCAAGGTTTACTGCTTTTAAATGAAACGGCCCTTAAAATAGGTGCTCAATATACGCAAAGGGATATTAATAATGGACTTTTGAAATACAAACATGAATGGAACACAACGGAAGGACAAGACCAATTTACCTTCACTGTGACGGACGGTGAAGGCGGCTGGGTTGGGATTACTCCGTTTGAGATTATGATTGATCCAGAAGAAACAATAGTGGGGGTTAGTGATTTTATTAAAAATAATTTAATAGCTATCTACCCTAATCCGGCAAAGGAAATGGTTCAGTTGGAATTTAAAAAATCGTTTTTTTCAAACACTTTTTTGGAAATATTCGATGTTCAAGGCAAACTGGTTAAGCAGCAATTAATTGATGACCAACTAATTAATGAAATTTCGACATCAAATTTTGAAAACGGCATTTATTTATTTAAAATTCATTTTGATAAGGGCGTAGTGGCAGAAAAAATTATTATAAGCCGCTGATTAACTTAGTAACGATAAAAGAATACGGTGGACCTTTTTGGGTAGTGAGTTTTGTAGTTAAGCAATCAAGGACTTATACAAATCCATCATTTGATGGCTTAATGCTTTGGGCTTAAAAGTTGCGTGGGCATATTCAAAGCCCTTTTGTGCCATATTTTTTTGTAGTTGCGGGTCCACTAGAACCTGTGCAATGGCATCGGCAATCTCTTCAACATTTTGTGGATCAACCAATTTTGAATTGGCCCCGCCTGCTTCGGGCAAAGCAGAACTACTGGAAGTGATTACGGGGGTTTTGCACAAAAGTGCTTCTGCAACAGGCAGCCCAAAGCCTTCATACACAGAGGGATAAAGGAATAGTTGAGCATTTTGATAGAGGTATTTTAAATTTGCTATGTTGTTGATATTTTCGAGCCAAATAACCATTTTCTCGATTCTATTTTGATACAGATATTGTTGAATTTTCTTTTTATAGCTTTTTCCTCTTCCAACTACAACGAGCGGAAGTTGAAGGTCTTTGGGCAGGCTTTGAATAGCCTGGATGCCGCTTAATAAATTCTTCCGTTCAATAATAGAACCTACACTTAGAAGATAGGTTTTAGGCAGCAAAGTACTTAAATTCGCTAGGGAGGACTTTTGTTTTTTAGGGATATAAAAAATTGGATCACAAGCCTGGTAAATCACTTGGATTTTAGAAGGTGAAATACCATAATATTTGATAATATCTTTTTTAGTATTTTCGCTTATGGCAATGATGTAGTCCGCATTTTTGCAGGCGTACTGGGCTTTTTTATCATAGACTATTCGGTCGAACCGGGGATAGGTATTAGGCAGAATTTTAAAAATCAGGTCGTGGATCGTCACGATACTTTTTAAGCCTTTCAGTCCAAAGGGAATTTCATTACTCAAGCCGTGATATAGGTTAGCTTTCGCTTTTTTCAATGCGTTTTTTATGAAATAGCTGCGCCATAAAGCACTGGGAATTAACCCATTATGAAAAATTGGAAAAACAGAAGCATCCTGCTTAAAGAAAGATTGTTTGGTTTTTGAAGCAAATAATAAATAATCATTTTGAGGATAAAATTGTTTTAAATTATCCAGCAGGGTTCGGCTATAATTGCCCAGTCCAGTTGAATTTTGGAAAACCCTTTTGGCATCGAAAGCAATTTTCATCCGATTACTTCTTTTTCAAAATCATTTTAATGGCGCTATAAGTTGAAACGAAATAGGGCACAAAAAAGGTGAGTAGTACCTTTCCGTAGTGAATAGACTGCCATTGTTTTGATAGAATAAGGTCGCCCTGGTTGATTAGGTTGAGCAAGGTTCCAACTACGAGAGACATCCAGCAGGCCGTTTGGAATACTTCTTTCTTAAAAGCCATTTGGAAGCATTTTTTTATTCCTAAATCGCTATTTCTCATCGTCTATTGAAAAAGCCGAGCGACTTTTTTTTGTATATTTTGAATATTTACCATCGCGAAAATTCCTGCTACCAACAAGGCGACTAGATAAACGCTCCAATGCAGTCCGGACGCAACATCCATAGATTGATTAAGCATCCATTTTGCTAAAAAATAATGCCCAATGAAAATACTCAGTAGAGCTATTATCAGCACAATAGCAAAAATTTTCAATAATTGTTGAATTAACAACTTGCTTATCTGTTCCGTTTTATACCCTAATTGCAATAACAGTTGGATTTTGTCACTGGATCGGCTAATGATTAACTCAAAGTTAAGGATAAAAACCAAAACAGATAGAAGCGTAATGATTAGGCCAATAAAAGCAATCAAGCCTAATATAATGTGGATAACCACACCAATTTGCCCACCGATCAATTTACCTTTGCTCACCTCATAATTATTATTTTTTAAAAAGCGGTGCAATTCCTGATTGTAAGGTTCATCGGTTGCTAGAATTAGGCGGGAAACGCTCCCCTCTTCGGTATCTCCGAAGGTCTTATTCGCCCAATCCATGAAAGATTGCGGCACCAGGATCGAGTTGATGCGATCGCTAAAATCAACGATTCGCCCGCTTAGGGTTTTGCGCAACCCATTTCCTCGAATATTTACATCTACGGACACTTTTTTAATGGTATTGGGCGTAAATTGGGGTAGGCCCTGGCTTGGCGCAAAGCCAAAATTATAGAGCGCAAGGTAATCCCTGGAAAGGACAATGGGTATTTCCGCTTGCCCCTCTTTCCAATGGAATTTCCGATTATCTATATCGAGGTAATCCGATTCAATAGATTCAAAAAATAATTCGGTATAAAAGCCCATCATCGGACTGGAAACGCTCACTTTGTAGCGGTTTGGGGTGAACTGTCCCACAGATTGAACAAAACGCTGGCTTTTGAGCGTTTCAATTTCTTTATTGGTAAAAGCCGAAGAAGCGCCAAGGGTATTAAAAATATTGACTTTTTTATTGATTAAAACGTAGGCCTCTCTATTTTCTTTGCCTTGCGTCAATGATCGAATATCACGGTATAATTGAACAGAACTAAAGAGCAGGAAAAGCCCCAAGAATGTACCTATTATAGCACCCCAAATTTGACGTGGGTTTTGTTGATCCCAAAGAATTTTTTTTAACAAAATGGTATTGAAAATTGAAATTAGGAAATGATTAAACTGCAGAGAAAACCCCCTTAGTTAAAATTCACATAATCACCAGGATCAACGGGTTTGCCTTCGTGCCAAAGTTCGAAATGCAAGTGCGGGCCAGTCGAGTGATCACCAGTGTCACCAATAATGGCGATTGCTTCTCCGGCGGTAACGATGTCGCCTATTTGTTTGAGCAATGCGGAATTGTGTTTGTAAAAAGAAATGAGGTTATTGCTATGTTGAACGCAGATCGTATTTCCGGTTTCCAGCGTCCAGTCCGTAAAAATTACATAGCCATCGAGTACGGATTTTATGGCCGTGTTTTTGGGTGCAGTAATATCCACGCCGAGATGTTTTTTTTCATGGGAAAAACTTAGAGAAATTTCTCCACTAACGGGAGGGATAAAATAGATTTGCTCCAAAGGTTTTTGCTGAATTTCCAGGTTGACCACTCTGGTTTCTGCGGGAGCTTCCATTTCGCCTATAGTTTGACGAAGGTCTTTATCTTCTGGTATTTTGGGCACGTTGACCCTGCGTTTTGCTACGGTGTTGGTCGTGTCTTTAACTTCAAATTCTCCGGTGGAGTCCACATCGCCGACTAATATTTTTTTAATATTTGCTGTCCAGGATTGGTAAGAATTGACTTCTGCTTCGAGGTTGCTAATTTGCTTTTCTAGTTCTATTATTTTTTGCCGGGCATTGAAATCGCCGTATCCCGGAATATATCTTTTCACCGGCGTAAAAATAATCAATAGAAAAACGACAAAAATCAAGGCAACAAAAACACTACTGGCAATTGTATATAAGTTTAAAAGGGTCAATTTGGTAGCATTGACTTCTTCAAAAGTATCATCATTGATAATAACCAAGCGGTAAGTAACTTCCAGCTTTTCTCTCCACCGATCTAACCATTTTTTTTCTGCTTTATCCGTCATAGTTAGGGTTTAGTTTTTATTCAATCATTCAATGGGTCCCTCAAACGCTCAAGGTATCAGATACAAAGGTAGTGCTTTTATGGGATTGCTAAAGGGTAGCCAAAATTAGGAAAACATCGCAGAAATTTTCTTTTTAGGATTAAAACTGGGTTTAAATTACAATAATGCAGCCCGTCAATTGTTTATTATTTTGAAATAGAACTTATGCGGCGAAAGGTTCGTATTAAATGATTAAACACTTTTGTAAACCAATTTTTTTTAATGAACTATTTTAACAAGATAGACAAAGGATGGATTTGTTTATTGGTTTTGATTGTTTTTGGGAGCTGTACAACCCAAAAAAAGCGGGGAGAATTGACCAAGCTGCAGCGTTTGTATCACAATACGACTTCCAGATACAATGGCTACTTTAATGCCAATATTTTATATCAGGAAAGTGTGCTAAAACTGAACGAGCAATATCACGACAATTATAATAAAGTACTCCCAGTCTACAAGTATGCGGAGGCGAATAATCCGAAAGAAGTAGCTGGAGACTTGGATGAAGCCATTAAAAAAGTATCAGTAGTAGTTTCCTTGCATCGGGATGCCGATTGGGTGGACGATTGCTATTTATTAATGGGAAAAGCCCATTTTCTAAAACAAGACTACGAATCTGCTCAGGAGGCACTAGAGTATATGGTAGCGGAGTTTAACCCACAGGCTATTGCTAAAAAGAAAACTCGAAAACGCAAAAATGCTGCTAAAAAGAAGGGCACTAGTAAAAAGGACAAGAAAAAGAAAAATAAAGAAGCTGCCAGAAAGAAAAAGGACAAACAAAGAGAAATCGCCCAAAAGAAAAAAGAACGCCAAAGGGAAATAAAAAGAAATAAAAAAGCTAGAGCAAAGGGTAAGAAAGTGCCGACCACTCCAAAAGTGAGTGAAGCAGAAAAGGCACGATTGGCACAGGAAGAAGCAAAGCGAAAAGCGGCAGAAGAACAACAAAAAGCAAAAGAGGAAGAAATTGCTGAAGTACAACCAGAAAAACCTAGAGAAAATTACTTTCTAAAACATCGACCTGCCTATCAGGAAGGGGTCTTATGGTTGGCAAAAACCTATGTGGAAAGAGATAATTATTTAGGTGCAGAGCGGTTGTTTAATGAGCTGGCGAACGATCCCTATACTTTTAAAGATGTAAAAAGAGCTTTGGCTCCTGCACAGGCTTATTTTTATTTAGAACAAAAAAAATATGACGAAGCAGTAGTTCCCTTACAAACAGCTATTGAACTAGCAGAAGAGCGAAATGACAAAGCTAGGTACGCTTTTATTTTGGCACAAATCCACCAGAATGCAGGTAGAACGACGGAAGCCCTGGCCAGTTTTGAGCAAGCCAAAAAATATAGCAATGAGTATGAAATGGAATTTTCCGCCCAGCTCAATGTGCTTAAAAACTCCTGGGCTGCCGGACAGCGAAGCGACGAAGCGGTACAAAAAGAATTGGAAAAAATGCTCAAAGAAGCTAAAAATGCGGAATATCAGGACCAAATTTATTTTGTATTGGCAGATATTGCCATTAGATCGGGAGATAAGAAAAAAGCAATCGAATATCTGGCACAATCCTTAAAAACCAATTCTCTAAACAAGTCGCAAAAAGGAGAATCGCATTTATTATTGGCCCAATTATATTTTGAAGAGGAGCAGTATGTGGAGGCTAAAACAAATTATGATGCCGCTTTGGGAGTAATGTCTAAAAACGATGAACGCTACCCGGAAATCGAGCGGATTGCTAATAGTTTAACGGATATTGCCAAAAATATTGAAATAATTATATTACAAGACAGCCTATTGAAAATAAGTGAAATGAGCGAAGGGGATAAGCGCAAATTGGCCGCTCAAATTAAACGAAAACAAGCAGCAGATAAGTTGGCTAAAGCCAAAGCTGCTAGTGTTGCTGCGACTGGATCCAAATTTGCCAATGGAGGAGGACCACAAGTAGGCATTAGTGCCGCAAGAATTGCTTCACAGAGTAGCAATTTCTTTGCTTATAATGACAAATCGCTAAAGAAAGGACGGAGAGAATTTGACCAGCGATGGCCAGGTAGAACTACTTTAGAGGATAACTGGCGGCGTTCTAACCGTCAATCCCTCAATATTGGGGAAGCCATTGCAGATCAAGAATCCTATGAGCAAGCTCTGACAGATGAAGAAATAACAACTATCTTAGGAAATGTCCCCAACACAGATGCGGAAAAAAAGAAAGCCAATGACCTGATAGAAAATGCCTTATTCGAATTGGGAACGTTGTATCGGGATCGTTTGCAAAACAATAAAAAAGCTATTGAAACGCTAGAGAAAATGCTGGGCCGATACCCAGGATCGCATCACGAATTAGAAGCTTGGTATTTTTTATACTTAGCTTATAATGATTTGGGGGATGCGAACAAAAAGCAGGAATATTTTGATAAAATTATTGAAAAATACGGCAATACTATCTATGCCAGGGTGTTACAAGATCCCAATTATTTATCGAAAACGGAGACCAAAGAAACAAAAATTAATAATTATTATAATGAAACCTATGCTTTTTTCACCAACGGAAAATACCAGGAAGTGAGAAATCGAGTAGAGCAGGTTCCTAGACTATTTGGCGGCAATAATTCACACCAACCACGCTTTGCTTTGTTAAACGCTATGAGTGTTGGCAATCTGGAAGGAAAAGAAATTTATATTGATGCTTTAAAGCAACTAATCGGGCGTTATCCTAACTCTCCTGAAGAGAAACGAGCAAAAGAAATTTTGCGATTGCTGGGAGATAAATCCATTCTGGAAGCCGGCTTAATGGACCAAGAAACGATAGACCAGGCGAATAGTATATTTCAAACCGAAGATGATAAGCTACACTATGCCATTGTTGTTTTTGACGAAAAAGTGGATTTGACCAAAGTAAAAGCAGGCATTTCTGACTATAATCGCAAAAACCATAAGCTGGATCGCCTGCGAATTTCTAATATTTATCTGGGCAGTGACACCAATCGCCCAGTGATCATTATCCGAAAATTTAAAAATAAAGAAATAGGCTTAAGATACTATAATGGGATCGTCAGCGACCCAGAGGATTTTTTACAAGTAACTACTGGCTATGATATTTTTCTGGTCAATCAATATAATTATCGGCAGGTGCTTCGACAAAAATCTGTGGATGCCTATCGGATGTTTTTTGCCGAGCATTATTTACAAGGAGAATAGGCTAGTACCTCCGTTTCATTCGTCTTAGTTCTTCCAGCAAATTCAAGTCTTGTTCATTTTTTACCAGTGCGTGTGCGTGGGGGGGCATGGATTCCTGTAAGTCAATACCATCTAGTTCACCAGCCTGAATTTTTTCCATTAAGAGCAATTTGAGCCAGTCAATGAGTTCACTGGTAGAAGGTTTTTTCTTTAAGCCCCGAACTTTTCGGATATCGTAAAATAAAGCCAGCGCATTGCTCACTAACTCCTGCTCAATATTGGGAAAATGGACAGCCACAATAGCTTTCATAGTATCGGTATCTGGGAAGCGAATATAGTGGAAAAGGCATCTGCGCAAAAAAGCATCCGGCAATTCTTTTTCATTATTGGAGGTGATAATGACGATTGGCCGATTTTTTGCTTGTACGGTTTTTTGCAGTTCATAAACATAAAATTCCATCCGATCCAATTCTAGCAACAAGTCATTGGGAAATTCAATATCCGCTTTGTCAATTTCATCAATGAGCAATACCACGCTTGACTTTGCTTCAAAAGCCTCCCATAACTTCCCCTTTTTGATGTACTGGGCAATATCATTGACATCCACGCCTTTTCTGCCCAGTTGGGAGTCTCGCAATCTGGATACAGCATCGTATTCGTACAAACCTTGTTGGGCTAAAGTCGTGGATTTAATATGCCAGGTTAGTAATGGTTTTTTCAAGGCTTTGGCTATTTCGTGGGCTAGCATCGTTTTGCCAGTGCCAGGCTCTCCTTTTACCAACAGGGGTCTTTGAAGGTGAATAGCAGCATTGACAGCTATTTGAAGTTCTCTGGTAGCTACATAATCATGGGTCCCTTTAAAATTCATTCTTCTAACAGTTTAATGCGAATCAAATAATTTAATTACAATCAAAAACCCATAGATCGGCCAATAATTTCCTTCATAATTTCATTTGTGCCTCCATATATGCGTTGGACTCTGGAGTCGGTAAAAGCCCTGCCCACCGCATATTCGGTCATAAAACCGTATCCGCCATGTAATTGCAAACATTCATCTACCACTTTGCAATTTAGATCAGAGAGCCAATATTTTGCCATAGCTGCTTTTTCGACGCTCAATTTGCCCTCATTTAACTCCAGAATGCATTGATCTACAAAGGTTCTGCCGATAGTTATTTCGGTTTTCATTTCTGCCAGTTTAAAGCGAGAATTTTGGAATTTTCCAATGGGCCGACCAAAGGCAGTTCGATCTTTGCAATATTGAATGGTAATTTCCAATATTTTTTCGGCTGCGGCAATGGATGAAACAGCAATGGATAGTCGCTCCTGGGGCAAATTATTCATTAAATAATAAAATCCGCTTCCTTCTTGTCCCAATAAATTTTCAACGGATACTTTGACATTATCAAAAAATAGTTCGGCAGTGTCTTGTGCTTTTAGTCCAATTTTGTCGAGGTTTTTGCCCCTTGAAAAGCCTTCCATACCTCGTTCTACTACGACCAAACTAATCCCTCCATGTTCCTGTTTCGGGTCTGTTTTTGCCACTACTATGACCAGATCGCTTAAAATGCCATTAGTGATAAATGTTTTAGAGCCATTGATCAGGTAATGATCTCCATTTTTGATTGCGGTTGTTTTAACACCTGCCAAATCACTGCCCGTTCCGGGTTCAGTCATGGCAATAGCGGTTACTAATTCACCTGAAATAATGCCAGGCATCCAGCGTTTTTTTTGTTCTTCATTGAAATAATGGGAAAAATAAGGAGCCATCACATCATTTTGCAAGACGAAACCTGGTCCATGTGCCCCTGCTTTTACCATTTCTTCTGCAACGATGGCATTATAGCGAAAATCTTTGAGTCCCATGCCCCCGTATTCCTCTGGTAAGTCCATACAAAGGAAGCCATTGGCTCCAGCTTTTTCCCAGATTGACCTCGGCACAATCCCTTCTTTTTCCCATTGGGCGTGGTGGGGCGTAATTTCTTTTTCAATAAAAGTCCTGAAAGCGTCTTGAAATAACAGGTGCTCTTCTTCTAGCAGGTGTTTTTGCATTGCTTTTTTATAAATTCTTTATCTTCTGGAAACTCTAAAACGCAAATTTATTTTTTTATTCCTACTTTTACTTACTTTCGCTGATGCTATTCTATAAAATTTTGTGAAATCCAACCATTTAATAACCATGAAAAAATAAGTTGGTCATTTTTCTTAGACCATTTGATAGTATGCAAAAAAACTTTCCCCATATTTTTTTCTTGCTCCTGGTTTTATTTGTATCTGCTGCTTTCGTAGGCTTGGTTTCCGAGTTTTTAATGGGTATTTTTTGGGCAGTGGTGTTGACCATTTTATTCCACAAAACCTATAATAAAATAAAAGAACGTCTAAATGGCAAAGAAAACCTAGCGGCTATCCTTACCTTATTACTCATTTTGCTAATCGTCATTGTCCCCATTTTTTTTGTGGGAAGTTCCTTGCTCAATGAAACGCTTCATTATTATGAAAAAGTAAATTCTGGCGAGTTGGATTTAAGAGGAAAAGTGGATGAATTAAGGCATAGTATTCCAATTGACGAAACAACTTTAGAGCGATATGGTCTGGATATGGAAAAGATTAGAGAAGCCATCAGTGAAGCAGTGACCAATGGATCAAGACAAATTGCCAGCCAGGCATTTACCTTTACACAAAACATATTTGATTTTTTATTGCAGTTTTTTTTAATGCTTTATTTATTGTTCTTCTTCTTTAGAGACGGTAAGCAAATCATCGAAGGCATTGTTTGGGTTTTGCCGATTGGCGATGATAAAGAACGGGCTTTGCTGGAGCGGTTTGATAGCGTGGCCAGGGCAACCGTCAAAGGCAGTTTGTTAGTGGCTATTATACAGGGGACGATTGGCGGCATATTGTTTTGGGCGGTTGGTATTCCCGCTCCGATGCTCTGGGGGGTGTTGATGACTTTTCTTTCTTTATTGCCCATTGGGAGTGCAGTGATTTGGGCACCGGCGGCGATTATTCTCTTTTTTCAGGGCGAATTGGGACGGGCTATTGCGATTGTGCTGGTAGGTTCTTTAGTGATTGGTCTGGCAGATAATTTCTTGCGCCCTCGATTGGTCGGACAAGATACCAAAATGCCGGATTATCTGATACTAATTTCTACCTTAGGAGGCATTACCTGGTTTGGCTTGTCGGGTTTTGTAATTGGGCCAATTATTGCAGCATTATTTATTACCTGCTGGCAGATGTTGGGTAGAGAATATGGGCAATAAAGAAAGGAATCATTCTAAAAAACCTGACACATTGTCCAAATCTTGTTCGATGGTTTGGGCAGCTTTGTAAAAATAGTACAGCGCTGCAAATTCCAGAAATCCAACCACAAATAATGACCATCTAAGCGATTCATTGCCAAAATTGGGCAACAGCAAATCGCTCAATGCTCCAACCGTTAAAGGCCCCAAACCTAGACCAATAATATTGATGATAAAATAATAAATTGCACTAGTCAATGCCCTCATATTGACACCGACAATGCCTTGCAGAGTAGATAGACAAGGCCCCATCGTAACAGCGAATAATATATTGGGGATAAAGTAACAAAGCAATGCCAGAGTTTTATTATTAGAAAATAAGGTATAAAAGGAAAATGGGAGCGTAATTAAAATCGCCCAAACACCTATCCACATGTACCAGCGTCGGTCTTTTTGACCCAATTTATCTGCCAAAACCCCTCCGAAAAAGGCTCCTATTCCCCCACCTAGTCCTATTGCAAAAGCTAACCATATGCCGATTTCCATACTGTTCATTCCATGGACCCTAGCTAAAAAGGGCGGCATCCAATTAGCAAAGGCATAACCTACAAAAGAATGTATAGCACCTGCACAAGAGATGTAAATAAAGGTTTTTCGGCTTATTAAAAATTGGAAAACTTCTTTTATTTTACGGTTTTTAACAATGACAGGCGTTTTTTCAGATAAACCCCGAGGCGGTTCTTTTACCAAAAAAAGTAGTGAAATTGCCAGTAAAATGCCCGGAAGACCAAGAAGAATAAAAGTGCTTCGCCAACCCAAATATTCATCCAACCAACCTCCCAATAGAAACCCCATGGTTAGCCCTAAGTATAGGCCAGTAGAATAAATGGCAAAAGCTGTCGCTCGCTTTTCTATAGGGAAATAATCAGAAATGATAGAGTGGGAGGGGGGGGAGCCTCCCGCTTCTCCCACTCCTACGCCGACTCGAATCAGTAACATATGAATGAAAGACTGGGCGTAGCCCGTAATGGCCGTCATAACGCTCCAAATTGCCAAAGCCCCTGCTACTATATTGCGACGATTGCTTCGATCGGCAAGTTGGGCAATCGGGACACCAAGTGTGCAATAAAATATTGCAAAGGCCAAGCCACTCAACAAACCCAATTGGGTATCTGAAAGCAATAAATCTTTCTTAATGGACTCTTGCAAGATGACAATTAGTTGTCGGTCAAAATAATTGAGTGCATAGACGAAGGTGAGTATAAAAAGGACAGACCATTTATAGTTTTTATTAAGGTTCGGGAAGGATTTAGGCATTTCATTTCGTTTGGAAAACTAATGATAAGAATTTTTATCGAAAAATCGCTTTCAGCGATTAGAAATTCTGCTGTATTTTTGTTTTGATACAACATTTTTCCTTTAAGCGCATTGTAAAAATGGTATCTTTTCATTTTGAAAATTTATGAACTTTTTAGTTATGAAAAATTTCATCCGATTAATTATTATTGCGCTACTTGTAGTAGGAGCATTTATAGCAGGTATTGCTTGGAAAAGCAAGGGCGAGCAGCAAGCCATTTCAAAAATAAAAACGCCACCTAGCGAAAGCGTCCCCACTATTGTGGACACAGAGAAGGCTCCTATAAGGGCTGCTTTACCCCCAAGAGGCTTGACAGAAGCAGAGAAAGCGACTATCGCACTCTTTGAAAAGGCAACCCCTTCGGTTGTTTTTATTACCACTTCTAATGTTCGAAGGGACTACTGGACGCGAAATGAAATGGAGTACCAGCGAGGTAGCGGCTCTGGCTTTATTTGGGATTATAATGGGCATATTATCACCAATTACCATGTGATAAAAGGGGCAGATCGGGCAACAGTTACGCTGGCAGACCAGAGTTCTTATGCGGCTAGTTTGGTAGGGGTCGCACCGGAAAAAGACTTAGCTGTGTTAAGAATTGATGCGCCTGATAGCAAATTAAACCCAGTACCGACCGGAACTTCTTATGATTTGAAGGTGGGACAATTTGTCTTTGCCATTGGCAATCCTTTTGGATTGGACCAAACCCTGACAACGGGCATTATTAGTGCCTTAGGTAGAGAGATCAATTCAGTAGCTGGGGTTCCGATTAAAGATGTCATCCAAACAGATGCGGCGATTAATCCAGGTAATTCTGGTGGGCCTTTGCTGGATTCCTCCGGTCGCTTAATTGGTGTGAATACGGCTATATACAGCCCTTCGGGAGCGAGTGCAGGCATTGGTTTTTCTATCCCTGTAGATGTAGTCAAATGGGTAGTCCCTGACCTCATTGAGTATGGCAAGCTGCAAAGACCTACTCTGGGGGTTGAACTGGCTTCTCCGCAGATTGCCCAAAGATTGAATTTAGAGGGCGTATTAGTCATCAATGTAGTGGATGATAGCGCGGCGGAAAAAGCGGGCATTCAACCAACCTACCGGGATAGAAATGGTCGTTTGGTGCTAGGCGATATTATAGTCGGAATTAATGGAGAAAAAGTGGAAAACGAAAACGACTTGATTCTGGCATTGGAAAAATATAAAGTGGGTGATCGCATTCGGATTCTGGTAGAAAGAAACAATGAACAAGTGCCATTGGCTTTAACGCTAGATCCGCCAAATTAGGGCTACATCCAGGCTCTTTTGTCCGACTCTACTTTATACAAGACATAATTTTTAATCGCTAAAGCCTTTTCTAAAGGAATGTATGGAATTTTGACGCTTCCGGCTGCAGTGTAAAAATAAATATCGGCTACTCGTTTTCTGCGTTGATAGATACTTTGTCGAATTTTTACAGATTGAACTTTATACCATTTTAATAAAGTAAAATTAGTGCCTAAGAGACCATTTTCAGTGAGCAAGCCTTCCTTGCTTAAGTGAAATTTCCAGTTTTGGTAAAAAATACGGCTGGTCAAAAAGATAAAGGACAGCCAAACGATAGACCAAATGGCATTGAGTGGCGTGTCATTCAGATAAGCCACTAAAGCAATGATAGAGGCGGGAATGCCTCCCAAATACAAAACGCGTCTTCCAATAATCAAAGGGCTGATTCGGTGAGTTTCATATTCATTATTGACTTCTTCGGGAAAATAGGTTTGACGGACGGTATTGATTTGGGGGGCATAGCAGCCAGGCACGCTAATAGACCGATTGATATTGACCGTTTGACTGGAAGCCTGGTATAATTGTAGTCGAAAAATGCCAAACAGCCTTTTTAGAATAGAATCCTGCCAGCGAATAATCTGGATTTTGTTAATATTGGCGGATTGTTCTCTTTTGGTAAATAAACCAGCGATAACCTTAAACCCTACCTTGGTGCGGATAAATTGTAGGTCAAAGTAGCGGAATGCGGTTAATATTAAAGAAATAATAATCGAAAATACGATAAGTGCCAGTATCAAATATACCCAGAAAGAAATAATATAGCCAATGCCCAAATCTTTTTCTAAATAATCAACGGGATTGTCTCCTTCTTTCATTTGAGGAATAAAATCTTCAACAGACTGCAATATCCAGAAACCAAAACCCAGAATGGCCGCCAAGCCTCTTAAATGATTTTCGCTTACGCCTATTTTGAATAAATCCTTCGGAGTATGCTGCATCAATAATTCGCCTTTGTCAACTGTACTTAGGCGCGTTGGTGTTTCCTCCTGGCTAACTTTCGCGCTTTGTGCTACTTGTTTGGCTTTCTCTGCCAAGATATAAGAACGGATAAATTCCGCATCTTCCCGCCGTATTGCTTGCAAGGAAATTTCCTTTCCCGAAGAGCCTGCCGAATCCACTTCAAAACGCACCACATTGAAGGCTTGGTGAATTAGGTTTTGCTCAAAATTAATAGTCTGAATGCGATCAAAGGGCAGGTTGATTTTGGTCTTTTGAAAGATGCCTTTTTCGATGATAAATTCATCGTCTTTGATGTAATAGTAAAACTTGAAATAGGCGATAATAGAACCGATAGTGGATAGGGCCGCAATTGCAAAAAAGACGGTCGTCATATAGGGATATTGATCTTCTCGCGGACTGCTTGCCTGAAAATTGAAATAATTGAGGAGGACCACTAGCAAAATTGGCCAAAACTGACGAACCAACTGCCTTAGCAAACTCTGCACAATCAAAAAAATTGCTATAGGTGACTGTCGAGTAGGAATGCTCAATAAATGTTCTCTAAGGTCTGTATTCATCATTTTCTAGTGCTTCCTTAATGTCTGCTACCTGATCCTCACTACTGACTATCGCTTCCTTCAATTCGGTTTTTTTAATAATGAATTCCTTGATCTGCTGGGCGGTTTCTCCCAATAGACCAGGGATAGATAAATCGCTATTGCTGCCCCCTGCGGTAAAAATTTGCAAAGTGTGCAAATTGAACAAACGCTGTATAGGACCCTGATTGATTTCGCAATGTTGAACTCGATTGAAAGGAATGGTTGTCAGGCTTTTAAAAATCACTCCCCGACGGTGAATAATGTCTTTTTCCCTTAATATATAGCCCCTTATATCATAACCCTTTTTTACTAAAATAAAACTGAATGCTGCCCAAATCAGCCAGAGCAATAATAGTCCCTTGACAAGCATTTGCCCCCTGCTGGATCCAATGGTCAAAGAAAAAACGCCAATACCCATCAATAGGACAAAAAAGAAAATAGCATTGCCAATATAGCTTACTTGCAGGTAACTTTTGGCTAACTGTTGAAATTCAGTTGTTTCTATTTTGGGTAAGTGGTCCAGATCTATTTCTCGATTTTTGAAAATCATATTGAAAAGTTCTACTTCTTATTCATTTTTGCTTCGCTTGCATCTTCTTCAAATAAAGATGCGGGCAAATTTGGAATAATACGCAAGGCGTTTTTATAATATACTTTCTTTAAAATTTCATCTGGCAAATCCAAACCATACATCCGCCAATAAGCATGGTATTTTTTATAATAAGGAAAATACTCGTCTGCCGTTTCCAACACGCGGAAGTAGGTAGGGAATTCTTTGGGATTATAGGCATCTTTTCCAAATAGAATTCGATCTTGGTATTTTTCAAAAAACCAGTTAGCCATTCGAGGCTGCCGACCCAATTCGGCAATGACCGCACCGATGCCTACATTCATATTGGGCATTTCTTCCATAAAACCCGCTAGTTTTTTTAAATCATTGGGATACCAGCCCATATGGGCAGCGATGAAGGTCGTATTTGGGTGTTTTTTAAAAACATGGTGCTGTTCAGATATAATTTGTTCAAAGGTATATTTTTGGGAGTCTTTTTTTCTTCTGGGCCGCAGCTTTAATTCCAGCCAGCGCTCATTCTTTTCATCGTGGGGTTGCCAAAAGGAGGCAGGATCTGCAGAATGGATTAAGACGGGGATGCCCAATTCGCCACATTTTGCCCAGACGGGGTCAATTCGCGGATCATCTATTTGGATTCGATTGCCCGCAGAGTCCACATTGGACATTCCTTGACTTTTGTAAATTTTCAAACCCCTTGCGCCATTTTGCACGTCAAATTCCAATTGCTTGACGGTACTTTCTGTCCAGTCAGGGTCATCAATGCTCCGCAATTGGATATTGGTAAAAACGATGAATCGCTCTTTTTGTGGATGTTGGTTGACAATGTCCATCATGGCTTTCAGGCGCGCACCACCCCGCCCGCTTAGATTGACAATTGCACCCATATTGAGGGAGTCCATTTCTGCAAATACCTTATCTAGATAAGAAACATCTTGCATCCGCCAATGGTGGCTATGAATATCCACAAAGCGAAACTTGGCTCTCGTGACTGGATTTTCGGGAACGACTAAGGTAGAAACCGGATTATATTTTTCGAAATCCATGATCAGAGAAGAGTCAATTTGGGGGCGTTGTCGCTGCCCGAAAATGGTAGAAGTCGTTATTAATGATAAGGCAAGTAGGATTATTATGTTGCTAAGTTTTTTCATAAAAATTATTTTATACTGTTTAACTGTCTAAAGGGTCAACTTGTTTTGTTATGAAAGTAAAATACCTCCTATTTAGATAGGCTGTTTGCAAATGCTTTTACACTTAAAGTATTTAGGCACATCTCTTTGGTCAACCTACCTTTTCTTGCCGCCATCAGGCCAAAGTGAATATCTCGAATCCCTGTGGTACTATGAGCATCTGGATTGATAGAAATTCTGACCTCCTTTTCCAAAGCATAGGGAATCCAGGCCCAGTCCAGATCCAAACGGTAGGGATTGGCGTTTAGTTCGATGACCACCCCATTAGCGGCGCAGGCGTCAATCACTTTGGGGTGAT
>CBDCUO010000019.1:0-33608 GCA_965222705.1 Saprospiraceae bacterium | reverse complement strand
TACCAATATTAACGGCAATAAACATTATTGGGAGCATACGCTCTGGATGCCAGGTGTGCCTGTGTTTTTGAAAGTGTTGATTATGACTCCCGTAGAAATTTTGGGCTTGTTTATTAAGCCTTTGACCTTGATGCTGCGTTTGTTTGCCAATATTACAGCAGGACACATGGTGGTTGCCATTTTCGTGGGGTTGATTTTTGTATTTGGTCGCTCAGGTGAGTTGGTTGGGGCATCGTTGGGGACAGCGGTTGGCTCTACTTTATTGACTATATTTATGATGGCGATTGAGTTATTAGTCGCCTTTATCCAAGCGTTTGTATTTACTATTTTGACCGCTTCTTATATCGGTGCAGCTACAGAAGAAGCGCATCATTAGCGGAGGCAGGTTTTAGGAGAAAACAAATTTTTTCATCATAAAATTTTCAAACTATGGGTGGTTCAATTGCCGCAATAGGAATGGGTTTAGCCGTTATTGGTGCCGGCATTGGCATTGGTAATGTTGGGGCTAAAGCTATGGAAGCTATCGCTCGTCAGCCGGAAGCTGTTGGAGATATTCGCTCTAACATGATCTTGATGGCTGCACTGGTTGAAGGTGCTGCGCTTATCGCAATCGTGGTATCTTTCCTGGTAGCCTAAGAAAAATGGATTGGCTACGGAACGGTTGGTTTCGGGTCAATCCTTTTTAAAGCAAGGCATATTTGAACGAATTTTTATAGAAAAAAAATTAAGATATAATGGATATATTATTCCTCGCTGATTTTTCTCCGATTCGACCTAGTTTTGGTTTGTTATTTTGGACTTCTATTATTTTTCTGTTGTTTTGGTTAATTATTGGAAAATATGCTTTTGGCCCAATTAAAGATGCTTTAAAGAAGCGAGAAGAAGACATCCAAGACGCCTTGGATGAAGCAAAAAAAGCCAAAGAAGAAATGACCGCTTTACACGCCAAAAATGAAGAACTGCTAAAAGAGGCACAGGCGGAAAGGGCAGCAATTATGAAAGAGGCAAAAGCAGCGAAAGATACCATTATCAAAGAGGCAAAAGTGAAGGCCAAAGAAGAGGCACAAAGAATTGTCACCACCGCTAAGCAAGAAATTGAAAATCAAAAGAAAGCGGCCTTAATGGAAGTGAAAAATGAGGTGGGACAAAATGGCTTTAAATATTGCTGAGAAAGTGATTCGAAAAGAACTAAAAGACAATGCCAACCAAGTATCTTTCGTAGATAAATTGGTAGATGAAATTAAAATGAATTAGTGATGGGTGGTTAAGTGACGGATTGTTTAGCAAATCACTTAATTACCAAATAATCAATCACCAAAAAATGTCAGTAACTAGAATAGCATCGAGATACGCCAAATCCTTACTAGACCTATCGCAAGAACAAGGCAAGTTGGAGCGTATCATGGAAGACATTCAAGCTTTTCAAAAAGCGACAAACCAGAGAGATTTTTATTTATTATTAAAAAGCCCCATCGTCAATCCTGATAAGAAAAGAACGATCATCAAAGAGATTTTTGAAGGCAAATTTGATAAACTAACTCTGTCTTTTATTGATATTATTTTAAAAAAAGGCAGAGAAAGTTATCTGGATGATATTGCCGATGAATTTGTCGTTCAATACAAAACCTTGAAGCACATTTCTACGGTAAAGCTAACGACAGCCGTTCCTTTGGAGGCAGCTTCTTTGGAGGCGATCAAAAAGCAATTGCAAAGTAGCAGTGCCACGGACCAAAATATCGAAATCCAGACGACGGTTGACCCTGATTTAATTGGCGGTTTTGTAATCGAATTTGATGATAAATTATACGATGCTAGCGTGGCGCACAAGCTGGACCAACTAAAAAAAGAATTTTCTAGCAATCAATACGTAAACAGCCTGTAGAGAGGTTGTTCATCGTAAGACGGGCTGACAACCCGTCCTGTTCAGATTTATATAATTTAAATAATATAAACTAAATTAAGATATGGTTGATGTAAAACCTGACGAAATATCTGCAATACTTAAGCAACAATTATCTGGTTTTAAAACAATGGCGGAGTTGGAGGAAGTAGGAACGGTACTCCAAATTGGAGATGGTATTGCGCGCGTTTATGGACTTAATTCTGCCCAGGCAGGCGAGTTGGTCGAATTTGAAAATGGCGTTCAGGCAATTGTACTAAACCTGGAAGAAGATAATGTGGGTGTTGTATTAATGGGTGCGGGGGATGGCATCAAAGAAGGCTCGACGGTTCGCAGAACTGGGCGGATTGCCTCTATTGATGTTGGAGAAGGGTTTGTTGGACGAGTAGTTAATACTTTAGGCCAACCCATTGACGGCAAAGGCCCAATTACGGGTAAAAGATATGAAATTCCTTTAGAAAGAAAAGCACCAGGTGTAATTTATCGCCAACCAGTAAGTGAACCTTTGCAAACGGGAATTAAGGCGATTGATGCCATGATTCCAATTGGGAGGGGACAGCGGGAATTGATTATCGGAGATCGCCAGATTGGAAAAACAGCTATTGCCATTGATACCATTATCAACCAGAAAGAATTTTACGATAGAGGAGAGCCTGTTTATTGCATATATGTCGCCTCTGGCCAAAAAGCCTCTACGGTGGCCCAAGTAGCAAGGACTTTGGAGGAGAATGGAGCTATGGACTATACGGTGATCGTTTCTGCCTCTGCTTCCGAGCCTGCTCCACTTCAATTTTATGCACCATTCGCAGGCGCAGCGATTGGAGAATTTTTTAGAGATACAGGCCGACCAGCTTTGATAGTTTATGACGATTTATCTAAGCAGGCGGTGGCTTATCGAGAGGTATCGCTTCTACTACGGCGCCCTCCAGGACGAGAGGCTTATCCAGGAGATGTATTCTACTTACATTCTCGTTTATTGGAACGTGCAGCGAAGATTATTGATGACGATGATATTGCTAAAAACATGAACGACTTGCCAGCATCTTTGAAAAAGGCAGGGATCGTAAAAGGCGGTGGCTCGTTGACAGCACTCCCAATTATTGAAACGCAGGCGGGGGACGTTTCGGCCTATATTCCCACTAATGTAATTTCAATTACGGATGGACAGATATTTCTAGAAACCAATCTATTTAATGCTGGCGTTCGTCCAGCTATTAATGTGGGTATATCTGTATCGCGGGTAGGTGGTTCTGCTCAGATCAAGTCTATGAAAAAAGTAGCTGGCACTTTGAAGCTAGACCAGGCGCAATATAGAGAATTGGAGGCTTTCTCAAAATTTGGCTCTGACCTAGATGCAGCAACGATGGCTACGCTGGAAAAAGGAAAGCGGAACGTGGAAGTTTTAAAACAACCTCAATATTCGCCGGTTCCTGTAGAAAAGCAAGTGGCCATTATTTATTTGGGGACAAAAGGCTTATTAAAGGATGTTCCGGTTGATAAAGTAAAAGAATTCGAGGAGCAATTCCTGACTTCTTTGGAACAGAAGCATCCCGAAGCCCTTGCGGATTTTAAAGGGGGCAAACTGACAGAAGACGCAATCAAAGCCGTAGAAGATTTGGCAGCAGACCTAACGGCAAGATTTAAATAATCACAAATGGCAAATCTTAAAGAAGTTAGGGGACGGATTAAATCCGTGAAGAATACGCAGCAGATCACCAAGGCCATGAAAATGGTTGCTGCTTCCAAATTGCGCAGAGCACAAACAGCTATCACCCAACTGCGTCCTTATGCCAACAAATTAAATGAGATGTTGGTAAACATTTTATCCAATCTGGAAGGAGATGCCCATACCTCTTTTGGCGAAGAGCGGCCCATAGAAAATGCTTGTATAGTGGTTGTTACTTCTAATAAAGGTTTGTGCGGCGCATTTAATTCCAATGTAATAAAGGCAGCTGTAGCGACAATCAAAGAAAAGTATACTGTTCAAAAAGCAACTGGAAAACTAACCATTTTCCCCATTGGAAAAAAAGGCTTTGCTTATTTTAAAAAGAATTATAAAGACTGTACCATTATTGACGACCATGTGGCTTTATTTGATGACTTGAGTTTTGATAATGTGATAAAGGTTTCTCAAAGGATCATGGATGCTTTTGAAGCAAAAGAGTTCGACGCAGTGGATGTTGTTTATGCTCGTTTTAGAAATGCAGCAGTACAGTATCCTGAGAATGTGCAATTTTTACCCATTGCGAGATTAGAGGTAAAAGATGGTAAAAAGAAAAAACACAGAGCAGATTATATCTTTGAACCCAATAAGGAAGATTTGTTGAAGCACTTGATTCCTAGTATCTTACAAACCCAATTTCAGAAATTCTTGCTAGACACCCATGCTTCCGAGCATGGAGCCAGAATGACGGCGATGGATGCCGCCACCGAGAATGCGGAAGAATTGGTTAAGGAATTAAAATTGGCCTATAATAAAGCCCGTCAGGAAGCAATTACTAAAGAGCTATCAGAAATCGTAGGAGGAGCTGCTGCTTTGGAAGGATAGTTCTTAGGAGGTGAAGAACTATCCCTTTGCGACATCCCGTCCTCCATCTAGATAATCTTGCAATTCTTTTAATTTTTCCCAGTCTCCAGCAGCGGCAATTTTTGCTTGTTCTGGCCAAGTAGTCGGGTCATGCATTTTATATCGGCTACCAGCTTCCAGTAAAATTTTGCTGATTTGGTCTGTGGATGTTTTCGCTAGTTTTGCAAAAGTATGGATCCCGGCATCGTTCAATAATTGAGCAATCTTAGGGCCGATCCCTTCTATTTTTTTTAAATCATCAGATTTTATAGATGTTGTCTTTTTAGCCACAGTTTTGGTTTTAACGATGGTTTCTTTTCCTACGCTGACCGGTGTAGCTGTTATAGTAGTCATTTCTTGAGGACTACTTCCTTTTGTATAAAATAAGCGGTCTGCTTGCCCTACCCAATCATCTCTGTCAATCCTACCAGGAAAAAATTCTATGGCGGTTGTCAAAGTTTCCACCAGATGATCATTCAATTGGCTTATTTGTTCAAAAGTATAAATGCCCAGTTCGTTCAACTTTTCTTCAATAAAGGGACCGATTCCGTTGATCTGCTTCAGGTCATCTCGTTCGGCAGGGGTAGCTGTTTTGATTTGGGTTCCAATAGCTGCTACAATTTGGGCTTTTGCTTCTTCTACATCCATTTCTTCCACGTCTTTTTCTTCCGGTACTTCCACTTCCCATTCCACTTGGTGGTCTTTAGCATTGGAAAGCTCATTTTCCAGTTTTTCGTTTTGCTCGATTAATTGAGCGATAGTGGTATTTAGTATTTCGTTACCTGTTTCATATTGAATGACGGCTTCTGCTTGTTCTCTTAGCTGCTCGTTTTCTTCTACTAAAGTGTGGATGCTTCTGCCGAGTGCGCTATTACCTTCCTCATATTGCGGTAGTTCTTCCAGTTGTTCTTTGAGTCGTTCATTATCCTGAATTAAAGAAGTGATGGTAGAAGATAAAACTTCATTTCCTCCTTCTAATTGATTGACTTCTGCCAGCAAATCCTCTAATTTGCTGTTTTCTGCTTCTAATTCTGCTATTCTCATTTCTAGTGCCTCGTATCCAGTGACAGAACTATTTGCCGTTTTGAGTTGATCTATTAAACTTGCCTTCTCTTGGTTGAGTGCAGCAATTTTTTCCTCCAATTGCTGGATAGTAGCGGTAGAGGTTTGCCCTACTGCATACTTAGTAATAGAAGCAACCCGTTGTTCCAATTCTGCACTTAGTTGGGCATTTTTGGTCCTTAACCCCAGAATTTGGTCATTCAAATCTTCCATTCGACCGGTTGCCTCTCGAAGTTCTTCTTTGGACTTATCCAGGTCTGCAAGGGTTGTTCCCAATCTGGAATTTAGCTGTCGCTTTTCTGCTTCCAGTGCTTCGACACTTTCTCTTTTTTCTTCTAATTCCAAATTTGATTTTTTCAAATCCGCCTCTTGTAAAGCGTGTTGTTCTTGAAGGGTACCCAGTTGGGTTTTGACAAGAGTGGTCGCTTTTTCATTTTTCTTTAAAGCCTCTTCTAGTGCTTTGATTCGACTTCTATACATAAAATAGGTCGTTATTAAACCTATTAAAAAAGCACCCAAAAGCATTCCCAACACTACCCAACTATCTTCAACGCTTAGTTGGGTGAATAACTGGGCAAAAAAGTGTTTAATGGATTCCATATAGCTTGCGTTTGATTATTCAATAATAAAATTGACCCTTCGATTTTTCTGTCGGCCTTCGTTTGTATCATTGGTAGCAATGGGTTCTCGCTCTCCCCTTGTGGCTATTTTTATAGGAACAATAATCCCTTTGTTTTCCAAAAAAACCTTTGCAGATTGCGCGCGCCTTAACCCCAAGTCTTGATTGTATAGTTCCGTTCCAATATTATCCGTGTGTCCAATAATGCTCAGGGATTTATCTTTTTCAATAGTAAAATAAGTCTGAATAGAATCCGCCCAGGTCAGGAAAGCAGTTCCAGGCTTAAAAATAGCTGAATTAAATTCGAAGTTAGCATCAGAGAAAGTCATATTGTCAAAGCGAAACTGAGCTTTAACTAAGGCGCTTTCTTCCCCAAATTCTGTCGGACTTGAACTAAATAGCTCAAATGTAGCAGGGGACAGCAAATTCTCATCGGAGATAATGGTATGATCTAAAGAAATTCTACTGACATCAATGCTCCTTTCTATTAAAAGATTACGCAATATATTTGCTCTGGCCAGGCCCAGGTTTTCAAAAATTCCCGATTGGATTCCCTTTTCAGAAGCTCTAAATAATCCAGTTATGGTTAGGTTTTTTTCCGGATGATTTTTTATATAATCAGCAACAGTGTCCAGAAACTCCTGATTATTGGGAGTTAAATCTGGTGCGGCACTTCCTTTATCAAAAGCAAATTGCTCGTACCCTTCAAGGATAATGGAGTCGCCATCCGTTAACGCAAGGGAAAAAGGGCGGGAATTTTCTTCAACTACTTCTTTTTGCCCGCAATGATGCTTAATTTGGCAAACATAAACATAACGGGCGAGTGCGGACCAAATTAAAAAGGACAAAATGCCCCAAAATAAAGCTGTTCTCATAGTTAATCCTGTTGTTTTACTACAACCTGGCTAAAAGTACGTAGTTTTAATCAACTATCCAAGTTTCTATAAACACATGAATTGGAATCCCTTGTTAAAAGGTTTTAAAGCCTATTTACGATTGGAAAGATCGCTTTCCAAGAATTCTGTCGAAAGCTATTTGAGGGATGTAGGTAAACTGGCAGACTATTTTAAAATACATGCTATTGAAATCGAGATCAGAGAATTGGAAAGCGCTCATTTACAGACTTTTATCTTATGGATTAACCAATTGGGGCTAGGGCTTAATACGCAGGCAAGAATCGTTTCAGGATTGCGCGCTTTTTTTAAGTATTTGTTGATAGAGGACTTGATTGATAAAGACCCGAGCGCAGTACTGGAAAGCCCTCGGTTAAAGCGCAAAATACCAGAAGTACTCTCTTACGAAGAGATCCAGTCGATGTTGAGTACCATAGATTTAAGTCAGGCACATGGGCTTAGAAATCGAGCAATGTTAGAGACGCTATATGCCTGTGGGTTGAGGGTGAGCGAGTTGACGAATTTACGCCTTTCTAATTTTTATGCAAAAGCTGGTTTTATAAAAATCATTGGGAAAAGCAATAAGGAGCGGATTGTCCCAATTGGAGAAACAGCGATCAAACATATTATTTTTTATCTTGCCGGGGTCAGAAATCAGCAAAAAAATATTCATAAAGACCATGAAAACTTTCTATTTTTGAATCGGCGAGGCAAAAAACTCAGTCGGGTCATGATCTTTAATGTTGTCAAGGAGGCCGCTGAATTGGCCAGCATTCAAAAAAATGTAAGTCCACATACTTTTCGACATTCTTTTGCCACCCATTTAGTAGAAGGTGGTGCAAATTTGAAAGCCGTTCAGGATATGTTGGGACATGAATCCATTATTACAACAGAAATTTATACGCATTTGGATACCGAATACTTAAGAACAACTATTCTAAATTTTCACCCGCGAAATCAAAAAACCAAAAGAAGGCTTTAGGTGTTTTTGTATTGCACCAAAAAAGAAGAATGAAGCATCTGATATTATATAATTGAGCTGTTGCCCTGTACAGAAAACTTAAATTATTGTTACCCTTTCAACATGGCTAGCGCCTCTTGTATTGGCTACTTGTTTTACTTAATTACGCATATGAAGATTTTACAAAAAATAAATATTTTCCATTGCTTGCTTTTTATTTTTGCGCTTGCTGTTGTACTTGTGGGTTGTACCAGCGAAGCTAGAAGTAGATTATCGGCGAAGCCCACTGCTTTTGGCAAGGCCAATCATTTGGTGGTGGTGGCGGATAAAGATATTTGGGAAGGCGAAGTGGGAGATACCTTTCGATTTTATTTTTCCTCTGCTTACCTGATTCTACCTCAGCCAGAACCCATTTTTGATCTTAAACATTTTACACCGACCGACCTAGAACGGGACCCAATTCGTCGGGAATTGCGCACCTATGTTTACTTGGCGAATATGGACGATCAATCCTCTCCTACGGCAACACTAATGCAAGAAGATGTGGGGTCAGAAAGGCTTCGGTCGGCCCGAGAAGAAAAAGGGTATGGCAATCTACAAAAAATGGACAAATGGGCAAGTGGACAACTAATCGTTTATATGTACGGTACTAGCCCACAATCATTGATTAATAATATCAAAAATAATTATGCGACGATTACTAGAAGAATCAGGGAAGTGGACGGTAAATTAATTGAAGCAACCGTCTATGCCGGAGGGGAAAGTAGGAAAGCAGAAATTGATGTCACCGAATCAATGGGTATAAAGATGAAAGTGCCTATGGATTATTTTGTAGCAATGGATGATTCTAACACCATGTGGATACGAAAAATAACGAAAGAACTAAGCAGCAATATTTTATTGCACAAACTTCCCTACACGAAGCAGTCGCAATTAAACTATGACGGTTTTAAATCTTTGCGGGATTCACTTACCAAAAAATACATCTCCTCGGATATTCCGGGTTCTTTTATGCAAATAAACGACCAGGACTTGCCCATGTTTGTTAAGCCTATTCAATTTGATAATTTTTATGCCGTAGAGGCAAGAGGGATATGGGAATTGAATAATGATTTTATGGGCGGTCCTTTTATTAGTTATTTAGTGCACCATCCAACCAATAATGAATTGTATCTTTTGGATGGCTTCGTTTTTGCCCCCGGTAAAGAGAAACGAGACTTGATGCAATACCTGGAGCATATTTTGAACACAGTAAAGTTTTGAATTAAACGGCTAGAAAGAGTAATATTGCGATAATGGCTAATGCAATTATTCAAATCAAGGGGTTATTCAAAACTTATAAAGGCACAGATTTTTTCGCTGTAAAGAACCTCCACCTCGACATAATTAATGGAGAGATATTTGGATTGCTGGGCCCCAATGGCGCAGGCAAAACCACTTTAATTTCCATGCTTTGTGGGTTATTAAAGCCCAGCTCCGGTAGCATCCATGTCAAAGGTTTATCCTTTCGATCCAATAGAGGGGAAATACAACAACTGATTGGAATAGTGCCCCAGGAGTACGCCTTGTATCCCACGCTTACAGCTTACGAGAATTTGATTTATTTTGGAAGTATGTATGGTTTGAAGGGCGGGGATTTAAAAATAAAAGTTAAGACAGCTTTGAAGGAGCTAGGACTGGAGCGATTTACTGATAAAAAAATCAATACTTTTTCGGGAGGAATGAAGCGGCGGGTTAATCTAATTGCGGGAATCTTGCATCGTCCCGAAATACTTTTTTTAGATGAACCAACGGTTGGGGTGGATGTACAGTCGAAAAATGTTATTATTGCCTACTTAAAAGCCATTAATCAAAATGGAACGACCATTGTTTATACCTCTCATCACATTAATGAAGCTCAAGGTTTTTGCACAGATATTGCTATTATTGACCATGGAGAGCTGCTGCTCAAAGGCAGACCAAAAGACTTGATTCGACAAACAGATCGAGCTAATAATCTGGAAGAGGTATTTGTTGAACTGACCGGTAAAGCATTGCGAGATTATGTATAAATTATTACACACCACTTACAAAGAAATGCTGCTACTCTCTAGAGACCCCGGCGGTTTAATTATCTTGTTTGTGATGCCTTTACTGCTGATTATTACGGTGACGATCATTCAAGATGGGTCCTTTAGGACTATTGATAGCACTCGAATTCCTGTGTTGTTGGTAGATTTGGACAAAGGGGAGTTGGCTAAAGAAATTCGAGACAATTTTAACCAAAATGGCATTTTTGAAGCCATTACCCAACAAGAGGGAGTGGAACTAACAGAAGCAATGGCCCAAGAAGCCGTTTTTAATGGAGCCTACCAATTGGCAGTTGTTATTCCAACGGATCTGTCTGCTAACTTAAAAAAAAAGTTTCGCAAAATGTCAGCCGAATATTGAGTGAATTTGGGGTGGAGGCAGAAAGCCCTTCTGAAATTAGTAAAGACCTCCCCCCAACAATTAGCCCAAAAGAAATTAAGCTTTATTTCGATCCCGCTACCCAAAAATCGTTTAAAAATGCCATTACGAGCAGCATTGACAAAATGGTTTCAAAAATTGAAACCCAATCTATTTATGCTGCTTTTCAAAAAGAATTGGGCGACGAAGAAGTAGTTTTTTTTGAAGACAATAGTTTTATTAGTTTCAGAGAAGTTCACCTTCAAAAAGGCAATCGGGAAGTTATTCCCAATTCTACTCAACACAATGTTCCTGCCTGGACACTCTTCGCCATTTTCTTTATAGTTATACCTTTGTCTATTAACATTGTTAAAGAAAAAAATCAGGGAACATCCATTCGATTATACACGAATCCCGTTTCTTATTTAACTATTTTAGGTGGTAAAATTATTACATATTTGGTTGTTTGTACACTTCAATTTTCCTTAATGCTTGCTTTGGGAGCCTTTTTATTTCCCTTTCTGGGGCTTCCTGCGCTGACCATTAGCGATCATGCTCTTATCCCTTTGTTTTCCATTGCGCTATTTTCTGGTCTTGCTGCGATAGGTTTTGGCATATTGTTGGGTACGGTAGCCACCACGCCCGAACAAGCAGCTCCTTTTGGCGCAACTTCCGTAGTAATTTTGGCTGCGATTGGAGGGATTTGGGTGCCTGTTTTTTTAATGCCGAAATTAATGCAATGGCTTTCCAATATTTCCCCTATGAACTGGGGTTTGATGGCTTTTTATGATGTACTTTTGCGAAAGAATGGATGGACAGCAATTTTTCCAGAATTGTGTTTACTATTGTTCTTTTTTATCGTTACCATCAGCATTTCTGTTTATTATGATAAAAAACAAAAAGCGGTCTAATGCTAAGGCAAACAGTCTGAGTTGTGAAACTAATATCAGGGTACGGTTTAACGAAACAGATCCGCTCGGCATAGTCTGGCATGGGCATTACATCACCTATTTCGAGGATGGCAGGGAGGCCTTTGGGAAAAAATACGGCATTTCTTACTTGGAGGTTAAAAAAAGTGGCTATGCTATCCCCATTGTCAAGTCCTGCTGCGAGCATAAGTTGCCCTTGAAATACGGGGATATTGCCAAAATAAAAACTACTTTTGTAGATTCCTTAGCTGCAAAATTGATCTTTAAGTATGCCATTTATAATCCTGAAGGAATGGTGGTTTGCACGGGCGAAACGGTTCAGGTTTTTGTGGACAAAAACGGGGAATTATCTTTGATTTTTCCACCCTTTTATAAAGAATGGAGAAAAAAGTTTATATAGCTCAGGATAATATCATTTCACCCCTAGGGTTTGATAGCTTATCCAATATTGCCCAAATTTCCAAAGGTCTTTCTGGGATCAAACAATATGTAGATAAAACCATCCTTCCCAATCCTTTTTATGCTTCCATTATCAATACGAACACAATAGATGCTTATTTTGAAAAAGAAGGAAAAGTAGCCAATTATACGCGTTTGGAAAGATTGATGATTTTATCCTTAAAAAAAATCATCATAGATGTTAGACTACTACGGTCTAATAAAACGGCCCTAATTATATCTACTACTAAAGGCAATATAGATGCGCTATCCAACAACTCGCCCTTTCCCAAAGCGCGTGCGTATCTTTCGGAATTGGGAAAGAAAATTCAAACCTTTTTTGGGTTTAAAAATCAGCCAATTATAGTTTCTAATGCTTGTGTTTCGGGCATTCTTTCCGTTGCTATTGCTAAAAGACTCATCCAAAACGGAGCCTATGAGCATGTGTTTATAATTAGTGGTGATTTAGTGACGGGTTTTATTCTTTCGGGATTTTATTCGTTTCAGGCAATTAGTAAAGCTCCTTGCAAACCCTTTTCAAAAAACAGGGCGGGCATTACTATCGGCGAGGCAGCAGCGGCTGTTTTGGTGACGGCAGATAAAACCTTCCTAAGCGATCGGGCAGTAGAAATATTGGGTGATGGTTCTTGTAATGATGCCAACCACATTTCCGGCCCTTCCCGCACAGGTGAGGGACTGTATAGAAGCATCCATTCGGCTTTTAAAGAGGCAAATGTTATTGCTAATGACATTGATTATATTTCTGCTCACGGCACGGCTACCTCTTTTAATGACGAAATGGAAGCTATTGCTATGAATAGAATGGGCTTAGAGTCCGTACCTTTAAATAGTTTAAAGGGTTATTATGGACATACATTGGGGGCTTCTGGCTTGCTAGAAGCCATTGTGGGGCTTCATTCCATGCACAATAATACCTTGTATGAATCCATAGGCTTTGAAGAATTGGGCGTATCGCAAGCAGTTAATGTTATCGAAAAAACAGCAGAAAAACCTGAGGGGTTGCATACCTTTTTAAAAACTGCCTCAGGTTTTGGAGGTTGTAATACGGCAGTTATCTTTAGAAAAGTTTAAGCCAAAAAACGTGAAAAAGAACCTTTACATAGCAGCCTCTTGCCATATTGTAAATAACGAGATTTTTTTTAATAGAAAATTGCTATTAAAAGAAGACCCAGCTTTACCTTTTGCCCAATTTGCAAAAAAAATATATAAAGACCGGCTATTGAAATATCCCAAATTCTTTAAAATGGACCGGCTCAGCAAACTAGTTTTTTTAGGAGCAGAGTTTTTGTTTAAAGAAAGCCGTTTCTTGCATCCGGAAGGCGACAATAAGGTAGCTGTCGTACTATCCAATCGGGCCTCTAGTTTGGATACAGATAGAAAACATCAGGCTTCCATAGCAAATGAAGACGCTTGGTTTCCCAGCCCTGCAGTTTTTGTTTATACACTTCCTAATATTGGAATAGGAGAAATCTGTATTCGGCATCAGCTTTACAGCGAAAATGCTTTTTTTATATTCGATGCTTTCAATGCTGGTTTTTTAGAAAAATATGCTACGGCACTTATTCATAATCAAAAAGAAAATAGCGTACTTTGCGGCTGGGTAGATTATGACGAAAATGACTACGAAGCGTTTTTATATCTGGTTGCAGAAAAAGGAACGATACCACATACGGCAGAAAATATTAATTATTTATATAAAGTAGATTAATGGAAGCATTAAAACTGGAATTAAAAGAAAAAATCATCGAACAATTAAATTTGGAAGATATAGAAGTGGACGAAATTGAAGACAACGATGTATTATTTGGAGAGGGGCTAGGCCTGGACTCTATTGATGCATTAGAGTTGATTGTCATGCTAGATAAAGATTATGGCATCAAAATAACCGACCCTAAAAAAGGACGGGCGATCTTTAAGTCTATTCAAATAATGGCAGACTATATTGCAAAGAACAGAACAAAGTAAATACTGAGTAAAGTTATCGAACACACCAATAAACCAGCGACTAAGGGTATTGCTATAACGGGCATGGGCATTATTTCTTCTATTGGGAAAAATGTACAAGAGAATTTTACTGCTCTGAAGCAGGCTAAAAGTGGTATTTCTGTTCTGTCCAATATAAAAACGCACCATAAAAATGCGCTCAAAGTAGGAGAGATCAAAATAACCAATGATGCGCTCATTACTCAACTCCAACTATCGGCCCCCAATAGCTATTCTCGCACTGCTTTATTGGGTATGATAGCAGCCAAAGAAGCCGTCCAAAATGCAAATATCGGCGATATTAAAACCTATAAAACGGGGCTTATTTCGGCCACAAGTGTTGGTGGAATGGATCAAACCGAACGATATTATTACGATTACCTCAGCTCCTCGACGAATCGCCATTTTATAGCTAGCCATCCTGCTGGTGACTCTACGCAAAAAATAGCAGCTCAATTAGGCATTACAGATCATATTACAACGATCAGTACTGCCTGTTCTTCTTCCGCCAATTCCATTATGCTGGGAGCAAGATTGATTAAGGCAGGTTTTTTGGATCGAGTAGTGGTGGGCGGCTCTGATTGTCTGTCAAAATTTACCATCAATGGCTTTAAATCCTTGATGATTTTGTCAGATGCTGATTGCCAACCGTTTGACGAAAACAGAAAGGGGCTTAATCTGGGAGAAGCCGCCGCTTTTTTGGTACTAGAATCAGCTGACATTATTAAAAAACACAAAAAGACGGTGTTGGCCCGCTTGATGGGCTATGGTAATGCCAATGATGCTTATCACCAAACAGCTTCTTCTGACTATGGAGATGGAGCAGCGCTGGCTATGCAAAAAGCACTTCATACAGCAGGCATTGCCCCTTCCGTAGTAGATTATATCAATGCACATGGCACCGCTACGCCTAATAATGACCTATCAGAAGGGAGGGCTATTCAACGTGTTTTTGGTAAAAACTTGCCCCCTATTAGCTCTACGAAAGCTTTTACCGGTCATACTTTGGCGGCAGCTGGGGCAATAGAAGCCGTCTATTGTGTGCTTGCTTTAAAGCATCAAACCATTTTTCCAAATTTAAATTTTCAAACTCCCATTGAAGGTTTGGAAATTATTCCTGTCACCCAAAGCAAAAAACAAGCCCTTGAATATGTGCTGTCCAACTCCTTTGGTTTTGGAGGAAACTGTTCCACCCTTATTTTTTCAAAAGCGTAAAAATGAAGCCTTGTTATATTAATGGAGTTGGTTGTATTTCTGCCCAAAAAACTTTTAATAATGCAGCATTTTTAGAAGAAGCGATCCTTCAAAATGCGAATATTTTATCAATTGTGCCTCCTAATTATAAAGATTATATCAGCCGCTCTGTTAGTCGAAGGATGGCAAAAGGCGTTAAAATGGGGGTGGTAGCTGCTACAATTGCTATGAAAGAGGCTGGGGTAGTTCAGCCCGATGCGATCTTAACGGGATCGGGGATGGGTTGCGTACGGGATTCGGAAAAATTTTTAGAAAGCATTTTAGATAATGATGAACAGCATCTGACACCTACTGCCTTTATCCAATCTACTCATAATACCGTAGGAGCGCAAATCGCACTAGGACTAAAATGCCCATCGTATAATCTCACTTATGTTCACGGCGCTGTTTCGTTCGAATCAGCCTTGATAGATGCTTTGCTTCTATTTAAAGAAGCTGCACAAAATTCGGACAGCAAAATATCTGTCTTGGTAGGAGGCATTGAAGAATTGGGTGACCACACCACAAGATTATTCCAGCTTATTCATCATATCAAGACAGAAAAACCGAATACTTTAGAGCTGTTGGACTGCCGATCAAAAGGGACGATATTTAGCGAAGGAGCGCAGTTTTTTCTATTATCCGAACAGCAGCAATCCACTACTTATGCCCGACTTGGGGATGTCGAGATTATTGGCCAATTAGCACAACAACATTTAGCAGAACGCTTGGTCCTATTTTTGAAAAAGAATGGTTTGATTCTTCAAGATATTGATCTGGTGCTATTGGGAAATAATGGCGATATAGAATTCGACCATTTTTATCAGCGGCTCCAAAATGGAATTTTTAAAAACATACCGCAAGCCTATTATAAGCACCTTTGCGGGGAGTATAATACTGCTTCTGCTTTTGGCTTTTGGACAGCCGCCCAAATTTTAAAGGCTCAACAAATTCCCAATGTGCTGCGCCTAAATGACCTTTCTCCAAATCGTTATCAACGAGTAGTATTATACAATCAGTATCGCGGAAAAAATCATAGCTTTGTTTTAATGGAAAAAGCTTAAAACTTAACAAGCATCTGGTTTTTTGGAAGTCAATTCCCAAAAAGTATCTGATTTGTCTTCCTCTGGTCTGTCAGTACAGGGAAAATCTTTTTCGACTAACAAATGCAACTGTTCTCCATTATTTAGGGTATTACTTGCTTCTATTCCAATTTCATCAGAGTTTATCCAGTTATTTGCAGTTGCTAGTGGTAGCCGAACGGCCAATTGATGATTGAGAAAAGTAGCTGTCACGTGATTAATATTTTCATCAATTTCTAAGGAATAGGTAAAGACTACTCCATTACCAAAGGCAATTGTTTCTTTCACAATTCTTTCATTATCAAGCGATTGTAATTCAGATTTTCGGATTCGAATTCGGATACTATTAGATATGCAACGCAATTTCATTTATTAAAAATATTAGGTGAAATAGGAAACTACAAAAATATTTAAAAAGCGGGGATTCAAAACCACTTGAAAGCTAGGAGATTCAAAAATCTTCTAATTTTGCCCAAATGCCAGACTTTTCCATGTTAAATAATGTTAAGAAAAGCTTTAATTAACCACGAAACTAGAAAACTATACGTTCAATTACCAAAATTTGCGAACTTTGCGAACTCAAAGGGTAATAGATGATGAAATTAAACAAGGAGAAGATACCCAATTCCATTGCTAACATCTCTAAACGCTCTTCCTAGTAAATGCTTTTTCAAAATAAGTGCCTGAATGTTCATGAAAAGACAACTGCATTTTATCCTATTGGTATTTTCTTTTTTTATCATTGCTGATGTTACTGCTCAGGTGGCAGATAGCATTCCCGATATAGATTATTCCAAACCGGCTGATTATGAAATTGGTGGCATTGAGGTCAAGGGAAATAATTTTAGTGATGCCAATGCACTAAAATCTATTGCAGGACTAAAGGTCGGCGATAAATTGCGCATTCCAGGTCCGCGAATTAGCACGGCTATAAAAGCCCTATGGAAACTTCGCCTGTTTACCGATGTAAGAATTTATGCGACCAAAGCGATTGGAGAAATTATTTTTTTAGAAATAGCCGTTTTAGAGCGACCCCGCCTATCTACCTATTCTTATAAAGGCGTAAAAAAATCTCGCCATGATGACCTCAATGAAGTAGTCAATAGCTTTTTACTGAAAGGAGGAATAGTAACGGATGCCACTAAAAAAAATGCCTCTGTTGGGATTGAAAATTATTATAAAGGGAAAGGGTATTTGGATGCAACCGTTAAAGTGACCGAATTAATTGATACTAACAAAGTAAACGCTGTGCAGCTCGTATTCGATGTTGATAAAAAACAGAAAATAAAAATTCAGGATATTACTATTTCCGGCAATAAAAATGTAAAAGCTAGAAAATTAATCAAGCAGTTTGAAAGCACTAAAGTAAAGCGAAAATTATTCTCTTCCTCCAAGCTCATTCAAAAGGAATATGAGGCAGATAAAGAATTGATGATTAATTATTATAACACGCTAGGCTTTAGAGATGCCCGAGTAATAAAAGACAGCATTTGGCGAGAAGAAGATAGAGATTTGAGGATTCACTTAACGGTAAATGAAGGCAATCGTTATTTTTTTAGAAATATTACCTGGAAAGGAAATTCTATTTATGATAGCGAAACCCTGAGTAAAGTGTTAGGTATTGCCAAGGGGGATGTTTATAATGAAGAATTGCTCGAAAACCGCCTCCGATTTGACCAGGCAGGCAGGGATGTCAGCACTTTGTATATGGACAATGGCTACCTGTTTTTCAATGTCGATCCAGTAGAAATAGCTGTAGTAGGAGATTCTATTGATCTCGAAATGCGGATATTCGAAGGACCGCAAGCAACCATAGATCGGGTAGTCATCAAGGGAAATGACCGTACCCATGAGCATGTCGTTCGACGAGAATTGCGAACCCGTCCCGGACAAAAATTTAGTCGCTCTGACATTATTCGCTCCCAAAGAGAGATTATTAATCTGGGCTACTTTAATCCAGAAGCATTAGGTATTAATACGCCGGTGAATCCACAAAGAGGAACGGTTGATATTGAATATACGGTAGAAGAAAAACCCTCTGACCAATTGGAGCTATCTGCCGGTTGGGGAGGCTTTCAGGCAAGGGTAATTGGTACGCTGGGGGTTACTTTTAATAATTTCTCGCTTAGAAATATTTTCAATAGGGAAGCCTGGCATCCACTCCCTCAAGGAGATGGGCAACGACTATCTCTAAGAGCGCAAACCAATGGCAATTTCTATCAATCTTATAATGGGTCTTTTACAGAACCCTGGCTAGGAGGTAAAAAGCCAAATGCCTTGACAGTTGCTTCTTCTTTTACAAAAATCACGAGCGGAACCAATCCGGAAAGTGTCAATTATTATAGACTGTCCATTCTCAGGGGAGCTTTGAGCCTGGGAACTCGCTTGAAATGGCCGGACGATAACTTTATCTCCAGCACCACTTTGAGTCTATCTGAAATCAAGGTTAATAATTATGCCACGATTCGACTGGAAGACGGCAGCTTTTTGAGAAATGGTAATTTTATTAATTTTAGTATCAATCAAACGATTGCTCGATCTTCTATTAGCGATCCTCTATTTCCAACAAGCGGCTCCAGAATCCAGTTAAGTGTGCAATTGACTCCACCCTATTCCTTATTCAATAAAAAGAATTATAGCGAGGTTAGCCCACAAGAACGCTTCCGTTGGCTGGAATACCACAAATGGAAACTGGATGCAGAATGGTACACTGCCCTCGTAGGTAAATTGATAATTAAAGCGGCAGCTAAAATTGGAATTTTAGGAACTTATAATAAGGATATTGGCATTTCTCCTTTTGAGCGATTCGAATTGGGCGGCGATGGCTTGTCCAATCAAAGTTTTGCTTTTACAGGCAACGAGATTATTTCTTTAAGAGGGTATGAAGTAGATGACATTGAAGGAGCTGGCTCAGGCGGCTCTCCTGTATTTGATAAGTTTACCATAGAGTTGCGCTATCCGATCTCTACCAACCCAAGTTCAACTATTTATGCCTTATTATTTGCCCAGGGCGGGAATGCTTGGGCAAATATTCGCGACTTTAATCCTTTTGATTTTAAGCGATCCATTGGGGCAGGACTACGGGTATTCTTGCCCATGTTTGGCACGCTTGGCTTTGATTATGGCTTTGGTTTTGATAATCCAAATGTCAATTCCAACAATCTATTTGACTATGGCAATTTCAATATCATCCTCGGTTTTGAGCCGGAATAACAGCAGCCTGGGATTCTCCCAAAATCAATTCACTCAATTGCAGATCACTACTCTAATTCATCTGCTGGGATCCAAAGCAATTCTTGGAAATTAACCACTTTATTATCCAAAACTTTGACGCCTTCGTTTTCTAGCAGTTGCTGCATCATTTCTGGGGGAGAAAAATGCGTTCTGCCGCTTAACTCTCCTTTTCTATTAACCACTCGATGTGCAGGAACGGGGTCTTCCATTGCCCAATTGCATTTGTTCAGTGCCCAGCCAACCATACGGGCAGAGCCAAGTGCCAAATAATCCGCAATTGCACCATAGTTGGTGACTCTTCCATAAGGAATCAGGCGAGTTACCTTGTAAACTTGTTCAAAATAATTGTTTTTGCTCATATTAAAATCAGTAGAAAGGTTTTTACAAAGTAATTTTATCAAAATCTTTTTGACAGCCTCTTTCTATGCTTCATTTTTTCTCGCCTTTTATGAAGTTTTTCATTCAAGATAATAAAAAAAAGAAAAACCTGTTCTTATTTTGTAATCTATATCTATTTTACCGAATATTCATTTTTAAAAGAAAACAAGACAAAACGTGAAACTAATCTTTTCTTTCCTTTTGTTCCTATGCCTTGTTTCTACATCTCTCGCTCAACAAAAAGCAATACATGGCAACGCATTGGATGACCTGGCCTTTAAATATGCCACAGCATCTTTAGATAATTTTTACGAATTATTGTCCATTCCCAATGATGCCCATTTTCCAGATGATATGGAAAAAAATATCCAATGGAGTGAAAAAGCCTTCCAACAGAGGAATTTTAGCACCAAACGACTGGAAACGGCATCTATTCCGCTTTTACTGGCAGACCGCAAAGCAAAAAATGCTCAAAAAACCGTTTTGATCTATCTTCAACTGGACGGACAGCCTGTTGATCCAACTAAATGGCATCAAGAAAGCCCCTGGAAGCCGGTTTTAAAAGAAAAAAATGCAACGGGCGAGTGGCGAGAAATTCCCTGGACACGACTTAAGGAAACCATTGACCCCGACTGGCGGATATTCGCTCGGTCTGCCTCTGATGCAAAAGGGCCAGTCATCGGTTTTTTAGCCGCTTTGGATGCTATTGAATCCATTAAGGCACAGCCTAATTATAACCTAAAAGTAATTATGGATTTTGAAGAAGAATTAGGTTCTCCTCCCCTGCCAGAAGCAGTGAAAAAATACAGTGAAGACTTGGCAGCAGATATGCTCATTATTTTTGACGGCCCTCGCCATATTTCCAATGAGCCAACCTTGACTTTTGGCGCACGGGGTATCGCCACTATTACCCTTACGGTTTATGGTCCAAACACACCGCAACATAGCGGGCATTATGGAAATTACATTCCCAATCCGGCTGTCCGCTTAGCCCAACTTATTGCCTCTATGAAAGATGATGATGGCCGGGTCACTATTCCCGGTTTTTATGACGGTATCGAATTGGATAAAAAAACCAAAGCCATTTTAGCCAGCGTACCGGACGATGAGGCATTTATTAAAAAAAATGTAGGCATTGCCAGGGCAGATAAAGTAGGCAATAACTATCAGGAAGCAATTCAATATCCGTCTTTAAATGTTCGGGGCTTAAATTCAGGCTGGGTAGGCAGTCGAGTAAGAACGATTGTTCCGGCGACAGCAACAGCAGAAATTGATGTTCGTCTGGTTATGGAAAGCGACCCAGACTGGTTGATTCATCTAATAAAAAGCCACATTCAAGCAAAGGGTTATTACTTGGTCAATCGAGAACCAACGGAAGCGGAGCGTATGAAATATGGGCGTATCGCTTTTTTTCGGCATCGGACTTCTTATCTGGCATTTCGCACGGATTTTGACTCAGAGGTTGGGGTTTGGCTGGATCGGGCCTTGACTCGGGCCTTTGATAAAATACCGATTAAGATCCGCAATAGTGGTGGCTCTATTCCCATTTCGCCCTTTGTAAACTCTCTGGGCATTCCGGCGGTTACTGTTCCAACGGTCAATCGAGATAACAATCAACATAGCCCTAATGAAAATATTCGACTGGGAAATTTTGTAGATGCGGTGAAAACCTATATTTCAATTTTGACACAAGCACTTTAGCCTTCTAAATGGAAAAGTGAAATTTCCGTTTTTAAAGGCTTTTCCATATCTGAAAAATTAAATTTTTATTTTTAAACCTTTTTAGCGAAAGGGTCGTATCAAGGTTCAATATTTTACAATGATTATTTAGTGGAACACGCCTTCTTTTTTCTAATATTGTACATTAGCTTCTCCTGACAATTTATTTGATACCTTAGAGTTCTTCTTATGATAATATTGGGAATTTCTGCTTTTTACCACGACTCTGCTGCCAGCCTTCTCAAAGACGGGAAAATTTTATCAGCAGTTCAGGAAGAGCGGTTCACCAGAAAAAAGCACGACCCTTCTTTCCCTACTAATGCGGTGAAGTATTGTCTGGAGTCTGAAGGCTTAACGATAGATGATCTAGACTTTGTCGTTTTTTATGACAAACCCTTGCTGAAGTTTGAACGGCTGTTGGAAACCTATTATGCAAATGCACCGAAAGGCCTTCGCTCTTTTATTGCATCCATTCCCGTTTGGCTTAGAGAAAAGCTGTTTTTGAAAAGAATCATCTTGAAAGAATTGCAAAAAATAAGCAATTACGAAAAGAAAATAAACTTACTTTTTCCAGAACACCACCTTTCCCATGCGGCGAGTGCTTTTTATCCTTCTACCTTTGAAGAAGCAGCGATTTTGACCATTGATGGTGTAGGCGAATGGGCAACTTGCTCCATTTTTCACGGTAAGGGTAGTGCCATCAAGGTACTAAAAGAACTTAGATTTCCACACTCTTTGGGGCTTTTGTATTCTGCTATAACTTATTTTTTGGGCTTTAAGGTAAACTCGGGAGAATACAAATTGATGGGGCTAGCTCCCTATGGAAATATTCGCTCGGACAATTTCAAAAAATTTAAGGATACTATTGAAAAGGAATTGATAGAAATTAAAGAAGATGGCTCCATCGTGCTTAATCAACGATACTTCTCTTATGCCACGGGTTTAAGGATGGTCTATGACACAAAATGGGAAAAATTATTTGGCTTCCCAAAACGGGAGCCGGAAGCCAAAATAGAACAAATACATTGTGACTTTGCGCTAGCCATTCAAAAAATAACAGAGAGAATTGTTTTTAAAATGGCGAAAGAAGCTAAACGCCTGACAGGATCGAAAAACCTGTGTTTAGCTGGAGGGGTTGCTCTAAATTGCGTTTCAAACGGCAGACTTATCAATTCTAGATTATTTGAAAAGGTATTCATTCAGCCTGCTTCGGGCGATGCTGGCGGGAGTTTAGGAGCAGCACTTGCGGTCCAATATATTTACTTAGGGAATGAGCGAAAAGCCTCCAATCGAGATACCATGCAAGGAGCCTATTTAGGACCTTACTATACTAATAAAGAGATAGAGCTCGTTGCCAAAAAATACAAGGCCAAATATACAAAAACCGATGACCTTGAGACCTTATGTGCCACTACTGCGGACTTGATCGCACGAGGAAGCGTAGTAGGCTGGATGCAGGGCAGGATGGAGTTTGGGCCCCGTGCATTGGGTAATAGAAGCATCCTCGGCGACCCCAGAAATTCGGAGATGCAGAAAAAAATTAATCTAAAGATAAAATATAGGGAATCCTTTCGACCTTTTGCCCCTTCTGTATTGGAGGAGGATGCCCATTTGTTCTTTCAAATAAATGAAACATCTCCTTATATGCTCGTTACGCAAGAAGTAAACGACCATATCAAAAACGAGCTTCCCGAAAATTATCATACTTTTGGTATTAAAGAAAAACTATATTTTGACCGATCCAAATTACCTGCGATCACGCATGTTGATTTTTCAGCAAGGATTCAAACTGTAAATAAAGAAGTAAATCCAGTATATTGGAAATTGCTCCATGCCTTTAAAAAACAAACGGGATATGGAATGTTGGTCAATACAAGTTTTAATGTAAGAGGGGAGCCAATTGTATGTACGCCCGAAGATGCTTATAGATGTTTTATGCGAACGGATATGGACATTTTAGTCATTGATAAATATTTATTTAAGAAGTCGGAACAGCAGGCATGGAAAGAAACCAAAGAATGGAAAGAAGAGTTTGTACTTGATTAGATTTTTTTTAGTTTTAAAACTTTTACGACCCAAAAAATTTAACCATGTCAAAGAAAAAAAAACAGCCAGTAAGTAAAAAGAAGATTGTCAGACCTAGTAAGAGCAAGGGGCAAAAAAAGCCCATAAAGAGATGGTTAATAATGGCATTAGTGACTATTGTAGCACTTGAATTGATTTCCCCTCTTTTTTATAGAATAGTTCAAAAAAAATCTTTCTCAAGAAGTGCTATTAAGGGACAGATCGAAAAAATAGCCAATGCTAGCGTATTGGAAGGGGTCAATGCCAATTCTTATGCGGGGATTCATGTGCTTCATCCTTATTTGGGCTACGTCAAAAATAAAGAGACCCGAAAATTTGCCAATGACTTTGGAATGATTAATGAAAGCCCCATCGTTAAAAGAGATGAAAATACCGTAAATATTGCCGTCACGGGGGGCTCGGTCGCTTTAGCTTTTTTCAATACGAAAACAAAATTCTTAGAAGAATTACAGAAATATGAAGCTTTTGCAGGGAAAAAAGTCAATGTTGTCAGCTTGGCACTTGAAGGATATAAACAACCCCAACAGCTAATTGCGCTGAATTATTTTACTTTTTTGGGGGGCGAATATGACATTTTACTGAATATTGATGGATTCAACGATTTGGTACTAGCTTATGATGAAAATTTGAGAACGAGGGTTTATCCTTTTTTCCCAAGATCGTGGAATTCTTATGCTACTAAAGCCATTAATCCCAAACAATCTATCCAATTTGGAGAGATGAACAGGTTAAAAAATTTGCAAGTTGAAAGGGCTAATACATTCAATAAATTCCCGCTTAATTTTAGTAATTTTTTGCTCACTACTTGGTCTGTATTAAACAATAAATATGAAAGAACCATCAGCAATTTATACAGATCATACAATGAAAGCGCAAAAAGCGGCGGGATGGCTTTGGATTTTCAATCTTCTGGCCCAATGGTTTCCTACGCTTCCGATCAAGATGCCTTAGAAGACATCATTCAAAAATGGTCTAATGCGAGCATTCAAATGGATATTTTGTGTAAAGGACTAGGGATTCAATACTATCACTTTCTACAGCCTAGCCAATATTTACCAAATACAAAAACCTTTAGTCCTGAGGAAAATAAAACCGCTTACATCAATGCAGTTGTAGGAAGCAAAAGCAATAACTTGGATTACCTCAAGGGACAAACGGTCAAAAAAGTATATAAGAATATGATTGAGGAAGGGTTGGCTTTAAAAAATAAGAAGGACATAAAATTTGTTGACCTCACCAATATTTTTAAAGAAGTGCCGGAAACCGTCTATGCAGATTTTTGCTGCCACCTGAACGATAGAGGCAATCAAATCATGGCAACTTACATTGCACAAGCCATTAAAGATTATCATAAAAAGTAATTCTTTGGCTCAAAATCATAAGATTTGTCGAAGAAGGTAGAAAAATAAATCAAGCGCATCTAAAAATTCGATTATGGGTTTATTATCAGATATTTTTAAGTTTATTATAAGCAGAAAAAAATACTGGCTTGCTCCGGTCATCATTGTTTTACTGCTACTTGGATTATTAATCGTCATTGGAGGAGGGTCTGCAGTAGCTCCTTTTATCTATACAATTTTTTAATGAAAATGGGACGGGTATTGGATATGCCGGAAGTGCCCAATACTCCATTATCAATATAAGATAAAGGTATGAATGACAAAAATGTTAAAGTCATATTAGTCATTGTTCTCGGATTTGGCGTACTTTCCATTATATTTAATATTAAAGGCTTATGGCATGCTGCTGTGGCGATAGGTGTTGTGTCTTTGCTTATTCCCATTGTCGGGAATTTTATTGTACAGGCTTGGGAATCATTGGCAAAAGTGTTAGGCTACATAAATTCGCGGATATTACTTTCTATAATATTTTTTTTCATTTTAACACCATTGGCTTTTTTAAACAGATTATTCTCAAAAAGTAGTTTTCAAGCTACTGAAAAAGGTGCTTCTGCATACAAAGAAAGAAATCATTTATACGCAAAAGAAGATTTTGACAACCCCTGGTGATTTTGTCAAAATAAAATATACGCTAAATTAGCGGCTTACCAAGCTTCAGGATTTGTAAAATAAAAGCTCAATTGCCGCTTGACTGCCGAAGGCAATTCCGGCAATTCTGAACGAGGAATCAGCAAAGTCGCAATATTGTGCAAATCGGTGAAAATATGATGCTTTGCAGCCGTAGCATGCAAATAATCATGCCCAGAAGACCCTCCCGTCCCTATCTTTCTGCCAAGCATTCGCAAGACCATTTGAGCATGGCGATAACGCCAGGAAGTCAACAATTCATCAATGTCAATAATGGATAATAGAAATCGGTAAGGCAATTGCAGCAACGGTTCCTCATTATATAAATTAATCATTAATGCCGCTAAAGTAGCCTTATAACTGAGCCGTTGTTTGCCTTCCTTGACCATTTTTTGATGCACTTTTGGATCCAAAATGGATTTAAAATAAGTATCAGTAGAACCCAACATCTCCAGCCGCATTGCCTTGTCCCTCTCGGTCAAATAGCCAGATTGCTTAATGGCACTAGCTTCCTTCTTTATCATGCGTTCTACCGATTTTCGATAATCTGCTAAAAAATGATAATTGCCAAAATCCAAAAAGGGCGTTCGCTCCAGCCAATCTTCTACTGCCTTAAACAAATTGCGGCTAGTTGCAATTTCGTGTAACTCCTTGCGCTCCGCCTCAGAGAAAAAAGCGGCGTAATGATAGCCCGCATAGGTCATTCGTTGTTCTTCGGGCAAACCCAACAAATTTTCAACTTTTCGAAATTGAAAACTTTGAAAACCAGAAGCGGGAAATAAGTATTTGCGGAAATCCAAAAAGTCCAGAGGTGTCATAGATTCCATAATGGGAATATGTTCCACTAGCAATTTAAAAATGATAATGACCCGATGGAGGCGAGCGATAGAAATCCCGATATTCCTTTCATCTACATCATCCTTGTTAAACATCTCGATCACAGATTCTAACTCATGGATGATCTGCTTAAACCAGATTTCATAGCTCTGATGCACGATAATAAATAGCATTTCTTCATGCGCCGGCTGCGCTTCCAACTCTGCACTTCGCAAATTTTGAGCATTGAGAATTTTATCTAGCCCTAAATAATTTTGATAAAGAACTTTAGCATATTTTTTTGCTTTTTCCATTTGCAAATAGATTATTGAGGTAAGAAATATTGAAATATTAAAAAAATCAACCAACTCAAACTATCTGCAAAGTTACGCTTCCCAATCCTTCTGCCACAGCTTCTACCCGTTGATTTTCTTTTAAATAAATGGCAGGAGTGGCCGCACCGGCAAGGATAATCGCATCTTTTCCAAGCACTTCCCCGTTTTCGTAGGCCAGCCTTGCAGCTGCCACCAAGGATTTCTAGAGGTTGCCTAAAATGGCCTTGGAATTGCCCGTATGGGCTAACTTGCCATTGATCAATAAGGAGATCGGTATATTTTGAATAGGTCTGTTTGCCGGATACCATTTTCCAACGGTAAAAGCAGCTGATGAGCAATTATCTGCCACGACATCTTCCAGAGAAAATTGGAAATTCTCATAACGAGAATCAATAATTTCTATGGCGACAGCAGCACCATTTACGAATTCTTGAGCATTATCCAATGTAAGGATTTGATCAATGGTTTTAGAAATGCGAAAAGCAATTTCTGGTTCTGCGCGTGGGTGGAGCCTGGCCTAACCATTGAGCCAACTGATTGTAGTTCATGCTAACCCAAAAGCGTTTGGAAATAAGCAATAAATTCGTCAACTTTCATTAGTCCCTTATCTCCTTCTCCCTGCCGGCGTACGCCAACCCCTATTGCTGCTTCCTCTTTTTCTCCGACAATTAATAGGAAAGGAATTTTCTTTAATTCGTTGTCTCGAATTTTTCGTCCAATGCTTTCGCTGCGGTCATCTACGATGCCTCTAATGTCCTGCAAAGCCAATTGATCTACTACTTTTTTAGCATAATCGTTGTACTTATCGCTAATCGGTAGCACGACAAATTGTTCCGGGGTCAACCAAAGCGGGAATTTACCAGCCGTATGCTCAATCAAAATGCTCATAAATCGCTCTAGAGAACCAAAGGGTGCCCGATGGATCATCACGGGCCGATGACGCTGATCATCTGCTCCAATATACTCCAAATCAAAGCGTTCCGGCAAATTATAATCTACCTGGATCGTTCCTAATTGCCATTGCCGGCCGAGTGCGTCCTTAATCATAAAGTCCAGCTTTGGCCCGTAAAATGCCGCCTCGCCTAGCTCTGTAACCGTTTCTAAATCCACTTCTTTGGTCGCTTCGATAATGGCGCGCTCCGCATTGCGCCAATTTTCATCTGAGCCAATATATTTTTCAGGTGTTGTCGGATCTCGCAGGGAAATCTGTGTGGTAAAATTTTCAAACCCCATTTTATTCAGCATTTCGGTTGTTAAGTCCAACACATTTAAAAACTCCTCTTTTAATTGCTCCGGCGTGCAGAAAATATGAGCATCATCTTGTGTAAAGCCGCGCACTCTGGATAAACCATGCAGTTCTCCACTTTGCTCATAGCGGTAAACGGTGCCAAATTCGGCAATTCGCAGTGGCAGTTCCTTATAAGAATGGGGCCGATGCCCGTAAATTTCGCAATGGTGCGGGCAGTTCATAGGTTTTAATAAAAACTCCTCCTCCACCCGAGGCGTTTTAATGGGCTGAAAGCTGTCTTCGCCATATTTTTCATAATGTCCGGAAGTGATATATAATTCTTTCTTGCCAATATGCGGCGTAGTGACCAATTTGTATCCTCGTTTGACTTGCTGCTCCTGCATAAATTTCATCAATCGCTCCCGAATGGCATTGCCTTTTGGTAACCAAATAGGTAAGCCCATCCCTACTCTTTCCGAAAACATAAATAACTCCATTTCCTGTCCGATCTTTCGATGGTCTCGCTTTTTGGCTTCTTCCAGGCGGTGCAAATAGGCTGTCAATTCTTTTGCTTTGGGAAAGGAAATGCCCCGCAAACGGGTCATTTGTTGCCTACTTTCATCGCCTTGCCAGAAAGCACCACCAATTTTCATGATTTTTACAGCTTTAATTTTTCCGGTATCTGGCACATGGGGTCCCTTGCACAGGTCTGTAAAATTGCCTTGCTGATATAAAGTCAATGCTTCGTTTTCTCCCCGTTTTTCAATTAGCTCTAGCTTATACTCATCCCCCTTTTCTGTAAAAAATTGAATGGCTTCTTCTTTGGAAATAGCTGTCCGGACAAATTCATTTTTCTGGCGGGCCAATTCCAGCATTTTTTCCTCTATTTTTTTAAAATCATCAGAAGAAATCTTATGTATTCCTGGATCAATGTCGTAATAATAGCCCTCTTCGATCGCTGGCCCTGTACCAAACTTGACCCCCGGATATAATGCCTCAACTGCTTCTGCCATTAAATGGGCCGTAGAATGCCAAAAGGTCATCTTACCATCCTTATCTTTCCAGGTCAATAATTGTACATTGGAATCTTTGGAAATGGGTCGGTTGGCATCCCAAACCTCCCCGTTGACTTTGGCAGACAGTACATTGCGCGCGAGACCTGCACTAATAGATTCGGCGATTTGCATGGAAGTTATGCCGGATTTATACTGGCGAACACTGCCATCGGGTAGCGTGATATTAATCATTTTTTTAAATATAAAATGGATATAAAAAACAATCAGTACTCAAGACGACTTTCCTACGATTTTTTGGAAAAAAAAGTTCTTGAAAGGATGCAAAAGTAGGTTTTTTTGGAGACTTATTTTATGGGCTTTATACGTACTCACCCAAGGGAACCGATCACTGATTGGATCCAAAGTGGTGAAGCGTCCAAGTGTCGGATCATGCAACCTAGCTCCATAAAAATACACATTCAAGCCAAAGTCGGTGTCTAGTTCTTTACCGTTGTAAAGGTGTCGCTGTAAGGGGGAAGTGTTGGTATTATTTTCCTAAAGCAACCCAAATTGGCATAAAACCAACAGCCATTTACAAATGCTGTAAATGGCTGTTGGTTATTTGCTTTTGTCACAGCAATTCTCGCTTTGGACTTTAACTAAAGTATATTCTGCTGGTTAAAAGTTGATTATAAATGTGTGATTTTATTGTAAATATTTTTCAAACATCACAACTAATTCATTATCAGCTTTTTTCAAATTGTTAATTTTTCAAAGCGAGAATCGCTGCTTTTATCAGTAACACATCGTTATTCTTCTATATCAAATCTTACTTCTATAAAATCACTCATTTCTTTACTTTTCATTAAAACGTGTATTTTATTATACATAGGATAGTTTTTAATTTCAAATTGAACAACTTCTCTTGAAAAAGGACAAAAATGTTTATCTCTCGGATTTGCCAGTATTGCTTTTGCAACCTTAGCCCACTCAATTGTTAATTGTCTCTTATCTTTCATAAATTAAGGTTTAATTTCCTGTAATAACTTTTGCAGCTTCTTCTGCAAACTCATAGGCTTCTCTTGTTGTTGTGCTTGCTGAATTTGGATTTATACTTTGTTTTTTTACAACTTCTGAAAAATTTAATCTATGTAATTCGTGAAGTATCGTTTTTACTAGTTCTTCATGAGGTTGTTGAGTGATAGTTAAGGGATTTAAAATAAAATCATCTCCAAATGTCATTGCTCTAGTTGAAGGGTCACTCATAAAATCAGGCTCTAATTTAATATTTAACCCACCAACTGAAATTTCAGCAAATTCTCCTTTTTCTGCTGCCTCTCTAAGTTTTTGAAAATCACCCGAATCAAGAATACTTCGAGCATCTTCAATTACTCCTAATTCAGCATCAGAAAAAATATTTGATATCCCTCCCCCAAACTCCTCCACCTCATCCACACTTTTTCTCGCATCATTTAAAATTTTTCGCCCCTTAAATATATCTCCGCCTGGTAAAAAACCAATCATGGCTAAACCAAATCCAACGGCATCCCTATCACGAATAGCTATCCCCGCATCTCTGATATCAAGAGCGACGCCCACAGGAGTAAACCCCAATGCTACTTCTCCACCAACGACCCGACTTTGCTGGTGCATTTGTGCATTCCGTTTGGCCATTTCGGGGTTGTTTTTCCAAAGATGATGACTTTGCAAAAACTGTAACCCATGCAGATCAATCCCATTGGGTACTCGATTCTCCGCATAATTATACGTACTCACCCACGCAAACCGATCACTGATTGGATCCACAGTGGTGAACCCGATACACAGCAGCTAACGAACTGCACTTTCTTTATTGATGCCTGTTGTGCTAGCAGGGTTGAAAATTCTTTATTAATGGCATTTTCGTCTAATCCATTTACTTTCTATTGTACATCTTTCAGCTTCCCAATTATCATCTAAATCCATTAATTCGTTTAAAGAAGCATCTTTATATAAGATATGATTAATTCCTATTACTCTTGGAATTTCCTCTTGGTCATGTTCTTCCCCACAAAGAAATTGCCAATCGCCATCTTCTTTGCAAACCAACAGAACCGGCTTACTACCTTCAAAAACATGAGAGCATACATATGCAGGAATTTCTAAATTATTTTTTTTCATTTTATATTATTTTATTGATTTCTATCTTTTGGTGGAATCCATTCTGTGTTTAATTCTTTTTTTCCTTTACTTCGATTACATGTCCTACAAGAAGGTGTTAAATTATCTAAATTAGATTCTCCCCCAGTTGCATAAGATTTACGATGGTCAGCTTCATAAGAATTAGGGCTTCCATAATTTTCATCTAGTTCAGTATCACAATATTCACATCGGGGAGTCCCACTTTCATCTTTGCTTCTTTCAAATCCTTCTGACCTATCACTTTTTGAGAACCTGCGTTTAGCCCCCAAAGGATTCAACGCATCCTCCACCAAAGAAAGTTTCGACGCCTTCGTGTAAGAAACAGCCAAAGAGGCTACTTCAAAAATAGCCTCTCCTCGTTCTAGTCCACTACCGCTAACCAAATTCTCAGTTGTGCCACTGATCCCTTGCTTTATTGCCGATACTGTCTGCCTAGGATTAGTGATAGTCGTCCAAATTCCTTTGGCGGTTTGTACAGGACTTGTTATAGCAGCATAGGTCCCTTGTACAGCCTTGGTTGCACCACTAACAAAGCCCATATAGTGCGCTCCCACGCCACTCGGATTTCTAACAGCATCGGTGGTTGCTAATACTTGGAAGTGAATCCCCTGTAACCCATGCAAATCTACATTGCTAATTGGATTATTCGAGGCATAGTTAAAAGTAGAAAGATGTGCAAACCGATCACTGATTGGATCCAAAGTGGTAAACCGCCCCAACGCCGGGTCATGCAACCTAGCCCCATAAAAATACACATTCAAGCCAAAGTCGGTGTCTAGTTCTTTACCATTGTAAAGATGTCGCTGCAAGGGGGAGGTGTTGGTATTATTTTCCCAACTCATCCCAAAGGGATAGTAGTGCTTATCTAAAACAAAAACAGTAAGGAAGCATACATTCCTTACCGCTTTTTATAGTTTTACATGTTGAAAACATGAACGATAGTCGGATTAAGATAATCTTAATCCATCGACGCATCGTTTATTCTTGTGACATCGGGGAGGCTAATAAGATATAATTTTTCGAACCATTTTCGACTTTAATTTTTAATTTAAATTTTGGATATTTAGAATCAATTTTCAAATATCCATTTTTGATAACATTCTGTATATTTAACATATTACATTCAGTTATGGAACTTCTTTGAATTCTATTATTTGAAATAAATAAAAATAGCTTTTCGTGGTCATAAATGGCATTACCTGCATACTTAAACCCAATGGCCTCTGATATATCTTCTGGAGTATTAAAACTTTGAAATACAAATATATAATCCCAATTGTCCGTAAAGATATTTTTCATATCTACTATACAATCCTCCTCATTTAAACAACTAATTTGTTCTAAATTAGAAATCAGTTCCTTGCAAATAGGAGAACTACACGAATAGTTTATAAAAAATAATAAACAGAATAAATAATAACTTTTAATTCTTTTCATCTATTTCTTTTTGTTCTTCTGGAGAAAACCCATTTTGATTTAATTGATTTAAAACTTTTTTCGCATCAAGTAGTTGTTTCTCTGTTATTTTTGTTCTACTAATACTTACCTTCTCATCTTTTCCTACTTTAGCCGTATAAAGTCCCTCTATCGCAAAAATTTCAAGTGCTTGACCAGCAATTTCTAAGGTGCTTAAACTACTATTTTCAGAAGTAATTGAGCGCCCTATTTCATTATTTAAGAAATCTACAACATCATCAGCTAAAGCTAAATTCCCTTCAAAGGGTACTGATTTATCAACAGAAGCACTTTCTAGAAAACCTATTCCTTCATGAGAATTAGTAAGTTCTATTGCAACTGCCTCACCAAATTCTTGATTTATTTTAGCTGACCAAATGGTATGTCTTAAAGCATTTCTTTCCGTTCCAATGCCCTTGGCTAAGTTTTCACCATTTATGGCAACATGACGAGCTATCCTTGAAGAAACAGATGAAATATTGGTAGAGCCAGATTTAAATTGTCCTATTTTGGTAGCTGCATTTGGATTTCTCAAAGAAGCCCCTAGTGTTGCTGTATTCCTAATGAAACCAGAAGCAGAAGAAGTTCGGAAATGTCCATTAACTTTTAGTCTTTGTAACCCCCACAAATCTATACTACCCACAGGCTCATTCTCCGCATAATTATACGTACTCACCCAAGGGAACTGATCACTGATTGGATCTAAAGTGGTGAAGCGTCCAAGTGCCGGATCATGCAACCTAGCCCCATAAAAATACACATTCAAACCAAAGTCGGTGTCTAGTTCTTTACCATTGTAAAGGTGTCGCTGCAAGGGGGAAGTGTTGGTATTGCTCTCCCAAGACATTCCAAAGGGGTAATAATTTTGGATGCTCAAAAGTTCACTATTAGCATCAATACTCCCGTCATTATTTCCGTCTGCAAATAGCAAACGAGTATTGTCCAAATGGTCCTTTAAACACCACTGCCATTCAAAGTTACCATTATTTTTAATGATTCGTCCTTCTTCATGGTAGATCGCCTCCAGTTGATTATTGACAT
>CBDCUO010000018.1:0-68367 GCA_965222705.1 Saprospiraceae bacterium | reverse complement strand
AATAGTGTAATGGGAACAAAATCGGAACTGGCTTACAAAGATTTAGAGCAGCAGTACGATAGTGTTTTTAAAAACAAACGAGCAGAGATCAAAAAATTAATGTCGGCTATAGGTAATAATAATCAAGCGGAAATAAATAGCATACAAAATCAAATCAAGCTTATTCAAACACAGGAAAATACTATTCGGGAAGAAATCAAAAATATTATCATTAGGGAAAGCCCTGGTGCTAAAACAAAAGATACCGACTATGTATTTATTACTTTTATCATGAATTATTTACCTGTCGGCATTATAGGACTTTTACTGGCCGTTATTTTTTCCGCAGCCATGTCTTCTACTGCATCAGAGCTAAATGCACTAGCAACGACTACGGTTATAGACTTATATAAGCGCAATGTGACAACCGATAAAAGCGATCATCATTACCTTAATGCGTCCAAATGGATAACCGTTGGCTGGGGCATAATTGCTCTGATTTTTGCCGCCACGGCGGGTCTTTTCGATAATTTGATTCAAGCAGTTAACATTATAGGCTCTTTATTTTATGGGGCGATATTGGGCATTTTTCTTTTAGCCTTTTTCTTTAGAAGAAAAGATAGCCGTTCTTTATCACTGGGCATTTTCACCGGAGCTGTTTTGGGAGCTATTTTTATGGGCTTATACGATGGTCGAATGGACTTAGAAACCGTATTAGTAGGGGGTGCGATCGGGGCTATTTTTGGTTTTTTTACAATCAACCAATTTTTCAAAGGCATTAGCGGGAGTGCCGTATTTTGGGGAGCAATATTAGGAGAACTTGCCGTGCTGGCCATTTTCTATTTAACCACTATTAATGTACTCAACATAGCTTATTTGTGGCTAAATCTGATCGGCTGTGTGCTGGTTATTACTTTTGCGCTGATTTTACAGCGCTTCATGAAATGGCCAAAAGAGGGATAAATTTATTAGGGAGCTAGTCGTTCTATTATCCATTTATTTCCTCTCTTTTTAGTATAGCGAATTCGATCGTGCAAGCGACTTGGCTGCCCTTGCCAAAACTCAATTAAAGTAGGGTTGACCAAGTAGCCCCCCCAATTTGGCGGTTTGGGCAGCGCAGTTTCTTCGGCATACCTTATTTCCAATGACTCGACATTCCTTTCTAAAACTTCTCGATTTTTAATAACTTGGCTTTGAGCGGATGCCCAAGCTCCAATTTGACTACTTTTTGGGCGGCTTTGAAAATATTTAGCAGATTTTCTTTTAGAAATTTTTTCTACGGAGCCTTCAATGCGAACTTGTCTTTGTAATTCCTTCCAGAAAAACACGAGCGCAGTATAGGGGTTCTCTTCCAGTTCTTTGCCTTTTCGACTTTTGTAGCTGGTATAAAAAATAAACCCATTTTCATCAAATCCTTTTAATAAAATAATCCTTGCAGCAGGTCTGCCCAACTTACTTGCCGTAGCTAAAGTCATTGCGTTAGGCTCTTTAACAGAAGAATTAAGTGCTTCCTCAAACCAGCTTGCAAATTGTTGAATAGGGTTTGGGTCGAAGTCTTGTATTCGTATCTTCTTTGATGTATAGTCTTCTCTGAGCGAAGCTATTGTTTTATTGTCGTGGTTCATAATTAAAATTTGGATATTGTCCTAGAAAGCAGACAATGCTTTTATTATAATCAGAAAGGTAAAGAGATTCGAGGAAAGATCAAAAATAAAAAACCCTGTCAAGTATTATTGACAGGGACAAAACAAAAAACAAACACTATGAACAAACACTATCTTTAGTCAGAATGGCTATATGGTATGAATAGTCATTCCAAAACTTTTTCGATTAAAAGCATTTCCCTCCATCAACAGGAAATCATCAAGCTAAACTTATTTATGGTTCCAATTGACGGAGGGAAAAAACACCCCCGAGCAAGTCGGGGGACAAGATAAAAACAAAAACTATGAACAAACACTCACCCTATATTCAAATTTGTGGACGGTCTAGGGGTTCTTTATGATCCAAAGCAGGAATTATACCAAACTTGGAAATTTTGAAAAATAGACGATCAAAAATCTTTCAAAATTAAGAAAATAATTTAAATAAAAAATAATTTAATATATTTTTTGACAAAATACAATGGATACACGCTATATTTCAGGGAAAATTTGTCAAAAAAGGATATTCCTTTAAATAAAATAGGGGATTGTGATAAGGGGGCACTATTATCAATTACTTTCTTATTGGAGCAAAAATCGAACCAAAAACGGTCTTCGCATGAAAAAATTAAAGAAAAATTGAGAAGGCCATTTATCAGGATGTGACGTGCGCGCTATCTTCTTCTCTATCCTTAATCAAAAACCACAAAAGGGAAGAGGCTCCCAGCGTCAAGGTGCAAATGGCAAAAATCAGGCTTTTATTGGAGGCTTCACTTATGGCTTCTCCAATGCCCAAGCTGGCGACCAATTGAGGAAGTACTACTGATAAATTGAATAAACCCATGTATAAACCCATTTTGGATTGCTCTACTTTTTGAGACATAATAGCAAAGGGTAGGCTAACAGTTGCCGCCCAACCAATCCCCAAAATAGCCATCAAAATGTAAATAATCATAGGAGAAAATCCAGCGAACCACATGCCCGCGTACCCCAAAGCCATAATACCAATACAGATCGCATGGGTTCGCACCCTGCCGATGCTTCTGGTAATGGGTTCGAGTACAAATGCAGGAAGAATGGCTGCCACTGCATTTAAAATCAGAAAAGCGATAGATACGACCCGGCCCATTTCCAAATCGGTCATTTCGGACATTGTTGCTTGAACATAAGTAAACATATAGACAAACATCGTCTGAATGCCTACCCAAGTAAAAGAATGAGCGGCCAATACTTTTTTGAAGCCGATCATTCCTGCATCTGCCCTGGAATGTCCTTTTTCTGATTTTAAAATCGCTTTTATTAAAAGAAAGACCGTCAGTGCAAAGCAGCCTATTTCTACGTAATAATGATCTTTTTCGATGCCCATCAACCGAAGTACCATAGCATAAATGCCATAAATCAAAAAGCCCCAAAGCGGCTCTATCGCTTTCATTATTTCAACGAAAGGTACGGATTCTTGGGTACTGTCAGTGGCTGCTTCTCTAATATTTTCCAATTCTCTAGGCTCTTCTATAAAAAAAGGTGGGATGACTGACAAAACAAAAACAAGTATAGCCCCTAGATAAATTAGGACATAATTGCCCCAAACCGCCCCGATGACATAAGCTAGTACACCAAAAGTGCCTGAAATGGTCTGCATCCAGGTATAGCCTTTTGTTCGTTGCACCCCTTCTGGTGTAACATCTGCAATGACTGAACGGGTCGGGTTAAAACTGACATTAATAGATAAATCTAGCATTAAGGCAACGGCTATCGCAACCCCAAGGATGCTTTCAATGCCCATTGCGTCGGAGATAATATCAATATTGGGTAAGGCCAATAGCATCAGAGCAGCAATAGTGCCGCCGATCAAAATAAAAGGTTTTCTTCTGCCATTCCAAAACCAGACATTATCACTAATGATTCCGAAAATGATTTGTCCAAAAATGCCTGCAATAGGCCCGGCTGCCCACACCAGTCCAATTTCGTGAATTTCTAAATTGTACTTTGTACTCAATATCCAACTGAGGGCAGATATTTGAACCGAAAGGGCAAAGCCCATGGCCGTAGCGGGTAGGCTTAATAAAGCAAAAAAGGAATTGGTTAATTTCTTTTGAATAGCTAACATTGGTGGTAATGGTTTCTCGTTTTAGACATGAATTTAAATAGCCGAATTAATGCTCCATTATTACCTTGATATTTTCTGAATCAATTCTGGATAATTCTTTCAGGCTATCCTGTTCAAATAAGCGGTCAAAGGTAGCGACTTCTAGCGTCTTATGCATGGGTTTGTAATTAATATAATCCGCAAATCGGATGCCGCCGACCATTCGAGGATTATAGGCTGCTCTAAATCTGGCGCCCCCACCTTCTATTTGATAATTATATGCTAAATAATCCACTGTATTATTTTCTTTGTGTATCCAGTACACATATTCGTCCTCGAAATCTTTTCCCCCACCTTTCTGCTGGAACGTAATAAGTATTTTGTGGTAGGGCTGATTTTTTATGGATACCTCGCCGATGTATTTTTTATTGACAGCAGGATCGTTCAGAGGGTAGGGAAGTAGCAAAAAGTAATGCACAGAATTAACCGAATTGGAATAGCGCGCAATATCTTTTTCAGAAAGCGCTATCATTGTTCCATTAATAGTCCTGCTAAAGCCGTCATTATTTAAAATATCATGAATTTTATTATCCGAAGAATCCTGAAAAATGCGCTCATATTGAAATTGCCCACCTTTTCTGCGGCTCTTATAGTGTCGGCCTCTAAAATCAAATTCAATCGTGGCATTGGCATATTTTTCTCCTCCGTGGGCGGCTATGGTTTTATTTATGATTGCCTGTGCTTTGCTTAAAATGGAGGGGGAATGTTTTGCTTTTCCACAGGCAAAGAGTAAAAATAGCATCAACAAAAAGATTGGTAGCTTCATATTTTTTGTTTTATCTTTCTACTTATTTAATTTTTTCAATTATCTGACTTGGTCGCCTTCGCTTCCACCGCCTGTGGGACCATAGCCAATATTCGGGCTTTTCCTGGATTATTTTCTCTAAAAAGCGGGTGTGCTTTTCGGTGATTTCGCCGTAGGCAGTATCCTTTGGCTGGTTTTCTAAAGGAATAAACTCAAGCTCATAATAGCCTCGTTTTAGCTTGTTTATTTTCCCAAAAACAACAGGATAATCATATTGTTTAGCATATTTTTCAGAGCCAAGCATAACCCCTGTTTCCTGATTCAAAAAGGTGGTCCAATAAGCATGGTCGGAGAAAGGAGATTGGTCTGCACCAAATAAAATTGCAGTCAATCGCTTTTTATTTTTTTCAAAACCTGCTTTTACTTCTTTTTTAGACAATAATTCCAGCCCAAATTTAGCCCTCGATTTTCTTAGTTGTTCATTAATAAATTTATTTTTTAAAGGCGAATAAATACCAATAGATTGATGAGAAATCTGAAGATTACTGGCGGTAGCAGCCATTTCCCAATTATTATAATGTCCAGCCGGAATGATCAGGCTTTTCCCTTGTTGAAAATACGCTTCCATTAATTCGGGATTTTTAATTTTGCAATGCTGGAGGAGTTCTTTTCGGGAGATGCTAAATAGCTTGATTGCCTCCATAATCAAATCGCAAAAATGGGCGTAAAAGCTTTTGGCTATTTTGGCAATTTCAGTAGGCGACTTAGTCGGAAAGGCATTTTGCAGATTGGTAAAAACAACCTTTTTTCTATATTTTATAAAATAATAAATAACCAAATATAGCAAGTCGGACAATGAATATAAAGCGGGAAACGGAAGGCGAGAAAGAGGCTGAATCAGTAAAATAAAAAGCACTTTGCTCATACGCCTGCTTTTATTTTTTTCCTTCTTTGACAAATTGTATAGAATAACATAATTCTTGTCAAAGAATCGTTTTTTTATAAAAAATTGCTAAGCTCTTTTGACTCTTCATGGACGTTATGGTCTGTCGAAAATTAAACGTTACCGGTCATTTAATCACGAATCTCTACAGCAATTGTTTCCACAACTTCTTCCAGGGCCTCTTCCAATATTTCGTCCAGTTCTCGATACCAGTCAATATGGGGGGACATTTGATTACAGCCGCCGGCGTAGCCAATACATTGGGTATATTCGTATTGCTTTTTACAAGCAGGACAAACCGCAGCAGTCGCAAAAGTATTCCAAACATATCCACAGGTACAGCCCCAATATTTGCCACCGTCAGGCTCCCAGTTACATTTAGGGCAGGCAATTTTAGTTTCTTTACCCATCGTTTTTCTTTTTTAATGCTCGTCCTCTTCTTCTTCTTCCGGCATTTCTATCTTTTTAATCATCGGTAAGCCAATCAAAGCTTCCTCTGCTTTGCTAATGCTCCACATTTTTAAAAAGCCGCCGTCGGCACGGGCAATATGTCTGGCAAAAGAAGTCAAACTTTTATAGAATTTTGCAGCCAATTTGGGAGGCAATTTGAGTAACACTTTATTTAAACGTTCTAATTTGGCAGAAATTATCGCCGTGCGCTCTTGCGTTTCTGCTGGTAGTTCTTTGATCAGTCGTCGAACTTTATATGCAAAATTTTTATCTACCTTTTCGTAAAACTCCTGCAATTCAGGTTCATTGGAATAGCTTCTGATATTGGTCAGTTTTTCTGCCCAGGAGGTTTCGCTATCGTCTATTTTTCCATCAGCACCAGCAATTAAAACCGTAACCAAAGGCAGGGCATCGAATAGGATTTCCTGCTCTTCCCGACTAAGACCTTCCATAGAATTCAACATAGGTTAATACAGTTAAATTATCAACAAAAATAAGTAACGATTAGTTTTTATATGAGTTAACCAGAATTTTTTTTAATAGGGTGCGAAGATAGGGATATTTACAAATTGTTGCAGGGGAGCAAAAGCAAATTTTCACCATTCTAACCAAAAAATCAATTTTCGCTTATTCTTTCTAATTTTGAAAATAATTATTGGCTTGAATTTATACCTGACTATAAAAAAACAAATATGGCTAAATTACGGACAAATCACGAACGAGGTGATTCTGGCATTATTTTTAAAGTAGGGCTTTTTGCTGCTTTATTGGGCGGTCTATACTATCTTTTCAATACTCTTAGTGCAGGAGATAGCCCTGTTCTGGATACGATTAAAGATGTTTTTGAACAACAACAGGAGGAAGAAGATGATTATCCTGAAACAATAACAGATCGGTCTTACTACCTGCCTACTTCTACTACTGGACAGCTCGTCGAGCATCAATTCTATACCCTCTCCTATTCGGAAAAAGATGAACAACCAGAATGGGTAGCTTATGAACTGATGCGCGAAAAACTCTACCAACCCTGGGTAGATCGCTCCAATAATTATCGGCCTGATCCCAAAATAAAAACAAAATCTGCTACTCCGTCCGATTATCGCGGCTCTGGTTATGATCGAGGGCATTTAGTGCCAGCCGGAGATATGGCTTTTAGCGACCGATCCATGTCAGAAACTTTCTATATGAGCAATATGAGCCCGCAAGTACGCAATTTTAATATGGGCATTTGGCGGGAATTGGAGGAACAAGTTCGAGACTGGGCAAAAAAATACAAGCACCTTTACATTGTCTGTGGCCCCGTTTTAACGGAAAGAGAGTTTGACAGAATCGGCAGAAACATCGTTACCGTGCCTCGAAAATACTACAAAATTGTGCTGGATATTACCGAGCCGGAATTTAAGGCTATTGGTTTTATTATCCCCAATGAATTAAGTGATGAACCTCTGGCCACTTATGCGGTGACGGTGGATGATATTGAAGATTTGACAGGCATTGATTTTTTCCCTAACCTCCTATCAGAAGAACTGGAAGCAGAATTGGAGGAAAAAATGGATGTCAGAAGGTGGAAATTTAGTGAAAAACGCTATCAGTTGCGGGTTAGGGACTGGAACAAACGGTGAAAATAGCTGGGCTTAATAGGCTTGCCCCCTTTGGATTCACCCCGCATTTAATATTGTGCAATAAGCCTTATTCGGATTTGCATGCGTTAGTGCAAGAACCGCTCCAATCAGTAGCCTGAAAAATGCTCCGTATGAAATTTTTTTTAAGAATAAAGTCTAGTGAACTATAGAAATGTCATAGAAATCTGGAATTTTTAAAAAAGGCAGGGTCTTCCTCTTCCGGTAACGGGATTTAATGTTAATTTTACCTTGCTATTTATTTAGTCTTAATAAAAATAAGAGCTTTTTCCTTTTTTGATAAACTTTAGAAACTTGTCAAAAAAGCTATTTTTTATAGAATGCCAAAATAGATAATGTCAGCTTTAAACGAATTAAAACCGGGAGAAAGTGCCGTTATTCATTCTTTTTCAGATGAAGAAACAGCTTATAAATTTCTATCTATGGGGATCCTTCCCGGCAGTACAGTAGAAATGATCCGGAAAGCACCGTTTGGAGGTGCTTTTTATATCAAAGCTGATTATCAACAATTTGCGATTAGAAATCAGGAAGCAGCATGCATCGTGCTGGAATAGAAATGCCTACACTTACGAAAAATTTGACCGTTGCACTATTAGGTAATCCCAATTGTGGCAAATCTACTGTCTTTAATCAGTTGACGGGATTAAGGCAGAAGACAGGTAATTTTCCGGGAGTTACCGTTGATAAGAAACTGGGAAAATTCCGCTTAGATAATGGATTCCTCCTTACCTTGCTTGACCTCCCTGGCACTTATAGTCTCTATCCGACTTCGCAAGATGAACGAATTGTTTTACACATCTTGGTCAATCCCCAAGGCCCCTATTATCCCGATGCCATCATTTACATCGCCGATGTCACTCATTTGGAAAAGCACCTTTTGTTATTTACACAGATTAGGGATTTAGGAATTCCTGTCGTGCTAGCTTTAAATATGTCGGATGCAGCAGAAAAAGAACACATTAGCTATGATATTGGCGCTTTGAGCAGCGCATTCGAGGTGCCTGTGGTGGCAATTAGTGGTAGAAGTGGCAATAATTTTAATCAATTAAAGCAGGCATTGGGAGAGGTATTGAAAAATCCTTTTACCGCTCCAACATTCTACAAACCTTCTGATGTAGAAAATACCCTTGCTCGACAAATCAAAGATCGCTTTCAACTTCCTAATTTATATCAGGCTTTAGTTTGGGTGCAAAATAGTCACCAATTGCCTTTTTTGTCGCAAAGAGATCGGCAAGAAATCGGGCAAATAATCGGCAATCATGGATTTAAACCCCTCCCCAGCCAAGTACGAGAGGTCATGCAACGCTACGACCGCTTTAATCCGATTCTGAAAAAGGCAATCCATCGAACAAAAAAGAATAAAGTCACTTTAACCGAAAAAGTAGACCAAGTAGTTACCCATCGGGTGTGGGGACCAGCTATCTTTTTTTGCCTGATGTTACTGGTTTTTCAGGCAATTTATGCTTGGTCGAGCTATCCAATGGATTTGATTGAAGCTGCTTTTGCTAATTTGAGCACCTGGTTACAAACTGTATTGCCCGAAAGCTGGTTAGTCAGTTTATTGACCGATGGCATTTTAGCCGGTCTGGGGGGCATCTTGGTTTTTGTTCCACAAATTGCCATCTTATTTTTGTTAATAGCTATTTTGGAGGAAGTGGGCTACATGGCCAGAGCCGTATTTATGTTCGACCATATAATGCAAAAGTTTGGCTTGAATGGTCGAAGTATTGTCGCTTTGGTATCCAGTGGTGCTTGTGCTATTCCGGCCGTCATGTCCACTCGGACCATTGGCAATTGGAAAGAGCGATTGATTACTATTTTGGTCAGCCCTTTTATTAGTTGTTCGGCAAGGATTCCAGTTTATACCGTTTTGATAGGTTTTGTCGTGCCTTCTGTTACGCTTTGGGGAATTTTGAATTTACAAGGCATTGCCTTTATGGGGCTATATGTTTTGAGCATTATTACCGCTTTGGGGGCTGCCTGGGTATTTAAAAAAATATTGAAAACCGAAGAACGCAGTTTTTTGATGCTCGAATTACCATCATATCGCCGCCCTGTACTCAAAAATGTATTGCTGACCGTTTGGGAAAAAGTAAAAACTTTTTGCCTGGAGGCAGGAAAAATCATCTTGATTATTTCTGTCATGCTTTGGGTACTGGCCTCTTATGGACCAGGCAATGCTATGGAAGTCGCTGAAAAAGAGGCAACTGTACTTGCTCAAGAACAAAGTATGGACGAAACAGCAACTGCCAATTTGGTTGCCGGCAAACAAATAGAAGCCTCTTATGCCGGACATCTCGGCAAATTCATCGAACCGGCTATCCGCCCGTTGGGATACGACTGGAAAATAGGCATTGCTTTGATTACTTCCTTTGCTGCCAGAGAGGTTTTTATTGGCACCATGTCCACCATTTATAGCATTGGCAGCATAGAGGATGAATTAACCATTCGAAATCGAATGCTTAGAGAAATCAATCCTGCTACAGGACAGCCCGTTTATAATCTCGCCACTTCTTTATCTTTATTGATTTTCTACGTCTTTGCCATGATGTGTATGAGTACACTCGCCATCGTAAAGCGGGAAACCAATAGCTGGAAGTGGCCGATTATTCAGTTTCTATTTATGACCGGACTGGCTTATTTGGGAGCTTTGGGGGTGTATCAGGTATTTAGGTAATTCTCGAAAGGTCTTCAAAAACACAAACTTAACAGCAATAGCCCCATTTTATAAGCGTTTCTTAAGCGTATAATGAGCTTTGCTTGTTTACACATCAACAGGTGTTAAAGCCTGCTGTACTTATTCATATTTTTAGACGCCGATGAGATTTTTTACACTTCTTTTTTGCTTGTTTTTTGCCGTTTTGCTTTTTGGGCAGGAACCCATCTTGATTCAAAAAAAGCTGAATTGGGCTGCTGCACCTATTTTGCACAATCCTACAGGCAATTTTGAAAAACAAATTTGGACTTTTCAAGACGCTTTTTCTAATCCAAAGCATCCTTCCTTGCCTTTATTTTCTCAAAGATTCCCACTGCCTGCTAATGGCACGCTTTCCGTAAGGGTGATTACTGCCCAATTTGAGCGATTGAATAAAGCGGCGAGTGAGGATGATGCTTGGTTAAAAGAAGATTTGTATATTGCAACAACGGTTGAAAAGGATAGAAATCAATACTTTGGCAAAGTCTTTTTTATTCCCATTATCAAAAAAGGCAATCATTATGAAAAACTGACTTCTTTTGAATTGCAGGTTGATTTTCAGGAAGTTACAGACAGCCGTGCCGTACAAAGAGGTCCAGAAAACACCTACAGTTCTGTTTTGAAAGATGGTGCAATTTACAAAATAGCCGTTTCCCAATCCGGTATTCATAAAATAAATTATAATTTTCTAAAAGAAGAACTAAAAATTGATATTGATAATGTTGATCCCACCACGATCAAATTATATGGCAATGGCGGTGGCATTTTGCCGGAGAAAATTGAAGACTTTCGATTCGATGATTTACAGGAAAATGCCATTCAAATTATAGGAGAAGCAGACGGTCGTTTTGATGCGGTGGACTATATATTATTCTATGCCGAAGGCCCACACGAATGGCAGTATGATCCAGTACGAAAAGTCTTCAATCGGGAAACCAATGTTTATGATGATAAGAATTATTATTTTATCAAAATCAGCAGTGAAAAAGGCTTGAGAATCAAAGACCAAAATGCGATCAGCACGACGGAATATACTTCCAATGCTTTTGATGACTATGCCAGGTTTGAAGAAGAATTAATCAATTTACTGGACGCTTTCTCTTTTGCACAAGGTACGGGTAAAAACTGGTACGGCGACTTGTTTGAAACCATTAGAGAAAGGAGCTATGCCGATTTTTTCTTTCCCAATATCATTGCCGAGCCAGCTAATCTCCAGATTGCCTTTGCCGGTAGAAGCAGCGCCACTACCTCCTTTAATGCAAGGGTAGGAAACAACCAATTCAGCGCAGGTATTCGACGTTCAAATACGGGCGATATTGAAGATGACTATGCCCATATCGGACTGGTCAACGAATCATTTTTACCGGAATCCGAAAATATTGCCGTAAATATTAGCTATCCGCCGACCGCTAGTAGCACGGGTTGGCTGGATTATATTCAATTAAACGTAAGAAGACAATTAATACTTACTGAGATGCAAATGCATTTTAGAGACCAAAATACTTTGGCCTTTAACACTAGCACTTTTCAGCTCTCAAATGCCAATGCCAATACCCTTATCTGGGATATTTCCAATCCGATTCAGCCGTCCAATCAACTATTCAATTTGTCGGGGAGCCAACTGGCTTTTGGTGTAAATACCCGCACCTTAAAAGAATTTGTTGCCTTTGATGCAAACGGCAATTTCCTTGCTCCAACTGCCCTAGGACTAATCGAAAACCAAAATATCCACGAAATTAATAATTTTGATTTAATCATTATTTATCCCCAAGACTTTGAAAATGCTGCTAATCAGTTAGCAGCGCATCGAAGCGCACATAATGGCTATGCCGTAAAAACAGTTTTGGTGGATCATATTTTCAATGAATTTTCTTCCGGTAGTTTAGACCCAACAGCTATTCGGGATTTTGCCAAAATGCTACACGATCGCAGTAATATTTTTAAATATTTATTACTTTTTGGGGATGGTTCTTTTGATTTTAAAAATATCAAAAACCTGGACGAGCCTTCCGGTTTTATCCCCGTCTATGAAACGGAGGAATCTTTACACCCAATCGAAGGCTTCCCAAGCGATGATTATTATGCTTTGTTAAGCGATAATGAAGGAGGAAATTTGAGAGGTGCGCTAGACATTGCGGTCGGTCGCCTACCCGTAAAAACGCCCGAAGAAGCCCAAGCAGCAGTCAATAAAATGATTAATTATGATAAAAATCCAGCTACTTTGGGCGATTGGCGGCTTCGACAGGCCTTTGTAGCGGATGACGAAGACGGAGGCATCCACCAACGACAAGGCAATGATATTTCTACCAAAGTAGATACCCTTTATAATGTTTTTAATGTCAACAAAATTTTCCTGGATGCTTTCCAGCAAATCACTACCCCCGGAGGACAGCGGTATCCCAGTGTAAAAGAAGCTATCAATAATGACATTTTTAAAGGCATTCTGGTACTCAACTATATGGGACATGGTGGTTCGAAAGGCTGGACGCAGGAAAGGGTGCTAGAAACGAGCGATATTTTGGGCTGGACTAATTTTGATAAACTCCCACTTTTGGTAACCGCTACTTGTTCTTTTACTGGCTACGATGATCCAAATTTTGTGACGGCTGGGGAACAAGCCTTTTTAAACCCCGGAGGCGGTGCCATTGGCTTATTCACAACTGTTCGAGCGGTTTATTCTTCTTCCAATGAACGACTAACCAAAGCTGTTTTTAATCATTTATACGAAAAAGTAAATGGCATACACCCTCCAATTGGCGAATTAATGCGCTTGGGAAAAAATAGTAATTCCGCAGATACTACTAGTATTAATTCTCGAAAATTTACCTTGATTGGTGACCCTTCTATGCAATTGGCCTTGCCAAAATTTGAGGTAATTACGACCAAAATTAACGGCACTGACGTAATCAATAAACAAGTAGATACCATTCAAGCTTTGCAAAAAGTAACCGTAGAAGGTTTTATCGCCGATGCCGCCGGCAATCCAATGACTTCCTTTAATGGAAAAATATTCCCCACCATTTTTGATAAAAAAACAACGGTTTCTAACTTAGGGAATGATGCCAGCAGTGCGATTCTTCCTTTTGATATCCAAAAAAATGTCTTGTTTAAGGGAGTGGCAAGCGTAACGAGCGGGCAATTTCAATTTACTTTTGTCGTGCCAAAAGATATTAATTACCAATATGGTTTTGGAAAAATTAGCTACTATGCAGAAAATGGACAGACAGATGCAGCCGGCTATTATGACGGCATCATCATAGGTGGGACGAAAGCAGATGCAGAAGGGGACAGCGAAGGACCAAATGTAGAAGTATTTATGAATGATTCTACTTTTGTTTTTGGAGGAACAACCAGCCCTAGTCCCACACTTTTGGTCTTATTATCTGATAAAAATGGCATCAACGTAGCAGGTACTAGCATTGGTCATGACTTAACTGGCGTTTTGGATAATAATACCCAAAATACCCTACAACTCAATGATTTTTACGAAGCCGCATTGGATGACCACACCAAAGGAACCGTTCGTTATCCTTTGAAAGATTTAGCGGAAGGGGTGCATCAAATAAAAGTCAAGGCGTGGGATGTTTTTAATAATTCTTCGGAAGGTAGGACAGAATTTTTAGTAGCAGCCAATGCTGAAATTGCTTTAGAACGGGTTTTGAATTATCCCAATCCGTTTACGACAAATACCCAGTTTCAATTTTCGCACAATCTAGGGTCTGGACAGGCACTGGACGTACAAGTGCGCATTTTTACGGTTTCTGGCAGGCTGGTCAAAACGATTGATGCCTCTGTACTCAGCGACGGCAATCGAGTTAGTGGTATTAACTGGGACGGAAAAGATGAATATGGAGGGGATTTGGCAAGAGGTGTTTATTTGTACAAAATAAGCGTTCGTCCAGTAAGTACAGGAGGAAATGGAAAAGCAAGCAATAGCGATTTTGAAAAGTTGGTAATTTTGAAATAACTTCTCAAGAATTAGTAGTGTACGAGCAAAGTATGATGAGAAATTATATTAAATAAAAAAGCATAAATGAAAAAATCAATTAAATACGAAAAACTACTCTCCCCGCTTGACTTGGGTTTTACAGTGCTAAAAAACAGGGTGCTAATGGGTTCCATGCACACCATGTTGGAAGATGTTGAAGGCGGTTTTGAGCGACTGGCTGTCTTTTACGCCGAAAGAGCCAGAGGGCAGGTCGGACTAATCGTAACCGGCGGCATTGCACCCACTAAAGAAGCGCTGGCACTACCAATGGGTCATCCCTTAGACAACGAGAAAGAAGCAGAAAAACATCGGATTGTAACCGATGCGGTCCACAAGGAAGGTGGAAAAATTTGTATGCAAATCCTCCATGTGGGCAGATACGGCTATACTGAAAACAATGTTTCTGCCAGTGCGACCAAAGCCCCTATATCTCCTTTCCCTGCCAGAGCTTTAACCAGCGAAGAGGTAGAACAGACAATTGCGTCCTACGTAAATTGTGCAGCTTTGGCGCGGTACGCAGGCTACGATGGTGTAGAAATCATGGGGTCAGAAGGCTACTTAATCAATCAGTTTATTGTAAAAAAAACCAATAAGCGAACCGATAAATGGGGCGGCTCCTATGAAAATCGAATCCAATTTCCAATCGAAATTGTTAGAAGAACTCGAGAACGAGTGGGCAAAAATTTTATCATCATCTATCGACTGTCTATGCTGGATTTGGTAGAAGGAGGTAGCACTTGGCCTGAAGTTGTTCAGTTAGCTAAAGAAATCGAAAAGGCTGGGGCAACAATCATTAACACAGGCATTGGCTGGCACGAAGCGCGAATACCAACTATCGGAACAGTCGTCCCCAAAGGAGGCTTTGCTTGGGTAACCAAACGAATGATGGGCGAAGTAAATATTCCCCTAGTCGCTACTAATAGAATCAATATGCCAGATGTAGCAGAGCAAATCTTACAGGACAACTGTGCGGATATGGTTTCTATGGCCAGACCCTTTTTAGCCGATGCAGTGCTCGTTTTGAAGGCAATAGAAGGGCGAGCAGAAGAAATTAACACTTGCATTGCTTGTAATCAAGCCTGTTTAGACCATACTTTTACCCTGCAAGTCTGCTCTTGTATCGTTAACCCTAGAGCTTGTCACGAAACAGAATTAAACTATCTGCCAACTCAGGAAAGGAAAAAGATTGCTGTGGTAGGTGCAGGGCCGGCGGGATTGGCAGCAGCAACCATTGCAGCAGAAAGAGGGCATCAAGTGGATTTATTCGAAGCAGAAGCGGCAATTGGGGGACAGTTTAATATGGCAAAAGTGATTCCGGGAAAAGAAGAATATGCAGCAACTATTCGTTACTATCAAGTAATGATAAAAAAGCATGGTGTCCAGCTTCACTTAAACCATAGAGCCACTGCACGAGAATTATTGACTGGCAACTATGATGAAATCATTCTGGCAACGGGCGTTACTCCTAGAAAGGTCCATTTTGAAGGGGCAAATCATTCAAAAGTGCTGGACTACGCCGATGTATTGTACAAAAAGAAGCCTGTTGGCAAAAGAGTAGCCATCGTGGGTGCAGGCGGAATTGGCTTTGATATGGCAGAGTACTTGGCGCATGATACAGCGCACGAGTCTGTCAGTTTGAATACCAAAAATTATATGAAAGAATGGGGGGTGGATATGGACTATTCCAAAGGCGGTTCTCTAGCGACCGCTCCAAACCCTTTGCCTTCTCCCAGAGAAATTTACTTATTAAAACGCTCTCCTGGAAAACATGGTAAAAATCTGGGAAAAACAACAGGTTGGATACATCGCTCCAGCCTTGCTATGAAAAAAGTCAAGATGCTGGCAGAGGTCGCTTACCATAAAGTGGATGACGAAGGCCTGCACATTTCGGTTGCCGGACAGCAGCAAGTATTACCCGTTGACCATGTAGTAATTTGTGCCGGACAAGAACCACTAAGAATCCTATACGAGGATCTCAAAGCAGCAGGGCAAGTCGTTCACCTGATTGGAGGGGCAAATGTTGCAGCAGAATTGGACGCTAAAAAAGCCATTAAAGAGGCGAGTTATTTGGCGGCGAAGATTTAAGGATTGTTTTTTAGATTATTAAACCATTTATAGGTTTTTAAAAAATTAATTTTAAACAGTTCTTTTTCCTACCTTTCAGCTATGAAAGGTCATTGGCTGAAGCATTTTTTCTCTCTTTTCTTTCCCAACCTGTGCCTGGCTTGCGGAGAAGGCCTGTTGAGTTCTGATGAAGTGATTTGCCTGCCTTGCCGAATCAATTTGCCCAAAACCAATATGCACCGGATGAAAGAAAATCACTTCACTGATCGGTTGTGGGGGCGCGTGCCTTTACAGAGCGGAGCGGCTATGTACTTGTTTTCTAAAGGCACTAAAGTGCAAGCCCTGATTCACAAATTAAAATATAAAAACAAGCCAGCTATCGGTGTCAAGCTAGGTCAGCAATATGGAAAAACCTTAAAAGAAGCGACCATGTTTTCCAGCATAGACCTGATCGTTCCCGTTCCTTTACACCCCAGAAAAGAAAGAAAAAGAGGCTATAACCAAAGCGACCAATTCGCCATTGGATTATCCAAGTCAATGAAAAAACCCTGGCTAAAAAATGGGTTAAAACGACTAAATTATTCTCAATCACAAACGACCAAATCCCGATTTGAGCGATATGCCAATGTTTTATCTGCCTTTGAAGTGGATAGTCGAGAAGAACTAGAAGGAAAACATATTTTGCTGGTGGATGATGTATTGACCACTGGAGCTACTTTAGAAGCTTGTGCTTCAAAAATTCTGGAAGTCCCCAATACCAAAATAAGTATGGTCACCATTGCTATTGGCGGAGTCAATTAGCCTTATACGCTTCAATTAATAGCTCCAAAATCTGGCTGGCAGCTTCTGCTATTTTAGTGCCAGGTCCAAAAATTCCAGCAACGCCTTTTTCATATAAAAAAGCATAGTCCTGGTGTGGAATTACTCCTCCTGCAATTACCAAAATATCGTCTCGATTATATTTTTCCAATTCTTTGACCGTAGCTGGCACGAGTGTTTTATGTCCGGCTGCCAAGGAGGAAATGCCTAGAATATGCACGTCATTTTCAACCGCTTGCTTAACCGCTTCTTCGGGTGTTTGGAATAAAGGACCTACATCTACATCAAAACCCAGATCGGCAAAACTGGTCGCAATGACTTTCGCTCCTCGATCGTGCCCGTCCTGCCCCAATTTAGCCACCATAATTCGTGGGCGGCGGCCCTCTAAACCAGCAAATTCATCCGCTAGTTCTCTGGCTTTTTTAAAAGAGTCATTCATTTTTATTTCACTTGAATAAACCCCATAAATAGTTCTGGAAGTGGCTACGTAACGCCCGAAACTCTTTTCCATGGCATCCGAAATTTCTCCCAAAGTCGCCCGATGTCGGGTCGCTTCTACGGCAAAGGTTAGTAAATTTCCATTATTATTTTCGGCGCAGTTAGCCAAATCATTCAGGGCTTTTTCTACGGCTTTTTTATCTCTGTTTTTCCTTGTTTTTTTCAATCTTTTTACCTGAGCCTCCCTCACAGCTGTATTATCCACTTCTAAAATATCAACAGGCGTATCTTCTTCGGGCGGATAAATATTGACCCCTACTATTTTGTCCTGTCCACTATCAATCCTCGCTTGCTTTCTGGCTGCTGCTTCCTCAATTTTCATCTTCGGAATGCCCTTTTCAATTGCTTTAGCCATGCCGCCCAATGCCTCCACCTCTTCAATCAATGTCCAAGCTCTCTGGGCAATTTGATCGGTTAAATATTCTACATAATAAGAGCCCGCCCAAGGGTCAACGGCTTTGGTAATATTTGTTTTTTCCTGTATGTATTTTTGGGTGTCTCTGGCAATTTTAGCAGAAAAATCAGTTGGCAGAGCAATTGCTTCGTCCAATGAATTAGTGTGCAAAGATTGCGTTCCGCCAAGTGTGGCCGCCATGGCCTCAATGCAGGTGCGCGCGATGTTATTAAAGGGGTCTTGCTCGGTGAGGCTCCAACCGGAAGTTTGGCAGTGCGTCCGCAAGGCCATAGATTTTGGATTTTGGGGATTAAACTGTTTGATCAATTTTGCCCAAATCATCCTAGCTGCCCGCATTTTGGCGATTTCCATAAAATGATTCATCCCAATACCCCAAAAAAAAGATAAGCGCGGTGCAAAATCATCAATTTTTAGACCCACTTTGAGTCCTGCTCGCACATATTCCAAGCCGTCTGCCAGTGTATAAGCCAACTCAATATCCGCAGAAGCCCCTGCTTCGTGCATGTGGTAACCACTAATACTTATAGAATTAAATTTGGGCATATTTTGGGCAGTATATTCAAAAATATCTGCAATGATTCTCATCGAAGGCGCAGGTGGGTAGATATAGGTGTTTCGCACCATAAACTCCTTTAAAATATCATTTTGAATCGTTCCGCTTAGCTTTTCTTTAGCAACGCCTTGCTCTTCTGCTGCTACAATATAAAAAGCCATGATAGGAATAACTGCCCCGTTCATGGTCATGGAAACAGACATTTTATCCAAAGGGATTTGGTCGAACAGCATTTTCATATCTTCCACCGAATCAATAGCAACACCCGCTTTACCTACATCTCCGATGACCCGTTCATGGTCAGAGTCATAGCCCCGATGCGTTGGTAAATCAAAGGCAACGGACAAACCCTTCTGTCCTTGTGCTAGATTTCGGCGATAAAAAGCATTGCTGGCTTCGGCGGTAGAAAATCCGGCGTATTGGCGAATCGTCCAAGGGCGAATCGCATACATAGAGCTATATGGTCCACGCAAAAAAGGAGGGATACCTGCTACAAAATCCAAATGCGCCACATCCGAAACATCTTTTTTTGTAAAAAAGGATTTTATGGGAATCTGTTCGGGTGTACCCCATTCTTGTACATCCTGATTGGTATTTTTTAGAATATTTCTATCCAGTTTTATGTTTGAAAAATCAGGTTGAAGCATGAAATTGTTTTTTAATCAAAAGACTAACTAATGACTAGTTATGCTAATTATTCTCAGCCTTTATTCTGCGTCCAAAACATTAAATTTTGGGACATCTGGCTTAGAAGTTGGCTGACGTTCTTCCCTGAAAAGCACTGCAAAGATCAATAAAACGATTCCTGCCAAGCCCGCTGGTATCATCCATATTTCCAGCCATTCATGCTGGGCTATTCCATTCTGGATAGTTTCATAATTTTTTACAACCATGCCGGCGATAATGGCCCCAAGATACATGCCAATACCATACGTGACTAGCGTAATCAAACCCTGTGCACTGGATCGGATTTTTTCAGGAGCTTCATTGTCCACATATATCTGTCCAGTAACAAAAAAGAAATCGTAGCAAATCCCGTGCAAAATAATGCCGAGATAGAACATAAACACCAACTCCTCATTATTGCCATAAGCAAATAAAATATACCGAGCGACCCAGGCGAACATGCCAATCAACATCATTTTTTTTACCCCCAGCCGAGTAAAAAAGAAAGGCATTAATAGCATAAAGAAAATCTCCGAAACCTGCCCAAGCGTCATTTTGCTGGCTGCATTTTCCATTCCGGCTTCGTTAAAAAATGGATTGGCAAAGGCATAATAAAAAGCAAGCGGGATAGATACTAGCAAGGAACTAATCACCAGTACGGCAAAATTTCGATTGCTCATTAATTTCAGCGCATCCAGCCCGAGTAATCGGCCAATACTAATGGGCTCATCTCGTCCCTTTGGAGGCGTATTGGGCAAGAAAAAGCAATAAATTCCTGTCACTAAAGAGGCAATCGCAGCCACGATAAATTGCAAGTGAGAATTTTCCAACTGAGCAGTCCCAATCAATATCCCTGCTACAATCCAACCAATGGTCCCTAATACCCGAATAGAAGGAAATTCCTTACCGGGGTCCGTCATTTGGTAAAAAGAAACGGCGTTGGCAAGGGCTAGCGTTGGCATATAGCACAATGAATAGAGCAGTAGCACCCAGTAAAAGGGGCCAGGTTCCGTAATATTTGATACCCAATAAAGGATAGCCGCCCCCAAGATATGCAATATAGCCAATACCTTTTGTGCTGCAAAAAAGCGATCTGCGACTATTCCTATAAATAAAGGAGCGATAATCGCTGCTAGACTAACCGTACTAAAAATATTACCGATAGATGCTCCGTCAAAACCTATTTCAAACAAATAAGTGCCTATTGTAGCGTACCAGGCTCCCCAGACAAAAAACTGGAGGAACATCATGATAGAAAGTTGAACTCTCGTGTTGGTATTCATTTTGCAAAAATTTATCTTCCATTTAAATCCAGGGGAAAGATAGGGAATTTTCCTATCCAGAGGACATTCGCCAGTAGATTTCTTTTTTTATCGAAAAAATAATTTCTATCCACCCTTTTTCACCTACTTGATTTTTTGTGTAAACTTGTGCCAATAAGCGCCATCTTTTATGCAAAAACACTTTTCTTTTATCGCCCTTTTTTTCTCCTTTTTGGTCATCCTGTCCGCTGCTTGCTGGTATAAAAAATGGGAAAAAACGGGTACAGAAGCCACCCTTAGCTGGGATGTCATGGGCTATTATTTGTATTTGCCGGCAGTGTTCATTTATGAGGATTTAGCGCAGTTAAAATTTAAGAATGACATTATTAAAAAGTACAATCCAACAGGCAGTTTTTATCAGGCTTTTCAGCATAAAACCGGCAATTATGTGATGAAATATCCGATTGGACTGGCTGTTTTGTATCTGCCTTTTTTCTTTTTAGCGCACGTCTTTGCTTTAATAAGCGATTATGCTCCTGACGGCTTTTCATTGCCCTATCAATTGGCCATTAGCTGGGGGAGTTTGGTCGTTGCATTTGGAGGTTTATGGCTTTGTCGAAAAATATTAAGGCAATATTTTAATGAAACGATTAGTGGAATTACGCTAATCTTGGTTGCCCTCGCCACGAATTACCTAAACTATGCTGCCATTGACGGCGCCATGCCACATAATTGGCTATTTACCCTGTTCGCCTTACTGATTTGGTTAACAATAAAATGGTACGAAAACCCCACGCTGGGCAAAAGCATTTTGATTGGAATGTGCATCGGGCTGGCTGCGCTAAGTCGGCCGACAGACCTACTTGTTTTTCTGATTCCGCTTTTATGGGGGCTAAAAAGTAGAACGGATATTCTAACTCGCCTTCGGTTTTTTCAAAGCCACTGGCTTAAGTTATTGGCAAGCATAATAACCGTTGCGCTCATTGGAAGTCTTCAATTATTATACTGGAAAAATATAACGGGCGACTGGATAGTTTACACCTATGAAGAGCAAGGCTTTAGTTGGCTAAAACCGTATATCAAAGACGTGCTGATAAGCTATCGAAAAGGCTGGTTGGTTTATACGCCCATTATGATTTTTGCCTTGATCGGCTTTGTGCCGCTTTATAAAAAATATCGCTTTTTGTTTTGGGTATCGCTCGCTTGTTTCCTGGTCAATTTTTATGTCGTAGCAGCCTGGGATGTTTGGGCTTATGGCGGAGCCTTTGGGCAAAGGGCTTTGATTGAATCTTATGCCATTTTACTATTTCCAATGGCGGCTTTTTGGGAAGCTATTTTTACAAAAAAGTACTTAAAATGGTTGGCTATTGGGCTTGGCATTTTCTGTATTTGGTTAAATATTTTCCAGACTTATCAGGCGCACGGGCATGGTTTTGAAGTAGAGGCAATGACCAAAGCCTATTACTGGCGGATTTTTGCCAATGCCCGCCCGACCCAATTAGACCAAAAACTACTGGATACCAAAGAAGATTTTAAAGGTGAAAGAAGAAATATCCGACTGGTTTATTCAACCGATTTTGAACAGTTTGAGGACCCTACGGCTCTTACGAGTCGGCAAGCCAAATCGGGACAGTATGCGCTATGGCTCCATAAAAATCGAGCATTCATGCCAGCTATCACCTTGAGAATCAACAGCTATTACCCAAAATGGCTGCGGGTTCAGGCTCAATTTTATGCCCCTTCAAAAGAGTGGAATGTCTGGCAAATGGCACAATTAATCGTCCAATTTGAAAAAGGAGAGGAAGTGATAAAACGTCGAATGATTCGGGTGCACCGGCAATTGGGCGAGCGACAGTGGCAAGCCAATTGGATAGATATGCAAATCCCCCAAAAAGACTTTGATCAAGTAAAAATCTATTGCTGGAATGCTGGTGGACAAAAAGAGCTATTCATAGATGACCTCAATGTAGAAATTTATGAAGAATAAACAACCATAAATTTTAAAACCTGCCCAATTCTCGTATTTTCGCCCCGATTTTGGTCGCAAGGGCAATTTCTCCAATTTTATTGCCCGCATTAATAGGGAATCCTGTGTGAGTCAGGAACTGTACCCGCAGCTGTAATCCGCTCATTTTTTTAGAAAAACGAACCACTGTTCCGATGAAACGGAATGGGAAGGTATCTAAAAAAGAGGAAAGTCAGAAGACCTGCCAAAATTCCTGTTTTCATTCTGCTTTCGGGCTAAAAGCAAATGGAGTTAGAAGCGCACTATTGTTCAGGTAACTTTTCGCAGGCAATCAGCCTGAAGTATAAGCCAATTGCAATCTCGCTCTTTCCTATCTCTATTTTGCTTCTATTAAGTTTGTGTTTTTTACTCATCATCCAAAGGGTGACCCTCTAAGACGGATGGACAATCCGCCTAGTCAAAATTGGCATAGCGGATTAGCAATCCGCTTTACATTTTTTTAATCAAATTTCTTATGAAGCATTTTATTTTATCTTTATTTCTTGGCATTTTTAGCACCTTTTCAATTGGGCAGAATATTTCCACTTTCGAAAATTTTGAGCTGCCTTTAGATACTTTTTTAAATGGCACTGACCAAGCGGGCGGTTATCAAAGCGGCAGTGCCTTTTTTCCAAATAAATACAGTACAGACTTTGGCGGGCTTTGGCAAGGGGGTTGGGCGATTTCATCCATGCGGGATTCCACGACTTCCGGTTTTGAGAACCTTTATAGCGCAAAAACGGGTCGGGGCTTTGAGTCTGCAACTTATGCGGTAGGGCAACAAAATGCAGTTATTCACCTGACAGCTAATGCATTAGGTAAAGTCGTTAATGGATTTTATATCACCAATGGGACTTATGCGTACGCCAGTATGAAAAACGGGGATGACTTTGCCAAAAAATTTGGCGGAGAAACGGGCAATGACCCCGATTTTTTCAAATTGGAAATCAGAAAGTATCGCCAGGGCGAATTGCAGGTGGATAGCATTGAGTTTTATCTCGCAGATTTTAGATTTGAAGACAACAGCTTGGATTATATTATTGACTCCTGGCAATGGGTGGATTTGACAAGTTTAGGCAATGTGGATAGCTTGCATTTTGCCTTAAAATCCAGTGATATTGGAGATTTTGGCATCAATACGCCTTTGTTTTTCTGCATAGACAACCTGGAAACGACAAATACTATTACTGATAGCAAAGCCCCATTTTTACCTGCCATTCATTTTAAAATATTCCCCAATCCGGTAGCCAATCAATTATTTATAGAATTAAAAAATAGAGCAAATGTTAAAAACATTCAGATATTTGATCTTTTGGGCAAATTATATTTAGATGAGCAAATAAACTCGAAAAACACCTGGGTCAATGTAGCAGGACTAGAGAGTGGATTGTATATTCTAAGATTAACTGCCAGAAACAATCAAAGTGGAGCAAAAATTTTTGTAAAAAAATAATCTTCTATGACAAACTGCAAATAAAAAAGCACACTATCTATGTAATTCGATAATGTGCTTGCTGGTGGGCGATGAGAGACTCGAACTCCCGACCCCCTGGGTGTAAACCAGGTGCTCTGAACCAACTGAGCTAATCGCCCTTTCTCAAAAAGCGAGTGCAAATGTATAAGGATTCGCAATATAATGCAAATAAACAAATGGAAAATTTAGGCTAACCATCTGTAAATTTTCACTACAAAATAGAGGGCTTTTCCCATGACAATTTTTTTGAATTGAACAAATTTTGGCTAGGAAAGGGACGTTGGGTTTAGTCCTTAGTCACCTTTATTTCCCTTTTGATAAATAAACGCCTGCCAAAATAAGTGCCATACCCACTAAATGCAAACTGGTAATCGGTTCTCCGTCCCATGCTCCCAGAAGAATAGCGACCAAGGGTATTAAATAACTTACCAAAGAAGCAAAAACCGGATTGGTAATCTGAATCAATCTAAAAAAAAGGATAGAGGCGATGACCGTTCCGACAATGGCGAGCAGTGCGACTGTCCCGAGAGAAGTCCAGCCGTATTCATGGTTTTTTAGAATAAAAAAAAATCAGTTGTAAATAAAAAGCCCAAACAAGGCAGACCTACGATAAAAAAAGAAGCCGCACTTATTTTAAGCGAACTCATATCTTGCAAATAAGTTTTTACCGTATTGCTGCTCGTCGCATAGCAAAGACAGCCCAGAATGATTAACAAACCATACCAGAGGTTTCCTTCCAATCCGGCATTTTTTCCAAAAGCCATCAATACAATAGCCCCTATTAAGCCCGTTAATATGCCTGCTATCTTTGATAAAATGACTGGACTGCCAAAAAAGAGGATGCCCAGAACCAAAGTAAAAAGTGGAGAAAGAGAACTCAATACCCCAGCCACAGAGCTGCTAATTTCTGTCTGAGCTGTAGAAAATAAAAAAGCAGGAAGGGCACTACCCGTCAAACCGACCAGCACCAAATATTTGATTTTTGACCAATCAATGCTTCTAAAATGCCAGCAAAAAAAGGGAAAAAAGGCAATAGCGGATATACTCAGGCGCAGGCAAGCAACCTGCATGGGGGAGTAAGCAAGCAAACTTTTTTTGATTAAAATATAGGAACTGCCCCATACAAGCGAGAGCAGGAATAAAACACCCCAGCTTTTGAGTAGATAAATCGCAGTGGATTCTCGTTCATTTTTCATTCAGGCCAGACAAATAGGTTCAAAAAGCGTTGCAAAGTACGAGTAATTTTTTACATTAAAATCATTGATGAATTTGCTGACCATTTGAGGATACTATTTTTTTTAGCATCTTTGCACCGATTATAAAATAACCTATTTTCTAATAGCGGAAGCAAGACCAATGGCTTCCTCAAAAAGGGAAAAAATAATGGCAGATCACATCGAAAACGAAGGCAAAAAGGGATATTGTTTATTGTATATTTTCTTGTTTTTTCTTCTGTTTACTATCACCTGTATAGCAGTTTACCAAGCTAATTTTAAGTTAACTTTTTAAGGGGCATTTTCCCAAACACAGCTCAGATAATCCCATGCGTTTTGCCGAAGAGTCAATGCTTACTACTCTCCTAAAACTTCTTTTAAGACGGTGTGGGTGTTTAATCCTTTAAAATTCTCTACGTGAATTTTGTAATAGTCAATTAGTTTGTTCAAAATTAATTGCCGATCTTTCCTGCTTAATTTAGGGGATTTTTTTTTCAATAATTGACCAATTTTCGCACTCAACGCTTTATTCAAAGCGTATGGGTGAAGGGGATCTGCACTTACGAAAAGACCTTCACGCATGTCAAAAAAAGGTATTTGTTCGCTCCAGTTCTTGGTCGGTAAAAACCCCAAAAACCCTGATAATTCAAGCATAAAGTGAATGTGAAAATCGAGGTTGAGGGTAGGCATTTCATCCAACGACAAAAATTGGTGGTATAAAAACTCAAACAAGTCCGCATTTGCTTCTTCTTCTCTGATTGTTTTTTGAGCCAACTCAACCATAAACAGGGCAATCGTCCCTTTCATCAGATTAAAGGGGATAGATTGGTAAATATGCGCGGGCTTTATTTCTTTTATTCGGTGCAAATCTCTGTCTTCTCGAAAATAAGCTACTAGATCCACCAAAGATATTGGCTGAAGAACTCCCGTCTTTAGTTTTGATTTTTTATTCCTTACGCCACTGATGATATATTTTTTCAGGCCCTTTTCCTCTGTATAAATATCGAGGATTAAGCTGGTTTCTGAATATTTTAATACTTTAAAAATGATGCCTCTGGTTTTTATTAACATATTCAATTTTGGCTCTTTGACAAATCCTGTAGCTTTAAGTCAAAGAAAGTCAATTTTTAGAGTTAAGTAAAATTTATTTTTAGATTAGTCTAAAAAATGTATTTTTGTACCATCAGCCAAAGTTAGCAAGGTTTGAAAACAAATGGACCATATTTATAAACAATGATTTCTAGGACAGAAGAAAATTACCTGAAGGCCATTTTTAAGTTAAGTGAAGTGTCGGAGGACCTGATCTCGACCAATGCGATTGCGCAGGCGATGGATACTTCTGCCGCTTCTGTGACGGATATGATTATACGATTGGCCAGCAAGGAGTTAATTCATTATCAAAAGCATAGGGGTTGTCGGCTAAAAGAAAAAGGCAATATGCTAGCAACCAATCTGATTAGAAAACATCGACTATGGGAAACTTTTTTGGTAAAAAAACTCCACTTCTCCTGGGATGAAGTCCACGAAATGGCAGAAGAGTTGGAACATATTCAGGCGAAAAAGTTAATTGATCGTTTGGATGACTTTTTGGGCAACCCCAAATTTGATCCGCATGGCGACCCCATACCAGATGCGGAAGGCAATTTTACCTTTAGAAAACAAATCCCGCTTACAGATTTGCCGATTGGCGAAGAAGGTGCGGTCGTTGGCGTACAAGACCATGCGCCCTCTTTTCTTCAATACCTGGACAAACTACAATTGGGGCTTGGTACAAAAATAAAGGTGCTAGAAAGGTTCGATTATGATGGTTCTACAAGGGCTTTATTGAATGAGCAACAAGAGCAACTTTTGAGCAATAAAATCTGTCAAAACCTCTTTGTAAAACTCGTTTAGTTACAAATAAATAAAATATGAAACGACTCCTCTCTTTGATTATCAGCTTACTATTTTTTTTCACTCTAGTTGGGCAAACTAAGCCAAAAGTAGTCGCTACAGCTTCCATGATAGCAGATATGGCAGCGAATATCGCCGGCGATGTACTGGAGGTCTCCAGCATTGTTCCGATCGGTGGTGATCCACATTTGCATGAACCTACCCCCAAGGATGCTCAACTGGTTTATCATGCAGATTTAATCTTAAAAAATGGACTAACCTTTGAAGGTTGGCTGACTGAACTAATCGAAAATTCTGGTACAAAAGCAAGCGTACTACAAGTGACCAAGGGCATTCAGGCAATTGAAAGTGCGCAATATAAAAACTCCGCCGACCCTCACGCCTGGATGGATGCGAGCCTGGGCTTGATTTATATCAAAAATATCAAAAATGCTTTGATCGCTCTCGATCCTGATCATGCAGATATTTTTGAATTCAATTATGGCATTTATAAAAAACAACTGGAAGATTTGCACCAGTATATAAAAATGCAAATCCAAAAAATTCCGACCGGTCGAAGAATCTTGATAACTTCCCATGATGCCTTTCAATATTATGGCCGCGCCTATGGCATCCAATTGGAGGCAATCCTGGGTACTTCGACCGATGCAGAAGTGCAAACCTCCGATATTATTCGATTAAACAAAGTAATCAAGGCCAATAAAGTACCTGCGGTATTCATTGAAAGTACTGTTAATCCAAAGGTGCTGGAGCAACTGGCAAAAGACAATGCCATTGAAATCGGTGGGCAATTATATGCCGATTCTATTGGCGATGAAGATAGTCCTGCTCCTACTTACCTGGATATGCTCAAGCATAATACAGACGTGATTGTAGCTGCCTTATCAAAAAATAACGAAATGCCTGAAGGAGAAACTGTTCAGAAAGAGGGAGGGTATAATTGGCTGCTCTGGGCAATTATTGGCTTATTTTTAATTGGGGGATTTGTGGCGATGCTGCGGATGCAGAGTTGATTCAAAATTTCACTTCCACCTCTGCTTCTACATCCCACCCCGCTCTCAATTGTTCAATCTTTGCCAGAGCTATTTTTTCTGGCTGCAATTTTTTATCGTAATCCCCTGAGTCCCACCGGCCATTTCCATTCAAATCTTCTATGATCCTTAAGGAGTATTCTCCAGGTGCTAGGGCAGAAAAAGATTGTTGATGGGTTGTTTTTTCACTAACGGCAAATTCCTCGACTACATTATTTTTAAAAAGTAGCTGAAACCAGTAGTGTTGGGTGCTATCCATTTGGGTAGCTGCTAGGTTAATCGTCCCAAAATCGGCTTTTGGCAGTACTTCGTATTTTAAGAGAATGGTATCCCGATTGGTTTGTCCATACCAATCGGTGATTGCATCGGGCAATATTTCCAGTTCATAACCAAAAGTTTCTTTCCAATCATAGGTGATAATAAGGGTTCTTCTTTCTGTGGAGTCAATTACAAAGTCAGCTTGTATTCGAGGCAAAGTATCCTTTTGGGATTGAGCAAAGGAGCTATCCACAGCTTTGTTTATCGAATCAATAGGTAAAATAATTGTACTATCTTTAAGGGTATTTTTAGAAGTATCCATTTGTTCTTTTATCAAATGCTGTTTGCCCTTTTTTAGGCTGTCCGGTACGGTAGTACGGACGGATTGCTTGATTTGATTGTTTTCTCTAAAAATGATTAAAGCGGCATCTATATTTTTGAGGGGATGATTAAATGGGATTTGAAGAGATTTAAAGGGGTTTATGGGGATATATTCAGGTGCCTTTTGTCGGCTTAAAGCAATGGGGTTTAATTTTTCAGGCTTTGCTTTTATAGCAAAGGTATCTACAAAAGTATCCCGTCGTACAAATAAATTCCAATCAATAGAATCTTTTAAATGATACCATATTTTTATTGTGTCACCTTCTGTTTCCTGGTAGATTTCCTGCCCGACCGTTTCCGTTTCAATGATCGCATCATAAGGGTTTCTTCTAAAGCCCAGTTTTATAAAGCCATAAGTAGAAATATCCGCTTTGGGCTTATCCAAAACCGTATTTTGTTCAAATAGTTTTATTAAAATATCCGTAGAGGTAGAATCGGTAATACGAATCGTATCCGTCAAAAAACCAATACGCTCTTTGGGAATATTGAATAAATAATTTAAATCCTGATCCTCTAGCGCAAAGCCTTTGAATTTGCCCGTTTTTATATAATTAATGATAAATTTTCCATCCTTTCCTGTTTTTCCAAAATAATAAGGCTTTTCCATTCTCACCACCGTATCCGCCAAATTTTCATACAGCATAAACAATACATTTTCCACTGGCTCGCCAGTTAAAGCATCCACTATACTTCCCGTCATTTTTAAGGAGTCAATATAATCTCCTGTAGAAAAAAGAAATTGTAAGTCGGGCACCGTATTCCCCTCCGTCAAGTCCTGGATAGCCGTTCCGAAATTAATGGCATAGGTGACCCCTTCTTTTAAAACTTCTTTTTCATTAAACTTAAATTGGGCGGTTTTAAACCCCCTTTTTCGCTCTACAACAACGGGATAGACCAAAGGTGGCGAAACCAACACCTGCTTGGACACATTTCGAATTTCAATAAATTCGTCAAACGCCAATTCAATGGTTTGTTTTTCAAAATTTGTTTGAAGATTGGGTGTGGATAGTTCTTTAATTAATTGAGGAGGGGTTGTATCTTTTGGCCCGCCCTGCAATTGCTGCTGCTGCGCACAAGCATAACTTAATAGGTAAAGGATAAAAAAATACAGTATTCTTTTTGCTGAAAACACAGTTGTAATTATATGATTGGTGATTAGCTTCAATTCAAAAAATACCACAAACTATGTTTGAAAGCTTCCTTTTAGAGGGATCGTTTTGAATGAGTCCCAATTTCGTATAAATAATTTATTTTTCACAGTTTTTCCTATCTTGCTTTTTTAAAGGCTGTACATGCCCTCTAAATACTAACCAATGAAGAAATTACTTTTACTTTTTTTCTTTCTACTACCTATGACCACTTTTGCCCAATTGGTTTCTGATGAGGACTGGATTCAACTCTTTAATGGAAAGGATCTTTCCGGCTGGGATGTCAAAATCAGCGGGCATGAACTCAATGATAATTATGGTAATACTTTTCGAGTAGAAGATGGGGTATTGAAGGTGTCTTATGATCAATACGCCAACTTTGACGCTAAATATGGACATATCTTTTATCGTCGGTCTTTCTCTCATTATTTGCTCCGCATTGAATACCGATTCGTGGGAGAGCAAGCTCCGGGAGGCGCAGGTTGGGCTTTTAGAAATAGTGGGGTGATGGTACATGGACAAACAGCGATGAGTATGCTTAAAGACCAAGACTTTCCGATTTCTATTGAAGTTCAATTTTTAGGAGGGAATGGAAAAGACGAGCGGCCAACTTGTAACCTTTGCACTCCTGGTACGCATGTAGAAATCAATGGAAAGCTAGAAACCCGACATTGCCTAAGTTCTACTTCCCCTACTTTTCACGGCGATCAATGGGTGACAGCAGAAGTATTAGTGCTTGGAAATGAGCTGATTAAACATATTGTCAATGGCGATACTGTATTTTCCTATCAAAAGCCACAGATTGGAGGCTCCGTTGTCAATGGTTATGACGAAGCAGTCAAGCTTGATGGTATGCCGCTATCAAAAGGAACTATTTCCTTACAAAGCGAGAGCCATCCGATTGAATTTAGAAAGGTAGAATTGCTCAATCTAGAAGATCAATATGCCAAAAATCCACCGGTTGTTCTGCAAAACGCCAACCTTATAGAGGTACTATCTGGTACCGTTCAACAGGGCGCCACACTGACCCTTGTCAATGGGAAAATAAAAGCTATTAAGGCTGCTTCTGACAAGGTTGCTGTTCCAAAAGGAGCAAAAATTGTTGATCTAAAAGGACAGTATATAGTGCCTGGTCTTATTGATTCCCACGTCCATTTAAGAGATTTGGCGGCTGCAAAAAGAGCCTTATTATCAGGGGTGACGACCGCCAGAAGCATGGGGGTTGACCATTTTATAGATATTGGTATGAGAGAACTGGGTAAAGCGGGGAGCGTGAACCTTCCCGAAATAATAGCAGCGGGCTATCATGTGCGACCAAAACCCTCCGATGGCTTTTTCATGGATTTTCCCGAATTGGCAGACATGATAGAAACAAAAGTCCGCGGTGAAGTCGCACTACAACGCATGGCGCGCGCGATGATTAGCAAAGGCGTGGACTGGATCAAAACCAATGCAACCGCCAGAGCAGGTTTGCCCCAAACGGATCCGAGAGAACCTTATTATAATGAGTTGGAAATGAAGGCTTTAGTGGCAGAGGGAACAAAAAAAGGCATCCCTGTAGCTGCACACGCTCACGGCGATGAAGGCGGTAGAGCGGCTGTCTTGGGTGGGGTGAAAAGTATTGAACACGGGACTTATTTAAGCAAAGCAACGCTACAATTAATGAAAGAAAGAGGAACTTATCTCGTACCGACTATCGCAGTAGTTAGCGATTTGACTATGCCAGGAGGTGACTACGATATTCCGCTTTTGACAATTAGAGGCCGCCACATGCTACCACGCATACGCGAAACAGCTAAAAATGCCTACCAAATGGGCGTAAAAATAGTGGCAGCTACCGACACAGGCTATGGTCAAAATAGTACCCTTCGACTAGGGCTAGAACTGGAAGAATTTGTAGAAATTGGTATGACTAATCTGGAAGCCCTGCAATCTGCTACTTCACTTGCTGCAGAAATGCTGGGGATAAGCGATCATACGGGCAATATTGCAGAAGGATTCGAGGCGGATTTATTAATATTGGAAAGGAATCCATTGGACAATATTAGGGCTGTACACGATCCTTTAATGGTTATTAATAATGGAAAAATTGTGCTGAATCGGTTAGAATATTAAAAAAAATGGTTCTTTGACAAAAATTGTGCTACGGAGGAATAAAGCCACTTAAAGTCCTCGCCCTTTTAAATGGCTTTATTCCACACAATTTGTCAAAGAAGGAAAAAATCAAAAATCAATTTCATCTTTACAAAATGAAACCAATTAAACTTTCTCTCTTTATCAACTATTTTGTCTTTGCTATTTTATTGAATTCAGTAGGGATTGTCATATTAAAATCTCAAAACGTCTACGGAGTTGACGAAGTGGAGGCTAGCTTATTGGAGCTATTCAAGGATATGCCCATTGCCATTGTTTCCTTTTTGATGGCTTCCTTTTTGCCTCGGATTGGTTATAAAAGATCCATGCTGGCAGGCTTGGCTATCGTTAGTTTGGCTTGTATTTTTATGTACTATGGCAATTCGTTTTGGTCAGCAAAGGTGTTATTTGCAGCAGTTGGCGTTTCGTTTGCTTTGATCAAAGTATCGGTCTATTCTGTGATCGGTTTGGTGACGGAAGGAGAGCAGGAACATAATAGTTTGATGAGTAGAATAGAGGGTGTTTTTATGTTTGGGATAGCATTAGCCTATTTTCTCTTTCCTGCATTTAATACTGAGAATGATCCCAATGCTTGGCTGAATGTATATTGGGTTTTGGCTGGACTGTCTTTACTTTCTTTCCTCTTTTTGTTTTTTGCAAAATTTGACGAGGGGCATGAGATTCCCGGCTCTAATTTGGCGGATGATTTCAAGCAGATGTTCCTGCTTATGGCACGCCTGTTAGTCATCGTTTTTGTCATTTCCGCTTTCCTATTTGTCATGATTGAGCAGGGCATTATGACCTGGCTACCAACCTTCAACGATCGAGTACTACAAATGCCCGAAAACATCAGCATTATGATGGCAAGTATATTGGCCGTTTCGCTCGGTGTGGGGCGCATATTAGCGGGTTATTTATCTGAAAAATTCTCGTGGGTGTCCATTTTGACCATTTGTATTCTGGCTGCTATGGCCTTGGTAGTTTTTGTTTTACCGAAAGCCGTTAGTGCAGAGACCGTTGAAGTTCAGTCGTTTAGCGATATCCCCTTGATCGGTTTTGCCTTTCCATTGGTTGGATTATTCATCGCGCCCATTTATCCGATGCTCAACTCTGTGGTGCTTAGTGCTTTGCCCAAAAAGCTACATAGCCCTATGTCGGGCCTCATCATTATTTTTTCGGCTTTAGGCGGGACACTTGGCTCTCGGCTCATCGGCTATCTATTCAAGCATGTGGGTGGCGCCTCCGCATTTTATTATACCCTGATACCTATGGGATTGTTATTGCTGTCTTTATTTATTCTACGGAGATTGACAGCCAAATTGTCGTCTTGAATTTTTTAATTTCTCAATGTATTAATATGTTCCTTCCTCCTGACCAGGTTTTCCAAGAGTTATTCACTGATTTACATCAAAGCGGCATTTGGCCAGACGGGAAAACCATAGCCGACCTGATGCCCCTTTTTTCCCCTGATGAAATTTTAAAAAAATACAGGAGGGAGAAAATACAGTCGGATTTTGATTTGAAAAAATTTGCGGAAAAGCATTTTGATATTCCAAAAAACAAAACTTATGGCTTCAAAAGCGATCCCAACAGTCCTGTAGAGACGCATATTAACACCCTTTGGGATTGGCTGAAGCGAGATGCCGATAAAGTCCGGCCGGGTAGTTCGCTTATCCCTTTACCCTATCCATATATCGTACCTGGAGGCCGTTTCAATGAAATCTATTATTGGGACAGCTACTTTACCCTGCTAGGTTTGCAGGTAAGTGGGCGGGTGGAGATTATCGAAAATATGATTCGCAATTTTGCTTACCTGATAGACCAATTCGGGTTTATCCCCAATGGCAATAGAACCTATTTTTTGGGGCGTTCTCAGCCCCCCTTTTTCGCTTTGATGGTTTGCTTATTAGCGGAAGAAAAAAGAGAAGCAGCCTTAGCAGAGTTTTTGCCGCAATTGATAAAAGAGCATGCTTTTTGGATGAAGGGGGCTACGCCGGGAGACGGCCAACTAGCCTCTAAAAGGGTTGTATTACTGGAAAACGGCCAAACCCTCAATCGCTACTATGATCATTACCATAGCCCTCGTGCTGAAATGTATAGCGATGACCTCGAAACCGCTGCTCATACCAACCGAGAACCCGCCCAACTTTTTCTCGATCTCCGAGCTGCCTGTGAATCGGGCTGGGATTTTAGCAGTCGCTGGCTGCGGATTGCAAATGACCTCTCGACGATTCATACTTCTGAAATTATTCCAATAGATTTAAATTGTTTACTGTTCTTTTTAGAAAAAACTATTGCGAGTGCGCTGCGTTCGGATTCAAAAAATTCCCAAAACTTGCCAGATCACTCTACAAAAGCTAATCATTTTGAACATCTTGCTCACACGCGCAAAAACAATATCCTTCGATACCACTGGTCTGCCAGCAGAGGCTTTTTCATGGATTATGATTTTGTTGAAAAACGCCAGACAGACGTTTACGCTCTTGCGGGCATATTTCCTTTATTTTTTAAAATAGCTGACCCTTCGCAGGCTGAAAGCTGTGCCAACATTATCCAAGAAAAATTTCTAAAGCCTGGTGGTGTGGTGACAACTTCCATTCACTCCGGACAACAATGGGATGCCCCTAATGGCTGGGCACCACTCCAATGGATCACCATACAGGGGCTTAAAAATTATGGGTTTGATGCACTAGCTAATGAAATAAAAACCAGATGGATAAAATTGAACACCAAAGTATTTCGCAATACAGGCAAGATGCTCGAAAAGTACAACGTAGAAAATGTGAATCTGCTAAGTGGGGGAGGGGAGTATCCAGTACAAGACGGATTTGGATGGACGAATGGAGTATTGTTGCGCTTATCTCTAAAAACGGATTGAAAATCAATGGATTTCAAAAGACACCAACGGGTTTGGTAGCACGTAAGGAATAGGGGGACTGTATTGGTTTAATTTTTTTTCTAGTTGTTTAATAAATTTCACCACATTTGTACCTGGTACAGTAGCTGGCTGGAGCATTAATTTTTCAATAGGCCTGAAAAAATTTTCCCAGTGGGTTAAAATAATCTGTTTAGGATTTATATAATCAATCAGTTGCTGGGGATAATTTTTTACCTGATTGAAATTAGCCACACAAAGTAGCGCCAGGTCAATCTGCTTTTCTTCTATAAGGTGTTTTGGGGGAAAGCCAATATTGAAAGAAGAACAAGAACTCGCCTGTGAAAAGATTCTAAAAGCAATCTGCCCGCTCTCATCCAAAAAGTCAATTAGAAAATTGAAATTTGTCCCTTCCGGTAATTTGCTGGCTTTATTTGGAAAAACTTTTACAGGATTTTGTATTTTTTTTGAAGAAATAACCTTAATTCCACAGAAGTGCGGCGCATGTTCTGACCTAATTGGGAGTACTCGAATTCTTCGATTTTGTGAATAAAACCAATAGACCTTTTTCCCTTTTGTCCAGGCCTCGTCATTTGCTTCTATCACATCGAGAAGGTTGGCAGCATAAAGTAGGTTCTTAGTAGTCTTACTTCCAAGAATTTGCGTGGAGTCGCAGTGGAGATTTCGATGATAGATAGAAGGCAAGTCTGCCAGGTGGTCATAATGAGAGTGGGCAATGAGTACGAATTTGATAAGGCCTTTTTCATCTTTTGGCAATCCGAAGTTTTTTGCAAAAAATTGGTCAATAAGCGTAGTGTCAGACTGCAATTTTTTAAAAGGAATAAAAAATAAAGGCCCAATATTTGAAAAATAGGGATCTACTAAAATGGTGTTATTTCCATGCCTCAACAAGAATCCTCCGCATCCAATATACTGGAAATAAAGACTTCCATTTTGCTTATTATTAATATTGATAAACTTGTTTTCTTTGACAATCTTTGACTCCAGTTTTTTTGCCTTTTGAATACCTGAGCAACTACTGGTGCCTATTAGTAGAGCCAATATTACTGAGGGGATTAATAGTGCATAAGGGATATTAAAGGGATATAAATGTACATTCTCAGTTTTGACTCTTGCCATGTTAGTTCATTATTTGAAGCTAGCGGTTGAAAAAATTCTATTTTGAGCCTGGCGGATAATAATAACTTTAATAGTCGCTCAACGGATTTACTAGATTTAAAAGTAAGATTCTTTTCCAGGTAATTAGTGCTAATGCCTATATCGGCTTCTAAAAGTATATTATTACCCCTTGTATTGCTACGGGCTAATGGTTTGTACCAGCCAGCCATAAAATAGGAAGACTGAAATACCTTTTCTGTGCCTATTTCTACACTTCCCAGATGTCCGCCTAAATACACTTTTCCTTCAAATATTTTCATGCCAACTCCTGCAAATGGAAGGCGATTATGTCTCGAAAATACTTCTACTGCATTGCGATTCCACCTTATTCCATTTCTTATTTTTTGCGACTTCGTATTTTTTTTGTAATACTCAAAAGGCAAATAAGAATTAATGTTCAACATCCCTGTGGTTGGCAGGCTGGATATGGAACGGTCATGGGTGTTTATTTCTCCGTTAATAAAACTGAAAATATAGCTACTTAAAAACTTAGTATCTCCTGCTTCTGAGTTGATAATTTTTCGATTAATATAATTAAATTTAAAATTGAGGTATAATTGAACCGCATCCGTTTTGGGAAGATATGGTTGCATAATAGAAATCATCCAAAAACCGGGGTCTTTAGTAGTAGGGATGAAAGTATCTCTTATTACCTCCTCATTGATTTGTCCAACAAGGGGTGGCGGAATTGAGCGCGCAGTAGTTTGGTTTTTTGGGAAAAACGCATAGGCTAACTCCGTTTGCCCAATCATAGTTATAGAAAAAGTGATTTGGGTAAAAAATAAGAATATGTTTTTCATTGTTTTAATTTGGTTTAAAGGAAATTACTAGCCTCAGTTTTTTTAATGTGTTTTTGTCTGTAGAAGGGCTTGGGTTCACCCAATAATCATTGATGGAAAGATGTTCATTTTTTATACCCTCCAAATTGAGGTCCTCATTTTTTAAGGCTCTGATATGTAGATAATCGGAATAACATGGTATAGTCCTCATTTTTTGCCGAATCCCTACTAGGAATTTATAGGCTCCCTCTTTAGAAATGTTGCCCGATTGATGAGTCCTATTTGCATATAAAACATCAAAGCGGAACTTGCCATCATTTTTAATTATTTTAGGACTGGAGCCTAAAAATAGCTCCCCATAAAAATTAATATTATTATGGCGGTCATTATGAAAGTCGAAAAACGCTTTGAAAGTAATGTCCTTTTTTGTCAGCCAAATGATTTCATTCCCTTTTCGATGAGCAGTATGCAATTGCAGTCCTTTTTTTGCCAACTCATCGGCTACTTCTTTTTCTATGTGGGAAAGCATACTTTCTACGGGGAGGTTCAGGTTCTTTTGGGTATAGGAAAAGGCCAATTGGCTAGCTAGTTTATTGTTAACAAAGAGGCTTAATTCATGTTCGGTAGAGGACTTTTGCTTTAAATAGAACATCTTCTTTCCGTGCTCGTCTATAAGCTCAATGGGTTGCCCATCTACTTCAATTCGGGCTAAGTCGCAAACAGATAGAAAGCCTTTTATATAATGTTGAGAGTCATATTTTGGAGGGGGTGGTGGTTTTTCCCTCTCAAGTGAAGCTTTGGGTGTTTCAACTGTAGAGACCTTTATTGGTTTGGGAGGGCTGTTGGCGGCTGTATCTGTATATTGCTCATCAATCGGTTGGGTATTTTCTGTAAAACCTTTATCAACTGCTGGCTGGTCTTTAGCGGTATTGACTTCCTCAGTATTGTCTGCTTTGGGGAGATCTATTTTATTTATAATTCTTTCGAAGTATATTAAAGAAATAGTCAAAAAAAACAGGGTGCTTAGTAGTATTATCCGAAAATTTTTTGAGTAAATAAACGAAGATTTGACTGGAGTGCTCTCCTCTTCCGTTTTTTGCCTTTCCTCAAAAAGCAGGTCCATGTAATTATTTGTTCGCTCTATTAGCTTGTTTCGGGCGATGTTGTATTGCTCAAAAGAAATAGTGCCGAGATTTTTGCTTTGTTCTAGCTTAATTCGATTATCAGAGATTGAGTTGATGCTATTGTGATAGTCTGTTTCAAAGGTCAGTTCAGTGAGGCATTTGATGACTTTTTCCAACTCGGCTTTTCCGAGCATAGGCTTTAGCACCCCACTAATAATGCTTCTGGTTTGTTCAATAAGTAGCTGCTCTTTAGGATCAGAATCTGAAGAAGATTGCTTGGAAAGACGGTAAGCTTCTTGCTGGACATTTTTAAAGAAGGGGTGCGTTTTTAGGCGATCTAATACTTTTTCCAAATCGGAAAAAACGATTTTTGGTTTTGGTTTTTTTGTTTTCATTTTATTTGGTAAGATAAATTAAATCCTGATTTTTTTGTGTGGAAAACGTTTTATTTATATAAATATTTTATAATTTGCCTAAAGATACAAATTATTGTGTATATTTTAAATAAAAATATTTAAAATATACCATTTCCCAAAAATGGTTGACTTAACAAAAGGCTTTAGTTTTAGCCCACAAGTTCATAAACCGCCCCTTCTTTTGCGAGTTCTGCATTATAAGGCAATTCTTTTAAATAATGTTTTGCCAGTCGTTCTAAAGTGGTATCTGAATGATTAGGATCGTGGTGGAAGAACAACAATTTTTTGGCTTTAGCCAGTTGAGCAAATTTCAGGGCATGCAAAAAAGAACTATGCCCCCAGCCAATACAATTATCGTACGCTTCCTGTGTGAATTGGGCATCGTGGATTAATAAATCAGCCCCTTTGGCAATGTCATAACCAGAAGCCCATTCGGATTCAATCGAAAAATTTCTAAATCCAAGTGCAGGCTCGTGGTCGGGGATATAGGCAAAGACCCTTTTTCCTTGCTCCACCCGATACCCTAAAGTCGGCCCGGGATGACACACATAGTTCGCATAAATTTTAAAATCTCCAATTTCAAAAAAACCATGAGTTACCTCGTGGAAAGAAACCTTGGAATCTAACTCTCGAACATTGACAGGGAAAAGAGGAGGAGATAAATAGCGATTGAGCCGATCTATTAAACTGTGGTTGAAGCTTGCAGGGCCCCAAATATGAATTTCGGCTTTTGGGTCGAATAAAGGGATAAAAAAACCAAGCCCTAATATATGATCCATATGCAAATGGGTCAGCAAAATATGAATGACTGGATAACGACCAATAGTACTCGAATTGCCCAGCCGACGTATGCCAGACCCCGCATCTAAAACAAGGAGTGATTCCTGCCATTCTACGGTAATACAGGGTGTGTTTCCTCCATAAACTTGGGTTTCTGGGCCCGGTGCGGGGACGGAGCCTCTCGTACCCCATAATTTAATATTCATAGCTCTTCTTTTTGCCAGAAAATCGCTACGGCTCCTACAAATCGGTTGGAACGCCCAATAAGAGGAAAACTAGTCACGGACAAATAATAGCGTGCTCCTTTCATATTCTTAATCCAAAAACTACTTTGAGCAGGCTGGCAGTAGATCAGGGTTTTTACCAAAGGCAAGTCCACTCGGTGGATTCGATTGCCTTTTTCATCTTGTGGCTCAAACAGCTCCGACCAGACATCAATGGTCATCTCTCCAACATCCTGATATTTTTTGCCTAAAATATCTTCTGCAGGTTCGTTAAAGAATAGTAGATTGCCATTTGGATCCGTGATGAAAATGGGGATGGACAGGGAATCTGCTAATTGTCGGGTCAATATTATTTCAAGCTCTTTTACTGCCATAAAGGAAAATTACGGCTTCCTACTGATTTATCAAAATGATTTATGAAAAGATTGAAATTTGAAGCAAAGTAGGCAAAAAGCGAAAATCAAAAACTCATTCAAGCCCTATCCTTCTTGTTTGGAAAAACTAGTAGTTGAGGGCTTCCTTATTTGAAAAAGTAAGCTTTTAAACATCTAACACAGCGCACTTTTACTACTGCGGCTTACACCTGATAAGACTCGGTTGGCTTTCTTTAATTTTAATATTTTCAACATAAATATATGATTCAGAGGGAGTTAAGCCTTTAAAATCGTCAGCTATTGGCAAAATAGCAAGATAAAACGATAAAGTTTTCACTTTTTTTATTTATCAGCGTTTAATAGGAATAAGGGTATATTTAAAATTTAGCCTATGTACTTTGTAAATTAAGTTGACTGAGCTTTTTGAGCTTTGAATTTTCATTTTATCAAATACTATAGGTTAAAAACCAAATTTAAACACACCCAAAGAATAGGGGAATAAACTGAAAATAGCAAAATAGTAACTAATGGAAATCCGCCTTGAACCATGAATAACTTGAGCAGAAGTGAACCCCCATCGATTTTGAAATGTGTTCAATTTTATAGTTTTGACCACGGTCGTTTCTCCATAAGAAACGACCGTTTTTGTTTAGACACTTTTGACGGAATCGAGTATAAAAATTTTGAGAATAGAGGCGGTTATTATTAGAAAAAAAAATTAGCTTTACGGACTTAGTAAACAAGGGATAAACAAAATGCATAACTGCCCTATTCTTCTTACGAACGATGAAGTATGAGTTACGTAAAGCTAGAATTCCCTGTATTGGTACAAAATGTCGAACAAAATGACCAGGCTCATTATCGTCTGAAACCCCTTTTTGTGCCTTCCCCCATCGTAATCCATCAACGCTTTGACCCTGCTATTTCCAAATTGCAGCATATGTTAGCTACTGTATTTAAAGGTTTTGAAATTGACAGAGCCAATGTAGACACGTTGTTGTGGTATCTATTCAACCCATCTGTTCATTTTTATTCTAAGAGATTCCAATTTTCTATTGGCCGACAATTTTTTGATGGGAAAATTAGCGTAGCGGAATTTGTCCTCAAAGGCATTACCTTCATTTGTTTACCTGCTTTTGAACACTTTATTTTTGTCGCTCGCCCTGTTTTGACGGACAAGACTTCTATTGAGTCTCAAATAGTGGATGTAGCGAGTAAATGGTTGAAACAAAGGAGGTCCGAATTACAAGAGGATCTGGATTTGACGAATTATTATGCGACCAAAGGAGAGTTTATTACTATAGTAGCACAAAATATACGGATCAAGCAAGGAAAATTCCATTTTGAAAAAGAAACCAGCCCTTTATTTTTTGATAGCTTTGCTCCTGACAATGACTTTGATGGAGGGATAGAGATTGAGAAAACAGGGACAGATTTGGGTAGAAAATACCCGGACCAGCTATTGCGGGCTTTTTATCGAGAGGACTTGGTCCAGCGGCTCTCGGCTATCATTTATCAAACCGAAAATACACCTGTCGCATTGGTTGGGAATCAGGGGGTGGGAAAGCACAGCCTGATTCACGAAGTCGTTTATCGCCATAGAAAAGCCAATCGGAAAAAAAGTATTGAAAAACTAGAAACGATTTGGCATTTAGACCCCACCCGAATTATTGCGGGCATGAGCATTGTGGGCATGTGGCAAAAGCGATTTGAAGCAATTTTAGCATTTGCACAAAACCGGCAAAAGGATATTTCCAAACATTATTCGCCGGATAAAATCCTGTTTGATAACGTGGTCGCCTTGCAGCGCATTGGAAAATCTGCTCAAAATAATATGACCTTGAGCGATGTCTTGAAACCCTATTTGGAAAAGAGAAAACTTCCGGTTATTCTGATTGCTACGCCAGAAGAATGGAAGATTGTACAAGAGAAAGATCGCCGATTTAGCGACTTATTCCAGGTGCTTCGCATCCCAGAAGTAGATAAAGAAACTGCTGTGAAAATCGTTTTGGAGCAGCGTAAGCAACTAGAATTGGCCTATGGCGGAGCTATTTCTATAAAGGCCATTCAAGGTTTATTTACCATTCAGAGGAATTATTTGAAAAATAAAGCCCTGCCGGGGAGTGTAATGAAATTGCTGCGTCAGTTGGTTACTAAATATAAGTACTTGCCGATTGATCTGCCGGAGGTGAGAAACGAATTTCAAGACTTTAGTGGTTTGGAAAAATCCATTTTTGATGCCGCCTATCGCTTTGAAAAACAGGAAGTTAGAAAAAAGATTAACAGGGAATTGGTAGGACAACCAGAAGCCGTTGATACGCTAGTAAATGCCGTCCATACCATAAAGGCCAAACTGACCAATCCCGACAGGCCAATGGGTTCTTTTATGTTCATTGGACCTACGGGGGTCGGGAAGACGCAGGCGGCAAAGGTCTTGTGCGACTATTTGATGGGGGATGAAAAACGCCTGATGCGCTTTGATATGAATGAATATATTGACGACGGGGCAGTGCATCGCTTGATTGGTGATTATTATAACCCTGAAGGACAATTGACTGGCAAGGTTCGCTATAACCCCTTTGGCATTTTGCTACTAGACGAAATTGAAAAAGCTCATTCTAAAGTACACGATTTGCTGCTACAAGTGCTAGATGACGGGCGTTTGACAGATAGCGTGGGTAGAACGGTTGATTTTACCAACACTATTATCATAATGACCTCTAATATAGGAGCAAGAGAAGTATCCTCACAGGTGGGCTTTGGTCAAAATGTGGCTGCTGATGCCGCCATTTATCAAAAATCTATGAAGGACAAATTCCGACCGGAATTTATTAATAGAATTGATCGGATTGTTATTTTCAAACCCTTAGAGGTGGACCATATTTTAAAAATTGCTCGCCTCCAGATAAAGGAATTGCTAAAAAGAGATGGTTTTGTCCGCCGCTCTACCATTTTGAATATTTCTCAAGAAGCACTCGAATGGGTAGCTAAAAGAGGCTATGACGCTCGAATGGGCGGGCGCGCCCTAAAAAGACAAATTGAGAGAGACCTCACTGCTCTATCGGCAGAACAATTGGTTTCTACTTATAGCGATCGACCCATTTTATTTGACATTTACTATGAAAAAGGGCGACTGGTTCCACGAATTATGCCGCTGGAATTTACAGATTCTATTGAAGGAGACTGGTTGCCCAAAACGCCGGACGAAAAGCAGGGCAAACGCTTCTATAAGCAATTATTGAGGAAAGTCGAACACATCGAACGGGAAATCAATCGCTTAGAAACAAAGGAAGAAGCAGAAGAGTTAATTGTGGTTGGCAATACCAAAGGGGAACAATTAAACTGGCAACATTATGATTTTAAAAATAAAATCGCAGAAGTAAAGGATCGGCTAAAAACCATGATTCTGGGCTATCGGGATCGAACTTTTGACGAAGCACCTGCTATTCCTCTACGGCTAAAAAGAATTAAATATAGTGCTTTTGATTATCGCAAGGAAACGGCCGACAAGGCTTATCGAAGGATGGTAAAAGACCAATTATTCCAGGAAGAAGGTCTGCTAGAAATCAATGAATATTATCGCCACGCCGCTGCCCAATTCGATAGCTTAAGCACGGAATTTATTGATAACTTTCTGAATGTCTTTTTATTACAACTGGCTGCCCGCAGCTTTCAAAAACAAATAACAGACATTATTGTTCTGTGTTTAGAAACGGGCATAGTGGGTCTTGGCGACACCCAAATTGATTATTTGTTTGAGCATTATCGAGGTGTTTTTGAGATGCTGGATATCAAAATTGTAGAAGACCGAAAAACTAGGACTATTACTGCGGAAGGATATGCGCTTTATGACTTATTTAAAGGAGAAGAAGGTATTCATTTATTTTATAGCGTCCAACAAACAATTATACCCATTAAATTAATTATTCGAAAACAAGCAGAAGAAAAGATTGCTCAACGCCTGCTAAAAGTAGTCCGAGTTTATAATAAAGCCGACACGCTGACTGATGTTCGAACCAACTTTTCCAATGCTATTCGAATTACACCCTCGGAGTTTAAGTTATTATTGTTTGCTGGAGTGGAGAAAAGATTGAGGGAGGAACTGGGGTGAAGTTTTTGACCATCTATAAGTTTAAGTTAACAAAGCAATATTATGAAAAAATTACTCCTCGTTTTATTTAGTTCAATATTCCTACATACGCTGCTAGCTCAAAACAGTGACCTTTCCAGTCTCATCACGACTTTGCTGGGGGATACGCCTATCGAAGAGGACCTGCAGGAACTTTGCGATCAGTATGGCGGCCGAGTAACAGGGACAGAGGCTAATTTAAAGTCGGTCAATTGGAGCTTGAAAAAATTCCTGGATGCAGGATTGAACGCACGAAAAGAAGCCTTCCAAATACCTGCTCTTTGGGTAGAGAATACGGCGATTGTACACATTTCTGGCGATGCCAATTTTGAGCCAAAAGTCGTTGCCAAATATTATTCCAAATCAACCCCTAAAGGCGGTTTGACCGCCCCTTTAATTGATGTAGGCTACGGCACAGAAGAAGATTTTGCCCGATTGGGAAAAGCGGTTAGAGGCAAATATATTTTGGTAGAAAATGATTTGTGCCTGGACTTAGACGGTTTGTTCAAGGAATATACAGATGCGGCAAGTGTGGATTCGAGAGCGGCCAAGGCAGGCGTAGCAGGCGTAATCAATATGGCTTCTCGCCCTAAAAAGTTGCTCTATCGCTTTATGGCTTCAGATGGGGTGGATCATGGCCTAGTCAATTTTGTAATGAGTCGGGAAGATGCCAGGCGATGTCAAAGAATATTGCGAAATGGTGGAAACTTGAATTTGTCTGCCGAATTGGATGTCGTTACAACTGGTGAGCAAACAAGCTATAATGTAATCGCTGAAATAAAAGGTAGCGAGCGACCGGAAGAAGTGGTCTTGATTGGGGCGCACCTGGATTCCTGGGGGCTTGGGACGGGAGCCAATGATAATGGCTGCAATGTAGCCATGATGATTGACATTGCTCGACAAATGAAAAAACGGAATATTCGTCCGAAAAGAACAATTCGATTGGCTTTGTGGAATGGCGAAGAACAGGGCTATTTTGGCTCTTGGGGCTATACCAAAACGCATCAAGCAGAATTGGATAAGCATATTATGAAAATGTCAGTAGATATAGGTAGCGGAGCTATTATTGGTTTTTTTACCAATGGTCGCCCAGAACTTGCAGCGGCTACTCAAGAAATTATGAAGCCCCTTTCTGGATTAGGAGCAAAAAATGTGATTGATATACCCTTGATTGGCACGGATAATTTTGACTTTATGATGGAAGGCGTAGGCAATCTGATCGCCAGTCATAAGCCCTTTAATTACGGACCGAACTATCATGCAGAGTCAGACACTTATGATAAAGTGGATTTAGAAGCTTTAAAGGTCAATTCGGCAATTGTAGCGGCAGTTGCTCTTGGTTATGCCAATATGCCTCCCCAAAAGGTGAATTGGAAACGACAATCTCGTGTAGAAGTGGAAAAATTGATCACTAAGCACAATTTGGAATTCTCCATGCGCATGTTCGGGGTGTGGGAGCCGTGGAAAAATGGGACCAGAGGGCGAAAAAAATAAAGGAATATCCAATACAATAGGTTTTATCTACTCGAGAATGGCAGCATGTAATCATTATATTTTATTCCGATAAAAAATCAAGGGATAGGCTTCTCCTTTTTTAAATAAATCTTTGCCTCTCGGCAATTGTATAAAAGCGTCTGCATCTACCAAATTAGCCAAATCGCCAGAGCCATGGCCAGAAATGGGGCTTGCTACTATTTGCCCTTTGTTATTATAACCGATTTTTACCTGTAAAAAATAAACCAGGTCGGGTTTAAAAGTATAGTCTGCTGTTAAAATACCATAAGGAGGTGTCTTTTCTGATAAGCCTAGGCTATTTATTAGCCAGCTTACAAAATAATACTGCGTGCATAGAAAAGAAGATATTGGATTGCCTGGTAGTGCAAAGATCAGCGCCCCGTTTTTTGCTTTACCGAACCAAAAAGGCTTGCCGGGTCGTTGTTTTATTTTATAAAATAATTTTTGTACTTCCAAAGCGTCCAGAGCAGTAGGTAGAAAATCAAATTTTCCTTTAGATACTCCCCCACTTAATAGAACTACCTCATATTGGTCAATGATCTTTTTTAAATCCTTTTTAATTTGTTCAAAATTATCATCCAAATGGTGTGTATCCGCTACCATTCCATATTGCAATAGCGTCGCTTTTAAGCAATGGACATTGGATTTTCTGATTTGGTGCGGCAGGGGCTTTTTGCCAATTGGTACCAGTTCGTCCCCTGTCGAAATAATCATAGTTTTCGGCAAACGGGCTACTTCCAAATGCGTTTTGCCAATGGTTGCTGCCAGGCTGATCTCGGCAGAGGAAATCAGGGTATTTTTGGAAACAACCAGACTATTTTTTGCTCGATCTTCTCCCTTTCGATGAACATTTTGTCCTTTTTTTAAATGAGCCATTTGGATTGTTGCACATCCGTTGGCGATATCCAGATTTTCATAACGAATAACCGTATCTACATTTTGGGGCAGTATAGAGCCTGTCATTACTTCCAGGCATTGTCTATCGTTTTTCAGGGATATTTGAGGCGCGCCTGCTGGAGCAATACCCGCGATGCTAAAAGTTTTTTGCCCGCTTTCAAATGCAGCGTATTGGATAGCAATGCCATCCATAGTCACCCGATCATAGGGTGGCAATGCCCGGTCGGTGAATAAATCTTCTTTTAAAACTCGACCAGTTGCCTCGTTCAAGGGAACTTTGCGTGTTCCAAAATCTTTTGTATGTTGTCCAATCGTTTGTAAAGCTTCTTCTACAGTAATCATTTTTAAATGTTTGGTACAAAAACCTTTCGCAAAAAATTTCCTATCTTTTTACAGTATCCCAACTTGGTCTATCTGGATAATGCGGCAACGACCCAAAAACCTCGCACTGTTATTGAGGGAATCGGCAATTTTTATAAAAAGGAAAATGCAAATATACATCGAGGAATTTACGATTTAGCGACACAAACTACAAAGAAATACGAAGCGGTACGCCGAAAAGTAGCGGATTTCGTTGGGGCAGCAGATCCACTAAATATTGTTTATACCAGTGGAACGACGGCAGCCATTAATCTAGTCGCTTCCTCGTTTTTGCTTCCTCGTTTGGAAAAAGGGGAGGAAGTGCTGATCTCTGCTATGGAACACCATGCTAATCTAATCCCCTGGCAAATGGTCTGCAAGGCTAAAGAAGCGAATTTGAAGGTCATTCCGATTGACAAAAATGGCGTACTGGATATAGCTGCTTATAAAAAATTATTATCAAAAAAAACCAAAATAGTGGCTATTAGCCATATTTCTAATACGCTGGGAACGATTAATCCGATAGAGGAAATGATTGACTTGGCACATAAAAAAAACGCACCTGTCTTGGTAGATGGGGCGCAAAGCATAGCTCATTACCCCATTGATGTAAGTGTTTTAGACTGCGATTTTTTTACTTTTTCAGGACACAAAGTTTTTGGACCGACAGGCATTGGAATTTTGTATGGAAAAAGGGAGTATTTAGAAGCAATGCCACCTTGCCAGTTCGGAGGAGGTATGATCCGAAATGTTACATTTGAAAAAACACTTTTCTCAGAAGTGCCTCAACGATTTGAGGCCGGCACAAGCCATATCGCAGGAGTCATTGGCTTGGGCTATGCCCTGGATTTTATTAGACAATTTGACAAAGCAACCATAGCCAATCATGTAAAATATCTAGGACAATACGCTAGAGAAAAATTATTGACAACCAATGGGTTAGAAATAATTGGCAGGGCTAAGGAAACAAGTGGAATCGTTTCTTTTATTTTAAAAGACATACATCCGCACGATGTGGCTACCTTTCTAGGAGCAGCAGATATTGCTGTTCGGGCAGGGCATCATTGCACGCAGCCATTAATGGATTTTTTTGAAATACCGGGTACCTCCAGAGCCTCTTTTAGCATTTATAATAATGAGGGAGAAATCGACCAATTAGTGGAAAGATTGAAAGAGACCCAACGGTTTTTTAGCAGTAATTATTAATCGTTTTTCAAGATGAATGACCGCCTAAAAAAGCTCTATAAAAAAGTTATTTTAAAACACAATGACCAGCCTTTTCATTATGGAAAGAAAGAAACGCCAAGCCACCAAATAGCTGCTTATAATCCCCTTTGCGGTGATCGCTTCAATTTGTATATAGAAATAGAAAATGAACAGATTGAAAAAATGGGATTTTACGGCTATGGGTGCGCCATTTCCAAGGCAGCCACGTCTATTTTGGTAAAAAATATGGAGGGGAAAAGCGTGAAGGAAGGGCTGGTATTATGCGAAAATTTTCAACAGATGCTCGAATCGGGTAGGAGAGCTACTGGACTGGATGGAGAGGAATTTGAAGCCTTTATGGCCGCAAAAGATTTTCCCAGTCGCTTGCAATGCGTTACGTTGAGTTGGGAAGCAATGTATGATTTTTTGAGTAAAATGAGACTTTCCAGCTAGAATGGAATATCCTCATCATTCATCCTGGAAGGCAGGCTGATGACGTTTCCGCTGAGAGGATCATTACTGGCACTTCCGCTTGCCGCAGGTAGGTCATTGAACCCAAAATCGTCTAATTCCTGGAATTTGGCAAACTGGTCAATAAATTTCAATTTGATGGTTCCCAAAGCACCATTTCTATGCTTAGCGACAATTATTTCTGCGATGCCCTTCAAAGATTGCCCTTCTTCATCTTCCAGAATTTGATAATATTCGGGGCGATAAATGAAGGAAACAATATCCGCATCCTGTTCAATTGCGCCACTTTCTCGCAGATCCGATAATTGGGGACGCTTAGCACCCCCTCTGGTCTCTACGGCACGACTTAGTTGTGAAAGGGCGACTACGGGTACATTTAATTCTTTCGCCAGCCCTTTAAGACCTCTGGAAATGGCACTAATTTCTTGCTCTCTGTTTCCATTTCTATTTTCGCCTGCTCCGGTCATTAATTGCAAATAGTCAATAATGACCATTTGAATATCATTCTGCATTTTCAAACGCCGACATTTTGCACGTAATTCAAAGATATTAATACCCGGTGTATCATCGATAAAAATGGGCACTTCGCTCATTTTTTCAATGACCGAGTGAAGTTGTTGCCATTCGTATTCTTCCAGTTGGCCATTTCTCAATTTGCTGCCAGGGATTTCTGCCTCTAGGGAAATCAGGCGAGAAACGAGCTGCAAATTGGACATCTCCAAAGAGAAAATAGCTACCCCTTTTCTAAAGTCCATAGCTGCATTTCTGGCGAGGGTCAGGGTCAGGGCTGTTTTTCCCATTCCAGGTCTGGCTGCTACAATAATCAAATCTGAAGGTTGCCAGCCGGAAGTAATTCGATCCAGGTCGCTAAATCCGGTGGGAACGCCTGTCAGTCCAGCGTCTTTTTTCGAGAGTTCTTCTAACTGCTTTAGGGCTTTGCTAGCTAGAGAACCCATGCTTTCATAGCTGCGATTTAAGTTTTGCTGGGTAATGTTGAATAAGCCTTGCTCAGCATTGTCTAGTAACTGAAAAACATCGGTCGTATCCTCGTAAGCGTCTCGAATAATGTTGGTAGAAACTCGAATGAGCTCCCGTTGAATGTGTTTTTGAGCAATCAGTCGGGCGTGATATTCGATATTGGCTGCAGAAGCTACTCGATTGGTTAAGCCCACTAGGTAATAGGGGCCTCCTGCCAGTTCTAATTCCCCAGCTTTTTTCAACTCTTCTGTCACGGTCAATAAATCAACAGGCTGAGAGCGTTCGAATAGTCTTAAAATGGCTTTATAAATTACCTGGTGAGCATCGGAGTAAAAACTTTCGGAGCGCAAAATATCAATCACTATGGCGATAGAATCTTTATCGAGCATCAACGCACCTAATACAGCTTCCTCTAAAGGGAGTGCCTGTGGCTGTACTTTCCCAAATACATAACTAGAGAGATCACCCTCTTTTTTCTTCTGCCGCAACTTGGCAAGCTGCTTGATAGTTTTTTCTTTATTCGCCATAGTGTTCCTCTTTTTTTGCAAAACAAAAGTACATTTAAATGAAAAAAATTACTAATGAAACAAATTGAACTTGATCGCTCAAAATGTTAATAACTTGACGATCTTTTGTTAATAACTGTTCTATTTTTATTACTTTTCCACAAAGTGATGCCAGCGACTATATATTTTAATAAGACTATATTATAAAAAAATGGCTCCATTTTAGGGATAAACGACCCATTTTATTGATTAAGCGGTAATTACATTATTCTTATTTTTATGCGTAAGCCTAATGCTTGATTGAAAGTATATAGACCTCTTCAATCAGCTAAATTTATTCAGGGCGAGTGGATATGTTTTTATATTTTTATTTATATAATTTGTTTTTAACACTATTTGATTTTTATTAAACAAAATGGTTGTTTTATGTACAACAAAAATATTTAAATTTATTCAAAATAACAATTTTTTGTTTTTGTTTTATAGATCATTAGACCTTATTTGAATTTATGTGCATCAGCGCACAAATCGCCCCCAGCCAGTAGTTTGGAAAATGCTCCGCCCGAAAATTTTTTAAATAAAGTTGAAAACTACGGATAAAAAGTTTCAAGCTTACCTACAAGTTTCTAGGATTTGCACGGTTCTTCTCCCCCTTCGGAGGGGGCGGGGAGCGGATAATTTTAAGATTTTGAAAAACAACTCCCATAATCCTCCCCTTAGCTTGACTTTAGCCATTTAAGCAGCTCTGGTAGCCATAAAAAATAAATGGTCAAGCCAATGTTGATTTAATTTATGAATGTCAGGTTTATCCCTAGACATTGAAAAATAATTATTTCGCCAAATTAGCAATCTAACAGAGGCGATAGCATCCGAAAAAGTCGGATGTGATTTTTGATACCATGCTGTCGTTTTTACTACTAATAAATTTTGTTGGTGTAGCTTATCGGTCATAATGGTGATGATGCTAAATAACGCCATCAAAATTGGAGTTGTTCTAGCTATTGCTTTATCAGACCATTGTCTTTGAGTTTCTACTCCTAAATGAGTTCTGACTTCTTCAAAAGTGACTTCAACCGTCCATCTTCGGATAAAGAAGTTAATAATCTCAAGAATAGGTAAGTCTAATTTAGTACATAATAAGGCACTTGTTTTAATAACTCCATTAGGGTCCTTAATCAAACCCCATCGAATAGGTAAAGGCCTCATTCCTGAATGATACCAAATGGCAGTTCCTGTAGCAATTAATAATTCTACTTGTCCATGATTGTACCATTTAGGAATAGTCAGTTTTACCCATTGAGTGGTTGGGTCATCAGCTAGTTGTTCTAGATTTTTTAATCGCTGACCCTTTTTACGATTTCGTCCAGGACGCCCTTTAGGTCTTTGAGGAACAAAATCATAAAGTGCAGCATCTAGACGCAACCGAGTGATGACACAAACATGATTACGCACAGCTGCTAGTAGTTCAATGACCGCATAAGAAGAGTCTGCCACAATGATAATCAAGCGATTAGGCAACCAACGACTTAGTTGCAACATCATCTGGCGAGCCCAATCGGTTATTTTCTTATGCTGTTTGCCATTTTGCTCATTGTACCGTTCAGAAGGAGCCAGTACCGTCAGAAATGGTAATGCCCATACTCGGTTAGCCCAACTGATGGGTGTTAGAAGCATCATACTAATCCATCTTAGACCGCTACACTTGACAAAGTGACTTTTGGAAGATCGCACTGGGTCTCTATAAATGCCTTTTGTCTTTATTGCTTTTCCTCGTCTTCTTTCTATTGTTTCATCTATGCCAAAAATTAATGGCTCAGACGATAGGGAAAAATGTTTGACAAGTTGAAGTAATAAAATATGGGCTGATTTATAGCACGACCACTTGGCTCTACTTAGGACTCGATGGTATTTATGAAAACGTTTTTCGTTACTAAGTCCAACTGCTCTTAAGGCACTACAGACTGTACGACGACCGACTACTAAAATACTACCTAGTAGTAAAAATTTTGCATGTTCAAAGACCTTGTGGCTAAATATCGGAGCAAATACCGATATTTGCTGCAAGAATTCTTTTGGAAGAGTAAACATTTTTTATTGATTTTGGCGAATCAAATTTACTCATCTTTAAGAATTCTCTTTTTATTTTCAAATGGCTAAAGTCGAGCTTAGAGTATGTTTAAAAATTAAATTAGGTAAATCTTGATAAAATGATATCAATAAAAGCTAATTGGATGAAAGCCAAAGAAGATTCTGTGGTTTTTTCATAATCACGGGTCAATCTTCTAAAGAAATTGAGCCAACCAAATGACCGTTCGATCTGCCACCGACCCGATTCGGGAATAAATCCTTTGGCAGATTCTGGTCTTTGTTCAGTTTGAACTTGGTATTTGTAATAGCTGGCACATTCAGTAAAATAGCCTTTGTAATGTTGGTCACCTCGAATCAATTTCATCCGAGAACTAACCTCCTGAATTTGCCATAATAATTCAATACCCTCTTGACCGTCATGTACATTAGCCGCCGAAATATGGATAGCTAAAGGAAGTCCTAAGGCATCAACAGCAATATGGCGTTTTCTGCCATTGATTTTTTTGCCACCGTCAAAACCAGTAGAAAGAGAAATAAAAGAACTCTTTTTTACACTTTGACTATCAACGGCACTCATAGATGCTTCAGGATTTCTTCCTTGCCTAACTCGTTCTTTCTGAACAAGATAGGCTAAGAGCATTGACCAAGTACCATCTTTGTGCCACTTGCGAAAATAATAATAGACACTTTGCCATGGCGGATATTTTTCATCTAAATTCCGCCATTGGCAACCTGTTCTGGTAATTTTGAAAATAGCATTTAGGGTAGTCCGTAAGCAATATTTACGTTTTCTGCCACTATCAACTAAATCTTTAATATATTGCCATTGAGAATCGGTTAATTCGGTGAAACGTTTACGTCTAAATTTAAGCTTTTGCTTAGAATTGGATTTAACTGCTACCATAGTAATTTAAGATTTTGGTGAATCAAAAATTACGTAACCGGTTCTCTTTTGTGTCAATTATGAATTTTCTAAAATTCTTCTTTTAGAATTTTAAACATACTCTTAGCCTCCTCCAGAGGGGGAAAAAGTATCGAAATCAAATGAATTTTTGTGCTAAGACAGGTAAATACGAATTATCCGTAGTTTTCAAAAATAAAGTCTAATTTGAACAAAGAGATTTGTTCAAAAAGTATAGTTGTTTATTGCTATCTTTCGCTTTTTTCCGCACAATTTATCGAAGAACCGCTTTTTAAAATAATTTCTCTCGATGCAATATACGAATTACGACTTACAGGATACCATTGTCGCCTTAGCCACCCCTCCGGGGATAGGAGCCATAGGAGTCATTCGGCTCTCTGGGAAAGAAGCGATTTCTATCATTAATCGGGTGTTTTTTGAAAAAAATTTAGCTCAGCAAGCGAGCCATACTATACATTTTGGTACCATAAAAGGGGACCAAGCACAGATTATTGACGAAGTGTTGGTGGCTCTATTTATTGCTCCAACATCTTATACCAAAGAAGACGTAGTAGAAGTTTCTTGTCATGGATCTCCCTATATTATCCAGCGATTGATACAATTGTTTATTGATAAAGGAGCTAGAATGGCACAGCCGGGCGAATTCACGCTTCGGGCTTTTTTAAATGGCCGAATGGATTTATCACAAGCAGAAGCAGTAGCGGATTTAATCGCTTCCAATTCTGCGGCTGCCCATGCAATTGCGCTGCGGCAAATGCGGGGCGGTTTTTCCAGCGAAATCCAAAAACTGCGGCAGCAATTATTGGATTTCGCGAGCTTGATTGAACTAGAATTGGACTTTTCTGAAGAAGATGTAGAATTTGCCAATCGGGACGAATTAAAAAAACTTTTACATCAAATACAATCCCTGATACAATCCCTGATTCAGTCCTTTCAATTGGGAAATGTCATCAAAAAAGGCGTGAATACGGTCATCGCTGGCCGCCCCAATGCTGGAAAATCTACTTTGCTCAATGCTTTACTACAAGAAGAACGGGCGATTGTTTCCGAAGTTGCTGGCACTACCAGAGATACGATTGAAGAAGTACTCAATATCAATGGCATCGAATTTCGCTTGATTGATACGGCTGGCATTAGAGAAGCGCAGGACGAGATAGAGGTGGTTGGGGTAGAAAAAACGCTGGCAAAAGTGCATCAATCTGCTATTCTAGCCTATGTTTTTGACGCGACTCAAATGCCTCCAGAAGAAGTCTTGGCAGATTTAAAAAAACTACATCAGTCCGAACAAGCGATCCTGTTAGTCCCTAATAAAATGGATTTAAACCCTTATCTACGCCCCGAGGAATATATCTCAGATTTGGTTTCCGCTAAAAGCATTGTTACGATCTCTGCGCTTAATAAAATGAATATCAACTATCTCAAAGAGAAACTCTACCAAACCGTCATTGCGGAACAAATTAATTGGGATGACCCGATTGTTTCTAACACTCGGCATTTAGCCGCTTTGCAAAATGCAGATCAGTCGCTGAAAGAGGTGGTAAATGCAATGGAAATGGGCGTGACTTCTGATTTTGTAGCAATGGATATTCGGCGGGCTTTGTATTATTTGGGAGAGATTGTTGGGGAGGTCAGTACAGATGACTTGTTAGGGAATATTTTTGGGAAGTTTTGTATTGGAAAGTAAGAATGATAATTCGATATTACTTAATATAAATTTAAGTTATTTAAACTACTGAAAATCAATGTATTTTCCTTTTTTTATCAAATATTGAAAAACAATCCATTCTCTAAGGTTAGAGTCTATGGAAGTGCTAGAAATCCTTACATCATCCACTCCACCTTGGTAGATGGTTTAGACCCCGAAAGAAATGGTAGTACTATTTGGCCTTTATCTAGGCTTTGGCTATTTGGTTTGGATGTGACGTTTTAGTAGCCACCCAATTTATTGGGTAGGCTGTAAGTGCCTATAATACTCAGTCACCCCAATAAATTGGGCGACTACGAAAAAATAAGAAAAATGAAAAATATCCTTCTAATGAATATGGAAGAGTCACTAAGCCCGCTGTAGAGGCCATGCTAGCCAGAATGTATTTATATATGGAAGACTATGCGAAGGCTGCGGAGTATGCACAAAAAGTAATGAATGATTATAATTTTTCTCTGCTCAGAGATTGGTCACAGATTTGGGATATTGAAAATATAAAGAATGAAGAAGTTATTTGGGTGGTAAATTATTCCGATGACCCCGTTTTTACCAAAGCTGGATTTACCGACCCTGATGGAGAAATAATGCATTAATATCGGAGCGACGAATAATAGTTCGACCTCCTAGCTTATGAGATTTAATAGTCCCATCTTCCTTGTTTTAGTAGTTTGAGCAGTAAACTCATTCTTACAATAATCACAGGTCTTTGTCAATCTTATCTTAGTGGGCATTTTTCAGAATTTCTAAAAAAGGTGCATTTGGTGACTAGGGTTGAAATTAACTATCAATTACTGCCACAATTTCTTCAATTTGTACCTTTTGTAATTTTGAAATACAAAACTATTTGCCTAAGATACAAAAAAGTCAATTATTAGATATGATTACAGATAGGTGAGTACTATCCGTTACTTGTAACCTAGGGTAATATTTTGGTTGTGCATTTAAATGTATGATGGTTGAGAATTTAACCAATGGACGAAAATCATAAATAAATTCCATTGGAAAAATAGTTTCTTTGAAAATTTGGTAGAACGCCTTTGAAATCGAGCTATTCTTGCCCTAATGCAAGTATTTCTCCCTTCAATAGCTTTGGTATACTGTTTTCCAATAAGGTGCTTATACCATTTGAGAACAGTTTTAAATCCTTCAAAAGCATCCGTACACCAATAATCTATTTTGATGTTAAGGTGCTTGATTTTTAGCAGTAAAAATCGAACTTGGCGAATCGTTCTTTTACCCATCGTAAAAGCTAGGATTTCTTTAGTTTCTGGTGCATAAGCATAGAAAATCCAGACCTTCTTGCCTCTATGGTGGACAAATGAATACATTTCGTCAATTAAAACCTTATGATAATGCTTTTTCGAAGGTTTTATTTTGATAGATTCCCCTACTGTTTTTATTCGATGAAGTACGCTACTTTGACTCACTTTAAATACAGTAGAACAATCTCGGATACTACTACCATGAATTGATACCACTACCATGAATTAAAGAACTAATAATTTGTTTTTGAATAACTGGATTGGCTCCATTATTCTGATAGACGAATTGAAATTGTTTGCGACAGTCCTTGCACAGAAAATTTTGTTTACCTGTGCTTTTTATGCCATTTTTAACGACATTAGGGCTTTCGCAATGAGGACATTGGACTTTGACTTTTATTTTTTGCATTCATCAAAGTTCGTCCTCATTGAGTTTTTTCTCAAATCATACATTCTAAATCACTACCAATATTTTTTATCTTAATGTAAGAATTTTTGGAAGGTAGGAACTGAGGAGCATTTTGATTATTCCATAATTAACGAAGGGATAGCTTTTTTTAACTTTTTGGGTAAAGAAGGCTATAAATTTAGGTTGATTGCATCAAAATAAAGTCTGAAGGACTGAGATAAGAGCTAACTCATTCCAAGCGACTCTTTTCCTAACTTTTTTGAGACTATCTTTTCCTTTATTTTTCAGTAATAAATGTAAAGCCATTTTTCTCAGGATTGCCATATTTTCTGGTGCATTATCTTGTTTTACTCGTTGCTGATCTTCACGAAAGACGACATCTAAATACCAATGTAACTGGTTTTCAATACTCCAGTGATGACGGATGCAATCATTAAAATAAACGGCACTTTCCTTTTTACTGCTGACATAGAAGCGCCTTTTGAAGGTCTCCTTGTCAGGTTCTTTTTTAAAAGTACGCCTTGATTCTACCATAATGACACTTTGGGCATCTTGCCAATTCTTTAACTCATCAATAAACTCCAGATAGTCACAAACATAGGTAGTTCGTTGTTCTATTCTTCCACCAACCAAATCCACTTGAGTGGCTTTTTCAAAGCTTGCTGTCCTGTTTACCATCCAATCATGCACTTCTTCGTACAAACCTTTATTATTTTCCTTTAAGGCTAGCAAATAATCTGCTTGCTTTTGGCGAATCTTACCAGCTATTTTCCGATCAGACCCCATGGCATCTATACTGACTAAGGAACCAGCTATTTCTAAGTCCTTCAACAGGTTCGGAATAGCTGCTTTTTCATTGCTTTTCTGTTCAACTTTGACCTGACCCAGACTAAGACAATGTTGGCTGACCCAGGCACTAACTAAACAAAGTCCAGCTGTCCTTTTACCTTGCTCTCCGGTAGCTCGCAAAACTTTGCCATCTATAGTAACCTGATAGTCAGTTAATTGGTCGATGATCTCTTTTGACCACTTGACCAAACAGGTTTCAAAAGCAGATACATCCAAATAGCGAAAAACCCGATTAAAGGTGTCATGAGACGGTATCCCATTCGGTAAAACCAGGAATTGTCGTAAAAAATCCTCTTTTTGACGACCATATTCTGCAATCTCTTCGAAATCTTCAGCGCCACTCAATACAGCACATAAACTAATGATCAATATCTCACTCAACAGATGACGGATCCGTCCTTGAACTCGAAAATCTGGTACGCTTGAAAATATTTTTTGTAAATCCATCCCTGAATTTACAACTTATCCCGATTTTACCTATTTTGATGCAATCAACCTACTATAAATTTGAAATTGCATCTTTTATCCCTATTTTTTCTATGCTAATTAAACAACGACTCAATTCCCCCTCAAAACCTTCAATCAAACTCAAATCCTGCTCCCAATTTTGCTTCCATTGCAATACTCTTTTAGCCAGCGTAGCAAAGGCTGCCGCAGAACCATCACATTCCTGCCATAAACCCTGCAAAAAAGCAATGGCTTTAGTATCATCTTTTAAAGGAATAGGTTGCCCATTATTTTCCCCCTTATAAAAATGAAAGAGAGCAGCTAGGGCAAAAACTAGCCGTTTAGGTAATTGTCCTGTTTTTTGGTGATAAGCTAAAATAGAAGGTAGAATTCTAGTTCTAAATTTGGAAGTAGAATTTAGCGCAATGCTGATTAGTTGGTGTTTGATAAAAGGATTTTTAAAACGGTCTAACACATCATGAGCAAATTGTTGGAGTTGGGCTTGGGGTAGGTCGAGACTAGGGATGATTTCTTCAAAAATCACCTGTTGAATAAATTGTCCCACAATGGGGTGTTCTACAGCTTCTCGCACCGTTTCTATCCCGTATAAATACCCGACTGGTACCATGCTGGTATGCGCTCCATTTAAGATTCTGACTTTGATGGTTCGGAAGGGTGACAAATCATCCGTATAAACAATATTTAAACCAATCTTATCTAACGGAAATGTAGTTCGAACGGATTTGGGGGCTTCGATAGCCCAAAAGTGATAAGGTTCTCCCTGAGTAAGCATTTTATCTTCAAAACCTACTTGTTCATAAGCTTTTGGTAGCGCTTCTTTGCCAACGCCAGGGATAATCCTATCTACTAAAGTATTACAAAAAATATTGGCATGGTTGACCCAATCTTTGAAGGTATTGCCCAATGCCCAATGGTTGGCATATTGTAAAATTGTATTTTTTAAGGTACTTCCATTATCGAGGATTAATTCGGTTGGAACGAGTACACAACCCGCTGCCATTGCTCCTTGAAAATGCTGAAAGCGATGATATAACCATAGGGTCAATTTGGCAGGAAATTCTTGTGGTGGAGCACCGCTTACTTTGTCGGTTGCAGAAAATCGAATCCCCATTTCTGTGGTATTAGAAATAATGTATTTAAGCTCTTTATTTTCAGCAGATTTTAGGTAGGCATTCCATTCTTTGTAAGGATGAATGATGCGGCTGACACATTTTATTAGCTGGTGCTCGTCCAATAATTTTCCAGCCTTTATGCCTTTTGTCAGCACATGAAACAATCCATCTTGCTGTCGCCAAATATCATAGTTGCCTCTTTCGGTGGGTTTGACTACTAATACCCCCAGATTATTATTTGATTTATTATTATATTCCTCAATTATCCAATCGACAAAGCCACGGAGGAAATTACCACCACCAAATTGGAGGACTTTTTCAGGATAAGGATGGGGTTGATTGGCGATATTTCGATTTAATTTTTGCATTTGTTAGATTTTCACCATAGGGTTTTCGCCCTACATTTAGGTATGTCCTTTCTTCGGGATTTTTTTAAATCATTTTCAATTTCCAATTCTCCATTCAAAGAGAAATCCCTCTTTTCCACGGAATAAAATCATCTTGCCCTAATCGCTCCGCATTCGTTATAACTTCACCACTTGCTACTTTTATTAATAAGTCTAATAGCTCTTCTCCTTTGGTTTCAATCGTATCTTCTCCCGTTATGATAGTGCCTGCATTGATGTCAATGAGGTCTTCCATGTGATTGGCTAATGTGGTATTGCTAGACATTTTTATGGTTGGGGCTATAGGATTCCCCGTTGGCGTTCCCAAGCCTGTGGTGAACACAATTAAATTTGCGCCTGAACCTGCCAAGCCTGTAGTGCTTTCTACATCATTACCAGGCGTACAAAGCAAATGCAAACCACTTTGGGTGGCTTGTTCGGTATAGTCCAAAACACCAACCACAGGAGAAGTGCCTCCTTTTTTTGCCGCACCTGCTGATTTCATGGCATCGGTTATCAGTCCATCTTTGATATTTCCTGGAGAAGGATTCATGTCAAAACCAGAGCCCGCTTCAGCTGCTCGTTGGGCATACCGTTGCATGATATGGGCAAACTTTTGGGCATCAGCTTGATTTCGACAGCGATTTATCAATTCTTGTTCTACACCGTTTAACTCAGGAAATTCGGAAAGGATAGTTTTTGCGCCCAAAGCGACCAATAAATCGGAAGTATAACCTAGGGCTGGATTGGCGGAAATACCTGAAAAACCATCCGAGCCACCACATTCTAAACCTAGGGAAAGGTGTTGCAAGGTAGCAAGTTGCCTTTCTAATTTATTCGCCCCTATTAGTCCCACAAAAGTCTTTTTGACGGCTTCGGCGATAAATAGCCTTTCAGATTTACTTTTTTGTTGTTCTAAAATGTATAGGGGTTTTTGGAAATTTGCATCCATTTCCGCAATGGCATTTTCCAATAATTTGAATTGCGCATTTTGGCAACCTAGACTTAAAATAGTAGCCCCAGCTACATTGGAATGGGTAATATACCCTGCTAACAAATGGCAAAGTGCTTCTGAATCTTGTCGAATACCACCACAACCACCGTCATGGGTCAGAAATTTAATGCCATCTACATTCGGAAATAAACGGTTGTGTTGTAAGGTTGCACCATCTCGAATGATGGGACTATTTAAAATAACTTGCTTCCCTATTCCTTTTTTATACTGCTCAATTAAGCTATCCATATCCACCGAAAAATCACGGTCAGACACATAGCCCAATTTTTCCAACATAGCCTCTTTAATGACCTGAATATTCCTATTTTCACAAAAAACTAAGGGGATGACTAACCAATAATTTCGAGTACCTACTTTGCCGTCTGATCTATGGAAACCATTGAAAGTACGATTTTCAAATTTTAAAACATCAGGTTTTTGCCAGTTTAAAGGTTGCTTTCCTAATTCATAAGTATTGGCAGAATGTTTGACATTTTCGGTGCTTATCCGTGTTCCTTTTGGAATTGGTCGTGTGGATTTACCAACGGTCACGCCATACATCGTAACGATATCCCCTTCTTGAAAATCTTGCGCTGCAAATTTGTGTTTGGTGGGAATGTTTTCGAGTAATTGGATAATTTGGTTATTATACCCTACTTCAGTTCCTGCCGAAAAATCCTTTAAGGCAACAATAATATTATCAGCAGGATGAACTTTTAGAATCGTATTCATTCTATTTTTTATTAAATTAAAATCCCAGTTCTTCTAGTGATTTGTAAATCAAATTTTGAGTAGTAATTCGTAGCCACCCAATTTATTGGGTTGGCTGTTAAGCAATTGACTATCAAAAATCTACATCAGTCAGCCTAAAAAATTAGGCGACTACATTCTTCTAGAATCCAAACACTCTAGGCAGCCACAAACTTAATTCTGGAATATAAGTTACTAACATCAACGCCACTAACATAGCAATAAATAAGGGTAATAATGGACGAATAACCTTCTGAATAGTCGTGCCTGCCACACCAACACCCACAAATAATCACCACTACCAATAATAATAGACTAGGAAAAGCATCTATAAAGGTTCGAAGAACCACCCCCAATTTAGTTCGTTCGCCAGCAGGGAAGTTATTTCGTTTTGACCAAACACCTGCCGTCAACATTAATAATAATCCCGTTAAAATACCTGGTATATAACCTGCTAAAAACAAAGCAGCAATGGAAACGCCTCCACTTGCCAAGGAATAAACAATCAAAATATTATTTGGTGGAATCACTAAGCCTTCATAATCACCAAAATTTAATAGAAGCCATTGATTTATATGAGCCTAATTTACGGGGATAAAAATTCGCTTTAGGTTCAAAGCCGTATTTGCTAATAAAGTTCAAAAGTTACTACTTCAATTCGATTTTCAAAACTCGCTTTAAGAAAATAGATTCCCGCTATCCAATCTTGAGTAGGCATTTCGAAAGTAGAAGAAATATCTCGCGTATAAAAAACAGATTGCCCTAGAGCGTTATAAACCTCTAATCTTGTAATTGCTTCAATCCCGTTATTTTTTAAGAACACAGACTGTCCTATTTTTGCTAAACTAGGATAAAGGGAAATATTTTTTTTATTTAAAACTAGGTCATTCACATTAGTAATTGCATCTAGGGTACAAGTAATAGCGGTATCTTCCGTCAAGCTAATCGCTTTTTCCACGCGGTTTTCTCCCAAATTTATCTGGATTTGATAATCCCCTTTAAACCCTCTTAGTATAATTTTGCCTTCCGAGTCTGTATTCAAAGTTTCCTCTGTCCACCATTGGTTGAACACCAAATCTTCATATACGGCTAAGGCTGGTTTTGGGCTATAATCGAGATTATATAATGGGGCATCATCTAACCAATGATGTGCATCTGCAAAGCCCCACAAAGTAAAGGATGAAATTTGTGGATGACTAAAAGCAGCTGTCATAAAATCTCCTAGGTATTGAGCGGCCAGTTCATCGCCCATTCCGTCCGTGTCATATTCGGTAATTTTCAGGTCTAGCGTCCGACCATACTGTTTGCCTAATTGGGCAAATTCCTCTAATACATTATAGACCCTTTCTGGTGGAGTCGGCTCTCCAAACATATGGGATTGGAAGCCAATTCCGTCGAGTGGGGTATTATTCATTAGCATATTTTCGATGATGGCTTTATAGGCCTCCCTTCTATCGACCTGTGCCCCAAAAGATAAAATCTCAAAATCGTTTATAAAAAGTTTGCCGGTTGGATTGAGCTGTCGCATTCTTTCATACCAGCTTAGGTATTCGTTGGCTCCTAGTAGATTTTGAAAGTTTCGAACATGGGTAGGCTCATTTAACACTTCAAAATCTGTAATCCTATTTCCAAATACCGTACTAACCTCCTGCAATCGTTCCTCTATTCTAGTTCGTACATAGGCTGCATCACCATTTTGGATAGCAGTTGTTACATCAGGAGGAGTAGAGGCCCATTGTGGCCCAATCGTTCCCCACAATACTGGCGTTATTCGGATGTCAAAACCATTATTTTGCATTAGATTGGCTAGTGCAATTTCAGAGGCATAATCATCAAAATCGGTTGCACCCCAAAACACGCCCACTGAACCATAATTGAATAGGCGGAAGAATTCTTGTTGATAAAATGCCTCATTTGGATTATTACTAAAAAGGCCTCCTCCTTCATCTACTGTCCCGTATTTGAATAAGGGGTTAATCAGTTCTACGTGAACTTCGGCATTTGGAATGGCTTGCCCGTTAGCATCCACTAGGGTCATTTCCAAATCCGCCTTTCGATGGGTTTCGATACGTGCCTGAGCTGCCGTCCGCCAAAGTGCATCTGCCTCAATGCCATCATAATAAAATACCTCCTGATGAGGTAATTCATCTAAGCTATATTGTTGTTTATAGTTGATGACTGCCAAGCCACCCATTTCAAAATCAATGGCTTCAAAACCCAATTGCAACTGTAAAATAGTTTCACCTAATGGATGATTTAAATCTGCATGAAAAGGAAAAAACACCTGATACCATTGCCCATTAGAAGGAATTTCTACACCTTGATAAATCGAAATGGTCCAAGGGGGATTCAGTTCTTGGAAAGAAAAAACCATTTGGCTTACGCCACCTCCGCCATGATTTCGGATAAAACAACTTAGTAACAGTAAATCTCCTTCTGCTACATCCGATAGGGTCGAATAATTGACCCTCTGTGTCCAAGGATTGGGACCTGGGTTAGTTATGTTCATTTGGACTGAACGCTCAAAAATAGGTTCGTTTTGAGTGTTAAATTGAGGAGAGACATTTACATAACCTCCCTCTTCTAAAAGATTTTCATTACCGCCAATAACCCATTCACCTCCAATTAAATTATAATCATTTTCCAATTCCGTTAAAAGGGTTTGGTAATAATTAGTCTGTGCGAAGAGTTGTTGATGAAAGAAAGTTAAAAGAATAGAAATACAACAATGCAGAAAAAGAGGGGATTTTTTCACGACTATCGGAGTTTAGGTATTTAGCTTGCCTTATGATGTATTATACGAAATGAGTGATTTTTGTGGTACACTAAATTAGAAATAAAGCAGTAAAAGACAAAGAGCTGACAGTCTGTTTTTCCAACTATCTTTTTTGATTGCTAAATAAATATCGGTTAATTTTTCGAAGTTGGATTTCTGTTTCATAAAATATTTTCCCCTCCATAGAAGTTAAAGCATAAACTAACATAAACTAATGTAATGGCCGATAACTAACGTCAAACAATTTTCGCCATTGCGTTACTATTTTAATAATACAATAGTCTAAATTAAAACATACTTCACATATCCAAATTCATGACACAGCTATACTATCGTTTCTTTTGCCTGATCATGGGCATTTTTTTCATTTCTATCAATAATATTGCTCAAACGGTCAACTTTGACGAAACTTGGAAGGAATTTTTGGAAAACAACAAAATTTCCAACATGAGTGCATTGAACAAACCTAGTAAATATGATGACCCGCTGAATTATATCAAATATTTGTTGATGAATACCAACAACAGTTTTTGTCAAAGCGAAATTGATAAAGCAGAAACATTGATGGCGGAAATAAAAGCGTTTGATCCAAGAGCACCCAAAGCAGTACCGAGATTTGTGAAGAAAATGGAAGATTTAGAAACCAAAATCAAAGCTTATCATAGCATGGAAGCAATTTGGAAACAGTTTCTACAAACCAGAGCTGTCGATTTGGAAGACTTGGAATCAATCGAAGCAGCTAAAACAAGCTGTGAAAAAAGAACCTTGGCGAAGTATTCTTATATGACGGTTTATTATCATTTTTGTCGGGGGGATGTCTCCAGAGCAAAAAATATTTTGGAAAATCGCACCTTGAGATTAACGGAAAAAACCTCCTTGCGGGTAGAAGATGTCGAAGGATTAGCACCAGAGGTAGCTAAAATGAAAGCACTTTTTCAGAATATGTCCAAATTAGAAGCGAACTGGAAAAACTATATGGAGACGGGCATTTCTCCCGGCTTTAATGAGGAATTGCCGCTTTTCCCCTGCTACCCGATTCCAAATATGAAGGAATGGGTTTTAAAAGGGGCAGCAGATGTGTGTAATTCAGGCTCGATGATGCTTGAAAAAATCAAAAAATTGCAAACCGAAAGTGGCGTAGCTCCTGATGGAGAGCTAACCGAAAAGGTGAAGGAACTGGAAGCCGCTATCGAACAGAAAGAGGCCAATCTGTCTGTTTTGAATGAAGCATGGGAAAGGTTTATTGCAACCAATGAGGTAAAAAGTCCACGCAAATATGGTTATGAATATTGTGGTAAAGAGCCTTTGATTCGGGCATATATTATGGATGGTTTCGCTAATGCCTGCGGAAATGCAGAAGAAATGCTACAAAAAATTGATTTCCTCCAAAATTCAGAGACAATAGCGCTAACCGAAGTTACCATGGCCAAAATCAATGAATTGACTGGATTACATATTCGATTTCAATACGATGAGGAAGAAATCAATAGGCTATGGGGCCAATTTGTCACACAAGGCGACACCCTTTATGGGGACTATCAATTGGCTGATTATTACTGTGACCACATCTACGATGTCAAATCTTGGGTAATCCAAGGACTTTCTGGTACCTGCAAAGAAGGGAGGCAGTATCTCGAGCAAATTGATGGGTTTAAAAAAACGCTTGAATTCGAGTTTACGCAAGATGTTAAGTGTCGGGTAAATAAACTGCGAATTAAGGTTTGGGATTGCCAACATGAGGCATTGAGGAAGTTGGCCCATATACAAGCACCCGATTCTTTTGAAGAAAGATTGGAAGAATTAATGAAAGAATACGGAATAGGAGAGCGACCAGAAATTTGTTTTGAATAAATGGGTCCAAATTGAGAATTGCTGTTAAAATAATCTATTGAGTTATAAGGAGTGGAATTAAGGATTTTTCTCAACAATTGATAATCAAATCAAATAAACTCCTTTTCAACTTAATATTGAAGTAGTCACGACTTAATCTGACAGTTTTAGTAAAATTGTATAACCAAATTCAATAACTAAAACAAGATCAAATCATGACTACGAGTGACAAAATTATTAAAAACAAGTTAGGATTACTAAAGTTAGCGAACCAATTAAGTAATGTATCGCAAGCCTGCCAGATCATGGGCTATTCAAGAGATAGCTATTATAGGTTCAAAGAATTGTATGACCAAGGAGGAGAAGCGGCTTTGCAAGAACTAAGTCGCCGCAAGCCGATAAAAAAGAATCGGGTATCCCCTGAGGTAGAAGAAGCGGTAAAAAAAATGGCAATAGACCTACCGGCTTATGGTCAATTGCGAGCATCGAATGAGCTGAAAAAGCGAGGTATTATCGTTTCACCAGGAGGAGTTCGATCAATTTGGCAACGGCACGATCTGGAAACCTTTGCAAAACGGTTGAAAGCACTGGAAGCCATATGTGCGCAAGAAAGTATGGTTTTGACCGAAGCCCAGTTAGCTGCCTTAGAAAAAGCAAAAGAGGAAAAACAAGCACATGGTGAAATTGAGACGGAGCATCCAGGTTATCTAGGTTCACAGGATACCTATTATGTAGGAACAATTAAAGGAGTTGGTCGAATTTACCAACAAACCTATATTGACACCTACTGTAAAGTAGCTCAAGCAAAGCTATATTCTACCAAAGATGCTTTAACTGCTGCTGAACTATTGAATGACCGAGTAGTGCCTATGTACGAGGAATTTGACATTCGCTTACTTCGGATTTTAACAGATCGAGGAACAGAATATTGTGGTAAAAACACGATCATCCTTATCAGCTCTACCTATCTATTGAAGATATCGATCATACTAAAACCAAAGTTAAATCTCCACAAACAAATGGAATCTGTGAGCGTTTTCATAGAACAATTCAAGATGAATTTTACTCCATTGCTTTTAGAAAAAAAATCTATTCGAATTTAGAAGATTTACAAAAAGACCTGGATGATTGGATCGATTGGTATAACAAAGAAAGAACTCATTCTGGAAAATACTGTTTTGGCAAAACTCCATGGCAAACTTTGCTAGATTCTAAGTATATTGCATTGGAAAAGCAAGTGGATCAAACGCCTTGGAGACCAGCTGCAGCATCTGCCAAGGACAAGCTCCTCTTAGGCAATCAAAACGAGGAGTTGGCTTTGGAAGATGATGCTCTGGGAGAGCCAAATGAAAAAATTAATCTGACAGTTAAGACTAAACACTTTTCTTGATGTCTGAAAAATACTAACTGTCAGATCAAGTAGTGGCTATTACATTTAATTATCTTCTTGATTTCCTTTTCTAATTCAGGTAGGTTGTTTTTTATAATTTGCCAAACTTCTTCTGCATCAACCCCAAAATAATCGTGAGCCACAATATTCCTGAACCCTTTTATTTTTGTCCACGGAATTTGAGTTTCCTTTTCTTTAAGTTCATCAGTCAACCTTGTAACAGCTTCTCCGATTATCACAAAATTCATTAGTACAGCATCAAATGTTTTTTCGTCTTCGAAAAAAGCATCTGCACCCCAAATGTCATCAATGAATTTTTCGATTTTGGAGCAGCTATCAATTATTGCAGATAGATTACCCTTATCTTTTTCAGACATAAATTGCGGATTGGAGGATTTGAGATTTGAAATAAGGTTTGATATATTTTTCTCTGCATAAATCCACCTCTCTATCGAACCTTTTTGCCACCAAGCTTTTTATCTTTGATTTCTTATCTGACAAGTTTTCGGTATTCGGTTGAAATTCGACTATTAAGTCAATATCGCTGTCTTCAGTTCCTTCGTTTCGTGCAAAAGAACCAAACAGACCAATCTTAACTAATTGATATTCAGAGAATAATTCATCTTTTCTCTCTCTCAAAAAGGATAATATTTCGTCTCTTTTAATCATTTGTTTTTCTTCAAAGATAACGTTTTTTTCTTTTTTCTGCTTGTGTGCATCGGTCAAGGGTCTGCGCTGTGTTGGGCGGAGGGAGGGGAAATTTCGGCGAAGCCGAAAAATTTTCCGACCACAGTCCCAACATTGCGTTGACGCATTGATGGGTGCTCGTCTGACCGAAGGAAGGACGAGTGACCATCAATGGAGCGCAGACCCTTGACCGATGCGGTTGTCGGACGACCGAAGGGAGGATGACAACCGCATCGGCTCGGCTAAACGGCGTAGCCAGCTTTTGCTGGCTATGAACGTTTTAGCCATTGTTATGGGCTGGCGTGTGCCTTGAAGGCTTATCGGGTACAAAATACAAAATAGATAAGCAATGCTGTAAACGAGATGAAAGAATCTTGATTTTTTTTAGGATTGAGACGGACTTTCGATAGGGAGATTATCAGCGTCACCTGTCAAACCACCACAAGGTGCTTACCTTCACGGGTTGGTACTGAGCGTTGTGGAAAAGATTTCGGTGGAGTCGGGAAACTCAATGAGCGTACCATTAAGACAGAAGCACGGAATCAGGTGTGATTTAAGGAGATGAGCGAGACGAGAGCGAACCATCGCAGAGGGCAACGCATGAGAACCATATTACTGCTCAAAATCAGGGGTCGGCGACCTTACGAGACAAGTCGAATGTGTAAATGCTGACAGGACACAGATTCGGCGGGCAGTCGGTGTAAAGATGGCATGACCTTAAATTAGGCTCGTTTACGGAACAAGGGAAACTCCCGTGCGAAAAGAAAGGAAAGGTATAAGCCCAATTTTTTTTAGGGTAAGCAATTACTTCAGTAGCATGGGAGTGGCGGACTAACTCGTAGTAGTGATGAAACTTTTGTAATGAAGGTGGAGCGAAGGGGTT
>CBDCUO010000017.1:0-66443 GCA_965222705.1 Saprospiraceae bacterium | reverse complement strand
GCGGAGACTATACTGTGACTCCACAGAAAGATATTAACCCATTGAATGGCGTTTCTACTTTCGACCTAGTTTTGATTAGCAAGCACATATTAGGAATTTCTACATTTGACACTCCGTACAAGTACATCGCTGCTGACATCAATAAGTCAGGTTCTATTACTGCCTTCGATATGGTTCAACTTCGTCAGTTGATTTTGAATATTACTTCTGAATTCCCGAACAACTCTAGCTGGAGGTTTGTAAATGCGGAATATGAATTTGCTACTACCAATCCTGCCGCTGAAAGCTTCAATGAATTTGCTAGTATTAACAACCTGAACGCAAATATGGAATCTGTGGATTTCGTGGCTGTTAAAGTAGGGGATGTAAATGGTAATGCATTGGCTAATAGCCTGTTAGGTGCAGAAGTTCGTAATTCAAATGGCCTATTGAACTTCAATGTTACGGATCGTTTTGTAGAAGCTGGTCAGACTATAACTGTAGAGTTTACAGCTGCTGATATTGTATCTGTACAAGGATACCAGTTTACGATGAACTTTACAGGGCTTGAATTGACAGAAGTCGTAGAAGGGGTGGCAAAAGCTAGTAACTTCAATACAAATATGGCCTCAAGAGGGGTATTAACCACTTCTTGGAATGGCGAAGCTGCTGCCACAGATATGCTATTTGGCTTAACCTTCAAAGCTACGGCTACCGGATTATTGAGCGAGCTAGTATCTGTTAGTTCTGATTTTACACCTGCTGAAGCATACAATGCAACTGGTGAGTTGATGGATGTCAATATCAACTTTGATGCAGTGCAAAACGCTTCTGGATTTGTCTTAAATCAGAATACTCCAAACCCATTCAATGATGAAACCGTGATTGGCTTTAATTTACCAAAAGCGGGAACTGCTACATTGAAGGTGATGGATGTGCAGGGTAAAGTATTGAGGAGTTTCAAGGCAGATTACGCTAAAGGCTACAACCAAATTAGCCTGAATGCCAGAGATTTAGGTGCGACTGGAGTATTATACTATCAGTTAGAGTCTGCAGAAAATGTTGCTACTAAGAAGATGATTATCATCGAATAAGATTAGGTGGCGACTAGGAAGGGAGCTTCCAATTTGTTCCCTTCCTATTTATTAACCCAAAATTTATTTAATCTCATGAAAAAAATGAGTGTTATTAAATATAAGTGGTTATCGTTCTTAGAACGGTCTGTGGCTCTTATACTTTTTACCTGCTGTTTTGCAGGACTACAAAGTGTGAATGCTCAGATTATAATGGATTATGAAAAGAACGATACGACTTGTACTGTCGCAGAATTAGACCCTTGTAATGGGGAGGTTAATTCAGACAGTAGATTATTTAAAGATGAAGGCGGCAATGATGGTAATTATGTTGACCTTCACGAAAGGGTAGATACCGTTGAAATATGCCCGGAAGACCCCTGGCATCGAGTCAAGGTCATCTTTACCGATTTTGATATTGCAGAGGGGGATACCCTTTTTGCCTGGAACGGCGATAAGGAAGCATTAAGAGCAGGAACGGCTCCTGGAGCGGGTTCTGGCTCTGGAGTGGGTGTATCCAAGTTTGTCGCTATTGCAGTAGCTGGTGGAACAGATGCCGGCGGTGCTGGCTGGGTACAAGCGGACTGCGATCCTTATATAAACCCTTCGGGCTGCCTTACTTTTGTTTTTCAGACAAATGGTGACAATGTGAAAGGTACAGGTTGGGAAGCATGGGTAGATTGTGAGGAGCGAGATATAGAGATTCAAGCGGTAAACATCCCTAGCCATAAGCTCAAGTGTGATGAAACCTATGCGGCTGTAACCATTCCGGCTCCGATCATTAAAGCCTGTGGAACGACCCTTACTTGGCCATCGGATACAGTCCGAGCAATTGTACGTGATGAGCATGGCAATGCCTGCATTGACATGAAGTTAAAATCTTCAGGTGGAAGCGGTGTTACTCCTGCTTCTATTACACGTAATTTTGCCATTGGCAATTACTCCGTAGAGTATATTCTAGTATCAGATCCAGCCAAGAAACGGACGGTTTACTTCTCTATACAAGGGCCGTCCTTAGTATGTAATGATGAAGTAGAGGCTCCGCTCGGTGCTGCTTGTATGATTACATTGACTCCTGATGATATTCTGGAAGCTCCATGTGATACCATTGCGGATATTATGTATTATAATATTACAGTGACGCTTGGTTTTGGAAAGGATGCTCAAGTAATTAGAACGAAGAATTTTGATAATCATGGCGCAGTAACCTATCCAATTATTACGGCGGAGGATGTTGAAAAAGCAGGCATGAAAGTCTGTGACGCGGTTGCTACGGTCAAGATCGAAAGGATTTATTATGGATTGCAACTTCCTGCTGCAGTTAATTCTAACTGTGAAAGACTGGAGAAAAAAGTTTCTTGCGAAACAGTTCTTCGATTCTTTGACGAAGTGAAGCCTTGGATTTCTTTTGATTTGGATGCAGATACTTTAATTGCTTGCGATACGACGGGCTTGGATGCCTTGTTGAGTGCAAAAGGCGTTGATAATTGCACAAGTGGAGATCTTCCGGTAACTTACTCTGTAGTCTTTGACGAACTGGAACCTTGTTTTAATGACGAGGGAAGTCCTGATACGACCACAGCAACGATTCATTTTGAAACCGTTGATGATTGTGGCAATGTAGGCACTGCTTCTACTCAAGTAACGATCATTAGACCAGATATTGAAGATCCAGATTTTGTTGCCCAAACCGGTACAGTAACGGTCGAGTGTACCGATGAGCATCCTACTCCTAGACCCGGTGTTAAAATCGGTATTTGGAAGAATAATAAGTTTTCTGTCAAAGACACTGTCGAATTAAGCGAAGAGGAATATATCTGTGGATACATTCTTCATAGTGAAGAAGAACCCATTCCTGCCAATGATTGTGGTAAGAAGCTGTACAAATATTGGTATGCACTGGATTGGTGCCATCCAGAAGGTGGACCAAAACGGATTGATACAACCTTTATTGAATATACGGACGAAACTGCTCCGGAATTTGAAGAGGATGAACCAGCTCCTATTGACATTGAGCTAGATCATTTCTCCTGTACTTTTGATATTACCAAATTAGCTGGTCCTAAAGCAACGGATAACTGCTCTACACCAACCGTAAGACTAGATCAAGTATCCAGAATTGAGGATGGTGAAAAATGGGCTGTTAGCTATACAGATTTAGAATGTGATTCTTTCTGTTTACGCTGGATTGCTGAGGACTTATGTCATGAGCAATTAGTCAATGATACCGTTTATCAAATCGTTGTCATCAAGGATGTTACTAAGCCATCGGCAGTTTGTACAGACCAACTGAACGTCTCTCTTCCTAATGAATGGGGAGCAAGGGTTTGTGTCGAGGATATAGATGCGGGTAGTTTTGATGCTTGTGGAATTAAATCCAAAGAGATCAGAATTAAGCATAAATATACCGATCCTGATGAAGGTTGGACAGAATGTATTGACATAGGGTGTGAATATGTCCATCCTGATTTACAGATTGAAATGAGAGTTATAGATAACAAGGATAACGTAAATTATTGCTGGTTAGATATTATAGTGGAAGATAAGATTAATCCTATCTGCGATCCATTACCTGACCTAACCAAAGATTGTGATGACTATCATACAGACGAACTAGGTGCTTCTACTGATGTCAATGAAAATGGCGAAATGGATGATGATGAATGGGTAGATTTACCGAAGGATTTAGCTGCTTTTTATATTAAAGAATTTGGCAGCCCTGTATGTGAAGATAACCTGAAAACAGTTGCAGGTTGTGGTGAATTGACTATTGAACAACAATATCAATTGATCGCTTGGCCTTGTGGCGAAATCAGAGTGAAAAGACGATACCGCGCAAAAGACTGGTCCGGAAATTATTCTCAGTGGGCAGAGCAAAAAATTACGCTTGTGTACAAAGCTAATTGGAAAGTTACCTTCCCTGACGACTGGGACGGCCTCTGCGGAAGTACGGAAGTTGCTCCAGATATTACTATCGTGAATGGTGCTTGTGATTTACTAGGTGTCGAAGTCAAAGAAAGACGTTTTGATATTCCTGGTGATGCTTGCTTCAAAATTGAGCGTACGTACCATGTGATTAACTGGTGCAAATATGTAGCTGGTGATGAACCCGTTGAAATTGGAAGAGTGGAAGGCGAGCATGGCTTCGCCCGAGGCTTGATGATTACGAATGAAGATGTAGATGCCAGTGTAGGCTACTTCACTTATGTACAGGTATTAAAAGTACATGATGATGAAGCTCCTGTTGTAACAGTTATTGATCCAGATCCATGTATCAATGGTGTTCAATTCGATGCTTTACCATACGGTGAAGAAGATGAAACACCGGGTGCTGAACCTTTTGAGTGCGATGAAGAAAAGACCTGGACCGCTACGGCTACTGATTGTTCAGACCCATCAGCTATTAGTTGGGTTGGTCAACTATACGATAAGGACGGAAATGTTGTTAAAAGAGTTGAAACCAATGAATTGACCTATGTTGTTTCTAATAAGGAAACTTATTATGCAGAGTTCTGGGCTTACGACGGTTGTGGTAACTCAGGAGGCGGCAAAGGCGAATCAATCAAGTTCTGGGATTGCAAAAAGCCAACTCCTTACGTGCTAAATGGCGTAGCTGTTGAGTTAATGCAAACAGGTAACGTTGGCGTTTGGGCGACTGATCTTGACCGGAATAGCTTTGATAATTGTACAGATCAGGCTGAATTAGACCTTAGAATTTGGCATGCTTCTTTAGGAGATGCACCTACTGACTTAGACGGTGTATTAGGTCTTCCTAAAGTGGTTGATCTGGATTGTAAATACATTGGTACTCAGGTTATTAATATTTACGTAATTGATGAAGAGAAGAATTGGGATTATGCAGCTACTTACGTAATTGTTCAGGATAACATGGGCGTTTGTGGTGGAGATCCAGTTGATGACAACATGGTTGCTGGTTATATCCAAAATCCAAACGGAGAGAACATAGAATCTGTTGGTATCGCTATCAATGGCGGAGCCCAGCGTTCTATGACTACTGCCTCGGACGGACATTTCCAATTCATGCTACCCAACGGCGGCAACTACTCCGTCACACCAACGAAAGATATCAACCCATTGAACGGCGTTTCTACTTTCGATTTGGTACTGATTAGCAAACACATTTTGGGAATTTCCGAGTTCGATACACCGTACAAGTACATCGCAGCAGATGTGAATAAGTCTGGTACGATTACGGCATTTGACATGGTACAAGTTCGTCAGTTGATCTTGGGCATCACCAATGATTTTCCAAATAATGATAGCTGGCGCTTTGTAGATGCAACATACAGCTTTACTTCAGCCAACCCAGCATCGGAAGCCTTTGGGGAGTTTGTGAACATTGACAACTTGACTACGGATATGCCAAATGTGAATTTCATTGGTGTAAAAGTAGGAGATATCAATGGCAATGCCTTGGTTAACAGCCTATTGGGGGCAGAAGTACGAAGTGCCAATGGCGCCTTGAGCTTAGTCACTGCCGATCGTTTCGTAGAAGCGGGTCAAACGGTGAAGGTTGATTTCACAGCCGATATGTCAGGAATAGAAGGCTATCAGTTCACGATGAACCTTGCTGGATTGGAGCTAGTAGAATTGGTAGAAGGAGTATCCACATCAGCTAACTTCAATACGCAGCTAGCCCAACGAGGTCTATTGACCACGAGTTGGAATGGCGAAGCAGATTCAGATTCAAATCTGTTTGGCTTGACCTTCAAAGCTACTGCTAGTGGTTTATTGAGTGATATGCTTTCTGTAAGTTCAGACTATACAGCAGCAGAAGCCTACAACAACAAAGGAGACTTGTTGGATGTAAGCTTGGACTTTACTACAGGGTATGCCTCAGCTAACTTTGAGTTAAAGCAAAACAATCCAAACCCCTTCAATGGGGAGACGGTGATTGGATTTAACTTACCAGAAGCAGGGGCGGCGACCTTGAAGGTAATGGATGTACAGGGTAAAGTATTAAAAGCGATCACAGCGGAGTATGCAAGAGGCTACCATCAGGTAATCTTGAATGCCAAAGAGTTGGGATCTACTGGCGTACTTTACTATCAGTTAGAGTCTAAGGACAAAGTAGCTACTAAGAAGATGATTATCATCGAATAAAATAAGTAGTATTTGGAAGGGAACTTTTGTTCCCTTCCTCTTTTTTGAGTTGATGTTATAAAGGGCTATAAAAACAACTAAATCGAATTTATCAAGACATTTTGAATGAGGTATATCAATGAATACGCAATTGTTCTGGTGGATACTTTGCCAAATACATCGAGAACAATTCTACTAAAACTAAACAAATAAAGAACTAAAAATTTCTCAAAGCCCTTTAAAAATGAAGTAAAATATATTTATTCATTTTTAAAATATATACTTAAATCGGTTTTTGGGATGGCCTCTCTTCACTTAGTTGAAGGGGGGCTTTTTTGTGAAATAATCAATATGTTCTATCTTTTTTTTTAATATTTTTTCTAAAAATAAATCCCCATTTATTTTTAGAAATCTTGCGATTTTAGCTTCTTATGCCTAAAATATTCTATTGTAAATCAGTTTTTTATATCCAAATTGACAGTATTTTACATATTTTTATTTTCTAAATTTTTATAAAATGGCTTCAAAAAAATATTGCTTCTTATTTTTATATGATGTACTTTTGTCCTGTATTTAATCCCAAGCGTCTGAACAACGCTTTGACAAAAAACGAACAACACATAATCTTTTATCCAAAAATCGCAATCCATGAACATTCACACTCTACACTCATTTAGCCTATTCTCATTTCTCATTGCTTCGAGAAATTTTTCTAATCCACAATTAAGACGGAATTTAAGATTAACAAGATATTAAGAGCCGTTTGAAGGTTTCTAACAGGAGATAATCACTTGTAGCGTCTGTTGATCTAAATCCCACAATTCAGCAATAGGGCTACTTCATTATTCCAGACGTTTTGACCTTCTCCATTACTTTCCAAAAATCCACATTGTTTTAAGGACAACAGTTGTAGGCAAAACCAATAGGCGGTCTTACACTTTAACCAAAACTTAATAAGTCTCGCCAATTACACCTTTTCCTACATTGTGCATTGCTATCCAAAAAAAATTTGAGCCATTTTGCTACAAAAATGGATCCGTTTGATCTATTCTGTTGAGGAAGCTCTTTAGGTGCTTATTGTTTATAGAAAACAACAAAGAAGAGATAGATCAGATGAAAAAGAGTTCGATGAGTGAATTAACCCATCTGAACAAGGGTAGGATTTTGCCAAAAGCCGGATGGTTTGATGGTATTTTCTCCCAAAACCGATTATCGAAGTTGGTTGAGTTTAGTCGGCAACAACACATTTTTTAAAGATTCATCCAAAAACAAAACTTCGAAAATTTTTAAATCATCAAACCCATTTTTACAAAATTATGAACATGAATGAACCTTTTACGCCTTTTAACAATGTTAATCCGAAAAATGGGGAGAGACAGCAATTTCCCCAAAAAGGCGAGACCATCCAGACGATTTGGAAAACCATTTTCCTTACCCTACTTATGTTGATTTTATTGCTTGGATACAATCAGGCTTTTGCACAGCCTTATTGCACAATGGTATGCAATGACAATTTGAATATTTCGATCGGCAATGAATGTAGTGCCACTATTTTATACGATATGATTTTGGAAGATGGAGACAATTCCATGTCTTGTTCACCCAATGGATCGCAGGCGTTTAAAATCGAGGTAATGGATGAATTTTTGAACGTCATCCCTACCAGCCCCACTATTCCTCACGAATACGTTGGAAGAACCTTGACGGTAAAGGTAAAGCATTGGGCGACTGGTAATTCTTGCTGGGCAACGGTAACCATGCAGGATAAAATCCCTCCAAGACTGGTTTGCCCTCCTAATGTGACGATTCCTTGCACCGAATCAACCGATCCCACTGTAACGGGAATGGCAACTTCCACCGATTGTGGTTCGGGCGGCGAGATTACTTACGAAGATGTTTTTACAGATTTGGCTTGTGGGGATCCCATTGGAAAAATTACCCGAATCTGGACGGCGAAGGATGCTTTAGATAACAAAAGTCAATGTACCCAAACCATTTTCATTGCTCGACCGACAACGACCAACGTGATCTTCCCTCCCAATTTGGATGGCATTTCCAATCCAGCCCTTTCCTGTATAGATGTAAATGCGAATCCAAATGGCATCGGACCAGAATACACGGGCTACCCTACGATCAATGGAAAACCTATAACAACATTAACCGGCGATTTATGCAAGCTAAATGCGGATTATACGGATCAAAAAATTGCTTCTTGTGACGGCTCTTATAAAATCTTGCGAACCTGGACGGTTTTAAATTGGTGTACCAGCGAACTGAGAAATGGCGTTCAAATTTTGAAAGTAGAGGATAAAACGCCCCCTACCATTACCGCCCCTGCAGATATTACAGTGGGGACACAAACGAGCGATTGTAAGACTTCCGTACCCCTTTTACCCGCACAGGTTTCCGATGCTTGCTCCGGGGATATTTCTATAAAAATTAGGTCTCCCTTTAATACGATTGACGGAAATGGAGGGACATTGCTGGATGTACCGGTCGGTACGCACCAGATTACTTATGAAGCGACGGATGGTTGCGGCAATACAACGCCCAAAACAATAAAATTAACTGTTGTTGATGATGATCCACCAGTAGTGGTTTGTGATGACCAAACGGTTGTCGCTTTAACTTCGGACGGCACAGCACAGGTTTTTTCTGAGTCCTTTGACGATGGCAGTTATGATAATTGTTGCTTGGATAAAATCCTGGCAAGGAGGATGGATGATGTGACTGGTGTACACCAATCGAGCATTCAGTTCTACTGTACAGATGTGGGTAAGGAAATAATGGTAGAAATGCAAGTGACCGATTGTTATGGCAATGCCAATACATGCATGGTAGCCGTGACAGTTCAGGACAAAGTAGAACCTTCCATTATTTGTCCAACGGATAAAACGATTGATTGTGAATCGGATTATAGCGATTTAAGCATTTTTGGCGAACCACAGGTTTTTGATAATTGTGGATTTAATTTAGAGGAAGAAGTTGTAGAAGATTTGGACAATTGCGGACAGGGAACCATTAAAAGAACCTGGACAGCAACCGACAACGGTGGTCGGCAAGCCCTTTGTACCCAAACGATCACTGTGGTGAATAGTGCGCCCTGGAATTTGAATGGGGATCAGATTATTTGGCCAAAAAATTATGAAACTTCTGAGTGCTTGGATGCGTCTGCACTTGATCCAGAGGATTTACCGGTCGGATTCGGTGAACCTACTTTTATTGGTGATAATGGTTGCTCCTTGATAGGCACTAATTATGAAGACTTGGTTTTGGATATTGAACCACCGGCTTGTTTTCAAATATTGAGGACCTGGACCGTAGTGGATTGGTGTCAATATGATCTTAATAGTGGAAGCAATGCTGGGAGCTACCAATACGAGCAGGTCATCAAAGTAATTGATAATAGTGACCCAATTTTTTCTACTGACCCCCAGGACCTTACAGTGGATTTACAAGGAACAGAATGTAAAGGAACAGTGACGTTACCTAGTGTGCCCATTTCGGATTGTAGTCCCAATACAACTTTGACCGCACAGAGTGCTTTCGGTACGGGATTAGGGCCTTTTAACGATGTAAATCCCGGTGTTTACGAAGTGACTTATACGGCTTCTGACGGATGTGGCAACTTTGTTTCTAAAGATATTAAAGTAACCGTTAGAGACGGTGTTAAACCTTCCCCTTTTTGTATTGACGGCATAGCGGTCACCTTGATGCCCGGAGATGCTGCTACAGGAACGCCTCCGATGATTGATGTTTGGGCAAAGGATTTGAACCAGAAAAGTCTTGATAATTGCACTGCTGAACAAAATTTGATTTTTACTATAAGGAAACATGATCCCAGTCTGACAACTGTACCGGATACGGACAAGGTAACCTTTGGCTGCGATGAAAAAGGAGAACAAGAAGTACAGGTTTGGGTGACAGACGCCGAGGGCAATACAGACTATTGCGTAACGACTATTGACATACAAGATAGCATGGGTAGTTGTGACTCAAGTGGCTACACAAGTCCAGACGGAATGATTGCATTTAGTGGAAGAATCCAGACAGAAGCAGGTGAGCATGTAAGTGAAGTGCAAGTACAAATCAGCCACCCCGGCAAAGTGCCTTACGTTACAGATGAAAATGGTAGGTTTCATTATGATGAGTTGCCTTCTGATAAAGATTATGCCTTAATTCCTGAGAAGAATATACATCCAAAAAATGGTGTATCTACCCTCGATATTATCAAGATGAGAAAGCATATTTTGGGAACAGAAAAATTTGACTCTCCTTATAAGATGATTGCAGCGGATGTAGATCGATCTGGTAAAATTTCTACGCTGGATATGATCGCCACCAGAAAATTAATATTAGGCAAGCAGGATGATTTTCCCAATAATGAATCCTGGCGGTTTGTAGTCAAAGATTATATTTTTCAAAATCCAGGCAATCCTTTGACGGAATCTTATCCTGAATTGGCAGTTGTAAATAACGAATCCAGAAATAAGGATCAGGTGGATTTTGTAGCCATTAAAATTGGCGATGTGGATTATACGGCTAATGCCAATGGCTTGGTAAAAGGCGAAGGTAGAAATGCCCCGCCACAACTCTTTTTTGAACTGGAAAACAAGCAATTCTCCGCAGGAGAAGTCGTAGAAGCCACTTTTAAAGCAAAAGATTTTAAAGAAATATTAGGCTATCAATTCGAACTGAAATTTGATGCAGAAGTTATTGATTTTCAGGAATTTAAAAAAGAAGCTATTAGCAATTTGGAAGCGCAGAACCTGGCTTTGGGTCAAGTCGAGTTGGGTATTATTAAAATGAGTTGGGATGATCGAGAAAGCTGGATTTTTTCAGACGGCACGGCTCTATTTACTTTCCGATTTAAAGCAAAAAAAGCAGGTAATTTAAGCCAGATAGTAAGCATTGTCAGTGAGCAATTAAGACCTCAAGCTTATGGCACTGTAGAAGAAGCCTATGACTTGGCCTTAAACTTTAAAGAAGAGGATCTGATAATAGATAAAGTTGAGCTACACCAAAATCAACCCAATCCATTTGATAGAGAAACGACGATCAGCTTTAGTTTGCCAACGAGCCAAAATGCTACATTGAGCATTTTTGACGCCAGGGGTAAAGTATTAAAACAATACAAGGGAAATTATTCCAAAGGCCGCCATACGATTGTATTGACAAAGGAGATGTTTCCAGCCTTTGGTTTGCTTTATTACATCTTGGAAACAGCTAAAGAGAAACGGAGCAAAAAGATGATTGTATTGAGTCGTTAGACAAGGGCAATTACAGGGAATGCAAGAACTATGAACAATAGTAATCCCACGAAGGGCAAGAATGGGGCCGTCAGGTTCCCATTCCCCTATGGGATTGAAAATGACCCCCCAATAGTGACCGCCAAACCCCAATCTTCCTTAAAGAGTTAAGGTTGTAAAATAGGTGATGGTAATACGATACAATCGAGAAACTGCCGAAGGGTAGTTTCTCGAGTATCTTTTTTAAAACCCCAATCCTCCTAAAGAGTTAAGGTTGTAAAATAGGTGATGGTAATGGATATACTGGAAAGCTGCCAATGGGTAGCTTTCCAGCTATCTTTGAATAGCGCGCAGGTATTTATGCCAATTTTTTACAAATAAAGAGATAAAAAACGAAAGCAGTAAAAATAGAAAATTGAGGTAAGGAATTTGAATTAGCTTAGGTTGTTTTCGATAAGAATTAAGGTTGTAAAATAGGTGATGGTAATAGGACGAAGCCGGTCGGTTGCAGTAGTGCAGCCTTCCGGCTGTCTTTTTAAATCATGGTAGCAACAGGAAAATAAACCCGAGTGTTGATGTATTTAGAAATTGCTTATGTCTTAGAAACTGTTTTGACATTAGTCCTGAAATTTTTTATAGTGATTTTTTTCGTTAGACACAGCCCAATTTTTAAGTAATCGCCGAGCTATTGCTTAAAAATTGGGCGAAGTATGGCGGAACAAAAGCGCATAAAAAAATCTGTGAATAGTTTCAAAACAGTTTCTAAAAATCAGGAGGTAGCCATTTTTACATCGCCGTTCAACTTCCAGTCAAACAAAGTAATAAAAGCATTAAATAAATAGAAAATATACTTGACGACATTGGCGATGTTAATCTGCATAATGGCTTTGGTTAATTGAACGATATTGTAAATAATCCAGCTCAACCAGGTTTCCTCATATTTTAGCGCATTGCAAAAATTAGCTCCAAGCGATAAGCCAAAAGTCAGCGATACAACTGCTAAAAAAGCATGATCTGTCCTGCCGCCAAAGAGGTAAGCTCCCAAATAGACCAGCATAAAACCAATCACCAAGCCTATAAAGACAATGAGGTAATATCTAGTATCTCTTTTCCTAATTTTCTCCCCTTTATGCCAATTAGCTACGGCGAAAGTAGTAATAAAAAAAGTGAGTGGATAAGTAATAATGGCGGAAGCATTGCCAAAAAGATAATCATTCGCGCCAGAATTGACAGTTGTTACTACGCCGATATAATTACCTATGTTATTTTGTTTTCCAACCAAGCGAGTAGATAACAAGGAGAAAATAGCTCCAATGGTAGAAAGCACCCCAAGTGGATAAGCTCCGTTTTTTACATATCCCCAGAGTTCACCAAACGGAATGCCAAACTGAATTTCTCCCTGGTAAAAAATGGTGCCATGAAAATTTCGATAATAACAGACCCCAAAGATCAAAATCGCACCAAACAAATCCAAGGAAGTGGATTGGACCAATTTTCTAAGAAATGGTTGTGCTACTTTTTTCAAAACAAGTGAGCCAGGTTTTTAGAAAAATGATTGTTGGATGCAAAAATACAGACTTGTAGAAAGAAACTGGCCTATCGTTGAAGCAAAAAAAATATAAAATTTTTCTCATGTGACAAGCCTCAAAATTCATATTATTTTTTATAAAAATATGATTTGATTAGTTTCTGTTTTTTAGCAATTTAAACATTTTTATTATTTTAAATATGAGGCTTTCAAACTATCGTATTACAATATTTTTTAATGTAAAAAATTGATTTTCAAATGGTTATAAATTTTAATATGAGATTTTTGGCACAGAACTTGGCGTTTTTTAAGCGATTGTTTAATCAAGTTGTTAGTTAATCTTCCATACCTGTTTTTCTTTAAAGGGCGCAAGTCCTTATCATGCACACCAGTTAATTTTTTCCCACTCAGTTATAAAAATACTTCATGCTTACCCAGTTGCTCAAACGAATAGGTTCGAGTTGCAAGACACAATAAGTGTGTATTTACAATAAGTGGTTAATGTCATTGGTGACTTTTGGTTGGCAAAACTTTGTCAACCGAAACTTACCTTTATCCTTGAAGATGCGGAATTGTGCTTTTGAAGGACTTTTATTCATCATTTTACCCGGTAGTTAAAGATAAATATTACTAGGTATTGGAGATTTAGACCTCTTCAGTGCCCTGGTATCGCTGTGCTTTTTTTGTGAAAATAGTCTAGTGTACTAGATACATAAGCATTTTACAGCTTTATATTTTTTCTTTTCAAACCATTAATTTAATTACATTATGAAACACACAATTTGGAAGTTTGACAGTTTTAAGCCACCAATGATTTGGAGGCTTCTGCCAAAGAGGAGCGATACCTCCCCTTGGCTTGCCGGCTTATTGACTTTGCTGATTAGTTTTGGATATACTTGTTTATCTGGACAAACTTGGGATGGCGGAGCTTCATCGAATTGGGGAACTGCTGCCAACTGGGATCCCAATGGCTTACCTGCCGGACATCCAGATAATTTTACAGGGATGACTCTACGGATTAATGGGGGTGCAAGCCCTGTTCTACCTTCGCCTGATACTATCTTTGTAGGAAATCTGGACATTGATTCAGACTTAACCATTCCTGCAGGGGTTACGATTATTGTAGATGTAAGTGCCGCCAATACAGACGGAGTGAATATAGCCTCTGGAGCAACTTTAACGGTTGATCCAGGTGGTAAATTAGTCATTAATAATTCTACGGCTCAAGGCATTAATGTATTGGGTGATTTGGTAGCTAATGATTCCATTATCATTAATGGGCCAATTACCATGAATGCAATCAATGTGAATTTTGGCGGTACGGTTACTGTTGGCAATACAGGAGTGCTATTGCTTTCTAACATTACAGATGATGGGATTACTAATAACGGCACGGTCATTAATGGTGGGCAAATTCACATCTGCGGGACGATGGAGGACGGCATTGAAAATCAAAGAACATTTACGAATAATGGGAAAATTTTTATTAGCAATGTAGAAGAAGAGGGGCTCGAAAATAATGGCGGTGATTTTATCAATAATGAGGGGGATACCCTAATAATCGCTCGCACGACGTTTAACGGCATTCGGCATAATGGAAATAGTTTTGATAATTTCGGAACGATTATCATAGATAGCACTGGGATGAACGGAATTTTGGTTTCTACAGATTTTAATAGTATAAATGATACTATTCTAATTGGCACGAACCATCCCTTGACCGGCACGGGGTCTGGGGTTGGCAACTCTGTGATAGGAGGTGATGGGATTAGAATTGAAAATAATAATACCGTTTATGTTATTCAAAATAATTCCTGTATTACGATAGGGGATAGTACGATTGCGCATGTGGAAGGGTCCGGTATAAACCTTACAGGTTCTGCAGATGTGGATATAAATCCTTCTGAGAACCTGAACGATTCTACCAAAATTTTAATAACAGGAGTTACCCAACATGGATTATTGCTGAATACAGAAGATAATCGTTTTGATAATAATAATGGGACTAGGCTGACCATCTTTAAGACAGGAGTAGATGGTATTAATAATAGCGGCGTTATTTTTAACAAAGCAGCTTTTATTAGAATTGATAGTGTAGGAGGCGATGGGATTGATAACTTGCCCAATACCCCCCCTGAAGTACCCGGAACGATCAATAATATTGACTCTTCTCAAATTGAAATTGGTTTAAATGGCGGCGGTATAATGGTTGGGATCAGGAATGAAGGAACCATCAATAATGGAAGCGTAGCGGAAAATGATCGAGGGACAGCCATAAGAATTAATGCTATTCTTACCAGTATTATTAATTTGGGCGGAAGCATTACCAATGGAGATGGATTGGACAATGATGAATGTGTCCTCATTGAAACCAATACCCCCACGATGATTACGGGCGGAAACATTATCAATCACGATGTTTTTATCACTAGTTCTTCAGTTGCTAATACAATTAACCCTTCAGAAACCTTCTTGAATAATGGAATTGTTATTGATCCTAATAATTCCTTCGGTAGTGAGTTAGCGGATGAAGATAATGATGGAAATGCCAGAGAACCTGGACCGGGCTTCAATACAGCCAGTAATGGGGTGGTAGTGGCTCCAGTGAGCCAGCAGTGTTTTATAGGAGCTATTGATGATTTTCTTGTGGTTTTTGATAACGTATTTGATCCTGCGACAGCTATTTACTTGCCTTCTACGAATTTTATTGATCCAGCTACAAATGCTGTGATAGGTACTTTTAATGCCACCAGTAATCAATTGACTTTGCTGCAAGCAACCTCCTCGATGAGTCTAGTATTTGATATTGAATCGAACGGAATGTCCTGTGGCTTGGCAGGCTTGGCTACGCTTTCTTTTCAAAATACAATGGATCAGGCGGTTATTTGCAATGCCAGGATACAAGTATCTTTGGATGCGGATTGTCAAGCAGTTTTAAGCCCTGATTTACTGCTGGAAGGAAATAATAATTGCACAGAGGGTTATACCGTAGAAATTTTGTCGGGAACTCGTGCCGGAACAGATACGCTCGATCATACCTACCTTGGACAAACCGTTAGCGTAATGGTTACCAGCCCAAACGGAAATAGCTGCTGGGGAGATGTAATTGTAGAAGATAAGCTGCCTCCTATACTAACCTGTAGAGATACTTTTGTTTATTGCAATCAAAGTTTTGATCCCAATATTTTGGGTTTTCCAACTGCTGCGGATGGATGTGGTGGATTGGTTACTTTTACCTATACAGATATGGAAACAGGCTTAGACGCTTGTGGCCAGAATGGGGCAGATCAGGACACCATTAGAAGAATAATTCGATTGTTTACAGGGAGGGACCAATTTGGCAATGCAGATACTTGTAGGCAAACCATTTTGGTCTTGCGCCCAACCATTGCACAAGTTGAATTTCCAGATTCATTGACGGATGAACAAGCCCTTCAATGCAATAATGCCAATACTTCTCCCGATATTACCGGACGACCTTTTGTGGTGATTAATAATGATACTGTAGAAGTTGATGCAACATGCAAGTTTGGCGTATCCATGGAAGACCGGACTACTAACCTGGGCTGTCCTGGAAAAGAACGCATTTTAAGAACCTGGACGGTGATGGATTGGTGCCACTTGAATAGCGGTGGGGCTATTAGAACTTATACTCAATTGATTGATGTGCGAGATACTATTCCGCCTACTTTTGACAGCATTCGAGCGAGTGATATCAGAATACTAACTGATAATTCGCATAAGTGTATGGCGAATATTATTCCGCCAGCTCCACAGAATGTAGAGGATTTGTGTAGTGGCACCTTTTATAGAATACTCGGACCGACAGGTAATATTTATAATAATCCACTGGATTCGTTGGTCAATGTACCATTTGGAACGAACACCTTGGAGTATATCATTTCTGATAGTTGTGGCAATGAAGTAAGGGATACGGTAATCTTTATTTTGGAGGACAATATACCCCCGGTTGCTTTAGCCAGAGAGCTCTCTATTAATCTAGTTGATGATCTGGGTAATACTTGGGTCTATGCGACTTCTTTTGATGCAGGCAGTCATGATAATTGCGGGCAGGTAGATAGCATTTTGATTAAAAAACCAGGGGTAGATACCTTTGCTACTGCTGTTGCTTTTGACTGTGAAGATATTGGAAAGATAGTTTTGACCCTAAGGGTAGTAGATTCTTCAGGGCTAGCTTCTGAAACCTCCAGAGAGGTTCTGATTACCGACAAGGGTGGCTTTTGTGATAATGATGGGGACGGCATCACCACTCCCGGAGAGGATACCAATAATAATGGCGATGTAACAGATGACGACGCAGATGGAGATGGTCTTCCTAATTATCTGGATATTGACTGTAATGTAGCTACTTACGCTATTAGTGTGAGCCCTACTGATCCTACAGATTGCGATTCGAAAAATGGACAAATAACGATTACTGCAACTGGTACGGGGCTGGAATACAGCATTGATAGCGGAAATACCTTTGTTGCAAATAACATTTTTTCTAGCTTGGATACTGGAACTTATGTCGTCTATGTTCGGGGAGCAAGCCCTTCTTGTCAGGAGGCATATAATAGCAATCCTGTGGAAATTGCTTGTGTCACTTCTTTTGACGAGGCTACACCGGTCGCTAATGTTGCTGGCCATATCCGGAATGAATCCGGTGAAATGATAGAAGAAGTAAATGTTAAAATTGGAGGCTACGAAATGACTCCACAGCTAACAGGTGCAGATGGAAGCTATTACTTTAGCGGGATACCGCTAGCTGGCAACTACCAGGTCACTCCAACCAAGGATAGGAACTATGCCAATGGGGTTTCTACGCTGGATATTGTTTTGTTAAGCAAACATATTATTGGAGTGAAAAACCTGGACTCTCCTTACAAGTTGATTGCAGCGGATATTAATCGTTCAGGTACAATTACAGCTTATGATATGGTCTTACTACGACAATTAATTTTGAGTATGTCGAATACATTTCCCAACAATACTTCTTGGCGTTTTATTGATGCTAATTATGTATTTAAAAATCCGACGAATCCATTTGCAGAAGACTTTCCAGAAGTTTATGAGATCACAGATTTGGCAAATGACATGATGTCTTTGGATTTTATTGCGGTAAAAATTGGTGATTTAAATGGCAATGCAATTGCCAACCGCTTTGCTATGGGAGAGAGCCGTTCTTCCAAATCACTGGATTTTCAGATTGCCGAGCAGATAAAAGCGGCTGGAGAAACGCTGACGATTGATTTTAAATCAACGAATTTCCGATCTATATTAGGGTATCAATTTACATTAGATTTCGATGGCGATGCTCTGGCTTTTGAAAATATTTCCATTGGTAAAAGTGCTGGTTTTGAAAACTTCAATTTGTCTATGGTTCATCGCGGCATTATTACCAGCAGTTGGAATGGGTTTATGCCAACGGATATTGATTCAGATGAAGTTCTTTTTAGCCTCACTTTTAAAACTAAAAAGGCAGTGCGAATTAGCGAAGCGATTCATTTAAGTTCATCGGTTACACCTGCTGAAGCTTACGAAAAAGAAGGAAACTTAGTGAATGTCCAATTAAAGATTAAAGATATAATTGAGCAACCAGATGGCTTTAAATTATATCAAAATAAGCCCAATCCATTTACTGGAGAAACGGTCATTGGCTTTGATTTGCCGGAAGTATCTACAGCTACGTTAACCATTTTTAACCTTGCGGGGAAACAGATAAAAAGTATTAAGGACGAATATCAAAAAGGGTATAACCAGATTGTTTTGAATGGAGGATCCTTCACAGAATACGGAGTATTGTATTACCAATTATCTACATCTGCTGGCGTTGAAACGAAGAAAATGATTTTACTAAAAAAGTAAAATGCGCCTGCACTATTATTAGAATTATTACTAGGAAAATATATTTAAGTAACGTAGAAGATGGAGTTGCGCTGTGGCTTCGGCTACAGCGTGACTACTTTTAAAATCTACTAGGCTAAATGTTCTGGCTTGCAGACTAGAACTTGCAATATGTTTGCGTTTCGCGTTAAAAAAATGGTTCTTCGACAAAAATTGTGTTATGGAGGAATAAAGCCATTTAAAATGCTCGTCCTTCATAGTTCTCGTCCTTTTAGATGGCTTTATTCCACACAATTTGTCAAAGAAGAAAAAAAATTTGCTCCATGCAGATGAGCCTAAAAAGAACTTAATGGTTTATTGGAAACAAATAAGTGTGTTAATGACTGAACCGATCAATGACAATCAAGTCTTGATCGGTTTTTTGCATTTGATGTAAACGAATAAAATAATTGTCTGTCAGCCATTTATCAAACATATTAGATCAAAGAGTGTTTTTTTCAGCCATATATGGCTAATATCACCACTGATTTTAAATTGTTCACCTATACAGAGATATGCAAAGTGCGCACTTTGTTTCTATCTCGTTTTAACCAAAAATACCATGAAGAAACCTACCTGTTATCTTAAATTTTTTACTTACTTAGTTATTTGTTTTTTTGCTTTTATTGAGCCCCTTTTCGGACAAACTGATTTTGCTGATTTTCCCTGGCTAACGGATATTATCAATACTGCCAATTGCTGTGAAAACAAAACCATTACTGCTTATCAATCGGGCATATTTACTTTTGTTTATATTGAAAAAGAAGGAGATTGTGCTGAAAAAGGAAATGAACTTTACTTTCAAGATGGCCGATTTTATTGCCGAGAAATCAATGGTATGGATTGCCTGGCCGCTTATGGCCTAACGTCGGAGCATGCCACTCCTATATGGGATTGCAATAAAGAGCGAAATGTTTGTGAAAACCCCTTGGAGCAAGAATGGTTACAAGAATTTTTAGAAGAGGATTGTACGGGTAATATTTATAGCTTTGAATTCAATGGCGAGCCAATCATCTATGTTTCAACGCTTTGTGCTTGTGTAGATGCACCCAATTCGGTTTATGATTGCAATGGTGAAGAAATTTGCTTTTTCGGTTTTGTCAATCCCGAAGTAGCTTGTGACCCTGCCATATTGGATCATTTAACATCAGAAAACCTCATCTGGTCACCTGAATGTGACTGTGATTGTCCGGTTGATTTTACACCCGTCTGCGGCGAAGATGGCAACACCTACGAAACGGCTTGTGCGGCGACTTGTGCTGGAGTAGCTATTGTTGATCGAGATAAATGCCCTCCTCCCTGTACGGCTTTGGAGAATTTTGATCTGGGTCCTGATTTATGCGACCAATGTATCAGCGAAGTAGCTCTTTATTCATTCGAAGGACAGTCTTATTTGGTTGCTTTTGGAGATAATACTACTTGCACAGATGCGATTACAACGGTACTAAATTGCACCTCTTCCGAAACTTTCTGTTTAGAAGGGGGCATAGCGGGATTTAATCAGTGTGAAAAATTCTTTGACGGATCGATTAAGCTAGAAACCAAATGGCTAAGAACAAGGGATTGCGGGGGTGGCGATATGGCGGAGCCTTGCACAGATGTACAAGGAGTGGACTTTGGACTGTGCGAAGCCCTTATGGGAGTGGCTATTGTTGGTGGAAAGTGTGCTTATGTGAGTGGTTGCCTCAACTTTACAGTGAATGGTATTGATTATACCAATGCTTTTTTTCCAAACATAGAAATTTGCCAACAAACTTGTGAACGAACGGATGGTTCCAAGGCGATCTTCGAGGAATTTCCCTGGCTGTCTGACCTCGTTGATCCAACTAATTGTGAAGGAGAGGTGATTAACGTTTATGACTTGGGACCTTATAGTTTTGTTTTTATTGAAACCGCCACGACGGGGACTTTGTATTTTGAAGACGGTCTTTTTTACTGCATGAATTTCCCTAATTACGATTGCCTGTCATTATATGACTTGACTCCCGAAAAAGTTACTGCTACTTGGACTTGTGGAGCGGAATTTACTTCCATAATAACACCTGGAAAAGATAGAAATAAAACTTCATCTGGTCTTTTAACTTCCAAAGTTAGTGTTTTTCCTAATCCAACCAATGGGCAATTCCATATACAAGTTCCTGAAGAAGAAGGACGACAAATACTTTCAATATTTGATTTTTACGGTAGAAAAATAAAACAATTGGACCTAAGCGTTGCTGGCTCAGCTACTTCTATTCCAATTGATTTGTCTGTTTATGAGAATGGCGTTTATTTGATAGAGTGGAGGGCTGGGGATTTGAGGATGGTTGCAAAAGTGGTGAAGCAAGGAAATTGAAAAAATAATTTGGCAATAGACAAAAGCCTATTATACGAAAAAAGAACAGCCTCTTAAAATGGAGGCTGTTCATCATATTTAATCCAATCGCAACATTTTACTTACCTTCGTGCCAAATTTTGTGCTAATCTGGTAATAGATGATTCCTTTGGGCAACTGCTCCAAATCATTTAACTGAAATCGCTGTTTTCCGGCACGTCTGTCTTCTTTGATTTCCTTTAATAGTCGGCCCATTTCATCTTTCAGACTTAACACGACTTCGCTATCTTCAGGTAAGTAGAAGTCAATGTTGGTGGATCGATCAAATGGGTTGGGTTGGTTTTGATAAAGCTCGAATGTTTTGCGTTGATTTTGTGCTTCAAACTTTAGCCGAACCTCCATGATATTGCCGTCTTTATCGTAAGCTTCTATAGGGGTTGGGCGATCAAGCAAGGCTAATTGCCGACTTAATTTGTCGCTGTGAAGTGCCTCGAATTTGATAGAAAACAAGCTTTGTGTTTTATCCATTTCAGACGGTGGACTATTCAATTGTTGGGAGGTTGAATGATTCCAACTAGTGGTTATATAATTTTCATTTAATTTGTGTAATCCAAAGTGTTCTATGCCTATCAATTGGCTGGTTAGGTTTTCCAGTTTTAAGTCCTGGTAAGCCAAGGTAAATTGATAGCCTTGTATTTTGTCCAATTGATGAGTAGAGAAAGTCACGGTATAAGTTGCACCCGCTTTTGTATCCATATCTTCGACATTTATTTCGAACACTTGAGGAGTACTTCTCACTTCCGAATTCACGAATCTATTTGCCTGGGCATTGCCGTTGACATCGCCAATTTTTACCGCTACAAAATCCATTTTCATATTATGAGAAAGATTGGAAACTTGCCCTGCTTTCGGGAAGTTTTCCGATAAAGGATTATCTGTTGTAAATGGATAGGCTGCTTCTACAAAACGCCAACTGGTATTATTTTGGAAATTTTCATCAATGGCCAAAATCAGTTTTCTTAATTGCACCAAATCATAAGTAGTAATCGTTCCTGACTGATTAATATCTGCTGCAATCCATTGGTAAGGACTATCAAAGCTGCTAAGACCTAAAATATGCTTAGTCATTAATACTAGGTCGTACGTACTCACGCCATTTAATGGATGAATATCCTTTTCGGGATAAATAACATAATCCTGATACATTGTAAGTTCAAAATCATAGCGCCCGTCTTCCTTGGTCATCATTGCACCTAAACTTGAAGCAGAATTGGATACTTCGGTTTGAACGCTTTCTACCGGATTCCCATTCCAGTCGGCGATAATACCAGAAATGGAGGCCATTCCCGCTGGCATTTCTGTATTTTCACAAGCTTTAGTATTGTCTTGTATGAGTACATAAGTTTCACAATAATCCCAATTATCTTCTTCGTCAATGACATAAATATTCACATCCTGATAGCCCAAATAAGCACAAGTGAAAGTAATGTTTTCAGGCAAATCCAATACTTCAGGTAGAGAAGTAGGTGCTGCCCCCAAAGAGTTGTGCCAAATTCTAAAACGCAATTTGCTTTTGGGTGCACAATTGTCACTGCTGCCTTGATTGAGGTCCGTTGCCCAGACCTGAACCATACCGCCGGGCATTAAGGAAGTGGCTACGCCATGCAAACAGTAGGGGGTTGGTTTTTTACAATCCCAGAAAAATCGCCCCGGTGTTTCTGCTCCTCCCGAGTTGCCACAACCATCAGAAACCCAAAATTCTGCTTTGTAATGGTCTTTCGCCTTCACGTTATAGCTAAGGATATTAGAAGAGACTTCTGCTACCAGCACGCCTTCTTCATACAGCCTTCCAGTCCAAATAAAGCCTTCTTTTGGTGAACAATCTTCAGCGGATGCTGTCCAGGTTTTTAGCTCTCTACAACTTTCATTGAGGCAGCCATCTGGCTCTTCAATCGTTACTAAAGGAGCTTTTGAGTCCCTTATTTTTAATACTTGTACATATTTTATTTTTCCAATTTCTGCTAAAGGGACACCATTGACGGAATCGCTGGCATGAATTATTTGTTCGTGAGTTGCAAAGCCATGATTGTCTTCATTTCTTAGAATGGTGACGGCTGGTTTATTGACATCGTATTTACACCAGTTAATTAACGTGAAGGTGCGAACGATTTTTAGACAGGCATCTTCTTGGGTTACGAAGATTTGTTCGTCCATTTCGGAAGCCATTAAATCGCAGGTGCCATTAAAAATTTGCACATCAGAAGTGGGGATTTCTTCTGCACAATCGCCTGCCCAATCAGCAGGTATAATGACCTTCCAGTTGGCTTTGTATTCAACGGTTATTTTTTGCTCTGCCCAATTGGATACATTACCTTCATTATCCCAATCAATTGCCCTAAAACGGCGCTTAATATTGATCATTCCACAAGGCCAGCTGATTAATTGATACTGCTGCTGAAGGTTTAAGGCTCCACAGCTTAGATTGTCTGAACAGATTGGGTCGCCAAATTTTTTATTGTAAAAAGTGGCTTGCTCTGTAGTCATATCAGTCCATTCAGCAGCGTCCATATGGCCATTTTCATTACGATCTGTGCTAGACCCGTAATTGTCAGTATGGTCTTTGTTGCAGGTTTGGCTAGCAGCCGGCAGGTCGCTACAAATCGGAGCAATTTTATCTTCGGGAATGATGATTGTCCAGCAAGTATTCTGATTGCCTTTGGCGTCAGTCACTCTGAGGTAAACCTTAATGTTTCTGTGGACATCCTCGCAATTGATGAAAACTTCCTCTGCCCAGTCGTTTTCATCTCGACTTACCTCGTATTTATCAATTCCACAGGCATCAGAGCTGCCTGCATTAATATCTGTATAGTGAATTTTGGTAGCTTCATTGCCGATAGATACATGCAATTGATCTACACAGACAGCCCCTGGTTTGGTTAGGTCTTTAATAATCACAATCTGATAAATGGTATCATTGACGCGTTGCTCGTGACAAATATCTTCGGCGACCCATCGTAAGCAGAAAGAGTCACATTCTAAATCTGTGTAATCAATTTCCCATTTTTCACCGTCTTCAATTCGGGACACTTGATCTAATCTCACGGTAGGAATAGAGCAGTTATCGGTTGCAGCAGGTCCAGCCAATTTGGTGATGTCGTAGGTGCAAGAATGATGATCCAATGCTATATCCGTAGCTGGAATTTCGTTCAGGACAAATGCGGGCGGGGTTATGTCCCTTAATTCTACCAACTGAGTATCCAGTCTGAGCGGTCCATTATTGGGCGAACACCAATCTAAAATGTCCCAATAGCGAAATAATTTGACACCACAATCCCCTTCCAATTCAATATCTCGCTTTTGTAAAATATATCCACAGACATAAGTGTCGGTATTTAGGGGAATGGTATCAGAAGGGATTAAGATGCCATTTTTTATTTTCCCTATTTTGATTCCAGGAATGCCCGTTGTTTCAAAATCACTAAAAGTTGTTTTGGTATCTTTTTCACAGCTTAGAAGCGTGTTTGGTGCTTTTACAATATCCTCCATAGTTGAGCGAATAAAAACAACGGGTTGCGTAACTGTACTTACATTTCCGCATAAATCAACAGCTTCCCAGGTTACTTCTGCTCTACTAGTATCACATACTTTGCCATCGTCCACGAGTTTTGCCTCAAGAAAAGACACGGCGACACTATCACAGTTATCAACAGCTTTAGGAGGGCTTAATCCAAGTCCTTTTTCGGTTAGGTCAATATGGCAAACTTTGAACGTATCTCGGGTTATATTGGTAAACCAAGGAGCGCTTTGGTCAGAAATATTTATTTGTATAGCACAACTTACTTTTTGTACACCATTATTGCAGAAGTGGAGATTCAAATCATCGTAATAGCGTTTTTCAATTTCAGCGGTTAAGGAACTGCTACAGATATCTATCATAGAAGCCATAACCATTGGGTAATTTCCACCTTTTCCACCACCCGAAGCGATGATTTTTTCGTCTCCCTTTTTATCTAAGCCTTTTAGGGTAATAAAATAATAGAGGGAGTCTGTAATGGTGTCGCAGAGGGCTTCCAGCAACATGTCTGGTTCAATCATTATTGCGCAAGCGTCTCCTAAAGGAATATTAACTATATCATTGCAGACCAGCGTGGCTCCTTGTACTGTAATGATTGCTTCAGTAGTTTTTATAGTATCTTTTTTTAATTTATATTCTATTCGGTATTGACCAATAGCGAAAGCCTCGTCCATTGTTTCCGTACCCCCTAGACAAGTATCTTTGCATAGCTTACCTTGTGCGTCATAAATTCTTATAAATTGGGTGTCCTGTACTGTTCCGCATGCTGTTTTGACAACAGCTGGTTGAATGGTAAATGTTTTATAAAGTTCTTCACAAGCTAATTTTGCGCTTAAATCATTGGGAGGGCTAAGTTGAATGTCTCTTTCTTTACATTCAAATTTGCCATTCCAACCAATATCTTTTCTATTATCCCCATTGGTTTTTAGTTCAAAAGTTAGACAAGCACTAGCATTAATGGCGGGATCACAATTAGAACTTACCCATCCGCCGGTTTGACTTACGCCCGCTCCGCTGAATTTGCCAATTAAAGGAGCCGTATTGTCTTTTCCATCATAAACATAGAGCGTATCCCCTTCTGACAATCCAAATTCAGCGAAATTAAATTGGAGGTATTGCCATTGATTTTGTGCGCAAATGGTATAAACATCCGTTCTGGCGGTGGTATCTAAGTATAGACCATCCTTTGACCCATCATCTGCAAAAGTTGATTTATCATCACAGCATTTTAAAGTATCTATTTTAGGAATACCATTAACACCAAGGATGAAATTTTGGGCACAGGGGTCAAGTTTAGGCGTTGGAGTACTATTGGGACCGGCTACAATATTAAAATTACAATCTTTGTCAGACTCACAATTATTGGCAACATTTAAAATATCAGTGCCATTCGTAAAACAAGCGGAATAGCCAGTGCCGTCAATATGCCTTACATCCATAACATATTTGAAAAAGCCATTTTCCATTCCCTCTTCTTGGGCTTTGGTTCCTAAAGCAATTGGACTTGGAGCACTAGGAGGGGCAGGGCTATTGGGACTGTATAAACCGTTTGCCGATTTTAGAGTCCAGGTTTCACCAGAAATGCTGGAGAGGATAATAATGCGGTCGCTAAATTGCCCGTCTCCTGCGCCTGGGCTGGACTCATTCCCTAAGCAATTGCAGGGGTCAAAAAGCATTATTTGGTTTTTGGGAAATAATGCAAAATCAACGGTTGTATTAGTAAAATTGAAGGCATCCGCATCATCCATTGGCTCTTCATAGAGTACCAATTTTACCATTTCACTAATGACCATTGTACCCATTTGGGCGCCATTATCATCTGCATCATTATTTATTTCGGGGCTAGCACCTGGTTCATAGACGCCTGTACCGGTATATTGATGTCCATTTCCGTCCGAGCTGACAAATCCTTGAGGAGTACCATTGAGCTTAACCCAATACTCTCCAGGGAATAGGTTGTCAAACATATAACAGCCATTGATATTGGTTCTTTTTCGGGCAACTTCTACATCATCTGCAGTGTTTCTTTTTCCGTCAGTCCCTGGCTCATAAAGGATTACTTCTACATTATTAACTCCTTTTTCATTTGTATCAAATAGTCCATTATTATTTCTGTCGTTCCAGACTTTATTGCCCAAACTAAGCAACTTAAATAGTCCAAAGTCCACGGTCGTATTACTATTGCTGTCTAAATCAGCGTCGTTAGTCGGCTCGGAATCTAGGGCCAATGTAATTAAGCCACTCATTACCATTGTACCCATTTGGGTGCCATCATCCTGATTATCTATATCATTATCTGGATCCGCAGCAGGTTCAAATGTTCGAGTGGCTATTCCTTCCGGACCTTCTCCGGTAGAACTGTGCATATCGCTACCAGCATTGAGCTTGACATAATAATCACCACCACATAAGCCGGTAAATAAGTAATTGCCCGCCATGTCCGTCGTATCTCTACTCATTTCTACATCATCTGCATTGCCTTTTATTCCATCAGCTCCAGGAGTATAAAGAATGACCTCCATATTGGAAAGACCTTTCTCGGTTTTGTCTTTTAAGCCATTATTGTTTAAATCTTCCCAAACCAGGTTTCCAAGGCATAATGTTGGCGCAATTCCAAAATCGTATTCATGTGCCATGCAGCCTGAACGGCCAGTGGTAAAGGACACTTCAGCGTAATTCCCATTTACTGTACCATCATTATCCCTTAGATAAGTATTAACATCGGAGGGCATATTGGGTTTTACCAATTTAATTCCTTTTCCAGAGAACTGATTGGTCGCTATTCGGATGGTATAACCCATATTGGGGAGGACTTTGGCTCCCGAAGTCGTCCATGTTTGGTTAGTTGCACCGTCCTTGCTAAAGTAATATTGCCCACCGTTGGCGGTTACGGTGGTTGCTACGACAGCATTATTTTTCACCAATTCGACAGTGATTCCATCAATACCTTTTTCAGAGGGGCCTTGGATACCATTGGCATTTAGGTCAGCCCAGACATAATTGCCAATTTCGATAGGAGCAGGTTCGCATACTAATTCCAGATCGCCTAAGCCAGCAGCTTTTCCAAAGGTGCCGATATCAGGTGCCCCTCCAGAAGTACCGGAGTTGTAGAGCTCTATAACCCCTGTCGTATCCCCTGTATTATTATCTAACCAAGCTGTTCCACCAGTAAAAATTGTAGTAGGATCCATTACATTCAGAGCTACTAAACTGTCAGATACGGATAATGCTAATGCCCCTAATGAAGTTTCTTCATGAAAACCAACGAGTGCTTCTCCGCAATAATATTCGCCACCGCCAGGCCCTTGCCCATTCGCCCCACAGCCTCCACCTGCACTGGTTGTACCTGCATTTTCCAATTCAAAAGTGCCCTTGTTATTATGAACCCTTAAAATATCTCCCCCTACATATCCATTGCCACGAACGGTATTTGCTACATCGTATTGGAGGTAGCCAGTCTGATGCCCAGTTCTATCCATGAATGCCAAAATCATAGAGCCATCAAGATCGAATTCTATATCCGAAAGGACTGCTTGTGGACGACACCATCTTGGATAAAGGAGAGAATAACCCGCTATGTGCAGTTCATTAAAATCATCTGTCCAGGTTTCCCAATTGCTACAAATCATTGGTGGGTCGGGCAGGTTATAAGTATAGTGTACAAAGCCCTTAGGGTAGTTAAGGCTTTCGGTAAAAAACGGGGACAAATTTGTCTCCGTCCAATTTTAGTACAAAGAATTTTAAATCTGAAGCTCCAGCAGCTTGCCCGCTACATACGAGGCCGATATATATTTCCCCCTCATGATAGTCAATTGCCCAGGGGCGTACATCTGAGTCACTTCCACAACCGGGATTAGCTATTTTAACTTCTTTAACTAAAGTTTTTGAAGTGACATCAATAATGACCAAAGAGCCATTATTGTTTAAATTCATTACATAAAGCGTACTTCCATCCTCGGATAAATCCACATCACCTATGCCTATTTTTCCCAACTTGAGAAAAGGCCTCATCGTCCACGCTACTTCCGGAAGCACTAGCAGGCAAGGTATCTGTACGAGGGTTTGTGCCAGCATCAACACCTAAGTCGGACAATTTTAACCAATTGTCAATCAATGGTTTGCTGGGGTCGCTATAGTTTATTCTATAAATGCCGTCTATTCCAAGCGGTCCAAATCCGGCATGTCTCTTGAGCATCGCACCTGTATAAAAATCCTGATTAATTTTGTCATAAGCTAAACCCCAAGCAGTTCCTATTTGTTTGTTAATCGCTACTTTTGATATATCTGCAGAAGTAGAGCTGGTGTAAGGATAGCTTACCAAAACATCCCCTTCGCCCGAACTGCCTCCTCCCAATGGCTCTCCGCTAAGGAAACAGGTCGTTGCTAATAACGGGTTTGTTCCACAAAAAGAGGCTACATCTGCCACCCCTAAATTGGCGCAATCTCCGGGGGCAACAACTTGCACAGTTGTATTATTACCTGTTCCCGCAACGCTTGGCTTTGCCCAACACTGGATGGCATCAGGCAATTGAAATTCTATTCGATAATTGGCATCGGAAAGGCTTGCAAACAGGTAATCCCCTTCGGCGTCGGTCGTAGTAGTAGCTACTAAGTTCCCTGAATTATTATAAATTTTTACAATGATTCCCGCAACGCCTGCTTCACTACTGCCAGCATCTACGCCATCAAAGTCTGCATCTTCAAAAACATTGCCTCCAATCGTTCCGGCAGTTCCAGAGCAAGGAGCAACATCTGGCGCAACGTTTACTGACCCACAATTTCTGCTGTCGGAAAATATTAGCGCATTCAGTGTTATTTCAGATTTGACTGATTTGTGGAAATCTGAAAATGTTTTTTGAAAAAAAGAAGCTTCCAAAAGGGTGGAAGATGCGAAAAATAGCAGGATTACAAAAATAATTTTTGAATCCAAAGCCTTTAGCGAATTTTTCATGGGAACTATCAAAACTGGTTATACAAAATGTTGCCAAATTCCTGTAAAATGGTTACCTGAGTAATTTTTTCAGACTGCTCTTAGTGAATCGATTAATAGGAGAATTATTTCAAGAAAGCATAAACTGATACACCTATTTGAGGCAATAATGAGGGGAATGCTAAATTTAAAATAGGTCAAAGTGTATCGTGCTTGACATTGCGAATTTTCTTGTAATATTTGGGTAGTGTTTGAGCCTCAAATGTACTTATGTTAGTAAATATTAGATAGGTGCTTTTATCTAAAAATGTGACGGGATAATGGGAGGTGTTTTAAGAAAGAAAGAACTCATTTAATATAAAAAGAATTATTATTGATAACTTAATCAGACATTTTTTAGTTATATACGTTTTTAATTTGTGACGTATTTCGTCTTTAACTTTTAATTCCATTACTTTTTATACCGGTTGGCTCTGATTGAAAATTTGGCATAGTATTTATTATATAATAAAAACATATAATGTGTTTTAAAATCAGATATTCCTTTTATGAACACATTATTTTTTGGCATAATGTTTGAAAATGTATAATATGTAATCAATTGGATTACAAAATGATTGGCAGCTTTGCAGAGCTACTATTCATTTATATCTTCAGAATGCTATTATTCAAAATAGCCAATTCGAAACTAACCCATCCCTAAACCGGCCTTTAAAAGGCAGTTGTTGCTATCGAAAGATGCGCTAATTCTCATAATATATATTGAAGGATTGGAAAAGGATAGAATTCTCTTCCTTTCTAAAAATGGACAATACAGAAATAAACCTTTTCTATATTTCCTAAACCGATTCAAGTAGTTTTGTATTGGTATGAAACAATATTGAAAATGTGAAATTTATAGAACCTGGTTTTTACCAGAACCTAAATGTAAATTTTCGCATGAAATAAGATTGCCAATAACGATTTTTAGCTAGCGCAATATTTAAATATTATTTTTTATTAATTAGCACGACACTATGGAACAGAATACTTCTTTCCTTTGTTTTTCAGAGATTTTTTTTAAAGACAAAACCGAATTATCGTTATGCTTGATTTTATATGCAAAATAAGTTTAATGGTTGTTTCTTCTACCAGGGCAATTAGCCATGCATTTTGATGATCTTTAACCAAAGAATTTTAGCTTAAATAGACACCAAATTATCTGGTTGTTAGAAAAGAAAAAATATCCTGCTTCCAAGCGAATACGTTTGTGAGGAAAAGGGGACTTTTATTCAAAATCAAAATAGAGGTAGAAAACAGACACACACTATGAAACACTTTCTGATCTCTTAAAGGATAAGAAGTATTCTTTATTTTGAAAACTAGAAGTAGTACCGAGAGAGAAAATTACAAAGAAATTAACTGGGTGCATGATGAAAGTGTTGGGGTAACTGCGATGAGTAAAGGAAGATTAAATTAACTTAAGCTTGATTATCCCAGCACTCTTTTTCAATTATTTATAGCATTTGGTTGATAAGAAAAAGCACTACAGTGCCTGCACTTTAATACATAGATGAAAATACTTTCCCTGTAATGAAGAATTAATTATCGTTAGCAAATTTGAGTTGACCCGAGGATAATATGTTGAAATAACAAAATATATCCTGTAGTAGGAAAGAGAACTTTTTGGGAAAAACTAACCTGTTATCGCTTATTGGATAGGCGAACTGCAAATAGATTTAGTTACTAGAGTTTATCATTTCTTAGGAGGATCAATACCTGCTAAGAACTGGTTAAATTATTAAGGTATGAACGGTGGTTTTGGGCGGCATTTTATAGGATTGATGTCGCTCAAAATACCATCCTTTCAAAAGAGGAAATACTGTGACAAATGACTGATAATTAATTATTTACCTGTTTTGTGATAGCCTAGTAAGGCTGCTTTCCAAATACAAATATCTAAAAAATAAATTTTAATTAGATACGAAATTGCCAGCAAAAAATGGCTGACCCTATGGCAATCTGATTTTGCTAAATAGCTGTCAGCTTGCAAGCATTTCATAATTTTTATAACCACTTTTTTTTACACAATTTAATTAACACACTTATGAAACACACAAATTTTATTCCCATTGATTCATCCTTGAGGCGGCAATTGCCTCGAAACAAAGGCGTGCCCCTCGATTCCTGTGCCAACTGGATGCGGCGAATGGGGCTGCTTTTATGTTTTTTCTTCTGTCTGTCAGTTGGGGGTTTTGCACAAGAAACCTGGCTAGGAAAAATTGATGGCGACTGGACTAAGAATGAAAACTGGCTGGATGGCTCAGCGCCATTGAGCGGTGTAATTTCGGGTAATGGTATTTTGACTATTCCCAGCACTGTATTTGTTCCTGGTACGGGGCTTTGTGCAGTTCTAAATGCACCGACCACTAATATTCCAGCGAGCATCGAAGCCACTAAATTGTTTATGGAGATTGATTTTACTATTCCAGCGACTACCACGGTAACTATTGATGGGTCTGCTGACGATGGTGTTGTTACAGAAGATGGAGCAGTGCTAACCGTTGATGGCACATTGAACGTTTTAAACGCCACAGATAACGGGCTGGTGATAGGAGTAGATGATACCGAGCTGATTAATAACGGAACTATTTTCGTGACGAACTCCGGCATGAATGGAATGCTTTTAACTGGATCGGGTTCTTCTGTAAACACAGGTAGTTTTACTATTGAAGAGTCCATGGATAATGGTATATTCATATTGACGTCTGTTCCTTTGAACCCTCCTTTGCTTGATAACTTATTGAGTGGAGAAATTGAGATTACAGAATCAGGAGATAATGGCATTAATAATACAGGGAATGTAGAAAGTTCTGGAGATATTACAATTGGCGACGCGGGAGATAATGGCATTCTTAATACGGCTTCTATTATAAATGATTCACTAGGGGTTATAGCGATTACAAATGTGGACGGTGATGGTATTAATACAAATAACACCTTTGTAAATGCCGGCGGAACGATTGATATTGGAGATGGAACGCTGGCGAATATAGGAGGCAATGGTATTGAAGTTGGAGGAGGTACATTTGATAATTTTAGTACAACTTCGCTGGGAGGAGGGGCTATTACAGTTAATGGAATTACCGAAAACGGCATATTATTAGCGGGTACATTGAATAATGGAGACCTTCCTGCTTCCCCTGGCGATACTTCGGGCGTAATCAGTATAGATAATAGCAATGGCAATGGTATTCATGTACTAAGCACAGGGACATTAAATAATGTAGAGAAATCTACCATTGATATAGCACAAAATGAAGGCAATATTCGCCAAAATGGTTTGTTTACAGACGCATCAAGCGCAGTGAATAATACAGTTGCTATTATTAGACTAGATGGGGATAACTTTGCAGCGGATGCCAATGGAACCGTTACGAATACTGGAATACTGGAAATAGATACTACGGCAAGTTTTTCTCTATTAATAAATGAGGATATCATTAAATCTATTGCACCGGCATCCAGCATTACCGGAACCATTAATAATACAGGGATTATTATTGACCCGAATAATTCCTTTGGAAGTGATTTAGTTGCTAGAACAGATGCATTAAACATAAATGACGGAGTCATTATAGCTCCTTTTTCAGCCGAATGTTATACCAACACTATTGAAGACTTTTTGATTACAGACTTATCGGATGCAGTACTTGCTACTTTCAATTATTTGCCCTCCAGCCCTTTTACAATGGCAGGTAACCCTAACGCAGCGACTTTGGATGCAGCAAATAATAGACTAATACTGAACATGATTCAATCGCTTATGGACTTTTCTTATACGGCTACCTTAGAAAATACGGCTTGTGTAGTAGACGGGGCAGTTTCAATTAGCTTTGATAATGTCATTGCACCACCAGTTGCTTGCAACGATAACGTTCAAGTTTCTTTGGATGCCACTTGTTTGGCTGTACTTACAGTTGATGTTATTCTGGAAGGAGATTATAGTTGTTATGACGGGTACACCCTCGAAATTTTGGACGGAACAAGAGCTGGATCGGATACTTTGGATGCCAGTTATCTTGGACAAACAGCTCGGGTTAAAGTGAGCAGTCCGCTAGGCAATAGTTGTTGGGGAACGGTAAAAGTAGAAGATAAAGTTGCTCCAATTATTCAATGTAGAGACACGGCGATTTACTGTAATTTATCAACCGATCCCCTCGAGATTGGTGGATACCCCATAACTTCTGATGGTTGTGCAGACGACGTTACTTTTACTTTTTCTGATGAAGAGGAAAGTTTTGGGTGCAAACCTGGTGCAGGCTCCAACCCCGATACGATTGGAGTGGTACGAAGGACTTGGAAAGCACAAGATGCGAGCGGCAATACAAGTACCTGTGTGTCGACTATACATATATTGAAACCACAGATTACCACGATGAATGTCTTATGGCCGAAAAACGATACTTTATACTGCGGTGACAATCCAGACACCAGCCCGGAATACACGGGATATCCAAAAGCTATCATTGATGGCGATACCGTGGAAATAGATCAGTTTTGCTTATTCGGACTGACCCACCAGGATCAGGTATTAACTACTGATTGCGAAGGCTCTAGAAAGATTTTTAGAACTTGGACTATCTACGACTGGTGTCATTCCAGCGATGCCATTTCAAATGCCATTTCGCCAGGACCACAGATAATCAAAGTCGTAGATACAGTAGGACCTGTGATTAGTAACCTTCCTGTGGTTACTCAGATTGGTGTGAATATTTTGCCAAACTCTTGTGAGGCGAGCTTGACCCTGCCTCCAATTACTGTATCAGATGAATGCTCTGCTCTTTCCAATATTAGCGTGAGAATTTTAGGGCCATCTTCTACTGTCTTTTCGAATGGAGGAACCATGCATAAAGTGCCTTTTGGCAGACAAAATATTATTTACCTTGCGGAAGATGATTGTGGCAATATTTCAAGGGATACCGTTGTCGTAGAGATTGATGATAATATTGCTCCTACAGTTATTTGTAAAGAGAACCTAGTAATTTCTCTAACACAAAATGGAACGGCGATTGTTCGAGCCAGTGCTTTTGATAATGGAAGTTATGATAATTGTGCATTGGATAGCATCCGAGTAAGAAGAATGGATTTGTGCGAAGTAGATATCGTCCCCTTACCGCCCTTCAGCAAAGAAGTATTATTTGAATGTTGTGATGCAGATAGAACAACAGACCTAATGGTCGAATTGCGGGCATGGGATAAATCAGGTAACTTCAATAGCTGTATGGTGAATGTAATTGTACAGGATAAAGTAGCTCCTGAGATTACTTGTCCGCCTGATGTAACGGTTACTTGTAATGACGATTTGACTAACTTAGATGTTTTTGGCCCGGCTTCCGTTTCTGGAGGGGCTTGTAATAACGCTGATCTTCAACTTATAGAAAGACGAAACTTAGACAATTGTGGACAAGGAATTATTACCAGAACCTGGAAGGTTTCAGATCCAAATACAGCAGCCGATAGCTGCACGCAAACCATTACTGTAACCTTAGTACCAAGCGAGGAATTTAGAATTACCAAAATACCTGTGCCTGACACAGTAATAAGCTGCGATGCCAACGTGGACATTGAAGCCCTTCCAAAAGATGATTTGGAAGTAAGTAGCGAAGGTTGTCAATTACTAGCAGTTTCTTATAGTCAAAAAGTTTTTGTGCCAGTTGATGCTTGTAAAAAAGTAATTCGGACTTGGGAAATTATTGATTGGTGTCGAAATCCAACTGCCAATCCGGCTTTACCAGGCTATAGAGTAGTCACGCAGGTTGTAAAATTGATAGATACCTTAGCACCTTCTTTTGTGAATCCATTGGACACGATGTTTGTTGATGTAGATCATGATGTCTGTACAGCATCTTTCACTTTGCCCAGGATGACTACAGATGATAACTGTAACAATACTGTTAATCAAGGCATTACCGGCAATTTAGGCGGTACAAGCCTCAACGGTGCTGCACCAGAATTCTTAGTTCAAAATGTTGCGCCAGGGACCCATAAGGTTATTTACACTGCTACAGACGGATGTAATAATACGACCACTCATCCTCTAATAATTGTCGTCAGAGATAGCGAAGGTCCTTCCATTTTCTGCGATGACCTTGCAACGACTCTTACACTGAATGCAAGCGCAGACCCAGATAGTGCCAACAGAGGTTGGGTAACGGTTTGGGCAACGGACTTTAATTGCAAAATAACGGACTGTAATGGGGATGAATTTCTGCAAAGACTCGTATTTCCTTCGAGAGGAATATTGCAAGATACTCCTCCGCCTGATACCAGTTTTGGCTGGACTTTTAACTGTAGTGACTTCGTGAGTTCGACTAATCCAGATAATAGAATTGATATAGTTGGTGACCTTTGGGTAAGAGATGCTTCAGGAAACTGGGACTATGTGAGAGTCACAGTAAATCTACAGGATAATATGAATATTTGTAATCCTTCCCTGCCAAGTGTGATGAATGCCCGAATATCCGGAACCATTCAGAACGAAATTGGAGAAACGGTGGAAGATGTAACGGTTAAGATCGGAGGATACGAAATGCCTTCTTTGATAACCAAAGCAGACGGTAACTACCAATTTGTAGAATTGCCCATGCACAGCAATTATACGATTACGCCGGAGAAAAATGTTCAGCCCATGAATGGTGTCTCTACTTACGACCTTGTTTTGATTAGCAAGCATATTTTGGGTATAAGTTCACTGGATTCTCCATATAAGCAAATAGCAGCTGATATTAATCGATCAGGTACAATCACTGCTTATGACATGGTCCAGCTAAGACAATTGATATTGAATATCAAAACCGCGTTTACGAATAATACTTCCTGGAGATTTGTAGATGCTGGCTATCAGTTTACTACTAAAAATGCAGAGGCAGAGCCTTTTGCAGAAAAAGTGAGCGTAGAGAATTTGTCCGCTAATACAGAAGCACATTTTGTAGCTGTAAAAGTGGGCGATGTAAGCGGCAATGCTGCTTCCAAGCGCACTTTATGGAATAGCGAAGTAAGGAATACCTATGAGACACTTACTTTCCAATCCAGCGAAGTGGCATTTGAAGAAGGCACCGTCTTTGAAGCGGCCTTTAGTCTGGATCAACTAACGGCTATTGAAGGCTACCAGTTTACCTTGAATATTGATCCTGAAATGGTAGAAATTGTGACCGTAAACGAAGGCATTGCCAAAGCCGGCAATTTCGGAAAGATGTTGATTCAGAGGGGTCAATTAACCACTAGTTGGAATCGAGAAGGCAACTCGCTGAATGCAACCGATGCCAAAATGTTTAGCCTTACATTAAAAGCGAAAAAAACGGGTCGGTTAAGTGAAGCCATCAAGGTTACTTCTGATCTGACCGTTGCAGAAGCCTATAATACAAAAGGCGAACTATTGGATGTCGCCCTGAAGTTTGTTGGGCAGAAAGAAGATGCAAGCACCTTTGCACTTTACAATAATAAGCCTAACCCCTTCAAAGAAATGACCACCATTAGCTTCGATTTACCGGAAGCAACGGATGCCACATTGACCATTTTCGACATTTCGGGTCGAGTCATGACGACGGTCAATCGAGAATTTGCAAAAGGATACCACGAAGTTCAAATTGAAAAATCTCTATTGAAAGGAAATGGAATATATTTCTATCAATTGGAGACAGCTACACATATGGCGAAAAAGAAAATGATTTTAATAGAGTAGAATAATTTTTATTCCTGAAATATTGACTTCCCTCTCCTGTATATAAGGAGAGGGATTTTTTTGATAAAAAATTAGTAAAAAATTTATTGGTTTATAATTTTTTTTCTACCTTTATTTTGCTTCGGGTTAAATAGTAAGATAATTTTTTTATATTATTTATTCTTAGGCAGTAAAGAATATTAATTATTATTATTTAATTTTTTAAAATTAAAAAATACCCTTTTTGGGGTATAAAATGGAATAACAACGTATTGTATATTTGTTTTTATTAGAAATGATATAAACATTTTATATAACCCAAAAAACTGGCTTGCATGATTCTACTTTTATAATATCTAAGGGAAATTATTGCCCCCTACATTCCAAGTGCTATTCTTGCATTTGGACATTTCTTATAAAGTTCATCCCAACAACCGCTACAAGTAAATTTTTCAAGTAACTGTTCTTAGGCTTATTTAGTAGCGTTGCCGTAATCAAGATCTGATATAAGTTTAAGTATTCATAGAAGACGAAGGCTCGATTGGGCATCTTCTTGGTTCATAGCCTCCCATGAAATTTTCTACTCATACTTATGGAGATGATGCCCGAGTTTTGGGCACTTATATACTCATATTTTTTGTTTTTGTAAACCTATAAAATTGAACACATGAAAAGATCGAATTTTACTTCGTATTATTCGCGGTGTTGGACAACTTTGTCCGCTATGTTGTTGGTCTTTCTGTGGAGCATGCCTGCCAATGCGCAGAACTGTACCATGGGCTGTAACGACAATGTTCAGGTATCTGTAGGAAGTGATTGTAAGGCAAAAATTACTTACGATTTAATCCTTGAAGATCCCAATAACTCTAGTATTTGTACGCCAAATGGGCCCCAGGCTTTTGTCGTACAAGTAATGGACCATGAAGGTAAAGTGATTGCCTCGACTGGTTCGGATAAAGATTATGTTACCTGCGAAGATGTCTTGGCCAATGGAAGCAATACCTTTCGGGTAAAAGTAAAGCATTGGGCTACCCAAAATTCCTGCTGGGGTTCTATCACAGTTGAGGATAAAATCAACCCAAAGTTATACTGCAAGGATGTTGACCTTTGGTGTAATGAGCCCTTTACGCCCAATTACATTGAAACTTGTAGATATGGACAAGGCTATGGCTATCCAGAAGTTAGGGATAACTGCGACGAATTAAGAACGCCTGTTTCCTATCCTAATCCTTGGGTCACTTGCGGGGAGATTGATCTGAGGTATGAGGATAGAATCGTCGATGAAGAATGTGACGGTGAATACAGCGCAGTCATTTACAGAACTTGGACGGCAACCGATGCTTCTGGCAATTCTGCTTCCTGCGTGCAAAGGATTTATCTACATAGATTATCTTTGCACCAAATCAATTTCCCACCAGACTACACTGGGCTGCCTGGAGATAAGGATCCTATTTATACTAAAAAGAGTAATGATTGTAGCCCGAATACGGATCCAGGCTTAGTCTTTGATGGAGAATGTGCTGATGGAGAAGGCAATGCCGTTCCTGGCCGTCATGGAAATGGCGGAATGACCGATGAGCCTACGGGCTTTCCCATGAAGCATGGCATTCCAGTTGCTAAGTACGTCGCAGATGGTAGTGGCTTGAACATTGGCTACTCTTACCCATGGGATTCTTATGGCTTCTGTGAGTTAAATGTGACTTATAAAGACCACATCATTCCAGTATGTGTTGGCTCTTATAAGATTATCAGAGAGTGGAAGGTCGTTGACTGGTGTACGCCTTCTGATGGCTACGGGAACAACATTCGAAGACACACCCAAACGATTAAAGTCGTTGATAAAGAGGCGTCTATTGACTGCCCAGAGGATGTCGTTTTAGGAACGAATACCAATCCTAAAGAATGTGAAGCGGACTTCCGAATTCCCGATGCTAAGATTTGGGAAGCTTGTGGTGAAGTAGCTAAAACAAAAGTCACCATTTATGGCACTCGATTCGTTACTCACCCACACCCAACCTGGGCGACAGAGGAATATGTGGTACATGAAGGTTATGGGGAGGTAGAAGGTTCTGCTACTGGTGACCCTGTCACTGTTGATTTTGGTTCGGTTAAATTGCCTGGTCCAACCTGTGACGAAGAATTTGCAAAATACCGCGTAGTTTATTGGTACATTGACCATTGCGGAAATGAAGCTCATTGTCAATATAACGTATTCGTTTATGACGATACGCCACCCACCCCTGTTTGTGATGAAATCACTCAGGTAACAGTTGATGAAAATTGTGAGGCGCACGTTTTTGCAGAAACCTTCGACGACGGTAGCCACGACAATTGTGATAAAGATCTTACCTTTCTGGTGAGAAGAATGGAGGATGACGAATTCAAGCCCCATGTTAAATTCGATGAAGAAGATGTTTGGAAAACTGCCGAAGGTACTCCATGCATTGTAGTATTGAGAGTTATAGACTGCCATGGGAATTATGCAGACTGTATGGTTCAGGTATTAGTTGACGACAAAACGCCTCCAACTATCGAAGTGGAAGATGTAACCATTTACTGTGATCAATTGGATAATAATGGAGAAATTCCTGCTGACTTGATTCCAGAGCCAGAAACAGACGATAACTGTCCTGGAGAAAGGTATGAATTGATTGATGTATCTGATTGGAGAAATGAATGTTATATCGGTACGGTAATTTATACTTACATTGCGGTTGACAGGCATGATTTGGAGTCTGATCCTGTTGAGCAGATAGTGACAGTTGCAGATCGTACCCCATTGGAGGTTGACTGGCCTGATGATTACATTGCATATTGTACTGCTGAAGATGGCTCCGGATTCCAGGATCCTTTAGATCCAGATGTAACGGGTCGTCCGATTCTTATTGGTGATGATTGCGAACTGGTAGGCGTTAGCTATGAAGATCATGTATTGACTATTTCTGATGAGTCTTGCTTCAAGATTGTTCGGGTTTGGACTGTATATGATTGGTGTGCCAATCCTTATCAGGATCATCCAAGCGAGGGAGAGTTTATGTTCTGGGAGCAGTATATTAAAGTAATAGACGATGTACCTCCATTATTAGAGGCTCCTGCCGATGAAGATGTTTGTATTGACGGTACGGATGATTGTTTCACACAAGTACCTGTAGGTGCTCCGTGGTTTAATGATTGCTCCTCTGATGTAAGAGTTAGGGCTGAGTGGGTTTATACTCCAGATGATTGGTATTGTGGTGTGGCTGCCAGTGGCACAGAGGCGGATGCCTCTAAAGGCTTCATTGCTGGACCTTTTGAGCCTGGTGTATTGACCATTACTTTCATCGCTGATGATGGTTGTAATAATGTCACCAAAGATGAAACCGTCTTGACAATTATAGACTGCAAATTGCCTACGCCCTATTGCGAAGAAATCATTACTACCTTGATGCCTTCTACAGGAGAAGTAGTCATTTGGGCTTCTGATTTTGACAAGGCCAGTTTTGACAATTGTGACAATTGTGCCGATCCGGATGATTTGATTTTCTCTTTCTCTCCAGATATTAAGGATTTGAGCAAAACATTCGATTGTAGTACGACAGGTTCTCAAAAAGTAGAAATTTGGGTGACAGACCATGCAGGAAATCAAGATTTCTGTACGGCTACTGCCTATATTCAGACCAGCAGTACTAGCTGCTTGGATTCTGGTGGTTCTACAGAATCAATGGCAGGCGTTTCTGGTAAGATTTCTAACGTTTCTGGCGAGTCTATCGAATCCGTAACGGTTGCAGTCAATGGTAGCAGCGAAGCTATGCCAACTCCTGCCGTAACAGGTGCCAGCGGAGAGTATGCTTTCAATCTACACATGGGTGGTGACTACACTATCACTCCTGAAAAAGATATGAACCCATTGAACGGTGTTTCTACTTTTGACCTTGTGCTATTGCGTAAGCATGTATTGGGTACGGACTTATTGGATTCTCCCTACAAATTGATTGCTGCGGATGTGAACAATTCCGGTTCTATCACCACTTTCGATATGGTTGAATTGCGAAAAGTAGTTCTTCAAATAGAATCTTCTTTCACCAATAATACCTCCTGGAGGTTCATTGATTCTAATTATGAATTTACTTCAGAAGATCCATTGACTGAAAAGTTTGCTGAAATTTATAATATCAACAACCTTTCTGAGGATATGAAGATTGACTTTGTTGCAGTAAAAGTTGGAGACTTAAACGGTAATGCGATTCCTAACTCTCTATTGGGTGCAGAGGTACGTAATACTACTGGTACACTTAACTTGAATGTAGCAGATCGCTTCGTAAAAGCTGGCGAAACCGTAACGGTTGAGTTTGCAGCTGATTTAGCAAATACAAGCGGATATCAATTCACTATGCACTTCAATGGCCTTCAAATGATTGACCTAGTAGAAGGAGTAGCAAAAGCGGAAAACTTCAATACCAATTTAGCTCAAAGGGGTGTCTTGACCACAAGCTGGAATGGCGCTGCTGCTGATGAAGTATTATTTGGATTGACCTTTAAGGCAACTACCTCTGGTCAATTGAGCGAATTATTGAGCCTTAGCTCTGATTATACGGCTGCTGAAGCTTATAATACAGACAATGAGCTATTGAATGTAAATATCCAATTCAACACTACAGAAATCGTAACTGCTAGATTCGAATTATACCAAAACACACCAAACCCATTTGCAGGAGAAACCCTAATCGGCTTTAACTTACCCGAAGCTGGTGAAGCTACCTTCAAAGTATTGGATGTACAAGGTAAAGTATTGAAGCAAGTAACCAATGATTATGCTAAAGGCTATAACCAAATCAGCTTGGATGCCAGATCATTAAATGCTACTGGCGTACTCTACTATCAATTAGAATCTGCTGATAATGTAGCAACGAAGAAAATGATTATTATTGATTAAAATGATTGAACTGCTTCTTTCAGAGTAAACCTTGAGGTTAGCGTTTCAACTTAAAGGTTTACATAAGAAACAGTTTTAGGGATGACCTCTCTTCCTGTATGGGAAGGGGGGCTCCCTTTTTTTAGGCCCTCACTTGACCTTATTTTAGAAATCAATAAGCTAATCTTTTGGTCTTTTGGTATTTAGCATAATTTGGTCAAGGAGTCTCCCTCTCTCTAATTTGACGAGGTTTAGAGTGGGGGCTTTCCCCATAAAGGAGTTTTATTTTAGAAATAAGGTATTAAAATGGAAAAAATTTAGTGACGAGGAAAGAATAATTTAAACAATTCGCTGGGATAATCTTTTAATCGACAGCTAAAAAAAACGCCCTCTTCAGATTCAATACCACCTGAAGAGGGCGTTAAAATGTAAGACTTAAAAAGTTATTAATTGGTAGAAATGCTTACTTTTTTCCTTAAAACTTTGGTATAAGAGTGCAACTCAATGGTATAGTCACCATTTTTTAAATGGCTGCAATCCAACTCATAAATGGTATTGACTGGCAGGTCCGCTACCTCGTCAGAAATGATTATATTATTTGTACGGTCTTTGACTTTGATAATGGTCAAATTAAGACTAATGGTTTCAAAATCAATGTAATAGGCCTGATTGTCTGCATCGTAAAAAAAAGATAAATCATCTTTATCGATTCCTTTTGAAGCCCAATCATTAGAGGCTAAAAGGCCTGATGGATAGGCTGATTGAGCAGCAATAAATCCAGCAAACGCCAAGAGAAAAAATCCAGTAAACAGGAATTTAATTAGGTTCGTGTGGTTCATAACATTTGTGTTGTTCATGAGATGTAAAGTTTTGAATTAAAGAATTTTTTTTGGATATAATTTGTATAGAGGTAACGTTGATTTATCGCCACCGCTTTTAATAAACTACTAATTGCCTATTTTATTTTACAATTCAAATATTTTTTTAGATTTAAGTGGATTTTGATAACTATTAGGCAAATCTATTATCCCATAGCTGCTTCTATCACTACTTTGACGCTGTTATAAATGGGAGATTTTTTTATTAGAAAATCTGCTGGTTGGATCCACAGTAATGCCTCAATGTCTTCTTCTGTTTGCGGGATCACTTCTTCTTCGTCGGTGACCATTTTGTACCAATAGGTTTTTTTCAGAATTCGCTTTCTTTTTTTGTCTTTATAAGTATGAAGGGTTTTGCAAATTAAGCCCCCTCGCTTCACGCGATTTAGGCCAGTTTCTTCCTGAACTTCTCTCAAGGCGGCAGCTTCTCTGGATTCTCCCTTGTCCACTTTTCCCTTGGGCAAATCCCAATAACTCCTTCGATACATGACTAGAATTTCTCCATGTTTATTATAAACCAGCCCGCCGGTTGCTTCAACTTTTTTATACAAACTTTCAAAATCCTGCACCAATTGCTCGTAAGCTTCTGCATAAATGATAACGGAACCAAACCGTCGGGTTTTTTCCAGCATATCAATTGGGTTGAGCAAGGATCGAGTTTTACCATTATATCTAACCAACAAGTTTTTAGTAGTATCTATATGTTGTGCATCCAATTGAGCATTTTGAAGCAAAATCAAGGGCGTTTCATTAATCCAAATTTTGTACATTTGCGAAACTTTTAAATAGCGGTAATTTTATAAAAAAATAGTAATGAAAATAGCCTCGGAAGTTGCCAAAAGGCTTTTACAAATAAAAGCAATAAAACTTAGTCCACAAAACCCCTTTACCTGGGCTTCCGGCATTCAATCTCCTATCTATTGCGACAATAGAATTATTTTATCTTATCCGACGGTAAGAAATTATATTAAAACGGCTTTTGCGGAGCGTTCTGACCAATTTAAGCCTTTTGATAAAATTGCAGGCGTGGCTACTGCTGGCATTGCACATGGAGCCTTGCTTGCGGATGTTTTAAGTTTGCCCTTTATCTATGTTCGAAGTAAACCTAAAGCACATGGCCGGCAAAACCAAATCGAAGGAGAACTGAGCGAAGGGGAGCGTGTATTGGTCATAGAAGATTTGATTTCTACAGGGGGTAGCTCTCTAAGAGCGATAGAAGTACTAGTACGTGGGGGGGCAGAAGTGGTGGGAATTGCGGCTATTTTTACTTATGGGTTTAAGAGGGCTGCTGATGTTTTTGCGGAAGCGGGCTATCAATTGGAAACTTTGAGTAATTATGATATTTTAATAAAGGAAGCATTAAAAACCAACTTTATCCAACCTTCTGACGTACAATTGCTGAAAAATTGGCGCAAAAATGTGGATTTAGTCACCATGAAAAAATAAGCTGATCTTTTTTTCATCAATACTTAAAGGTTAATACTTTGTAAACTAACTTTCTTAATTTTTTGAGCATGCCTTTTCCTCCAACTCTTCGTTGCGTACTCGCCTTAGCTACGGCTATGACCAGCCCACCCGTTTCGGTGCACTCACTCAAAAGCTCATCGAGCTTTTGCCCTTCGGGTTCGTTCGCTCATGTCGCGCCTTGATTTGAAGGAAAATTCGACGCTCAAAAAGGTCAATTAAACTTACAAAGTACTTGATTGTCAATAAAAAAAATTATTTTTATTAATGCATCTTACCTTTGCGACATTTTTAAAATCTCTGAACAAGGACGACTGATATTTTGTTCGCCACGAGCATAGATTACAAAACAAAAACCGTTCATGAAGATTATTACTGCAAAATCAGAAAAATTCCTACAAAAGTACCTGAACAATGCTTCTCCTACCGGCTTTGAAGCGTCTGGACAAAAGATATGGTTAGAATATATTAAACCTTACCTTGACGATTGGAAACTGGATAATTACGGAACCGTTTATGGCATTATCAATCCCGATAAAGCATATACCGTTGTCATAGAAGGGCATGCAGATGAAATCTCTTGGTTTGTTCACCATATTTCAGATGATGGGTTTATTAATGTGATGCGAAATGGAGGCTCTGACCAAATGATTGCGCCTTCCAAGCGAGTGGATATTCATACCAAAGATGGTATTATAAAAGGCGTTTTTGGTTGGCCAGCCATTCACACCCGAAAGGGAAAGGATGCCAATATTAGCCCTACGGTCGAAAATATTTTTATTGATGTTGGAGCAGAAGATAAAGAAGAGGTCGAAAAAATGGGTATCCATGTAGGTTGTGTCATCACGTATGAAGAAAAAATGGATGTCCTTAATGACAAATATTATGTTGGGAAAGCACTGGATAATAAAATGGGCGGATTTTGTATCGCAGAAGTTGCCCGCTTGATTAGGAAAAACAAAATAGACCTGCCTTTCAGATTGTGTATTGTCAATTCCGTACAGGAAGAAATTGGCTTACGGGGAGCTCAAATGATTGCCAATACGATCAAGCCGGATGTGGCTATTATTACCGATGTGACGCATGATACGCATACGCCTTTGGTCAATGTCAAAAAGCATGGCGACATCAAGACTGGAAAGGGACCTTCTGTGACCTATGGGCCGGCTGTTCATAACAAATTGCTCAACTTGATCATTGATATTGCCGAAAAAAACAAAATTCCGATTCAGCGAGAGGTGGCTTCCAGAAGTACAGGCACGGACACCGATGCCTTTGCTTATTCCAATGGAGGCGTGCCTTCTGCTTTGATCTCTCTACCACTGCGCTATATGCACACCACCGTAGAAATGGCTCATAAATCAGATGTGGAAGGGGTCATAAAATTGATCTATGAAACTTTATTGAGCATCGAGGACCAGCATAATTTTAAGTATTTTTAATTCCCTTTTCCAACGAGAGAGAGAGATCATTTTTCTTTTTCAAATTTCAAAGAAACAGAATTAATGCAATAGCGCAAACCGGTGGGCTTTGGCCCGTCTGGAAACACATGTCCTTGATGTCCCCCACAGCGAGCGCAGTGAACTTCTACGCGGCGCATTCCATAACTATTATCCACTTCTTCTTCGATGTGTGCTTTTTCAATTGGTTCGTAAAAACTGGGCCAACCAGTACCCGATTTGAATTTTGTATCAGAAGAAAACAGGGGCAACCCACAGCCTCGACACAGATAAGTGCCTTTTTCTTTATTATCCCAATAAGCCCCAGTAAAAGATCGTTCTGTGCCTTGTTCTCTCAGGACATAGTAGGCTTCAACACCTAGAATTTCCTTCCATTCCGCAGGCGTTTTTACAATTTTCTTAATCGTATCGCCCGATTCAGTGACGATCAGTTCGCTGGGTTTTTTATCCATTTTGGGAAGGGTTTTGGTTTGATGACAGGAAAAGGCCAAATGGCTAAAAATAAAGAGCATCATTAAAAGCCACCAGCTTAGGCTTTCTCCAAATTGTCTAGTCATAATTTCGTCTTTAAATTTAAATTTCACGTTTGTTTTCGACCATTATTTCTGATCCTTCTGCTAACAGAACGGATTTTGGGGGTAGATTATTCAATTCTTTAAATTTTTGCCCGTATATAGCTTCAAAATTTACATCAATCTGGTAGTTTTTAACGGGGTATTCCTGCCATTTTGGGTGCCTAACTTCATATTCAAAGGTTGTATGGTCACTAATTTTTGTGTACCCCCAATAATGCTCTGTGATGAATTCTGTTTCGCTATTTTCTGGAATGGGGATGCTTTGCATGTCTGCTTCAATCGAAAAGGATTGCCAGTTATTTTGATGCATCCATTCATATTTCACAATTCTCGTACTTTGTTTTTCTTCCCATAAATGCCTCATTTCCATTGTTTGATAATGTTCTTTATAAAGCGTATTTGCCAGAAAAGTAATGGCCCGTTTTGGTACAATTTCTTTTATAAAAACAACGCCTCTCTTCCATTCGTTTTTATCTTTATGCTTTACATAAAACCTCAAATTTACTTCTTCAAAATGAATATGAAACGGAATTTTTAGCCCTAAAACCCTCGTATTCATAAACATAAAACCAACCAAACTGATATAAGTTGTGCCATTCCATTTATCCAGTTCCGTTTTTGAGGGGATAAATTCTTTGAGCAATGCCGCTTCAATTTCATAATTAGCCATAGCCAGCTTTCTCCATTCTGCTTTTAGGAAACTCATCTTGTGGTTTTGTGTTTGATCTAAGAGCTTGTTTAAGTTTTCATGATTGAGTGAAAGTGAGAAAATTTTATTTTGAACAAGGCAAAAAACGCAGACATACCTGGAAGGTATGGCGAGTATTTTTAACGAAGTGCAGAACAAGATTTGCCACTTGTAGCCGATTAATGGGAATTTAAACAAGCTCTAAAGCTATTTTGCACAGATTTTTCAGAAAATAGACCTAATTTTAAGCCCTTATATTGCTAAAATGTATTTTCAAAAAAGTAAAATTAAGGCTTTCGATGCGATTAAAAAATAAAGTAGCTTTGATAACCGGCGGCAGTAGTGGAATAGGCAGAGCAACTTGCCTGTTATTTGCCAAAGAAGGCGCGAAAGTAGTCGTAGTTGACCAGAATGAAAAAGACGGAAAAAAGACAGTTAGAGCTATAAAAAAAAGAGGCGGCAAGGCTGCTTTTTTTAGGGCAGATGTCGCCAAAGAAAAGCATTGCCAGAAAATGATTGCTTTTGCAGAAGAGCAATTTGGCGCATTGCACATACTTTTTAATAATGCGGGAATTATGCACAGCGATGATGGAGACACGCAATCCACCTCGGCGCATATCTGGGATTTGACGATGAATATTAACGTAAAAGGCGTGTTTTTGGGTTGCAAATACGGAATTCCAGCTATCCGAAGAGCCGGTGGCGGCTCGGTCATTAATACGGCTTCTTTTGTAGCGCACTTGGGAGCTGCTACCCCGCAAATAGCCTATACAGCCAGCAAAGGGGCTGTTTTAGCCCTTTCCAGAGAATTGGCGGTCATTCATGCACGGGAAAATATCCGTGTAAATGCCCTAAGTCCAGGCCCTTTGCGAACAAAGTTGTTGATGAAATTTTTAAATACAAAAGCCAAAAAGCAACGCCGGTTGGTGCATATTCCAATGGGGCGGTTTGGTGAAGCGGAAGAAATGGCCAAAGCGGCTTTATTTCTAGCTTCTGAGGATGCTTCTTATGTGACAGGAACGGAGTTTTTGGTGGATGGTGGCATCACCGCTGCCTATGTAACGCCTGAATCATAGGCCGTACAACTTTGACTGCAACAGCAAAACTATCAATTGTTTATCTAAATTTTTCAAAAAGACTTTTATACAAGCCCTTACGGCTTTAGGCTTGCGCCAAAGTCTTGGAAATATCTGTATTTTTAGCTTGAAATGCTGGAATAATTGCCGCCAAAAAGCCAATGCCCAAAGCAGCAAATAATAGATACAATTCTTCTTTTAAAAATATGCCACCCGATAGAGCGTAGCGGTAAGAATCCTGCATAAACTTTGCCAGTACTTCCATCCCAATATGGCTTAAAATGATACCAATTAGATAACCTAAAACTGCTAAAATCAAGCCTTCTAGGATAATCAGTGCAAATAATTTACTTGGAGAAGAACCCATTACGCGCATTAAAGCCAACTCGTATTTTCGATCCTTTAGAGAGGTAAATAAGGAGATAAAAATGCTTAGACCAGAAACAAAAATGATAACATAAGCCAATGCCCGAAGTGCGCTTGTTCCCGTCCCCATCATGTTATATAAGCGGTTGATTTCAATGGCTGGGGTGGCGGCTTGCATTTCGGTATTTTCGTTAATGTTTCGTTGCATATTTAAGGTTCGATAATTTCGCGCCTTGAACTGGATGAGTAGGGAAGTGATGCTTTGGTCTTCTTCCTCATATATGGGTTTTCTGACCGAATTATTCGCTTCTTCTTCGTGCTCATGCCCTTCGTGATCGTGATCATTATTACCTTCCTCTTCGTGCTCATGCTCGTCGTGTACTTTCCAGATGCTTTGCGTGTTAGTTAAAATCAATTGGTCGAGTACGGAGCCGTTTGGCTTAAAAATACCAGTTACCTTAAATTTTGGCGCATCATCGTGAACTAGGTCTTCGTCAATAATTAAACCGTGAGAACCAAAAAACTCATCCCCTAGTTTCATTCCTAAATTAGCCGCAACACTTGCCCCTATATTTACCTCTAGGTCTTTTTCCCATAGTTTTCCCTGCCCGATTGTCCCGTCATACAAGTCCACCAGGTCATGTGCTGTACCGATGATTCTGTATCCTTTGTGGCTGTCGCCCATAGACAAAGGGATGGCTTTGTCAATCAAAGGATGCCCAGGGCGCATAAATGCTTTGGCTTTGGCAATGGGAATATTGCCCGTTGGGGCGTCAATATGGTACATGCTGGAGAGGATCAGTTGCAGGGGGCTTCCTTTTGCACCTACGACCAGATCTATACCTGCTAGGTTTTTATCAAATTGCTCCTGCAATTGTTTGTTTAAAACCAACAGTAGAGAAATTAGTCCCACACCTAATGCGAACAGCAACAAGCCAAGTAGCATAGACAGCGGCTTGTTGATTAGGTTTTTCCAGCTTAGTTTTAATAAATTCATTTTTTAAATTTGAATTTGTTTTTCAAATCGCGCTTTCAGTCGCCCGTCATGCGTAACTATCAAGAGTGTGGCTCCGACTGCACTTGCCTGTTCTTCTAATAATTGCCGGACTTCGTCACAATTTTCATCGTCCAGTGCAGAAGTTGGCTCATCTGCCAAAATAACCTTTGGCTGGTTAACCAATGCACGGGCAATGGCTACCCGTTGCTGCTCGCCTTGACTCAATTCATTGGTTTTGGACAATAACTTATGTCCTACATTTAATCGGTTGAGCAGTTCAAAGACACGATTTTTATTGGTAGGTACACCAGCCAGTTGTTGTGCTAATAGCAGGTTTTCTTGTACGGTGAGGGATCGCACAAAATGTGCATTTTGAAAAATAATGCCGATATTCCTTCCTCTGAATTGATCCAGTGCAGCCGTAGAAAGGGTCTTTAAGTCCGTTGAGCCGACTTTGACTTTTCCTTGGGTTGGAGAGAGTAAGCCGCCGAGTAAGTGGAGTAGGGTAGTCTTACCACTTCCAGATTGTCCCAGAAGCAGCCAATGCTCTCCTTTCTGACAAGTAAAGTCAGGAAAATGAATGGGTCTTTCGTGGGAATAGGAAAAGCTCAAATATTCAGTTTGAAGCATAGTAAAACATTTTTATTTTTTGACACGAAGGTAAGAAAATGCTTGGGTATTGGGCTTTTATAAACAAAAAAAGCCATCCCCAAAGGGATGACCTTGAAAACTTTCAGTCGGATTAGTATGAAAAAATTCTTTCTACTTATGTGATTTCTTCAGGTTTTATTAATATTGGTGCGGGTGGTTCTTAAATTGCACTTATCCAAGATCAAAAAATCAATTTGTTTTTTTTAATTTCATCTACAAAAACTACTTTTTTATAGATGAATGAAATATTTAATAATTAACTAATTGCCAATTAGTTGCTATGACAATTATCTAATCCTAAGCCCTCCATGTGATAGACGAACCTTTATCACTCCTTTTGTGCCACTTCCTTTTTCCCCTTTTACTTCTTGCAAGTAATTTTTATCTTTTTCATAAGTGATGTCCATGTCCATTGGGTAGCGGATGCCTGAGTGAGTGCCCGAAGCATCTAACTGATAAGCAGCACCGTCGGCCAACCTAATTTTATAGTTGGCATGAGAACCAATCAACATAACTTCCTCAAAGCCCTTTTCCAGATGGTCAATGCTTGCGCCGCCGTGAGAACAGTCTAAATCAACTATTTTGCCTACTTTTTCGATTTCATAATTGGTATGCTGGGATTCTGAAAAAACAGCATTGGCAAAATCAATTTCGAAATAATCGTGCCGGCTATCAACCCTCAACTCTTCGATATTACCAATTTCAAAATTGGTATGACGAGAATCTAGCCTGATTTTTTGGGCATCTCCAATACCAACTTTACAGTGAGCCGTTTCAAAATTGACATTGTCCGTTTTTTTGAAGCGAACTTTGGAGTGTGCCAATTCTGCACTAACATTTCTGGCAGACACAATGGTTCCATTAGAATGGGCCATTTCCAAATCCAGGTCGCCGTCGAAGCCATTCGCAGTTAAATCTCCGTGAGCAATATCAATTGCTGCCTTGTTGGCTAATGTTGCAATGTAGGTATCCCCGTGCTTATTTTTTAAGTCCAACTGAACAGTTTTGGGCAAAAAGACATTGTAGTTGATAGCAAAATCAGCACGGCGGTTGTTCCATCCCCACCAACTATTCTTTTGACTATTAATATCTGTTTCTACCTTTACATAGTCGTTCCCATTGGAAAAATCTATTTCAATTCTATCAAAAACGCCTTGTGCTTCTTTTTCGGAATCGGCTCTTACAATGATAGTCACAGCAATTTTCACACCATTTTTATCCCAGGTATTGACGTCTATTTTTCCAAACTGATTGTTTAAACTAACCTCTCCATTGCTACTGATATCAAATTCTTTTTTTATAGTTTTGGTAAAGTCCTTGCGCTCATTAGCGAAGGAGGAGGTACTTAATAACCCTATGAAGACCAAGGCCAGTAAGGGTTTATATATCCATTGTTTCATTTTGAATATTGTTTTTTTGATTACTTGATTGAATACTTTCTAATACTTTTTCTAAAATAGCTATTTTAGTTTTATAAAGGTCAATGATTTCATTAATCACTGTTTCTTCCTTATTTTTAGGGACAATTGACAGTTCTTTTTGCAGTTCTTTCATCCAGGCATCTAGTTCTTGTAAATCTTTTTGAATGTCCGGGCTTGTCGCCTGATAGCTTGCCAATTTAGCCAGGTTTTCGCTTACTTGCTTTTTATAATATTGTTCTGTTTCAGCATATTTGGGCGAAATGTCTTTCAAAGCCAAACCCTCGTGGTTGGAAGGGGATAGATAAAAACCGATGCCGGCCCCAAATCCAAGGAGTAGGACAATGGCTGCTGCCATGCTTAAAAATCGTTGGATAGAAATGCGCTTGGCTTCCATTTGGACAGGCAGCTTTTTATCCAATTCTGCCCATACGTTAAGGCTTGGAATGGCGGTGTCCAGCTCTTTTCGATTATGAATAATAAACTGTTCGAGATTATCCCTTTTCATCGTTTTTTTGTTTTTTGTTGAAAACCTCATACTGTGGACTTTAATATGTGAACCAATAGGCTTTTGAGTGAGTGTACCGAAACGGGTGGGCTGGCCATAGCCCTGGCTACATACGCTCAATCGCTTGTTCCATTAGTATTTCTTTCAATTTTTTTTTGGCTCGGCTATACTGTGATTTGGAGGTAGCTTCTGATACTTTTAAAATATCGCCAATCTCCTTATGGTCATAGCCTTCAAACATATACAGGTTGAAAACGACCCGATAGCCGTCCGGCAAGCGATACATCGCTTTGTTCACATTTTCAATACTTAAAGAATATTCAGGCACATCCTCCTGATCGCCTGCTACATTAATATAACTTTCATCTAATTCTTCAATTTTCAACCGCTTTTTTTTCAAATGATTTATACAATTATTAATTACTATTCGCTTAATCCAAGCACCAATAGAAGATTGATGCTGAAAAGTATGCAGCTTGGTAAAGACGTCTATAAAGGAATTTTGCAACAAATCTTCTGCATCCATTTCGTCTTTTAGCATGCGCAAGCAAATATTGTACATCGCTTTCGAGTACAAACGATAGAGCTCAAACTGTGCCTGGCGATTCCCCCGCCTACAGTCGTCAATGATTTCTCTGTGGGTTTCTGAATAATTCAAAGATGTATCTATCTAGGTGTTTTTCTCAATGGAATGATTGTCTTTATGATTCCAAATTAATAGACAAAATTTAATTTTAGAGGGTTGCATGAGCTTGTTAAAATTAAGCCTTTTTTAAATCAAAAAGTCAAATATTCGATTATTTTTGCCCTGATTATAGGGCAGAAACTAGTATTTTATCAAATATAGAGCCCTAAATTTTAGAACAAAACAGATGCGACAAAAACGACAACTTGGCTTACTAACTTTGCTCCTACTCACCAGTTTCTTTCTTTATTTGAGGTATGGAGCTATACTGACCGCGTCCCAAGATCAAGTAATCCAGGGTTATGGAGATTGTTTTAATGCCTATAATCTGGTCACTTGGCATGCCAAATATGACTCTACTTGTACCGCCTTTGAAGGCATGGCTTATCCCTATGGCGACCATGTGACGATTGCTTCTGCCATTCCTTTGCTATCCAATGGCTTGAAATTTTTTAAAATGGTTGGTTTGGATTTAACGGATTATGCCATTCCTGCCTTGCATTATTCTATTCTCTTTTCCTACTTGATTTGTGCCATTTTTTTGTACCTGATTTTTAGTAGATTCGCTCTTCCTCCCTGGTATAGCATTATTTTGGCAATCGCTTTGACTTTAATGTCACCGCAAAGTGAACGCATATTTGGGCATTTGGGATTGGCTCATGCTTATGCGATTCCGATGACGCTTTATTTTTTAATGCTTTTTGACGAAAAACCCCGCTGGTGGGTAAGTATTTGCCTGATGCTAACGGTTGTGCTAACCTCGTTGATTCAATTTTATTTCTTTGCAATTACGGCCTTTTTAATTGGTATTTTTTATTTTTTTTCTTTTTTAAAAAAAGTGAAACTCGCCAAAAACGATACGGGGAAATGGGTTTTTCCGCAAAAAGCATTTTGGTTATATGCTTCACACTTCACGGTGCAGGTACTGCTGCCCTTTTTGATTTTTCAATGGTGGTTGGTGCAGTATGAAGTGCCAAACCGACCTACAAAACCCTATGGATTTACCATTTTTGTTTCTTATTGGGAAGGCTTATTTCTTTCTCTTCGGATGCCTTATTATCAATGGATTAACGATCATATTATTAAAATTCGGGAAGTCAATTACGAAGGTTTGGCTTATACAGGGCTTGTTGCTTTTGTCGTGTTTTTGAGGATGCTTTATCACTGGTTGCGCCACTTTTTTAAAAAGTCTTTTTTTCAAAAATTAGCCGTTATTCCCAAAGAAAAAGCTTTATCCCCAACAGAATCCGTACTCTTCAAAGGTTTGAAAAAATGGATTTATGACGATGCAGATTTTTTACGGCGATTGTTTGCGACAGCTTTTGTGTTGGTGCTTTTTTCTTTTGGACTGCCTTTTGTCCTTCCCGAATTAGAATTTTTATTGGACTACTCTGGCCCCTTAAAGCAATTTCGGTCAGTCGGACGATTTAATTGGATTTTCTATTATGTGCTAAATATTATTGCTTTTGTCTATTTATATCGAAGATTTTGGCATAAAGGCAAATGGGGCAAAATTGTCATTGGACTGGCTTTGGTGCTTCTAATTTATGAATCTTGGCAATTTAACCACAGCCGTCCCTATACTATGGACTCCGTAGAAGAATTACAGCGGGGAAAATCCTTTCTCGAAACAACAGACATTAATTTCTCCAGATTTCAAGCCGTTTTACCCGTTCCTTATTTCAATGTTGGCACAGATAATTTTGCAGTCAATGTAAGAGGACTCATCCAGCAGAAAAGCCTGGTTTTATCCATGCAAACGGGCTTGCCTTCTATGGCATCTATGGGCAATAGAAGTTCCGTAACTAGAGCTTATAAATTATTCCAAACAGTAGCGGAACCTTATCGAGTGCCAGCTATTTTAGCAGACTTTAAGGATAAGCGACCTATTTTATTAATGGTAGATACCAATTATTTGCAGCAACATACTCACCTCATCGAAGCCAGCAATTTTTTAGCGCAAAAGAACGCCTTGCATTTTTATGAAATGCCTTTATCTGCTTTTCAAACTAGGATTGATCGCCTAAAACAGGCCATTAGAAGAGAGTTAAAAAATGATTCTTTATATGCGCTAAATAGCTTTTTATCAACGGATTCTATTCCTTATTTTGTCTATAAAAACTTTGATGGGCAACCCGCCAGTGATCAATATAAGGGAATTGGCGCACTAGAACTCAATATCAGTCGAAAACAGGCTATTTTTAAAGGAAAACTACCCAATGCTCAAAAGGGAGACACTTGGCTAGTATCTTTTTGGTGCAACTTAAAAGCCTACCCTGCTGCCACCACCTTTGTTAATATAAAAGAGTTTGATCCCGTCACTAATGCCACATTGAGCAAAGAAATTCCCCAGATTCGCCATTTTATCCCTGTTATGGATAATAATTATTGGGCGTTGTTTGAATTTCCTTTAAAAATAAGAGGAAATGGGGTAATAGAAATAACATTACTCCAAAAAGACATGAAAACACAGCCCTTCTTTCTGGATGAGTTATTGATTAGAAGGGCAAATATTCATTTATACAAATCCGATAATCAGTTGGTTAAAAATAATCGCTGGTACGACTAAGTTCTATTGTGCAGACTAAGGTTCATGTGGTTATTTTAGTTCTTTCATCAATTCCACCACCGCCGCTTCTAGTTGCTGGTCTTGTCCTTTCGCTACTTTGTCGTATTCATTTAATATCTGTACATCTGGTTCGAGTTGCTTATTTTCTAAAACATCCCCGTTAATGTCTGTTACGGACAGGTTGGGGATACCGAAAATCACGCCATTTTGCATTCGTTCCCACCAAACAAAAGTGCAAGTACCAGGAACGGGCATTCCCACCAGTTTGCCAATTTGCTGATCCTTATAGCCAGCAGGAAAGCAGTGGGCATCGGAATAATTACTTTCGCTCATCAACACAATAGAAGGCTTGGTCCAGCGACGTTGAGACTCATAGCCAATCATGCGATCTCTACCTTTGAATTCCATATATTTGACACCACTTAAAAAGGTCGTCAAATCATCTACTAAATCGCCGCCACCATTAAATCGAGAATCAACGATAATAGCTTCTCGATTTACCTCTTCGCCCATGACATCATCCAAAAACTCTCGAAAACTGGCATCGCCCATGCTTCGAATGTGCATATAACCAATGCGGCCATTGGATAGCTCGTGGACATTTTTTCGGTTTCTTTGAATCCAACGCTCGTAGAGCAATTGGTTTTCTGCCCTCAAAGAAATTGGTTTTATCTTTTCTTCCCAACGTTTTTGGGTAGAGGGATTATAGAGCAATAGCAAAACCACCTTGCCTGCTTTTCGGTTGAGCAAGGGAAAATAGTTTTTATCAGGAGTAATTGCTACGCCGTCAATTTTTTCAATAATCGTTCCCACTTCAATTTTACTATCTTTCTGAAGCAAAGGACTTTTATCTATTATCTCACTGATTTTCAATCCATTACCTGTATAATTTGGATCATAAAAAACGCCCAGGGTTGCCGTTTGGTCTCCTTTGGGATCAGAGAAACGGTATCGGCCGCCAGTATGCGAAGCGTTTAATTCGCCCAGCAATTCACTAAGCAACTCTGCGAAATCATAATTATTATTGATGTAGGGCAGGAATTTTTTATAATCCTTCGCCAGGGTATCCCATTGTGCGCCGTGCAAATTGACATCGTGAAATTTTTTGCGAACTTGTCGAACTACGTGGTCAAATAAATAAGCCCGCTCGGCGTTTTCATTGAGTTCCATCTCTCCACTAACTGTGATGCTTTTCTTGTCCCCCGATTCAATTTCTACTTTAGAAATTTTTCCACCACTTAATACAAAGACATTTTTGCCCTCCTTGTCCAGCTGTAGCGAACCACGTCCAGTGCCAAATTTGGTTAGAATTTTGGTTTCCTTTTCCCTTAAATTAGTACGCCATAGGTCATAGCCCTTTTCTGTTCGACTAAAATAAAGCAGGTATTTACCGTCCGGTGTCAGCTTAGCGTCTGATAGTCGGGAAGAGTGGATTGTTAAGCGGACTTTTCGATCGCTCAAACCTTGCCAATCAATTTTTACGCTATCCAGTTTTTCTTCTTCTTTCTCGTCCTTTTCTTTGTCTTTATTCTTTTTGCCTTTTTTCTTTTTGTCGTCTTTTTCTTTCTTTTCCTTTTCCTCCTCTTCCTTTTGCTCTTTGTATAGTTCGTACTCTTCCTTGCTCATTTTGAATTCTTCAAAGGCTTTTTTTGTAAAAAACAGGGCATAAATATCCATTTCAAAGGGTCCCGTTTTCGCTACGCCGTGCAGGCCGCTTTTATCCGTCCCCCAAATCATCATTTCTCCTTTTTTTGCCCATTGAGCGCCAGAATCATAAAAGCCGCTTTGGGTCAGGTTATGCACCTTGCCTTTGCCATCCGAACTAATTAAGCCCGCCTCGTCAAACCAATACCGGTCAGGTAAAAAATCCACCAAAAACCATTTGCCATCGGGACTCCATTCAAAGCTTTGGTCCCCATCTGCGTAGGAAAAAGTATTGCTACCATCTAGTATCGTCCTCACTTGTTTAGTCGCTAAATTAATGACTTTTAATTGGGTGCGTTCTTCTATAAAGGCAATTTCTTTTCCGTCAGGAGAGAAAGCAGGTTGAAAGGTTTCCTTATCTGTTTCTAAAACAGGTGTTTCTTTTAGAATAGTCGCATTCATAAAATACCTTTCGCCTTTTTTGCTAAAAGTAGTTTTATAAATATTCCAACTATTATTGCGTTCACTGGCATAGGTTAAATGCTTTCCATCCGGGCTAAAATTAATGGAGCGTTCTTGTTCGGGCGTGTTGGTAATGCGCTTGGTCAGGGAGCCATCCACCGCAGTAACGAACACTTCCCCTCTGTAAATGACGGCTATTTCTTTGCCATTGGGCGATAGAACCATTTCAGAAATATCACTATTGACTGATTGAATGACTATGGGATTTGCCAAGTCATCTACGGATATGCTAATTGCTACTTTCTTTGGATTACCGTTTTCTTGTTGAGTATAAATCTCTCCATTAAAAGTATAGCAAAGCGTGCCATCATTGGCCCTACTCAAATATCGGACGGGGTGCAAGTCAAAATTGGAAATTTGCATCGGTTGTCCGGCATTTTTTAATGCTGATTTATAAACATTGAACGTTCCATTTTTTTCTGATAAATAGAAAAAATCTGTACCGTTTGCTGCGAAGACAGGGTCTCGGTCTTCTCCTTTAAAGTAAGTCAGTTGCTGAAAAGAACTGTCTTGTGTATCAAAAACCCAAATATCTCTGGTGATAGAAGAAGTGTGGTGTTTCCTGAAAGGGTCTTCATAGCCCTTGACTTCTTCCAGAAGCATTTTGCTACCATCGCTATTAAAACTGACATTGAGGGCAGGCGTAGTAATTAACTGCTTCGGCCGTCCACCGTCTATCCCCACCTGGTACAATTCCGGTAGCCTACCAGAAGGAAACTGCCGATTTTCTCGAGCATCTAGTCGAGTAGAACTAAAGATAACCGATTGATTATCAGTAGAGAAGCTAGAAGGATAGTCATGGGCAGAATGAAAGGTTAGCCGTTTGGGGGTACTGCCATTTTTAGTAATTAAAAAAACATCAAAATTGCCATAACGATTGGAAGCAAAAGCTATATGCTCTCCGTCTTTTGACCAGACTGGATAATAGTCATGTCGGGGATGCAGGGTCAAGGGAATGGCTGCACCGCCTTTTGCAGCGGCTTTATAGAGGTTGCCTTTATGACTGAACACAATGGATTGCCCATCGGGAGAAATCGCCGGATAGCGCATCCATAGTGGATTTTGGGCATTTAGTGATAAAGAAAATAGCAAAGCGAAAAAGCCAGTCGCCAAGCGAAGTATTTGATAAAATTTGATAGTTCTGTTTTGCATTTTAGTTTTAGATTATTTGTCAAAAAAGGGATTATTTAAAAAGATTCTTTCGCCAAATGGGAATGAATCTCGTTGACCTTCATTAAAGCTGCCGAACCATACCAGGGGTGTAATTCCATGACCAAACTACCCGCTTGAATAGCCGGATCAGTTTCTGTTAGAGCTTTTGCTTCTTCAATAGAGGTCACATTGAAAATATAAATGCCCCTAATAACTCCATCATCCAGAAAAGGACCCGCCAAGGACAATTTTCCTTCCTTTGCTAATTTTCCAATATTAGCTAAATGAGCGGCCTGCAATTGAGCAGCGGCTAGCGAGTCTCGATCTCGATTAGGACCTTTTTTTAAAAAAGCCATGACATATCGACGCATTCCATAGGGATTCGCACCAAGTTCTTTAGCGAGTTCGGCATCGAATTCCACTGTATTTTCTTGGCTTGTTTTTTCTATTTGAGAAATAGAAGAATTTTGCTGGCAAGCACTTAACAATATCAATGAGAAAACGGCAAAAAATAAATTTTTCATACTTGTTTATTTTCGAAGATTATAAAGTGGATCGTTAATCTGACTTACGGATTTAAAGGCTCCAAAAATAAGCATTCTAATTTCCTTTACTATCTAGTTTATCAAATTTTTTTACCTTCTTTCTGCTTTTCAAAGGCATATAGCGGTAGGGTCGCTCCTGAAAGTCAGTCAAAAAGGTATCCAATCGAAAAGCAGCATCCTTAAATTGGGTAATAATCGTTTCGTCCGTCATTAGTTTTCCAATAGCTCCTTCCCCGTGATTAATTTTTTCAAGTAGCTGGGTTAATTGTCCGACGGCTTGATCAGCAGATTGCATCGTGGTTTTTAGGCTGGCAATGGCTAGATTGGCACTGTCCAAGGTCGTTTTTAGTTCCAGTTCTGCTATATTGCCAGTTAGCGAATCTGCATTTTGGATGATGCCTTTAATACTTTGGTTATTTGCCTTTAAATTTCCTGTGAGCGATTCCGCATTTTTTAGCACATCGTTTAGTGGTCTTGAATTGGCTAAAACCATTCTGTTTAGGTTGGCAGTAGTAGTTTTTAAATTTTCTAATACAAGAGCTATATCTCGAATGCTTTTAGAGAGTGCATCATCCGAATTTGGGTCGGTCAATCTTGTTTTTACCGTATCCAGCACGGGACCGATGTTCTTCCTTATCGTATTAAAATAGGGATTGAGTTCTTCCGGCTCTCCGATAAAAGCCTCTAGGGCTGAGGCAATTCGTCCTTTTAGATGATCTCCACTTTGCGCACAGTCTAGGTCGGAGCAAATGCCTTTGTATTTTATATAAACGGCTGTTCCGCCCATTAGTCCGGTAGAGGTGATGACTGCTTCTGCATCTTTAGGTATTTTAAAATCTTTTTCAATATTCATTTCTACTTCAATCGTCTGCATATCCTCTTGGAAATAAATGTCTTTTACCACCCCTACTTGCAATCCGTTGATGATAATAGGGGAAGAAACGGTTAGAGAAGCCACATTTTTGTAAGTTGCATAGAGCAAATTAGGGGCGCTCAGGATATTTACTCCTTTTAAAAAATTATAACCAAAAATGGATATGGCAATAACGATGACGGCTAGCAGACCAACTTTAGTTTCGTTTGACATGGTTATTATTTAATGACCAGATTTGTTCTGGTAGTAAAATAGCCAAAAATCAGGCTAATTTTGCGAATTTATTTTTTCATCGGTACTAGAACCATTAAAAAAGTTACAAGTTTAGAAGGATTTGGGGAATAATAAAAAGTTTCGAGTGTCGAAGTTGAGAAATGTCAGAGATTGGATGTTATGCCAAATCAGCAAAAGTTGTATCTTCGCTAGCCCATTTAGTTTTGCAGTGTCTTAGTCCCGATTTCAAAGAATTAGTGTAGAAACAAGCGATGGAGCATGGACTTTTTTAAGCTAATTTTTTGAGTGAAAAGAGGGGAGGCAATTTTTGAGCATTACTTAGTTAATTGATTTACAGCGCATTAAAATTTACATTAAATTATAATTAATTTTATGTTTTTTGTGCCTGTTTAAATCAAAAATAAAAAATAAGTGCTATCTTTAGCCAAAATCTTAGCAGGCAGCGCGAATTTGTATTAGGGCCTTTTACTATCGAAATTTAGCGTGCAAGCCCAAGCAAATTTGTATCATACTCAAACCTTTTTGCCTGCTTCAAAGGCCAAAAATTGTTAAGCCAAAAACTTTTCAATGAAAGTACTTCACGTAAGTGCCGAATGTTATCCAGCAGCCAAAGCTGGAGGATTGGGGGACGTTGCAGGTGCCTTGCCTAAGTATCTTAGCAAATCAGGCTTTTCTGCGGCGGTTATTATTCCCAAGTATCAGACGAAATGGATATTGGCACAGCATTGGGAAACCTTGTGGACGGGCAGTTTTTTGTTAGGGGAGGAAAAAATTGACTGTTCTATCCAAGAACTAAGTGGAAAAGGAATCGCCTTTCCATTATTTGTAGTGGACATTCCAGGAAAATTTGATCGCCCGGGGGTGTATTTAAACGAAGAAGGGCATGGTTATACAGATGAAGTAGAAAGGAGTCTTAGTTTTCAGCGATCGGTTTTATTATGGTTAAAAGAAAGGGAAAGTTTACCCAGAATCTTGCATTGCCATGACCACCATACCGGATTGATTCCTTTTATCACTCAACATTGTCCCGAGTTTGATCTATTGGCAAAGATTCCTACTGTTTTCACTATTCATAATGGCGAATACCACGGTGCTTTTGGTTGGGATAAGGCCAATCTATTACCTTTATACGACGGCCGAACTGCCGGGCTGTTAGACTGGAATGGACTTATTAATCCACTCGCTGCTGCGATTAAATGCTGCTGGAAATTGACGACCGTTTCGCCGACCTATATGGAAGAGTTAAGTACAAAATCCAATGGACTGGAATCTCTATTGCAAGATGAAAAAGCCAAGTCAATAGGCATTTTAAATGGGATAGACATTCAGGTATGGAACCCTAAAACAGACAAACATTTATTGCATCCTCTAAAGCGAAGCCTTTCCGTTTTTAAGACAAGAAATCGAGAAAGACTGCTAAAAAGGTTTACTATTCAGAAAGATTTACCTCTAATAACTTTTATCGGCAGATTGGCAGGGGAAAAGGGGGCGCATTTATTAGCTCCTATGATCGAGCAGTTTCTGGCGCATGGGGGTAAGGCGGCTTTTATAATATTAGGAACAGGTGTGCCATATCTGCACACAGCGTTGACCGGTTTAAAGCGGCGCTTTCCCGATTTTGTAGATGTAGCTTTAGAGTATAATGAAGGCTTGGCGCATCAATTATATGCTGGTTCCGACTTTCTCTTAATGCCCTCAAAAGTAGAACCCTGTGGTTTGAATCAGCTATATGCTATGCGTTATGGCACCATTCCGATTGCGCGGGCAGTGGGTGGGCTAAAAGATACCGTCACAGACATTGGATTGCCTGATGGCAGTGGTATTCAATTTACCTATTTGACTGCAGAAGATGCTGCATTGGCACTATGGCGCGCCACGGATTTGTACAAAAATAAAGCATGGTTCGAAGCGGTCAGAAATCGGATTATGAAAATAGATTATTCCTGGGAAAATTCTGCTGCAAAATATAAAGCACTCTACAAAGATTTGACTGCTGATTAGGTGACAGGCGATAAGAAAACTTAGCATTAGCCCCTTAATTTGTGAAATGACAAAAAGGAAATATATTTTTTTAACTCCCTATATAAAATCGGGAGAAAAATACCTGAATTGAATATGAAGATAAAAATGATTTCGATGATTTTGGGCGGTGGAGCAGGAACCCGACTTTATCCTTTGACCGAGCAACGCTCCAAGCCTGCGGTGCCAGTCGGGGGGAAATACCGATTGATTGATATCCCTATTTCCAATTGCTTGAATTCGGGTGTAAAGCGGATGTTCGTATTGACTCAATTCAACTCTGCTTCGCTCAATAAACACATCAAGAATACCTATCATTTTGACATTTTTAGCAGAGGCTTTGTAGATATTTTGGCGGCAGAGCAAAGGAGGGAAAGCGAACAGTGGTTTCAGGGGACAGCTGATGCGGTAAAACAGTGCATGGTTCATTTGGTCAATCATGAATTTGACTATATTTTGATCCTGTCCGGTGACCAATTATACCAAATGAATTTTGAACATTTAGCGAAGTACCACATACAGCAGAAAGCAGATGTTACGATTGCCACCATTCCTGTAAATGATCGAGATGCGCCGTCCTTCGGTATCATGAAAGTGAACAAAAAAGGTTACATTAATTCTTTCGTTGAGAAGCCAGAAGCTTCCATTTTGTCGGAGTGGCAATCGGAAGTTCCACAAAAAGACAAGGAAGCAGGAAAGCACTATTTGGCCTCTATGGGTATTTATGTTTTTGGCAAAAATGTCATAAAAAAACTATTTGCAGAGTATCCAAAGGCAACCGATTTTGGTAAGGAAATCATTCCTGCAGCTATCAAGACAGACTATAAAGTTGCCAGTTTTCAATATGACGGATACTGGACGGACATTGGAAATATTCGTTCTTTTTTTGAAGCTAACCTGGAATTGACCGATCACATCCCCGAATTTAATTTATTTGATAGCGATAACCCTATCCATACGCGGCCGAGAATGTTGCCTCCTTCTAAAATTTTGGGGACTTATTTCAGAAGAGCTTTGGTAGCAGAAGGGTCTATTGTCGAAGCGGATAAAGTCGAGACTTCTGTCATTGGTATCCGTGCCAGAATTGGCGACCGTTCCGTTATCCATAAAGCAATCATTATGGGGAATGATTACTTTGAAACCTTAAAAGAAATCGAAGCCATCAGGAATAATAATGGCATTGCGCTAGGCATCGGCAAAAACTGCCTGATCGAAAATGCTATTATTGATAAAGATTGTAGAATTGGGGATAATGTGACCATTAGGGGAGGAGTCGAATTGCAAGATAAAGAAACGCCAACCTATTGTATTAAAGATGGCATTATTGTCTTAAAAAAAGGAGCGGTCATAAAAAATAGAGCCAAGATAGGGGTTAGGTAAAATTAGGTTGTCAAAAATCAATGAATTGATCCACTTGTGTGCGAATGAGTTCAATGGTCGTTTTATCTACCAGATTTCCCTGCCTATCTAATAATTCTTGAATTCTGGAAATGGGGATTTTATTATAATGCACTTGCATTTTCAAGTAATGCAGGCAATTGGTCAGCATATCTAATCCTCTGGCATTTCCGGCCCTGCCAGCCGCTACTCCGGTAATAGCCGCTTTTTTCCCCCACCAAGCTTTCGTAATATCGCTAGCGTCCATCATCAATTTGAAGATGCCTGGGATGCCTCCGTTATATTCGGGAATGAGAAGGATATACTTTTCAGTTGGAAATAAAAATTTTTGCTGAAACTGGACAAAGGAAGGCTTCCGATTAAAGTACATATCTGGTGCGATAATGTCTGTTGGCATTTCTTTTAAATCCAGCATTTGGTAGGCTACCTTTTTTTGTCGCCAGATATTGTTCATAGACGGTTGCCACAGAAGCCGTATTGCCGTCAATTGCATTTGTTCCTATGACAACCGTTATCATTCTTTGTATTTTTGGATTGGTTAAGCTAATTGAGAGGCAAAATTACCTTTTTTATTTTTTTCCTCTAGCTAATTAGCTATTACCGGGCTACCCGATTCTGGAAGTCTCACTCAAATTTATTAAAAATAGAGCGGAAGCCTACTGCCCTCATCGTCTTTTTAATGGTATTTTTAATCAATTCTTTGGTATTGGTTTGGGTTTTTTTCAATGCAGAATCGGTCGGTCGGGGCTTGAAAATCGTATCGTGATATTTTACATTTTTACCCAGTGGGGAATAGTAGTAGCTATAAATGGACTTACGAGTCACTCCTTCCGGAACAGTGATGGTATCGTAACCGTGGTAGGAAGTGTCGGTTGTTTCAAAAATAACCGCCCGATTATAGGCAGGGATAATTTCTTGATGACACACGCTTACATCTTCATTCCACAATTCCAGCAATCCGCCCCATTCTTTTTTCCAGCCTTTATTTAGAAAGATTAGCAAGTTTAACCGACGATGCAGATTTAGGACTGGATGAACGCTAAAGTCAACATGGATGTCCAAAAAACTCCCATTTTTTCCCTGGTGAACACCTGCGCCCCGGTGGTCGTCTGGCAAGGAGAGTTCATTAATGCTGGTTACTTGTTCTAACCAATTAATAAATTGCTTGGATTTAATGCTTTCCAATACTTTTAGGAAGCTGTTCCCATATTTATCAAAACTGGACCCTTCGGATTTATTTTCATTCAAGCCTTTATAATGCTTTCTTAGTTCTGTGATTTTGGGAAAATTATTATAGAGCGAATCCGCCATGTTTTCTACTAGAAAATTATCAATGACCAAATGCTTGTAGGGCTGTCCATTTGAAAACTGATTCTTGTATTTCTGAATCATCGCATCGCTAAAAAGACTTGGTGCGATTGAAGTGTTGGCAACTTGAGTACTCATTTAGTGGATTTTTTTAATAAATATGATAGGAAAAAATTTGGTAATTCAAATGAAGGTAATGTATTTTACGGTTGAGCTATTGCCCAGGTTTCATTGCTATAGCTTAACCATATAAGGCATTAACCCTTTGCGTGTAAACTTTCGTTTAGTTCAATTAGTTTCTGATTGGGTCTAGCGATTAACTTTCCGGTTTGGGAGTCCAGTAGATACAATTGATAAGCCCTTCCATTCAAATCCGTTCCCTTTACGACATTTTTTCCTTCCTTTACTACTTTCCCATTGATGTCCACAGGTTGTTTGTCTTCATTATACAAGGCAATTTTGGCAGCAGCTGTAATATAGACCCCCGCAGCTACAGTGCAGCCATCTCCCAAAGAAATTCCGGTGCCGGCATTGGCTCCCAGTAAACATCTTTCGCCAATAGAAATCACATTTCTGTTACCGCCGGACAGCGTTTCCCATAATCGAAGCCCCTCCTCCAATATCAGAATTATCTCCTACCACTACTCCAGCAGAAACGCGTCCTTCTATCATCGCATTGCCCAAAGTGCCTGCGTTGAAATTGACATACCCGGCGGGCATAATCGTTGTGCCGGGGCTAAGATAGGCTCCTAACCGAGCCTGAGACCCAGAAACGACCCGAACTCCACTGGGAATATGAAAATTGACCAAATAGGGAAATTTGTCCACATGGCTAACTACCAACTCTTTCCCTTTAAAAGTGGCTTTTATTTTTTCGGCGGGCAAATCTTCTGGTAAAATCGGACCTTTATTTGTCCAGGCTACATTATTTAGTTTGCCAAAAATACCACTTACATTCACCTCATGGGGTTTTACGTGCAATTGGGAAAGGCACTGTATTTTAAAATAGCCTTCCTCTGCATTTTCAACGGGATGATCTTTATCGAATAAAAAATAGGCGATTATTGTTACTTTATAATAAGCCTTTACCTTTTTATAATTGGAAAGCAATTGTTGAATCAAAGCTACGTTGGGGTGCTGGCTCACTTCGTTGTGAAAGGCAGCAAATTTGTCAAAAACCGCC
>CBDCUO010000016.1:0-391178 GCA_965222705.1 Saprospiraceae bacterium | reverse complement strand
TTGTCTTGCCTGAATATCGTATTTATGATTCTGACTGAGAGGAATAGGGAGTTTTTTTACCCATTTTTTGAATATATTGCTTTTCTTTTTTATCATAATTTCAAAATTAGGAGAATAAATCCGTTTTTTATGATCTATTTTGTAATTGCTTTTGTTATTGTTCAAAATAAGCCCTTAATTTTGGGTTAAGATGCTTCAAAATAACCATTCAAAGGGTATAAATATTAAGCAATATGACGACTATTCAAAATGGTATTGATGTGGAACTAAACACTATTGACGAAGCCATAGAAGCGATCAAAGCAGGAGGGATAATTATTGTTGTAGATGACGAAGATCGAGAGAATGAGGGAGATTTTATTTGTGCTGCCGAGTGCGTCACGCCCGAAATTATCAATTTTATGGCCACTCATGGCAGGGGATTAATTTGTACGCCAATTGAAGAGCACAGAGCGGATGAGTTGGGACTAGAAATGATGGTGTCCAGTAATACTGCTTTACACGAAACTGCTTTTACTGTATCCATTGACTTGATTGGTCAGGGTTGTACTACTGGAATTTCTGCCTACGATCGAGCCACGGGAATCCGAGCATTGGTGAATCCGGCAACCAAGGCGAGCGATTTTGCTCGACCTGGGCATATTTTCCCTTTGAGGGCTAAACAGGGAGGTGTTTTACGAAGGGTAGGGCATACGGAAGCAGCTATTGATTTTGCTCGATTAGCAGGATTCTATCCAGCAGGTGTTTTGGTAGAAATACTAAATGCTGATGGAACGATGGCTCGGCTCCCTCAACTTTATCAGATTGCTCAAAAGCATGGGTTAAAAATTGTAACCATTGATGATCTAGTAGCCTATCGGATGCGTAAGGAACGATTAGTGGAGCTGAAGTCAAGGGTAGAGGTTGACACAAGATTTGGGCGGTTGGAAATATTGGCTTATGAACAAACGACTACGGGCGATGTACACCTTACCTTAAAAAAGGGAAATTGGAAGGAAAACGAACCCGTCTTAGTGCGCGTTCATTCCGTTGATAGACTAGCTGAAATTTTTAAATTAATGATGGATAAAAAACCGTCCGCTTTAACCAAGTCTCTGGAATTAATTGCTCGGGAGGGGAGCGGGCTATTGGTCTTAATGCGCCACAACGAGAAAGAAAGCGATGTGTTGTCATTGTTGGAGATTTTAAAAGATCCAACGAAAGACAAGAAAAACAAAAAGCCAACTGCTTATTTGAGGGATTATGGCACAGGGGCACAAATTATTCGATCTCTTGGTATCACTAAAATTCGTTTAATAACCAATAACCCTAAGCGAAAAATTGGACTGATTGGTTATGGATTAGAAGTGGTGGAAAACGTAGAACTGTAAAACTATTACTACCTATTTCTTTGGATCAGCACTATAATTTACATCTCCCATTTTGATCCCGATAATGGTTAAGTTTACTTGAGGGTTAACATTATTCAGGGTTAAGATATTGAATAAATTACCTTCGGGAGAAACAAAACCCCAGGAAAGCCCAGTCGGAAATTCCTTGCTAATTCCCAAAATTAATCGTCTGATCTCTACTAAGTCGAACGTAGTAATCGTATTGGACAGGTTCACATCTGCTGCTAGGGGTTTGAAAGTATCATCGAAAGATTCCAACCCTAAAATATGCTGCTGAATTTTTACCATATCTAGTGTACTTACACCATTAAAAGGGGCTATATTTTTTGAAAAAGCGATTGTGTAGTCTATATTTCGAGGTAATTGCAGTTGGAATTGCCCATTTTCATCAGAAGTGATGACCACGCTGGTGTCTTCACTGGAAAAATCTACTTCGACTTCTGCGATGCCTTCGCCTGCTGGCGTTTGTACCAATCCTATAAAATTGGCCAAATTTTGAAAAGGATCGAAGCCCGTTAGAGTGGTAGGCTCAAGCCCTAAAGGATCTAACCATTCTTTTAGCCTTATGTCTGCTTTATCGCCGTCCCAAGACCGCGCAAGTCGGCCATAGAATAAGCGAGCTACTTCGCATTGAGATTCATTAATATTTCCACCATGTAATTGGCCATAGATCAATCCGTCTTCATCGAAGAGGGGAGAGCCAGATGCTCCAATTTGTGAAAACCCTTCATCAAATGCTATCCTTAGATGAGAATTGGGGGAAGAAGTGTACTCCGCCCAGTTAATTGTTTTATCATGTATGGTTGCAGTGGACTGGTTGTCAACGGAAATTTTTTTAGTATCGCCGCACGGATGATGAATCATTACCCCTTTTATTGGGGTGGTTTCTTCACTGCGATTCCAGCCACAAAAATAAGGATTGAAAGAAGATGGAATAGCGCTACTTATTTTTAATAAAAGAAAATCGGTATTTTCTCTACTTGCAATCATTTCACATCCAACGATGGTTTTGGGAATAGGCTCTGTCATAGAATTGTTGCAGTTAGGAACCTCATAGCCAAAATTGAACTGCCATTGATCGAATAAGGGAGTAAAATCAGGAACTAGACAATGAAAAGCACTTAGCAGATAGGGTGTTTGGTCTTGTGCCGTATTATTTAGCAAAGCTCCACTGCAATAGCCCAAGAAGGTTCCTTCCGCCCCTTCTAAGAACATAACGATGCGTACAACGCCTCGCTTGACTTCTTGGAAATCATTTCCTTGTTCACAGTTAATATTAATATGACAATCTGATGAAGTATTAAAGCCAAATTCATCTCCGCTTCTTCCCCGACGAGGTTTTTGCAAAACCTTATTGATGCTTATTCGACCAAATGTTGAAACCTTGGCCGGTTCATAATACTCTAAAAAAATAGCCTCCCCTTTGGTTGTAGCGGTACTAAATCTGCCGCTTACCTTATTGTTTTCATGGGTGAATGCACCCAGAATTTGGGCTTCATCTGCCGTATATAAAAAGAATTTGGCTCCTTTTGGCAACCAAAAGTCATCGTATAAAAGGGTTAGGCTTTCTGTCCCTTTAGCCCTAATCTCTAACCTCCAAAGCCGATCGCCGTTGTTCAGAATCATCCATTCTCCACTATTTTGCAAAGTAATTTTAGTATTTCCACCAATAGCTTCTATTGCAAAGTCGGCATAGCGTTTTTGGAGGGCTTCAAATTTGTTTCTATCATAAAGCGGTATATTTATCCTCGGAATTGTTTTGTCTGAATATTGTTCCAAGAACTTTTCGCTAAGACTAAGCGGGTTTCCTTTTTGATTAATCTGCGTATAAGCAAATAAGGGAAAAAGGAAAATGGCAAAATAAAAACACAGGCCTTTTAATTGCATAACTAAAGTTAACGGCTTTTTAGATAGGGCTTTGCCAAATGACATTATCTTATATACGACTAATTTTTTTAAAAAGTTGTTTTGTAAAGCCTTATAACACAAATTTTTATAAAAGTCTGATTTTTAGTGTTTTATGAGATTGCGTACTTGGGTGTCAGAAACCTATAAAACCATTTTCTCAATGGGTACTACCAAGATCCCCTGCGCACCATTTTCTTGCAATTGGTCGATCACATTCCAAAAGTCGGATTCTTTGACTACTGAGTGGACTGAGCTCCAGCCGCTTTGCGCCAAAGGCAGTACCGTGGGACTTTTCATGCCGGGCAGAATTTTTACAATGGCCTTTAGTTGATTATTGGGTGCATTGAGCAAAATGTATTTAAAATTTTTTGCTTTGATACTAGAATCAATCCTAAATAATAGTTTATCCAAAAGCTCTTGCTTGTCATCAGATAAATTTGGATTGGAAATGGCAACTGCTTCGGACTTCAGAATCACTTCCACTTCCTTTAAGCCATTAGAAAAAAGTGTACCTCCAGTCGAAACCAGATCACAAATGCCATCTGCCAGACCGATACCAGGAGCAATTTCTACCGATCCGCTGATTTCGTGAATTTCTGCCTGCACCCCTTTGTTCTTCAAGTGTTTTTCTATCAATACTTTATAAGAAGTGGCAATTTTTTTGCCTTCAAAATAATGAATGCCAGGATAGTCAATGCCTCTAGGAACAGCAAGTGACAAACGGCATTTGGAAAAACCCAGACGCCTATCTATCCGCACATTTTTCTGCACCTCTTCAACGACATTTAAACCCAAAATCCCCATATCGGCAATGCCGTCTTCTATATATTGCGGAATATCGTCGTCCCGTAAGTAAAGGATTTCAGCAGGAAAATTAAAGGCCGTTGCAATCAATTTATTTTTGCCCTCCGGAAAAGCAATGCTACAATCTTTTAACAGCTTTAGAGAGTCATTACTCAGTCTTCCGGATTTTTGGATAGCAATTCGTAGTCTATTCATGAATAAATTATTTAGGCTAGAACCAAAAAGCGACTTACCACCTATAAATGACAAGCCGCTTTTTGACTAAATACATATAACAATATCACCCACTTCATATTGTTTTAGACAAAAGGAGGAAGATTGTAAATTGTACGAAACAAGAATATTTTTTGGAAATTATGCCACAAAATTAGGTTTTCGTTAGTAACTTTGCAATCATCATTAAAAAAAATAATTTAAATTTGTTGCTTTATTAAAATAGATTATAGAGATTAGATGCCAGATTTATAAATGATCGTTGGTTCAAAATCGCTTTTTTATTAGAAAATAAATTAAAAAATATAAAGAGGTCGCCACTTATTTAGCTGTAGTCTTTTCAAAAAAACTTCAATTTTTTGAACATTTCCTATCCTAAATTCGTAGATATACCTGTTTTCGAGCAAAAAATTCATCCAAAAATTTTATATAGATAAAAAGTAAATTTTACAATTTTTTCCTTCTATCTCTTTCAAGAAGGAGTGAAAAGTGGATATTTTATTTTTCCTTCGTACCTAAAAAAGACGAACCGGAATTAATTTAATTAACATGCTTTCCTAAAAATAATAGGGTATAAAACAAAACCATGAGAGACAACATTGCTTTTTTAGAGTTAAAATTCGGTAATATTTACGGGGGTTATGCTAATTTTTTTGCTATAAGCGATATTTCTTTGCTTGTTTTTGACCCCTCCACTAACCGAATTTTTGTTGAAAGTTTAGAAATCAATGCAGATGTGGATGTCGTTTGGGTTAATTCTAAAGTAAATGAATTAGGACATACGATTGGGCGTTCTAAACAGGTAATCAACTTAAAAACCCGTAGAAAGCGATCTTTTGAAGAAGATTTTTCTTTGAGCGAAAAGGAGCTCGATTGGGCATTTAACAAAATTCGGCCTACCAGAAGATACATAAAAAGTTTTTTTTATAAGAATTTTAGAAAGTACAATGTTCGAAATATTGTTACTTTCGATGGGAAGCGAGATATTTTCCTTTGCGAAAAATCGGGCGTAGATTTTAGAGGTACTAGAATATTTGATTTGCAAAAGGCTTTAAACAAGGAGTTTAATTATTTGTTTTCTCTAAATAAATTAGGGGTAGCCATTAATGCTCGCTTCGATGATGGGCACCTAAAGTCTAATAATCATAAATACTGGATTCACCCAATTGCTGCGCGTCAATTGCGCCCTAGAACAGCTGCGTGGGATGCTGCAAGGATGTTTTTGATCTACCAAGAATTCAATGATTATCATGATGATTTTACCATGAAATCCGCACTTTTGGTCAATAAAATTCAGAAGGCCAAAGAAGCAGAAGAAAAAGAAGCAACCGTTCCGGAAGTGGTAGAAAAAGAGGTGACTGCTCCAGAGACAGAAGAAAAGGAAACGGTTTCCCCGGAAGTGGTGGAAACTTCAGAGAAAGTAGAGGCTTCTGAAACCAATGTAGAAAAAGAATAGGCAAATTATCTTTTAATGCCTAACTAAGCGGTCGTTTCTTTAATGGATAAGAAACGACCGCTTTTTTTTGGATTAATATTTGCTGTATTTTTTTTGTTCTTTCGCCCCTTTTGAGAAAATACCTTCCTGTCCCCTTCCTCTCAATTCAATCTATCATTTAACGGATTCTTTGTATGAATAAAGCACTACATCTTTCTAGTTTAGTTTTCTTATATCTAGTCTTTTCACCTGTTCTTTTCGGTCAAGCTGACCACATTACCTTAAAAGGTCAATGGAATCAATCAAATGGAGCTTATAATGACATTTGGGGCTATGTAGATCAATCGGGAAAAGAATATGCTATTTTGGGTTCGATCTCAAAGGTTCATTTTTTGGATGTAAGCACGCCCACCAACCCGACACTGATAGCAGAATTTGCTCCGGGAAGTACGACTTCTTGGAGAGATATTAAGACTTATAAACAGTATGCTTATGCGGTTTCCGATGGCTCTACGAATGAGGGGTTGCTTATTTTTGACCTATGTCAAATCGCATCGGGAACGATTGAAATGATCTATCAAAATAATACTGTTTTTTCTAAAGCGCATAACATCTTTATTGATGCCAAAAATGCACGATTGTATGTAGTTGGAACGAATACCCAATCTCAAGGGATTATTGTATATGATTTAAGTATCAATCCTGCTAACCCAACTGTGCTTGCAAATTTAGCCCTTCCCGGAGGCTATATTCACGATCTTTTTGTAAAAAATAACCTTGCTTATTGTTCTCATGGATATAATGGACTTTATATTTATGATTTTACTAATCCAGCAACACCCATTCCAAAAGCATTTCTCATTACAGGGGGATATAATCATAGCAGTTGGACATTTGAAAATGATGACCTATTGATATACGCAGAGGAAGTGCCCAAAGGATTGCCTTTGGGAATAATGGATATATCTAAAAAAGAAACCAATGACTTGCAAATAATAAAAACTTTCAAAGAACCTTTATTGGCGCCAAGCCATACTAATAATACCCCACATAACCCTTATATGGTGGGAAATTATGCGGTTGTTTCGCACTATGAGGACGGAGTACTTATATTTGATTTAAGCGATCCACAACATCCGGTGAGAAGTGCTTATTATGATACTTATCCCTCCAATAGCACTTATACCGGCTATGAAGGGTGCTGGGGTGTATATCCTTTCCTTCCTTCCGGCCATATTTTGGCTTCTGATATTAGCACTGGGCTATATGTTTTGAAGCCAGATTTTTCTTTGGAAAATACCTGTGACAATGGAGTACAGGACTGGAATGAAGTAGAGGCGGACTGTGGGGGTATATGTAAATCCTGTACTTCATGCATAGCAGAAATATGCAATAATGGGTTGGATGACGATCGAAATGGCTTAGTAGATTGTATGGATGCAGCTTGCGAATGTATAGGGAATAATACTCCCATTGATTTGAAAGTCATGCTACAAGGCTATTATAATAATATTACCAACGAGATGTCTTCCAAATTGGTAACTGAAGGATTATTACCTCAATACCAGCCTTTCAAAATAGCCCCCTTCTTTTACACAGGAACGGAAAAAATAGAAACGGTACCCGCTAATGTGGTGGACTGGGTTTTAGTAGAAGCCAGACATCCAGACCAATTGGATTCTGTTTTGTCTCGAAAAGCCGCCTTGCTCTTGCAGGATGGTCGGGTCATTGAGGCAGATGGTACACTAAGTATTCGCTTCGAAGATATTAATACCAGCGATATACATCTGGCAGTTCGGCACAAAGGACATTTAGCCGTTTTGAGTGCTACCATTATTAATATAGCAGGTGGCGAGGCTGTTTCTTATGATTTTACGGATGCTTCATCGAAGGCAATAGGTGTTGGACAATTGACACAGGTAGGGAGTAAATTTGCTTTGTACGCAGGCGATTTTGACCAAAATGGCATTATTAATAACCAGGACTTCAATCTTTGGCAGCGAAATAGTGCCGTTATTAATCAGTATTTGTCCTGGGATGCAGATGGCAACGGTATTATCAATAATCAAGATTATAATCTTTGGACTGCTAATCGAAGTAAGGTTGGCGAACCTGTGCTACAGTATTGACTAGATTAAATTGACATTTAATCTAGTGTTGTTGGATGTAAAAGCAAAAATTTAGCTTTATACTTGCAATTATAAGGCGGATTGGCAATCCGTCATGGGATATGCAGCATTGGCGGATTGCCAATCCGCCTTACATCTAACCCGATTTTCAATTGAAAAAGTTAAATATTTTAGTCCTTTGTACGGGGAACTCCTGCCGCAGCCAAATGGCACACGGTTATTTGAAAGAATATTTGGAAGAAAAAGCGAACATCTATAGCGCTGGTGTGGAAACACACGGCGTAAATTCGAGAGCCATTCAGGTGATGCGAGAAGAAGGCATTGATATTGCTCACCATACTTCCAATAATATAACAGAGTACGGTCATATTGACTTTGACTATGTGATTACTGTTTGTGACCACGCGCAAGAAGCGTGTCCTGTTTTTCCAGGGAAAGCCAAAAAATTACACCATAATTTTGTTGATCCAGCCAAAGTAAATGGCACAGAGCGTAGTATTTTGATGGCTTTTAGAAAAACTCGAGCAGAAATAAAAGCCTATTTCAAAGGCATTGCGGATATTTTGAGGATAAACACCAAGAACTAGAAAAATGTTTGCAAATGCTTATAGACCAAGTCGATAGGCAAGCCCATAATATTGGCATAAGTGCCTTCTATTTTTGATATTTTGCATAGACCGATCCATTCCTGGATAGCATAAGCCCCTGCCTTGTCATAAGGCTGGTATTTTTGGACATAGAAATTCATTTCTGCTTCAGATAATGGTTCCATAAAGACCCTGGATTTGCTGGTAAAACCGAGCCTTTTCTTTTTAGCGTACAAACATACACCGGTAATCACTTCGTGGTATTTACCAGATAAATATTTTAAAATACGGATAGCATCTTCGTAATCTTTGGGTTTGCCATAAATGTATTTTCCCCTGGTGACTATTGTATCTGCGGCGATTATGACCTCCTTATCCTTGATGAACTTTTTAGCTGCAACCGCTTTTTTCTCTGCCAAATAAAGAGGTATTTGCCAGGGCTTTAAATCCTCTGGGTAATTTTCCTCAACTTCTTTGGTTTGAATAGTAAATTGAAAACCAGCTTGTGATAATAATTGACTTCTGCGAGGAGATTTAGAAGCGAGGATTAGCGGACGGGTTTGGTTCATTTATGATTATTCTTTTACTGGAAGTACCCAATGCTTTTTTAATCTTAAAACTTTTTCAATGACATCTCTGACGCAGCCTTCTCCACCTGAAAAAGGAGAAATATATAAAGCGATCTCTTTTATTTCAGCAGCGGCATTTTTGGGACAAACAGGCATTCCAACAATTCGCATTACTTGATAATCGGGCAGATCATCTCCCATATAAAGCACTTGTTCGTGGTCTAAATCATAGGTGTAAATAAAATCGTCATAATCTGATTTTTTATCGGCAGATTTTTCATAAAGATTGGTGATGCCAATGGCCTTGAAGGTTTCTATTAGACCGTCCAAGCTTGCTCCGGTAATAATGGCTACCTCATATCCTTGTTGCACTGCTAGACGCAAGGCAAATAAATCTTTCTCATGCAATTGTCGAATGATTTTTCCATTTTCAAAAATAAATAAATGCTGATTGGACAGTACCCCATCTAGATCAAACACGAATGCTTTTATCTGTCGAAAATTTTCCAAATTGTTCATAAGACAAAATTAAGCAACAACTAAATATTTCTGAAAGCTTGTTCCAAATCGTCAATCAAGTCCTCTACTGCTTCGATACCAATGCTCAATCGAATTAGAGAATCCTTTAATCCCACTTTTAAGCGTTCTTTCCGAGGAATGGATGCATGAGTCATACTTGCTGGATGCCCGATCAAGGATTCAACGCCGCCCAAGGATTCGGCTAGGAAGAAAAAGCGGGTATTACTTAGCACTTTTTTGGCATCATCAAAATGATCTTCTTTTAAATCAAAGGAAATCATTGCTCCAAAGTCCTGCATTTGCGCTTTAGCAATAGCATGATTTGGATGATCTTTGAGTCCTGGATAATAGACCTTACCAACTTTGGGGTGACGTTTTAAAAATCGGGCAATTTTTTTGGCATTTTTACAAGCTCTTTCCATTCGAATGTGCAAGGTTTTGATTCCTCGAAGAATTAAAAAACAGTCTTGTGGGCCAGGAACAGCTCCCGAGGCATTTTGTAAATAATGCAATTTTTCACCTACTTTTTTGTTCTTGGTAATAATAGCTCCTAAAATAACATCGGAGTGCCCGCCCAGATATTTGGTTGCTGAGTGCATAACCATGTCTGCTCCCAAGCTAATGGGGTTTTGCAAATAGGGAGAAGCAAAGGTATTGTCCACACAGACCATTATTCCGTTGCTCTTTGCTATCTTACAAACTCGTTTAATATCAATGATACTTAGCATTGGATTGGTGGGCGTTTCCAGCCAAATTAGTTTGGTTTTACCTCGCTTGATATAATTTTTTATGGTATCGGGATCGGACATGTTTATAAAATGAGACTCGATGCCATAAGGACCAAAAACGGTTCGCATCAACCGATAAGTACCACCGTACAGGTCATTGGAAGCAATGATTTCATCACCAGGCTTCAACAATTTTAAAACGGCATCTGTGGCGGCTAAGCCACTAGCGAAACAAATGGCATCCTTGCCGTTTTCTAAGGCTGCCAAATTTTTTTCCAAAACCGAGCGAGTGGGATTTTGCGTCCTTGCATACTCATAGCCTTTGTGTTTGCCAGGAGCTTCTTGCGCGTAAGTAGAAGTCTGGTAAATAGGCGTCATTATCGCCCCAGTTAAGGGGTCGGGCTCAATGCCAGCATGTATTACTTTTGTTCCAAATTTCATTAATCTGATCGTTTAATTAAAATGATAGATGGGGCGTACACGTAAAATTTATTCCTAAATCAATGACTGTACTATTTTCTTTTCAAAACTTTCTTTACCGCTCCAATAATATCTTGTACGCCTAGCCCATATTTATTCAATAAGTCGATAGACTTTCCACTCTCTCCAAAGGAATCATTCACAGCGATATATTCTTGTGGACTTGGCAAATTCCTAGCTAGCAATTGAGCGATACTATCTCCCAGACCGCCATGCCTTTGGTGTTCTTCGGCAGTGACGAGGCATTTTGTCTTTCTGACAGATTTTAGAATAGCTGCCTCATCCAAAGGCTTAATCGTATGGATATTTATTAGTTCGCAAGAAATGCCCTCTTTTGCCAGTTCTTTACCCGCTTCAATAGTATGCCAAACCAGATGTCCAGTAGCAAAGATAGAAACGTCTGTTCCTTCATTTAAGATCAAGGCTTTTCCAATTTCAAATGTTTGATCGGCGGATGTAAATACGGGCCAACCCGGTCGTCCAAAGCGCAAATAAACAGGGCCATGATGATCGGCAATAGCAATAGTGGCTGCTTTGGTTTGATGGTAATCACAAGGATTAATGACAGTCATACCAGGCAGCATCTTCATCAAGCCAATATCTTCCAGAATTTGGTGGGTAGCTCCGTCTTCGCCCAAAGTTAACCCAGCATGAGAAGCACAAATTTTTACGTTTTTATGAGAGTAAGCAATGGATTGGCGGATTTGGTCATAAACTCGCCCCGTAGAAAAATTGGCAAAAGTGCCAGTGTAGGGGATTTTGCCTGCCGTTGCTAGACCAGCAGCAATGCCCATCATATTGGCTTCGGCAATACCCACCTGATAAAAACGCTCCGGATTTTCCTTGATGAATGCTTGCATTTTTAAAGAACCTACCAGGTCTGCACATAAAGCAACCACTTCCTTATTCTTTTTGCCTACCTCATACAGCCCTGCGCCAAAACCGTCTCTAGTGGACTTTTTGTCAATTGCAACCAACTGATTCAACATTGTTTTTAAAATAAAAATGAGTAGATAAACATGCTTTATTCTGGCACGTCATTTTGAATAAGTGGCAAAAATAGGTCAATAAATTAGCATTACCAATTGGAAAGAAGAAATGATTTTAGACCGCTTGCTTTATTCTAAAATATGATTTTTGGTCAATAACGCTAAATTTCTTAAGAAAAGAACTTAGTTTTGGCACCGTCAACTTTTAATACCTATGCTGCGACTTGCTGCCCTTATTTTTATGAGTTGTTTTACCTTTAATTTGAATAGCTTAAATGCTTCTTCAAAACAATTTTTGATATAAGCGATTTAATAATTTAATCCAGTAAAATATAATGAAACCAAAACTGTTGCTCTCTTTCTGTTTGTTAATACTTGCTGTCGTAATTGTATCGGCTCAAGCTACCCTCACTTTTCAAGTGAATATGAGCTATCAGATTCAGCAGGGAAAATTTAATCCCAATACGGAATTTGTAGATGTGGCAGGGACTTTTAATGGCTGGGGCAATACACAGCATAAATTAACAGATACCGACCAAGACGAAATTTATGAAATAAGCATTAGCGGTTTTTCGGAAGGAGAGCAAATCGCTTATAAATTCCGCTATAATTCCCAGTGGGATGGTCGGGAGGAATTTCCGGGAGTAGGCAATGACCGAGTACATGTTGTAGGTAGTGAAGATGAAATTTTATTTCATTGGTACAATAATGAAACGCCACCAAATACTACTCCAGTGGCAGATGTTTTTGTCAACTTAAGGGAATTCTATGAGCAAGGAATTATTACTTTTTCTGACCGTTCCTCCGGCAATGTACAAGGCTGGTTATGGGAATTTGAAGGAGGAACCCCTGCGATATCAACCAATCAAAATCCAGTCGTGCAATATGATCAACCTGGGCATTATAATGTAAAACTAACGGTTAGTAATGGAATAGAAAACAGCACCATTTTTTTGGAAAATTATATCCGTGTTTTAAAGAGAAATACAGAAGATATTCCCTGGTGGAATGAAACCGTTTTTTATGAAATTTTTGTTCGCAGTTTTTATGATAGCGACGGAAATGGCATTGGCGATTTTCAAGGCATTATTGAGAAATTGGATTACCTAAACGATGGCGACCCTGCTACGACTGATGATCTTGGAATCACCGGTATTTGGCTGATGCCAATCCATAAATCTCCTAGCTATCATGGCTACGATGTGATTGATTATCAGTCTATTAATCCAGATTATGGAACAATGGAAGACTTTAAAGCGTTTTTGGAAGAGGCACATAAAAGAGGAATCAAGGTCATTATTGACTTTGTATTAAATCACACTTCTGACCAGCACGAATGGTTTAAAAATTCGGCAACGGGCAAAGATGCCGAAAAGCGAAACTGGTACGTTTGGGAGGACAATAATCCCAGCTTTACTGGCCCCTGGGGGCAAAAAGTATGGCATGAAAGCGGTGGTGATTATTATTATGGCTTGTTCTGGCATGGAATGCCCGATCTAAATTATCAAGAGCCGGATTTAAAAGCAACTGTATTTGAAGCAGCAGATTTTTGGCTGGAAGATATTGGCATTGACGGCTTTCGGCTAGATGCTGTTAAGTTTTTAGTGGAAGAGGATAGAAAACTGGAAGATACGCAAGGAACCTATCTTTTTTGGAATGAATTCCGCAATCATTATAAACAGACCAATCCCGACGCATTTTCGGTAGGAGAAGCCTGGACGAGTACTGAAACCGTCATCAACTATGTCAAGGAGGAGCGCATTGATTATTGTTTTGAATTTGACCTAGCGGGCAATATTTTATATTCGGTAAATGAGGGTATCGCCACTAACCTTTATGACCAAATGCAAAAGGTTTATGCTATCTATCCCCATTTGCAATATGGTACTTTTCTGGCCAATCACGACCAAAATCGAATCATGAATTCCTTAGATAATGATGAAAATAAGGTCAAATTAGCAGCAGCGATCTATCTGACTTTGCCAGGTATCCCCTATATTTATTATGGGGAAGAAATTGGTATGAATGGGGAAAAACCCGATGAAAATATTCGCCGACCAATGCAGTGGGATGGCACCGTTCATGCGGGGTTTACAACGGGTACTCCCTGGCGAGGAGTACCTCAAAATTATCTCCAATATAATGTAGAAAAAGAATTAGGAGAAACCGCCTCTTTACTAAATTGGTATAAAAAGGTCATTCATCTTCGAAACCAGGAAAAAGTTTTACAACTGGGGACTTACAAAGCTGTTCCCACGGATAATAATAAAATATTTGCCTATTTGCGTGAGTACGAGGGCGACTGTATGTTGGTACTGCACAATATGGGTACTTCCTTTGTTCAGAATTTAAAAGTAGATATTAGTCATACAGATATAGTGTTAAGTGATGACTTGCATTTGGCAGGTTTGCTTTTTGACGATAATCCAATCAGCATTTATGACTTCCTTACCAATGGTATTCCAATTAGTGGAAAAGAAACTAAAATATATAAGTTTATTCGGACAACCGTTCCTGTAAAGGATATTAATAATCAGTCGCTTATAAAACTGTTTCCAAATCCCGTGAAAGATCAAATAGTGCTGGAAATAGATCATTTCCAATTGAGTGAAATCCGTTTTTCTATTACAGATATAAGAGGGAAAGTATGGAAGAATGGCTTTTTAAAAAAATGGGAACAACCAACCGTTTTGGACATTTCTTTTTTGCCAAAAGGCATCTATAGTTTGACCCTTAAAAGGAATGATTTTTTGGAAAATAAGAAATTGTTAAAACTGTAACTTAAATGATTGTACAGGCTGTCTAATTGAATGAATGATCCCCAATTCACATCATTTGGGGCATCGCCTTGAATCACCAATGCATAGTTAAAATGAAAAAAATGACTAGACTCTTTTGCTTCTTTTTTATTATCAACCAAGTCCTTTTTGCCCAAAATAAAGTTGACCGAATTGAGCCACCTAACTGGTGGGCAGGCATGAAAAATATCAGCCTGCAATTAATGATTCATGGGAGTGATATTGGGTATCTTTTACCGACTATTGATTATCCAGGGATAAAAATTAAGCAGACAATTCGGGTAGAAAACCCCAATTATTTATTCGTGGACTTGGTGCTGGACAAAGCAGTGCAACCTGGAAAATTTATCATTCATTTTAAGCACCGAAATAACATTGTTGAAAGCCATTCTTATGAACTATTGCAGCGAGCAACTAATGGCGAATCTTTTGCAGGTTTTGATAATTCAGATGTGTTATATTTAATTACGCCCGATCGATTTGCCAATGGCGATTTGGGCAATGATTCATTGGGCGAGCTAAAGGAAAAACTGGACAGAAAAAATAAAGGCGGCCGGCATGGGGGAGATATCGCAGGAATTCGGCGGCACTTAGACTATATCGCCGATTTGGGATTTACCGCCATTTGGTTGAACCCCTTGTTAGAAAATAATATGAACCAATTCTCCTATCATGGCTATTCTACGACGGATTTTTATAAAGTGGACCCTCGATTTGGGAGCAATAAAACCTATCGGCAATTAAGCACAGAAGCCCGTAAAAAAGGAATCAAGATGATTATGGATATGATCGTTAATCACATTGGCTCAGAGCACTGGTGGATGCGGGATATGCCAACTGAAGACTGGCTAAATCAGTGGGAAACTTATACCGGAACCAATCACCGTAAGTCCCTGCTACAAGACCCCTATGCTTCTAAATTGGATAAAAAAATCTTTACAAATGGCTGGTTTGTGCCCACCATGCCTGATCTAAATCAACGCAATGAATTACTTGGCATTTACTTGATACAAAATAGTATTTGGTGGGTGGAATACTTGGGCTTGGCGGGCATTCGCATGGATACTTATCCTTATCCCGACATGGATTACATGACAAAATGGACAGCAAGGATAATAGAAGAGTATCCCCATTTTAATGTAGTTGGGGAAGAATGGTATGGCATCCCAAGCATTGTTGCCTATTGGCAAAAAGGTAAAAATAACCCCAACGGTTATACTTCTGATCTAAAAAGTCTAATGGATTTCCCACTTCAAATTGCGACGGTCAAGGCTCTGAATGAAGCTGAAAGCTGGGGAACAGGCTGGATTACGCTGTATGAAATGCTGGCACAAGACTTTTTATACGCTGACCCTTATGATTTAGTGGTCTTTCCCGATAATCATGACATGATGCGATTTTACTCGCAGATAGGGGAGGATTTTAATAAATTTAAACTGGGACTTGCTTTTATACTAACAACTAGAGGGATTCCCCAAATCTATTATGGCACAGAAATCTTGATGACCAGCGATGACGATCATGGCATGATCCGCACCGACTTTCCTGGAGGTTGGACAGGTGATAAAGCAAACGCTTTTACCAATGAAGGGTTAACAGATCAGCAGAAGGAAGCAAAGCAATTTTTAAAAAAATTACTTAGCTGGCGAAAAGGAGCAACCGCCATTCATACTGGGAAATTGACCCATTTTGTACCAGAAGATGGCGTTTATGTTTATTTCCGCTATGAGGGAGAACAGAAAATTATGGTTATTTTAAATAAAAATTTGACTAGCTACCAATTGGATTTAAGCCGTTTTCAGGAGATGTTACAAGGCATTCAGAAGGGAGCGAATATTCTAGACGGAACGGTCTATGAACTGGATCAATTGCTTCAATTGCCAGCTAATGCTCCCTTGATTTTAGAGCTAGAATAACAAAAACAAAAAGCTTTTGTTTACTCATTCTAATAAATCCGGTCGTCGCTTTTTAGTTCTTTCGAGGGATTGCTCTTCTCGCCATTCCGCAATTTTTCGATCATGTCCACTCAATAAAATGGGAGGCACTTTCATTCCCCTAAACTCAGCCGGGCGGGTATAAACCGGAGGAGCCAACAAAGCATCCTGAAAGGAGTCGAATAAGGCAGAGGTTTCATCATTTAAAACGCCAGGAATTAGCCTGCCAATGGCATCTACCAATATCGCAGCCGGCAATTCTCCACCGGATAGGACAAAATCACCGATAGACAGTTCCATAGTGATGTAGCGTTGTCGAATTCTTTCATCTACGCCTTTATAATGCCCACAGAGTAATAGTAGGTTCTTTTTTAGAGAGAGCTGGTTGCAAATAGTTTGTTTTAGAGGGATGCCGTCTGGGGTGAGATAAATGACTTCATCGTATTTTCTTTCTACCATTAATTGGTCAAAACAACTGGCAATGGGCTGGGGCATCATCACCATGCCTGCCCCTCCACCAAACTGATAATCATCTATTTGCCGATGTTTACCTATGCCAAATTCTCTTAAATCATGGATGCAAACTTCCAATAAATGCTTTTCTTGTGCCCGTTTCATAATGGAGTGTTCTAAAGGACTTTTTAATAAATTGGGCTGAACCGATACAATGTCTATTCTCATACTGCAAAGTTAGTTTAGTAATATGGCAAAGAATACTTAAATTTGGCAAAATTTTGAGAAAACGATACAAATCTTATCTATGCTTCCAATAACCAAGGCTTTTTTAACCAACCATAATCGTCCAGCACTTCGAAATCGCTCATTTTATTCCATTCGAAAATTAAAGGGAATTGTTGCTCACTGGACCGCTAATCCAGGTTGGGGAGCCAATGCACTGGCCAATAGAAATTATTTCAATACCGCTACGCGCAAAGCTTCTGCGCATTATATTGTGGATGACCATTCGATTGTCCAGTGCTTACCGGATGCAGAAGTGGGCTATCATGTGGGAGCTAAAACCTATAAACCTATCGGCAAAATGATATTGGAAGGCAATCTGACCCCCAATTTTTTTCTGATTGGCTTTGAAATGTGTGTCAATATGGACGGCGACTGGGATTTGACTTATCAAAATTCGGTAGAACTAGCCCAATATTTATTGAATAAATATCAATTTACTATTAATAGCTTGTATAGGCATTACGATATTACTGACAAGCGTTGCCCCCGAATGATGATAGAGGAAAAGGATTGGCAAGCCTTTAAAAAAGCCGTGAACCAAGGCTTGGATTTCCAGGTTGAACATCCTGTTAAACAGGGCTTTGTCAACACAGCAGAGCTAAATGTGCGCAAAGGGCCGGGCATCCAATATGTTATTACCAATGTCTTAAATCAGGATCATCCAGTCGAAATTTTTGAACAAATTGGCAATTGGCTGCGCATTGGGGACGAGGAATGGGTACATACACATTATATTGAAATTACTTTTATTCAAAAAGAAGGAATTGTGGAGGACCCTACAGGTTTGAATGTTCGGTCTGGCCCCGGAATGCAATTTCCCGTCGTAGAAGTTTTACCCGACGGTAGTCCAGTGGTCATAGAAGATCGAAAAGGCAATTGGCTAAAGCTAGGAACCGATAAATGGGCTTACCATAGTTTGATAAAAATTGTAGATATTAAAACGGGCAAGGTGGTAGATGCTGATTTTTTGAATGTTAGAAAAGGCCCCGGAACCAATAATGCCATTGTACGAAAATTACAAGAAGGAGCTTTGGTCAAAATTTTGGAAAAAGAAGCTCGCTGGCTGCGCATTGGGGTAGGAGAGTGGGTACATGGGGCTTATATTGAAGTAATAAATTGATTTTTGCTTATATGCGACTTATTTTTAATTAAAGAAAAATCCCCCTGTTTTTTTGCCTAGTTTTAAGCCTTAAAGTTTTGAACTATGCGCTATTATTTATTCCCTTTCTTTTTTGTAGTATGCTCTCCATTTCTATCAATTGCACAACCTTCTAATGACTATTGTGAAAATGCTATTCAATTGGATTCTATTAACGGCGGCTGCTTTTTTGATGCTACTTTATTGAATGCTACCCAGTCCCTTCCTGCTACTGACTGCAATAGTGCTTTGGTGCAAGATGTCTGGTTTTCTTTTCAAGCTGTTTCCTCCGAACATAATGTGAGTGTCAGCCCTTCGGCGGGTATGGATGTGGTAGTAGAGGTCAGAAAAGGAAGTGCTTGTAATGGTACTTACATTGCTTGCATGGATATGGGAGGAGGGAATGGAGCGGTTGAAAATTTGATGCTGGAAAATTTAAATATTGATAGTACTTATTGGATAAGGATTTATGATTTTACAGGAGCAGGAAGCCCGCCTTCTACCTGGGAGTTTGACATTTGTGTTTCTGGTTTTTTATCAGGAGAACCTCCTGAAATTCAATTGATTAGCCCAAATGGAGGAGAATTAATTGAGGCGGGAAAGGTTTTAAAAATTCAAGCGGGTATTTCGGGGATCATCGCTGCAAAAGAAATTGAATTTTCTGCCGATAATGGAGCCAATTGGGAAAGAATTTGGCAGTCAAATGACGGGCAGCCTACCATTGATTTTGATTGGATTGTTCCTTCCATTAATGCCACTCAGTGCTTGATTCGGGTGACTGTTTTCCAGGGCGGGGAGGTCGTTGACGATGTGAATGATATTCCTTTTAGCATTTTTATTCCAGATCATCCAGTTTTTAGTTTGAATCAAGCCTTATCTCATCTATATTGGCCTTTTTACAATCCAGCTTTATTCCCAGCAGGCGATTTTCACGTGCCAAGCCAATGGCAAAACCAGGAAGAAGGCATATTGATTACCAGCGAAGGGGTGGTCAATACCTGGTTTTATTTGAACGATCATTATTGGCAAAGTAGTGGTCGTTGGCATCATTCTGGCGACAACTGTTTCGCACAGGATTGGAATTTTATTAATGGGGGCAATTCTGATTGTCAGATGTATTTTTTCTCTCCAATGGAAGGGAAAATTTTATTTAAAAAAGATGCCTGTTTTAATGAACTTTGTGGACAACCAACTTGTACGAGCGGATGTGGCAATTATATTGCCGTTCAATCCACTATAGATCCGACCTTTGCTTATAGAGCCTGCCATTTCAGCGAGTTAAATGCCCATTTTGAGGTAGGAGATGTGGTGGAAGCGGGGGATTATATTGCTAGAATAGGTAATGAAGGGAGTTCTTCAGCAGCGCATGTACATTTTGTTTTGTATAAAAATTTAACCCCAAACGATATAGAGATTTTATCAACAGGGGGGACCCTTAATTCTAACACCAATCCCTTGCTTGACCCTGAAAACCCAGTAGAACTATGCTTTAATAAAGCTGCTAATTTTCGCTTCGATGTGGCTTTAAATAATCAGACAACCCATTTGCCTCCGGTTGCTTATGAACCTTATTATCAAATTCATTTATATCCCAATCCAAATGAGGGACAATTTTCATTTAGCGTGAATGGAGAAGCTAGGCAATTTTTTGAAATAACTGTTTTTGATCCAATAGGGCGGCTGGTTTATAAAGAAAAACGAAAAAATTACTTTAAAGAAGAAGTTTTGAATTTAGATATAAATGGCTCAAACCCAGGTATTTACTTACTACAACTGAAATTCGATCAGGAAATTTTAAGAAAGCGATTTATCCTTTCCAAGCCTTAAAAGGAGGATAATATTTCTCTAAAAAATGCACTCCTTTTAATAATCTCCTTATCTTTGGTTATTACTGATTTTTTACTTTCTTTAAAACTTTCATGCCTTATGAAATACCTCTCCTGCCTTTTAGCCCTGCTTTTTTTGCTAATCAATTCTCAAAGCTGCACCGTAAAACCCGTAGAAGAAACGACTTTAGACAATATAGAAACAGAAGAAGCATTAGTCATTACCAACGTTTCTATTATTCCAATGACTAGTAATGAAGTGGTTGATAATCAAACGATTATTATTGAAAATGGAAAGATAAAAGCCCTAGGAAATGTTTCAATTCCGACAGGTGCGACGATCATTGATGGAGAGGGAAAGTATTTAATTCCGGGACTGACGGAGATGCACGCACATATTCCGGTAGCGCAAGGAGGCGATGATGAGTTGGTGAAAGAAACGCTGTTTTTATACTTATCTCAAGGTATTACTACGATCAGGGGGATGCTGGGCAACCCCTATCACTTGCAATTGAAAGAGCAGGTCAAAAATGGAACAATAATAGGCCCTAGAATTTATACCTCTAGTCCCTCACTCAATGGAAACACCGTAGAGACGTCCGAGGAGGCTAATAAGAAGGTGAGCCAATATCAAAAAGATGGTTATGATTTTTTAAAAATTCATCCGGGGATTCAACTGAATGTTTGGAAAGAGGTAGAACGGACTGCTAAATCGGTGGGCATTCCTTATGCTGGTCATGTGCCAGTAGAAGTAGGTATCCATCGGGCATTGGAGGCCAAATATAAAACAGTAGATCATATGGATGGTTTCATAGAAGGACTAGTACCTACTGCAACTGATATAGACCCAAATGACAATGGTTTTTTTGGTTTTGGATTTACCGATTTGATAGATGAGTCTTTGATAGAGCCATTAGTAGAAAAAATGAGACGAAATGAAGTGGCCATTGTCCCAACCCAAACGCTTTTTACTCGTTGGTTTTCCCCTCGTTCTGCAGCAGCACTAGCCAATGAACCAGAAATGAGATACATGGATCCAAAAACCTTATTTACTTGGCGACAGAGCAAAGAACGTTTGATAAATAATGTGTCTTATGATGCTGAAAAATGGGAGAGATTTATTAATATCCGCAAAAAATTGCTAAAAACCATGTATGAAAAGGGCATTGTCTTTTTGCTGGGCTCGGACGCACCTCAGGTATTTAATGTTCCGGGCTTTTCTATTCATCACGAACTAGAAGCAATAGCCGAGGCAGGAATTCCCAATTTTGAGGTTCTCAAATCGGGGACGGCCAATCCAGCTAAGTTTTTTGGAGCAGCGGGAATTTATGGTACGATTGTAGAAGGAGCGGTAGCTGATTTGGTTTTGCTCGATGCCAACCCTTTAGAAGCCCTTGAAAATACACACAAGATTGAAGGAGTCCTGGTAAAAGGTCAATGGCTATCCAAAGCAAGCATTGACGAAAAACTAACTGCCATTGCGAAAAAATATTCAGATAAGTAACGATAAAAAAATAAGGTGGACATCTTTGGGTAGTGAGTCTTGTAGTTAGCAACTGAAGCGTGAAAAATAAGAAGGAACAATGACATTAAAAAAGCGAATATTTATTGGACTATTAACTCTTTTGGCATTGCTAATGCTTGGCTTATTTTTCTTTTATCGAAGTGTTACAGCCCCTCCGGAAATAAAAGAAGTCCCCAACCCAATAACAAACCGAGCTGCTAAAAATTGGAAAGCAGAAGAAGAAAAGATTCCTGTGAATCCAATGAAAAATCTTTATTTTGGGGATTTGCACGTGCATACGCGTTTATCTATGGATGCCTATTTGACAGGCAACCACACTTCCCCCGATGATGCTTATAACTTTGCAAGGGGAGAGCCAGTCGAGGTAGTAGGCAATAAAATTCAGCTAAAACAACCGTTGGATTTTACAGCAATAACGGATCATTCCGAATTTTTGGGAGAAATATATACTTTTCAAAATGAATCTGCTGCCAATCATAATAAAATTTTGCCCAAATATGTTCGCTATTTGAAATCCAAAATTAAAGAGCGCGAATTTGTAGGAGAGCGTTTTAGAAATGTGCTTGCTATTGTCAAGGAGCAACATTCCCCTATTTTTGAGGGTTTTGAGACAACAAAGAGTAATTGGTCTGTTCTATTAGAAGCAGCCGAAAGACATTATGAGCCTGGAAAATTTACGACCTTTGCTGGTTATGAATGGACCTATGGTTTAATTGCTCATAGGCACAGGAATGTTATATTTCGGGATATGATGGTACCCGATTATCCGATTAGTTCTTTTGAAGCAAGTAGTGAAGAAGCTTTTTGGCAAACGCTACAACAATTTACAAATAATGGCGCAACCGTATTGGCCATTCCGCACAACTCTAACCTGAGCAGAGGCAAAATGTTTACCAGCGAAATGCCCGATGGCAATCCAATTACCAGAGAATATGCGCAGCTTCGGCAAAAATTTGAAAAATTGGTAGAAGTCCACCAAAACAAAGGCAACTCTGAAGTTTATGCTGATTTTTGGAAAAACGATGAATTTGCCGATTTTGAAAATTATTATGAAGGTGCATTGACCAGAAATAGTTTTGTGAGAGATGCTTTGAAAGAAGGTTTGAAACATGAAGAAAATCTAGGGGTTAATCCCTTTAAGTACGGCATGATTGGCAGCACAGATACACATAATAGCACGCCAGGGAATACGGAGGAAGACAAAGGAACTCCCGGCCAGTTTGGATATTCGGACGCTTCTGCTAAGATAAGAAGTACCGAAGGTTGGGCGATTTCAGGAGATCGTCCGCCTGCCAAAATCTATACAGCAGTTAACCCAGGTGGATTGGTAGCAGTCTGGGCAGAAGCTAACACGCGAGGGCATATTTATGATGCTTTAGCCAGAAAAGAAGTCTATGCAACTAGTGGTAATCGAATTAAAGTTCGCTTTTTTGGCAGTTTTGATTTTGAAAAAAATTATGGAAATTATGATACGCTAGTGACAGTAGGTTATACCAAAGGAGTGCCTATGGGGGGTGACTTGATTAACCCACAAATGATGACCAACCAATTCCCTAGATTTTTGATTTGGGCAGCAAAAGATCCGGAAGGAGCCAATTTAGAACGCATTCAAGTCGTTAAGGGCTGGTATGAAGATGGTCAATTAAAAGAGAAAATTTTTGATGCTATTATTGCTCCAAATGCAAAAAATGCAACAGTTGATTCAGAAACTGGTCAATGGGACCGGTCTAAGGGAACTTCTGGCCTAGGCAAAATATGGGCAGACCCGGACTTTGATCCAGCTTATCGGGCTTTTTATTATTTGCGGGTATTGGAAGTGCCGACCGCTCGCTGGAATCTATGGGATGAAATAAAATACGGGGTAAAGTATCCAGATACGGTGCCTAAAACAGTGCGCGAACGAGCCTGGTCTTCGCCTATTTGGTATGTGCCCGACAGGTAGTTGGTCTAGAAAATTTGTGAATTCTTGCCAATATTTTTAATTTTTTCAAAAATGTTGTAGCTATTTTAAATTACTGGTCGTCAAATTTTATAACTCCTGAACATAGAAGTCGATCACTATTTATGAAATTCCTCAATTACTGAAAATAGTAATTCGACAATTTAGTACTTTGTAAATTGTGTCATTATAAAAATAAAAATCATCAGATGGGTTTACTCGATCTTTTTATCAACGAATTTATAGAAATTATTGAATGGGTAGAGCAAGAAGGGGAAGACATTATTTTATGGAAATTTCCCGATAAAGATGCTAATATCAAATATGGCGCGCAACTCACTGTAAGAGAAGCGCAACAGGCCATTTTTATTGATGAAGGACAAATGGCGGATACCTTTACGCCTGGAAGATATGAACTATTGACAGAAAATATACCGGTATTAACTTCCCTCCGCAATTGGAAAACGGGTTTTAAATCACCCTTCAAGTGCGATGTTTATTTTCTGAGCACCCGAACATTTACAGACTTTAAATGGGGAACGCCCAACCCAATTATATTGCGCGACCCTGAATTCAAACAAGTGAGAGTCAAAGCTTTCGGCACTTACTTTATCAAAGTTAAAGATGCGGAAAAGTTCTTTAGAGAATATGCCGGAACGAGAAAGGCAGTGCGCGTTAAAGACATTGAAAATACGCTTCGGGATATCGTTTCTCCAAAATTTGCAGAAGCCCTAGCAGAAGCCAAGGTATCCGTTTTGGATATGGTTGCCAATTATTCCGAGCTAGGGGATAAAATTGCACCAATTTTACAGCGAGATCTCGATCCTTTTGGGATAGAGTTGGTAAAATTTCAAATAACCAGCACTTCCTTGCCGAAAGAAGTAGAGGAATTTTATGATAAGATGACCAATATGAATATGGTAAATGATCTGTCTAAGTTTTCCCAATTTCAACAGGCGAATGCCATTGAAAAGGCGGCTGAAAATCCCGGCGGCGGAGCGGGGGAAGGCATTGGAATGGGCATGGGATTTGGTATGGCGCAGATGATGATGAATCAGCAAAAAGGGCAGCAACAAACCGGTTCTACCAAAGCGGAAACTAGGGAAGAAATTTTAGCCACCTTGAAAGAATTGGGGACCTTAAAAGAAGCAGGTGTTTTGAGTAAAGCAGAATTTGAAGCAAAGAAAAAAGAATTGCTTGGCCGTTTATAAAAAAATTGTACCGCTAAGTTAATACTTAAATACTTAGCGGTACAATATTAATTAGCCTTCCCAGTCGTAAAAAAACTGTTCGCTGACTACTTTTCCGTCTTGCACCTTATACACAGCAATTTCCTCCATTTGAGTCCGCTGCCCAGTTTGTTTATTGGTAGAATCGAGGACGAAATTAGTGCTAAAATAATTTCCGGCGACAATGGGGTCCGCTAGTGTGCAAGAATGCACTTCGGTCATCTTGGCCCAACCTTCCCCTTTAGCGAGCAGTTTGTCCAGACCTTCTATGATAGCATTTTCTCCAACGGGTTCAATCGATTTGGCATTTTGAGCGAATAGTTCTTTGTATGCCGCTTCAAACTTTCCTTCACGGCACATTTTTACTAACTGATTGGCGATTTCTTGTGTGGTCATTTTAAAATTTTTTTATTTAAATAAGAACAAATTTAAACAAAATATTTTAAATGCAAAAAATAACTAAACAAATTTGTAAAATTTGATTGCTGATTTGAGTTAGGAGTAAAATTTTATGCCCCTAGTCTAGGCTTGCGCTTTGGGCGTATTAAAACTCATAGGGGGAAATGGAGGTTGTTCTGGCTCATCAATTTTTCCATGTTGAGCCTCAAATTTCTTTACATTGTCCACCAAAGCCCGCAATAGTCGCTTGGCATGGGTAGGGGTCAAGATGATTCTTGATTTTACTTTTGCTTTTGGCACATTGGGCATCAAGCGGACAAAATCTACGACGAACTCAGAATGAGAATGGGAAATAATCGCCAAATTAGAATAGATACCCTCTGCGACTTCTTCTGGTAATTCGATGTTTAATTGATTGGATTTTTTCTTTTCTTCTGCCATTGCACCTTGTTTGACCTATAAAATTCAATAATTTTTGGGTGGGCAATATCGGCATTATTTGGGAAGAAACAAAATGGACAAAAAGAATGATAGAGGATCAACAAACAGTTTTGGTCATTTGCTGATCCTCTGTAAGTTGGGCTATTTGAGCGTATATTTACCCGTTATTTTGGTTGGAATTGGGCGATCTCCATTCAGAGGCATGGCTTTATTGAGCAAGTTGGGCTCATTGATAATTTTGAAGAAGGCATCCAAATAGGTTTCTACTTCTACCCTAGAAATTTTATCCAGTGTTTTAAACTCTCTGATCAACTTGTAAAGAGCTCCTTTTTTGGTATTAAAAAATTTGACTATTTGATCCCTTTCTTTTTTGCTGTCGAAAGCTCCTTGAAACGCTCTTTGTCGGACAGATTTTAGCTGTAAATCTTGGTCCGGTTTGGCATAATTGGCAGCAACGAGGCCCGAAAAATCAAAGTCGTAAGGCACGGCAACGATTTTTCCCCCTTCGTTTGATTGGATAAACTTAATGTTTCTCATGAAAGGCAATCGCCAATCCTCATTACCAATCATGTACTGAAATACTGCCATTATTTGCAATTGCTCTTTGTCAAAATCTTTCAAGGGAATGTTAAAACCCTCTATTTCTTTTCTACCCTGTCTTTCTGCCATTTCATCAATATCTTCGATCAAAAAACCATAGCGTTTATAGTTTTTTTTGCTATTGGTGTCTTCGTATTTTATCTTGACCAGCTGTACTTTTAAGCTATTGGTTGTCAGTATGTTGTACATTTTATAAGCTAAATACTCCTCCAGTACATTTTGTTTAGAACCGGTGTCATCGTTGCAGTGAGTGACTAATTTTAAGGACCTATGGGATTTGTCTAAGCCTTGTGCAGTTAGTTCTTTTTTGGAAAATTTGATTTTCAGAGGTGGAAAATCGCAAAACCTTCTCCTGGACTTTCCGCGCACTTTGACTTTTACTGCTCTATTGACTAGATCCCCATTCTTATTTTTATAGCTTAGCCCACTTGGATGGTAAGTTTCTGCACTTTTATTAGTGATTAAGGAGTCCAGGGGAAGGTTGATAGTTAAGTCGAATACTGCTTCTGATTGCAAGGTTTCAAATATGGTATTAGGAGGAGGCTCGGCTGTCATTTTTAGGCTAGGAGGTAAAGCCGCTCGAACGGACGTAATTGGAAAAAAGTAAATCGTCGCAACCAAACAATAAATAAATTTTAAAAAACTAGACATCATTTTTTTAGTTTTGGGTGATTTTTTAATAAAATTCCTTCTTTGGCAAAGCCATAACCCTAATTCTAAAATACAGGATGTGGAGTCCATTGATTTTAGAAAGTTATTAAGTTGAGGTCCGACTTATGTTATTACTAATCCGTGAAAAGAAATGGAGAATAAAAACGGGTGAATCAGAATATTATTTTCAACTGTGTTTTTCGTGCGCAAAGATGAAAATTAAAACTGGTTAAAGAGAGGATTTAAAAATTAACTGTCGAAAGTTGGGTCGAGCATTTTGCACACTTACTTGTTTTTAATGACCTTTTCACTTTAAAAAGGTTGCATACAAAAGAAAAAAATGGTTTGGCAGATCAAATTTATTTTTCTTTGCTTTAAAAGCGATTCATTAAATCAAAAATTAATTCATTCCATTCATAACTTTTCATAATTTTAAATTTTAGTACTTTGTAAATTAAGTTAAACCGTTGCTTTTTGGAACTGTTTTCTATATTTCAACCAGCGTGCCAATTTTTTAACTGACTGATTATTAAGCGATTGCAATTTTTTAGTTCAAATTTTGAAAAAATGGACTGTCCAGTTTTGGACAGCTTATGTTCGGATATGGACAAAAACGATACTCAATGGAAGTACCTTTTTTTATAGCTACCCCCGATAAATCTTATACTACCTTTTTGATCTTACTCTTTATTCTAGCGGGCTTGCTCTTATTTCTCTATTTGGTGCATACTAGAAAAATACAAAAGGTGGAAGGCGCTTTTCGGCAAGTTAGCTTGCTTCTAAGTAGTTTGATAAGCTTGATTCTTTTCACAACTAGTCTTTTTACTGCTTGGAATCTATATACCCTACAGCCAGTTAAGTTATACGATACTTATTTGGAAAGCTATTATGGGAAAACGCCTTACAAAGCCATTCGGCGAGCGGGAATCTATAAAGATGAAGGAAAATCTTTTATTAATCCGCAACTTGTTACACGTAAAGATGACATTTTGGTTATTGAAACAAAAGATCGAAAAACCTGGCTTTTTGCCGATGACAATTATGAGGTGAGCGAGTTAATTAAGCGAATTAGAGCAAAAATGGAAGAATAATTATTTTGAAAGCAGCACCCATTCTCCAGTCTGTCTGCTGCTTTACACTTGCTTTGGCAAGGATAGCCTTTATCATTTTTCGAGAAACAATATCTTTGTGGCATTGTTTTTCCATGATACCCTTTTCAGATAATTTTTTCAACAGTCTGACTCTTTAGCAATGGGAAAGTAATAAGTTGTACAACTTTACTTCGTTTTATTAATCCCTCATTGCTTATTAAAAAAGAATATGAAGAAAATAGGAATCATTGCGCTGTTATTATGGAGTTTAAGCAGCGTCCAGGGGCAAAAAAATCTCGTTTTAGAAGCACAAGTTACCTACGACCAAAATTTAAGTGATATTTGGGGTTATACGGATGCCTTCGGGAATGAATATGCTTTGGTTTGTTTGAGATCGGGAGTAGCCATTGAGCATATTACCGATCCGGCTAATCCAGCACGGGTGGCAATTATTCCTGCGCCGACTTCTAGCTGGAGAGATGCCAAAACCTTTGGCCATTTTGCCTATTTGACCAATGAAAGTAATGGAGGCATTCAAGTGATAGACCTATCTAATTTACCCAATGCTCCGGATACGTCAGATGTTTATTTTTGGACACACGAGTTTCCTGATTCTACTTCGATACAGGCTTGTCATAATTTATACATTGATGAGTTTGGCTATGGCTATTTGTCTGGTTGTAATATCAATAACGGCGAAATATTAATCATTGATTTATTCACAAATCCGGGCAATCCGGCATTTGTGACCATTATGCCGATCCCCAACTATTCGCATGATGTCTATGTTCGGGACAATCTTTTGTATAGCTCGGATATGTTTAATGGATTTTTTTCTGTATATGATGTTTCGAACAAGCAAAATATTCAACTTTTAGCTACCCAGGATTCGCCTTTTGAATTTACGCATAACACCTGGTTATCGGATGACGGGAATACCCTTTTTACCACCGATGAAACCAATAATGCGCCCGTAGGCGCCTATGATGTATCAGACCAAACAGATATTAAACTTCTGGATGAGTTTCGCCCTTTGGCCTCCATTAATACAGGATTAATTCCCCATAATGTTCATGTTATTAATGACTATTTGGTGACTTCTTTTTATTCAGAAGGAGTGATTATTACTGATGCACATCGTCCTCAAAATTTAATCGAAGTAGGCAATTTTGACACTTTTTTTGGTGAAAATGGAGGCTCTGAGGGCGTTTGGGGAGCTTACCCTTTTTTCCCGTCTGGTACGGTTGTTTTGTCTGATATAGGTAGCGGACTTTATATTTTGACTCCCAATTATGTTCGCGCTTGCTATTTGGAAGGAACAGTTAGGGATTCTGTGAGTGGTGAGCTTTTAAAGGACGTGCAAGTATCTATTTTATCTGATGATCCAAACCAAGAATTAAGTAATGCGCTTGGTGCCTATAAGACTGGACAGGTATCTGCTGGAACGTTTCAGGTTGTGTTTTCCAAGCAAGGATATATAAGCAAGACACTGAAAGCCGTTTTGGAAAATGGAGAAGTTACGCTATTAGACGCTCACTTGGCACCTGATAATTTTAGCACAGGTCTGGCGGTTTCTTTTAATGCCATGTCCACAAGTGGTTGTGTTCCTTTTACGACTAGCTTCCAACCAAATATTACTAATGGATTAGAATATCAATGGAAATTTATTGGCCCGGACACAATTCAATCGAGCGAGATGGCTCCTAGTATCACTTTTGAAAAGGCTGGTGATTACACAGTACAATTGATGATTAGGTCTGCTATGGGAAGTGGAGAGACGGTTTCGGAATCTATAATTCATGTAATGGGTAAACCGGTCGTTGATTTTTCTTTATCATTAGAAGGTAGAACGGTTAAAACCAACAATCTTACCTCAAATGGTTTTACTTTTTTCTGGAAATTCGGTGATGGCACGACTAGCGAAAAGGAGTCGCCTACCCATACTTATATGCAAGATGGAATGTACACCGTAGAATTAACTGCTTATAATGATTGTTCCGGTTCGACCAGTTCTCAAACCATTATGGTGATGAGTACAGCAATTGAAGAGATAGAAGAGCTGAAGCGATTTGCGTCTTTTCCCAATCCATTTTCTCAAAGTATGATTGTATTTTATGAATTTAAAAACAATCTTCAATCTGCTCATTTACTAGTGTTTGATCTGTTTGGTAGAGCGATAGAAAAAGTCGCTTTAGACCCTTTAAATGAAACTTTAAATTTAGGGGAAACTTGGGATTCGGGTATTTATTTTATACAGCTACAAGCAAATGGTGTTTTAAGTACTCCCTTGAAAGTAGTGAAAAATAAATAAGAGATGAGTGTCATTTAGAACATTGGTTTTTAAATAAATTTGTCCTTACCATTTTTTGATTTCTTTGCTGAATGCCTTGTAGCAGCATAGCCCTGTTAAAGTAGCCCCACTAATTGGTCCCTTATTTTTCTATGGTCTATTTCCTAATTTCCCAAATTTTTCCTTTTTTGTGTTGTTGTAAAAAAGACTACAACGTATTTGTTTTTTAAAGATAATAAAACCAACTTCGACGTATGAGAATTTACACCTTATTAATTTGCTTATGGTCCCTTACAGCTTGCAATTCAGCTAAAATGCTTACCGATAACGCTGCCAATCAACCTTCTAGCGATCCTTTTATAGAAAAAACAAAGGGTTTGCAAAAAACAACAGGCTATTTCAATTTTTATTGGAATGAAGCTAAGGGGACTGTTTTATTAGAAGTAGATAAATTGAATACCGAGTTTTTGTATGTCAATTCTCTGCCGGCAGGCATTGGCTCAAACGATATTGGACTGGATAGGGGGCAATTAGGAAATTCCAGAGTGGTAAAATTTGAGAAAGCTGGCCCTAAATTATTATTGCTTCAACCCAATTACGATTATCGAGCAATAAGTGATAATCCTGAAGAGGCAAAATCGGTTGCTCAAGCCTTTGCCCAGTCCGTCATTGGCGGATTTAAAATAGAAGCCAGTTTTGGTGGCAGGCATTTAATAGACATTACAAAGTTCTTGATGCGGGATGCGCATAATGTAGCAGGTAGGTTGCGAGGAAGTAAGCAAGGAAATTATAAACCCGACCCCAATCGCTCTGCTATTTATCTGCCCATGTGTAAGGGTTTTCCAAAAAACACAGAATTGGAAGCGACAATTACTTTTACAGGAGAGCCAAAGGGTGGATGGATTCGATCTGTTGTACCTTCGCCCGATGCGGTAACGGTTAGAATGCATCATTCTTTTATTGAGTTGCCAGACGAAAGTTATCAAACTAGAGTTTTTGACCCTCGCTCCGGTTATTTTGGCATCAGTTATGCTGATTATGCCACGCCTATTCAAGATCCCTTGATGAAACAATTTATTGTTCGACATCGCCTGGAAAAAAAAGACCCAAACGCTGCTGTAAGTGAGCCAATCGAGCCCATTATTTACTATGTAGATCGAGGCGCACCCGAGCCAATAAAATCAGCCCTGATAGAAGGAGCAAGCTGGTGGAATCAAGCTTTTGAGGCGGCAGGCTATAAAGATGCCTTTATTGTAAAAGAAATGCCAGAAAGTGCAGACCCGATGGATGTGCGTTATAATCTCATTCAATGGGTGCACCGCTCTACGCGCGGTTGGTCTTATGGCTCTTCTGTACGCGATCCACGGACAGGAGAGATTATTAAGGGGCATGTCTCCTTAGGTTCGCTGCGTGTGCGGCAGGACTTTTTGATTGCGCAAGGCTTATTATCGCCCTTTGAAGAAGGAGCCGTAAACGCTGACCAGAAGATGCTAGAAATGGCATTGGCACGCTTGCGGCAGTTATCAGCGCATGAAGTAGGACACACCATTGGATTGGCGCATAATTTTGCAGCAAGTGTTAATGACAGAGCTTCTGTGATGGATTACCCCCACCCCTATATCACTTTGGGAACAGATGGTCAACTAGATTTTTCGAATGCCTATGCAGTTGGGATAGGGGAGTGGGACAAAAGAACTGTCCTCTATGGTTACCAGGATTTTTCGGATGAAACCGACGAAGCGGCAGCTCTGCAAAAGATATTGCAGGAAAATCAGGCAATGGGCTTACAATATATTTCTGATCGAGATGCTCGCCCCCATTCGGGCGCGCATCCCTACGGGCATTTATGGGATAATGGTGAAAACCCGACGATCGAACTAAGGCGGTTGATGGAAGTTCGCAAAAATGCATTAGGGCGATTTGGAGAAAACAGCATTAAAGAGGGGCAACCAATGGCAACTTTGGAAAATGTGTTGGTGCCTTTATACCTAGCGCATCGCTACCAAATCGAAGCAGTTGCAAAAATGATCGGCGGAGTCAGTTATAGCTATGCTTCCAAAGGGGACGGACAGACAGTCGAAATCCTTGCTCCGGAAGTTCAGGAAAACGCTTTGTCTGCCATTTTGGAGGCTTTAAATCCCAAAAATTTATCCCTTCCAGAACGCATCTTAAAACTCATTCCTCCACAACCAATTGGTTATCAAAGAGATCGTGAATTATTTAAAATCCATACAGGCTTAACTTTTGACCCAATTGGCGCAGCCGAGTCTTTTTCTAATCAAGCCCTTGATTTATTATTAAATCCGGCAAAACTGGCTCGATTAATCGAGCACCATGCGAGAGATAATGCCCAGATGCCTTTGAGCGATTTATTTGAAAAAATATACTTGGGACTTAGTTTTGAAACTGGAATGACTGCTTTGGAGAAGGAGATAGCCATGACCAATCAAAAATTATTTGTCAATAAGTTAATGCAATTGGCTACCAATAAAATGGGTAACCAACAGGTCAATGCCCTAGCTTGGAGAGCATTGAACGACCTCTATGATAATTTCAAAAGGAACTTATTTATGCGAGCAGATAGCAGGCACCTAATCAATGAAATTGCTCATTTTGAATATTTGAGGGCAAAGATAGAGGAATTTAAAAAAGACCCTTCAGATTATGAAATTCTGGAACCACCTACCTTGCCAGATGGCTCGCCGATTGGTTGTGGTTTTTAGACCATTATTTCAGTATCGAATACCGATTTTGGCAAAAGTTTTTAAATAATGAACCAAAGTTATATAAATGGCTTGGCAATCCGTCTAGGTTTTAAAAATAACAATATGAGAAAAATCAAACACTTTTTTTGCGTGCTAATCATTTTGACAATAACGATCCCTACCTTTTCCCAGAAAAAAAAGAAAAAGAATGAACAGCCAATTGTCTTAAATGGTGAAACATCCTTTAATGAAAATTTGTATAAAGGGTTGAAATTCAGGAATATAGGACCCTTTCGGGGCGGTAGAAGTGTAGCGGTAACGGGCGTTCGCGGAAACCCAATGCTTTACTATATGGGTAGTACGGGAGGCGGTATTTGGAAAACGGACGATGCGGGATTAACTTGGAAAAATATCTCTGACGGACAATTAAAAACGGGATCGGTCGGAGCGATTGCTGTTGCAATTTCGGATCCCAATATTATTTATGTAGGCATGGGGGAGCATCCCGTTAGAGGAGTCATGACTTCCCACGGAGATGGTGTTTATAAGTCAAGTGATGCTGGAAAAACTTGGATGCATTTGGGACTGGAACGTTCCAGACATATCGCTGCAGTGCGAATTCATCCCCAAAATCCGGACATTGTCTATGTCGCCGTGCAAGGAGCTGTGCATGGACCTAGTTCGGAAAGAGGGGTCTATAAAACGACGGATGGTGGAAAGAGTTGGGACAAAGTGCTATATGTAGGTGAAAATACAGGCGCGGCAGATTTAAGTATGGACTTAACCAATCCCCGCATTCTATACGCTGGAATGTGGGAGCATCGCCGCTATCCCTGGACCGTACAAAGTGGAGGGGAAGGCTCTGGAATTTATAAATCAACCGATGGCGGTGAAACCTGGAAAGAATTAACAAAGGGCTTGCCCGAAAAAATGGGCAAGGTAGCTGTAGATGTTTCGCCAGCAAATCCCAGTAGGGTTTTTGCAAATATAGAGTCAGAAGTGGACAAAGGCGGTATTTTTCGTTCTGATGATAGTGGAAAGACCTGGAAGCACGTCTGTAAAGATCGGATAACCATCGCCCGTAGTTGGTATTATATTGAAATATTTGCAGACCCTGTTAATCCCGAAAGGGTTTATGTTTTAAATGCTCCTGTTTTAAAATCTACCAATGGAGGAGCTTCCTTTAAAACCATCCCAATAGCTCATAGCGACCAACACGATATGTGGATTAATCCCGATAATCCGCAAAATATCATTATTGGCAATGACGGTGGAGCAACTATCACTTTTAATGGAGGCAAAACTTGGTCCACTCAACAAAATCAACCAACCGTTCAATTTTACAGAGTTATTACAGATAATCAGTTTCCCTATCGGATTTATGGTGGACAACAAGACAATTCAACGGTAAGTATTGCCAGTAAAGCACAGGGCGGGATTGGCTGGAAGGACTGGTATCCAGTAGCAGGGGGAGAAAGTGCATTTTTGGCTTTTGACCCCGATAATCCTGAATTAGTCTATGGAGGTACTTATCATGGCATTTTATCCGTTTGGGATCGCAAAACAAAGATGACAAAGGATATTATGGCTTATCCGGTCATTGGCTTGGGAATGGTACCAAAAGATATGAAGTATCGTTTTAATTGGAACTCTCCAATCGTCGCTTCCCCCCAAGATTATTCTGTCATGTTTCATGGCGGTAACAAGGTATTAAAAACAATAGACGGGGGGCTTAGCTGGACGGAAATTAGCCCAGACCTCACTCGAAACGAAAAGGAAAAGCAAGGAGTCGGCGGTACTCCCTTTACCATTGAAGGCGCGGGAGGCGAAAATTATAATACCATTAGTTATATCGAAGCCTCCCCCCATAGTGCAGCCGTGCTTTGGGTAGGCAGTGACGATGGATTGGTACACATTACACAGGACGGTGGAAAAAACTGGGCAAATGTTACGCCTAGCGGCATTGGTGAAGGAATCATTAATGCAATTGATGTTTCCCCGCACGATGCAGCTACGGCTTATATTGCCGCTACCAGATATAAATTCAACGATTTTACCCCCCTGACTTTTGTTACAAAAAACTATGGAAAGACTTGGCAAAAAATTACTTCGGGCATTGCAGCCGAAGACTTTGTTCGAGTCGTAAGAGAAGACCCCAAACAGGCAGGATTGCTCTACGCAGGGACAGAAACAGGGCTGTATTTTTCTAATAATAATGGGCGTAAATGGGATAGAATGCAATTGAATCTGCCTGTTTGCCCTATTACAGATTTGACCTTTCAAAACAATGATTTGGTCGTGGCGACTTCTGGCAGAGGCTTTTGGATTTTGGATGATTTAGGAGCAATTCAGCAGTCAAAAGGAAAATTGACAACCAGCCAAAAAGTACAATTATTTCAACCCAAGCCGACAGTAAAAATCAATATTGCTTCCAGAAGCAGGAAAAAAAATGTAGGACAAAACTCTTTGAATGGGTTGATTATTGATTATTTTTTACCAACAGATATGGATTCTTCAGACGTTAAATTAGAGGTATTGGGTGTAGATGGGAAAATTCTTCGAACCTATGTCAATAAAAAAGACAAAAATTTTAAAAAATACGATGGCGGCCCCTCTCCTAAAAAAGTACTACCTGCCCAAAAAGGCATCAATCGCTTTAATTGGGATTTTAGAAAAGAGGCGGTTCCCGGTGTGACCGATGTATTTGTCAACGGCAATTATAGCGGGGCTTCCGTTGCTCCAGCCGACTATACCTTGCGGCTTACCGTTGATGGGCAAAGCGTAGAAACAATAGCGAAGATTATCCCCGATCCAAGACTTAAAGCAACCGAAGTCGATTTTGAAAAACAACAAGAGGTTTTAAAACAACTAGATGAATCTATCTTAGATATTCACCAATCGGTAAATAGAATGCGAGCAGTAAAAGCGCAAGTAAAAAGCCTTACTAAAGCCCTAAAGGGCAAAGAAGGGACAGATACTTTAGTGACCGTAGGGAAATTTATATTGAAAAATATTACTGACTGGGAAAACAACTTGATTCAACCCCAGCAAAAGACTTTCCAGGATGTCATTAATTTCCCCAATCAGCTAAATGCACACTTTATGAATTTAAAGAGCAAAGTGGATACCCATGACCCCAGATTGACAGAAGGGGTGAAAATTAGACTAAAAGAATTGCTAACAGAATGGGCAATGCATAAAGCCACCTTAAACAAAATTGCTAATGAAGATGTAAAAGCCTTTAATGACTTGTTTAATAAACTAAAAGTACCTGCTTTGGTCATCCCTGAAAAGTAGATGCAATGGGCTTTAGCCTGTTATTAAGTATGAATTAAAAGTTACTTTTCCCTTTTGATTCAAAATTTAGCTTAATAAGACTCATTTTCAATAGCTTCTATCTGCTTAACTTTGACCGTTGCTAACTATACCTAAATTGTGAAAAAGACTTACATAAAAAATGTAAAGTGTTATAAGAAAAATCTGGAACTAACGCGCCCTTATACCATTGCACTCAAAACTTTTGATGCAGTAGAAAATATTTTTGTTCAAATTGAAACAGAAAGCGGGATAATGGGAATTGGGGCAGGCGCTCCGTCTGCTCATGTGACTAGAGAAACGATGGAGTCTGCCGTACAAGCTATAGAGCAGGTAGAAGATTTTTTGAACGGAAAAGACCTCCGAAAGTTTAACGCCATTATTCGGGAGATGAACACACTTTTTCCTGAAAACCCTGCCGTCAGCGCAGCTGTTGATATTGCTCTGCACGATGCTTTTGCAAAGTTGCTGGATATTCCTTTGATAGACTTATGGGGTAGGATGCATACTAGTTTGCCAACCTCTATAACCATTGGAATTAAGTCCATAGAAGAAAGCATAGAGGAGGCGAAAGAATATATAGGCTTAGGCTTTAAGGTCCTTAAACTAAAAACGGGGAAATCTGTAGAAGAAGACGTGGCTATTTTTTCAAAAATTAGGGAAACTGTCGGTAAAAAAGTGAAAATTAGAGTAGATGCCAATCAAGGCTATTCCGTTCAAGATACTAAAGACTTTTATCAGTTGACTAAAAAATTAGATGTAGAATTTATCGAACAACCCTTGCCTTTTGACCAAATAACCTCTATGAAAGAGTTGCCCACCTCGATTAGGAAAATTTGCATGGCAGACGAGAACTTACAATCTCCCGCCCATGCCCTGGACTTGGCTCAAAAACCCCATTTATTTGGTTTGTATAATATTAAATTAATGAAATGCGGTGGGTTAGTTGCAGGTAGGCAAATTGCTCGAATCGCCCACCTTGCGGGGATTGATTTAATGTGGGGATGCATGGATGAAAGCATTGTGTCCATTACAGCAGCTTTACATGCAGCATTTGCTAGTCCTGCTACGCGCTACCTGGATTTGGATGGAAGTTTGGATTTGGCAAAGGAGGTAGTCAATGGCGGATTTATTCTGAAAGATGGCAAAATGTGGATAAGGGAAGAGCCGGGGTTGGGGGTTCAATTAATTCAATAAACGAATAATTAATTGAGATGAAACGTTGGCTACTTGGAATTATAGCATTAATCATTTCTTACGCAGCTATGGAGTTGGTGATAGGAGTGAACGAAATTTTTGCATTGGGTGTTTTGGGCGGATTTTTGATTTCGGGAATTTATTTTGAATGGATTAATCCCAAAGAGTGATCACCTTGCTGCCGCTCTTTTTATTTTATCATTGATCGCCCTACCCAAGCCAACTTCAGGAACAAATTCTGCTACAATAATATCTAGATTCAGATCATCCAACTGACGCATAAAGGCAAATAAATTGCGTGCTGCCTCTGCCAAGTCTCTTTTTTCTGAAAGTAAAAATTGATGCGTTAATGGAATTTCGAGAAAAGGTTTGTGAAAAGCCAAAACACCAATTTTATCAGGTGCATATTTTTTTAAAATAGTTGCTACGTCTTCAACGACCAAAGGAATTTTAGGGGCATAATGACTTTTCAACATACCCGGTGCGGCAGGGTGGCTGCTAGAATGTTCTTGAACCAACACATTGCCCACAATTTTTTCAATAGCCTCTATCGGAACCCCCCCTTTTCTAAGCACTTTAATCCCTTTAGCAGTATGCTCCACAATAGTGCTTTCCAAACCAATAGTGCATGGACCACCGTCTAGAACATAAGGTATTTTACTACCTAATTGCTTGATTACATGCTGGGAGGTAGTTGGGCTAATGTAGCCAAATGGGTTGGCACTGGGCGCAGCAAGGGGAAAATCCAAACTTGCCAATAACTCTAAAGTCATTGGATGACTTGGAATTCTAATGGCAACCTTTGGCAATCCTGCGGTGACAATATCTGGAATCGCTTCCTTTTTTTTTACCAAAATACTTAACGCTCCTGGCATAAATTCCTCGGCTAAATCTAATAAGAGTGGTGGAATTTCTTCAATATAGTTTTTAAGACGGTCTAAACTGTTCGTGTGAATAATCAAGGGGTCGAAAGTAGGGCGATTTTTGATCTCAAATATTTTACTAACGACGACTTCGTTCAACGCATTACCTGCTAATCCATAGACCGTTTCGGTAGGAATGGCTACCAAGTATGCTTGTTTTAATAAAGAAATTGCATAAGCAATATTAACCCCTGAAGTGGACATTTGACTTTTTTATGTAGTAGCTAATTCGCTGCTTTTCCTGACTATCTGCAATAAAAAGGATACAAGGTAGCACAAGGTTTGTAATAATTGATGATTTTAAAATAGCTTTTTTCTAGCTACTTTTGCAGCTAATGAAAGACATCTATCAGACCATTTCTGGTTCTTCTAAGGGTGAATTTAAAAACAAAGGCAGTAAATTTCTAGCTTACGCTTTTCCTGCTAATAGTGAGTCAGAATGGCAGATGCACTTGGAAGCTGTCAAAAAGGCACACCCTAAAGCCAGGCATTATTGTTACGCTTATCGTTTGGGGCTAGATGAAAATAATTTTCGAACCAATGATGACGGCGAGCCTTCTGGTACCGCAGGAAAACCCATTCTCGGGCGCATTGACAGTTTTGGTTTAACGAATATCATTATCATTGTAGTGCGGTATTTTGGTGGAACATTACTAGGAGCATCTGGGTTGATTAACGCTTATAAATTGAGTGCTGCTGCTGCTTTAGAAAATGCAGAAATCATCGAAAAAACAGTAGAAGTTGTTTACCAACTAACCTTTGATTATGCACTAATGAGTGAAGTGATGAACGCCATAAAAAAATACAATTTGGAAATGATTCATCAGAATTTTGGCTCAATTGGGAAAGTACAAATTGCCATTCGCAAAAGTGCTGCCCCGACTACTTTAATCCACTTAAAAGCTGCCATTGCCAAAGTGCATTTGGCAATGGCAAAAGATTTGGAAAAAATTGAAGGGCTAACCATTGATTATTTGGGAGAAAGAGGCTAATGCTTTAGGGCCTTTCTCTTTATACTGTATCTGTTTTCAGTTCATAGCTACCTTTTAAATGCGCTTTTAACCAGTCCGAACATTCTTTGAAGTCTTCGAAGCAGTATTCTTCCTTCACTAATCCAGGAATGAGATTAAACCGCTCAAACATATCCAAAGGTTGCCCGTGGACATCCGTGAATACGACTTTGATGTTTTGGGCTTGTAAATCCATAATGGCATCTTCCATAGCGTAAAGACCAGATTGATCTACATAAGGCACTCGGTCCATTCGAATGACTACGATTTCTACCTCCGGCAGTGCTTTTACCATATCTTGAAATCTGGAAGCAAAACCAAAGAACAATGGGCCGTGTAGGTGTTTGATATAAATTCTTTTCCCATAGCGATCAATCATATCTCCTTCGTCCGCCCATGAGATTTCTCTGGAAAATTCTCTTAAAGGTGCGGTAATAGTGCGGTGGTCCACTACATCGGATATTTTTTTCATAAAAAGAATAGATGCCAAAATCAACCCAATAGCCACGGCTTCTATTAAGCCTACAAATACGGTTAAACCCAATACCAAAAACATGACCACTACTTCACTTAAAGGCAATTGTCGAATCTGTCGAAGTCCTTTATAGTCTATTACGCCAATTCCTACAGTAACCAAAATACCTGCCAATACAGCTGCCGGTATTTTAGAAGCTAAATTACCTAAAGATAAAAGGATCACTAAAAGTAATAAACCAGCAATCATGCCCGAAAGCTTGGTCTTTCCACCAGAGTCAATATTTACAACGGTTCGAATAGTGGCACCTGCGCCAGGAATACCTCCGAATACAGCCGCGATGGAGTTCCCAATGCCTTGACCCACTAGTTCTTTATTAGGATCATGCTTGGTTTTGGTCATATTATCTGCAACAATGGAAGTAAGCAAAGAGTCAATCGCACCTAAAGCTGCAAGGGAAGCAGCTGTCAGAATATAAGGTTGAATTTGACTTAGCTGAAATCCAGTAAAAATCTCGAGATGCAAAAGTGGAAAACCGCTCGGAATATTCCCAATAGTCCGATAGTCCGGAATAAGAAAAAATGCCCCTATTGAAACCACTAAAAGGGCGACCAAGGTGCTAGGTACTACTTTGGTAATGCGTTTAAACCCATAGATAATGATAATAGTGAGCAAGCCCAATATCAAATCGATATAATTGATGTTTCCTATTGCTCGACTCATTAGTTTAAGCGCACCAATAACCCCAGAAGCATTATTGGAAGCCAATGCTCCTGCTTCCTGCAATATCTCTTCCCGAGTAATATCTCCTGCGCGCTTCACGGTTTCTTTAAAATCCTCTAAAACCAAAATATCTTCGGCAGCTTCCTCTCGCAATATCCTTTCGAGCATTACTTCTTCCGCTTGGGGGACAAATTTGTCTATAAAACTCACATCTTCTTTCGGATAATAGCCCAGTATAGGTAATATCTGTGTAATCAAAATAATCAAGCCAATCCCCGTCATAAACCCCGATACTACCGGATATGGAATGTAGCGAATATATTGCCCGACTTTCAAAAAGCCTAGAACAATTTGTATTAACCCTGCTAGTAGAAAGACTATTAAAATAGAGGGCAAGGCTCGACTTATATCCCCTTCATTAGCGGCTACAATTCCTGCAATAATGACCATGCTTACTGCTGTCATGGGGGCAGTAGGTCCAGAAATTTGGGTGTTGGTTCCGCCAAAAAGAGCAGCGAAAAAACCGATAAATATAGCCCCATAAAGCCCTGCTGCTGCTCCTAGTCCCGATTGGAGTCCAAAAGCTAGTGCTAGGGGTAATGCAACAATACCTGCCGTAATACCTCCAAATAAATCTCCTTTAAAGTTAGAAAAGCTAATAAATTGTTTTTTCATAAAAAAGCCTTGTTTAAATTTGTTTTTTAATTATCTAATAAAATAATAAAGTTATTTCTTCTTGGATTGTTCTTAAATTAGGGGATTAATTAATGTCGTCTCCCTATTTTGGGTAAAAGTAGCGAAAATACAAGGAATAATTAAAAGATATATTTACAAACCTGATCTGAAGCAAAATGAAACGCTTATTATCATTGACATAGCACATCACCATTAGTGGGTTCGAGTATTCACTAAATAAACAAAACTACTTTGGTATAAACCTTTTTTAAACGTACCTTCCAACAAAGAGTTCAATAATTATGAAAAAGAAGAGCTTTGGATGGCGGATATATACGGAGAGAATCCATATTTTGTAGGGATTTTAGGTGGTGAATGTACAAAATAGTTAGCTTAAATGAAGGGTAGTGTTGATTTGGAACTTATTAAACAAAGTGATGAGCATCCAATATTGACTGTGATATTATTGAATACTAGAATTAGGTTTTCATGGCATTGAAAAATTGGATTACTGCAATTAGATTAAGGACGTTGCCTTTGGCTGTTGCCAGCGTTGGTATGGGAAGTTTTTTAGCTGCCAAAGACCAGAGTTTTGACCTAAAAGTGTTCTTATTAGCTACCTTAACGGCTGTTTTTTTACAGGTATTATCCAATCTTTCGAACGATTATGGAGATGCTGTTCATGGAGCGGATAGTGAAGTACGGACCGGTCCAATGCGCACTGTTCAGTCTGGGGCAATCAGTAAAAAGTCTATGAAAAATGCGATGATTTTATTAAGTACTCTATCGCTTTTTTCGGGAATTGCCCTACTAGTTTACGCCATTCAATCTATGGAAGATTTCCTCATTTTTCTGGTTATCGGCATTGCAGCAGTTATTGCAGCAATTACTTATACAAGTGGGAAATTTCCTTATGGGTATCGAGGTTTTGGGGATTTATTTGTGTTGATTTTTTTTGGCTGGGTGGCGACTTTGGCGACTTATTATCTGCATACGCATACTTTTGAGTCTGTTTATATGCTACCCGCTACTTCTCTGGGTTTTTTAACGGTTGGCGTGATCAATGTCAATAATATTCGGGATATTGAGTCTGATAAATTAGCTGGAAAATATTCTATTCCAGTGAGGTTAGGTAGAGAGAAAGCGGTGATTTATCATCTGTTTTTATTGGCTGGAGCGATCATTCTGGCGAGCATTTTTGTATTATTAAATTTTCATAATTGGTGGCAATTGTTGTTTTTATTGACTATTCCTTTTTTATATATTAATTATAAAGCTGTACGGACTAAACAAATAGCAATGGAACTAGACCCCTATTTAAAACAAATGGCTATTTCGACGGTCATTTTTGTATTAACCTTTGGAATGGGTCAAATTTTGAGCTGACTTTGTTTTAAAACCGATAATTTTGTTTTTATGAAATTACAAAATATTCCCACATTCGAGGATATAGACAATAGACATGCAGCCATTGATCCTTTTATTAATAACACACCTGTTATTTCTTCTTCCAGTATCAATAGAATTAGCGGAGCAAAAATATATTTCAAATGCGAAAACTTTCAAAAAGTAGGCGCATTTAAGATGAGGGGAGCAATTAGTGCTACCATGGCTTTGAGTTCAAAAGAAAGAGCTAGGGGAATTGCAACTCACTCCTCCGGAAACCATGCACAAGCGGTGGCTTTATCCGCCCAAAATTATAGCATTAAAGCCTATATCGTCATGCCTTCCAATGCTCCTGCGATTAAAAGGGCTGCGACAGAAGAATATGGCGCAGAGATTATTACTTGTCAACCGACTTTAGAGGCCAGAGAAACGACTCTGGAGGAAGTCACAGCAAAAACTGGAGCAACCTTTTTACACCCTTATAATAACTATGATGTGATCGCTGGGCAAGCGACTTGTGCGAAGGAATTGATCGAAGAAGTAGCTGATTTGGAAGTCCTTTTTGCTCCTATAGGAGGAGGGGGGTTGATGAGCGGCACGGCTTTAAGTGCCCATTATTTATTGCCCAATGCCATGATTATTGGCGCAGAGCCAAAATGGGCAGATGATGCCTATCGTTCCTTTAAAAGTGGAAAAATGGAGCATAATACCCGTACAGATACTATTGCAGATGGCTTGCGAACCAATTTGGGAATTTATACTTTTGAGATTATTTCTAAATATGTCAATGACATTATTACAGTTTCAGAAGAAGAAATTATTGCTGCTATGCGACTAATTTGGGAGCGGATGAAAATTATTATTGAACCCAGCAGCGCCGTCCCTTTTGCGGCACTTTTACAACAAAAAGAGCGTTTTAAGGGTAAAAAAATAGGAATGATCCTTACTGGGGGCAATGTGGATGTGAATAACTTGCCATTTTAATATCAAAAACAGCACCTATTCTTACTTTATGGTCATAGAAGATTCTAATTCGGGAAATTGCATATTCAGCCCTTGTAAGGTTTCCACTACTTTTTTAGCAATTAGATGTTGCCCATACCACCGCTCATCCATCGGGATAATTTGCCAAAGGGATACTTGACTGATTGATGGCTTCTTCGTAGCAGCGCATGTACTCGTCCCAATGTGCTCGTTCTTTCCAGTCGTTATCATTGTGCTTCCAGTGCTTTTTGTTTTCATCTATTCGTTGTTGCAATTCGATCGCTTGTTGATCCTTGGATAAATGCAAGTAAAATTTTTAGAATAACGGTTTTGTTGTCAAACACCAATAATTCCTCAAAAGCATTGATGGCTGCAATACGCTTTTCAGCATGTTCCTCTGTAATCCATTTATGTACTCGCTGAATCAAAACATCTTCGTAGTGAGAGCGATTAAATACGACGATCATTCCCTTGCGAGGTACGACTTTATGGATACGCCAAAGAAAATCATGGGCAAACTCTTCATCAGTTGGTTTTTTAAAAGAGTGGACATTGATTCCACCGGGACTACAGGCTCCAAAAACCTTTTTAGTAATTCCGTCTTTTCCACTAGCGTCCATGCCTTGCAGAATGACTAATAAGCTGTACTTTTCTTCTGCATTCAACAAATATTGTAAGTCTTTCAGTTTTTCTAATAATTCGCGGGTTTCTTTTTTAATCGCCGGCTTATTGGCAGTTTCTGGTGGTTTGGTTGAAATATTGCTTAATTTTATCATTCTGAACAAATGAGTGATTGATTGTAAAATTATTTAAATAGTTATTTATCCCGCACGCATCTAAATCCGGTATGTTCCAGGCCAGTATCTGCACTCGATTTCATTCTAGCCGCAACTCGATAACCAGAACAATAAGCATCATTGCATAAAAAAGAGCCACCCCTAATGACTTTTTTGGGTATGGTTTGTTCATCTGGGTCAAAGCTATTGCCAGGCCCCCTAGGATTATTTATAATCTTATTTTTTAGACGATAAGGGTAATAATTGGCATGATACCAGTCGGCGCATAATTCCCAGACATTGCCCGCCATATCATATAAGCCATACCCATTAGGAGCAAAGGTAGCAACGGGGGCCAACCGTTCAAAACCATCCAGCACTTCATTTTTGTAAGGAAATGGCCCTTGCCAGTAGTTAGCTCTTGCTTTTCCCATTTCGATATTTTTGTTTCCCCATGGATATATTTTTCCTTTTTTTCCACCCCTGGAAGCGTATTCCCATTCCGCTTCCGTAGGGAGCCGTTTTCCTGCCCACTTGCAATAAGCCAGGGCATCGTACCAGGCAATTTGCACTACCGGATAGTTTTCTTTTCCTTCTATGTTGCTGCCTGGCCCTTGTGGCTGTCGCCAATTTGCCCCTTTGATTGCTTTCCACCAAAAGTGAGCGCTATTGGGTACTTGCTTTTCAGGAGCAACAAAGACCAATGCAAATGGTTGAAGAGCCTCCTCTGGTGGCGGGGGTGTTTCCGGCGGCAACTGGGACATGATCTCCTCGAGATCTACTTTCCTTTCTGCAATCGTTTTATAGCCTGTTGCGTTAATGAATGCGCTAAATTGAGCATTAGTTACTTCTGTTTTATCCATCCAAAAGTCGCTGACTTTAGTAGGTATTTTAGGGAACTCATCTGCTCTTGCTTGTTCATTATCGCCACCCATTTGAAAGGCTCCTCCTTCAATGAATACCATGTCCTGTATTAGTGGACAATTGATTAAGGTCTGGCGGGATGGCCTTTATTTCTTCCAGTATCTTGGGGTTCAAATAGCGTAATGGAGCCTTATCATCTATTTCATAACACATCGCAGGGTTTTCGTAGGTAGTATGTACTTGCTCTGGTTTCCTATTGCAAGAGGTGCTAAAGAATAAAGAGGAAAAAATAAGTATATACAAAAAAATCATTTTTTTTTGGAATTAACTAGCACAAAGTTGCCCATCTGATTTTTTATCTCTGTAAGTTGTTCAAATGTACTTACTATTTCCTAATTTGGCGGGCCGTTTGCGCTAAAAAAACAAAAATACAATTTTATGCAAGGTTGGAAAAAATTATTGATCTTTTCGTTGGCTGCCAATTTATTACTGGCGGGGGCTTTGCTTTTTCTAATACAGAGGTTGGGAGGGATTAAATTTATGATCCATAAGATTCATTCAAATGGCTTGGCTGGAACATACGAAAACCGCAAACATCTTTTCGAGGTACTGCCCTCCACAAAAGGAAGTATTGTTTTTTTAGGTGATAGTATTACTGAACAGGGGCAGTGGGAAGAATTGATGAATAATCCCAAAGTAAAGAATCGAGGCATCGCTGGTGATACTACCTGGGGACTTTTGAATAGACTGAAAAATATTACTGACCAAAAACCTATAATTATTTTCTTAATGATCGGTGTAAATGATTTTCTTTTTATAGATCGCCTTGAAATTTTTCAAAATTATCGAGAAATTATCGAAAAGATAAAAAAACAAACACCTGATACTCAATTGTTTATACAAAGCATTTTGCCTGTTAACCCACAGGTAAAGAACACTGTTTTTAGTAATCGAGAAATTCGGTTGTTGAATAAAGATTTAAAAGATTTTGCTAAAAAATCACAAATTTTCTACCTGGATATTCATAATGAATTAACAGATAAAAATGGAAACTTGGATGCCAAATTTACCGCAGATGGCATTCACTTAAATGGAGCGGCGTATGTGATTTGGAAAAAAAAGGTCGAAAAATACATCCCCTAAAAAAGGCGAAATCCCATCACACTGCTACAACCTCCTACCCTTGCTTAGTTTCCTACCTGGGGGAATTCAGAGGGAGCTAGTCGAGGAATCTCGCCACCGCAAAGGTAAGTTTATTTTAAAAGAATACAATAGTAGTAGGAGAGAAAAGTGGTAAATACAAAAGAAAAAAGCCCCTGCAAAGCAGAGGCTCTCACATCAAGTAAATCCCATCGTATTAATAACCTACTTATTACTTCTTTAATTTGGTTATTCCACAATTACTCCAAGAGGAATTTGACCAGAGCTTCCAGCTAACTGAAAGCTCTTTCGTCAAGTAAATCCCATCGTATTAATAACCTACTTATTTTATTGTTTCAGGTGTTGGGAAAAGTAGGGAAGAAATTAGACTGTTTTGTTTTAAAAAAAGTGTTTGTTCTGTCTAAATTCCTTCCCCGATTTATAGTGCTTTTTGTGTCAGACTAGGTTTCAGTAAATTTTTCTTTAGGGGGGAAATTTTAAATTTTCGTCAATTGTTTTGCTCATAATGTCATAAAATTCGCCGTCACTGTGGATTGGGGAAATACGTCACCGAAAAACTATCGATGACGATGCCCCGCTGTGTAGTCTTTGTTGCAAGCTGATTGACAAATGTTGAAAATGTTGTTTGTTTTTGATTTGTCCTTATCTCGCCCCGGATATAATAGGGCAACTGCAGCGCTTCTCTTTTAAGGGGTTAAATTTTTTTTTTTTACAGCCAATCTGTTGCTGCTTTCAAATTGTTGTTCTCGTCATAAGTAGTAAATAAACATCTTTCTTATAGCCTTTTTCGAAATTTTAAAATTTATCGAAGAGGAAAAAATCTGGCTAAAGACAGAAATTTGCATAAAATCAATGAACCAATTTAAGTTTGTTTCTAATCAAGAGGGGAAAATCTCGGAGGAATTTTTTTAGTGTGAGAGGTTTATATCGAAATGATGTCACAAATATAGGGGTGATTAAGACACGAAGCAAGTGTACAGATGTCACTCAGATTCTTTCCAATAGATAAAATAAAGGACAAATCTTTCTAAATCAATTGGTTAAAGCAAATAAAAAAAGTCCAATATTTTTTTTACGAATAAAATCAAGTAATAATATATTTTATAAAAAATTCTTTAATTAAGTTAATCTTAGGAAAAAACAGCCTAAGGAGAAAATTCTATACTTTCTCTCCATTTTTCTCATTATTTGTGACAGTGTTAATTTAAAAATTGCAATTTTAAATAGCCATAAAATAGGAAAAAGAAAGGCTGGCAAAAATAGAAAAGTGGGATTTTGTGATGGATTTTCGGGGAATTATTAGAAAAACAAAAAAGATTACTTTTGTTAAAAATTTTTAATATCAATGCTCAAATCAATCCTGATAAAAGAAGTACAGGTCGTCAATGAAGGAGAAATTATACCTGTCGATATTTATATTAAAGATGGCTTTATTGAAAAAATAGCGTCTTCTATTAGCCAAAGAGCAGATATAGAAATCGAGGGAAAAGGCAATTACTGCTTGCCCGGGATTATAGATGACCAGGTACATTTTAGAGAACCAGGGTTGACTCATAAATCGGATCTATATACGGAGCCGCGAGCTGCAGTAGCGGGTGGTATTACTTCTTTTATGGAAATGCCCAATACTCAGCCAGCTACCTTGACACAGGAGTTATTGGAACAGAAATACCAGATAGCTCGCCAAAAATCTCTAGCAAATTATTCCTTTTTCATGGGAGCTGCTAATGATAACCTGGAGGAGGTGTTAAAAACTAACAGAGAGCATGTTTGTGGGATCAAAGTATTTATGGGGTCAAGTACAGGGAATATGTTGGTGGATGATCCAACTACTTTAGAGGCTTTATTCTCCCGAGTTCCAATGTTAATTGCTACCCATTGTGAAGAAGAGGCAATTATTCGGGCAAATGCTGCCGCATTTAGAGCCAAGTATGGAGAAAATATACCGATTAATCAACATCCTTTAATAAGGAGTGCGGCGGGATGTTTAAAATCTTCCTCCCTGGCGGTTAGCTTAGCTAAAAGATATGGCACGCGTTTGCATATTTTACACATCTCTACCAGAGATGAGCTAGGCTTATTTAGAAATGATATTCCTTTGGCAGAAAAACGGATTACAGCAGAAGTCTGTGTCCATCACTTATATTTTAATAGTAAGGATTATGACCGACTTGGCACTCAAATTAAGTGCAATCCAGCGATAAAAGATCGAAAGCACCAACAAGCACTATTGACGGGTTTATTAGACGATCGTTTGGATATTATTGCTACGGACCATGCGCCCCATACTTGGGCAGAAAAGCAAGGGACCTACTTTAAAGCTCCATCGGGTGTTCCCTTAGTTCAACATTCTTTGAATGTATTGCTGCATTTTTACCATAGAGGAAAAATCAGTTTGGAAAAAATAGTAGAAAAAATGTGTCATGCTCCTGCCATTTGTTTTCAGATAGAGAAGCGAGGTTTTATTCGTGAAGGGTATTGGGCAGATTTAGCAATTGTTGATATAAATAAAAAATGGAAAGTGACCAAAGAGAATATTTACTATAAATGCGGTTGGTCTCCTTTTAAGAATAAATTTGTAAGAGGAAAAGTGTTGCACACCATTGTAAGCGGTCATCTAGCCTATCAAAATGGGCAATTTTTTGAAGGAAAAAAGGGAGAGCGATTAATTTTCAATAGAACATAAGAAGGGGTTTAGGACGGAACCATCACTTTCAAGGAAAGTGGCTTTATAGTAAAATGCAAGACTTCCTCAACATAAAACCCCTCGCCGTCCAAATGAACAGGCAGGGCTTTTGTGCTATGTATTTTGATGTCTTTTCCAGTAAGAGTTTGCACTAGGCTGCTTCTATGAGCAGTGCGATTAAAAAACCGCCAAAGGCTTAAAAGGTATCGCCATTTGGGTGCCTTTTTTATCATTATGATATCTAATAAACCATCATTCATTTTTGCTTGCGGTGCAATGATAAAATGGTAACCAAACATTTGTGCATTTGCTACTTCTATCACTAAGCATGCTTCTTCAAATTGCTGATTATCAACTATTAAGGTATATTTTTCTATTTGATAATTCCAAGCTTCTAAGGTGGCAAATTTAATATAAGCCCACAGGCCTCGAAGCGTACTTTTCTTGGCTTTATAGGCTACCAAAGCATCAAAACCTGTTCCACCTAGATTGACAAATGGACGGCCATTTAACTGCCCGGTATCAATAGTAATTACCTTTGCATTGTTCAGGATTTTAATGGATTTTTTTATGCTTCTTCCCAACCCTAAGTGCATGGCAAACCCATTGCCCGATCCGCCTGGCAAAATGCCCAGTTTCACATCTGTATGAACCAAAGCAGAAGCTACTTCATTGATTGAACCATCGCCACCTACTGCCACTACGATATCAAAACCTATTTCTGCAGCCTCCTTCGCCAAATCAGTAGCATGACCCGGCCATTGGGTGTAAGTAATATCGGGGTCGAACTGATTGTGGTCCAGATATTTTTGAATTAGCGCAGGGACGTTTTTTTTTCGGCTCAAGCCGGAAAAGGGGTTAATAATAAATCTGATTTTTCGTTTGCTCACTAAGCCAGTTTTTAGTTCCGTCTAATCTGGTGGCGATAAGAATAGTCCAAACCGAATAAAAACACCTGTTTTTAAATCGGGTTCAAACAAATTTTCTGGATTCCCTGCATCTTCCATTTCCGAGTCAAAGTTAATTTGGAACCCCGTTTGGATCGTTCCCCAAATCCAAGGAAAAATCTGCTGCTCATACCTACCCGAAAATTGGATCTCCGTGTGCCTGAAAAAATAGTCATTTTCTTGTACTGGATTGTCTTCTCCTCTTAAAGCATAGCTGGCATTAGAAAACTCCGGCCCAAAAAGCAGCAAACTTCTGGGGTTGAAGTTGTATCGAAAGAGGACAGATACAGGAAAGGCGACTTCTACACCCCATCGCTCATTAAAAGTATTATTGTATAAAAGGAAGGGCAGTACGTTTTTATTGACAAAATTATCAGAGTACAACAAGCCAATCCCCCATTCGATGTCTTCTCTTTTTTTTATTCCCCAAACGCCGGATATTTTAATCAGGCGGTAGAACTTGTCCGTTTTTAGAACGCCTTGATAATTACCGTTATAAGAAACCCTTGCCCGTAGTCCGAGATAATTTGTTTCTCCGATAGACTGCAACCAGAATAGGGTCAATCGGGTACTTTTAAGGATTTTATCATCCAGAAGACTTAACTGCTTGGCAAAAAGGGGTTGGATAAAATCAAAGCGATATTTTTCTCTGAAATGATCCAGTCCAAGCAATATTTTAGTACGAGGGCGGACGAATATCGGAGCTTTTAGTCGCAATTTTAATAAACCCAAATGATTGATTTTGCTTGGAACGACCCCTGCATCCACTACGTCGGGTGTGAAATCTCCTCCGCTAGTTATCGTGTAATCGATCAAAAGTCCTTTTCCTCTGGATTTATTAATTACGCCTGGTGTGCAAATACAACCAACATCTTGCGGGTCCAATTGGAAATCATCAGGGACAAATCGAGGGACTGTTTGAGCAAAAATTAGACTGGGAAAGCAGAAAAAAAATACAGAAACAAGCTGCATGATTTTTCTAACGATGGTTTGTGCATGCTTTAATTTTGACTCTTGTGTCCAACCAGCGATATGAGGGGATAATACAACCCTATCTGATTGAATTAAATACTTAAATGGTGCTGGTCGTTTCTTTTTTTTAAAGGTTTCAAATGACTGTTCTTCATACTCCAGTACATCCAAAGCTGCACCTAAAACCTTTCCTTTTTTCATCGCTTTTACCAAATCTGCTGTGTTTAAAACCAGCCCCCTGGCTGTGTTGATTAAATAAATTGGATTTTCACAATTTTTAAAAAATTGCCTATTTACAAAATAATGATTAGCAGGGCTGTATGGAATATGTAAGCTGATAATATCGCTTTTTTTTAAAATCTTTTTCAAGGAAACCTCTTTGGCATAATTATCTCCGTAGCCTTTTTTGAATTTGTCATAAGCAATTACTTTCCCACTGAAGCCCGAGAGCTTTTTGGCAAATGATTGTCCCATATTTCCATAGCCAATAATCCCTATTGTTTTTCCCTTTATTTCAATACCGCGATTAGGTTCTCTAGTCCATTTCTCTGCTCTAATTTCCCGATCTCCTTTGACCAAATTGTTAAGAAGGCATAATAACAGCCCTACGGCATGCTCCCCTACAGCGTCCTTGCTTCCTTCGGGAGAAAGGATGATTTTAATATTTTTCTTCTTTGCAAAATCTATGTCAATATGCTCAAATCCCACACCTGCTCTGGCAAGAAACCTGAGATTTTTGGCTTTTTTTAAAAAAGATTTATCGGCATTAAAACGGCTCTTCATTACAAGCCCAAAATAGTCAGCAATCTTTTGCTCGATCTCTTCTTTGGAAGAACTATAATCAAAATGACATTCAAAACCTAATTTGCTTAATTTTTTTGGCAAGTAAGCATGAATGCCTCTGTTGGTCAATAGTATTTTTTTTGCCATTAGCTAGATACCTCAAAGCTATAAGTAATATTCACTGATTTTTCCAGCATTTTAGAAACAGAACAATATTTATCCATGGAAAGAGAAACTGCCTTTTCTGCTTTTTTTTCTTTTATCGGCCCATACAGTTTATAATGTACATGAATATCCGTAAAAACGGCCGGTACCTGTCCGTCCGCTCGTTTTCCAGTAACGGTTACTTGAATATCGTCGAGTTGTTGCCGCTGTTTTTTTAAAAATAGAACAACATCAATAGAGCTACAACTCGCTAAGGCTGCTAAAACCATTTGCATGGGGCGCATGCCTTTATTGCTTCCGCCAATAGAAGGTGAGCCGTCTGATTCCACCACATTGCCCGCTTCGTTACTCGATATAAAATGATACGCATGGTCTGCTCGGGTCAATTCAATCGTCATAATTTTAAGAAAGTTTTAATTCAAAAATAAACATCAAAGTTTGAATAATTAAGGAAAAGCTACTAGCTTTACAGCTCAGCTCTTACAAAAGTTTTGTAAAAGTAATATTCCTCTATCTTTCACACCCAATAATTTGGGTTTTTATAGAGAAGGGTGAAGAGAACGGGCTCTGTGAAACCCTGGCAACCGGTTTCTTTCTGGAAGCATCGGTGCCAAATCCCGCCAACACTTGCTAGATGCGAGTCATTTTGGAAATATAAAAACAAATTTTGCGACTTAACAAGTTTGATTATTTCCGTCTGAAAAGGGCGATTCTTTGAATTCAGCCAATATTTACATTTAGGACGCTTTGGTGGTTAGGTTTCAGCCAAAGAAAATCTTTAATGCAAAATGTCGTAACTATTAACAAATTATTGCTTGATAATTATAAAGTAACAGAGGTAAAAATCCTAAAATATCAACAAGAATTTCTACTGGAATGTGGTCAATCATTCCCTGAAGTGGATATTGCCTATTGTACTTACGGGACCCTATCACCTCAAAAGGATAATATCATTTGGATTTGTCATGCTTTGACCGCTAATGCAGATGCGCTTGATTGGTGGAGTGGGTTGATCGGGACAGGTAAATTATTAGATCCCCAAAAGTACTTTATCGTCTGCGCCAATATGCTTGGTTCTTGTTATGGCTCTACTTGCCCTTCCAGTATTAATCCGCTTAACTCCAAGCCTTATGGTAAAGACTTTCCATTAATAACCATTCGAGATATAGTAAAGGCGTACCAAATTCTCTGTAAGCACCTAAAAATCAACAGAATAAATACAATTTTGGGAGGTTCTATGGGAGGACAGCAGGTATTGGAGTGGGCTATTATTGAGCCAAATTTATTTGACAAAATTATTCCAATAGCGACCAATGCCAAACATTCCCCCTGGGGAATTGCTTTTAATGAAAGTCAAAGAATGGCTCTGGAGGCAGATCCTACTTTGTTTTCCAATAAGCCGAATGCCGGTTTTAGAGGATTGGAAGCTGCCAGGTCAATAGCCATGCTTTCCTATCGTCATTATAATACTTACGAATTGAGCCAGCAAGACCAAACCTCAAAAATGGAAAACCATAAAGCCGGTTCTTATCAAAGATATCAAGGCTTAAAATTGAGAAAAAGATTTGAACCATTATCTTATTATTATCTATCAAAATCTATGGATTCGCAAGATGTGGGTCGTGGGCGTGGTGGTTTGAAAAAAGCTTTGAAAGAAATCAAAGCCAAAACTTTGGTTATTGGTATAAAAACAGATGTTTTATTTCCTTTATCTGAGCAAAAATTTTTGGCGAAGCATATTGAGGGAGCTATTTTTAGAAAACTCAACTCTAATTTTGGACATGACGGTTTTTTGATAGAGTATGAACAGTTGACTAATATTATAAAGCCTTTTTTAAAAGAGGAATAATTTTAGCAAATTTGCATTAAATTCCGTTGAATTTAAAAGTGCCATAAAAATGATGAAACAAAACCCCATTTTCTACCTGCTCCTAATCGCATTGATTGGAGCAAATTGCAATTCTTCTACTACTAGGATTCAAGTGTTGCAACCCGCAGAAATCTTTATTCCCGAACATATCGAAACAATTGTTACCATTGATCGAAGCAAACCGGCCAAAGGGTTTTTAAGTTTTTTAGAAGGGGCTATTTCAGGAGAAGAAATCGGACAAGACAAAGAAGGCAGGCGAAAAGCACTAGGGGGCTTAGCTGATGCTTTGACCCGCACGCCCCGCTTTAATGTCGTCCATTCGGGCTACGAAAAAACGGGCAGTAGCGCTAGCGGAAGATTAATTAAGCCCATGAATTGGTACGAAGTGAAAGCTCTTTGCGAAGAATTTAGAGCCGATGCCGTTATTGCTATAGAAATGTATGATTCTGATAGCCAAATCACGACCCAAGAGAAGGAGCGAAAAAAGAAAGATAAAGACGGTAAGGAATACATTGAAACTTACTTTGTCGCCGATCGCGAATTGTCTATTCAAATGGGTTGGCGTTTGTATGATCCTAAAAGTAAAGTAATCGTTGACGAATTCACAACGCGCGACGATGAGCGTTCTGACGGGCAAGGTAGCTCGAAGAATCAAGCGATTGATAATTTGCCAGCGGCCTATCTAGTAGCCAGGGATATTAGCTTTATCGCCGGAGAACTATACGGCGCAAGAATTGCTCCTACTTGGGTTTCGGTCAATAGAAATTATTATGATACAGTCAAAGGTATAGAGCAGGCGCAAATGGAAAAGGCGGCTCGCTATGCGGAAAGCAGAGATTGGAAAAATGCCGCTAAAATCTGGAACCAAATTGTTGCACAAAGTTATGATCTCGAAACACGGGGCAAAGCTGCCTATAATATGGCAGTAGCTAATGAGTGTCTTGGCAAATTGCAAAATGCTAGGGATTGGGCGCAAAAAGCTTATGTAGATTTTAAAAATAAAAAAGCTAAAGGGTATATGGATACTATAGAAAAGCGAATCTATGAACAACAACTCGTGGAGCAGCAGATGCAAGGACGAAGCGGAGGCTAACTTAGTAAAGTATTGATTTTCAACATATTGAAAAGCCAAAAAGCACCAGAGGATGCGGGACAAATTTGCCATTATGCCGCCAATAGGATGTGGCAGATTTGTCCTACTTTCGTACTAGAAACTTAAGATTTAAATCACTAGCTCACCCTATCAAACCTCTACCTTTTTTGCTGATTTTTCCTTCTTTATTTAGTTTTTTCAGCAAGCGGTCGAGGATGCCATTGATGAAATCTTTACTTTTATCTGTGCTGTATAATTTGGCAATTTCTACAAATTCGTTTAAAGTAACTTTGGTGGGAATGGTTGGAAAATTAATTAATTCACTCAAAGCCATTTTTAATAAAATCATATCAATAATAGCGACTCGGTCAGCATCCCAGTTATTTAGAGTTGGTTCAATATGGCCTAGTAATTCGGCATCCTTTTTTTTGACGTCCATTAGCAAAGCTTCGCCAAATTCTGTCACTGTATCATAGGCAGGGCGCATTTTTCTAATATATTCGCTATCGACAGGTAGTGCCTTTATCGTTTTTTTTAGAGCGCCAATAACTAGAGATTTATCGTCCCACCAATTGGGAAAGTAATCTTCCATTAATTCATTAAAGGCTTCTCCTGTTACCGAATATTTATAGAGGAAAAGCAGGATGTGTTTGTGATCTTCGTCAGAGGTGTTATCATTTTTCAGGTAAGCTTTATATTCTTCTGTCTTGGCGAAATCATTGTATAGAATCCGCGTATTGTCTTCCGTTAAAAATTGACCAACACCGCTTTTTATAATAGCCTCTTTCAGCGCCTCATTATCAAGGGTAGATTGAATTAGTGGATTGGTATATAATTTTGCTTTAAACTGCTTGTCTGCTGCGCTCGGCAAATGCTTGGAATGTCGGTGAGCCTGGTCTTTGAGTGCAAATTTGGCAATTTCCCTCAATTGCAAAACATTGAATAAATATAGTTCAAACGCCTGCTCAATACTGTCATTGTATGACTTTTTAGCCAACCGGTCGTCTTCAAGGGTTGCATCTCGATTAATGGCATAAAGGCATTGCATTACTTTAACGCGGATATTCCTCCTACTTAGCATAAGTGTCCTACTTCAAGGCTGTTTTGCAATTTAAAATAATTTTATAAAGCAGCTACTGTTGACAAACTTCTACCTATCAATCCTTCTGGTACGAAATAAAATTCGATTAGTTTTGATGCAAATAAAACCTTTTTTAGAATACTTCGCTACCTTTAAGCTATAATTTTTGTGCTTCCTTGATGAAACGCTTATAGAGTTGACCAATCGAATAACTATTTATTTGGTTGATAAAAACAAAAAATAACTTCTTTGGCTGTGAGTTAGTCTGTTTTTTTATGAAAAAAATAACCTACCCCTTGCTTTACTATCCGCTTAAAACAAATGCCGTTTTGGGCATTTTGGTAGGTACGAATTACCAGGTAGTTGAAAAAGATTTAGAAAGTGTTAAAAGTGCCATAAGCGGCTATGTTACTCAGATTTACAAAAAAGAAAACGATTATTGGCATATCAATATAGTTGACCCGAAACTGAAAGTACTCGCGATTCCTATTCGGCCGACTTTCAGAGAAAATCAGGGAACTTTTCCAATGGCTGGTAATTTGCGGATTCCGGTCCCTTGTGTCTATGGAGAAAACCAGCAAGGCTACTATGAATGTTTTTTGCCCTTACTAGAGGAGCGTTTTTTTTATTATGATGCCAAACAATTTAAAACGTTGGCCATCCATTTTTGTACTACTTTTTTGAATGGTATGCCTCCTGAACGGTTGCATCGGATGATGCTCTATGCAGCACCAAAACTGGATCGCATACATTTAAAAGTAAATACCGATCGAGATTTTAATTACCACTGGAATTTTGCCCGCCAACCCAAAATCCACATGCTCCATCGGCTGGCAGAAGCCTATCCACCTCCTAAAGCTGTCAAAAAGAATTTTAAGAGCCTGCCAGAAGTTGCTTGGGAATTGGAGGATAAGATACGAGGAGTCATGGAAAAACTCGTTGAGCAACAGGCAAATGTTCTTATCGTTGGCAATCACGGAGTGGGCAAGAGCGTAGTCCTCAAGCAAGCCTTCAAGCGTTTGGCTGCCCAAACACGCAAAAGAGCATTGGGCAAAACCTTTTGGCGCATTATCTCTCAACGCATTACCGCCTCTACTAAATATTTGGGGGAATGGCAAGAGCATTGTGAAGTACTAGTAGAGGAATTGAAACGAGTCAACGGCATCTTATGGGTTCAGGACTTAATTCAGCTTATTCGAATTGGAGGACAAGGCGCAGAAGACAGTGTAGCTGCTTTTTTACTGACTTTTTTGCAGCAAGGCACCTTGCAAATTATTGGCGAAATCACCCCACAAGAATTGGAAAGCATGCGCCGCTTTCTCCCCGGATTTGTAGAAAATTTTCAGATTATTGCAATGGAAGAATTGCCCGAAATGCGCATTCATTCCATCCTTAATCAGTTGGCAGATTACAGTGCTAAGAATTTAAAAATAAAAATACCACAAGAAACGCTGTCGCTAGTTTACCGACTGTTAGCCCGCTATTATCCCTATGAAAGTTTTCCGGGAAAGGCTATTAAATTTCTCGGAACTTGTATTAGCAATGCACAGATAGCTCAGGAAAAAAGCATTACCAAAGCAAAAGCTATAGAACAATTTATTCAGCAAACTGGCCTGCCAGAATTATTTTTGAAAGATGAACTCTTACTTGATCAAAAAGATCTGAAAAAACATTTTCACGCTACAATTATTGGACAACGACAGGCTGTGGAAAAAATGATCAGCATAGTCAAAATTTTTAAAGCAGGCTTAAATAACCCCTACAAACCTATCCAGACCTTGATTTTTGCAGGACCAACGGGCGTAGGCAAAACAGCAAGCGCTCAATCACTCGCCGATTATTTTTTTGGGAAAGGACAGAAAGAATCTCCCTTAATTCGGATTGATATGAGCGAATTTCAGCATCCAAGTATGATCCATCGTTTTATTGGCTCAGGAAGGGAGGTCGGAAAACTGGTACAATTAGTCAGAGAAAAACCTTTTTCAGTTTTATTGTTGGATGAAGTAGAAAAGGCAGATGTTTCTATTTTTGATGCCTTGTTAACTGTTTTGGACGAAGGGATGCTTGTAGATGCCTACGGTAGAGTGACCAGCTTCAGGAATACTATTATTATTATGACTACCAATTTGGGAGCTTCTAGGCAAAAATCTATTGGTTTTAGCGACCATTCTTCGGATGAGGCGAAATACTTATCTGCTCTTTCTCGTTTTTTTCGTCCGGAATTTATCAATCGAATTGACGGCATTGTCTTTTTTGACCCTTTAGATGAACGGGCTATTTATCAAATTACCCTAAAAGAATTGGAAGCTTTGAAAAAGCGGGAAGGCTTCGTCAAACGAGGGATAAGCTTACAATTTTCTAAAACCTTGATCGAGCATTTGGCCGCTGTTGGTTTTGATAGTAAGTATGGGGCTAGACCCTTGCAAAGAGCTATTGAAACCACTTTGGTCACTCCTCTTGCTCATTGGCTTTTACTGCATCCAACAGTAAAAAACAGGGCTTTAACAGTAGATTATGAACAAGAAGTAAAGATTGCATTGCTTTGATTAATCCGCAATTTTTTTCTGAATCTGGTCACTACTCCTCACCGATGTATAAAACTGTGTCAATTTCGGGATGTTCAAAGGTAATATGGATAAACATTCTCCCTTTTACACTTCGCTGAATCTTATCATCAAAACCTAAGCCCGCTACCCAATGCTTGCCGATTGGTAAATTATCAATGCAGCCAGATCCAGTCGAATTTATGGCAAAAGCAGTATCGTATTCTGCCAGATCTTCCCAACCCGGAAAATTAAAATCGGTCGCATTATATTTGATATATACATCAATATTTCCAATAATCAATTCGTGATGTTGCGTAGTAATACACGTGCGGTTATAGATAATCGAGTTTTCCTGTTGCTGACAGGCAAAGAGGGTTAGAAAAAGTAAGAAAATGTTTTTTTTCATGCTTTAGAGCTTGCTTGGTTCAGATCGAGAAAAAAAAATAAAAAAAATTGGACAGTTGAATTTATTTAGCCCATAATTTAATCAAATTACTGATAATCAGTACTTTGTGTAGCATTTGTAAAGCTAAATAAATCATTTTTTTTTCGTAATTTCTCAATATTTTTTAATACCCAATTTTTGGCATGATTTCTTTACATAAACAAAATTTATACATTTGCAGTTCGTTTTGATAACCTTTAATCGGTCTTTTTGAAAAAAAGAATAACCCCAAAAAGCATTAAAAATTTTTTGAAACTTATAAAAAGTTGAATCCTTGTCAATTTTGGGGATAAGGATCTCACTAAGACTAAAAAGCGACTAATATGCCAAAGAACCTTTTAATTGTTGAGTCACCTGCTAAAGCTAAAACAATTGAAAAGTATTTGGGAAAGGATTTTAAGGTAAAATTCAGTATGGGGCACATTCGAGACCTTGAAAAAAACTCGAAAGGGGTCAATATTGAGAATAATTTCGAACCTAAATATATTGTTTCTCCCGATAAAAGAAAGATTGTAAAAGACCTTAAGCAATGGGTCAATAAGGTGGATGAAGTCTGGTTGGCTACGGATGAAGACCGTGAAGGGGAAGCTATTTCTTGGCACCTATGTAAGGAATTGGGCTTAAATGAAAAAGAAACCAAGCGTATTGTTTTTCGGGAAATTACTAAACCGGCAATACAAAAAGCGATTCAAGCGCCCCGAGTAGTAGATATTAGCCTAGTCAATGCACAGCAAGCAAGAAGAATATTGGATCGCTTGGTGGGCTTTGAGCTATCGGAGACCTTATGGAAAAAAGTCCGAGGTAAATTATCGGCTGGGAGAGTGCAATCCGTTGCGGTGAAACTGGTCGTAGAGCGAGAACGAGAAATCCAGAATTTTGAATCAAAGCCTTATTTCAAAATAACGGCTGTTTTTGATGTAAAAAATGCAAAAGGAAGTGTTGTCGCTTTGAGGGCGGAGTCTCCTGTCAGGTACGAAACAGAAGCAGAGGCAGCCGCCTTTTTGGAAAATTGTAGCCGAGCCAATTTCACTATTGGAAAAATTGAGATAAAGCCTTTAAAAAGACGACCGGCTGCTCCTTTTATCACTTCTACGCTTCAACAAGAAGCCAGCAGAAAACTGGGTTTTGCAGTCAAGCGTACTATGTCTAATGCTCAAAGGCTCTACGAGCAGGGTTTTATTACTTATATGCGGACGGATTCTACCAATCTGAGCGAAATAGCATTGAGCAGTATTACAGATGAGGTAGAAAAAAATTATGGAAAGGAATACGTTAAGCTCCGCAGATACAAGGGCAAAAAAACAAATGCACAAGAAGCGCATGAAGCCATTCGACCCACCTATATTGATCGGCAGTTTGTCACCCAGAATCGAGATCAGCAACGACTATATGAATTAATTTGGAAGCGGACCATTGCTTCTCAAATGGCAGATGCAGAAATAGAAAAAACAACCGTTAAAATTGATATTTCTACTATGACAGATGCTCAATTAAATGCTTATGGAGAAGTGCTTAAATTTGACGGTTTCTTAAAGGTTTATCTGGAATCAACAGATGACGATGAGGAGGAAGGAGAAACAAAAGGAATGTTGCCTCCTTTGAGATTAGGGCAATTACTGAACTTGAATGAAATGACTGGCAATCAGCGATTTACGCGTCCACCAGCGAGATATACGGAGGCGAGCCTGGTGAAAAAATTAGAAGAATTGGGGATTGGCCGCCCCTCCACCTATGCTCCGATTATTAGTAAGATTATGGAAGAGGGCAGGGGATATGTGACCAAAGAAAGCCGGGAAGGCATAGAGCGACAATACACCATTTTGACTTTAAAAAATGGGGAGCTTAACAAGCGAAAGAATGTAGAAATAACAGGTACTACTAACAACCGTTTGTATTCCACAGATATAGGGAAAATTGTAGTGGATTTTCTCTCTGAGCATTTCGAAAATATTATGAATTATGGTTTTACTGCTGAAATTGAGGAACAATTTGATAAAATTGCGGAAGGGAACCAAGAGTGGACTTCCATGCTAAAGTCCTTTTATGCTCCTTTCCACAATACTGTTCAAAAAACTATTGATACTGCGAGTCGAGCATCGGGAGAGCGGATTTTAGGCAAAGATCCCGATTCTGGAAGAACTCTATTGGTAAGGATGTCTCGTTTTGGTCCTTTAGTACAAATTGGAAATCAGGAGGAAGTTCCTGAGGGAGAAAAACCTCGATATGCAAATCTTGCTCCCGGGCAATCTTTAGAAACGATCACCTTCGAAGAAGCGATAGAGCTGTTCAAATTGCCAAAAGACTTGGGGCAATATAAAAGCAAGGAAGTTTCTATCGGATCGGGTAGATATGGACCTTATGTAAAATTTGGAGAAAAGTTTATTTCTATTCCAAGAGGAGAGGATGCGATCTCTTTGAGTATAGAACGAGCGAAAGAGTTAATTGACGCCAAGTTAAAAGAAGAAGAGCCTCAGGGTACTTACCAGGGTATTCCCTATACTTTGGGTAGTGGCAGGTTTGGTCCTTATATTAAATGGGATAAATTATTTGTGAATATTCCCAAAAAATACAACCCTAAAAATTTGACTAAAGAAGAAGCCCACGAATTGATCGCTGCCAAAATAAAAAAGGAAGCTAATCGCTATATCCACAAATGGGATGCCGAAAAAATTTCTGTCCAAAATGGTCGCTGGGGTCCTTTTATTAAATTCGGAAAAGTCAATGTAAAACTACCGAAAGGAAAAGATGGTAAAAAAATGACCAGCGAGGAAGCTAAAGATTTAACCTTGGAAGAGGTCAAACGATTCATTGAGGAAGAATTACCAGGGTCTTTTGACCAAAAGAAATCCAAAAAAAATGGAAAGTCTGTAAAGTAAAATAAATCCTTAAGTAGGGCAATGGTTATAGACTCAAAGTAAAAACTGTCCCTTCTCCTACTATGGATTGAACTTCAATTTTTCCCTTATGCAGCCGCATGATTTGTCGAGAAAGACTTAGACCAATGCCGCTCCCTTCTTTTTTAGTCGTAAAAAATGGGACAAATATTTGATCCATGTTTGCAGGGGCAATTCCTTTTCCATTGTCCTTTATTTGAATAATCGTTTTACCTGCCGTATTTTTATGGGTAGAAATAATGACCCTGGGTTGAGCGGCTTCTTTTACGGCTTCGATAGCATTTTTTAATAAATTAATAATTACCTGCTCGATCAACTCAATGTCTGCAATAAATACGACCATATTCTCGGGCTGGACTAAAGAAAAGTCCACCCGATGCTTTTTTAGAACGGGTTTGAATAATACATGAATGCGTTCTAATAAAGGGCCTGCTTCTACTAATTGAAATTTTGGCGGAGGAATTTTGGTCAAGCTACGATAAGTTTCCGTGAACTTTAACAAGCCTTCTCCTCGTTTTTGTATGGCATACATTCCTTCTTTTATATCTATAAAATCCTCTGAACTAAGATTTTGTGGATTGTTGTCCAATAGGCTATTTAAAGAAGAAGCAAGAGAAGTAATGGGAGTAACTGAGTTCATGATTTCATGGGTCAAAATCCGAATCAGTTTTTGCCAGGCATCTAGCTCTTTTTCTTCTAATTCCAACTGAATGTTTTGAAAGGAAATGAGCTTATAGGGAACATCTCTTAGCTTAAAGGTAGTCACCCGAACAGATAGTTCTAACAGTCGATTCTGGATAGTAATTTTAATTAAATCACTTTGTCCTGCCTCCAACTTGTCAATTAAAGTATAGAGTTTAGGAAATAGCTTTTTGACGGCTTCAAAATCTTTTAAATAGGGTTTTTTTAGTAAATTTTTTAATGCCTTATTCATTAAAACGACCTCCTCTTCTTCATTTAGACAAAGCAACCCAGTATCCACATGTTCGATAATTGTCTGTAGATATAGGTGATTGGCAACTTTTTCAGCCTTAATATTTCTAAATTTGGTTGTAATTAGATTAAAGGCTTCGTATAGCTTTCCAAAAGAACTGCCTTTGTGATAGCCGGAATAAGTGGCAGAAAAGTCTTCGTATTGAATACCCATCAAAAAGGCAGTGAAATCCTGATTGGTCTTATCCATATAATTGACAGTATCCCAAAAAAGCAAAGCCGCTACTATCAACAAAATAGCTGTGGTCACATAAAAATTGGTATAGTATAAGCAATAAAAAAAGCCCAACATAATTAACACCAGGGTTACCTGTCGAACCGCTACATTGACCTTAAATCGTTTTAACATACCGTGTGTATTTTATTTATACCTTATTTCCCCTTCTCAAGAAAAATCGTTAATAAATTTCCAATCTACTAATTCCCACCTATCTTTGGAAATTCCTGGAAGAAAAAAATGTCTTTCTTTTAAATCGAAAAAGCATCAAAAAATGTGCATACAACCTTCTCAGAAGAATGCGTGGTTAATCTTTTTTTTCCTTTGCGTCTTCTGTCGGAGCAGAAAAGCGAAAATTCCTGCATCTTATCTAACATTTCCTACGGACTCAACGGTTTCAATTATCCAATCGTTTCCTGATGAAGTGAGGGAGAGTTCAGGCATTATTATGGTGGCTGGGCATCTTTGGACGCATAATGATAGTGGTGATGCTCCTAAGCTATATCAAATGAATCTTGAAAATGGGCAATTAACCCAAGAAATATTGATCGAAGAGGCTACTGCCAAAGATTGGGAAGATATCGCCCAGGATAGTGCTTTTTTATATATTGGTGACTTTGGCAATAATAGCGGCAGGCGGCAAGACCTAACCATTTTTAAGATTTTGAAACCGGATTCAAAAAAAACAATACCAAGTAATTCTTTAGCACGAAGAATTGAATTTGAATATCCTGATCGAGTGGATTTTAACCCCGACGCCTACCAGCATAATTTTGATTGCGAAGCCATGATCACTGCCGGAGATAGTTTATATCTTTTTTCAAAAAATCATGTGGATAATCGAACGCGCTTGTATAGCTTGCCCAAAGCTGCGGGGCGGCACATTGCTAATTTGAAGGCAACTTTTGATACGAAAGGAACCATTACCGGTGCAGGCATAGATAAGAAAAACGAGGTTGTGGCTTTAGTTGGTTATTTATTCGATAGAAGAAGAGTGGGGTATGCGGCTTTTACCTGGCTATTTTGGGATTACGAAGACCACAATTTTTTTAATGGAAAAAGCAAGCGGATTAATTTGCCTGTGTTTGCTCAAACAGAGGGCATTTGTCACTGGAAGAATGGGTTGTTTTTGGTCGGTTCCGAAGGGGCAAAAAACGGGCATGGAAAAATATGGTTATTAGATACTCAAAAATGGGTTAGAGAATAGCCTTGTTTAGAAAATAAAATTTGACAAATGATATAGCTTTCCCCTTTTCCTGATTTTTCGTAGGGTAGAGTAGCAATTTGCTCTATATCATTAACAACTCATTGACAATTGTTTGAAAATTATTGGCTATATTAAGAGGTATTTTTTACAAATTGTAATTTTATCTCTCCAATGGAAGGTTATGAATAAAATTAGAATTACTACTTGGCTTTTAGTTGTCTCTTTTGGACTAGCTGTTCTTTTGGGATATTTGGATTATGAAACAACTTCTTTTGTCAATCTGTTTTTGAAAGTAGATAACCTGATGTTTTTAGGGCTACTCACTTTAGTTTTTAGGGAATAGGAGATAAATAAGATACCCAAAAATGTGGTTTTAATTTGTTCTTATTCAAGGCGCAAAAAACGGAGTTATGCCGCCGTAGCATAATGAGTATTTTTGTAACGCAGAAGAAGGGCAAAGTAAAGCCGCAAAATGGATAGGTTATATTTTTCCTATTCCCTTACCTTATTAGGGTGGGGATTTATCGGTATTTTCAATTATTTAAACGGTTTATTTACAAAATTGTAATTCCACTACCACGCCCAAAAAAGCTATCTTTGCGAAAAATTTAAAACCTTTGAAATCTACACTTAAATACTTTGATGAAATCATTGGAAAGTGCAAAACCATTTTCCTTAAAAAGACAGCGGACTACGGGACTTCCTGGCGAATTTTACGACCAACTTCCTTGACAGACCAATTATTCATCAAAGCGATGCGTCTCCGAAGTATCGAAGAAAAAGGCACGCAAAAAGTAACAGATCATATTGCAGAGGATTATATGGGCATTATTAATTATAGCATTATTGCTATGATTCAACTGGAATTGGAAAATGACGGCAATTATGAATTAGAAGTAGATAAAGTAGAAGAACTTTTTGACCGGCAAATTCGTATTACCAGAGAATTACTAAAAGCCAAAAATCATGACTATGGAGAAGCCTGGCGGGATATGCGAATTAGCTCTATCACGGATTTAATGCTTATGAAACTGCTGAGAATCAAACAAATAGAAGATAACAATGGCAAAACATTGATTTCAGAAGGCTTGGATGCCAATTATCGAGATATAATCAATTATGCCATTTTTGCAATGATCTTAATTCAGGAAAACAATTAAGTGATTGGTTACTTAATAACCGGTCACTCAATTATTCAATCATTCAATATATGACTTTAACAACTTTATTAATTTACATTGGAATTGCTGCGCTTATTTTAACTGCTTTGATTGGCGGTGTAATGAAAGGACATAAAAGCTGGCTGATGACTTTCTTGCAGAACTATTGTGGTGCCTTATTTATTTTTTCCGGTTGGGTAAAAGCCGTTGATCCATTAGGGACTGCTTATAAAATGGAACAGTATTTTGGCGAATTCGAATCCACTTTTGCAGATACCGCCCTGTCCTTTTTGGCTCCTATCTTCCCCTGGTTGGGCGAGTATGCCGTTGGTTTTTCGGTGTTCATGATTGTATTTGAAATCGTACTGGGACTCCTGTTGCTCATGGGGTCTAAGTCAAAGTTGACCAGTTGGTTATTTTTGGGTTTGGTAGCCTTCTTTACTTTTTTGACAGGGTTTACTTATCTGACAGGTTATGTGCCAGAAGGGGTTAATTTCTTCGAATTTGGTAAATGGGGGGCATATAATGCCAATAATATGAAAGTGACGGATTGCGGCTGTTTTGGCGATTTTATTAAACTGGAGCCCAAAATTTCCTTTTTTAAAGATGTCGCTTTAATGGTTCCCGCTTTATATTTCGTTTTTAGGTATAAAGATATGCACCAGTTATTTATACCAAAAGTGCAAAATATTTTGGTTGGTTTAGCTACGGCTGGGTTATTGGTCTATTGTATGAGCAACTATGTTTGGGATATTCCTCATGCGGATTTTCGCCCGTTTAAGGTGGCTACGGATATAAGGGGGCAAAAAGAGGCAGAATCAGAAGCACAAGCGAATGTACAGATTACGGATTGGATATTAAAGAATAAAGCCTCTGGAGAACAAATTTCTTTGCCAAACGCTACCTATATGAAGGAATTCAAAAAATATCCAAAAGCAGAATGGGAAATTATAGATCAAAAGAAAACGGAGCCTGCCATTCCAATTACCAAAATTAGCGAATTTGCCATTGAAGACGCAGAAGGCTACGAGGTGACAGATGATTTATTAGGAGAGCCTGGTTATAGTGTAATGCTGGTTTGCCACAAACTATACACTGAAGACGGTATGAAAACGGAAACCTATACGGTCAAAGATACGCTTTATTCCGTTGATACTGTTCTGGTTGAAGGGCAAAGCCTACCTTCTCTGGTAAAATCTATACAAGATATTAAGGAAAGAACCGAATCCAGAGATGTTTTTATCTTTGAGGAGGATTATATCAAACGCTTTACCGAAGTGGTTAATCCTTTTACGGCAGCAGCCGAAAAAACAGGCTGGAAGGTGTATGGTGTAGCAGGTGGGGCGGGTGCGAGCAAGGTAAGAGATTTTCAGCATGCTGTTCAAACTACTTATCCATTTTATATAGCGGATGACATTTTATTAAAAACTATCGTGCGCTCTAATCCGGGGATTGTAGTGCTGAAAGACGGAAAAATTTTGAATAAATGGCATTATAAAAAACTGCCTTCTTTTGAGGACATTTTTAAATCAGAGAAAGCTTTATTAGGAGAAAATAATTGATGCCTAATTTTTTGCTTTACCTAAAAAGAAAGGAAGCCATAAAACGAGTTGTTGACCTGTCGGGTCAAATGTGGCTTTAATTAAAAAATCAACCGGCATGGGAAAAAAAAGTAGGAAAAATCGTTTCGGAGTAGTTTATTCTACCAATCCCGACTATGAATACCAGTATGAAGAAGAACAGGAAACCACAACCCTGCCACCTCAACAACAAAAGCTACGGGTGCTGATTGACCGCAAGCGACGCAAAGGCAAGGAGGTAACTTTAGTAACGGGCTTTGTAGGGTCGGAAGAAGATTTGAAAGGCTTGGGTAAATTTTTGAAATCAAAATGTGGCGTGGGCGGTTCGACTAAGGACGGCGAAATCATTATTCAAGGTAATAAGAAAGATAAAATCATTGAATTATTAAGGGCAGAAGGCTATTCCCAAACGAAAGGGGTGGGAGGATGAAAAGTGCGATCCTGAATAGACTTCTATACTGCAAACGAAGCAAAAGAGGGATTTTAAAATCGCACTATGCAGAGTGTAACTGAGAATAAGTGAGAGTTGTAAGTAAGCAAAAAAGAAGTAATGTGAGAAACATAATTGTACAAGGAAGTTCGAGAAGCAAAGGGAATACTAACAAAATTGCTAAAATTGTAAAGAGTCAAATAGGTGCGGATATTATTGATTTAAAAACGAAAATTATCAACCCGTATAGCTACGAACATCAGAGCGCCAATGATGATTTTCTTCCAATAATTAAGAATATTGTCACTTATGACACAATCATATTAATGACACCTGTTTATTGGTATTCTATGAGTGGAATCATGAAGAATTTTTTTGATAGAATAACAGATTGCTTGAAAATTGAAAAAGAAACCGGAAGAAAATTAAGAGGTAAAAATATGGTTGCTATTTCCTGTGGTTCTGACGAAATGGAAACGGAAGGCTTCTTTATCCCATTTAGAAATAGTGCTGAATATTTGGGCATGAATTACTTAGGGAATATTCATACATGGATAGATGATCATAAACCTAAACAGAAAGTTTTGGATAAAATCGAAATGTTTGTAAATGAAATAAAAAAACAAGTCAGCCTACCATAAAAGCTATGGCATTTATAATAATAACTAAATCACGCAGAGTTTCACAGTGTACCCTCAATTGATAATTTGATTTTTTCGTATAGGAGGATGTTTTTTCAAAAAGCCAAGCACTTCTTTTGGCTCGTCCGTGATATACAATAGGTTGTAATAAGGCTTTCCCCATGCCAATTGTCGCAGTAGCGGATAAATCAAGGTCTTTACCTCATAATGCTCCCTTCCCAAAAAAACCATAGGACTGTAATAATTGAAAGTGCCATAGTGATTCTGGGTGGCATCCATAAAAATTTCCTGATTGGTACCAGCACTCCCAGGCGCACAGATAATACCATATAAACTAATCGCCAACAAGGTATCTTCCCGCAAGCTATTAGAAAAATATTTGGCAATATGGGTCGCGAATAAATTGCTTGGCTCATGTCCGTAAAACCAGGTGGGAATGGCCAGGCTCTCTGCTCCTTCGGGGTATAAATCCAGTACCTCAAATGCGCGGCGGTGGAAATCTTTATCTGTATAATACGGAGCTTTTTGCAGGGTCCGAATGGCCTTTCTAAAATCCCGATTGGGTTTGCCGGCAAAATAAGCCCCTAAATTGGTCGCTTCCATGATGCCAGGACCACCGCCTGATACCATTAAATAGCCATTTTCTGTCAAAATTTTAGCTGCATAAGCAGATTTTACATAAAAAGGATCCGTTCTTTTGGTACTATGCCCTCCCATAAAACCGATGCACTTTTTAGCGGTCATTCCGTTTTTATCATACGTCAATAACGTCCGCAAACCCTCATCCATAGCATGGTCATGAATGCGCTGCCAAAGGGCTTCATTGATACTTGGATTAAATTTGGTTTCCGAAAAATGCCGATAAATTTTTAAATCAGTGCTGTTATCTTTTTCATAAGCATATCCTTCCATCAATTCCTCCCAGGAATATAGGGAGTGTCTAAAAGGGCGATAGGGTAGATGGTCGGGTGCCTGCAAAATAATGCCTCCCTTTTTGCGAATGATAATTTCGTCTTCAATTGAAAAGATACAGCCTAAAAATGTGGTATTTTCTAGTTCTATTTTTTCCCAATTTAATTTCATAACTCTAAAATCCAGATTTTGAACGGTACAGTTTTTTAAAGAGGAGCTTTTTTTTAAAAACTGTTGACAGGACTTTATACTGTGGATAAATACCTCTTTGGTCGGTGCGAACTTTTGATTCATGTATATTTGACATTTCGGTAAAAATGAAATCGAAAAAAAGAACTTAGCATTTAATGCTTAATATTTTGCTTAAATTAGTTCAAAAGAGCCGCTTGTAAATGTAAAACTTATTTGTACGTTGTTCCTTATTTCAGATACAAAGTAAGTAATGATTTTGAATTTGGATAAAAGCCTCCCTATATTCACAAAAATTTAATTTTTAATGAAAAAAACAACTAAAGTGTATCCACCGGTTTACGAAAAAATGGAAGATTGGCCCATTTATAAGCTACATCAGGACCGGCGGGCATTTATAAAAGAGATTACAGAAGTTACTACGGCAAAATTAACTACAAAAAAAGCAGAATCGGTGAGCGAAATGATCGGCAGAACGATTTATTTAGAAAGAATTCGTATTAAGGAAGAACCTTGGAAAGTGGATCCGCCCAATGAACGCTTATTTTGGAAAAGAATACAGAAAAAGCTGGTCAAGGGAGCCTTGGATAAAGAAGAAAAACAAGCAGCAACAGTAAATAGAGAAATTATTCATACCATAGTTAATAATTATGCGGAGGAAATTGTCGCTACTTTCCAAATTAAAACCTTTCGCTTTGCCCGAAAATTTTTGACTGTCTTTTTTAACCGTTTGCTTAATACTGCTGCAGGAAGAAATTTGGGACGGATTTATAGCGCCAAGTATCGCCTCTTTGAACGGCTAAAAGTAAGCGGCGAAATTGAGAAAGTCCGCGCATTGATGAAGCATGGAACCGTAGTAGTAGTCCCAACCCACTTTAGCAACCTGGACTCTGTTTTGATTGGCTATATTATGGATGCTATTGGAGGATTGCCGCATTTTTCCTATGCTGCCGGACTGAATTTATTTAATACGGGCTATACGGCTTATTTTATGAACCGGATCGGCCCGTACCGAGTGGACAGGCGGAAGAAAAACCCTATTTATCTGGAAACTTTAAAAACGATGTCGGCACTGGCGATTCAAAGAGGAACGAATAGCTTGATATTTCCAGGGGGAACGCGTTCCCGCTCCGGCGAGTTGGAAGACAAATTAAAAATGGGCTTATTGGGAACGGTTATGGAAGCACAACGTGCGCTTTGCGAAAAAGGACAGAAGGAGAAGATATTTGTGGTGCCCATGATCATTGGTTATCATTTCGTACTAGAAGCTCCTTTTTTAATAGAACAGCATTTAAAAAATACGGGTAAAGAGCGCTATCTAAAGACAAAAGATAATTCGACTAGTGTTCGGAAAATTTTAAAATTTGCCTGGAAATACTTTTCCAATAGCTCGGAAATACTGCTTACCTTTGGAAAGCCGCTAGACGTTTTGGGCAACCTCGTAAATGGGCAAGGTGACAGCTTTGATCAGTATGGCAATCCAATCAATATAGAAGAATATTTTATAGTTGACGGACAAGTGAAGACGGATTTTCAACGAGAGCGGGAGTTTACTAAAGTTTTGGGAAATAGTATTATTGAGCGTTTTCATGCAGATAATGTTGTGTTGTGCAGTCATGCCATTGCCTTTACTGTTTTCAATTTATTAAAAATGCAAAATCAAAATTTGGATATTTTTGGTTTGCTGCGCTTGCCTAGCGAAGACTATACTTTTTCAATGGAAATGGTAGAAAGTGCGATGGCGGAACTACAAAGAGAGCTACAAGCATTGGAAAAAGAAGGAAAAGTAAACTTATCGGAGGAAATCCATTGGCCAACTAAAGACCTGGTTGAAGAGGGTATTAAGTTTTTGGGCGTTTTTCATGCGAACCGACCCCTGAAAATTAATAAAAAAGGCCATATAGAAAGTGAAGACTTTTACCTGCTCTATTATTATCATAACCGTTTGAATCACTATGGCCTGGAGCGAAAAGTTAATTGGAACAAGTATAAAATAGAGGAAGGAGAACTGGAAGAAGTGTAAGCCTATTAGGCGAAAGAGGTTGCCCCAGCACGATAGAATGGCTAATGAAAATACTTTGGCAACTTTAAATGAGACCATTAGCACTTTAGAACAATCCTAAATTGATAAAATTAAATAAAGAATTTTCCTCTCCATCACCTACTACAACCATCAAAAAACGCAGTCTATGAGTCAACAAGTGACCAACAACTTACTACACGAAAAAAATACTAAAATTGCTCAATTAGAGCGAGCACTCGCCGTTGAAGCCGCTTTGGAAAGAATCCGTGCTGCTTCTATGGCAATGCATAAAAGTGAAGAGTTGGCAACGGTAGCGCTCACCTTTTTTAAGCAGATCGAACAATTGGGCATTCCTATTAATGCAACCTCTATCAACCTAGTTAATGAAGCAGAAGAAAGTTATCAATTGTATTTTGCTAATGAAAACGATATTGGCATCGCCTCTGAATTGGGCATCAAGGATTTTTGGTTCGCTAAAGAATCCTTTCGCCAATTAAAAAAAGGGGTAAAGGAATTTACCGTGACCTGTGAAGGAGCTAAATTACAAGGCTGGATTGACTTTGTTAAAAAGGAAGTTAGTTTAGAAAGAGGTTTAAGATTAGAAAAAGCAAAACTAAAACAAGGGTATATCTATACGGTTCAATTTCATGATTTATCACACACTATCTTTACCAGTATCGCACCTTTTTCTGAGACAATCTTAAAAGTCTTGAGAAGAATGACCAAGGTTTTTGGGATGTCTTATATTCGTTTTCTAGACCTCCAAAAAGCAGAAGCCCAAGCCAGAGAAGCCCAAATAGAAGCGGCTTTAGAAAGAGTACGGGCACGCACTATGGCGATGCACCAAAGTGACGAGTTATCAGAAACTGCAGCCCTTTTATTTCTGCAAATAAAAAGCTTTGAAATTGAGCCTTGGTCTTGTGGTTTTAATATATGGAGTGCAGATGAACGGACACATACTGCTTGGATGGCGCATCCAAGTGGAAATATAATGCCCCCTCTAGAATTCCCCAATAAAGAGATTCCTCTACATCGACAAATTTTAAAAGCAGCAAACAAGGAAACCTTATTTATCAAAACGCTAAAAGGAAAAGCTTTAAGTAAGCATTTTGATGCTATACGAAAAGTGCTAGCTGCAAGAAAGATTCTTGACGATTTGGTGGAATTACCTCCAAAATTAATTTTCTACGCTGCTTATTTTAAAGGTGGATTTTTATTTTTTCAAACTTTACAAGTATCTAAAGAAGCAGAAAATCTTTTTAAACGGATGGCTATAGTATTTGAGCAGAGCTACATACGTTTTCTCGACCTACAAAAAGCAGAAGCACAAGCTAGAGAAGCGCAAATCGAAGCTTCCTTAGAAAGAGTCCGTGCCGCTTCCATGGCAATGCACAAAAGTGAAGACTTACCAGAAGTAGCCTTGGCTACGGTTTCCCAATTAGATGCACTTGGCATTCAACAATTTGGTAGTAGTATCAACATCGTTGATGAAAAGGGGCAATCTTTTATCATGTATAGTGCGCATGATGCATTGGATGAGAGAGGAAAAATACTGACCACTACCGACCCATTAGTGGTTGACGATGCTCGATTTTCTAGAGATTTGCGTCGGCATTTGAAAAAAGGGGAAAAAGATTTCACCTACGAACTCAAAGGAAAAAACTTAAAAGAATGGATGCAGCACATTAAAACGAATGTCGATAAAAAAAGAGGAGAAAACTTAGAGCAAGCTAATTTCAAAAAAATATATTTTAATGGAGCAGTATTTCGAGGTTTATCTACTTTAGTGATTAGTTCTGCCGAACCTATTAATGAGGCTGATAGACTTGTTTTAAGAAGAATGGCAGATACTTTTGGTAGGTCTTATACTCGTTTTCTTGACTTGCAAAGGGCGGAGACACAAGCTAGGGAAGCGCAGATAGAAGCAGCTTTGGAAAGAGTAAGAGCCAGCACCATGGCTATGCATCACTCTTCCGATTTAACCAAAAGTGCCGCCGTATTATTCGAGCAGATTCAATTATTAGGAGCAAAGGTATTCTCCTCTGGTTTTGTATTATGTGAAGAAAACAATCCTATAGACGAACAATGGATGTCTGTAGGAAGCAGTAAAGAACTCATTCAACAATATATTCCTCATGAAGAAGAACCACACCATTTCAATATGTATAAAGCTTGGCAAGCGGGAGAAGCTTTATTGACGCAAAAAATGGAGGGGGAGGCCATGCAAGCAGCATTTGCTTTTCTGACTGCACAACCAAGTGTTCAAAAGAATTTAGATAAAATTATTGATACGGATAGCCCTTTCCCTCCTTTACAGATTTTAAATGCTGCTTATTTTTCAAAAGGTTATTTATTAATTGTTACTACCGAAACATTTCCAGAAAAAGACATTTTCATTCGTTTTGCTAAGGTCTTTGAACAAACTTATACTCGGTTCCTCGACTTACAAAAAGCAGAGGCTCAGGCCAGAGAGGCGCAAATAGAGGCCGCTTTGGAAAGAGTGAGAGCTCGAACCATGGCTATGCATAAGAGTAGTGAATTGTCTGAAGTTTCGACTATGCTTTTCAAAGAGTTAAATGCTTTTTGTGGTGAAATATTGGCTTCTGGGGTGGTATTATGCGACCGAGAACCACCTGAACAATGGATGTGTAGTCCTGAATTGAATATGTTACCGCCTATCCATATCCCTAAAAATTTGGATAAAATTATTTACAACTTATATCATGCCTGGGAATCGGGAATGGAATTATACAGCGAATTTATTCAAGGAGAGGAACTTAAATTACATAATGATGCCTTGATGGCACTTCCTGAAATTAAGGCAATAGTCAAGCATGCATCTAAGGATATGTATGTACCCCAATCTCAAACCAATTATGCAGCTATTTTTAAACAAGGCTATCTGTTGGTCATTACAGAAAAACCATTTGAAGAAGATGCCTTGTTTATTCGATTTGCTAAAATTTTTGAACAAACTTACACCCGCTTTTTAGACCTGCAAAAGGCAGAAGCCCAAGCTAGAGAAGCCCAAATCGAAGCGGCTCTAGAAAAAATCAGAAACCGTACTTTATTGATGCGAGATAGTAGTGAATTGAATGAAGCTGTTGCTATTTTTTTCAAACAGTTTAAATCATTGGGTTTATTACCAGGAGAAGCGAGAGCTTTTTTTGGTCATATTAATAAGGAGAAACCTGTCATTCAAGCGTGGATGACTCGTATGGATGGGACTGTTATGTCAGGTAGTCATTTCACCCCATTGGATACCCCGTCCATGTTGAATTTTTATGATGCCTGGAAAAACCAGACCCCTATTTTAATTCGCAATTATGAAGGCGAAGCATTAAACAACTATTTGAAATTTGTAGCGGCCTTGCCCCATGTCAAAAATGATAAAGATTACCAGCAATTATTTCGCTCAAATCCTGAACGAGTGGTAATGACCGATGCTTTTTTTCTCCAAGGAAGTATCAATATCATGACTTTTGAGCCTTTGTCACAAGAGGCACAGGAGATGTTAGTTCGATTTGCGAAAGTTTTTGAATTCACTTATACCCGTTTTCTGGACCTACAAAAAGCAGAAACGCAAGCTAGAGAGGCGCAAATAGAGGCAGCTTTGGAAAGAGTCCGTGCCAGAGCCATGGCGATGCATAATAGTGAGGAATTACCAGAAGTATTAGCCGTTATTTTCCAACAAATGCAAACGCTTGGTTTTGATAATTTTAATGCTTTTGTGTTAATTTTTAATTTAGAAGATAAAAATTATAAACAATGGAGTCAGAGCTTTGGAGGATTAGCCTTTCCAAATGAATTTATAGTGCCACTCATAGACCATCCACTTCACCACAGTTTTTTAAAAGAATGGCAAGAAGGACTAGAGTTCAGCGTAATTAAATTCGCAGGAAAAGATATTAAAACCTTTCACAAGTTTTTCTTTAATTTACCCGAAATAAAAGAAGCACCACAAGAATTAAAGGAAAAAATGGAGGCTTTGGAGGAAGTCTATTTTTCCATATCGTATATCAAATATGGTGCTTTAGTGGTGGATGGTCTAAAACCCTTAGATGATGAAAAAGCAAATATTTTAATCCGCCTAGCCAAAGTCCTCGATTTGACCTATACCAGAATGTTAGATTTGCAAAAAGCAGAAACTCAAGCCCGTGAATTAGAAATTGTTTTTCAAGAAAATGAACGCTTGCTCCACAGTATTTTGCCGAAGACCATTGCCGAACAATTAAAAAGGAGTCCCCAAACCATTGTCAAAAGATTTGAGCAAGTCTCCATACTCTTTGCCGATATTGTGGGTTTTACCATTTTGTCTGAGAGAATTTCCCCACAAGAAGTAGTGGACATCCTCAATGGCTTATTCTCCAAGTTTGATGACTTGACGGATAAATACCAATTGGAAAAAATTAAAACTATCGGAGATGCCTATATGGTTGCATCGGGCGTGCCTGAAGAAAAGGAAAATCATGCCCAGTTGATGTTTGCCTTCGCCAAAGATATGTTGCAGACCCTGCAAGGGTATAATAAAATCATTGGGACGGATTTAAAAATAAGAATAGGCATTAGTTCTGGTCCCGTGGTAGCAGGCGTCATTGGCAAAAAGAAATTTGCTTATGACCTTTGGGGCGATACAGTGAATACCGCTGCTAGAATGGAAGCTTATGGTAGAGCTGATTGTATTCAAGTGGCACCTCTGACTTATGCTATACTAAAAGACAGGCATAAGTTTGAGAAAATACCCAATGTGGAAATTAAGGGGAAGGGGAAAATGGATGTGTATTTGTGGAAAAACTAATTTAAATGGTTCAAATATTCTTTTCTTTACATTGTAACTGTCAAAGGAAGTTTATAGCACAGAAGGATCAAACTACTTGACTAAACAAAGCCCCTTCTGGCTGTTTGTTCCAGTAGTGGGCGTCTAAGGCCAGACAAATATTTCTGATAAAGGGTTTGCCCATTGGGGTTACTTTTAGCTGTGAAGTACTTTTCTCTATCAACCCATCTTTTTCGAGCTCCTCCAGCCGGTCTAAAGCAAGGTATAAGCCTTCACAACGTAATTGTTCTTCCTTCCAGCTAGTTTCAAATTGGCAGATTAAATTTAGGATATGCTGTCGTAAAATTTGATCTTCTTGGGTCAGTAAATGCCCCCTGAAAAAAGGCAATTCGCCTTGGTCAACCCGCTTGATATAGTCTTCAATTTTCTTTTCGTTCTGAACAAAGGCAGTCCAGCTATCGCTGATAGCAGATACTCCTAAAGCAATATTCAAGCGAGTATTAAAAGGGGTATAGCCCATAAAATTGCGATGTAATGTCTTTGTTTTTTGAGTGATATATAAATGATCTGTGGGCAAGGCAAAATGATCAAATCCAATTTCTTTATACCCTATTTCCAATAGCAATTTTTTACCCAGTTCGTATAAGGCCCGTTTTGTTGCCCCTTTTGGAAGGTCTTTTTCTGAGTAGGCGCGTTGTCCAGGATATATCCAAGGCACGTGGGCGTAGCTATAAAAGGCGATGCGGTTTGGTAGCAGTTGTTTGACCGCTTGTATATTGCGAAGAATATGCTTATTAGTTTGAAAAGGTAAGCCAAAAATTAGATCAAAATTGATAGATTCGTAGCCCACTTTTCGAGCTCCCCTTACAGCATTTTCCACTTGTTCATAAGTTTGTTTTCGATTGATCGCTTTTAGAATTTTTTCATCAAAATCCTGCACGCCAATGCTAATTCTATTAAAGCCAAATGACTTTAAAACCGTCAAGTGTTCAATTGTAGTGCTGGCGGGATGTACTTCGAGGCTAAATTCGTGCTGATCTGCAATAGTGGCATTCTTAAAAATACCTCTTAGTAATGTTTCTAGATTTTTTGGTTTAAAAAAAGTAGGCGTACCGCCTCCTAAATGCAGCTCTCGTACAATTGGTTTTTTAGAAAAAAAATTATGGTACAAGCCCCACTCTTTAAGTACTGTTTGAATATAGGGAAGTTCTACGGCGTGATTTTTCGTTATTCGTTTATTACAGCCGCAATAAGTACAAAGACTTTCACAATAAGGAAGGTGCGTATATAAGCTAATTTTTGGGTCTTGCTTAAATGATTGTTGCGCATTTTTTATCCAAGCCCCCTCACTAGGCTTTTCTTTTTGCCAATAAGGAACTGTTGGATAGCTAGTATATCTGGGAGCAGCAATATTATATTTTTTTAACAATGCCGAATTCATGGGTTCTTAATTTCTGAGTTGACTGTCGATTATCTGGACTGCTTCCTTGCTTATTACTTAATAGCTTTTTGAGAGCCTACAGCTGCTGAGAGGTATTCCCGATTCATTCGGGCAATATTTTCTATTGAAATTTCCTTTGGGCATTCTGCCTCACAAGCGGTTATATTAGAACACATTCCAAATCCCTCTTCGTCCATCTGGTTGACCATTTTTAGCACGCGCTGTTTGGATTCCACTTTTCCTTGTGGCAATAAAGTTAGGTGGGACACTTTTGCAGAAGTAAATAGCATAGCAGAAGCATTTGGGCAGGCAGCTACACAGGCACCGCAGCCAATACAGGCGGCTGCATCAAAAGCTTCTGCAGCCTGATCTTTTTCAATAGGAATAGCATTGCCATCAGGTGCTTGCCCCGTATTGACAGAAATATATCCCCCCGCCTGAATAATTCGGTCAAATGCAGAGCGATCTACCACCAAATCTTTAATGACAGGAAACGCTCTTGCCCGAAAAGGCTCAACGGTGATTACTTCTCCGTCTTTAAAATGGCGCATGTGCAGTTGGCAGGTAGTCGTTCCGCGCATAGGTCCATGCGGTTGTCCATTAATGACCATACTACAAGCTCCGCAGATTCCTTCCCTGCAATCATGTTCAAAAGCAATGGGCTCTTTCCTCTCCTGGACCAATTGTTCATTAAGGACATCCAGCATCTCTAGAAAGCTCATGTGTTCATTGGCCTCAACTTTAAAAGTTTCAAAATTTCCTTTATGTTGATCGCTTTTTTGCCTCCAGACTTTTAGTGTTAATTTCATAATAAATGAATTAAAGTTTTGAGTTTAAAATAGAAATGGTTTTTTCTCAAAACTGATTATTATTTATAACTTCTCGTTTTCAATTCAACATTTTTAAAAGAGAGCGTCTCCTTGTGCATAGTTGGCTCTTTATTTACATCTGTCCATTCCCAAGCAGAAACGTAGGTATATTTATCATCTACTCGCAGGGCTTCTCCTTCGGGAGTTTGGTATTCTTCTCGAAAATGGCCGCCACAGCTTTCATTTCTGTTCAAAGCATCAATAGCAAAAAGTTCTCCTAGCTCTAGAAAGTCCGCTACTCTGGCAGCTTTTTCCAATTCGGGGTTGAACTCCTCTTGTTTGCCTGGTACGAAAACGTCTTTATAAAATGTTTCTCTTAATTCCTTAATCATTTTGCGAGCTTTTTTCAATCCCTCTGCATTTCTGGCCATGCCACAGTATTCCCACATAATTCTGCCCAATTTCCTGTGGAAACTTTCTACGGATTGATTGCCCTGAATATCGAACAATTGCTGTAAACGATCGCGAACTTCTGTTTCAACAGTTATAAATTCAGGTGCATCTGGTGAAATTTTGGGCGTTCTGATTTCTTTTGACAAAAAAGTACCAATAGTGTAAGGAATCACAAAATAGCCGTCTGCTAATCCCTGCATCAGGGCGGATGCGCCCAAGCGGTTAGCCCCGTGGTCGCTAAAATTGGCCTCTCCTAAAGAAAACAAGCCTGGTATATTGGTTTCTAAATGATAATCCACCCACATACCGCCCATCGTATAATGAACCGCTGGATAAATCTTCATTGGATAGACGTATGGGTTTTCGCCGGTAATTTTTTCATACATTTCAAAAAGATTCCCATACTTTTCTTCTACTACCTTGACTCCTAATTTGTTGATTATCTCTTGGGTGGGATTGTGTATGCCCTGAGAGTGAGCAGCCGACTTTCCATATCGCTCAATGGCAGAAGCAAAGTCAAGGAATACCCCCCTTCCAGTAGGCACTACGCCATGCCCTTTATCGCACTCCATTTTTGCTGCCCGCGATGCAACGTCTCGTGGCACCAGATTTCCGAATGCCGGATAACGCCGTTCCAAATAATAGTCCCTATCTTCTTCGGGGATGTCTAAGCCCGTTTTTCTGCCCTCTTGAATGGCTTTGGCGTCTTCAATTTTTTTAGGGACCCATACCCGTCCGTCATTTCTTAAACTTTCGGACATCAAGGTCAATTTGGACTGATAATCACCGGATTCGGGGATGCAAGTTGGGTGAATTTGAGTATAACAAGGATTAGCAAAATAAGCACCTCTTTTCACTGTTCTCCAAGCGGCACTTACATTACTGCCCATCGCATTGGTAGAAAGGTAAAAAACATTTCCGTAGCCTCCGGTAGCTAACACTACACAATGGGCGGCATGCCTTTCGAGTTTGCCTGTCAGTAAATTTCGGGCAATTATTCCCCTTGCTTTACCGCCTATTTTTACTAAATCGAGCATTTCATGGCGATTATACATTGCCACATTGCCAAGCGAAATTTGGCGAGATAGTGCCTGATAAGCACCGATCAATAGTTGCTGTCCAGTTTGCCCTCTAGCATAAAAAGTACGGCTTACCTGTACGCCGCCAAAGGAGCGATTGGCAAGCAAGCCACCATATTCTCGAGCAAAAGGTACACCTTGGGCAACGGCCTGGTCAATAATTTCTACGCTTACTTCAGCGAGCCGATGGACATTGGCCTCTCTGCTTCTATAATCTCCACCCTTGATTGTATCATAGAATAAACGCCAGATGCTATCTCCGTCATTTTGGTAATTTTTGGCAGCATTGATGCCCCCTTGGGCAGCAATAGAATGGGCTCTTCGGGGACTGTCGTGAAAGGTAAAACATTTTACGTTGTATCCCAGTTCTCCCATTGCAGCTGCTGCGGAAGCCCCGGCCAAACCCGTCCCTACTACGATTACTTCCAATCGCCTTTTATTATTGGGAGCGACTAAGGGCATTGCGCCGCGATACTTGGTCCATTTTTCAGCCAAAGGTCCTTCAGGAACATTATTTTTAAGTGCCATATATCTTGTTTTTGCAGTTAGAGGCTGAGGAATGAAAAAGCGATTTGACCTCGAGCCATAAGCATATTTTGTTCTAAAGATTTCTAAAAAAGAAAATTAAAGGAATAAGTGCGAAACCTAAAGGAATTAATATTGCATAAGCCGTACCCAAGCCTTTAATAAAAGGGGTATATTTTTGATGATTTAAACCCAAGGTTTGAAAAGAAGATTGAAATCCGTGCTTCAAGTGAAGCCCAATAATGATCATAGAAATAATATAGAAAACTACAAACCCCATATTGGTAAATGCTGCTTTTACTGGTGCATAAAGATTTTTTACGCTTACGCCATCATAAGTCGCATAAGGTAGCGCATCTATCTTCATTTGAAACCAAAATTGGTACATGTGGATAATCAGAAAAACGAAAATGATGATCCCTAACCAGCCCATATTTTTAGCTAGTCCCGTCACTGTACCTGTGGCTCGTGTTTTTTGCACAGCGTATCGTTCACTACCTCTTGCGCGACGATTTTTTAACCATAATAGAATGCCTTGTATAGAATGTAGCAATATAAATGCATATAACCCGTAAGAAATAAACTTGATTAAGGGGTTCGTGGTCATAAATTTAGCGTAGAGATTAAATTGTTTGCCACCGTCACTACTTAGTAGTTGTAAATTGCCTACTAGATGTACAACTAAAAAAATAATTAAGAACAAACCGGTCAAACTCATGATGAGTTTTTTGCCAATAGAGGATGTTAAAAAATTTCCAAACCAACTCATATTAATAGATTTTGTTTGCTACCTAGATTCAAGTTATTGATTATGTTGGGATTGACGCTTTTTGTGAAAATGCAAATGTATTTATTAAAGCGAATATACCAAGTAATAGTTAGCAATCATGTTCTCTTGTCATCTTATTTAGAATTATTCTAATTTTGCGATCAGACTCTATATTCATAAATAAAATGAGATGAATTTGAAAATAGAAAAGCGTGTAAACTTTCATCAATTTCTTGAAAAGTTTCCTGTAATCGACCTCCCTATTAGGCTCGGAAGTGATATGCACCATGCTTTTAGCCAAAAAAACGTTCCTTTAACGATATTGGAAATTCAGCAGTACATTGAACCAATTGAAGAAAGTGAGTTGGATGAATTTACAGAATTTGTCCCTTGTTTTTCCATTCCTAATGCAGAAGGATTTTATGGAATTGTTTACTGGAAAGCAGGTTTAATGAACTATCAATACCGCTTGGTTACTTTTAGTAAAAAGGGCATTTTATTGTACCATAAGGTAATTGCAGGCACCTTTTCATCTGGGAAAAGTATAGTCCAGTCGGTGGCTACCATTGACAGCGATTGGTCTATTCATATAGTAACTGGAAATACTTCCGTTAAGGGAGAGGTGTATGATGCAAGTCAAAGCAAAGTTTTAGAATTAGAGCTATATCCTGATGGCTTTATTGAAGAAGATAAGGAATAAGTTTTTGCAAAACCAAAAAAGAGCCGTAATTTTGCATTGAAATCAAGATGATATATGGACTTTAGAACTTTGTTAATTTTTATAATCGTTTCGTTGACAGCTTGTCAGTCAATCAATAAGGAAGACAATTCAAAATTGGGGATGCTAAAAAAGGCCGTTGCTGAAAACCCTTCACTGGAAACTCGAAAAGCTTTAATTGAAGAATACAGAGCAACCATTCAGGCGAATCCAATGGATGCGGAAAAAAATGTGGCATATATAAACGATATTGCCCAATTGCAGATAGATAATAAGGCTTTTACGGATGCTGTCCAGACTTTGATGGAGGGAATAAAAGCATTTTTTAGTGCTTCGGGTACGCCGAGTAATGTTTGGTCTTTGGCATCTATTTATGAAAATAATTTAAGAAGCCCAATTGTTGCAGGCATTATTAAAAAATTATATGCTCAACAATTTTTGGATGGCGAAAAAAATCAGGATGCGCAACAATTTGTCCAGGCAAATACTAGTTCTATAGTCGAAGATATTCAAACATTAGGTGGCACGATGTATGACGAAAAGACACATCGGGTTGATTTTAAAGCAGCGAATGATTTTATTCGGATTTGTCAATTATACGCAATACTCAAACCAAAGGACTCGCTGAGTCCAGACTATCTACATAAGGCTGGTGAAACGGCGCGAGCTATTCGCGCCTTTCCCCAAGCCATTGAATTATATGACTGGATTTATGCCCAGTACCCCGATTATGAAAAAGCATCTCAAGCGCTTTTCCTGAAAGCCTTTACTTACGATAATGATCTGAAAGACAAAGAAATTGCCAAGAAACTGTACGAAGAATTTTTGCAAAAATTCCCCAATGACGATTTTGCAGACGATACGCAATTTCTTTTAGATAACTTAGGAAAAGATGATGAGGAAATTATCAAAAGCTTTGGAGAAAAATAGAAAACTCCCACCAATAGACCCTTCTTTTTATACATGGTGTCATTTTTACACTAATTATTCCTCAATCAATTGCAGAAGCACTGAATATTTGCTATTTTTCGCCCCTTAGAAAATCTTCTTCCTAACCAAGGGCATTTATGGCAAAAATGACAGCAGCTTTTGATACCTTTTTTAAATCTGCCTTTACGGTTGACAATATTATTTTTGGCTTTGATGAAGCAGACTTAAAAGTGTTATTGATAAAAAGGGGAGAAGTGCCTTTTAAAGGAAAATGGGCGCTCCCCGGCAATTTTGTTTATCAAAAGGAAGACCTAGACAGTGCTGCTCAAAGGGTTTTGAAAGAATTGACTGGCTTGAGTGACGTTTATTTAGAGCAGGTAAAGACTTTTGGTTCCGTAAATCGGCATCCCTTTGGGCGGGTTATAACAGTGGCCTATTATTCTTTAGTAAAAATTCGGAATTATAAAGTTACGCCTTCTTCTATCGCCAAAAAGGCAGAGTGGCATTCCGTGTCAGAAGTGAGTGGGATGCCTTTTGACCATGACCAAATATTAAAAGCCTGTTTTGACCGGCTAAAGTTAAGGGTTAAACGCCAACCAGTGGGATTTGAATTATTGCCCGCCAAATTTACGCTTACCGAATTGCAGCATTTGTATGAAGCCATTTTAGAGGAGAAGCTGGATAAACGAAATTTTAGAAAAAAGATATTGACAATGGATATGTTGATTGATTTGGGAGAAGTACAAGCAGGGGTAGCACATCGCCCTGCAAAGTTGTACCGCTTTGATCCGGAAAGATATCAGCGCCTATCGGAAGATGAAGGCTTCCATTTTGATGTTTCTCTACCTAAGAGTAAGAAAAAGTATAGACCTTAACTCTATGAAAAACTTGATTTTTATTCTGGCGTTTTTCTTCTTTAACATTTCATGTAACTCACAAAAAAAAGCAATGCTTAATTATTATGTTTCTGCCAGCACAAAAAAGATGAACTTACCTTTCTCGGATGCAGTAATTGTAGGGAATTGGATATTTTTATCCGGTCAAATAGGCAACATTCCCGGCACTCCTGAACTTGCTAAGGGGGGCATAAAGGGGGAAACCCGACAAGCTATGAAAAACATCAAAGCTGTTTTAGAAGCCAATGGTTCTTCCTTGAGTCAAATAGTTAAATGCACGATTATGATGGCAGATATGGAGGAATGGCACGAAATGAATGAAGAATATATAAAATTTTTTCCCAAAAGCAAGCCCGCTAGAAGTGCTTTAGGGGCAAATGGCTTAGCCTTAAATGCCAAAGTGGAGATCGAATGTATCGCTTGTAAAGTAAATTGATCTAAATTAGACTAACTGCTTAATTTCTCCATTGACTAAAGCTTCGATTACATTGTATAATAAATCTGGCTTGTATGGGCGCCAGTTCAGGTTATTATAATATTTTCCAAAATTGATGTGATATTGTAGTCGTGTATTCTTCATTTCTTCCTCTATGTGTCTTAGGGTATTAACCAAACAAATCCAGCCATTTTGTTCTCGAACTTCCTCCCTCCATTCTTCATAATAACAATCATCAGATCCGTGAAAATTCAGAACGTTCTCGCAGATTAAAATGAATTTATAAATCCCTTGATCTAACAAGACTTCGATTAAATTGCGCTTGAGCAGCATAATGTCATTGTGCAAGGCATCGTTCCATTCGCCAATAAATTCTAAAATTGCGTACCCTTCCTCATAGTCTAAAAATAGTACTTTGGTATAAAGCGTAGAAGAACCAAATTCATCCCATTGAGGATGAATAAAATAATTATATATTTTTTTATGATACTTAAATTCATCATAAGTCTTTCCAAAAAAGGGAGATTTGTGGTCATGCGAAGCCACATATTTATCTCTCCAACGGTAATATGGTTCTATATCGTGCATATATAAATATAGATGGACCAGATAGCACTTTTGGTAATTAAAATTGCTCAAATTTAGTTTTCTAATAGTAATTTTGCAATATTGACTTTTTGCTAAAAAATGTTAAGTAACGGACTTAAAAGTATTTTATCTCCCATTTCTAAACGAGAAATCTAGATGAAGAAAATAGTTTTTACAGGACCTGAATCCAGTGGCAAAACGACTTTGACGAAGCTGGCGGCTGCCCTATTTAATGTGGATTTTGTGCCAGAATATGCTCGTGATTACCTAAAAAGAATAGATCGCTCTTATCAAAAAGAAGATTTACTAGCGATTGCAAAAGGGCAGTTAAAATTGGAAAGAAAAATAAAAGAATTAAACCCTAATTATCTTTTTTGCGATACTTCCTTTTTGGTTTTAAAAATATGGTCAGAGTATAAATATGGTCATTGTGACCCACAGATTATTCGATTACTTCGGGACAACCTTCCGGATATTTACTTTTTGTGTGGAGTAGAAATTCCTTGGGAGCCAGATCCTCTTCGCGAAAATCGACGGGAAAGAAAGGAATTATATATTATTTACAAAGAAGAATTGGAGCAACTAAGTAGGCCTTTTTTTGAACTAAAAGGTTCGATATGGAAAAGAATGAAAGAGGTTTATGATTTTCTGGACAATGATTAAGGCAGATAAACGACACCGTGAACGGACTGCTGAAAAATGCCTCATATTGCCTTTTCTCAGCCATAATCGCAATATTTAGACTAAACTACTTAAATTTGCCAAAGACGTTTCGACCAAATAAGAAAAGAAAAAATTATCCATTCAATTATGAAAAAAAAGCGGGTAATAGTTTGGTTTCGACAAGATTTGAGACTACACGATAATGAAGCCTTGACGGATGCACTTCGACAGGGGGAAGAAGTTATTCCCGTTTATGTATTTGATGAGCGAGTTTTCAAAGGAAAAACCAAATATGGTTTTCCAAAAACGGGCAAATACCGAACAAAATTTATTATTGAAAGTATTTGTGATTTGCGGAGATCCTTACAGCAATTGGGAAGCACACTGATTGTCAGAGTAGGAAAACCGGAAGAAGTGCTATTTGAACTAGCTCGAAAGGTTAAAAGTGCATGGGTTTTTTGTAATAGGGAAAGGACAGCAGAAGAGGTGAAGGTACAAGATGAGCTAGAGAAAAAGCTTTGGTCCATTGGGCAAGAAGTCCGTTTTTCGAGAGGGAAAATGCTCTACTATACAGCAGATTTGCCCTTTCCAGTCACGCACACACCTGACCTTTTTGCCAGTTTTAAAAAAGAAGTTGAGCGATTTATTCCAATAAGGATTCCTTTACTCAGGCCAGCAAGGGAAGATTTTAAAAAATGGACAATAAAAATAGAAGAGGGAGCTATTCCAACCTTGGAAGATTTTGGGCAGGAAGATTTTTTAGAAGACCCCCGTGCCGTTATTCGATTCAGAGGAGGAGAAACCGAAGGATTGAAACGATTAAAATATTATTTATGGGACTCCAATTCCATTAAGGACTATAAGGAAATGCGGGATAGCTTGCTTGGGGGAGATTCTTCTTCCAAATTTTCTCCCTGGCTGGCGCAGGGCTGCTTATCTCCTAAGACCATTTATTGGGAATTAAAGCAATATGAAAAAGAGCATGGAAAAAATAAATCAACCTATGGATTGTTTTTTGAGTTATTATGGAGGGATTTTTTTCGCTTGATGGGTAAAAAATATGAAAATGCCATTTTTCAAAAAGGTGGAACTATTCGACGAATAAATCCTGAATGGAAAGACGACAGGCAATTATTTGAAATTTGGAGAGAAGGTAAGACGGGTGTTCCGTTTATTGATGCCAATATGCGAGAGCTCCAATTAACTGGATACATGTCCAATCGGGGACGGCAAAATGCCGCCAGTTTTTTAGTAAGGGATTTAATGGTTAATTGGCAAATGGGAGCAGATTACTTCGAATCGCTTCTAATTGACTATGACCCTTGCAGTAATTGGGGAAATTGGAACTATATAGCTGGGGTGGGTAGTGATCCCAGAGAAAACAAGCATTTTAATCTTTTGGCCCAAGCCAAAAGATATGACCCTAGAGGAAACTATATTAAACGATGGTTACCTGAGTTGAGAACTTTGCCGGCAGAGAAAATACATCGCCCAGATGCGCTTTCTGATATAGAGCTAGCTAAATCTAAAGTAAAATTGGGAAGGGATTATCCAAGAGCAATGGTAAGCACTGAAAGATGGGCTTAAAAAAGAGCGATCGGACTATATTTATTTTTGGCCAGACAAGCTTTATTATTACTTTAATTTTGGACCATTATTAGCATTTTCACATCGTGAAAATATCAATTGATTTTCTAAAATATCAAACGAACCTTCTATTTGGAAAGCAAAAAAATAAACGCTATATTTTTTGCCAAATCAGAAAAAAATACCTGATATTTCAATCAGAGGAAGTGGTTCGTCAACTTACTTTGCTATACTTACAGAAAGAAAAAAATTATAGTAAAAACAGCATTCACGTTGAAAGAGGGATAAGAGTAAATAGTTTGTTTAAGAGATGTGATATTATTATCTACGACCAAGTAGTGAATCCTTACTTATTGATTGAATGCAAAGCACCGGAAGTAAAAATTACCCAATCCGCTTTTGACCAAATTGCTCGATACAACCTGGCTTTACAGGTGACATATTTAGTGGTAACGAATGGAGTAGATACTTTTTGCTGTAAAATGGACTATAATAACCAGTCGTATTATTTTTTGGAAGCGATCCCTGCCGCACCGGCAATAAATAAAAAAAGCAGTAAGAAAAATTAGCGAATTCTTACTGCTTTTTATTTGTTGCTTCTTTTTTTATACCTCGGTTGATGGAGTCTTGCTTTTTTCAATAATTTGTTTAGCAAGATCCAAGATAGTCGTATCGTTTATGCTTAATATGCCTCCATTAGGTCCGGGTTGAAGATGCCATCCAGCGGTTTCTCCCTTAGTAAATTTTTTAGCACCAAAATAATTTCGAACGGTTTGTTCATCAATGTTTAATTCGTCGGCAATGCGCTTTACACTTCCCGTAGGCAGGTTGTGCTTGATGTTTCTTAACTCTTCGAAAGTAATTTTCATAAATGAGATGATTTTAGCAATAATGGAATAGAAAATTGGGCGTATTCCATCACTGATTAGTTATGAAATAAGATTAAGAATGTGCTTATTCAAAGAACGTTTGACGAGCTTTGGATTGGCTTTTTGTTCTTTCAAGAAAGTTTTTCTAATTATATTGGAAAATTAATAAACTTTGATTATTAATCAAAGGCTAATCCAGTAAAATTTTAAAAAACTTATAGTTTTAGCATACAGAATCAACTCAGTTGCAACCCTCCCATTAGGCGGCTGCAAAAACTAAATATTGTCAGTTATAGAATATTTTATTTTTATGTTTGTGTATTGAAATAAGGCATATATATATTTGCACGTAAAATTTATATGTTATTTTTTGTTTTTTATTTAGTTTTGAACTAATGATTTTAAATTTAATTGACAAAGCTATCTTTTAGTACTTTGTAAATTAAGTTAATTGATCTTTTTGAGCTTTGAATTTTCCTTCAAATCAAGGCGCGACATGAGCGAACGAACCCGAAGGGCAAAAGCTCGATGAGCTTTTGAGTGAGTGAACCGAAACGGGTGGGCTGGCCATAGCCGTAGCTATCAAGGCGAGTACGCAACGAAGAGTTGGAGAAAAAGACATGTTCAAAAAATTAAGAAATTTAGTTTACAAAGTATTTAGTACTTTGTAATTTAAGTTTCATAATATTTTAGGGTTGACGTTTTTATAATGTCGCTCCATTTTTAATCTGGCATTATTTAGTGAAAACTGCCAGTTGATTTTAATTTTTTTATCACTACGTTCTTTGACAAGAGTTAATACTTTTTTTTCGAGCAATTCCTTGGTAGGAATTCTTTGATTTAAACATTGCCTAGCTAAAGCTGAAAATTCAATTTCTATCATATTGAGCCAAGATGCAGATAGAGGCGTATAATAAAAATCAAATTTTTGAGTCAGCTCAAATGCTTTTTGTACACAAAAGTTTTCATAAAATGAACTGGCCTTATGTGTATTCAAATTATCTTGAACTGTTCTTAGTTTTATAGCATTGGGATATTGCTGTGCTACAAAATCCAAAAAGTCGGCATAATCTTTCTTTGTGCGACGATCATAAACTTTAGCTATTCTTTTGCCCGTCAAAGGTTCAATAGCTGCAAGTAAAGAACAGGAACCGTTTTTCTTATAAGCATAATGCTCTTTAGTGATTTTTCCTGACCTCATTGCTATTGGTTGTTTTGTATTCTCAATCAGGAAACAAGGGCGTTCATCAAAGCAAATAACTGGATATAGTGGATCATACTCTAGGCTGTAAAGCCATAAAATTTGTTCCATCTGAGCTAGAAAACCAGCTGTTATTTTGCCGATACACCAGTAGCACTTTAAGTGAGGCTTAAGTTCATTTTTTTTAAAATTAGACCTACTTGATTGTGGGAAATATGATCACAATACTCAAGTTCTACTAATTTATCGGCCAATAATCGAAGTGTCCATTTAGCATGCCCCTCTGGAGGTTCGCTACAAGCTAATGCAGTAACTTTAGCTTTCTGTAAAGCATCTATCTCTAATGGACGACCTGATCTTGGTTTATCTTCTAAAAAATTTAAACCTTCAGATTTATATTTTTTAGCCCAGGTAGATGCTGTTTGGTAGCTAATTCCTAAGAGATCTGATACTTCCTGATAGGTTTGACCATTATGCAAAGCTTTCAAGCCTGTTGCTCGTTTGTATTCTCTTGATTTCAAAGAATCTTTCGAAAGTATTTCTTCTATTTTTTTAAGATCTGCTTTCTTTAATTTGACATGTTGTTTTTTCATCTTCCGATCTTTTTTCGAAAAATACGAAACGTTAACTAATTTTTATTACAAAGTATTTAGTAGCCATTATCCTACAAATGTATTGAAAACCTAAATAGCCAAAAAAATGAGAGCTAATGACCAAATGATACTTGTCATTAGTAATGACTTATCCATTACAAAAACCGTCGCTTCCTCACTAGGGTCAGCTTTTCAGATAATTCCGGTCCCTTATGACTATCCTGCCAATTGTATAGACTATTTGGGCAAAATTAGTCTAATTCTAATTGATTCTCTTGATATTCAAGATTACAAAATAGAGGAATGGAAAAAGCACGCTACTCAGCCCATCATTGTTCTTGCTAAAAAAACTAATTCACTGGAAGTTAGAAAAGCGTATCGCCAGGGAGCTGCCGATGTGCTTTTTGCGCCTATTGATGAAGATGAGTTGATAGATACAATACAACGGATATCTAACCCCAACCCCAATTCCATTTCCAGAAAAATAAAAGAAAAAAACTTAACTGCCGCAGGTATTGTTCCTTTATTTTTTCAGAAAATGATGCCAAATAAATTGCTCCCTAAGGAGCCGAACATTGATTTATCTGTTCAGTTCATGGGTATATTTAGCGTCTATGCCAATGGCCAATATCTGCTAAAAGACCTACCCAAAAAACGCCAATCTTTATTGGCTTATTTACTATTCCATTTTGGTAGAAAAATAAATAAGACCCGCCTAATGGACCTGTTTTGGGAAGATACCCCTAGAGACAGCGCTCGCAATAGCCTAAATGTTACTATTCATGCCATTCGCAAATTGTTCGCTAGAGCAATGCCAGGCGATGATGTCTTGCGGTATGAAAATGGCTGTTATTTCATCAATCCTACACTTCGAATTGAAACAGACATTGGGTGGTTAAATAAGCATTGGCAAAAGGGAAAAACGGCTGAACGTAGAGGGAAAAAACAGGCTGCTGCCAAATCTTTTTATGCCGTTTATGCCTATTATAAGGGGGATTTTTTAGAAAACCTTCATAGCGAACCCTGGACTGGAGCGGAAAGAGAAAACCTTGCTGAAATTTATGTCATGACTTTGCTGCGCTTAAGCCAATACTGCTTTTGCCAGCAAGATTGGGACACAGCACAGCAATTTGCCAAATTGATGCTCCAAAAAGATGAGTGCCTCGAAGAAGCTTACCGTATCTTAATGCATTGTGCCATTAATCAAGGAGAGCTTCGAAAAGCCATCCGCCTTTTTCATCGTTGTGAAAGAATATTAAAAGAAAAATTGAATGTACCTCCTTCAACGAGTACCGCCCGATTATTCGAGCAAATTCGCTCAAAGCCTGCTTAAATAAAAAATAAGTTAAATTTAATTGTAATGTAATTTTTTTAAAAGCAGAAATTAATTTCACCCTACTACCTTGCAAATGGATTCAGCAAACTCCGGCAAAACCGGAAGTATAAACCAAAATGTAAAACAAACAATTTACTCTAAAAAACTATGGCTGAGTCTTTTTTTAGAATAAATTGTGTTAAATTTTAATTATGAGATTTGAAGTTCTTTTTAACGGCTCGTTCAGAATTAATAGACCGGGATTTGTCTTTGTACATGAATTACCAGATCCCACTTTTGGACCAAGCGATTGGCCAGTTCCTCCTCATTGGTCAGTATTAACAAACAAGATCGTTCAAACAGATCAAAGAATGCATTGCCACATTTACTGGAATGCTGAAGGTAATTTACATGATTTACTTGATGGGGTTGCGGAATGGAGATGTAGAATCTATTTTGAAAAATGGGGGTCTAATGAGCATACTCCAGGCTTTTATGAAAAAATCATCCCCATTAAAGCTGGCGGCGCAAGAGGTACAAACTATGCAGCGACAATCACCATTCCTGCACAGATGACAGAAGGAATTGTCAAGCCTGTTTGCACAGTTAATTTGCAAACGATTGTCGGGAAGAAACCATTACCAGTAGCAGGATTTGAAGAAGCGGAATTTCTACAATTCTATAGAAGCTAAATTACTTTAGCTATTTAGCTTTGCAAAAGAAATGGGAAAGTTGCACTTATAGATATAAACGTAGCTCGCCCATTTCTTTTATTTAAAGAAATTTCGACTTTTTATTTCCAACAATCGCTAAAACCAATGAAAATGCCCACTCAAGATAACTACAATTTTCAACAGGCTTCTCCGAATAAGAATCCCGGCTTTATCCTTTTTCAAAATGAAAAGACTAAGCACCACTATTTTCATTGCAATAATGTAAATGGGCTACCTTTTTTATTCAGCCAAGCCTATCAATCTGCCGATGGCGCAGAAAATGGATTAAAATCTGTTTTAAAAAATAGCATCAAGCCCAAACGGTATGAAGAAAGAGAAAAAGAGGGAAAACACTATTTCATTCTAAAAGCGGGTAATCACAAAGAGATTGCTCAAAGCAGACGATACGCTTCAAAAAAAGAAATGCATCTGGCTATGCAGTACCTTAAACAGGTAGCCAGCTCTAAAAAGCCGCTGGCTATGCGTGAGGGGATACTTCAAAAGACGGTCAGTAATGATCACACTGACTCCTTTGAATCCTTGCCCCGGCAGGTTTTTCGCATAGAATTTTATAAAAGAAACGGACAAAACGAACAGTTTGTCGGGCTTATTCATAACCTCAACAATCAAGAAAAACAGACTTTCAAAGGAATCAATATAGAAGCTATCGCTTCCTTTTTGATGAGCCAGTTGGTTGTAGATAACAGACCCCCACAGGCTACTACTTCTCCGTTGAGCTATGTTGCGGAAAAAGAAAAAGCGATTTCAACGTCGGTTGTTAAAGAGAAAGGTAAAAAATCGAAAACAAATGCGCCCCTTCCACCGATTCAAATGCCAGAAAACCCTAAAATATCAGCGCCGATTTCTCCATTAAAGAAAATTCAGGATTTAGAAAAAGCGTTCAAAAATATTGCTGTGGATAAAAAGCAGGTGGAGCAAGAAATGCCTACTAGCACACCGGTTGTAAGAATGGAATCTGGTGCAGGCATTATCCCTTTTATTCCGGTAGAGATACAACTAAAGGGTAGAGCGGATAAGCATTTTTTTATGAACAACACTACATCTGTTCAATTGCATATAGCTATGCAGGAGGAAGTTTTAAGAACAATCGAGCGAAAGATTTTAAAGGCTGATATAGAGCTACATCTTCTGGGCTCCGGTCGGTCAGCTATCATGCTGCCACTTGAAAACCTACAATTTAAAGAAAGAGGGCTGGAATTTCCTTTTAGTGCAAAAAACTTACAAAGTGGAACCTATCGCCTTACCACCAATATTTTGGTAGCGGATAAGCAACAAGGGAAAAAACAATTAAATGGTTCATGTTATCTGCAAGTAGTTTAAAATACGAGTAGTCAGGCCTGATTTTTGACGGTTTGATGTCTGCGGGCTTCAGCCCGTGGCATCCGGCTTTACAAGCTACTACTTTTCTGGGAGCATTCCCGCCATTTCCTACCATTCTCTGCCAGTCTTTCCACAGCTACTTGCCATTTTTTATCCATTCTATTGCTATTAGTATTGGACTGTCTCAATATTTCAGCATCTTGCTTTTTCTTGCTTTGGTGCCATAGGTTCAATTAGCTATCTTTGCTAAAGAACAAAAATGACGGATTGTAAAATAGCGACCAAGATACTAAAGCAACAAATGAGAATATTGCATACCTCAGACTGGCATTTAGGGCAAAAATTTCTATCCAATCATCGGCAAGAGGAACATAAAAAGGCCTTGGACTGGCTAATAGAAACGATTGAAATAGAAAAGGTGGACTTGCTGATTGTCGCTGGTGACATCTTTGATATTGGCAATCCACCTAGCTATGCTCGTAGCTTATACTATCGCTTTTTGACCAAATTGCAAAATAGCTATTGCCGTCATATTATTATTGTAGGAGGAAACCACGACTCGCCTGCCATGCTCAATGCCCCTAAGGAATTGTTGGAAATTTTAAATGTGCATGTAGTGGGGGCCGCCACCGGAAATATAGAAGATGAAATCATCGAGTTATTCGGTGAAAAAAATGAGTTGGAAGCCGTTGTTGCCGCAGTTCCTTTTTTGAGGGATCGAGACATTCGGCTAAGCGTATCAGGGGAGACGGGCTTGGAGCGCATTGCACGGATACAAGAAGGGATCGTTCGCCATTTTCAGGAAGCGGGCAAAGCGGTTAAAAAATATGCTAAAAAAAACGTCCCAATCCTTGCTACTGGACATCTTTATGCCAAGGGAGCGACCGCTTCCGATAAACAAAATAATATTTATATCGGGGATATTGAAAATATTGAAAGCGACCAGTTTCCGACAATTTTTGATTACATAGCACTAGGACACTTACATCGACCTCAATTGGTTGGAGCACAGAACCACATACGCTATTCCGGTTCGATTATTCCATTGAGTTTCAGTGAGATACAGGATAGAAAGTCCATACAATTATTGGATTTTGAGGCTAAAAAACTTAAAAGTGTTGTCGAAATAAAAATTCCCCGTTTTCGGGAGTTGGTTGCTTTTACGGGAACCTTACAAAAGGTAAAGGAAAGGCTTCAACGGTTTGATAAAAAACGAAAAGGGGAACTAATGCCCTGGGTAGAGATCAATATTGAAACGGAAGAAAAAATCCCCAACCTGGATGGCGAGATCAGGGAATTTGCCAAAGATTTTTGGATGGATATTTTAAAAATAAGAATGAAAAATCATCATCTCGGCTTGGAAAACCTGGTCTTAAAGGTCAATTTGGATGACCTAAGCCCTGAAGAGGTATTTATAAAAAAGTGCGAAAGTGACGGAAAAATGAGAGCGCTACAACAAAAAGAATTGGTTTTTACCTTCAGAGAATTGTTGGATTGGATAAAAGAAGAATAATATTAAAATTGAGAAAGTGAAAATACTCAAAATAGCGTTAAAAAACCTTAACTCCCTAAAGTTAGAAACGGCTATTGACTTTGTGGCGAGTCCTTTAGGGGATGCAGGCTTATTTGCCATAGTAGGAGATACTGGGGCAGGAAAAACAACCATTTTAGACGCTTTAACTTTAGGGCTATACGGGAAAATCCATAGAAATAAAGAGGAAAGCGAAGTGTTGTCTTACGGCACAACCGAAGGCTATGCAGAAGTAGAATTTTGGGCAAAAGAAAGCATTTATCGAGGAAAATGGTTGGTTTGGAGAGCTCGAGGTAAGCTGGATGGAAATATTCGGGTAAAAAGAGAATTGGCAAAATGGCACCCGAAAAAGAAAAAATTTGAAATCATTGCAGAGAAAATACGCGAAATTGATGAAAAAGTAGAAGACATTTCGGGGTTGGATTATCAGCGATTTTGTAAATCTGTGTTGCTATCGCAAGGTGATTTTGCCACTTTTCTAAAAGCTAGCGAACGAGACCGAAGTAATTTGCTAGAACGCATTACCGGAACAGAGATTTATTCTCAAATTTCAGTAGCTGCTTACCAACGGCACAAATTAGAAGAAGAGAAAATTGATGATTTGGAAAAAGAGCTGAATGCCTTGCAAATTCTAGATAAGGAGACCCTAATGGCACTAAAAAAGAAATTGAAGGAGCTGCAGACTACAGGAAAAGCACAACATAAGAAGCAAATGGAAATCCAGGCCCAAATTCAGTGGCAGAATCGCTTACTGGAACTAGAAGAACAACAGGTTTTTTTTGAACAGCAAGTGCAAAAAGCAGAGCTGGAAATTGCTCGGTCTAATACCGAATTTGCCCAAATAGATAGGCACCAAAAAACTTTAATTTTTCAAAAAGATTTGGCTAAGTTAGAAGAGTTGGAAAATACCCGACATCAATTACAAGAAGAATTGACAACACTGCAAACCTCTATTGCCGATCAGGAGCGACAACAACAAGAATTAGATGGAAGGGCAGCTAAAATGACTAATGAATTAGAAGCCAGAAAAAAAGAGTCAGAACAAAAAGAAAAACTGTTTCATCGGGTTTCCATGCTGGATATTCAGATACAAGAGCGGCAGATTCCCTTTCAGAAAATGCAGCAAGAATTAGCAGAGGTGCGCTCACAACTTTCTGATAATCAATCTTCTGTTAATTTTTTCGATAAAGAAAAAGAACGAATTCAAATATTGATTGATAAAGTAAATACCTGGCTGACTGATAATAAATTATTTAAGGGTTTGGCTGTAGTTTTACCTGCTTTGCAACTACAGTTATCGGACTGGCAGGGTTTGCAAGGGGAGCAGAAAGCATTGGCGATAGAGCAAGAACGGATAAAGGCTAGTTTGACAGAAACCCAAAAACTAATCGCCGGTTTTGAACAAAGAATAGTAAAGAATACGGGAGAATTAAAGTTAGCTGAACGAGATTTTTTTAACCATTTTCCCAATTTTAAAAAATCAAATAGAAATACCTTACTAGGAGATTTGAATGTGCAGCTTGAGCAGTTGGAAGGGCAGTATAAAAACCTGAAGGACTTGATTGAATTGAATGAAGATTATTTGCAATTGATTCAGGAATTGTCAGTGTACGAAGAGGAAATAAGGGATTTGGAAAACAAACGAGGGATAATTGAAAACCGCCTATTATCTGCTTTAGAGTTGCAGGACGAATTAACTCGAATTTATGAATACAAACTTCAAATGTTTGAGCGAGAAAAACTGTTTGCCAATTATGGACGGGAAAGAGCAAGTTTGGAAGAGGGAGAAAAATGTCCACTTTGCTTATCCACAGTGCACCCGTTTCGCCAACTAGAAAATTATCGGCCGTTTGTCAATGAAACGGAAAATGAATACTTGCAGGTAAAAAATCAATTAGAACTGGTCCAAAAAGATACGAAAAACTTGGTTCGGCGGCAAAACGAGATCAATAATAAAATACACCAAATTATCGGGGAACAAGAAAAGAATATTGAGGGAAAAAAAGATATGATTTTAAATAGAATAAAAAATCAAGAAATAAAAATTGCCAAAATTGCTCCAGAATTGGAGGATCGAAAAATATATACCACGACCAATAATAATATTTTAGATAAAAAGCTAAAAGCCATTTATCAAAATATTCAAAATAAACGAAATATTCGAAGTAAACTACTCGAACTGGAGGGACAAATTGTTCAAAAGGAAGGATTGATCCAAGACTTGAAGCAACAACATAATGAAGAAAAAATTAAATGGGCTGCTCTAGAAACCAGTACTAAAAATGGACTAAAAAGGCAATCCGAAGTTGGTAAAAAAATAATTCAACTAGAGAAGGAAATAAACCCACAACTCCATGCTTTTGGGTATAATTTAAATGAAGAATCTTTTGCTCACATTATTGAAGCACTTACTAAAAAAAGCAATGCTTATATCACGGCTGCGGACCGATTAGCTACAGAACAGCAGAATATTGCACTTACCAACCAACAATTAAAGCAACTTAATAAGCAGCAAGAGAAATTTTGGAAGCGAGAAAAGACCATTGATAAACAATTGACAAAAATGAAAACAGAACTAACCGATTTACAAGCGAGTAGGGTGGGGCTGTTTGGTGAAAAAGAAGTAATAGAAGAACGAAAATTGTTAAAGCGTATCTTAGTTGCCAATGAAGAAGCAGTTGGAAAAATTAATCGAGAACTAAAAGAGGCAGAAGTTCATTTAAAAACAGCTTTGTCCAGCGTGGCAAAAGGCGAAAAAGACCTAGATCGCATTAATAGGCAATTGGGAGAGCAAGAATCCAGATTGTTAAAAAAAATTAAGAAAGAAGGATTTTTGTCAGTTGCTGCTTTAAAACTTGCTCATCTACCTCCTGAAGAAGCCACCCAACTCGCACAATTAAAAGCCAGTTTAGAGAAACAATTAACCGAACAACGACAATCCTTGAAGAACATTCAAAAAGAACTAGGCCGCCTAGCAAAAAAAGCACTAACGACGGAAACTTTGGCGATGCTTACTGAAAAATATACTGCCTGTGAAGAAACTTACCAGTCTTTGCAACAGCAAATCGGAGGAATTAACCAGCGATTAGAAGATAATGCACACAGGGAAAAAGAGGGTAAAGCCCTGATAGAGAAAATGGATATTCAACAGAAAGAATACCGTCGTTGGGCAAGGCTTAATGACCTAATTGGGGCAGCAGATGGCAAAAAATTCCGGGTTTTTGCACAAGGATTGACCCTCAAAAGATTGAGCGAATTGGCCAATCGACACCTATTGCAATTAAATGGCCGCTATCTAATCCATAAGCCCGATGACCGGAATTTGGAATTAGAAATTATAGACACTTATCAAGCAGACAATGTTCGCTCTATACATACTCTTTCTGGGGGCGAGAGTTTTTTGGTGAGCTTGGCTTTGGCTCTGGGTTTATCAGATTTAGCGGGTAAAAATACCCAAATTCAATCCCTTTTTATTGACGAAGGGTTTGGGACATTAGACGAGTCAGCCTTGGATCTAGCTATATCTACTTTGGAAAACTTGCAGTCAGTCGGCAAAACAATCGGTGTGATCTCCCATGTAAATGCGCTTAAAGAGCGCATTGCTACCCAAATACAGATACACAAACGGGGTAGCGGTTTTAGTGAAATTCAGATTGTACCTTATTCCTAAACTAAGATTGGCAGGTTAATCTTGTCCGATTGAGGGATAGCCCAGTAATCATCCCACTAGTCACTTAGAATAGCCCCTATATTTTATTATTACTTCGGTCGACGTCTGCTAGCCTCCGAGAAGGGTCCAATTCTATAGAAGTAATATTAGCTTTGGGAACTGGAATATTAAATCGAAAATAGGGATGTGTCCAGGGCCAATCTCTTATAATAGTTCGTTTGATTGTCCCTTCTGCGGGTTTTTCTCCGCGCATGATTTCCATAGGAATGTAAAATATTTCTTCGGATCCATCCGTATATTTTACATACACGTCCAAGGGCATCGGCATTTTTCCGATTTTTTGCAATATGACCGTTGTTTCTCCATTGAGTTCATTTACTCCGCTAATCGCATAGTCAATTTGATGGGTCGTGTTTACAAAATATTCTTTATACCAATCTAATTCTAGTCCGGACTGTTTTTCCATAATTCTAATAAAATCATTGGGATTAGGATGTTTAAATTTCCAAGTGTTATAATATTTTAACAAACCTGCTTTCAAGTTTTCTTCTCCAATGATATATCCCAACTGACTTAAAAAAGTTGCCCCTTTAGAATAGGCAGCCCTTGCATAGGCAGCGTAGGTCGAGTAATGATCAGAGTGAGTGGACATTGGTTCTTCTTTTCCAGATAAGGCAATCCCGAAGTATCCACCATAGTTGCTCGCGTGGGGAAACACAGCAGGGTCGCCGGGAATGGCTTGAATAATCCTTAAGTGGTTCATAACCTCACTAGTCGCATAGTTCGTAAAACCTTCATCCATCCAAGGGTGTAAACTTTCATTGGTCCCCAAAACCATATGATACCAGGAGTGCATCAATTCGTGAACTGCTACACCTATTAAACTGCCCAAAGTCCGCTCACCAGTAATCAAGGTTGCCATGGGATATTCCATACCCCTGTCGCCTCCCTGAATAAAAGAATATTGCTGATAAGGGTATTTCCCATAAGTTTTATTGATAAAAGTGAGGGCCTTGTCCATAATATTAGGCAAAACGCCCCAATTGCCCTCTGTTAAGTCATTTGGTTGAAAGAAGAAGTGCATCATTGGACCGTCCTTCGTCTGATAAGTCGTATGGGTATAATCAGGGTCTGCTGCCCAGACAAAATCGTGGACGTTGGGGGCAATAAAATGCCAGGTAAGCGTCTTTTGTTTGCGATCTCTTTTTACGGTTACTCCTTTATCCTGATAGCCATATCCAATTTCATTGGGATTTTGTAAATAGCCACTAGCACCGATAATATAATCCTTGTCAATAGTGATTTTTACATCAAAATCGCCCCACACACCATAAAATTCCTGTCCGACGTAGGGGTTGGCATGCCAGCCCTGATAGTCATATTCACACATTTTGGGATACCACTGGGCCATAGAGTAGGCGATTCCCTCCGCATTATTTCGTCCTGAGCGTCGAATTTGTACCGGCACCTGTGATTCAAACTCCATATCGAAAATGGCGGAACTATTAGCAGCAATGGGTTGATTTAAAGTGACCTCCAGGATCGTCCCCACCACTTGGTAATTTACAGGAAGTCCGTTTTGTTTCAAAGATTTTATTCGCTGATAGCCGATCTCTTCAGGCGTTAATTTTCCGATTCGGTCTGCTATACTGGGATCGGCTGTAATTTGCGAATGTACATCCATCATGCTGCCCGGCTGGAAAGCATTAAAGTACAAATGATAAAAAACTTTATTTAGATCATCAGGAGAATTGTTAAAGTAAACGATTCTTTGCTTGCCCTGAAAGCGGTGTGTCTCTACGTCCATTTGAATATCCATTTGATACAAAGCTCGCTGTTGCCAACGATCAGCTTGAGCCGTAGAAGAGAAAGATATACAGATACTAAAAAAAAATAATAGGCAGTTTTTCATAAAAACTTTAATTGTATTTTCCTAAAAATTATCCAAATTTCAAGTTCGCCTGATAGCATAGATCAACTCGTCATGGTATTCGCCATTTTTATACAGAGTCTTTTCGAATCGCCCTTCCAGCAGGAAGCCTGCTTTTTCTAATGCCTTTTGGGAGCCGATATTTGCCCCAAATGGTCTGGCGAAAATCCGGTCAATATCCCAGTTTTTGAAACCATAATCAACCATTTGACGAATAGATTTGGTAATAATGCCTTTGCTCCAAAAAGGCTGCCCCAACCAGTAACCCAATTCTGCATTTTTGCATTGAATATCAGTTTGGGGATGAATACCAATCGCTCCCGAGGCTTGCCCATTGATCTCGATAGCAAATATTCGGGAAGGCGTATGGGACGTAGCCATTTCTATGAAGGCTATCCCGCTTTCTCGGGTGTAGGGATGAGGAAAATGGTTGGTCAAATTTTTAGCAATTTCATAGTTATTGGCAATTTTTACGAGTCTATCTAAGTCATCCATCATCCAGGGTCTTAATTTAAAGTGCATCGGTATTAATTTTTGGAGGTTGGCAACTAAATAGCGATGGGCTGGAGAATCAGGCCTTTATGCTTCAATAATCGCAAAACCCCTTTTTTACCGCCCAAGTGTCCTGCTCCAATTGCGCAAAATATTGCTTTTTCTTGTATTTTTTCAAAAATTCTATTTGCCATTAGCTCATTTCGGTCATAAATTATGAGCTTTCGAATACCTCCAATGCCTTTTTGGGCAATTTTATGAATTTTTTGCACATCTCCCGTTTCATAAATATGGGTCATTTTTAATAAACTTTTTCTGAATTTACCAATGTTTTTACCTGATAGGATAAGGCTTTTTACCTGATATTTTAGGGGAATTTTATTTAATACCGCCAATTGCTCTTCAAAAGTTTCTATACCTTCTAACTCTTTGCCCATTTGAGCAGTTATTTCCCACAATTCGCTATCCATAGAAACGGTTTGTGCTTCTGAAAGTATTTTTTCTGTTAATAAATTTTGAATAAAAAGGGGCTTAAATCGAAGCAATGATCGGATGGGAAGTCCAGCAGATTTAATGAATATCTGCTCTAGTTTGCGCAGCTTTTTTGGAGAAATCAAATCACTAATCAATTGACCCTCCGGTAATAGGGAAAATTGCTGGATTGCTTCTGGTTTAGCTTGAGAGAGATCAAATTCCGTAGCAAAAGCTTGACATTCTTTTATTTTTTCCACAATAGAAACGGTCCAGTTTTTATCTTTTTCCAATTTAATGTGCATCGTTCCTAATAGATAGGAAATACGGGAAAGTTTTGGACTGCTCATCTTCCAAAGTAATGTCTGCTTCTTTTTTTTCAAAATAGTTTGTTTTAAAGCCTATTGCTCAATCCACAATAGATTTGCTAATAAAATCAGGGATCACACCCGACGCTTGGATTAGAGTTTCTACATTTTCTGCGCGGGTATTTCCGGAGAGGACGAGTAGGGTGCTAATGCCAAATTTATTACCGCCCAGAATATCTGTATGCAGGGTATCGCCAACCATCAAAATATCTTTCCGAGCAAAGTTTCCTTCTTTGTTTAAATCTTCAAAAGCGTACATAAACATTTGAGAGTCCGGCTTGCCAAAATGAATGAATTCTCTGCCTAATATGTTTTCGACTAACTGTGCAATGCCCCCCGTAGCTATGGAAACATTGTTTTTTGTAATGGGATATATTTTATCCGAATTAGCGACAATAGCTGGGATATTTTGTTTTCTCAATAAATTTAAAGAAGCGTTAATGTCATAATTCCAATCGAACCCTTCATCATCCAAGAAAACGATCGCTTTAATCTCTTCGATCCTGTTGTCATTTATTTGGCCTACAGGAATGGCCTCCAGACCCGCCTGTATGATATATTGAGCCGCTTGGTTAGTGCCTAGATAGGCAATTTTTCCGGCGGGAATTTTATTTTCGAGAAACTGTTTGGCCATCATGCCAGAAGTAATTATCTCTTTGGGAGAAATGGCATACAGTCCCAATTTTTCGAATTGATAGGCATGTCTTTCCTGACTGCGGGAGGCATCATTGGTCAATATTCTTAGAGGTTTTTCGGATTTTCGAATAAGGTCTATTACTTCCGGCACCCCCTCAATTAGGCCTCGATGGTTTTTCACTACTCCATAAGAATCTAAGAATACGGCGCTATAATTTTTTATAATTGAGCGAAATGAACTTATTTGCATATTACTGATTATCAGATATTTAACACTTTTAATAATTTTTCGGCATCGAATTGATCCATAGACGGAAAATGGGTTTCATAGGCTTCTTTTTGCAATTTAGTTGCATAAATTTCGTGGAAAAAATATCGGCCGTCCTTAATTACATAGTTTAAAATAAAAAAGCGATAGACTTCCTTTAACAAACGGATTTCCATTTCCGTCAAAGGAAAAATTTGATGATAATTTTTTAAAAATAATATAAAACGATCTTCCATTAAAGGACCAATATTATAGGTAAAGACGGTTCGGTCGCCAACATTGGACACGACTCGGCTTAGGAAATAAAAATCCATCATACGCGAGCTGATTCTAAACCAGTCATAATCCCATCTAGAAAATAATTTAAAAGAGGAAGTAACGGAAAAATTGCCAATATTCCAATCTACAAAAACAGGGATTCTTTCCCAGCTATCAAAATTCAAAGCATCCAGATTTTCGAATAAAGTAGCACTTTGCTTTTCTATTACTGCCTCTTTTCCCCGATGCTCATATTTCCCAAAATCGGAACGAAGAATCTCTAGTAGGTGCTCAATATCCGTTTTGAGCGTTTTGGAAGAATAGGGTAGGGTATTTCTAATGCTGTAACAAGCTTTGTGGAATCGCCCGAATTCTCTCCCTAGTTTTTCGATTTGGGTTTCATCTAATCGTCGGGGTAAGCGATTTTTAATTTTTATTGGCCGATAAAAAATCACCCAGGCATCCATCAGATCGTCTATATGGCGATGCACAAAGAGCCGATTTCCTTTAATTAAAGATCGAGACAAGAGATTTTCAAAAGGATAGGGCAAGTTATTAGAGAGCGAGTTAATAATGGTATGATCCTCTACAAAATGCTCATACTTACCAAAATAGGACAATTTGGCAATAACAAAACTTTTATTTTCAAAAGTAACCTTATAGACATGATTGGTGGATACCATCGCACTTATATCCTGCACCAACCTTATTTTCCTGGAAGGGTCATAATGGACCCAAGCATTTTGGACAATCTTTGTAAAATCTATTAGAGCCATGCCACATTGCTGATTAGCTGGATGCAAATAATTGGGCAACAACCTTCGATTTTTCTAAAGCCTGCTCCAAATCTTCTATAATATCTTCAATATGTTCCAAGCCTACAGACAGGCGTACCATGCCTGGAGTGATGCCCACAGATAGTCGTTCTGCTTCTGATAGTTTGGAGTGAGTTGTAGAAGCTGGATGGGTAATAATCGAGCGCGCATCTCCCAAATTGGAAGATAGAGAAATCATTTTTATAGCGTCAACGAAAGCCATCGTTCTTTCCAGTCCACCTTTTACCTCAAAGGTGACGATGCCTCCGCCCTGGCTCATTTGTTTTTGAGCTAACTCATGTTGAGGGTGAGTAGGCAAATGTGGATAAAAAACAGCCTTAATTTCTTTATGCTGCTCAAAAAAACGAGCAACCTGCATTGCATTGGCACAGTGCCGATCCATCCGCACTGCTAAGGTTTCCAGACTTTTAGAAATCACCCAGGCATTGAAAGGCGACATCGCTGGACCAGAATGCCGAATAAAGGGCTGAACTTTATCCATTAAATCAGCTCTGCCAACCAAAATGCCTCCTAAAACCCTGCCTTGTCCGTCCATCCACTTAGTACCAGAATGTACCACTATATCTGCACCATATTTTATAGGCTGTTGTAAATAGGGCGTAGCAAAACAATTATCTACATTAAGGATTAGTTGATGTTTTTGGGCAAATTTCCCTGCTTTTCCTAAATCAATCAAAGCCAGCCCCGGGTTGGAGGGCGTTTCTAAAATCAACATTTTGGTATTGCTTTGCACCGCTTCGTCCCAACTGTTTACATCTGAAGGATCGAGATAAGTATGGCTAATGTTCCAGCGAGGCAATAATTGGGTCAATATTTGATGCGTAGAGCCAAATATAGCCCTGGAAGCCAATACATGGTCACCTGCTTTGAGAAAGGGAATAATGCTATTAAAAACCGCTGACATTCCTGAAGCAGTCGTAAACCCTGCCTCTGCACCTTCCAACAAACAGACTTTTTCGATTAATTCGTTAGTATTTGGATTGGAATAACGGGAATAAATATTGCTTTCTGCCTCCCCCGCAAACGCAGCCCTCATATGTTCTGCATTATCAAACATAAAGCTGGACGTAAAATAGGTCGGAACGCTATGCTCCTGATTTTGGCTCCTTTCCGTTTGAGTTCTTATGGCTTTTGTTTCAAACTTTTTCATTTTTATTATTTTTGCCTAGCGCTACTTAGTGCTGCATTTTATTTAGGTATTGCAATTTTAGATAAAAAAATAAAAACTTTCTTTACTTGACCTAGAAACCGCTAATAACTTTATGATAAAAGAACAATTTTTTCTGCCTGTGCAGTGCTCAAGAGAGAAATTTTTAGGTTTTTTTGTAAGAATTTTTACATAAAATGGGAATAGTGAAAAAAGAGGAATGTTTTTATTTTTCACGTTTAAATCTTTTTTTTTTTATAAATAATTGATTGTTAATTCTTTAGTTATTATTAAAACTTTTTTAGGGCAATTATTTTTTTCACAAACTGACAAAAATGTCTTTGCAGAAGCCTAGGAGAGTTAAGATTATTGTATTGTGAAAAGAAGTGAGGAATGTTGTTAAATGAAGATGTGACTATAAGAAATAATTTTGGATATGTTCATGGGATTATAATTTGTCAGTAGAAGTTATGTCCCGAAAAATACTTCGGGGCATAGCTTGATACTATCCAAAATAAAAAAGATAGATAGCTGTTGACAAGGCAGCTTGACCAAAGATTTATGTTCATGGGATTATAATTTGTTGTTTTGGAGTCGTGCTTTTTGCACGACTTTTTTTGTTTTAGCAAATACATATTTATATTTTGATAAAATAACAAAAAACATTCTGCTCTTTCCCCACCTTAGTTTTTTGCTTATTTGTTAAAAAAATCTTAAAAAAGTTGTGACTTCTTCTTTGTTGTACGTCCTAAGTGCGTAGAAAACATACTATAGGAGAGAACAATAGATGGAACTCGAAAACCGTGAGTCCTTTTTCCTTTCTCTTTTTTCTCAACCATTTCAACTCAAAAGAGCCTTATAACCAATCGAGGATTGCTTGTCGGTTTTTTTGAAAAATTTGTCAATCAAAAACAATTAACATGGAATTTTTACAGGACACTTATGCTTCCCTTTCAGCAAAGATAGGAAATTTGCTGCCCGGCGTTCTGGGCGCATTGGTAGTGCTAATAATCGGCTTATTTTTGGCAAGAGTCATCCGAAATATTGTTATGCGACTACTGGGAAAAACCAATGTAGATGAAAAACTCGGAAAAAAGCTCAATATGAGTTTTCGTATGGATCGTTTCCTTGCCAAAATAGCTTACTATTTAGTCGTTCTTTATACCTTATTGATTGTATTGGGAATGATGGGACTTGATAGCGTTTTAGCACCTATTGAAGGGATGTTGGGTGAGTTTTTGTCTTTTTTACCCAATTTTATAGCGGCTGGTATTATTGGCTTTGCGGGTTACTTGCTTGCTACGATTGCATCGGAAGCTACTGGATTTTTATCCAATTCGCTAGAGTCTTTTACTGCCAGAGCAGGGGTGAAAAGTTCTATTTCTCTTTCGAGAATAGTTAAGCAATTGGTTTTTATTTTGGTTTTTTTACCAATCTTGATTGTTGCTTTGGACACGCTTAATTTGACAGCTATTTCAGAGCCGGCAACGGAAATGTTGAGTACTTTTCTCAACGCCATTCCCAACATTCTTGCAGCAGCTTTGATTATTGCTCTATTCTATATTGCTGGTAAATTTGTGGTGGGTTTATTAAAAGAGCTATTGCAAAGTTTGGGTACTGACCAATTTTCTCAAGATTTGGGAATTAATCGGATGATCGGACAAAAATCATTGTCAAATGTGATTGGAAATGTAGCCTTTTTCTTTTTGTTGTTTACCGGTATTATTGCAGGCGCAGAGCGATTGGGTTTGACTGCTTTGAATGATATTTTGAATACGGTTTTTGATATTTCAGGACAGATCTTCTTTGGGATGGTTATTCTAGGTGTTGGGGCATTTATCGCCAATTTAGCCGGGGATACCTTAGCAAAGTCTGATTCCGAATGGATGGCACCCATTGCGAGATTTGCGGTTATAGGAGTCTTTTTGGCTTTTGCTTTGCATACGATGGGCATTGCTGAAAGTATTGTTAATCTCGCTTTTGGACTAACTTTAGGGGCAGCGGCCGTTGCTTTTGCTCTTGCCTTTGGACTGGGAGGTAGAGAAGCTGCTGGCAAGCAGTTGGATCAGTTTTTTACCAATATCAATAAAGGTACTATGAAAGCAAAAACGCGAAATGGAAAGGTAAAAAAATAAGCAAGACAGGTAGTAAAGCAATAATTTTTCAAATATAAAAGGGGTATTAAATGGCGACCTTAGGGTTGCCATTTTTATTAGAGGTCCCTAGTTTTGAGTTGGTGCCACAGTATTTTACTACACCTTGTAAAATAGCTGAGACCTAAAAATTTTGTTATCTTGCTGGTGGTTAACAATAGAAAAAACAAAAAGGTTAATAAAACTTGCAAAGAAGGATAAAATTTTATGCATAAATGCCTAAATTTTTCCATAAAGAACTTCCAAAAGCAGGAGAACTAGGGCTTTGGAGGATTGAAGAACAAGAAGACTTCTTTTTTAAGCAATTGGATTTGTATCCTATTGAGCAAATGCAATTGGCTCAAATAAAAGGAAGATTAAGACTGGAATGGCTGGCAAGTCGTCTGCTATTGCATACAATGTCAGGCAGAAAAACCAGAGGAGCTTGCTTGAAGGACGAGTTTGGAAAGCCGCATCTAACAGGCTCGGATTTTGAGATATCTATCAGCCATTCTTGGAATATTGCTGCAGTAATGGCGGCTCCCTATCTGATTGGTGTTGATATACAGAAAATTGTGCCTCGAATTGAAAGGATTGCTCCGAAATTTATGCGCCCTACGGAAAAAGCAAGCCTCCTGGATAATACCAAAATAGAACATTTGCATATTTATTGGTGTGCCAAAGAAGCCTTGTACAAAGCTCATGGCAGGAAAAAATTGGATTTTATTGAGCATATTCATATAGAACCTTTTGAATATGACTTATCGGTCGGAAGGTGCAGAGGACATGTACACAAAGACAGTTATGCAGTAGATTTTAATATTAATTATGAAAAAGTGGAAGATTTTTTTTTAGTCTATTGCATGGAAAATTTTAACAACCTGAAGCACTGAACCAAAATTTGCCAAAAATGAGTGCCTAATTAATCTCAATTACATAAATTCTCTCATACCCTTTCTGACTAACTCGCTAATATTATCCCTTCTCCAAATCCCTTACAACAGACTTCGGTTTTAATGCCCTTTCTTATTGATAAAAATCATTGCTTCTATATGACTATAATCATTGGATAAAGCTGGAAAGGCAAATAATTTAAGGTGTAGTTTGAGCTTTTACAAGGATACTTGATATCTGGACGGAATGCGCTTTCTACTGCTAAAAAGTATATTCTCTACCATGTTTTAAAAGGCTTCTTAGAGAAAAGTTTGATGACTAAAATCCAGCAATCATGAATTTTGACATTTTTATTAGCCCCTCTACACTCCTCTGCTGCTTCATTATCATTATCATTTTGATAGTAGGTATTATTTTTTTTGGGAAGTATTATTATGAAAAAATTTCTAAAGAGCGTTTAGCTGTTAAAAACACGCAGGTAAAATACGCTTCGCCAATTATTGGTAGAAATAAATATCCAGAAGTAGATCCTTTTAGGTCTAGTGGTTATTATTTGAAAGCGAGTTTTTTATTTGCCTTAGGGACGGTATTATTAGCCATAAATTACACTACCTATGAAGAAGAAGTAATAATTCCTGAAGAGGCGTTAACCATAGAAGAAGAATTTGAAATTGAACCCCCAAGAACTGCTGAACCGCCGCCGCTGCCACCGCCACCGCCGCCACCAGTTATTGAAGAAGTCCCAAACGAAGAGTTTTTGGAAGAAGAAGATATAGAGTTTTTAGATCAAAGCATTGATGAAAAAACAGAAGTTGCGTATGTGCCACCTCCAACTCCAGTAAAAAAAGAAGTAGCACCGCCACCGCCGCCGCCACCACCGCCACCAGAAGAAGAGTTCGTAGAAATTTTTAGAATAGTAGAAGAGATGCCTCGTTTCCCCGGGTGCGAATCTATCAAAGAGAAAGAAATAAAAAAACAATGCGCAGACAAAAAAATGTTAGAATTCATTTATAAAAATATTCGATATCCTGGTCCTGCCAGAGAGAATGGAATTGAAGGGACAGCAGTCATTCAATTTGTGATAGATACAAAGGGAAAAATCAGGAAGGCTCAAATTGTTCGGAATATAGGCGGAGGGTGTGGAGAAGAAGCATTGCGCGTAGTGAATTTAATGAATAAAGAAGCGGGCGATTGGATTCCTGGTCAGCAGAGAGGAAAAAAGGTAAATGTCCAATTTATGCTTCCTGTTAAATTTAAATTAGAGCGTTAGGAGTTTTAGACGTGGATAATTTTATTGAATCTAAATATGATGTAATTATGAAAAACAAGAAGGCAACTCCCAAAAAAACTTGGGTATTTGTTGCGTTATTTCCAGCATTTTTCTATTTAGTAGTAAGCAGTTGTGAAACTACAAAATCTCCTAAATCTGATGTAGAAATAGGTGCAAGGAGCTTTATGTGTCTTATTGTGATATGTGTCACGGTAAGGAGGGAGACGGAACCATGGCTGATATGCTTAAAGTTCCGCCACCCGATCTCACTCGAATTAGTGAAAGAAGAAACGGCATTTTCCCAGATGAAGAAATTTATAAGATTATTGATGGTCAGGAAGCACTAAAGTCAGGGCATGGCGATCGGGAAATGCCCATTTGGGGGGTGGCATTTGGCGAATCAGAAAAAATTGACGAAGTAATGGTACCGAAAAAAATTTATCAGTTGATTGAATATTTGAAAACTATTCAAAAATGAGTACAAATTGAATAAGAGCCTTTATTTTTGTTTTCTTAGAGCCTTTCCCGATTTTTGTTTTGTCATGCTTAGTAAGGGTTAGTTTGCTATGAAATTTGGGATGACCCCATAAAGCTTTTTTCTTGATTTTTTTTTTTTCCAAATAGGGCAGTTCCAGGGATTTTTGGGAAAAAAGTCAACTGCCCTACTTGTAAAATGATCGATAGCCAAAAAAGATTTGGCTGACCGATGGCCTTATTTTCGACCTTTATCACCATACTCAAATGGTTGTTTTGCCCAAATAATTTGAAATAAAAATTTCTTTCTCTTTTTGCTTTGAGTTTTTGATGACGTTTCTCATACCATAGGTCAATTCCCATGTGAAGATATTAGCAAAGGAAAATAATTCTTTAATATAATTGCTATTGTCGTAGGTTATTAGCCATTTATGTTCTGTTTTTTTCATAATATTAGCAAATCTTTGGTGGTCAAAGCCCTTGTGTAGATGCCCGTTTTTGCCGTATAATGCCGATTTGCTGGCAGAATAGTAAGGGGGGTCAAGGAAAATAAATACGGCTTTTCCTTCTGCTTCGATGATTTTCTGATAGTCCAGATTGGTTATTTTGGTGCCTTCCAATATTTTATCTATCCGTTGAAGTCGCTCAAGCTGGAAGTTGTAAAGCGTTTTAGAAAAGCTTGATTGGAATAGCCGCCGCTTTCGCTGGTCCCTGAAAAAGTTATTCTATTTAAAATAAAAAAGGCACTGGCCGTTTCTATGTCGGAGAAGTTTTTTAGGTTTTTAATTAAAAAGTAATATAAATCCTTTCCTGTTTTATGCTGATTTTTCCATGCAATGACTTGTCTTACTACTTTGTTTAATTCGGATTGGCTCTTGGACCAAAATTGAAAAAGCTCATAGTACAAATCATTAATCCAGTATTTTTTATTGGGAAATTGTTGTTTTATATAAAAAAATACAGATCCCCCCTCCTACAAAAGGTTCTCTAAATTCCTCAAATGTCGGGATAAGCGGGGCAATATATTTAATCGCTCTGCTTTTTCCGCCCGGGTACCTCAATGGACTTTTTAGCATTAAAAATTCTATTAGATTAAACTCGACTTTAACTAAATGAAAAATAAGGTCGAGCTAATGGAATATCATACATCGGATTTCTATCTTTAGTTTTTGTAATTATGAGCGTTATATCGCAAGAGGCCAAAGCTCATTATATAGTTGGTAGGCTATTGTTAGTTAAGCCACTCCATTTTCTTTCTCAATAAAGCCAACGTTTCTTCCTCGCGGCTGCCAATTGCTGGCCGATAATTGTATAGCCAGTTGGCTTGCGGGGGCATACTCATCAAAATGGACTCCGTTCTACCATCTGTATCCAGACCAAATTTGGTTCCCTTATCCCAAACCAGGTTGAATTCAACGTAGCGACCTCGTCTTAAATACTGCCAGTTTTTCTCGGTCTTCTCCATAAGAAAGATGCCGGTTTTTGGCAACTAAATGCAAATAAATAGGACAAAAAACTGCTCCTACGTCTTTTAAAAAAGCAAATCGTTGTTCTTTGGTGAATCCGTCCTGGTCGCTCAAACGATCAAAAAAAATACCTCCGATCCCTCGGCTTTCCTTCCGGTGCTTAAGATAGAAATATTCATCCGCCCACTTTTTGAATGTGGGATAATAGTCAGGGTGATGTTTATCGCAAACCTCTTTTAGCGATTGGTGAAAAAATCGAGCATCTTCTTTGACCACATAATGGGGAGTTAAATCTATGCCACCGCCGAACCACCAGGTTTTGTCAGACGTAGCTTGTCCGGTTGGCGTAATGGCATCCGTTTCAAAATAGCGGACATTCATGTGGATAATGGGCATCATTGGGCTAACTGGGTGCAAAACAATCGAAACTCCAGTTGCAAAGAAGTGAGAAATGGGTAGTTTTAATGCGGCACCTATTTTCTCTGGTAAGGCCCCTTCTACCGCCGAAAAATTAACCCCTCCTTTTTCTATCAAAGCCCCTTCAATCACCCTGGTCCGACCGCCCCCGCCCCCGGGTCTTTTCCAACGGTCTTCTTGAAAAACACCTTTCCCGTCCGTTTTTTCCAATTGTGTACAAATATTGTCTTGGAGGTTTTGTAGATAGGCAGCTATTTGATTTTTATCGGGCATAATCCATTTATTTTAAAAATAGGCGAAAATAAAGGGACTATTTGAGAAAAAGAAAACAAGTTTGTAATATAATTATCATTTTATTGGTTTTCATTCCTAATCCTTTCGCAAAGGTTTTCGAGTATGTCGGGTCATTTTTATTTGCGTATTATTAAGTCCAAAACGAGGCGTACCGACCCAAATCATTATATTATCAGAAGAAGAGGACGTTTTTATTTCCCATTCGCTATAAGTCGGATGCGCCCCATTTTCAACAATGGTAATTACATTATCTGCTTCATTGATCGCCCAGCTTCCTTGTATTGGTTCATTGTCATAATAGGCAGTTTCCAAAGTATTATCTGGTTTGAGCTTGATCCATTTTCCATTATAGGACTTGCTTTTTTCCGGATCTTTAATGACCAAAGCGGCATCATAATGCCATAAGTCAGTAGTGAAAAAATAGATGGCATGTGCTGTGAGTGGTTTTACTTGTTTGAGTTGGTCATTAGCGGCTTGTTGGGTGGGGGTTGTTTGGGCTGAATTATTAGATATGGCAGTATCCGTCGTTTTTGATTCATTTTTGCAATTAAAAAACACGATTAGAATAATTAAAAAAGACAGGTATTTTAATTTCATAACGGTTGATATTTTTGAAATTTTAGACGGCTGACAAGCGAAAATGTTGCGATAATGACTAGTAGGGGATTATTTTGCTTGGCTTCAAATTCTAAACAAGCATAATCTATCCTTACAAAAGTTTTTCTTTATAAAATATTTTCTTTTATTTCGATTTAAAATTTTCAAATGCTTATCAACGAATTTAATTGGACGACACCGGATAATATAAATATTTATGCTAAAGAATGGAAAATAGAATCTCCAAAAGCAGTTATTGCACTAGTACATGGTTTGGGAGAACACTGCAATCGCTATAATCATTTGGCAGACTATTTTGCTCAGTATCAGATCGCTATGATTGGCTATGACCGGAGAGGGCATGGAAAATCAGGTGGAAAGCGGGGACATACTCCTAATTATGGGGCTCTTTTAGAGGAAGTTGATACATTACTTATAATCGCCAAAGAAAGCTATTCGGACACCCCTATTTTTTTATATGGACATAGCTTAGGAGGGAATATTTCTTTAAACTATGTTTTGAAAAAAAAGCCCGATATTCAAGGGCTGATAAGCTCTGGAGCATTTATTGAATTTCCGGCTGCTCCTCCTGCTTTACTGATTACGATTGGAAAAATCATGCGGAGGATCTATCCGAAATTCACTCAAAATAATAACGTTTCTCCCCAATTTATATCTAGCGATAAGCAAGTAGTCGAAGGCTATATTAGTGACCCTTTGGTGCATAATCGCATTACTTCAGCTACTGGAATGGCTGTGATCGAAGCAGCGAATTGGTTGAAACAATATAGCGGGGCAGTTTCTATTCCAATTTTATTGATGCACGGGAATCAAGATAAACTAACGGGGTTCGAGGGCAGTAAAAATATGGCAACTGCTTTGCAAGGAGATATTGTGTATAAGGAATGGGATGGTTTTTATCACGAAATTCATAATGAACCTGGACGACGAGAGGTTTTTGATTATACCCGATTGTGGATAGAAAAAAAGCTATAAAAAATTTCTAAATCTAACCCATTATAAAAATGTGTGGAAGGGCAACTTTGGCAAAAACCCCTAAGCAATTGGAAAAACGGTATCAGGCATCCGCCAAATTTGGTGATAATAGCCCTATACCTAACTATAACATTGCTCCCACTCACTGGCATCCTGTTATAACAAGTGACGTACCCGAGGGGATACAATTATTCAAATGGGGTTTAATTCCTTTTTGGGCAAAAGATACTCGGATTGGCAGCCGGCTAATCAATGCCCGGTCAGAAACTGTGTTGGAAAAGCCAGCCTTTCGATCTATTCACAAAAAACGCTGTTTGGTTCCCCTGGACGGATTTTATGAATGGAAGAAAGAAGGAACAAATAAGATACCCTATCGCATTATTTTACCAAAAACCGATATTTTTAGCGTGGCAGGCATCTGGGAGCGCTGGGAAAACCCAGAGAAAGAAATTATTTCAACTTTTACTATCTTGACCCAAGCACCAAATACTTTAATGAGAGCGATCCATGATCGAATGCCTGCCATTTTGTATCCCGAGCAAGAAAGGATATGGCTGGATATGGACCTTTCAGCTAGAGAAGTGTTGCAAATAATTGCACCATTTCCGGCGGATTTAATGAAAGCATATCGGGTTTCAAATCGCGTAAATAAAGTGCGGGAGAATGATAAAGATTTATTAGAAGAAGTGCCGGGCGAACTGCCCAATTTACTTTTTTAAAACATGTAGTGCGAACTAAAGATTAAGCCATTTGAAGCGAACTCAAGTTTGCCCCTTTTTACTAGTTCTTTGACTTATTGTTAAATTCCATAGATTTTCTTGGTCGAAGTTAATCGCATTGAAGGCTTTGATAAATTTACCTTTTGAATCGGATACTTTCCATTGGCTTGAAGAGGAGTCAAATTTGACGGACACATATTGCTTGGGAAATTTCGTTCCTAGATAGTACACATTTCCATATAGTGTAAATTGTCCAATTTTACTTGTTCTTCTAGCAAAGATCCATTTGTCTAATCTTTGAAAAGCTCTTTGAGGGTTAAAATGCTCTGCCTTATAAATTCTTTGATTTGTAAACAATTTGGGATAACACTCTTTTCGAGTTTTTCCTTTGAGGCGGCTTACCTTAAACTTTTCTCTTTGAATCAGGCCAACTTTATCTAAATGCTTTTGCAATTGCTTGTAATCTTTGCAGGAATAAACCTCTGCCCAGTCTTTTGTGGTACGTTGCATTCTTTCTACTTTGGCATTATCTGTAGGTCGTCGTGGACGATTATAGATCACTTCAATTCCCATAGCTTCTAGCCATAAGCAAAGAACCGGAAGCGACTTTCGTTGTGGGTCGCCCAAGGGCATCCCGTTGTCCACTCGAATACTTTTAGGTAATCCCCATTTGCTAAATGCATTAATCAGATACTGCTTTACCTGTGAGGGAGATACCTGGCTAATATTTCCGCAGGGGAAAAACGGGCGTTTCAAGTACCGCTCCTGATTTTACATCAACAGTAGTTAAGTAGCAGGCTTTAGTTTGATCTTCTAATTTCAATTTTTCTTTGGCATCAATTTGCCAACAATCATGAACTTGCTGTACAACTGAAGTTTTAGAGGGTTCTCTAATAGTAAAAGTTTTATTGAACCCTTTTGCTCTAAACCATTTTTGTAAAGTTCTTGCTGTTGGAAGTGCTGCTAATGGGTATTTGTCGTGTAATAGGGTTAAAATATAAGGTGCACCCCAATTGGGATGACGTCTTTTCAACCAAGTACTCATACGATAAATGCGATAGTATTTAGGAGCCTTCGGACCACAATGAGTATACTTCAGTTCTAATCCTGATGCTCCGCTTTTTTTGTACGATTGCCAAATACGCTTTAAGGTCGAGTATGACATTTTTCTTTCTTGGCTAATCTGAATTAAACTTTTTCCAGATTCTTTTTCCAAGATCACTTGTCTTCGATCTTCAATGGAGTAATACATGATCAGAAAATAGGATGTTTAACAATATTTCAATGAACTCTAATTTAGGGACCATACTTTAATTCGCCAATAATGGGTCAAACTTTAGTTCGCACTACAAACATTAAAAAAATAAAATAACCGATAATTCCTGCTTTTCTAAAAAAGAATTAGCAACTTTATAGCCTAATTTCTCCCCCCTATTAGGAAAAATAATGTTTTGCCATGAATGTTAAATATTCACTCAGCTATGCGATATTCTATTTGCTGTTTACTTCTCCTATGGTTGGCGATTGGTTTTTCTCAAATAAATTATACTGCTAACGATAAAATTATTCCCTATAAGGGAAATTTTAGGTATGGTGCCAATATGGGCTACTATTATCCTTGGCAAGATCATCAATTAGCAGAAATTGCTGCAGGAGAGGAGCAATTGGGCTTGCCAGGAGTAGGGGTCAATTCGGTTCGCCCTGCTCTATTTGAGCATTTTTTTGACCAATGGGGTTATGCCGCCAGGAAAGAAGCATTTGATCGCTATGGAGCATTGGGAATGACGGAAAATGTGGGCTTTATTGGCTATCCGGCCGACCGACATCGAGATAAGACAATTTTTTGTCCGGAGGGAGGAAATGTAGAATCGGCTGTTTTTGCCAATTTATATGAACCCATTTGGGATGACGGTAGCGATGGTACTCCCGTAAATGACTCCAATTATTATGCCTTATACGTTTATAAGGTTGTCCATCAATACAAGGGACAGGTTCGATTTTGGGAAGTGTGGAATGAACCAGATTTCGACTACGCTTCCAATGCCTGGAAAAATCCGGGAGACTCCGGTAATTGGTGGGATAATATTCCCGCTCCTTGTTCTTATGCTTTAAAAGCTCCTGCTTATTATTACAATCGAATTTTGCGCATCAGTTATGAAGTCATTAAATCTATTGATCCGACTTTATATGTTTGTACAGGAGGGTTAGGCTATCCAAGCTTTCTGGACATAATTTTGAGATATACGGACAATCCAGACGGGGGGAAGGTGACCGCAAATTATCCTTTAAACGGAGGTGCTTATTTCGATGTATTGAGTTTTCATTCTTATCCGCATATTGATGGGAGTGTCCGCCAGTGGAGCAACGAGATTTGGGACTTTGAATATCAGCGACATTCTGACGCAGCGGTGGCTGGTTTTATCAATCGAAAACGACAATTCGAAGAAGTTTTGATAAAATATGGTTATGATGGTAAAAAGTTTCCTGCAAAAGAGTGGATTTGTACGGAGACAACTGTTCCGCGCAAACAATTTACGGATAATATGGGATCCGAATTGGCTCAGGTTAATTACATCATTAAATCTTTAGTAGAAGCACAGAAAGAAGGACTACACCAATACCATATTTACACAATGGCAGATTCTAAAAAACTGTCAGAAGCTAGCAGTGAATATGATCTAATGGGGTTATTTTATGCATTAGAAAATGTTCAGCCTTATCAGCACACTCCAACTGTAGCGGGGATTGCTTATAAAACCATTTCAGATTTTTTATATGGGTGGCGATATGATGTGGCTCAGACGGCTCGTTTAAACCTTCCGAAAACAGTAAATGGCGCAGCCTTCAAAAACGAAGGGGGCGAATACAGATATGTGCTTTGGGCAGTCACTATGCAAGATGAAAATGAGTTAATCTCTACGACTTATCTTTTACCCAAATCTTTGAAAATTGAGGCATTAGAACGAAGAGAGTGGGATTACTCCGAAACGGGGAACTTAAAAGAGATGGTACCTCAATATATTCAGTTGAATGGCTCTCCTAGCTTTTTTCGGCCTATACAAAGGGCAGAATATGTATCTATAGACTTGATGCCCATATTTACAAAAGAAGGAAATAATCAAATTAAGCTTTTACTTCCTAATGCAGGGACAGTCAATTTGGCCGTTTTGGACAAAGAAGGAAAAGTAATAGCTACTTTGTTGGAAAATATACCAATGACCGCTGGTCGTCATATTATTCCGTTAAAAGATACTTTCCCTGGTCTTAATTTAATTCAACTGGAAGTGGACGGCAAAAAAGTAGTTCATAAGATGATATTTCCGAAAAAATAATTGCCTTTTTTATAGTTTAATAAGTCGTCGGATGGTTTTTCCTTTTACGGTTTCTATGGATAATAAATAAACACCTTTTTTTAGGCCTTTATAATTGAGGTCAAGTTGTTGCTTGCCAGACGGAATGTTTTTTAAATAATTATTTTTTAATAATTTTCCTGATACATCGAATAATTTTAATGCTAAATCAGAGCTTGTTTTTAAATCAATTTCTAGTCGAAGTTTGTTTTTAAAAGGATTGGGAAAAATTGCTAGTTCCTTAACATTCACCGGTAAAGAGGTAACGGCAGATGGGCATTTTGTAGTGACTTCAAACTGTTCAGAAAATGCTCCTTCGGTATCCAAGCAAAACCCCCTTATTTGCACAATGTAGTTTGAGCAGGCTTTTAACCCAAAAAGGTTCGCACTATTTTTATCTACTACAATTCTACTCAGGTTATTTTCTCCTTTTTCTTTAAAATTAACCTCATATTTTTTGCTAAAAGCAATCGAATCCCAGGCAATGGAAATAGTATTATGGGTCGTGTCAGTCACTTGGAAATTGCTAATAGCTGGACAAGGACAAATCGCATTGAAAAAATAACTTTGAGAAAAACTACTTGTTTCTCCATTTAAACAATTGGTCCGTATTTGAAATTCGTAATTAGTACAGGCATCCAACCCTAAGATGTCAACGGCATTTAGTGCCGTTTCTAAAAAAGTAAAATTCTGCCATTCAATTGTGCCAAAAGGTCGAGCCCTGTAATCAAAAAAGTTTAAATTAAGGGGATTATTCCAAAAGACGGTAGCAGCCACCTCATCGGGTAGATTCGTATAAGGAGAGGCTTCTTGCATAAAGTTAACTGGAGCAGTGCAAGGTGGATCTACGGTGATAATATTCACACAATAGTCCTCTACTTCTCCAAAGTCAAAAGTACCGCAAGGAGTGGCTTTTGAACTATCAAAGCCACCCCGCCATTTGATGGCAATTCGCATTCTGGTCAAACCCGCCTTAGCATCTCCCGGAATTACTATTTTAGCACGGAGGGTATCTGCAGAATCTTCGTCAGGGTCAACGACTAGCTCCGACACTTCGTCAAAGAGACCATCCTGGTTATAGTCAATCCAGACACGGAGGTTTTCCTCTGAGGAAAAAGACTGAAATGCAGGTGTTACCTTTAGATCGAAAGTATCAAATGTTGTCAGATCTGTACTAAATCCCGTATAATCTCCATAGCCTCCATCAGAATCCGAAGAATGGTTCAATGTATTTAATTGAACATTGGCAATCCATTCAAAATCTCCGTCTCCGCCTATGGTGCAATAGGTGACATCCGTACATACCCCACAGCCCAAAGTTCGGGGAAATAGGGACGGAGAATAATCAGTTGTCTTATCTTGGCAAAGCGTTCTCACCTGAAATTCATAATCCGTGCAATCATTCAAATTTGATAAAATAACAGTATTCGTGTCAGTCAATAGCGTTTGAAAATTACTGGCTCCCAAGATGCTATATCGGACTTCATAACCTTGTGCAGCCAGTAATTTATTCCAGGTTATTTGCAAACTTGAATTTTGTTTTTCTAATACTTTAACATTTTCTGGGGGAATGCAACAACCATCCGTTTTGAAGGTTTGAGTGGCGATATAGTCGGTATTTTCTCCCCTACAGTTGGATTTAAATTGTATTTCATAATCAGTACAAGCGATTAAATCGGTCAGCAAATGAGGAGTAGCAGCATTTTTAACCTCTGTCCAAGCACTCGTCCTACTTATTCGATACCTAAAATCTGTAGTTACTGCATTTTCTGCTGCAACCCAGTTAATCGTTGTTGATGTATCTAAAATATTGGAAAAATCAACCAATGAAGGCGGAGGACAAGGCCCACAGTCTGCCATTAGTAATTGTAAACTATTATTTAAATTTAGCTGCCCTCCTGCCAATGTTATGGTATCTAAATTGGGATTGGGCTTTACACCATTTAGTAGATAACTTTTTACCAGAAGAGCTGCTCCGGCGGGATTGGTTTTTACGATATTACTAAAATTGCTACAGGGTGCAGCATAAAGTAGTCCGATAGCACCAGCTACATGAGGCGTTGCGCCGGAAGTGCCTCCAAAGGGGGCATAATGGTTGCCGTTTGCCAAGGTATAAACATCTTCCCCGAAAGCTCCTAGGTCAATATTTTTTTTGCCAAATCCAGCAAAGAATTCTTTCTCGCCACGGCGATTAACATTAGTAACCCCAATTAAATAATCACTGGGGCAGGTGGTCGGTAAGTCCCCAACTACGTCCACGTTAAAATTTTCGTTAGCAGTTGCACCACAATTTAAAATGCCTGCTGCTCCTAAGGAATCATATAAGGCACACCAAATTGGGGCATCTTCTGGGAAGCCCATATCTACCCCCCAAGAAGCATTCGTTGCAACAACAAACGCTCCTTCTTGTCCCTTACTTTCATTATACTTTTTTCGCATGATTAAAGGATAGCCATAAGCTGCGATGACGCTGGCTTCATCGTCTCTAAAATCATTGCGTATCATCATGACTTTTACATTCCAGTTAACGCCTGTTACGCCGATTCCATTATTACCTTTCGCACCCATAATACCCATCACGGGAGTACCATGCCCTCCTCCTGAAATGTCATCACTTTCAGAGATAATACTCCATCCTTTATAATCGTCTATATAGCCGTTATTGTCATCATCTACGCCATTACCGGGGATTTCTGCATGGTTATGCCATAAATTATCGCCAAAATCTTCATGGTTCAGATCAATCCCGTCATCCAGTGCTGCTAGTACGATCGTGTCTCCATCAGCGGTTACTCCTCCAGTAGTAATGTCCCAAGCCAAGTCTGCATCCAAATCTGCTTCCAGACTACCTCCCTCTACGCCATCGTTTAAATATTGCCATTGCTTCATAAAATCAGGATCATTGGGAATATTTCGGTAATGGATAATGTGGTTAACTTGTGCATGCTGAACCAAATTGTTTTTTTGAATGGCTTTAATAAAACGGTATTCGTGGATACGTGTAAAATCGAATTTTAACAACCAAATGTTCATAGTCCCGATGACCTCTTTTTTTATCGTCAACTTTGTTGGTTTCCCACCAAACATTTTTAGTCGTTGAACAAGCTGCTGGGTATTTTCTACCTTTGGATGTAGCTGGATAATGACTTCTCCCTGTTTGTGGTTTAATTGTTGAGCATGGGAAATTAGACCAGTAAGGAGGAATAAAAGAGTAAGGGTTTTTTGTAGCATATACCAGTTTTTCATTTCTGTCCACTAATAAACGGTTAAAAATAGTATTCATTACGCAAGAAAAGTCCCTTGAGGTTTTTTTTCTTTTATTTTGTTTTTGAAATTATCGCCAAAATCTAATTAATAAATGCTTAGAATTTAAAGCATAGCGTTTATTTTTTTTGTAATTTGCCCTTCTCGCCCTCTATTTTTATTCCTTGATTTAAAGCATACTTTGATAGTTTTGGGCAAAAATTACCCGCCCAGGGCTGGAGAAAACGACACTATGATTTTTAATAGCCTTACTTTCCTTGTATTCATTGGGGTTTTTCTACCGATATATTTTGCTTTAAAAGATCGAACAAGGCTATGGCTGTGCCTGTTGGGCAGTTATTTTTTTTATGGCTGGTGGGATTGGCGATTTTTGAGTTTGATTATCACTTCTACCTTGATTGACTATTCCGTAGGCCTGATGCTAAAAAAAACGGAGGACCAGTTGCGTCGCAAGCGATTGTTAATCATTAGCTTGGTTGTCAATTTGGGTTTTCTTGCCTTTTTCAAATACTTCAATTTTTTTATAGCATCTTTTCAAGATTTGATGCTTTCAATAGGTATTACTCCTTCTTTTAATACTTTGCATATCATTCTTCCGGTGGGTATTTCTTTTTATACTTTCCAGTCCATGAGTTATACCATTGATGTATTTTATAAAAAAATTCCTGTAGAACGAGATTTTTTACGTTTTGCGACTTTCATCGCTTTTTTTCCTCAATTAGTGGCGGGGCCAATTGTTCGAGCCAAGGAGTTTCTACCTCAGTTTCAAAAAAATCGAAGCTTTGAGTGGGATCGTTTTAATTCAGGGCTAGGACAAATGCTATGGGGCTTTTTTAAAAAAGTAGCTGTGGCAGACTCACTGGCTCCCTTTGTAGATCAGTGCTTTGCTGCACCAGAAGCCTTTTCTTCGATACATTTGCTACTTGGAGTGATTTTTTATTCCTTTCAAATTTATTGCGATTTTAGCGGCTACTCAGATATAGCAATTGGTCTAGCGAGGATCATGGGCTTTGATTTTCCCGACAATTTTCGAACGCCTTATTTTTCTAAAAACTTTAGCGAATTTTGGACCCGATGGCATATTACCTTATCTAGTTGGTTGAGGGACTATTTATACATCCCCTTAGGGGGCAATCGGCACGGCACTTTTAATACCTATAAAAATAATATGCTGACTATGTTGCTAGGAGGATTATGGCATGGAGCTAGTTGGGTATTTGTCTTTTGGGGATTTCTGCATGGGTTGTATTTGATTGTGCAACGTTTGGCAGGTCCCTATTTCGGACGACTAATGGACTTGATTCGGGTACCTCCAATCGGTAAGAACGGGATCAATATTTTAATCGTTTATTTCTTTACTTGCCTGGCTTGGATTTTTTTTAGAAGCCCTGACTTTTTGACCGCCACGACCATTATCGGCAGTATTGGTAGTCTGGAAAATTTTAGACCAGAGAGCATCATCAATCAGTTTTGGGCAGTAAAGGGCGTGTTATTAATTGGACTTTTGCTCTTAGTAGAAATGGCGAATTTTAAATTTAATTTTTCAAAATTGATTTTAAACCAGCCTGCCTTTAGGGTGCTGTCTTTTGCAACAATTATTTGGATGATTGCATTTTTTGGGACTTTTGGCTCAAATGCATTTATTTATTTTCAGTTTTAAATGGGATAATGCTACATTTGGGGTTCGTAAATTTCCAGGAAAATTTTCATGTCAAAGAAAGAAACGACCAAATACTGGCTATTCCAATCCAATCCTAAAATTTTTCGGCTTAGAGATGCTTTAGCAGCCGAAGCCCTTCTGTCCTTTGCGATAAAATCCCATAAAAAAAGCATTAAAAAAGGGGATAAGATTATTCTTTGGCAATCCGGTAAAAATGCTGGTTGCTATGCACTTGCCACTGCCTTGAACAAACCAGAAAAGGCAGCGATACCAGCTATTGAGAAACCTTTTTTTCTAGAAGAACCAGCAAGCGAACAACGCATTTCTCTAAAGATTGATTACAATCTGTGGAATCGCCCGATTACTAAGGAAATAGTGCCAAATAGCGGTCATTTTAGGGCGTTCTACGCGGGTTTACCTGGCACGAATTTTAAAGCGACCAAAGCGCAATATAAAGAACTCATCGGCATAGTTGAAAGCCTTGATCTCGTCCATGAACCAGCCGCCGCGTATCGCTCAACCAATTCAGCTACTCATCCACTCAACCTTATTTTGCAAGGGCCACCGGGCACTGGAAAAACTTATCAAACGGTTAATTACGCCTTGTCTATTATTGAAAACAGGACGCTTAAAGAATTGACTTTAGAACCCAGGAACGATTTGCGACAGCGTTTTGCAGCTTACCAAGAAGAAGGGCGGATTCAGTTTATTACTTTTCATCAGTCTTATAGTTATGAAGATTTTGTGGAAGGCATTAAGCCATTTTCGGTAGGCGGGCAAATTCAATATGGGATAGAGTCTGGCATTTTTAAACAAATTTGCTTAAATGCTCGCCGTTGTTTGGTGGATGCTATGCTTCAATTTTTGCCCAGAAAAGAAATCCATTTAGAATTTAATCAGTTATACCGTTCATTTTTGGATTATTTAAAAAGCGATCATTTTACCAATTTTATAGCCCCTGACAATCGAAAAATTTTACTGCATAAGGTGTTGCGCTTTGGCAATTTATCTGTAAGGGAGGGAAAATCTTTTTCGGTTTTTAATATTTCCAAAAATAAATTGCAAAAACTCTATGAGCATTTTCCTAACCTAAATGCAATACAAGATGTTGATAAGGAAGTTCGCACGCTTTTAGGTAGCGTAAATACTCATGCTTATTGGGGCGTTTTTTCGGCTTTAAAAAATATAGAAGGGAAATTATTAGAACAGGAAATCAAAAATTTACAAATAGAGGCTGAAGAAATAGAACAAATAAACATTCAAGCCATTTCAGATGTGGTATTAAAACATTGCCGAAAATATGTGCTGATTATAGATGAAATCAACAGGGGGAACATTTCAAGCATTTTTGGAGAATTGATTTCCTTGTTGGAGGGGGATAAGCGAGAGGGTCGCTCAGAAGCTACTAGTACGGTTTTGCCTTATTCTAAAGAACCCTTTGCCGTGCCCCCTAATTTACATATTATTGGGACGATGAATACCAGGGACCGCAGCACGGATGCTATGGATATTGCCTTGCGCAGACGTTTTAGTTTTGTGGAAATGCCCCCAACTCCTGCGCTACTTCGACCTGCTATTGAGGCGGGAGTTAATCTGGAAAAATTACTGACAGCCATTAATCAACGCATAGAAGCTTTGTTGGATAAAGAACATTTGATCGGCCATGCTTATTTAATGGAAGTGCATACGCTGGATGACTTGATAAAAGTCTTTCATGGCAAAATCATTCCTTTGTTGCAAACTTACTTTTTTGGTGACTTGAACAAACTCGGCTTGGTTTTAGGCAAGCAATTTTTTAAGCAAATTGAGCCAATAAATGCCGATTTGTTCAGTGATTTTGATGCTGATTTTGTGGAAGAGTTGGCTTATAAAAAACTGTATGAACTGAAAGATCATTCAGAGTGGAAAGAACCTGATTTTATTCGGGTTTATGATAAGGAATATTGAAAACATAAAATAATTCAGCTAAATTCCCTCCTGTAAACGTCGCATTTGCTCCATGAAAGCAGGTCTTCTTCTTCGAGATACTTCTATATTCATGCCATCGTCCATTATTAGATAACCACCGTCTCCTTTGACAAATTTTCGCATATAATTGAGATTGATGACATGTCGCTTGTGAACTCGATAAAAATTCATAGGTTCGAGCAGTTCTTCGTACCACTTGATGGTTCGCGAAGCAGTAATGCGCTCTCCGTCTTTAAGAAAAATATGGGTATAATTATCTTCTGCTTCTAAACGAAGCACATCTCGAATATGTACAAAATAAATCCCGTCAACTGCTGAAATGCTTAATTTTTCAAAGGCATTGGGATTGTTATATACTTTTGAAAAAAGCTCGTACCGACTATTTATTTTATTAGTCATACCCGGCTGGATTCGACTTACGGCGTCAATGAGTTCATCTGCATCAATGGGTTTTAGAATGAATCCAATAGAACTGTATTGGCAAGCTTTGATAGCGTATTTTTCGAAAGCTGTAACGAAGATAATTTCAAAAGGAATCGTTTTTAATTGGTTCAGTGCTTGAAAAACTAGTCCGTCCTCTAATTGCACATCCAGAAAGGCAACATCTGGTTGAAAATTTTTATCTTGAAGCGTCTTTATTGCCTCAATGACGCTTCCCGCTTCTGCTACTACTACCACTTTTGGGCAATGCTCTTTGAGCAGATTTTTTAAGTTATTGCGGCCATTAATTTCATCTTCAACAAGTATAGCTCGAATCATAGTGTTAATTTTTTTATTACTGAGCAGGATTGATTTGGTGATGTAACTACTACTTAATTTCAAACCGAAAGCTACTCAACTTTTTAGTGTTCTACAAATATAAATTAAATTTGTTTTTTATGTATAATTTATTAAGAAAATGTGTGTTATGGCAATTATACATGAAATAAAACAATATGTTTTTGCCGCTATTCTTTGATTAAAGGGATTTGAGCAACGTATTTTTTATCTTCTTCTTTAAACGTAACTGGGAGATCCGTCAGCATTTTGTAACGAGCTTTCAAATTTTTTAACCCGATACCGGTTGACTTTAGATTACTCCCTCTAAGTTGCAAATTATTGACTACCTTAAGGTAATTTTCCTCGCTGGCAATGTAGATTTTCAAGGGCATTTCTTCGGAGATAATGTTATGCTTAATAGCATTTTCAATCAAGAGTTGCAAGCCAAAAGGAGGGAGCAGATAAGTCAATTTGCTTTTGGCAATCCTCACTTCGATTTCCAGGCTTTTATCAAAGCGCATTTTTTGTAAAAAAAGATACGATTTAATAAACTCTAATTCTTGCTCCAAGGGGATCAACAAGGCCTCGTTCATTTCCAGCAAAGTTCGGAAAACCTTGGAAAATTGTTTCGTGAACTTGACTGCTTTTTGAGGGCTTCGAGGAATCAGCGAAGACAAAATATTCATGCTATTGAATAAAAAATGCGGATTAATTTGGTTTTTTAAAATTTCATACTGAGAAAGAATATGCGCTTTTTCCATTTTTGCAGTCTTGATCAATAATTCGCTTTTCTCGCCCTCTAATTCTCTGTTTTTTCTCTTCAATTCCTGTGCTTCCAGCGCATTGTCTAAAATGACTTTTAATTCGTTGACATTCCAAGGCTTAGTGATAAAATGATACACTTGCCCTTTATTGATGGCATCAATAATAGATTGAACGTCGCTATATCCGGTCAAGATCATGCGGATAATATGCGGATATTTGGCTCTCACTTTTTCAAATAACTCTACGCCTGTCATTTTGGGCATACGTTGGTCGCTTATAATCAAGTCTACCTTTTCTCTTTCCAAGGTTTTCAAAGCCTCTTTCCCACTTTGCGCAGTCAATACATGATAATGCCGCCGCAAAACTGCGTGAAAGGCAGTTAGGTTGTCCTTTTCATCGTCAACGTAGAGTAGATGGTAGGTTCGTTTCATGAGTACGAACAGCAAGTTAATTGAAGAATGATTTGTTAATCTCCTCTTGCAATAAATGCTTAGAAATTACTTTTAATTTTAAAAAGAAAAATGTAATTATACAAAAAGTTTTTCTAACCACTTTGGATTGGTCTTCTTTTAAACCCTATAGAATAATGACAAAATATTTCGATAATATTCCAACCTATCGTGGCCATTGGTTCTGGAAAAGCACCTTTGAAATTTTAAAAAACCCTATCCATTTTTATGTGGAGAAAATGGCTGAGTTTGGGGATACTTTTTATGCCCAGTTTCCTTTGGGAAAGCTGTTGGTAACGGGCAACCCTAATTTAATCAAACATGTCTTGCAAACCAATAATAAGAATTATCCAAAAGATAAAGGCTATGAACAACTAGCCCTACTATTGGGCAGGGGCTTAGTAACGAGTAAAAACCCGCTCTGGCGAAAACAACGCAAAATTGCTCAGCCTGCTTTTTATAAAAAAAGCCTGATAAAATTGTTTGACGCTATGGCGATTGTTACCCAACGTCATTTAGAAGAATTAGATACCAAACGAGGACAGGAGCTAGACATTTCCAGGGAGATGATGGCAGTGACGGCTAAAATTGCTATGAAAGCGTTGTTTAGTAAAGACTTGGAGGGCGACTTAAAGGAAATTTACGATTGTATTTCTTATTCTCAACAATATGTTTCAGGGCGATTTTTAAACCCTTTTTCTATTCCATTTACCCATATCAACGGAAAACACCGAAAGTTTAATAAGCATTTGGCGGTAATGGACGAGTTGATTTATGATTTGATTCAAGAACGGAAGAAGGATAAAAGTTTGCGCCATGATTTTTTGCAAATGCTACTGGATGCCCGATATGAAGATACGGGCGAACCAATGCCCAGAGATTTGTTGAGGGACGAGCTGGTGACAATTTTTTCTGCTGGACATGAAACCTCATCCAATGGTTTAACCTGGACGCTTTATTTGCTTAGCCAACACCCTGAAATTGTAGAGAAAATCAGATCAGAAGCAAAAAAAGTATTGAGAGGGGGCTTGCCTACTTTTCACGATTTAAAAAATCTTATTTATACTCGACAAGTAATAGAAGAGGGAATGCGATTGTTTCCGCCCGTTTGGGCAGTAGGCAGGTACGCCGTTCAATCAGACGAATGGGAAGGGCAGGTAATTGCCAAAGACACTCCCATTGCTGCTTTGATTTATCTATTGCATCGCAATCCTGGTTTATGGGAAAACCCCGAGGCTTTCGACCCTGAACGGTTTGCACCAGAAAAGGTAAAAGCCCGCCCTAATGCGCATTACATGCCCTTTGGAGCTGGTCCTAGAATGTGCATTGGCAATCATTTTGCCATGATGGAAATGCAATTGCTACTGCCTGTGCTTATCCAAAATTTTGATTTTGAGCTAGTTGAAAGCCAACAGATCGAATTAGAACCACTAGTAACTTTAAGACCTAAATACGGGATGAAAATGAAAGTAAAATAGCCAAACCTCCCGATTACATTTTTGGGGGGAGTCCTTGTTTTTATTCTTCAAAAATAGCAACTACTCTGGCCGGCGCTGCCGAACCACCGACAATTTTTAAGGGGAATACAGCCACCTTAAAACCAGAGGGCGGCAAAGCTCCCAAATTGGTCAATTGTTCTATATGACAGTATTCTTTTTTTTGCCCGACTAAATGTGCAGCCCAAAAAATAGAATTGTCATTTTGTTTTTTTGCTTGCTTGATTTGATAACGTAGTGGTAAATCCCAACCCCATTGGTCAATGCCCATTACTTTGATGCCCTGATCAATCAACCAATGGGTAGCGGCTGCACTCATCCCTGTTCCTCGATCGGGAAACACCTTAGTACCCATTAATTTGTCCCGATCTGTTCGGATTAGGACGATATTTCCAGCCTTTAAAGCGAGTTTGTTTTTGCTTAAATCTTGCTGTATGTCTTCCACGGTAATGGGGTCAAAATCTGTTTTATGCGACATATTAACCACGATTCCGTCTCCATAGCACCAATCTAATGGAATTTCGTCAACGGTCTTAGCTTTTTCTCCGTTTACAGTAGGCGAATAATGCCAAGGTGCGTCAATATGAGTGGTGGCATGAACCCCCATTTTCTGGATAGTATCATCCGCCCAGCCAACAAAGTTTTTGGGAAATAACCTGGCAGGTAAGCCCAGAAATCGAATAAGCCATTTGGCTTTTCGATGTGGTTTATGTTTAATTTTTACCTTCATAAACCAAGGGTCATCTGAGTTATACTGGATGGGCTTGGAAAGATCAATAATGCGAGGCATTTTCAACTTTTATTTCAAAAGTAGCTGATTTGTATTCAAAATAGAATTTTTTTTAAGAAAGAATTCTAGGAGTGTGCACGATAATTTTCATTAGGCTATTTTGGAAGAAGGCTATTTTTCAAAATAATAGCGAATTAAGAATCCTACCTTTTAATAATTACAATAATCTTTCCTTACCTTCGCCTTTTTGAAAAACTGCACGGTCCTTATCTATGAAAACTAGAAATATTATTGCACTGATATTGATTATAATCTCGCTGATTTGCTTGTATCCGGGCTTAGTCAGACCCATTTTGAGTATTAAAATTGGGACCACCTTACCTTTGGTTGGAGAATTGATCGTCCATGAAACCATTCAAAGTATTTTAAATACTGTGCGAACCCTTTATGAAAATAATAATAAACTCGTTGCTTTTTTAATCCTTTTTTTTAGTGTGATTGTTCCCATATTAAAGGCGGTCATTCTATTACTGGTTTTGTTTATAAAAAAAATTGGGCAGCGAAGTATTTTGCACAGATTTGTGTCCATTATTAGCAAGTGGTCAATGGCGGATGTATTTGTGGTCGGTGTCTTTTTGGCTTACCTGGCTACCAAATCAGAAGATTCTATTGAGGCTAATTTGCACGAAGGCTTTTACTATTTTTTGGCATATTGCTTGATTTCTATACTGGCTTCTCAGATAATGACTACCAGCGATGCCTAAAGAATAGCAACCTAAATGAATACTTCCAAACAAGCTCTAATCGGACACTGGTTTATGCAACTTTTCAATCTGTAATTATCATTTTATGAAATTCGGTAAATTATTCCTTTTTCTTATCCTAGTTTTTTCTCTATATTTTGTAGCCCGATATTTTTATATGAAGCCCAATGTGATCCGTGGCGAGAATGCACCTGCGGTCACTGGCACTTTACTTAATGGAGAACCCTTTGATCTTGTTGATTTAAAAGGGAAATACGTATTGGTAGATTTTTGGGGAAGTTGGTGCGGCCCTTGTCTAAAGGAAATGCCCGCTATTAAGGGGCTATATCAAAAATATCAGTCCGCTCAATTTAAAGAGGCGAATGGGTTGGCGATCCTAAGCATCGCTATTGAAAGAAACGAAAGCCGTTGGAAGCGAGCAGTCGAGCGCATCGGTATGCCTTGGAAATACCATCTAGCGGACATAACGACCAGTTTTAAATTCATTAACTCCCCACTTGCTGAAGAGTTTGGTGTAAAACAAGTGCCTTCCAAATTTTTATTGAATGAAAAAGGGGTCATTATAGGGGTCAATCAGTCAGTGGAAGAATTGGATATTTTTTTGGAAAAAAGACTAAAATAAACACCTGATTAAGTATAATGAAAAGCCCCTTGTCATTTGACAAAGGGCTTTTATTTTTTGAACCTTCAAAGAAAGTATTTTAATTCGGACAGAAGAAAAAGTGATTGCCACAAGTCTTCATAAAGTGTACATCACAACCATTAGCCGCTTCGATTTTATAGGCTTGCAAATCCTCGGGAGAAGCAGCATTCAGAGTCATATAGCTAGTCCCGTGATGCGCACCGTACCCCATATTTCCGGTTTTGCCGTTAGGGATGGTTACTTCACTGAACATAGTAGCTTTTGCATCCGCAAATCCGTTGGTATAACCCATTGCAACGAACAGGTCATCCAGGAATTTTTTGTGCGTATTATCTGTGGCATAACGATTGCGCAATTTGCCTAGAAATTTATATCCACTAAAGCCATGAGAGTTGCCAAATTCGGGATTTGTACCCAATCGGGTCAATTCTATGGGTGTTCTATCAGAAGATAGATCCATGACATAATAATCATTTGCTCCACAGTTGCAAGCTGGTCTTGCAGGTGGCACGATTGGAGGTACAGCCGCCGCTTTAGGTGGTGGAGGCGGTGGTGGAGCAGCATTTTCACTTCCACAGCTTCGCAACCACATAAACAGAAGTCCCAAAGCAAGCAATGCCAGTAAGGGCAGCAACCATTTCCAAATGCTATCATCGTCTTCTTTTTTGACAACGGTGACCACCTCTGGTTCTTCTTTAATAACTACTGGGGCGACTACTGCGGCTGCCTCTTCTTTTTTAAGGGCAAGTGCTGCCGCGGCGGCAGCCGCTTCGTGTTCTTCTCGTTTCTTGAACCATCCCCATCCCGCTAGCATTGCACCTTCAGAATTGTAACCGCAACTCCGAGCAATTTCTTGATTATTACCTGCCCGAAGGGCATAATACCATCTTCCATCATCCTCATCTTTGAAGGTTTTCCATCTTTTTTCTATAGGGGAGTTTTTAATAACGGATTCAATGCCATTATCCCTGGCTTTTACAGTGGTATAACCTTCACTTCTAAGGTAAACTTTTCCATCATGGATATAACTAAAGTAATACTCACCATCCTCCTCATTATAGAAACGGTGGAAGCCATTTTCATTAGCCAAATATTCGGAGCAATTTAAATAATTATCTATTTCTTTGCTGGCAGCCGCGGCAGCTAAGGCTGCTGCTTGTTTTTTTGCGGCTGCCTCTTCTTCTCGTTTTTTTCTAAGCCAATAACCAGAGTACCATACACCATCTATCAATTTGGCTCCTTTTCCAATAGTAGATTCTTCCCCTCTTAGCCATCCCCAAGCAGTAGTCATAGCTGCTTCAGAATTGTAGCCACAACTCCGAGCAATTTCTTGATTATTGCCTGCCCGAAGGGCATAATACCACCTTCCATCATTTTCATCTTTAAGGGTTCTCCATCGTTCATCTAGAGGAGCGTTTTTAATAACGGATTCAATGCCGTTATCTCTAGCGGATTCGGTGGTATAACCTTCACTTCTCAAATAGGTCTTTCCATCATGGTTATATGCAAAGTAGTATTCTCCACTTTCTGCTTGCTGAAATTTGTAAAAACCATCGGCCCCTGCATAAGCGGCACAAGGCATATAGTCGTCAATAACGGCTCTTCTCGCGGCAGCGGCAGCACGCTCTACTTCGGAACCCAATAACAAGCCAACCGATTCTTGCATATTTGCTTCTGAGTCGTAGAAGAAGCTTTTTCCAATGTTTTTACCATCCTCTCCTTTGATATAGAAATAATATTTGCCATTTCTGGCCATTTTTCCATCAAAATTCGCTTCATAGGGCGCATATAGCATGATTTGGTCAATAACTGCCTGCGCTTCTTCCTGCGTTTCAAAACCTCTAACATCACTATTGAGAAACAAGGTCTTCCCTTCTTTATTTTTAAAAGTAAAATAATATCGGCCGTTTCCACTTCTAAAAATATCCCAGGTAATATCATTAAAAAGATAGTTACCGTTGGCAACATAGACTTTTTCCGCCTTGGGTTTTTTGGGTCCTGTTCGCCTTTTTCGTTTCTTTTTCGGTTCTTCTTCTTTAGGTGGGGGAGGGGCAGCAATGACAATTTTTGCTGTGCGGTTAGCCGCTTCGAGCTCTGTTCCTTCTTCTACCTTTTGTCCGCCCAAACCGACTCCGGCGATTATTCTAGCGATTATGCTGGACATTTCCCCTTCACTATCAAACCATCGGCTGGTTGCAATTTCCTTATTATTACCAGCTCTCAGGTTAAAGTAGTGTTTTCCATTGGGATGGACCTCTCTTTGATAGCGGTCTTCTTGGGCCATGTTAGCAATGACAGAAGTTATTCCATTATCTCTGGCTGCAATTGAGGTATAACCTTCGCTGATAAGATAAACATTTCCACCCAAATTATAAGTAAAATAGTGCTGCTCTCCTTCGGAAAAGGAATCGAAGCCGTCATCAACGCCGGTAATCCTAGCTTCGTAAAATGCTAGGGGTTTGTAGTTATCTTCATTGCCGGATGCCTCATAAGGTTTTTCTTCTCCGGCAGCCCTGGCGGCCCCATCTTGAACTGAAGCCCCTTCGTTTTGTAATAAAGTGATAGCTGCTTCTCGGCTATCTTCGTTTCGGAAGGTAACACTCCTTCCTATTTCCTGCCCATTAGCCGCTTTTAAAATAAATTGATGCCTGCCATCAGCGGTGGTTCGGCGTTCATAATTGGCAGCATTATTAGCATTATTGATTACAGATTGAACGCCGTTGTCTCGGGCAGCTTCAGCGGTATATCCCTCACTATTAAGGATGACTTGTCCATCATCTCGCAAAAACTGGAAGTAATACTGATTGTTACCTTCACGGCGAAAGACTCTTACTCTCATAGTGGTTGGTTGTGTTTGCAGTTAATAAAATTGCTCATTATCGAACTTTTGCAATGCCGAAAATAGTAAATTTTATTAAAATGAATAGATTATTGATGAAAATGTAGTATTTATGACTGGAAATCAAAGGCTAAAGTAACTTTTTTGCATAGATTTTTCTCATTTTATAACGGGAAGTGCCCATTTTTTTCTTACTGAAAATATTCGCAAAACGATTATGTAGATAATTGTCAATCCCATATTCCAGTCATGGCAGAACCCGCCCTTTTCCAGTAGTAAAAATAGTATTCCACCAGAAAGACAGGTGGTGGCATAAATTTCCCTTCTAAAAATAAGCGGTATCTCATTAGAAAACACATCTCTTAGCACGCCTCCAAATACCGCAGAAACGGTTCCCATTATAACACCTATGACAGGAGATAACCCAAGTGAAAGCGTTTTTTGTAAACCTAGAATGGTGAATAAACCAATCCCGATAGCATCAAAGAGAAACAGGGTTTTTCGCAGCTTTTGAATGTATTGCTTAAAGAAAAACCCAACCAAAATGCCACTTCCAATCACGGCTAGATAATTAAGGTCTTGCATCCAGCCTACTGGTTGGCTACCGATCAGCACGTCCCGAATTGTTCCACCTCCTACTGCTGTAATGAACCCTAAGACGGCCGCTCCGAATAAGTCTAGCTTTTTTCCGGTAGCGGCCAAAGTACCAGAAATAGCAAAGACAAAAGTGCCAATTAGGTCTAAAGAATAGATCAGTTCCAAGCGGTCGTTTTCGTTCAAAACAAGAGCTGCAAAAGTAGAAGAATTTTTTGTGATAGAAAAACCAGACCGAAAGCAGGTAGCAAGGGCAAAGCGGACTGTTTGTCCGCTCTGCCGAGGGTTTAAAAGTAGTTTTAGTTTTTACTTTATTGGGAAAGATTAAAACTGAGCAGTTTCGGTGCTACCTTTCATGGCAACAGTAGAAGCTCCACCCTGTTGAACAGTGTTTTGTACCATATCGAAATACTGTGTTCCGACAAAGGTTTGGTGCTTGACAGCTTTAAAGCCAGCTGCTTGTAGTGCAAATTCTCTTTCTTGCAATTCAGAATAACCTGCCATTCCTCGCTGTTTATAAGCCATAGAAATTTCAAACATGGACGTATTTAAGGCATGGAAACCAGCTAAGGTGATAAATTGGAACTTATAGCCCATTTCCGCCAAATCTTCTCTAAAGGTAAGCATTTCTTTTTGACTTAACTTGGCAGCCCAATTAAAGGAAGGAGAGCAATTATAGGCTAACATTTTTCCAGGAAATCGAGCATGGATGCCTTGGGCAAATGCCTTTGCCTGTTCCAGGTCAGGGTGAGAAGTTTCTAGCCAGAGTAAGTCAGCATAAGGAGCGTAGGATAGCCCTCTGTCAATGCCTTGCTCCAGTCCGTTCTTAACGTGGAAAAAGCCTTCTGAAGTTCGAGTGCCTTTAATGAATTTATGATCTCTTTCGTCAATATCAGAAGTCAACAGATTAGCTGCATCTGCATCTGTTCGAGCGATTAAAATGGTTGGTACATTCATCACATCTGCAGCCAACCGAGCTGCAACCAATTTGTTAATTGCCTCCTGGGTAGGCACTAAAACCTTCCCGCCCAAATGCCCACATTTTTTGGCAGAAGATAATTGGTCTTCAAAATGTACGGCTGCTGCCCCTGCTTCGATGAGCGACTTTGTTAATTCAAAAGCATTTAGATTGCCTCCAAAACCTGCTTCTGCATCGGCTATGATTGGTACCATCCAGTCAATGTTGCCCTCGCCACTAACGGATTGGATCTGATCCCTCCTCAACAGTGCGTTATTAATCCTTTTAACGACCATTGGGACAGAATTGGCAGGGTAGAGGGATTGGTCGGGGTACATTTCTCCAGCTAAATTGGCATCTGCAGCTACTTGCCAGCCGCTTAGATAAATGGCTTCCAATCCGGCAGCCACTTCCTGGATGGCCTGATTACCCGTCAATGCCCCTAATCCCGATGTAAATGCTTGTGTATTCAAGCGATACCAAAATTTTTGCGCGCCTTGGCGGGCTAGTGAATATTCGATTTCTACTGAGCCTCTTAGTTTGATTACTTCTTCGGCTGAGTAGGGGCGAGTGATACCTTCCCACCGTGGATTGGTCAGCCAATCTTCTTTTAAGTTGTTAATTCTGATCTTCTGTCCCATTTTCTTAATTTTGTATAATTTAATTTATGATCGTCCTCTTCCCGCGCATGTCTAAATGTCAGGGGAGAGGTTTTTTTATTAAAGAATGCTTTTTTTAAATCATTTCATAAGCAGGTAAAGTCAGGAATTCTACAAATTCTTCCTCTTTGACCAATCGATCAAATAATTGTACTGCATCTTCAAATTTGCCATTTTTAAACTGTGCTTCTCCTACATAAGTTTTTATTTTTTCCAGTTCTTCGGGCAATAACTTTCGATACAAGTCATAGGTAATTGTCCTACCATCTTCCAGTTTAGCCTCGTTTTTTATCCATTGCCAAACTTGTGTTCTGGATATTTCGGCAGTAGCGGCATCTTCCATCAGGTTGTAAATAGCTGCTGCCCCGTTGCCTCGTAACCAGCTTTCGATATACAAAATGCCAACATTGATATTAATGCGCAGTCCCTCTTCTGTGATTGCCCCATTAGGAACTTGAATTAAATCCTGGGCGGATACATTAACGTCTGCGCGCTTATTTTTAATTTGATTTTTTTGAGGCATATATTGGTCAAATACTTTCTTGGCCACTTGTACCAATGCCGGATGAGCAACCCAAGTACCGTCGTGTCCATTTTTTACTTCGAGTATTTTGTCTTTGCGTACTTTTTCCAATGCTTGCTCATTAGCTTCAGGATCATTTTTTATTGGAATTTGGGCAGCCATGCCTCCCATTGCATGCACCCCTCGCTGGTGACAGGTCTGTATCACCAATTGGGAATAAGCACTCATAAAATGGGTTGTCATACCGACTTTGGCACGGTCGGGGAGGACAAAACCGGGTAAATTGCGGAATTTCTTAATATAGGAAAAGATATAATCCCACCTTCCGCAATTCAGTCCGGCAGAATGGTCTCGGAGTTCGTATAATATTTCGTGTAATTCAAAACTGGCTAATATGGTTTCGATTAATACAGTGGCTTTTATCGTTTTTTGAGGAATAACCAATGCTTCTTGTGCATAGACAAAAACATCATTCCACAAGCGGGCTTCTAAATGGCTTTCCATCTTGGGCAAATAAAAGTAGGGCCCCGATCCCTTCTTGATTAGATTATAAGCATTATGATAGAAATATAAACCAAAATCCACCAAACTGCCACTCATATTTTCTCCATTATAAGTGATGTGTTTTTCCTCCAGATGCCAACCTCTCGGGCGCACCATTAACGTAGCCGTTTTTTCCTTTAATTGGTAATACTTTCCATTCTTTGGGTTGGTAAAATCAATGGTTTTAATAATAGCATCCCGCAAATTAATTTGTCCTTGAATATTATTATCCCAGTTCGGCGTATTGCTATCTTCAAAATCTGCCATAAAGACCTTCGCACCAGAATTCAATGCGTTAATCACCATTTTTCTGTCCACTGGACCCGTGATCTCTACCCGTCTGTCCAGCAAATCTGCAGGTAAGGGCGCAACGACCCAGTTTCCTTCGCGAATGTGCCTGGTTGTAGGTAAAAAATTGGGCATTTGACCGTTATCAATAGCCGCTTGTCTTTCTTGCCTTTTTTGCAAGAGTTCTTTTCGTCGAGCATTAAAGCGGACGTGTAAGGCTTTTAAAAATCCCAGTGCGTCTGTTGTTAATATTGTTTCATAGCCTTCTGAAAAAGAGGCAGCTATTTCTATCTCTTCAATAGTTGGATAGGTATCAAATGTTAAGGTACTCATCGTTTGTTTTTTACTGAAAATAATTATTTATTCCGCAATATATGAAAAATTGTCTAATTGCGGAAATTCCGCTATAAAATATTTTTTTACTAACAATGGAAAAAATGATTACATTTGTGGAGCCAATTTTCATTTTTTTTTAATGAGTAAAATTTTTATTGGTATAAATAATTTTTTAAGAAATAAAAATTGGCTTTTCGCTGCAAAAGAAGAATTTTTTAAAAACATCTTTTTCTAAAAAAATAATTGTACAACGGGCTTCAGATAGCTTCAATAGGCTAAAGCCGTTGTATCTCAACCCATTTGAATGCTGACCAATAATCAAATCATCCGTCTTATTTTTGGTTTTAAAGTGCGCTATTTGCGCCAACAGAAGAACTTGTCTTATCAAGAACTGGCTGACCAAACAGGACTTTCCACTTCTTATCTGAATGATATTGAAAAAGGTAAGCGTTATCCCAAGCCGGATAAAATTACAGCTATAGCCAGTGCTTTAGAAGTAGATTATAATTATATGGTGGCGACCAATGCGTCTAAAAAATTGCAGCCAATCATCGACCTGCTCCATTCCAAATTTTTTAAATTATTCCCCTTGAAGGAATTTGGAATTAGTCTGGAAAAGCTGCTGGAATTATTTACCCAAACACCAGACAAGGTCAATGCTTTTATTTCTACCATTTTTAAAATTGCTCGCAATTATCAAGTGGATGAAGCGCAATTTTACCTGGAAGCTCTACGCTCCTACCAGGATATGCACAATAATTATTTTCCAGAGTTAGAACAGGCAGTAAAGGATTTTAAAAACACCTTTTCTATTAAGGGAACCTTGCCCTATACGAGTAATTTTTTAGCGGATGAATTAAAAGAGTTGTATGGCATTGAAGTAGAAAAGCAACAATTGGCGGATAAGATGATCCTCAAAAATATTCGCTCTTATTTCGATTTGGAAAACAAGACATTGCATTTGCAGATAGACTTGTCAGAAGCGCAAGAAAATTTTTTGCTGGCAAGAGAGCTAGGCTTTCAATATTTAGATCTAAAAGAGCGACCATATGAAACAACAATCATCCAAATTGATTCCTTTGAGAAGCTTCTCAATAATTACAAAGCTTCGCATTTTGCAGCAGCTCTTTTAATGGATGAATTGACTTTGGCAGTAGATATTAAGACTATTGCTCGTGAAAATACCTGGTCACCCAATTTGTTTTTAAACCTATTGAAAAAGTACAATGTAACCTCGGAAATGCTTTTGCAACGATTGACCAATATCCTTCCACATCATTTCGGTATTGAAGATTTATTTTTCATTCGCCTATCGGGCAGTAAAGATTTGAAGTCTTTCAATATGACTAAAGACCTCCATTTGGCCCAATTGCACAATCCATATAATAATGAACTAAATGAACATTATTGCAATCGCTGGGTATCCATTACCAGTATTAAAGAACTGCATTTTAAAAAAGCGGAAAAAAACAAAACGACTATCGTTGCAGATGCCCAAATTTCTAAATATTGGGGAACGGATAAGGAGTATCTTTGCATTTCCCTTGCCAAATCTGCTTTTAGGCAGCCTGGGAATGGCGTGAGTGTCACACTGGGTTTATTAGTCAATCCTCACCTAAAAAGTATTTTTCATTTTCTAAGTGATCCAGCTTTGAAATACAGAGAGGTTCACACGACGTGCGAGCGATGTGGAATTGCAAATTGTGAGGCCAGGGTAGCCTCTCCCATAATCATCGGAGCCATGGAACAGGAAAGAGAAGTTTTGGAAGCATTGAAGGGCTTGTAAATTATAACCGCTAACTCTTGTTTTGCAGGGAAATACAAAAGAAATAGAGTTTAAAAATACTATCTGGAGTATACCAAAATCTTTTGTAATTTAGCTGCTAAATTTTAACTTCCTATTAATTTTTGAGAAATTGCCGTTTGCACCATTGACCATATCTATCGTGTGAGAAATAAATTTTTTATGAGAAGACCTACACCGATTATTTTTCTACTACTTATCTTTTACTTTAGTATTTCTGGCAATAGCCTAGCCCAAAAGACATTGACAATCAGTTTGGTTTCTGAAAATCCAGACGCAGAAAGCGATGCTTCTTGGTTTGAGGAAAAAGTTAGGGAAGAAATTGGAATGCTTTTAAAAAACAAGCTGGATATTAATTTCGAAACCAATTATACCAACTATGATTTGTCAAAAATGCAGACAGCCTTTGAACAAGCCTTTGCAGACCCCAATATTGACATAGTAATAAGTATTGGAGTCATGAGTTCAAGTGTATTGGCGAACCTAAAGAATTATCCGAAACCAGCCATAGCCAGTATTATCATTGATAGAGAATTACAGCAAATTCCTTTGACTACCAAAGGTAGTTCTGGACTTAACAATTTTACCTATGTACAATCTCCATTTAGCATGGAGCGGGACATTAAGGCTTTGTATAGATTGAAATCATTTAAAAAAATAGGCATCATTGGGGGGAGTAATTTAATTACTTATATGCCTTTTTTGAGCCAATTGGTTGGCAAAATATGCACGGGATTAGGAGTGTCTTATACCATTATTCCTTTTGCCGGCTCCGTGGAAAACACACTGTCGGGCATATCGCCAGATATAAATGCTATTTATGCCTTACCTATTTATGACGAGATCAGTGAGCAAGGGCTAAGTCGTTTCTTCCAAGCAATTAATGATCGCGGTTTGGCTTCTGTAGCTTTGTTGGGCTTGGAGTATTTAGAAAAAGGGGCTTTATTAGGCTACGACGCACATACCAATATCCAACGACTGCCCCGTCGAATTGCGATTAACGTATTGAAAATTGTGGAAGGAGAAAACCCTGCCAATTTACCGGTCTTAATTCCTACTTATAGCGAAGATTTGCTGATCAACATGGCCGCTGCCGCTGCTTCTAGCGTCTATCCCGATTTTGACTTCATGGCATCAGCGACTTTATTGAACTTACACGAAATAAATACGGATAGAAAATTAAGTTTAAAAAGCGCTATAATCGAAGGATTGCAAAATAACCTCGATCTAAAAATAAGTAGCCTAAATCCTCAGATTGCCCAAACGGACCTCGATCTTGCAAGAGCAGAATTGCGCCCCCAGGTAGATGTATCTACCAGCCTGGCCTTGATTGATGAAAATCGGGCTGCTAGTTCTTTTGGCACACAGGGTCGCTTGAATTGGCTGGCAAGCGGTTCGCTTTCTCAGGTTATTTTTTCAGAGCCAGCGTTGGCTAATATCACCATTCAAAAGCTATTAAAACAAGGCAGGGAAGAAGAATTAGAGCAAACCCAATTAGATGTCGTAGTGGATGTGGCTAGTGCATATTTGGACATATTAAAGGCAAAAACTTTTGTTCAAATTCAAAATGAAAATGTAGCAGTTACCAGAGAAAATTATAATATTTCAAAGGCAAAAGAAGCGGTTGGTTATGCTGGAGCGAGCGATTTGTATCGTTGGCAATCAGAATTAGCTCTGAAAAATATTGATTTAAATGATGCCAATGCACAACTCCAGCAAGCTAAATACCGATTAAACCAATTGCTCAATCGGCCGATAAACGAAGCGTTTCAAACAGAAGAAGTGACTTTGGAGGACCAGATGTTAGTGGTGACGGACCCCAGAATGTTTACTTTAATTAATAATTATGGAGATTTGGCGACCTTTTCTGATTTTTTAGTAAAAGAGGCAATTGTTCATTTGCCAGAGCTAAAACAGTTGGACCTTTCTATTGCTGCCCAACAGCGATTGCAGCGATCTCAAGAGCGGGCTTTTTATTTGCCCGCAGCGGTTCTCTCTGGAACAGTAGACCAAACATTGAAAAAATTTGAGGTCGTTGGGGACTTGCCTCCTGCAACTAATAAAGCACAATGGAGCCTGGGATTAGGCCTCCAATATCCTATTATGCAAGGGGGGAAACGCCGATTTAACGTAGAACAATCCCGGCTTAGCATTCAACAAATAAAGAGTCAAAAAGTCAACTTACAAAATCAGTTAGAACTCAGGGTGAGAGCAGCTATAGAAATAGCAGGAGCTTCTTATTCTCGAGTTGAGCTTTCCAGAGAAGCGGCTGATGCAGGCAAGGCTAATTTTGATATTGTTCAGGATGCTTACTCACAAGGCTTGGTACAAATTACAGCTTTGATTGATGCCCAAAATGCGGCTTTACAAACAGAAATAGCTGCCATCAATGCCATTTATCAGTTTATAACCGATTTCCTTCTGGTAGAGCGGGCAACTGGATACTATTATTTTTTGTCCACTCCCGAAGAGCAAGATAGCTTTTTTGAAAGGTTGATTTTTTTTATTACGGCAAAAGAGCGAATAAGGAAATGAAGACTTATTTAAAGCACCATATTTTTAAAGAGAGAAAAGTTTATTATGAAAATCAATCCTATTATATGTCTGTTTATCTCCTTATCTTTTTTACAATGCAAAGAAAAAAAAATCCTTCAAGCAGAGCCAGGTTTACGCCCTGTCAGATATGGAAAAGTAATTAAAACGGGAAGTGCAGAAACGCAGATTTTTTCGGGGATTGCTCAATCTAATAAGGCCTCGCACTTAAGTTTTAAAGTAGCGGGAACAATAGCTGATTTGAAAATAAAAGTGGGGGATAGAGTGCGCAGAGGACAGCTAATTGCTCGCTTGGATGCACTGGATTATAGTGTACAATACGACCAGGCAGTTGCCCAATTAAAAAGTGCAGAGACCCAGATTAAATCTGCAGAGACTCAATTAGTTACGACAAGATCTACTTATGAGCGGATAGAAAAATTATACGAAAATAATAGCGTGCCTTTGAGTGAGTATGAGCAAGCAAAAGCCAGCTATGAAGCTGCTCAATCACAACAAGCCGCAGCACTTGCTCAAGTAACGGCGTCGCAAAAACAAGTAGAAGCTGCCAAAAATCAAGTAAATTATGCGCGTTTGTCAGCTCCCTTTTCCGGGATTATAACTGCTGTTAATGCGGAAGAAAATGAATTAGTGGGCGCTGGAAATCCCATCGCTATTTTAAGTGCAGAACAAAATCCGGAAGTGATGGTGGGCATTCCAGAAACCTTTATTTCCCGTATCAAAAAAGGACAAATTGTAACGATTAATTTTTCGGCTATCCCCGATACGGACTTCAAAGGAACGATCAGCGAAGTGAGTTTTAGCTCTACTACTGGTGCGACTTATCCAGTTATTGTAAAAATAAATGAGCCTTCTAAAGATATTCGACCTGGCATGGCAGCGAATGTCCTCTTTCAATTTGGAGAGGTAGGTTCCAACAAGCAATATTTGGTAGTTCCTGTTCAGGCAATTGGAGAAGGAACGGAGGGCAATTTTGTATTTGTATTGAATAGAGAAGACCAAACATATAGAGTTAAAAAACAAACCATTGAAATAGGAACGCTCCTACAGTCAGGTTTTGAAATTAAAAATGGTTTAAAAGAAGGAGACTTAGTGGCTACTGCGGGTCTGAAATCTTTATTGAATGGAATGGAAGTAAAGTTGCTAGAAGAAGAATAGAAGCACTTAAAAATAATGGACCAAAATGAATTTAACCAAAATAGCAATAGATAATAATCGGGTAACTTTAATGGTTTTACTGGTTATTTTGGGGATGGGCTTATTGGCTTATAATCAATTATCGCGAGATGCTATGCCTCCTTTTACTATTCGGGTATGTACGGTGGTAACAGAATTCCCTGGCGCTTCCCCCGAGCGAGTGGAAGAACTAATTACAGATAAAATTGAAAAAGTCGCCCAAGAATTGCCTGAATTAAGGGATGTAACAAGTGAATCAAGAACTGGCTTGTCCATAGTGAGTGTATCCGTGACGCCAGATATAAGAAAAGAGAACTTACAGGCAATTTGGGACCGACTTAGAAGAAAAATTGATAGTATAAAAGATCAGTTACCCCAGGGAATCCGAGGACCAAATGTGCAAGATGATGGTTTGGGAGTGGTTTATGGCATTATGCTTGGACTAGAGGGGGATGGTTATGCCTATGCAGAGCTAAAAGAATATGCTAAAGATATTCGGGACGATTTGATTAAATTAAGAGATGCTTCTGAGGTGGAAATCAGCGGTATTCAGGAAGAGCAAATTTATGTAGAATTTGAAAATGCTCGCCTAGCAGAAATTGGACTAACCGCAGGGCAATTGCAAAACATTATTGCCGGCACCAATATCGTTTTTCCCGGCGGGCAGGTCAGTTTAGAAAATGAAAGAATCGTTTTAGAACCCACCGGAAATTACGAATCGGTCGGAGATTTAAAAAGAACATTAATTCCTGTTGGACAAAGCGGCACGAGTGTAGAGTTGGGAGATATAGCAAAGATTACTCGTGCTTATAAAACGCCTACCGATCAACTTGTAAGAATTAATGGCAACCCGGGATTAGCAATTTCTATTGCATTGAAAGAAGGGGCTAATTTGATTCGTTTAGGGGAGGTAATCGACGAAAAAGTTGCTTTTTATAATAACTCTTTGCCAATTGGCTTAAAATTAAGCCGCACTGCAGCACAAGATTATTATGTAGAAACAAAAGTGTCAGATTTTATTGGAAATGTTATCCAGTCGGTCGTTATTGTTTTGGTAGTTATGCTTTTGTTTTTGGGCTTTAGGACAGGAATGGTGGTAGCCAGTTTGATTCCGATGGCTTTAGTAATGGCTCTTTTGTTGATGAACTTTTTTGATATTGGACTAAATCAGGTTTCATTAGCAGCACTCATTATGGCTTTGGGGATGTTAGTAGATAATGCCATCGTTGTTTCGGAGTCCATGATGGTTAAAATGGAAAATGGTCAAGCGCCTTTAAAAGCGGCAGTAGATTCGAGTAAAGAATTAATGATTCCATTATTGGTTTCTTCCTTGACAACTTCGGCTGCTTTTTTAGCGTTCTTTTTAGCGGAAGACACTATGGGGGAAATTATGGGTCCCTTGTTTAGCGTTATTACATTGGCTTTACTATCTTCTTGGATTTTAGCAATGACGATGATAACCATGTTGGGTGTTTCTTTTATTAAAGTTACTAAAAGAGACGTGAACGCTCCGGCCAAAAAATCCATTTTTGACTACCTGGCTATTTATTATCAAAAACTACTAAATTGGGCGATGCGAAGACCGGCAGTCTTCCTCCTTTCTATTATTGGTTTGTTTGTAGGCTCTTTATTATTGTTTCCTAGATTGCCTTTTATTTTCTTTCCCGACAGCGACCGCAACCTGGTGACTCTGGACTTAAACCTTCCTCTAGGAACAAAAATTGAACGAACGGCTGAAGTGGTCGAAGAATTGGAAGATTTTATTGCTAAAGAATTAAAAGCAAATGAACATCGCCCCAATGGAATAGTTGATTGGACGGCATTTATTGGGCGAGGCCCCGAGTCCTATGATTTAGGGTACCAGCCTGGGGAAGCTAATACCGGCTATGCTCACTTGCTACTCAATACAAGCAGTTTTGAGATCAATGAAGAGGTAGTAAAGACCTTGGATGATTTTTGTTTTGAAACCTTTCCCGATGCCGATGTGGTAGTGGGCCCCTTAGCGGGCGGTGGTGGCGGTGGAGCAGATGTCGCAGTGCGAGTTTCAGGTAATGCGCCAGAAGAATTGTACCGGATTGCAGAAGCGATTAAGCAAAAGATGAATAGCATTAACGGTACAAAGAATATTAAAGACGACTGGGGACCGAAAATCAAAAAATTTGTTATTGATATCAATCCTGACAAAGCGAATCGCGCAGGAATTAGTAATCAGGACATTGCCACTTCTTTGAAAACCTCTCTTTCTGGTTTTAATTCTGGCTCTTTTCGAGATGGAGAAGATAATATTCCAATTATGATGCGGAATGAAGGAAGCCAGGAGTTGGATGTGCGAGAACTAGGGGGCATCAACATTTTCGCACAAAATTCTGGCAAGAATGTCCCTTTAATACAAGTAGCCAATATTATTCCCGATTGGCAATATGCCAAAATAAAAAGGCGCAATTTGTATCGAACCATGACGGTAAGTTGTGATGCACAAAGTGGTTTTACAGCTAGTGACATTACTGTAGCATTAACCCCCTTCTTAGAAGAAGAGGCGGCTAGTTGGAAATCGGGCTATACTTATAGTTTGGGCGGGGAGTCTGAGCAAAGCGGAGATGCCATGGGGGCAGTAGGTGCCAAATTGCCTTTAGCGGGTTTTATTATCCTCTTATTATTGATTGCCCAGTTTAATTCTTTTAGAAAAACATTTATTGTTTTAGCGACCATCCCCTTGGGGTTGATCGGAGTCATTATCGGGCTTTATTCTTTTGGCTCTTATTTTGGTTTTATGGCATTTTTAGGAGTCATTTCATTAGCGGGGATCGTTATCAATAATGCGATTGTGCTAATAGACCGAATTAAAATTGAAATAGAAGATTTTGGTAGAAAGCCTTACGAGGGCATTATTGCAGCAGCCCAACAGAGATTTCGACCTATTCTATTGACCACTTTTACTACAACATTGGGATTGATTCCTCTCTATTTGGGCGGAGGGGTGATGTGGGAACCTATGGCTATTGGTATTATGATCGGTTTGCTATTTGCAACAGTCATTACGCTTTTATTTGTTCCGGTTTTGTATAAGGTTTTGTTTGGAATAAAAAACTTATAGAAGTTGTTTAAAAAAGATTTTTGTTAAAATTCAAAAAAGGCAAAAAAAAAGTTGCAAAAATATTAAGTTGTGGATGCTAATTTCCTAACAAAAATTTTTGCAACGATGTACGTAAAATTAACGAAAAAATTCATTACAGAAAATTTATTGCCTTATTTGAGCCAAACCCATTTGGGCAGAAAAACAAAAGTTCCCTTATGGCGAATTGTCAAAGCCATAATTTATCGGCTTAAAACAGGGACGCAATGGAGAGAATTACCCATTGCCCAATTTGGTAGCCGAATACTAATGAATTGGCAATCAGTTTATTACCATTTCAATAAGTGGTCTAAAGATGGCAGTTGGAAAAATTTATGGACAAATCTTTTAAGAAAATATAAATCTTTTTTAGACATGTCTAGCGTCCAACTTGATGGCAGCCATACACCAGCCAAACGAGGCGGTCAAGCGGTAGATTATCAGAAAAGAAAAAGCTGTAAGACCACAAATATGCTTTTTTTGACTGATAAATCTGGAATGCCCTTGGCAATTTCTGACCCCGTTTCTGGTAATCATCATGACCTGTTTGAGATAGAAAAACAGCTGTCAAAAATAGTAGCAGATATTGAGGCAGCTACTATTTCTTGCAACGGATTGTTTTTAAATGCTGATGCAGGTTTTGATGCAATCAGTTTAAGAGAATTTTTTGAATCAATATTTATTATAGCAAACATTGATATAAATAAACGTAATTCAAAAAATACTGATTATGACTACTTATTGGATGAAGAACTTTACAAAGAACGTTTTTCAGTAGAAAGAACAAATGCTTGGATTGATGCCTTTAAAGCGATTTTGGTTCGATTTGAAACCTTAAAACGCAATTTTAAAAGCCTTCATTACCTAGTATTTTCTTTAATCTTAATGCGCAGGGTCAAACCCAATTATTTTTAAAACAAAACATTTTTAAACAACTTCATAGTTTGCTTTTAGGCTTTCAAATTCATACCACACATTTCGGCAACTAAATACATATTAAAAGACTTGTTCCTTTTTTCTAAAAAAAATTACCTTTGCTCTCCGAAACGGAACCATTACCAACGAGACAAAATCAACTAAGGCATGAAGGCATATGTTTTCCCCGGACAGGGCGCTCAATTTGAAGGAATGGGTAGGGATTTATACCAAAATTCCGAACAAGCTAAATCCCTTTTTGAAATGGCCAATGCCATTTTGGGCTATCGGATTAGCGATGTCATGTTTGAAGGCTCAGGGGAAGAATTAAAGCAAACCAAAATCACCCAACCTGCCATTTTTATACATTCGGTTATAAAAGCAGAGCTGGCAGGGGAACATTTTCAGCCCGATGTAGTTGCCGGGCATTCTCTAGGTGAATTTTCTGCTTTGGTTGCAAATGGCGTATTAACCTTGGAAGATGGATTAAAATTGGTACAAAAAAGAGCTTTAGCTATGCAAAAAGCTTGTGAAGCGGTAGAGAGCACGATGGCTGCTATCGTCGGACTAGAGGATGAAAAAGTAGAAGAAGTTTGTAATAGTATCACAGAGGAAATAGTGGTTGCTGCTAACTATAATTGCCCCGGGCAATTGGTGATTTCAGGGACCATTCCAGGGGTTGAAATGGCTGTGCAAAAGCTGAACGAAGCAGGCGCAAGGAGAGCCATTATATTAAATGTAGGTGGTGCTTTCCACTCTCCTCTGATGGAGCCAGCAAAGGATGAATTGCAAGAGGCAATTGAAAATACCACTTTCCATCTTCCCAAATGCCCTATTTATCAAAATATCAATGCTCAAAAAGCGATTGACCCTGCAATTATTCGACAAAATCTGATTGCTCAATTAACCGCCCCTGTTCGCTGGACACAAACAATCTTAAATATGATTACAGACGGCGTGGACGAATTTGTAGAAGTAGGCGGTACGGAAAAAGTGCTGAGAGGCATGATCCTAAGGGTCAACCGGAAAATGCCTGTTTCAGCAATATAGAAATCTAAACCTATTTCAAGGATAAAGATTTTTCTTTAGAATCTCCCTGCCTGCCATAATGAAAACTCATATAGCCAATCAACATTTCATCCACAGAAAAATCACCCCAATAAACCGTTTTCTCCGGGGCTGGGTTAAAGGTATTTCTGGGAGAATTGTCAAAGGCAGCTTCTATCAAGACTTTGGTTCCTGCTGGTAGCACTTGAGGGTGCTTCAGGCGATAATATCGTTGCCAGTTAAAATTATAATTGGGAACATTCAGTAATATTTCAGTGCTTCCGTCTGGGTAAATAGCGGTATATTTCATTGCCTTCCCTCGAAAGTGCATGTGGGGAGCTAAACCGTATAAAGTGACCTCTTTATCAAAAACCTGCATGGTTTTATTTTGATAATTTCCTTCATTGGGAGGGATGACAATTTCCGGATTAAATGGGCCAGCGATTAGATATTCTTTTTCAGGGGCTTCCTCTGTATAATAAACCCCTACTTTTGATCGGTCAGATTGGGCTTTCCCATTCGTGGTATAATGCAATTGGAACCATAATTTAGAGCCTTTTGGCAAATGTCGTCCCGTTCCTTCTGGGAAGACTTCGACATCAATGCCGGGTGCCCAGGAAGCAAACAAGCCATCAAGCCAGGGGCTTCTTCTGTCCATTGGCTCTACATAGCCATCCGGATAGATAACGCTTACCAATAGGTGGTGTAGCACTTGTGTATTGCCCGGAATCACCTGGATAGCTGTTGCCCAAACCTCTTTATTTAAAGGTACTTCAAATTCCTGGTAACGATAATCTATGATGCCAGTTGCAGGAATATCTTCCTTATTTAGTTCAAATAATAAATGCGGCTCGCCTAGTTTCCACTCGTCTGGCTGGGTGGTGTAGGCAACTAATGGGTCTTTTCCTCCCTCTTTTTTCGCTCCAGCATCTATCCAATGCACCAACGTTTGCAATTCTTTATTGCTCAAAGACAGGTCATTGGACCATTCGCCATAATGAGGGTCAGCATGCCAGGGAGGCATTCGCTTGACTCTTAGCACTTCTCTCATCATATTGGACCAACCATAGACTGTTTTGTAATCTTTCATCGCCCAGGGAGCAATGCCTCCTTCTACATGGCATCTCATACATTTTTTTACCAAAATAGGCGCAACGTCTTTTTCATAAGAAATCTCAGCAAATTTAGCCTTGTCTTTATTGGCAAATTTGATTAAGCAACCTTTACTTTTAATAATATTTTTTTCTAATATTTCTCCATTTAATAGAGCAGCTAAGGCGTCGTCCAGATAGTTGTTTTTGGCCTCATTTCTTTGGCTTTCGTAACCAAGGCGGTCATTTATCGGGCCTCTGTATGCAATTGTCCAGGTTTCTGGATCCAAGACCAGCGTCTCCGCAGTTCTATATAATTGCAAAGATTCGCCAATTAACTGAGCTTCATCTACTAAAATGGGGAAATCTATGTCGAATTCCTCGGCTTCTTGGGCTATCGAAGTTCTGTCGTCCTGTAAGTTGGAATTCAACATTAAAAATTTTACGCCTTTATCAGCATACTTAGCCCTGACTGCTTTGAGGTCTGTAATGGCATTTCTGACGATTGGGCAAGCATTGCCCTGAATGTATAACACGACTGCTTTGGCATCTGATAGATAATATAGCTCATGAAAGTTTCCATTTTGGTCTAATAGTCCAAAATTATTGACCTCCATATCCATATCTATTTCTTTAGGAGGTGCATCTAGTCCACAAGAAAGAAAGATCGAAAGGGCAAATATCAATATTGCTACTTGATTAAATTGCATATTTATTTGATTTAAGAAAATGAAGGCGATTAAGCTCATAAATATAGCTAATAACGATATAAGCCTACATTGGGTTGGCTTTAGCTGTAAAAACGAAAAGTTTAATTGTAAAATTATCTGGTTTAGCTGGGGCAAGCATTTTCGTAACGACTATTAGTGGATTTTTACTACTTTAGCGGTATTCATTTCAAGAAAAATTTCATTGGATCACTCTCTTAGACTAAACAAGGTACAAATTCTTTCGGAACCAATACCGCTAATTAGTAATCGCTCCTTTTGATTACTCAATAATTGTTGTGTCCAGGAAGTGAATCCTCCATCTACTAAATGGACTAACTCCTCATTTTTATTGGTCGCATTTATGGTAAAACAAAACGTCTGGTAATAACCCAACCCATTTTTTCTTTCATTGTCTATTCTAATAGTTATGCTGGGGAATTGCTTGGTTAAAACAGGTAATAAATAATTGACAAGTAGAGCCTCTAGTTGCTTTTCTAAAGGAGTCAGTAATACTTCTGTAGAAAAAAAGCAGAACTCATCATTATCGATTGTCATCAATTCTAAATAAAAGGAAAGTTGTTTTGTTAATTCATTGATTTCAAACTTAAAATTCCCCTCATCTGAACCTGAAGAAACTAGCCCAAAGATATTGAAATGGGCATAGTGATTCGGCTTGCCAAAATATTGAGCACGAACTACTCGATGAGAACTGCATAAATTGATAACTGTTTTATCTTTTTGATTTTTTTTTAATAAAATCTTTCTCCTACGGGCGGCTTCTAAAGCCATGACATTGGTAGGGTCTGCTACCACTTCCATATTTCTAATAGCTGAGATCGTTTTATTCTGATCTACTGTACCAAGTACCGAGCAGTTGCCTAAAGGGGCGAGCGGGGACAATTCGATAGGCTCAAAAACATCTTCCGCAATCTGGTAAGCCAATTGGTCAAAAGCTATATGTTTGCGGGGATCAACTGGGGATGGCTTGGTAAAACGGCTATTTTGGTATTGGTTGAATAATTGGGTGGGACTTATTCTCTTGGCTCTTCTTTTATAAATTTCAAGCTGTAAAGATTGCAGATCAGAAGAGGATAGCTGTTCAGACAAAACATCGAGCATACTTGGAATATTTACTTTTTTGATAATCCGCTTTATAATTTTATTTTCCATTGTTGAAGTATTTCTTTCAGACAATGGCGAAAGCGGATCAAAAGTTCCTTTTTTTCTTTAAATATTTTACGTATTCCTCGATGCCCTGCTCTAAAGTATAAAACTCATCTTTAAAGCCTGCATTTCGCAATTTTTCTATTTTTGCTTCTGTAAAATATTGATAAGTAGAGCGAATGTCTTTGGGCGTATCTATAAAGGAAATAAGTGGGAATAAATGCATCGCCCTAAAAGTATGTACTGCCAAATCCCAAAAGGTACGTGCTCTTCCTGTTCCAACATTATACAAACCACTTTCTGCTTTTTTTGATAGAAAAAAAGAACAGACGCTTATTACATCTTTGATATAAATAAAGTCTCGACTTTGCATACCGTCCTTAAAATTTGGATGATGAGAACGGAATAATTTCATCTCTCCGGTTTGCTGAATTTGATGAAAAGCGTGAAAAATGACCGATGCCATTCTTCCCTTATGATACTCATTGGGGCCATAGACATTAAAAAATTTTAAGCCTGCCCAAAAAGGAGGTTTTTCCACTTGTTGAACTGCCCATTTATCGAAATCATTTTTAGAAATCCCGTAGAAGTTTAGAGGTTTTAATTGTTTGATAATCAGTGAATCATCTATAAATCCATGCTCTCCCAAACCATAAGTGGCTGCACTAGAAGCATAAACCAAGGGGATTTGTCTTTCGCTGCAGAATCGCCATATTTTTTTAGAATAGTTGAGATTCAATTGATCAAAAATTTGGCGATTTTTTTCTGTAGTATCGGTTCTGGCTCCTAAATGAAAAACAAACTCAAGGCTATTTCCATGCAATTTTAACCAGTCAAATAATTGATCTCGATGAATTTTTCTGAGGAAGGACTTATGGCTGAGGTTACTATTTTTTAGGCCATTACTAAATTCATCGACAATAATAAAGTCTTTTATCCCTTCTTTATTCAATTGACTTAATAGACAGCTTCCAATAAAGCCTGCTGCGCCGGTAAGTAGAATCATTTTTTATCATTACTATACATAATCCTTTGGCGAGTTTTTGACTTTTATCGCCGTGCCTGTTGCGATGACCATTAACATTCCAGCATTTGCGCCCAGCGTTTCGTAGTCCAGATCAATTCCAATGATGGCATCTGCCCCCATTTGGGCAGCGCGTGCCTCCATTTCTTGTAAGGCGGTTGATTTTGCCTCTTTCAGCACCTTTTCATAGGAGCCAGAACGACCTCCTACAACATCTCGAATGCTGGCGAGAAAGTCTTTAAAAATATTAGCACCAATAATAGTTTCTCCAGTAACCAACCCTAGATAAGCTTCGATTTCATGGGTTTCGAGACTATTGGTAGTGGTTAGAATCATCGTCTTTCAAATTTATTTTAAGCAATATTAGGATGGGACTGTATCCATTTTTTTGATCAAATATATGGAATAGGTTTTGAAAACTTAAACAAATCAAAAATTGTTAGGTATAAACCTCAACAAGCACTACCTTAGCGAAAATTCGCAAAAATAGAAGCATAAAAAAGATGCTACAATAATCAACTTATATGGCAAATATTTCGATGTGGGCGGGTTCAGATAAATATATTTGTGACAATGAATTAGCACAAGCTTTTCATATGTCGAGAGTCTTAGGAATGCCCCTGCTAATGGAGGGGGAGCCTGGTACTGGAAAAACAGAATTGCCCCTTGAATTTGCAAGGGATATGGGTTTGGACCTATTTGTGTATCCGGTGGGGTCTAAAAGTACGGTAGAGCAATTCGTTGCCAAGTTTGATCATGTAAAATACCTTAGAGATTCGCAAATCGAAGTGCTAAATGCCCAGAGAGAAGAAAAGGGACTGGAAAAAAAGCTAAGCACAGGAGGTAGGAGCACAGAGCAATTGGACGATTATGTTTTAATGGGGCCAGGGGCAAAGGCTTATTCCACCCCTAATTCCGTTTTATTAATTGACGAAATTGATAAAGCTCCTAGAGAATTTCCCAATGATTTACTCTTTGCGCTTAGTCATCGAAAATTTGTTTTGCCAGAGTCCGGTAAAACGATTGAAGTGAGCGAAGAAAAGATGCCTGCTATAGTCATCACCAGCAATCGGGAGCAAGAGTTGCCAACTGCCTTTAAGGGACGCTGTGTTTATCATTACATTACCTTTCCAAGCCCAGAGATGATGCTGAAAATAGTCCATAAACACTATCCAGTAGCTGATGCCGAAATTGTACAAAAATGCGTTCAACTATTTTATCAAATTCGTCATTTAGGATTAGAAAGGGCTCCTTCCACTCGGGAATTGTTGAATTGGCTAAAATATTTGAATACCTTTAAAAAAAATGCGGCTATCACCAAATTGGAAAAAATGGAAGGCATGGGTGTTTTGATTAAGACGCAATCAGATATGAAAATACTGGAAAGAAATCGGGCTCAGCTTAAAATGTAAATACTTGATTATAAATTTTAAAAATAAGTAATGTTTCCTTCACTACCGCATACTTTTCGCAAGCATAATCTCTCCGCAGATGTTCGGGCTTTATTAATTTTGCGAAAAGCAATGGAAAAAGGGCTAGTGAATACGTTGGGGGATTTGTATTTGGTTTTGAAAGGATTAATTACGAATGACCCCAAAGAATTTGGGCCTTATGCCACTGCTTTTTATGAATATTTTTTATCTGTTGATATTAAGAAAGGAGAACGATTGGAAAGTGCCCTGGTTCGATCCGAAACTTTCCAGGACTGGAAAAAGAATTTGTTGGATGAAGAAGATCATAGCGAAATGCCCAATGTAAAAGAATTAGTGGATCGCTTCTTAGATGAAGTGCATTTGAGCAGCTTTGACATCAAAAAAATATTGGATGGTAACGATATTTTAAGCGAAGACAACCCAAATTTAGTAGATACCAATCCGGCGCAAACAGCGACCCAGCCCAAACAGCTAGACCAAATGGCAGACTATCGGAATATTTCTATGGAAGAGTTAAAGAAGCGCATGGAGCAGGTTCGCAACCAACAAAAAGGGATGCATAATGGCGGTAGTCATTGGATTGGTAGTGGTGGCATTTCTCCTTATGGCAATAATGGAGCAGCAGCAGGAGGTATTCGGGTTGGTGGTGGCGGTGGCGGCAAAATGGCTCGAAAGGTGGTGAATGACACTCGTTATTATCCAACAGACACCAAAGCTATTTTAAAAGATGATAATATTGATGCAGCATTGGCGGTATTAAAAGGTATCGAGGATGAATCAGCAGAGGTCATTTTAGATATACCCACCACAATCAAAGAAGGAATTAAACAAGGCGGCATTTTCCTCCCCTATGAAAAGGAAAAAATTAATAATAAAGTACAGGTCATTTTGATCATTGATAATGGCGGTCTGTCCATGACCCCCTATATTAAAGCGGTACAAAAGCTTTTTTCAAAAATGAAAACCCGCTTTGCGCATGATCTAAAAACCTATTATTATCATAATACCATTTATCACGGTGCTTATAAAGATGTTCGAAGGACACAGTTTGTGTCCATTGATAAAATTGCTTCAGAGAATAAAAATTACAGCGTTTTTGTTATAGGAGATGCGGATATGGCTCCCTATGAGCTGGGCAAAACCAGCATTGAAACTTGGGAAGTCCTCACCAAAAAATATAAAAGGATTGCCTGGATGAACCCCATGGCTGAACGCTACTGGCACGCTTCGGATACGGTTTCGGTCTTAAAGAGGATTATTCCCATGTATCCCTTGACACCTGAAGGGATAGAGCGAGCCGTAGCAGAAATGAATCGAAAAAGAAAATATTCAAAAAGAAGATAGGCGAGTGTAGCGATTTACCTTTTAGACATACGCTGGGTGGTTACTACTTTTCCGTCCCGACCTAATAATTGAACGAGATACATTCCTTTGGGGAGGTCGGCGATGAAGTATTTTTTGCCTTTCTCTGCGATAAAATTTTTCATTTTTCGTCCAACCAGATTGTAAATAATGATTGTATTAACGCTAGAGATTTCATTTAATCCAATGAAATTAAAGGCAGGATTTGGATATATTTTTATATCATTTTTTTGAAAAACATCCTTATTTCCTATTTGTTTGGAGGTAAAAGACCCAGATTGGGCTATAGAGAAAATGGGTAAAAATAATAATGGGATGATGAGTAGTAAAATTTTACGCATAGGTCGGTTTTGCAGGTTAAAATTCGGGTGTTATAAATACAAACTAAATTGGAAAATAGGAAAACTCGAGAGGAATTTTATATAATAGCAAATTAGATTATTTCAATTGATAATTCAAGTCAAAGGAAGCCTATTTAACAAAATTTAACATACTTTGGGCAATAAATGACAAATGTTCCATTTATTTTGGGAATTCAGTCTAATTATGTGAGCAACCCGACTTAGAGTTTACCGTTTTTAATCTATGGATTCTTCCAGACTCTGCCCTGGAGTAGTTAAAACTTTAGGGCTTTTTAACGAATAACAATCTTTTTACTGATTGATTGTCCATCTTTTTCTACGCTTAAAAAGTAAAGTCCATTATAGGGTAGGGCAGATTTGTTCAGCGGAAAAGAATGGGTTCCGGCAGCTAGATTTCCCTCGAATATTCTCAGAATTTTGCGTCCGGTAATACCAAAGACGGAAAGGTTGACCGTGTTTAAAGCACTGGGTAATTTCAATTGGACAACTGCAGATTTCTCAATAATAGAGGGATTTATTGCCAATTGGACCCCAATTTTTTCCAAAATATTTATGGAAGTAGAGAAAGAAGCATTTACCGAATGGCTATTGATGTAGGCGAACCCATTATTTCCTTCAGCTCTCCACAAGATGGCTGCAACTTCTAGGTTGTCCGTGTTCCAAGAAGCGTTTAAAGGAGCAGAGGCGGTAAGATTTATTTCCTTATTTGGGCTGATAGTACCAGTAGCGACTACTTCTCCAAAAGTATTTGGAGTCAAAGCGATTCTCATAATTTTTGAATGGGGTACATCATTGCCTCGATTGGTTTGATCTTCAATGACCTCATCTTCTACTAGAAAAAGGGATAAATAATAAGCTCCTTCTGTTGCTTGAAAGAATTTGACTTTTGCTTTTACATGAATGTTGGTATGATCAAAAGTAGCAATTAGACCTGCACTGGCAATGGGAGGTTGATTTCGCACTTCCGCCATTTTTCTTTCTGCGCTGCTAATAAGGCCATTAGTACTGTACTTTTCTTTATTGGCATAAAATAAAGGTTGACCAAAAGCCCCTGGTAAATTACTTGAATATTCCTCTGCAGCGGGGGAATATAGTTTGCTGAGAGAGCTAATATGAGCTGCCAAATAGACGGCATCGTTGGGATGTTTTTCGATCAAGGTTTTGAAATTATCCCAGGCGGCACCCCCACAAATAGGACACCAGGTAGCTCCGATTTTAGTAATCACAATTTTTTGCCGCTCAGGAACCTCTTGCGCAAAAAGGGGTAAACTAAAAAAGCTACAAATCAGTACGAGGAGGTATATTTTTTTCATAGGACATTCTCAATTTGGGTGGTTATGAATTGCTCAAAGATAGTGGTTTTATCAGATCATTCTTGAGCTTTGCGATGTTAAATAAAATGATAATATTTCTTACAAAGATAACCTTCTTATAGGAGTATTGCTTTAATTTGCAAATTTTTAATTCATCTATTATATTCAGTTGACACCTTACCTGCAAAAGCAAGCCTTATACTCACCTCTTTTTTACGAGGAAGTATCGAAAAATCTCGGAATTATTGTCGTTATTCCAGCTTATAAGGAAGAATTTTTGCTATTGAGTCTCATGTCTTTAAAAAAATGCCAATTCTCTTTGTGCGATGTAGAAGTGATTGTAGTCATCAATGATTCGGAAAAAGATACACTGGCTATAAAAAAATTGAATCAAAGAATATACCAACAGACAGAAAAATGGAGCCAGCGAAACAGTACGTCTCGCCTTCGATTTCGGGTTATTTATCGAGATAATTTGCCGACAAAATTCGCAGGAGTGGGGCTTGCCAGAAAAATTGGTATGGATGAAGCCTGTTACCGTTTTGAAAAAATCGGGAAGAAAAAAGGCATTATCGCTTGCTTTGATGCTGATAGTCGTTGCGAACAGAATTATTTTATTGAGTTAGAAAAGCATTTTCAAAGAAATCCTACAACCCCTGCTTGCAGTATCTATTTTGAACATCCCACTAGCGGTGCCCACTATGGCCAAAAAGTATATGATGCCATTATTGCCTATGAACTACATCTGCGCTATTTTGTACATGCCCAGCGTTTTGCAGGCTGTCCTTTTGCTTATCAAACGATTGGGTCTAGCATGGCGGTTCGAGCAGATTATTATCAAGCACAAGGTGGTATGAATCGCCGGAAGGCAGGAGAGGACTTTTATTTTTTGCACAAATTTATTGCACTGGGAAATTTTACAGAATTAAATGCGACAAAAATAATTCCTGCCCCTCGAATATCCGACAGGGTTCCCTTTGGCACTGGTAAAACAATTGGTGCAATCATCCGCCAAAAAGGAGAATATAGCACTTATAATCCAATGATTTTCAGAGATTTAAGGCAATTTTTGAAAAACTTACAGGGATTGTACGAAAAAGAGCTTAGTTGGAAACAATTGGGTTTGTCAGACAGTGTCCAGCAATTTTTGCACCTCCACAATTTTGATGAAAAACTACTTGAAGTTCGGCAAAATACGGCTGATTTTGCAGCTTTTAGAAAACGTTTTTTTCGCCGATTTAATGCTTTTACCCTAATAAAATTTGCCCATTTTGCTCGAGATCATTTCTACAAGAATGTGGAGGTGAGCGAGGCAGCTAGTTGGATGTTAAAACAGCTAGGTGATGCTTTACAATACTCGAGCTGCAAAGATCTGTTAGAAGCATTTAGAGAAATAGATCGTAAAGGGAATTATAAGTTGCTTTTTTAAAAAAACATATTACTCAGATAAAAAAATCTTTGCATGAAAAGTATAATTACTGAATCAACTTAACATTTCTAATTTGTACTTTTAAGCATTTTAACACATTTGCTCCTAAAACTCTTCCAACGACAATAAAAGAATAGATGCCTAAAATCACACAAGAACAAAAACGAATCAATCAACATTACCGCAGAGAAAAGAATTACCTGAAATGGGGTCCTTATTTAAGCGAAAGACAGTGGGGAACGGTTCGAGAAGATTATAGTGAAAATGGAACTGCCTGGGAATATTTTCCCCACGACCATGCCCGTAGCCGCCAATACCGATGGGGAGAAGATGGTATCGCTGGATTTAGTGATAAGACCTGTAATTTGTGTTTTGCAGTAGCGCTATGGAATGGAAAAGATCCTGTTATCAAGGAGCGATTATTTGGTTTGACGGGCAATGAAGGGAATCATTCGGAGGATGTCAAGGAATTGTATTATTATCTGGATGCAACGCCTAGCCATTCTTATCTAAAGCATCTTTATAAGTATCCACAACGAGCTTTTCCTTATCAAACCTTATTAGAGGAAAACAAAAAACGCTCTAAACAAGAACCAGAATATGAACTATTGGACACGGGTGTTTTTAAGGATAATCGCTATTTTGATGTATTTACAGAGTATGCCATGCAAGACGATGAGGATATTTTGATCAGAATAAAAATACACAATCGGGGCGAGAGTAGAGCCCTTTTAACTGTTTTGCCAACCTTGTGGTTTCGCAACTTATGGTCTTATCAATTGGTCGAGAAAAAACCGATGATGGAGCTAAAGTCGCTGGAGAAAGCAATTGGAATAGTGAAAGTTGAACATGAAAAAATTGGCAATTATTACTGCTATTTTGATCAACCTGAAAGATGTCTTTTTACAGAAAATGAAACCAACATGGAGCGCATTTTCGGAATAAAAAATGAGACTCCTTTTGTCAAAGATGCAATCAATGATGCTGTACTAACAGGGGATTATGGCCTACTCGAATATAAGAGGTCGGGGACCAAATTCTCTCCAGTGTACGTAATGGAGATAGAGGGAGACGATGTTTTTATTCTAAAATTAAGAATTGCTAAGAAGGCTTTGGAAGATCCTTTAGGCGCAAAGTTTAATCAAGTTTTTGAGCAAAGAAAAGCTGAAGCAGATGAGTTTTATGCCCAGCTTATCCCCCAAAATGCTGATGAAGACCTCGCCAACATCCAGCGTCAAGCCTTTGCAGGTATGATCTGGACGAAACAATATTATAATATTGATATTAACGTTTGGTTAGATGGAGATAAGGGACAGCCTGCTCCGCCCGAGGCCAGAAAACATGGCAGAAATAGCGATTGGCGCACGCTATACAATGAAGATATTATTTCCATGCCCGATAAATGGGAATATCCGTGGTATGCTGCCTGGGACTTAGCATTTCACTGTATTCCTTTCGCGTTGATTGATGTAGAATTTGCCAAAAAGCAATTGCTGCTTTTTCTTCGGGATTGGTATATGCGCCCTAATGGGCAATTACCTGCCTATGAGTGGGCTTTTGGAGATGTCAATCCACCCGTTCATGCTTGGGCCTGCTTGCAGGTTTATCACATAGAAAAAGCGCGAACAGGGAAAGGGGATTTAGAATTTTTGCGAAGAGCGTTTCATAAGCTGGCACTCAATTTTACTTGGTGGGTTAATCGAAAAGATTATATGGATAATAATGTATTTGAAGGAGGTTTTTTGGGACTGGATAATATTGGGGTTTTTGATCGAAGTGCTCCTATGCCCGCAGGAGGTCGCTTGAATCAAGCAGATGGAACGAGTTGGATGGCAATGTTTAGTTTGAATATGCTGGATATGGCTCTGGAGATTGCACCAATAGACACTGCTTATGAAGATATGGCGTATAAATTTTATGAACATTTTATCTATATCTCTGAAGCACTTAATAAAATCGGATATGGAGAAGCCAATGCCTGGGATGAACAAGAAGGCTTCTTTTATGATGTATTGGCCTTGTTAAATGGCCAACAAGTCCCTATAAAAGTACGTTCTTTGGTTGGTTTATCTACACTTTTTGCTTCCCTAACGCTCAAATGGGACAGAATCGCCAACTTGCCCAAATTTTTTAATCGAATCCGATGGTTTAGAGACTATCGGGTGCAAAAGAATAAGTATCTTGTACTGCCAAAATTGGAAGAAGGTAAAGATATTTTATTATCCCTCATTCATCGAGACCGACTGGAAAGGCTGTTGCAGCCTTTGTTAGACGAAAAAGAATTTTTATCTGTTGCAGGAATTCGATCTGTTTCTAAAATCCACGAAGAGCCTTATACTGTACAGATTGCCGGAGAAGAATTTTCTCTTCAATATGAACCAGGTGAAAGTCGGACGGATATTTTTGGAGGTAATTCTAATTGGAGGGGCCCTGTCTGGATGCCTATGAATTACCTATTGATCGAATCACTTCGAGAGTTGTACAAGTATTATGGAGATACGCTTAAAACCGATTGCCCAACAGGGAGCGAAAGTCAGAAAAATTTAAAAGAAGTAGCAGAAGATATAGCTCGGGCATTAATTTCTATTTTTAAAAAAGATAAAAATGGGAAACGCCCCTTAAATGGGATCTATGCAGTTTATCAACAAGATCCCCATTTTCAGGACTTGGTGCTTTTTTATGAATACTTTAATGGAGATAATGGGAGCGGGGTAGGGGCCTCCCACCAAACCGGCTGGACAGGCGTGATAGCTGCTTTGATTAACGAGTATGGATAAAAAACAGAGAAATTAATTTTTTATAAGCTTTAGACTTGGTACATTATAAATTCAAAATACTGATTATCAATGTATTGCGAAGCTGAAGAAGTATTGAAAACTTAAAATTTAAATCGTAGTCACAACTTTTATGAAAAAATATTGGTTCTTCTTTTTATTTTTCAATGTTCTTTCGGGATTTGCCCAAAGTTCTATTTGTGAAGGCAATTTAGGAGATAATATTTTTGATTTAGGTGATTTTGGATCAGGGACGAGTAATATTCTTACCCAGCCAGAAGGACTAACCACCACTTATTTTTATGTAAAGCAGGGGCCTCCGTCTGACGGTTTTTTTACCATCACAAATAACACAGGTCTATGGCTCGGCCTTTATCCCACCTGGCTCGAGCTAGAAGATAATAGTGCTGACCCCAACGGATACATGGTTGTAGTGAACGCTGATTTTTCTCCAGGTATTTTTTACGAACAAAAAATAGAAGGACTTTGTAGTAACACCCTTTATGAGTTTTCTGCTGATATAATTAATATGATTAAAAGAGGAGTTACGGGCCATATTCTGCCCAATGTTTCTTTTTTTTTGGATAATGAAGAAAAATTTACTACCGGAGATATTGCACAAGATGAAAAATGGAATACTTATGGATTCACCTTTATTACTGGCCCAGAAGTTACTTCGATGACCCTCAGTCTAAGAAACAATGCCCCCGGAGGGATTGGGAATGATTTGGCTTTAGATAATATCACTTTTCAACCTTGTGGGCCAAATGCATTTATTTTACCCACTGATATTGTCAATATTTGCGAAGAGGGGGACCCGATAGTCCTCCAGGCGACTATAGAAGGAAATCAATTTGGAGGGGAGGCAGTTCAATGGCAGCAAAGTCTGGATGATGGTATAAATTGGATCGATCTTCAAAATGAAAATAGCAATTCTTTTTCTCATGCTGAAAAATCGGCGGGTTATTATTATTATCGGTATTTACTAGCTAGCTCGTCCGAAAATCTAATTAACTTCAAGTGCAGGGTGAATTCCAATACCAAAATTGTTCGGGTGATCCCAAAGTTCTATACTATTAATGATACTCTTTGCGAAGGGAATTTATATATGTTGGGGGATAAACCCTTGGATAAAGGCGGTCTTTATATGGATTCCTTGACCTCTACCATTGGCTGCGATAGCATTGTGACACTCAACTTAACCAGTTTACCTGATTTGGGAATTGAGGCAGTAATAGAATATAGTGATCCGACTTGTTTTCAAAAGGAAGACGGTAGTATTTCTGTTTTTAATATAAAAAACGTTTACCCTCCTTTTCTCATTCGTTTAGGAGAACGGGAAATAACGAGTTATGTTAAATTTGAAAGATTATTAGCTGGGAATTATGAAGTTTTAATAGAAGATCGTTACGGTTGCTACTTTTCACAGTCGGTTCAGTTGACAGACCCAGAGCAGTTTGTTATTGATTTAGGAGAAGATTTGTCTATTGGTCTGGGAGAATCTGTTGAACTAAAACCAATTACTAATTATCCTATCCGAGACTTTGATTGGTCTCCGATGGAGGGCATAGGATGTGCAGAAAATTGTACTGAACGAACTTTTATCCCAACGAGTTCTCAGCATTATAAGTTAAGAGCCATTTCTGAAAAAGAGTGCGTGGCAATGGATTCAATTTTTGTTAAGGTTAATGCAGTGAAGAAAGTTTTTATCCCTAATATCTTTTCACCGAATGGAGACGGGATAAACGATCACTTTTCAATATTTGCAATAAGCCCAAATGTACAAGAAATTCAGCGATTGAGCATTTTTGACCGTTGGGGGAGCCTAGTGTTTGAAGAGAAAAACTTTTTGCCAGAAGAAGGTATAAACCTTTGGGATGGTGCTAGTAACGGGACACAACTGGGACAGGGTGTGTATTTATACATTGCCAAAATTGTATTTTTAGACGGGAAAGCGGAGTTGCTAACTGGAGATGTAACCATTATTAGGTAAGAAATAATGAGCAACTAATTCAAAATTGCCATTTCATTTGCACCTTAATTGTGGATCTTGTTTGCCCTTCGATCAGCGAATTTCCGCTTCCAAATACTTCCTGATCTGACCAGTAAGTCTGTGCATACCGAGCTTCCAAGGTAAAATGCTGCTTTGCCCGATATTTTAAATTGGCATAGAATCGGGTGCCTTTATTATAGTAGGCTGGAATAGAAAATTGGTAAGTAACGTCATTTTCAAAAGCATAGATGCGGGTATCATAACTGCCAACATCAAAAATGGCAAATCGGGTGGTCAAAGAAATGGGAAAGTTTACAGGCTTATAGATAATGTCCTGATAGGCGAGGAAACCTTTACTTTTAGTAGCAACTTGTTTTCGAAAAGCGCCGTCATAAAAAATCAATCCTTCCGGCTGATGACTATTTTTAATATCAAAAAAAGACCATTCTATTCTGCTTCTTAGTTCTAACCTGGGCGTTACTTTTTTATTAAGATGAAAGCGCACATTGGTTTTAGCTTTATATAATAATTCATCTTGTTTGGAATAATTAACTTTATAACTTTCCTGTTTGCGTTCGTATTTCCAATGCAAATAAGCTTCTGTTTTTTTGCGTTGAAAAAAGGTAATTCGGGCAAAATATTCTTGTCCTTTTGAAGGAGCATCTGTCCGAAAACGCAACCAGGGGTGCTGCCAAGTATCCATATAAGCTGCTAATTGCCAAGCTCTATCGGGTTTGATCTCCAAGCCCAGATAAAGACCATTTTCATTATTATTTCCAGCAGTTTCCATAAATGCCTGCCCAAATAATGTTTGAAATCGAGCAGGCAAATGGCGATGATGTAGTGCAAAGTCTATTTTTGGGTGAAAGCTGGCCATTATACCATTGACCGCCGAGAAAGCACCGTTATCGCTCCAGGCAGTTTCTCCGAAGAAGTGGAAATTATTCCAATTCCAGGTATAATCAATACTAGCATTGAATAATTGGTCGCCGTTAAAAAAGAACTGGTTATAAGGACGAATTTTTCGATCAAGTTTTTTATCAAATTGGTTCAATAGCCCGTTAAAAGCAATTTTTCCTTTGCTGCCGGCGTATTCAACTCGCAGCCCTGTACTAAATTGTTGCAAAGTATTTTTGCTATTGATTTCACTTTCTGTTCTATGCAATCCAGATAGCAATAAGGAAGTGAAATTTTGCACGTCCAAATCTGTATTGCTTGTATCTGCTAATGATAGATTACCGTCTCTTTTACGTAGGGAAATAAAGCCGCTTAGAGAGAGATGATTCCCTACATTTAGAGTAGTCGCTACTCCTCTAAAAAAGTTTTGTTCGTTGACAGAAGTAAAACGGTTCACAGTTGGTCCAGTACGCTTTATTACAGTGGTAAAGGCATTTTTCCCAGGTGCATACCCAGTATTTAGGATTAAACCTTGTCCAAATTTTACACTAAAGTCGCCAATTACTAGCCGCTTGATAGTCTTATTAATATCCCTTAAAAAGAAATGGACAGACAGAAAATCGAATCCGTTTTTATTAAAAAGCGTTTCTCCGGCATCTTTCTCAGCCGTAAAACCCATGCTAAATTTGTTTTCATAAGCCTGATAATAGCGCAAATACACTTGGTTAGGGTCTCCAAAGAAGGGGGGAGGGGCATCTTCTCTTTGAATAAAGCCCCTTTGGGTTTCCAAAACTCTGCTCCAGCGCATGAATAAATTTTTCTCGCTTTTCTTGAACAGGCTCCCCAGCGATTCATTGATAGCATCCAGTCCTTTTTTTACTGTCACATAAGGCAATATGCGCTGAATGGTCACCAGGTCAAAACCTGGTACGGCTTGCAATTCATAAATGGCGATTAACTCGCCGGCTTCTTTCCGGTATTTTATAAGGTTATAAACTTGGTCAGTTTTTAATAAACCCAGGCTTTCCAACTGGTCTTTGTTTGCTTTATTGAGGTCTAGTGGTTGTTTTTGGTAAGCATAGAGGTTTTCAAAAATAGTATTAAAATCAAAATCTACCTCTTCTCCGAGATTTTCGATATAGCTTTCTATCTCATATTCGAGATCAGTAGGAAGAAAGGTAGAATCTGATTGGGCAGGAGCTTTCAGCCAATGACAAATAAGTAAAAATAGTATTAGGAGTGTTTTTTTCTTAATCACAATTTTTTTTGATGTAGTTTTTTTTAGAAACGATTGGATTTTTAGCCTTAAAATGGTCGAATGCCCAAAATTTCAAAAAAAAATTAAATTTTTTTTTGAAAAAATACCATTTGTCAAAAACCATATTAAAATAGGAGATAAAGGGCATCATTGATTAAAATCCGAAAATAATTTGCCTTATGAAAAATAATATTTGGTATTAAAAATTGCATTATCGCTGACCCTTTTTAAAAAATATCTAATAAAACGAACAGTATTTTGAAAATTCGTTAATGAAACTTAAATTTGTTGAAAAATTACTAATTGTTTACCTTGACTTTTTAAGCTTGGAAGAAACCTGGCAAATATTATTTCGGACAATTATTTGCTGATCTTAAAACAACTGTTGACCACAAAACCTTCCTATCATGAAAAAAATTGAAGCGATTATTCGACTATCTCAATTTGATAAAGTTCGGGACGCACTAGCAGCAATCGGGGTTCGGTTTTTTACCTTGAAAGATGTAAAAGGCTTTGGTCTTCAGACCGAAAAGAGAGTGTATCGAGGAAGCGTATATGACGCAGATTATATCGCTCGCTTACAAATTGATCTTTTAACGACCAATGACAAAGTAGAAAAAATCGTAAACACTATTATTTCCTCCGGCCGCACAGGCGAAGTAGGAGACGGAAAAATCACTGTCTTGGATGTTGCTTCGGCTATTCGAATTCGAACGGGAGAAATGGATGCGGATGCTATTTAACTATCCGCCACTTATCAGCCTCAACAGGCTTACCATTTGTCCTTCCAAATAGAACTTTTACATTATTCTGGAAATGATTTTTATGACTTTCTTTTTCCCTATGCGCTAGGGAAAAAGAAAGGCGTGATTAGAGAATATTCCCTAAATCACAAGGCCAAGCCCTTTCATTTATTTAACAAAAAACATTACTAATGATGACGGAAGGATTATTTACTGCCAATAATACCTGGATGCTGGTTGCAACAGCGATGGTATTCATTATGCACCTAGGATTTGCGACTCTTGAATCCGGATTTGTGCGAAAGAAAAATGTTGTAAACATATTGTATAAAAACTGTATGATTATTTCTATTGGACTTTTGTCGTATTATATAATGGGATTTAACCTTATGTACCCAGGAGGAGAAGGCGGAGGTTTTTTGGGATTTGCTGGCTTTGGACTAAGTCTGCCCGAAGGGGCAGCAGGTGCGATAGCGTATGCAGATGGCGGCTATACTTACTGGACAGATTTTATTTTCCAGGCGATGTTTGCAGCTACTTGTTGTACGATTGTTTCCGGTGCAGTAGCAGAACGCATTAAATTGGGTCCCTTCCTCATTTTTTGCGCTTTATTTGTTACTATTTCTTATCCAATTACGGGTATGTGGAAATGGGGGGCTGGCTGGCTGGAAACAAAGGGTTTTTACGATTTTGCAGGCTCGACACTTGTACACTCTGTGGGAGGGTGGGGAGCTTTAGCAGGAATCATTCTTCTGGGCCCCAGAGCTGGAAAATATACTTCCAGCGGAATTCGACCGATTACAGGCCACTCGATGCCCTTAGCTGCGGTTGGTGTTTTCTTATTATGGTTTGGCTGGTTTGGGTTCAATGGCGGATCTGTCTTGTCGGCAGACCCCGTACTGGTATCTTTGGTCTTCACCACGACTTCATTAGCTGCAGCCGCAGGAGCAATCGGTGCTTTTCTAGTTTCCTATCTGATGTTTAAATCACATGATCTTTCCATGGTGCTAAATGGAATACTGGGTGGATTGGTAGGTATTACGGCTAGTGCTGATTCTGTGACGGTCAACGAAGCAGTATTGATTGGTTTTATTGCAGGGATGATTATTCCTGTTTCTGTAGTTTTCTTTGATAGGAGAAAACTAGATGACCCAGTTGGAGCGACTTCTGTTCATTTGGCTTGTGGTATCTGGGGTACTTTAGCAGTAGCCATTTTCGGTGATTTTGAGGACCCCAATGTGGGGCAATTTTCTGATCAATTGATTGGAATTGCGGCGATAGGGGTCTTTACTTTTCTTTTCGCCTTCTTGGTTTTTTATATTTTGAAAGTGACAGTGGGCATTCGAGTAGATGCAGAAGAAGAGGCACGGGGGCTGGACGTGGGAGAGCATGATATGCAGGCGTACCAAATATAAATAACTCAAAAAATTGGATAGGTTTTACCTGATCCGATTGATTTTTTACCTTCTTTGACAAATTGTGTGGAATAAAGCCATTTAAAAGATGAGGACTATTAAGGACGAGCATTTTAAATGGCTTTATTCCTTCATAACACAATTTTTGTCGAAGAACCATTTTTTATAAAAAAAACTCTTGAAAAGCGGCAACTTTCCAAGAGCATAAAATAGATTAACGTTCAGGAGGTAACTCCTGATATTACCCAAAAGTAAAAATATTTTTAGTTATGTTAAAATGGATTACTCAAAGTGGTTTTATCAATCTTTTATTTTTACTCTTTTTCGCCAATTTGGCTTATACACAGGCAGAAGAAAGCTCAAGTGAGCAACCAAAGTTCACGCTAAGCGGTTCAGGAGACACTTATTTTAGAACCAATCTGAATGCTTCCAATAATGCAGCAGAGGATGGCATTATTGCTCCGGTGACTTCTTTTGCCAATTTACCCGGTTTTTCTTTGGGCATGATCAATCTTGTAGGTACTTATTCGGGCGAAAAAGGAGGAATCGTTGGTGATCTGGTCTTTGGACCAAGAGGCTCCGATGCAGTTTTTGCTTCCCCCTTGTATTCCAATTCAGGGCAAATTGTCAACCAACTATACGCCTATTGGAATGTATCAGAGATTACAACCATTACGATGGGCAATTTCAATACTTTTCTGGGCTATGAGGTAATTTCTCCAACAGCTAACTTCAATTATTCTACTTCTTATCTATTTTCTTATGGTCCTTTTTCTCATACTGGCTTAAAGGTGGATATTGCATTTGAAAATGGCTGGAGTTTTATGGGAGGCATTTTGAATCCTACAGATATTACGGAATTCAACTTGAATGGCGATTACTTTTTCGGAACGCAATTGGGGTATGGTGGGTTTTATTTAAATGGCTTATTCGGAAGCGGTTATACACAAGTAGATCTGACTGGCGGCTTAGATGTTACAGCGCATTTTTATTTAGGTGTCAATGCGACCATTGCAAATGCAGAAGCGGATGCTGGCTTTTCCGGCGCAGCTCTATACGCCCAATATGCTACCAGCAATAAGTTTAAAATTGGTGCAAGGATAGAATATTTTAATGATAAAGATGGGAACTTTGTTTTTGGTTCTGATATTGAAAATACTAGCGCATTGGACCTTACATTGTCGGCCAATTATAAGATAGGTGGCTTAACCATTATTCCAGAAGTGAGAATGGATATTTTGTCAGAAGATTTATTTGCGGATCGAGATGGTGCAGCGAATAATACTTTATCTTCGTTTGTTTTGGCATTTGTATATGGATTTTGATTCAAAATCTTTAAATTAGAAATGATTTATTCTTTTACATTTGCACTTTTTTCAACAAAAATTTTTTATTACTTATCTTTTTAAATGCTTTTAAAATGGCTAAGTTTAAATTAGAATACATTTGGTTGGACGGCTACGAGCCAACACAGTCTATGAGAAGTAAAACAAAAATTGTTGATAGTTCAAAATTTAGTGGAAAACTGGAAGAATGCCCTATATGGTCTTTTGACGGCTCTTCCACTCGCCAGGCACCGGGCGGGGCTTCCGATTGTTTATTGAAACCTGTATTCATCTGCCCGGATCCTGATAGAAAAAATGCTTATTTGGTCATGTGCGAGGTATTAAATGCAGACGGAAAGCCTCATCTGTCCAATGGACGGGCAACTATTGACGATGACGATACCGATTTTTGGTTTGGTTTTGAACAGGAATATACCCTTTGGAATCCCGAAACCAATAAACCATTGGGCTTTCCTGCAGATGGTTATCCCGCTCCTCAAGGCCCTTATTATTGCTCAGTAGGAGCCGCTAATGCATTTGGCAGAGAAATCGTAGAAGAGCATTTGGATATTTGCCTGGAAGCAGGCCTGAATGTAGAAGGTATCAATGCAGAAGTAATGGCTGGACAATGGGAGTTTCAAATTTTTTCCAAAGGAGCAGCAGACGCAGGTGACCAAATTTGGGTAGCCCGATATTTATTGGAAAGAACGGCTGAAAAATACGGCGTAGTGATCAATTGGCATTGTAAACCGGTGAAAGGCGATTGGAATGGCTCTGGTATGCACGCCAATTTTTCCAATAATGTACTTCGAACTGCCAATAGCAAAGCCAAATTTGAAGAAATCTGTAATAAATTTGGTACAAAAGAAAGAATCAAAGCTTGTATTGCCGTTTACGGTGCAGACAATGAACAACGCTTGACTGGATTGCACGAAACTCAATCTATTGATAAATTTTCTTATGGTATCTCTGATAGAGGAGCTTCTATTCGGATTCCTATTTTTTCCGTCCAAAATGACTGGAGTGGTTATTTGGAAGACAGACGACCCAATTCTGCCGCTGATCCTTATAAAGTTGCTGCCACCATCATTGATACTGTGAAGGGATAGATTGCCATAGAGGAAATGAGTTTGACTATTTTGAAAAATTTATCTGGGAGGGGTTGCCTTTATGCCCTTCTGATTTTGTCTGCAAATTATCCCTTTTGGCTTTTTCTAGATAATCTTTATTTTCGTTGCATCATTTCCCAGAATTGCTCAAAAATTCGGTGGATAAAGCGTTTTTCTTCTGTAATTATTTGAGCAGTACCTTGCATTTGGTGCTCGAAAGGGATGATTGCTCCATTGGAAGATTTCATGCCTTTGTCTAGAGCAACCCTTACGAAGAATTGGTCATTGGTAGGAATATTGGCTTTTTCAGTGACGATTCCTTCCAATAAACCATATTTGGGCGCTCGGAAGGATTCAAATTGAATTTTCACTGCTTGTCCTTCCCGAACCTTTCCGGATTCGGTAGAGGGAATGTATAATTTCCCTTCGATTGTTGCTTCTGCATTGGGATGAACAATGGCAAAAATGGCTTCTCCTTCTTTGACTAGATATTCTTTGCTTTTCAGATTATCTTTATAATAAACCTTGCCGGTTTCTGAAGCTCGAATCAAATGTTTTTCCTTCCATTCATCAATTTTAGTTCGTAGGCTGTTGAGGCTTAAAGAGATATTTTGCCGCCTTTCAGCAGCATCGCCCCTGATGCCTTCCCGAAAGTGCAGTTTTTGATACTCTTGTTCTCTTATTTCTCGTTGCTTTCCGGCAATTTCCCCCTTCAACATATCTATATCTTCTCCGAGCGAAAGCTCCGTTTCCCGCAAGGTTCTCAGAGCCACATTATTTTCCAGTTTAGTATTATTGGAGTAGGCATTTTTCAGAGATTCTCTTTCGTTGGGAATTTTGAATAATCGAGCTTCTTTTTTAGCAATTTGATCTTCTAGGTTTTTGATTTCAGCTTTTAGCGTTTTAATATTAGAATCAAAGGTGCTAAAAGCCTGATTATTAAAAGCAATATTTGAGTTGCCAATTCCTCGATACCATTGCAAAAATTTGAAATATTCCCCCTGAACAGACCCTAAGTCCCAGTTTTCCATCATAGAAAAGTCCGGCACTTTAGTATTATCCTTTTCAAATATGTTTATGATAGAATCCAATGCTAGGATGGCCATAAAATCACCATTCCCGTCCTTCAAGTGAGCTAAAATGGTTCCAGAGCTGGCAATAGAATCTTCTGGAAAAAGAGAAGAAGGAACAATATTTCCCATTTTGGGAACGGCAATTTCTATCGGCGGCTTGGAAGTTTCTAATTTAACGGGAACAATGACGATATCGGGATATTTAAAAAAATAACCCAAAAGTATTAGCACCACAAACCCCAACAATATAATCGAGGTACCCCATCGCAAAATCCATCGGGGCGGCTCGCCCATGATCTCTCTAAATTCTTCACTGCGCAATGCTATATGCTCATCGTGTTCATCCATGATATAGTAGCTGAAATGATGCCTTCAACAGGCTGAAGCCCCATTGTAATAAATCAGTTTTCTTGCAAAAATAGCTTAATTAGCTATAAATAGCACGAATGCTTAAAATGATTTTTGATAGAAAAGCGACAGAGGAAAATGGGTTATTAAAGTGCAGCAATAGCAGAAATTTCTACATTCACATATTTAGGCAAGTTGGCGACTTCTACCAATTCCCTGGCAGGCGCGGTATCCTCCTTGAAATATTCGGCATAGACAGCATTGATTCGCCCGTACATCCCCATATCGGAAACGAAAACGGAGCATTTTAAAATATTTTCATAAGTAGCTCCTGCTTCTTTTAGGATTGCTCCCAAATTTTTCATCACCTGGTGCGTTTCCGCTTCAATGTGCTCAGTAATTAATTCACCATTGGCGGGATTAATGGCAATTTGTCCGGAGATATAGAGTGTATTATTATGGATAATTGCCTGATTATAAGGGCCTACGGGAGCAGGCGCGTAATCGGTCTGGATGACTTTTTTCATAAAAATTTTAGAAATTGAGTAATAATAGCAACAGTACAACGGGCTTTAACCTATTGAAAGTTACTAACAGGCTAAAGCCCAATGTATAATTTTAGAAGCGAGCAGTTAATCCAAATCTTCGTCCGCCTCTATTACTACTCGTCCTTTGTAGTACATACTGCCATCCACCCAATAAGCTCGGTGGTATTGGTGAGGTTCACCAGTTGTTTTACAAACAGCTATTTGTGGCATAGCAGCTTTTTTGTGGGTTCTCCTTTTGCGCTTGCGCATTTTAGAAATCTTTGACTTAGGATGTGCCATTTTTCTATTTTTTTATCCTGTCTAATTAAATTTTACATCTTTCAATTGATCCCAGAGAGGATTGCTTTTTGAAGGAGCATCTTCCCTTTCTTCATTTTCTTGTACTAAATAAGCCAGCATTTTTTTATCACAAGGCTTTTTTTCTTCTTCCTCACAATTATAGGCTTTTATCAACGGAATGGACAAACAAATAAATTCGTAAAGATATTTTGCCACATTCAATTGTTGGGTACGGGGTGGAACATAAATTATTTCTGCCTCCTCTTTAAACTCATCAGAAAATTTTATAATTAAATGATTGCTTCCTTTAATAGGCAAATTAATAGCAGCCAGGCAACGGTCGCATGGGGTTTGAAAGTGACCTTTATAATCAAAGGTCATTTCATACAAGTCTGTTCGCTTGTCAAAATTCAATCGCACTTTAAAATTTCCCTCTTTGATTAACGAATCGGGGAAATGTGAAAAGAATCCGCTATCTAACTGAAAATCAAAGGAGTGCAAGCCATTTTTCAATCCACTTATGGGGATTGAATACTCCGATAGGACGTTCATTTTTCAATACTTCTTAGGTCAAAATAAACCCTTTCTTTTTGGGCGGTGCAAAGATACCGCATTTCAAAGAAAAATGATAGGGCTGCTAATGAAAATATCACGGTTTTTTCACAAACATTATGTTATGAAAAATGACACTGAATCTACTAGATTTTAGCTGTTTTTTGAAAAATCAGATTTTACTTTGGAAAAACTTTTTATTGAAATTCTTGAAAAAAAGATTCAAAATATTCTAACAATGTTTTTGTGAAAAAGCCGTGACGGAAATATAGAGGTCTGGCAACTAATTGTGTAAAATCCGCCAAATTTTAACATTTTAATTTTAAATAGGACAAATTCTAGTTTAACCAGAACAGAGTCATTGCCATGAACCCGTCACTTTCATTCAGATTGATATTGTTAAAAGAGACTTTGATTAATTTTCCATAATAAAATTTAGAAATATTTCTGTAGATAAATCTGGCCACAGTAACACAGACCCATGTCCTACATTTTCCATTACAACTAAAGTTGCGTTTGAAGCTCTTTCAACCAATTCATGGCTTGAGGTCAAGTTAGGGTCATGGTCTCCAGTAGCAACCAGCGTTTCAATTTTTAATTGGTCAGCGGCAGCGGGTAAGTCAAATGTATTCCAAGCTGCAAGTGCTAATCTAACAGATTCTGGGTTGGCATTATAGTTCCAATTCTTTGGTAAATCAAATGATGTTCGACCTGCTGCTTTTGCTTTAGCAATTGCTTTATCTCTGCCTTCTTTTTGGGCCGCTACATCCGCCTTCCCAATAGAAGCATCGAACAAGGCTAATTTAAGGACTCGATTAGGTTTTAAGGTAGAAAAAGCTAAAGCAGCTCGTGAACCCCAAGCCATTGCAAAAATATAGGCTTTTTCAATCCCTAATTTATCCAAAATAGTAGCTGCGTCATTAGCATATTGTTCAAAAGTATATTGCTTTGGGTCTGCGGAAGGTACGGATTGACCAGTACCCCGAATATCAAATCGAACGACACGAAACCGATTATCTAATAGAGGAACTATGTCATTCCACATTTTGGTCGAACATGTAGCACCATTCCACATCAAAATTGCGGGAGCATTATATGGTCCAGATACCTCCACATGCAGTTTTGCGCCCGCAACATCAATTTTAGTAGTTCCATTCAATTTTCTTAACCCTGAATTACAACTCATCAAGGAAATCATAATTACCAGAAGGTAGAAATTTTTCTTATTTTTCATAATCTTTAATTTTGACATCAATTTTCTTCCAGTAATTTCAACCTTAATACTCTTCTTACGGAAGTTCTGCTAATCCCCAACTCCCTAGCAATCTGTGATTTGTTGTAACCATCCTTTGCCATCTGCTTTATCCTATCCGCTTTGAGAGCAGCCGTTTTCGGTCTGCCAGGTGCTTTTCCTTTAGCTCTAGCATGAGCGATTCCTGCTTTCACTCTTTCCCTCAACATATCTCTTTCAAATTGAGCAAACACTGCCAACATTCCTGCCATCGCTTTTCCTGACGGCGTGGTAAAATCTAAAGCTTCCGTTATCGAGACAAAACCAACACCCAATACATTCAAATCTTGCAGTTCATTAATTCTACTTTGGCACTTTAGAAATAGTGATTGTTTTAAGTGTAATTAGCTCCTAGTTTTGGTGGCGGCTGCCTGTTAAAAACTGCGGAGCGGTTGTTTTTAACTAGAATTTTTGGTTCTTTTTTTTCAATGAAAAAAGAACAACATCTAGTTTTGTTTAAAGTGCCAAAGTAGAATTAATTAGTCCAACTAAAGAGCGACCCCATCTATCCAACTTCCAAACTGCAATAACATCAATCTCTCGTCTCCTAGCTGCTAGTAAAATTTGATTTCGCTTTTCTCGCTTTTTGATACCCGATGAAGTCTCCTCTACTTCCGTCACGACCGACCAACCTCGATTTGCCGCATACTCACGCATGGTCTTCAATTGCATAGATAGCGTTTGTTGGTCATGAGTAGAAACTCTAGCATAAAGGGCGGCTCTCATCATTTTTCATCATCAATTTAGAGTGGACAAAACCCCTCTGAAAATCTCAATTTTTGACCTCTGATTTTCAAGGACTTAGGGGCATCATCTTTGCATGGACAAAAATATTTGTTTTTGTTTAGTAATAAAAGTAAAAAATAACTGCTCATGGCTGCAATTCATGAAACAGTTTACCCCATTTTAGGTGATAGTTTTAATCAGTTCGCAGATTGGGTAGCCTTTGCCAATAAGATTATCCCTGAAAATGTGCGGCATGAAAAGCAAAATCATCAAATACAATCATTTAGTAGCGAATATGATAATGCTCTATAATGTGGAATAGTCATATTGCAATGTCATTAAGTTAAGGGCTTTATATTGTTGAAGTTTAGAAAAGTTTTCAATATTACCTTCAAAAAATGGCATAAACAAATGGATTACGTGTAAAAAGCACCATTTTTATAACATTGTTCTTCCTAGCTTAATGACATTGAGTCGTATTGCCCCTGTTCAATTTGAGTATAAATACTTCTCCAGTCTAAAATTTTATTAACTTCACGCTTGCGGACAGGTTTGCAAAAAATAGAAAATATGTCAGGATTTTTAAAGAGAGTATTAACGGCTATTGTTTTTGTAGTTGTGATGGTTGGGGGAGTATATATGGCTCCTTGGTCTTTTGTGCTATTATTTGGCTTGATTACTGGGCTTTCCATTTGGGAATACTTAAATTTAGCATTAGTAGAAACTAAAGGTAGGAGAGATATTACTAGAAAAATATTAGGACTAGTATTGGGGCTAATTCCATTTGCAATAGTTGCGCTGTTGAAATTAAATTTGATCGTAGGACAGGCAGAATTTGCACCCTATGCCTCTTTGTTGGTTTTTCCCTTTCTTTTTTTGGCCTTTATTTATGAATTATATACAGCGTCAGAAAAACCTTTTGCTAATATAGGGATTTTGTTATTGGGGGTAGTATATATAGGGATTCCCTTCGCCTTACTCGTGTTGGTTGCTTTCGATAATAGCACCTTTAACCCTAATATTGTTTTTGGACTATTGCTGATGACCTGGGCAAATGATACAGGCGCATACCTGGTTGGTTCTCAGATTGGGAGGAATAAATTATTTCCAAGAATTTCTCCAAAAAAAACCTGGGAAGGTTCGATAGGAGGCATACTGGTGACTTTTTTGGTTGCCTTTCTTCTGTACCAGTTTTTTAAGGATTTGCGCTTAATGGACTGGTTTTTTTTGGCGGGTATTGTGGCTATTTTTGGTACACTGGGGGATTTGGTGGAGTCCATGCTCAAAAGAAGTCTAGAAATCAAGGATTCTGGCAATTTATTACCTGGACATGGGGGCGTTTTGGATCGCTTTGACGCTTTTATTTTTTTATTACCTTTTGCTGCTGCCTACCTTTTATGGGTGCATTAGGGAAATAAGTTCTCTCCTTTTGGTAAATTTACATCAAAAAAATCTAGCTTTTCTAAAATAATTATATGCCCAAATCCAAAAATTTTTATGCCTTATTCGTTGGGATCAATCAATATCATCCCAACTCTCGACCTTCCATAACTCCCTTGGACGGCTGTGTCAATGATGTTCAGAATTTTTCTATTTTTTTAAAAAAAAGTTTTGAAGACCTTTATTCCTTAAAATTTGAAACCTTGCTAAACGAGGAAGCGACCTATGATACTATCATCGACCATTTGGGATCGGCGCATTTAGCTAAAGCCGGGAAAGAAGACCTCATTTTGTTCTACTATAGTGGCCATGGTGCCAGAGAAAAGGCAGCGAAAGAATTCCTTCCTTTTTTCCCAGAGGGAAAGGAAGAAACCCTCGTTTGTTATGATAGCCGGACCCCTAATGGTAAAGATTTGGCGGATAAAGAGCTAGCAGTGTTAATAGCCAAACTATCTGAAAAAAGTAATCATGTGGTAGTGGTTATGGATTGTTGCCATTCGGGTTCGGGCACTAAAGAGATAGATGATTTTGCATTGGGAAAGGCTCGCCAGACCTATGACCGTGCAGAAGAACGACCACTAAGTACTTATCTGGACGGGTATTATGCTCAACAATTGACTCAGAGTGGAAAAATAAACATTCCCGTCAGCAAACATATCTTATTGGCTGCTTGTAGTAATAGAGAAAAAGCCTTTGAGTTGAACTCCAAACAAGGTTTGTTTACGAGCCGATTATTGAAAGTATTGAAAAGAGGAACGGCGATTTCGTATGCTAATCTCTTCTCCCAATGTCGGGCAGCAATGCGACAATTGGCAAAAAATCAAAATCCTCAATTTGAAACTTATGAACAATTTAATGCTCATCAACCTTTTTTGAACCCAAATAGTAAAAAAAGAAAAAAAAAGTATTTAGTTTTTCGAGAAGAGGAGAAGTGGTGGGTAGAATGTGGTGCTATACACGGACTGCCTGCCGACCAGGGCCGAGCGGCTCAATTTGAAATTTTTTTAGATAGAAAAAGCTTGGGGTTTGCTAAAGCAAAGACGGTGGGCATCCAAAAAAGCGAGCTGGTTTTTGATTTTGACTATCGCCAAACGCATGCTTTGGAAGCGGTATTAATTAGCTTGCCTGCTCCGCCTATATTGATTGATTTATTTGCAACGAACCAACAGACCGAACGCCTTAAAAAAGCATTTAGTCTGGGTATTGACAGCAAGAAAGAATTAGAAAAAAAATATGAACCCATTCATTTTCAACTAATTAGTGGACTGCAAGCAGCTAAATACCAGTTGAGGATGGCAGAGCAAGTGGAAATCATCCATTTGGAAAACAAAACTATTTTAAGAACGATCAAGGGCGATGACCACACGAGCGTTTTTCAAGATGCTTTTCAGTTTTTGGAGCACTTGGCGCAGTGGGAAAAGGCTCTGAAAATTTCTCATCCGACAACGGCGTTTGATATAGATAAAGTAAGCATTCTGCTGGAAGACTTAGCCGGTAATCAGCTTAATAAAGAGGGTTTGGACGCTATTATTTTGGACGCACCAAAGTTAGAGGACGGTTTTGAGCCGATTGACTTTCGGCTGCGAATTGCCAATAATTGTCAACAAGAACTGTATTTTTCATTGGTCTATTTTTCGCCTGATTATGGTATTCACCCCATTGAAAGCAAAGAAATTCCGGCTGGGCGAACAGCTACTTTTATTGAGGGGGATACTTTGCAGATTATGGAAAATGAAGTAGAAAGCACGGATATTTTCAAATTATTTGTCAGTACAGAAAGCATAGATACTTTTTTATTAGAAATGGAGATGCTGGAATTAGGTATAACCGTTGAATATGGGAGAACAAGAGCCACCCAATTAGCAACGCAAAAGGCAATAGGCAGTCACTATAAGAACCATAAAAAAACGAAGAAAATCATCGCCAATGACTGGTTTACCAAACAATTAATAGTTAGGGTAATTGGTCGCCAAAACAGGGTAGGGGACAAAGCCGTGAAATTGGCCAATGGATTAATAAGCGTGCTACCCCATTCGAAGTTAAAAGCAGATTTGGCAATAACGAGCCTAATGTCTGGAACCAGAAACCTGGAGGCTGGTAAGAGTATTGTCCAATTATTGGAACAAAAAGGCGGCCATTTAATGGGACTGGGCGGTACGACTCGAAGTCTTTATGGCGTTCCTAATGTTCTGGAAATTACAGGTATCGAAAATGAAGCGACTTTAGCTCAAGAACCCCTTCAAATAGAAATTGATGCACAGTTAAAAGCTGATGAAACGCTGATTCCTTTGACTTTCGACGGGGAACATATTTTACCTGTTGGAATCGCTACGCCCCATAAAGATGGAAGCATAACCCTTGCTATTGATAAAATTCCTGATACCGAGGAAGTTAAACGGCGAAGCCTTTTTAAAGCCTTGAAGCTCTATTTTATGAAAGCGGCTTTAAAAAGCAGAAAATTACAGCAATTGCGATGGGTGGATTATGACGAAACACAAGCTAGGCGCAAAACGGAGGGCATCATTATTAAAATCCAGGAGGCGGATCATATTTTGCTGTGTACTCATGGCATCATTGGAGATACTCAAGGACAGGCCAATTTTGCCCGATCCTTGTATAGCAAAGAAAAAGAAGCCGGTAAGCCGTTTGATTTAATATTGACCTTTGATTATGAAAACCTTAATACGCCGATTCAAGTGACCGCAGCAGCTCTGAAAGAACAATTGGGAAAAGTAGGCATTAAAGAAGAAGGTAAAAAGATTACGATTTTGGCACATTCTATGGGCGGCTTGGTGTCGCGTTATTTTATAGAAAACTTAAATGGGAAAGCTGTTGTTAATCAATTGATTATGGCTGGCACGCCAAATGCAGGGTCAGCCATTGCCAAAATGGTAACCCTTAGAGATTCAAGCTTAATGCTGCTGGGTTTTCTTTTGAATTTTTTGCAAGAAATTCCTTTGGTGGGTACTTTTATTCGGATTCTCGAAGGCACTAAAAAAGTGACCTACACCCTTGGTCAAATGGATTATGATGATTCTGAGGAATTTTTGAGAAACCTCAATTTGTCGGCGGATCCGGAGATACCCTATTATGTCATTGCCGGAAATCTTGCACAATATTTAGAACAAGACGAGAGTGCCAAAAGATTGGTAAATAAATTGTATAAACTAGGTGGAAAAATATTTTATGGAGCAGAAGATAACGATATTGCAGCAAGTGTGGAAAGTATTTTTTCGGTTAATTCAAAAAGAAAGCCAAGCCCACAAAAGCAACAAGTAGCCTGTCATCATTTGAATTACTTTGAGCACGAAGAAAGTGCAGAAGCCATTAAGAAATTTTTAGTGTAAGGCGGATTGACAATCCGTCAATGTGTTACCTTCTATACCTACTAATGAAGAAGAAATATGTTTTTAGATTGGCACTTGTTTTAACTTTTACAAAAAATTTAAATAGAATACATTCTGTGACGAACTAGCAATTCGTCTTACGATTCAAATAATTTATTTTGAAAACCAAAGCTTTAAGAAAAGATAAGATAAATGTCATTACGCTGGGGTGTTCTAAAAACCTGGTAGATTCAGAAAATTTAATTACCCAACTCCAGGGCAATAATTTTGAAGTGACGCATGATAAGGAGGCGAAAGGTGCCAATGTGGTGATTATTAACACTTGTGGCTTTATTGACAGGGCAAAGGAAGAGTCTGTCAATACCATTTTGCAGTATGCAGCCATTAAAGCGGCAGGCAATATTGATAAATTATATGTAACTGGCTGTTTGTCAGAGCGATATAAGAGTGATTTGGAGGAGGAAATTCCAGAAGTGGACGCTTATTTTGGCACCTTGGAATTGCCTGGCTTGTTGCAAAAGTTAAATGCAAATTATAAGCAAGAACTGATCGGAGAGCGTTGGACCAGCACACCGATGCACTTTGCTTACCTGAAAATTTCGGAAGGCTGTAGCCGCACTTGCGCTTTTTGTGCGATACCGCTGATGCGCGGAAGACATATTTCTAAAACTATCGAAGACTTGGTAAAAGAAGCTAAAAACCTTGCTCGTAGAGGGATAAAAGAATTGATCTTAATTGCTCAGGAATTAACCTATTATGGTTTGGATATTTATAAAAAAAGGGCTTTGCCTGAATTACTGCGAGCCCTTTCTGAGGTAGAAGGCATTGAGTGGATTCGTTTGCACTATGCCTATCCGAGCAAGTTTCCAACGGAAATTTTTGATACAATGGCGGCATTGCCCAAAGTCAATAATTATTTGGATATTCCATTGCAACATGCCAGCGATGACGTTTTGTATCGGATGCGTCGGCAGATAACCAAGGAGGATACAATAAAACTAATAAAGCTAGCTCGCCAAAAAGTTCCAGATATAACCTTGCGAACTACTTTTTTAGTAGGATTTCCTGGAGAAACGGAGGGAGCGTTCCAAGAATTGCTAGATTTTATTCAGGAAATGAAATTTGATCGAGTGGGCGTTTTTCAGTATTCTCACGAAGAAAATACGGCGGCTTTCAATTTAGAAGATGATATACCTGCTGAAGTAAAAACAGCTCGTGCCAACCGACTAATGGAAGTGCAGCAGGAAATTTCTCATCAAAAAAATCAAGCCAAAATTGGAAAGACCTACAAAGTCTTATTTGACCGCAAAGAAGGCGGATATTTTGTGGGCAGAACGGAAGGCGATTCGCCGGAAGTGGATAATGAAGTTTTGGTAAAAGCCGCTGATAATTACGTTCGAATCGGAGATTTTGTCGATATTACCATAACGGATGCCAGCGATTATGATTTATTTGGAGTGATCGCCGTCCATGTTTTGAATGAAGCAAAATGATCTTGGTGTTTTGATCCTTCATTTTTTTGAATCAAAAATTATGGAAACTTTTAAAAATATCTCTCCCTATTATCAGGCTATTGCTTCGACTGCTCTTGGGCTGCTTTTTATGCTGGGCTGTTTAGTCTTTAATGAACCATTGGCACTAAGTCCCGAAAAACCTTGGGTATTTGCCATGACCTTCCTTTTATTTTATGCTGTGATCAATGTTGTTTTTAGCCTAAATGCAGACAATGCTGAAAAATACTGGACGCAATCCATTATTGGGTTTTTGATGGTTGCGGGGGCTTTGGGCAGCTTGGCTTACTTGTTTTCTGGTTTGGGGATTGACGAAGCAGGATCTTTTAAATGGTTATTTACCGTAGTGACTATTAGCTACCTCGTTTTTATGTCTATTGTTCGAGCGATGAAAAGCATCGTTGAATTTGCTCAGAGAGAGGAATGGAATCAGCCGAAAAAGCGAAAAAGAAAGAAATAGCTTCAAGGGCTAAATTTGCTATTGCGATGCAATTGTCCTATATCATGGTTTGATAGAGCATGATCCGAACGAATGACCGAGGCTATATTGAAATTAGCCTAAAAAGCTAATAGCTTTTAAACAATATTACAGAGTTGCCTAATTTTTTTTCAAAAAATAAGTACAAGCGTACAAGCCCACTCTTTTTAAGAAAACAAAAATTCGAGGTTTATAATAGTTTTACCAATTCTGCTTCAATTGCTGCAGCACCTCTCAGTCCAATCGCTGCAATTTTTCCTTCTCGATCAATCATAAAAGTACGAGGAATGCCAGACACGCCATAAGTTTGGGCAGGTGCAGAATTCCATTTTTTCAAATCACTTACATGACTTTCCCAAGTTAAACCGTCTGCCTTAATAGCTTGCTTCCAGCGCGTTTTAGATCGCTCTAATTGTTGCTCAATTTGCTCGGAAGAACTAAATCTAGCCTTGGTTCTTTCGTCCAGACCGTCTAGCGAAACACTGAATACTTCAAAGCCTTGATTTTTATACTTGTTATAGACCTTTACTACATTGGGATTTTCCCTTCTGCAAGGCCCGCACCAGCTCGCCCAAAAATCGAGTAAAACGACTTTCCCTTTTAGGTCAGACAGCGCATATTCTTTTCCGTCAGGACTGGGGAGGGCAATATCGGGAGCTTCCGCTCCGATAGCAATGCGCTGCTGTGCCAATCTTTTTTCCATTTGACCAATGATTCCACCATAGCCGCTTAGATCATTATTATCTGCGCCGGCATCTTTTAGTTTGTTAAAAATCACTTTGTGCAAATCCAAGTTATCTGCAGAAGTTTGACGATAAGCGGTCATTGCCATAGCCAGACCAATGTAGGGGTTGTCTAAGCCTTTGATTTGGTTGGACAATTGTTTTTTATCCGCTTGTTTAGTGTACATAGCGTTCATTAAGTCTGTTAGCTGTTGTGAAGCGACAGAACCTTCGATCGGCAAGCGGTATTTGTCTAAATCTGCCAGCTTTCCACTAATGGTTACTTGTTTTTCAGAGCCGTCAAATACCAAATTCAACCGTCTGGCTCCAATTCTAAAGCGATACCTGCCTGCATCTACACCTTCTGGTATTTCCAATGAATAATTGCCATTTCCGTCAATATCTGCTTTACCCACTACCCTGGTAGCCGTAAAACTCTCCTTATCCAGAAATGCCTTTAAATTGGCTGCATCGTCAATTGTACCATTAATGACTGTCCCTTTTATGGTCGTTGCTGTATTACTACTCCCGCAGCTGACCTGAAGGCTTGCCCAAGCTGCCAGAAATAGTATAAAAATGCTATGCTTCATGTTCTTAAAGGATTTTTTGAATTTATGAATTGGATAATCAACTGATAAATTAATGATTAATAATGTCCTTTTGTTTTAAAGTTACCTGATTTTTATTTGCAATAATCTTTCCAATGGAAGCTATTTTAAAAATATCCTATACGAACTCAATTCAATTTCGTTTAGAGAATTTTTAAATTTGTTGCATTACTAGCCAGGGTTTTTACAAGTTAATTACAGCATGCCCTCCTTCGCTGCTTCTTCCTGTACTCCGTGCATTTGTACAGGTTCTTGATTTTTTCGCAGGCGCATATTCAAAAATTCCACGAGTAGAGAAAAGGCGATTGCGAAGTACAAGTAGCCTTTTGGCACTGCACCTACCTCTGCTCCTGCCACAGAAAAATGTGCCAAATGGGCACCTTCAGCGATTAACATAAAGCCGATTAAGATTAAAAATGCCAGGCCCAGCATCTGAATAGATGGATGTCTATTAACAAATCGACCAACCGGAGTAGCAAATAACATCATAATGATTACAGATAAGACAACAGCGATAACCATGATGAGCAAGGCTCCATGTAGGCCATTCGTCATTCCTACAGCAGTAAGAATAGAATCAAAGGAAAAGACGATATTAATTAGGGTAATTTGAATAATTGCATTCGTAAAGGAAGATTTTGCTTTTTTATTATTGGCATGTGCTTCGACACCTTCTCCCTCCAACTTGTGGTGTATCTCTGTTGTACTTTTGTATAACAAGAACAAACCACCAATAATTAGAATAATGCTTTGTCCTGAAAAAGCCCCATGGATCAAGGAATTTTCAAATGTTAACCAGGGCTCTGACATTCCAATCAACCAGGAAATACCGAATAGTAGGGCAATCCGTATAGCCATAGCCAGTATTAAGCCAATATTGGTGGCTTTGGCCTGTTGGTCTTCAGGTAATTTACCGGCAGCAATTGCAATAAAGATAATATTGTCAATTCCCAATACAATTTCCAAAAAGGTTAAAGTCAGTAAGCTCATCCATACCTCCGGACTAGCAAAATCAGGCATGGTGAATAGCAGAAGGGCATCCATTGCAGTGTGATTAGTTCAAAATCACAATTTTAAGATTTTTTTTTGAAAAGCAATAAAATCGGAGAAGAAGTATTCCTTTAGCTGTTTAGGCAACTGCTGCTTTTGGCTGCTCTTCCTTGATGAAGCGTTCTCCAATCTTACATTCACCAGTATATTGTGCACCTTCTTCTACTTCAATAGTGCGGGCAAGAATTTTCCCATCAATTTTAGCTGTACTTTCTAAATGAAGTAATCCCTTTGTGATAATAGTCCCTTTGATATAGCCCTTGATCGTAGCAGAATTCGTGCGAATCGTTCCTTCGATCCAGCCAGTTGGTCCCATTATCAATTGTTTGTCACAGAAGACTTCCCCTTTTATGGTGCCATTAATTTGGACGGTTTCAGTACTTGAAAATTTTCCTTCAATAGTTGTACCTTTGGCGATGACACAAATGGCACTTTGAGGGGCTGTAGGAACAGTAGCAGAGGGAATTGCATCGGCATTAGTTGAAGATTTAAACATTGTTTCTGATAGTTAAGTTTGTAAATGTGGGTTTGATGTCAGGCTAGGGTACAAAAATTTTTTTTACATATCAAATATTACGAAATACATTTTTAATCGTTTCATGAAAATCAATATTTTAGGGATAGAAACTTCTTGCGATGATACTTCTGCCAGTATTTTGCAAAATGGTCGCATTTTGAGTAATTATATTGCTAATCAGGAAATACATAAACAATATGGCGGGGTAGTGCCAGAAGTAGCTTCAAGAGCACATCAGACAAATATTATTCCAGTTGTGGATAGAGCGATCAAAAAAGCAGGCATTTCTAAAAAAGACCTTTCGGCCGTCGCTTTTACGCTCGGACCCGGTCTGATGGGATCATTGATCGTCGGGGTATCCTTTGCCAAAGCTTTTGCCATGAGCCTGAATATTCCTATGATCGAAGTGAATCATATGATGGCGCACGTACTAGCTCATTTTGCAGAAGCGCCCAAGCCTGCTTTTCCCTTTTTGTGCTTGACGGTTTCAGGCGGGCATACACAAATTGTGCTGGTTAAAGATTATTTAAGTATGAAGGTATTGGGTACAACAATTGACGATGCAGCAGGAGAAGCTTTTGACAAAACGGGCAAATTATTAGGATTGGATTATCCGGCCGGACCATTGATAGACCAATACGCCCACTTGGGCAAGCCCGTTTTTTCTTTTCCTGAACCTCAAGTGGCGGGACTGGATTTTAGTTTTAGCGGTCTAAAAACAGCTATTCTTTATTTTTTAAAAAAAGGACTCGTCGATGACCCTGGCTTTATACAAAAAAATCTAAATGACATTTGCGCTTCTGTCCAACAGCGTATTGTTACCATTCTAATGAATAAATTGATCGAAGCCGTTAAGCAAACAGGTATTAAAGAAGTCGCTATTGCAGGTGGTGTTTCTGCCAATACTGGTTTGCGAGCTGCTTTGCTAGAAACGGGTATTAAAAATGGTTGGAAAACCTACATCCCCAAATTTGAATTTTGCACAGATAATGCTGCTATGATTGCTGTTAATGGCTATTACAAATACTTGCAAAAGGAATTCGTCGGACAAGATATTGTGCCAATGGCCAGGCTGAAGATTTAAAAATTCAATCCTTGCTTTAACCTGTTGCTATTGTATGAGTAGCTGATAAACTATCCCTGTCTTTAACATAATAACTCCTTTTTCAACGAATAACTTCATTTTATTAAAATCTTCATTGGGAAAGAAAATATCTGTAAGAACCGTAGCCCCGTCGTCTGCAAATAACTCTGCGGAAGCTACATCAAAAAAAAGTTGCATCTTGATTTGATTGTTACTTTTTTCCCTAGAAGCGATATGAACACTAGGAGCAAAAGTATCAGAAAATTGGGTTTTGCCAGACTGAGTTCGATCACTAAAGTATTGGTTTTTAGCAGCATCAAAGCCCACGCGGTAACGCTCCCCTTTGGAATTAGACAACTCGATTCCAAATATTGCTTTCGATTTTTTTGAAACCTCCATTTCTAAAAACACCTCCCAAACGGGGATAGAAGGGCCTGATTTATTATTTAATTTTAGAGTTTTGTTTACTTTTCCAGAGGGAATTTTATATGATGTGCCTCGGAATTTTTGAAGCTCTTTGGTAGGTTTTGAAAATAGGCGGTAACTGCCCCTTTCATTTTTTAAAATTAAATCTCTAGGGATAGTCATGGCACTTCTCCATGCTTCAGTTGGCACTTTTTCAGCGTAATCCCAATTGCTCATCCAACCAATAAAAATCTTTTGGTTATTGGGGGCATCTGACCAAGTGACTCCAGCGTAATTATCCCTTCCATAATCCAACCAGATAGCCTTATTATTTATTAAATCATTGGCAAAACTTCGATCAATCATAAAGCGTTTGCCGTCAAAATCTCCAATAAAATACTGAATTCCTGAGCCACCATTTGGACCTCCGGGGTTTAAACTTTGCAATAAGACCCATTTTTGTTCTCCTGTCTCTTCCACAATCATAGGGAATAAATCAGGGCACTCCCACACGCCTCCGTGCGCTCCCCATTCTTCTCCAAAATCGCTGAAATAGGTCCATTTTTTTAGATCAGGGGATCCATAAAATTTGACGTGATCTCGGGTAGCTAGAACCATGACCCATTGTTTGGAAGCGACATCCCAAATTACTTTAGGGTCTCTAAAGTCTTTAATTCCTGGATTGGGTACGACAGGATTGTCTTTATATTTTGCCCAAGTACGGCCTTTATCGTTGCTATAAGCGATCCCTTGGTACTGGAAAGTATTAGTCCCTGCTTTTTCTCCCGCGGGGTCATGATAAGTGAAAATGGCAACCATTGGCGGTTGCCCATTTCTGCCAAGCCCACTAGTGTTGTTCCAGTCAACCACAGCACTACCCGAAAAAATATAGCCGAGCGAGTCCGGATATAAGGCAATAGGTAAATGCTTCCAATGAATCAGGTCTTTACTTACTGCATGCCCCCAGTGCATCGGCCCCCAAATAGTGTCTTCAGGATAGTATTGGTAAAAAAGGTGATACTCGCCTTCATAATAAACCATCCCATTAGGATCATTCATCCACATTTCCTTAGGTGTGAAATGGAACTGGGGACGGTGTTGCTCTACTTTAACAAGATTTTTTATGCTTGGCATAGTTGATTCTTCTTCTGTCCATCGCGAAAATAAAGTACTTAGTTCTACTTTGGCACTTTAAACAAAACTAGATGTTGTTCTTTTTTCATTGAAAAAAAAGAACCAAAAATTCTAGTTAAAAACAACCGCTCCGCAGTTTTTAACAGGCAGCCGCCACCAAAACTAGGAGCTAATTACGCTTAAAACAATCACTATTTCTAGAGTGCCAAAGTAGAATTAGGGAATAGGAGATAAATAAAGTACCCAAAAATGTGGTTTTAATTTGTTCTTATTCAAGGCGAAAAAAACGGAGTTATGCCGCAGCATAATGAGTATTTTTGTAACGCAAAAGAAGGGCAAAGCAAAGCCGCAGAATGGGTAGGTTATATTTTTCCTATTCCCTTACTTAAACAAAAAAATAAAAGGAAGGATTATAGTTGCGATTTTTTGCTAGAACAAAAAAGGTTGCCCTGAGAACTATAGCTCTAGGGCAATCTTTTTATGTTAATATAGCTGAGAATTATTCTAAGGTAAATACAATTCTGGCAAATAAATGTCGACCACCATAGCTGAATTGTGGAGACCTTCTGGAATACACAAATCTACCACTAGATAAAAAAGCTGGATCTACTTCGTCCGGATAAACATCCAACAAATTATAGGCTCCGACAGTCAAACTTAAATTAGGAGCAAACTGGTAGCCTACACTTAAGTCGGTCAAAATTTTACCACTATTCGTATAATCAACTGAAGGGTCTAAAGATGAAATATTGGTCGCTTCAGTTGTTTCTCCAAAATACGTATTTCTAAGATAGACACTCAATTTATTCAAATCTAGTGTATTGTTTAGGGTTACTTTGACACGCGGAACAGCTTCTTCCAAATAGATTCTACTGGTTTCATCAAAATAAGTACCTACCAAGCCCTTTCTTTCTAGGATTTCAGAAGCTTTGATCCGTCCAACCTGTTCAGTTTTGGAGAAAGTACCTGCCAAATTGTTGGTTAGGGTACCACTTTGCCCAATTAAAGTTCTATGTGAAATGACAATATCCAATCCCCTCGATTCGGTATCAATAGCATTAGCAAAAAAAGCAGCTCTGGTTGCTTGGGCCTGATTAAATAGGATCTGCAACTCAGCATCATTACCTGGTTGAAATTGTCCCGTCAATACTACTCTGTCGTCAATATTGACCAAGTACCCATCAACGGTCAACCGCAAGCCAGCATCTGGAAACTTGGCAGTGAAGCCGGCACTAAAGTTTTGGGAAGTTTCTTCTTTTAATTGAGGAATACCTAGCAGTTTGGCAGGTCGAGAATTATTATTAAATACACCAACTTCTTGTGCAGTAGTGACACCTCCTTCTGTTACAAAAATGGTAGAAGTTCGACTAAATAAAATCTGATGCAAAGAAGGCGCACGGAAACCCGTACTATGTGCTGCTCGCAGATTAAAATTATCGCTTACTTTATACCGAGCGGCTAGTTTGTAATTAAAAGTAGAACCAAAGTCAGAATAATTTTCATAGCGGAGGGCAGCACTTAGTAAAAAAGCATCAGATAAATCAAATTCTGTATCTATATAACCTGCAACACTGGAGCGATTAGCATCTACATCATTACTTGGTAAAAACCCAGCGAAACATTGGGCGCCAGAAGGACGAGCCCTTCCCAAAAAATCAGTAGTGAGTTGATTATCTGGTGTGGTTGGCATGACTAGTTCTCCGTTGATGTCATAATTGCCATAAGATAATTCAGTGCCTGGAATGACTTTGTAATTTTCAAACCGATATTCCGCTCCAAAAGCTACATTGATACCTTTAATACCACTCATACCGTCAAAATATTGAGATACATCGAAATTGCCAGTATTCTGGGTAAACTCATGTCCGCCGGCATTAAATTCCGTAGGAGAACCAGAACCAAGCGTAGCATTATGGGTATTGGTCATGTAAAACTGAAAGGAATTGGTGCCAAAAGTATTACTTAAATCCACGTTCCAGTTGCCTATCATACCCCTAATACCCGTTGCAATGGATTTGTCTCCAATATTGGAATTGATACGTGGGACAGTACCGTTGGCGTAGATGGAGGTAGAAGTTCTACTTTGAGAAGGTAAACGGTAAAAACAACCGGATTCACCGTCTCTGTAACCTAAGCCACCAAAACTATAAAATTCCAAGTAGTCTCCTAAAGGAATTTGCATGTTAGCGAAAAACTTTCCTTCTCTCAACCTGGATTGCCCTACGCGCATGTTAAAATCACTTCTGGTCAGCCCTCTTGCACTTAGTTCGTCAGAGGTATTATCAAAATTCAATAAATCTTGTAGGGTTCCCAAATCTGCTGCATTGGCAATTTGGCTTTTTAAGTCCGTAGGAAAGTAACTCACTTGCTGTGCAAACTGCTGTACTTGTGCCATGGAAAGTTCACTTACATCAGCTCCTGCTGCTGCTGCCACTCTTTCTACAGCATTATAACCATTAAAAATTTGACCGGAAAATTCCCTCATACGATTAGTGGCACCTTTGTATCCAAATTCTCCCGTGAAATTGACAAATCCACCCCTATCGCCGATTGGCAGGCCATAATTGACACCTAAGTTAATAACTTCCCCGTCAACATCTTTCTTTTCGCCACCAAAAGCTCCGATATTGCTCGTAAAGTTACCACCGGTAGTTAAGTTAAAATTTAGTTTATTGACGCTTTCTTTTAGCTTAACGTTGATAACTCCTGCAATGGCATCCGAACCGTATTGAGCAGCAGCACCATCTCGTAGCACTTCAATGGCTTGAACAGCAGAGGAAGGTATTGCATTTAAGTCTGTGCCGACACTCCCCCGACCAAAGGTACCGTTGACATTGACCAGGGAAGAGGTATGTCTTCTTTTGCCGTTCATTAATACCAGCACTTGGTCTGGTCCTAATCCTCTAAGAGAAGCTGGGTCAATATGGTCTGTCCCATCCGAAATAGTTTGTGTATTAGAGGAAAAAGAAGGTGTAGTGTTGTGTAGCAAGGAGTTAAGGCTGGATTGTGGTGCTGCAACAGCTAGCTTATCCACATTGATAACGTCTATTGGTACCGGAGCATCGGTATTGGTTCGATTGGAGGCTCTCGTTCCTGTTACCACGATTTCATCTACTAAAATTCCTTCTGATAGCAAGAAATTGAAAGTGAGGGTTTGTCCTGCAGTAACTGTTACTTCAGATCGTTCTGTTCCAAATCCCACATAGCTGGCTTCCAACGTGTAAGAGCCTGGGGCAACTTGGAGGCTATAGTTACCGTCAAAATCAGTAGTTGTTCCTATGGTTGTGCCAACAATTTGAACGGTGGCTCCAATTAATGGGCCGTCTGCTTCGCTTATTATTCCAGAGATGATTGCTTGTTGCGCAGACATTGAAATAGAAAAAGTCATTAAAGCAATCATTACTGCCCAACGAGTGAGGTTTTTCTTTAAGTTTTTCATAAGTTTCATAAACAAAATGTTTAGTTATAAAATAGATATGTACTGAACAGTTCGCTAGTTGATTTAGGTAGGAACTGTTTTTTTAATTTTTGATCCAATCACATAATAATTGCACACCTTCCACCACTTTAGGGGCAAGGTTTTTTGCTGTGCTATCTGGATTTTCTTTTATTTTTGTCAAGGCCTTTGCTCCATCAAAGTCCACATAAGAAAGCCTGGCTCCGAAGAAATGCGCAGGCATGCCAAAATCACTCAAAGGTAATAAAGCAACCCCTGTTTCTGTCAATAGGCGGTCGAGTAGCTTTCCGCTCGTGTAAAGGCCTTTTTTGACAAAATTTTCTTTATAAAAACTGAAATTGGGCATTAAATAGAATCCGCCTTCGGGCTTGGGATGTTTGATTTGATATTTTTCAAATTCGGCAGTTACGGCCTTGGCAATAATAGCTAGTATTTTTCTGGTGCTTTTGAGATAGCTTTCTATTTCTATCCCCCTTGATAAGCACTTACGGCGGCATATTGAATGGGGGCACTGGTCGTTGTGAAGGTTTCGCTAGCGGCTGTAGCCATGCAATTTAGCAACCATCGAAAGGAAGTAGGAAAGACAAAAGTGCCCAATCTCCAACCACCTGCTCCGCACCATTTGCTCAATCCACTGCTAATAATAGTTCCTTCTGGATAGTAGCTTGCTAGGCTTCTGTGTTGTCCTGTATGGTGTGTCAAGCCATAAATCTCATCGGATAAAACCAGGATTCGATATTTTCGGCAGACCCCTGCCAATGCGCTTAATTGTACTTCATCAAAAGTGCTGCCGGTAGGATTGGAAGGGTAATTTAGAATTAAAATTCGATTGCGATCAGGTGCTTTTTTGCAGTGATTTTCCAGTGTTTCGGCATCTAGCATCCAGTTATTTGCTGCTTGAGTAGGTAGCCAATATTGTTGTTTTCGGGTAAGCTGTGCTTGGGGTGCATAAGAAACCCAGCTTGGTTGAGGCAGTAGCAAGTCGCCCTTATGAATCAGTTGTATTAGAAATAGTAATTCTTTAGAACCTGGACCAATTAGCACATCTCCTGCTGCGCAATTTATTCCAAATAATTCTCTATGTTGTTGTGCTACGGCTTCTCTTAAATCCATTAATCCTTTTACTGGCAAATAATCTTTTTGGTGAGCATTGTGCCGAAGATTTTCAACTACGGTTGGGGGTACTGGGAAAGGAGACTGTCCAAATCCCAGTTTATAAATTTTTTTGCCCTCACTGGCCAATTGATGACTTTTTTCATTAATCGCCAAGGTAGCTGAAGGACGAAGTCCAGCGATATTTTTGTTGACAGGCTGTTTCATTTTATTTTACAAGTGAGATCATTTTGAACAGATAGTTTTTTCATAACCCTATCATTCTCAATGAGAAAGCCATTTGCCAGCCGTTCTCAGCTTAAGGCTTTAGTCTTAATGGGGCACTTTTTCTTGTTCCTTTACAACTGTCTCTACACCGTTATTTAATTTTGATTTGTTATCAAAAAAGTAAAGTAAGTCGGCAATTCTGGATGCCAGGTCTTTGCGATCTACGATAAAATCCAAAAAACCGTGTTCCAAAAGAAATTCAGCTCGTTGAAAGCCTTCTGGCAAATCCTTTTTAATTGTTTCTTTAATTACTCTCGGCCCTGCAAAACCAATTAAGGCTTTGGGTTCGGCAAAGTTAATATCTCCCAGCATTGCGAAAGAAGCTGTGACACCCCCTGTGGTCGGGTCAGTCAGGAAGGAAAAGTAAGGGATTTTTGCCTTTGCAAGCTGCGATAATTTGGCAGAGGTCTTTGCCATTTGCATTAGGGAGAAAGCGGATTCCATCATTCTGGCACCGCCGGATTTTGAAATAATTAGCAATGGGATTTGGTGGGAGATAGCGTAATCAATAGATCGAGCAATTTTTTCACCAACCACTGAGCCCATAGATCCTCCAATAAAACTAAAATCCATCGCAGCGATAACCAATGGTCTTCGTCCTACTTTACCGTGGGCAACGCTTAAAGCATCTGCCAATTGGGTTTTATTCTTTGCTGCTTCTAGGCGATCTTTATAGTTTTTTAAATCTGTGAAGTTGAGAAAATCTCTAGAAATTAAATTGGGGAAAAGCTCGACATATTTACCATCAAAAATGAGGTCAAAATAATCAAAAGATCCTATGCGAACATGGTAATTGCAGTGCGGACACTTATAAAAGTTTTCTTTTAGTTCCTTTACCGTACTCGTTTCTTTGCATTCTATACACTTATACCATACCCCTTCTGGAGTTTCTTTTTTTTGCTTAGTAGCCGTAGTAATTCCTTCTTTTAATCTTTTAAACCAACCCATGCCTTCAGTTTTGTAAGCTGGACTCAATAATCGTCAGAATCAGAATAGACGGAAGGAGTTGCATCTTAAATGATTGTTAGCAGCCTATTTAATTTTTGATCATTTTGATTTGTGTGATGCTGACATTGAATAAATATTGAGCATTTGCATTTTTTGAGGTTAAATATTTGATTACCAACTATTTACTCCTCTTTTTTCTTAAGTTTTTGAATCAAAGATAGGCAATCTACTGGAACTATCGAAAATAATTTGGCTTTTACCCAAAGATTTTTGCTATTTTTCCCCTGCCCTATTGGGGAATGGTGACCTTTAAAACCAATGAATAACTCTTGGCTTCATATAGGAAGGCACGAGCCATTCAGTCAGAAAAGTTAGCAATAATGTCGGATACATCGTCTATCTTTTTCCAGGATTTTGGCCGTTCATAGTCCTGTCCCGATCTCAGCACTTTAGCATCAGGATACTTCTTTTTTAGCTCTCCCCAATGGGTGTCTGTCCAGTATTTTTGATCCAATTCTACTAGCTTTACTCCTTTTAAAGGTCCTGATACGGCCCGTCCAATGAGTGGCCACCACAAACTTTCAGTATCTCTGTCCCACAAGATAAAACCGTCCAAACCGCTCCATACTTCCTCATCGAAATAAGTGTAGCCACTCAAGGCGAAAGTCAATATATGGTCATTATAAGCACGTTCATAAACTGCTCCCAAGTCTGCAAGGATACAATAGGCAGCCATCACAGGCTTGCCGCCGATTAGATCATTAACGACTTCATGCCGAGTCAGATCTTTTACGGAATAAGCTTTGGCTTCATTATTATAATGAGCGACTAAGAATCGAGAACTATCCTCCCAAATACTATCTGCTTCAGCCACAGAAATAAATTCAGGAGCTAATAAAGCCGGAAATTTTTCTCTGCCAATTCCATAATGAAATTGCCCATCTTTTAAATCGTAGCTAGTGATATCAAAATGCTGCAGACTATCTTTCCCGCCATATAACCATTTTCGGCCATTTCGCTCGAAAAATTTTCCGTTTTTAAGGGCGACAGGTCTTTGCTTTTTGACAGTTTTTTCCGAAGCTTTAGCTGAATCTAAATTATTTTTACAAGCTAAGGCCAGTAAGGCAAAAAGAAGTAATATTAAAAAACAAGATTTTTTCATAGGGCTATTTTAGCAAAATTAGTAGTCCCTCAATCAACCACTAGCCATTATTCTTTATAAATGAATACCTCTCTTTTTCCGGGCTTCGCATAGCCTCGATACATTCCTGGCGTGTTAAAAGGCATAGCAACATTGCCGTATTTATCTACGGAAATAATCCCTCCACTACCACCAACTTTCACTAACTTTTCATTAACCACTTGATTAGCAGCCGTTTGTAAATCTTCTTTTAAATATTCCATTCTAGCAGAAATATCGTGGGCAACGGCGTAGCGGATAAAAAATTCCCCATGTCCAGTACTGGAAATGGCACAAGTGTTATTATTGGCATAGCAGCCTGCACCTATAATGGGTGCATCGCCAATGCGATTGTATCGCTTGTTAGTCATTCCTCCCGTAGAAGTGCCAGCGGCTAGGTTTCCAACTTTATCTAGCGCGGCACAGCCAACCGTTCCGTATTTATAATCGCTAAGTTCTAAAGGCAAAGCTCCCACCTTTTGCTTGCTATCTTTGGCTTTCTGCAAGGAATTCCAACGTCTTTCGGTATAAAAATACTCGGGATCAACGACTTCTAAGCCCATTTTTTTGGAGAATTCTTCAGCTCCTTTTCCAGTGAGGAAAACGTGTTCGGATTTTTCCATAACTGCCCTAGCAGCCGTAATGGGGTTTTTGATATTGGTGACTCCGCCGACAGCCCCAGCGTTTTGCGTTTTTCCATCCATAAAAGAAGCATCCAATTCGTTAGTGCCAGCATTGGTAAAGACGGCCCCCTTTCCAGCATTGAATAAAGGAGAATCTTCGAGGATTTTAATGGTTGCCACCACCGCATCCATAGCAGTTCCACCATTTTTCAGAATATTTTCTCCTGCATCTAGCGCTTCATTCATTTTAGTTTGATAAGCGGCTTCTTTTTCAGGGGTCATGTTTTTTTTCAAAATGGTTCCTGCTCCTCCATGAATGGCAATGGCATAAGCTGCTTTTTCGGGAGTTTTGGCTGCTACTGCTTTGCTATTTGCTTTTTCGGAAACAGGTGTAGAGCAACTAAACCAAAACAACAATAATAAAAAGGGTAAGGTATATTTTTTCATAATACTTAATTATTTGATTTTGAAATGAAATATAGATTCCTCTAAAAAATATTGAATCGCTCTCAAATTTCAACTTTCTTTTTTAAACTTTTTAAAAATGCGCTACTTTTATTGAAAAAATTAATTATCTAATTCTACTTTGGCACTCTAGAAATAGTGATTGTTTTAAGTGTAATTAGCTCCTAGTTTTGGTGGCGGCTGCCTGTTAAAAACTGCGGAGCGGTTGTTTTTAACTAGAATTTTTGGTTCTTTTTTTTCAATGAAAAAAGAACAACATCTAGTTTTGTTTAAAGTGCCAAAGTAGAACTAGTTACCCCGTAATTTTACTAAAACAGGAGCAAAACAATAAGGAAAAATGGCCAAAAAAAACAAAGCACTCAGTTCTAAATATAAAAAAAATCAAAGCCACAAACAATTGAGGACTAATCATTTGCTAATTATTGGAGTGGATGAATACTCCAATGGAATTGCGCCTTTGAACAATGCAGTAAAAGATGCAAAGAGTTTTCTGGACTTGCTTTTAAAGCACTATCAGTTTGAAAAAAAGAATGTCACCACTTTGTTTAATCGACAAGCAACAAGGGGCAATATCATCAGCACCTTTAGAAATTTGCTGAATGATCGCTTGACGGATAAAGATAACCTTCTTTTTTATTATTCTGGACACGGTGAAGTTTTAAAGAGCGGACGAAGGAAAAGAGGCTTTTGGATTCCCTATGATGCCGTTCTGCACGATGCAGCTACCTATCTCTCCAATAATGCCATTACCGAATTGTTCCAGGACTCCTATGCACACCACATTTTGGGTATTGTGGATTCTTGTTTTTCCGGTTCTTTATTCCAAACCAGAAAACTTGGTACGGTAGAGGAAAGGCTGGAAAGCGCACCTTCGCGTTGGCTATTAACTGCCGGTAGGATGGAGGTAGTTTCGGACGGTTCGCTTGGAGATAACAGCCCCTTTGCAAAATCCTTATTAACGCATTTAAAAACAAACACTGAAAAGGCACTTTGGACTTCTGACTTATGCAATCGAGTTTTAAAGAGCGTTAGCTATAATACGAATAAGCAGACCCCGAGAGGGGAGCCTTTACACAATGTCGGTCACATGGGCGGGCAATTTGTTTTTTATAAAAAAGGATTTGTACCTTCTATGCAAGAAAGAGGAGCGACCCAAAAGCCCAGTGATGACCTTGACAAAGGACTCAATGAGCCAATAATGCCCTCCCCCAACTTAAATCCGAACCCGAAAGCACCGACCACTTTAGCAGAGCTAAAAGCCTATTTGAAAGAATTAATAGCTAAGGATATTAAGAAAGCCATCGAATTATTTAAACAACATTTATTGCCTGATTCTTCTAAGACAAATGATCTTATTCTCTTGGAATCCCGCTATAATTCTACCAAAGATAGCCAAAACCTAGGCCTGGTTACCTTTGAGCAAGCCAACCGAGCCTTTAATCAAATTAAACATGCTTTGTTGGATTATATTGATGACTTGGAGGAGGAAGAGGTGCGTTTAGCAGAAACTACAACAGAAAAAATAACATATAATAATGCAAAAGGTGAACAGATTTTGTTAGATTTGAGCCAATTAGAGCAAGCGGGTTTTAAAAAAAGAGCAGAATTAATCATCAAAAAACTGAATAAACTAAAAGACGCTTTGGTCATTGAAACCGATGCTGCTCGCCAATTTCAATATGAAACCCAAATAGAGGACTTAGAAACGCAATTAAAGGAAATAAAGGATCAACTCTAAGCTCGACTTTAGCCATTTGAAAATAAAAAGAGAATTCTTAAAGATGAGTAAATTTGATTCGCCAAAATCAATAAAAAATGTTTACTCTTCCAAAAGAATTCTTGCAGCAAATATCGGTATTTGCTCCGATATTTAGCCACAAGGTCTTTGAACATGCAAAATTTTTACTACTAGGTAGTATTTTAGTAGTCGGTCGTCGTACAGTCTGTAGTGCCTTAAGAGCAGTTGGACTTAGTAACGAAAAACGTTTTCATAAATACCATCGAGTCCTAAGTAGAGCCAAGTGGTCGTGCTATAAATCAGCCCATATTTTATTACTTCAACTTGTCAAACATTTTTCCCTATCGTCTGAGCCATTAATTTTTGGCATAGATGAAACAATAGAAAGAAGACGAGGAAAAGCAATAAAGACAAAAGGCATTTATAGAGACCCAGTGCGATCTTCCAAAAGTCACTTTGTCAAGTGTAGCGGTCTAAGATGGATTAGTATGATGCTTCTAACACCCATCAGTTGGGCTAACCGAGTATGGGCATTACCATTTCTGACGGTACTGGCTCCTTCTGAACGGTACAATGAGCAAAATGGCAAACAGCATAAGAAAATAACCGATTGGGCTCGCCAGATGATGTTGCAACTAAGTCGTTGGTTGCCTAATCGCTTGATTATCATTGTGGCAGACTCTTCTTATGCGGTCATTGAACTACTAGCAGCTGTGCGTAATCATGTTTGTGTCATCACTCGGTTGCGTCTAGATGCTGCACTTTATGATTTTGTTCCTCAAAGACCTAAAGGGCGTCCTGGACGAAATCGTAAAAAGGGTCAGCGATTAAAAAATCTAGAACAACTAGCTGATGACCCAACCACTCAATGGGTAAAACTGACTATTCCTAAATGGTACAATCATGGACAAGTAGAATTATTAATTGCTACAGGAACTGCCATTTGGTATCATTCAGGAATGAGGCCTTTACCTATTCGATGGGGTTTGATTAAGGACCCTAATGGAGTTATTAAAACAAGTGCCTTATTATGTACTAAATTAGACTTACCTATTCTTGAGATTATTAACTTCTTTATCCGAAGATGGACGGTTGAAGTCACTTTTGAAGAAGTCAGAACTCATTTAGGAGTAGAAACTCAAAGACAATGGTCTGATAAAGCAATAGCTAGAACAACTCCAATTTTGATGGCGTTATTTAGCATCATCACCATTATGACCGATAAGCTACACCAACAAAATTTATTAGTAGTAAAAACGACAGCATGGTATCAAAAATCACATCCGACTTTTTCGGATGCTATCGCCTCTGTTAGATTGCTAATTTGGCGAAATAATTATTTTTCAATGTCTAGGGATAAACCTGACATTCATAAATTAAATCAACATTGGCTTGACCATTTATTTTTTATGGCTACCAGAGCTGCTTAAATGGCTAAAGTCAAGCTAAGAGTATGTCTAAGTTTCATTTTTGTAAACTTAGGTTCTTAAAGCTGGCTTTTACAGCTCAAAGGATGAATTTTAGCATACTCTAAAGTTCTTTTTAGAAAAATGAACCTAACAGAAACGGAAATACAAGCCCTGGAAAGTCGCTTGAAGCTATTGATACAAAAAATTAATAAGCTAAAGGAAGCCCTGGTATTGGAAACGGATGCTGCTCGCCAATTCCAATATGAAACCCAAATTGCTGAGGAAGAAACCGAGATTCAAAAAATCAAAAATCAACTTGCAACTGCCTATAATATCCATTCTTCTGCTGGACAAAGCCTTTTTTACCAAAAACTGGAAGCCTTAAAACTAGACTTTGAAGTACAGTTGGGCATTTTGCAAATGGTCAATTGCAATCGGGAGGACATGAAGGATCATTTTTGGGATGCCTATGATGAGAAAATTAAACAGCCCTTCCAGTTTTATTTCATTAGTGCCTGCCAGACTCAAATGCCGCCCAGTTTTGCCGAAAGGATGATCTATGAAATGATCATCGAAGAACTGGATGAAGCGGAAGATGCCCTTTTTCGATTGAGAAAGGAAGAAACGGATCGGGTAAAAATTATAGACTTGCCCATTGGCAGAAATTTGCGAAACTGCCAGCGAAGATTTACCGAATTTTTTGCTAAAACCTTTGACTTTCGGCAGGAAGAATCCTTTGAGCAGTTTCTCAAGACGGGTATTCCCAAGCTAAAATATGATGCTGCAGCTCTGCTTTTTAAGGTTGAGGAAAGCGACTGGAAAGAAGAATTGATAGACTACTTCCAATGGCTCATCGAGGCCTTTTCTGTCACCCATGAAGACGTTCCGCGATTTTTGTTTTTCATTATTTGTTATAAAAAAAACCTGCATAAAGTTACTACGGAACTGCCATTGGTCAAAGCATTAAATCAGTTGGCCCGGGAGAACGAATCAGCGACCCATCTAACACCTTTGAACCCCGTCCCTGTCCGCGATCTAAAGGATTGGATTCGGAAATTAGGCGAAACCAATGAGTCGAAGGTAGAGGAGGTCATAGACCTATTGATAATGGGACTTAGAGAATCGGACAAACAACAATACCAAAAACAGAAATTGCTCAATATGGACGATATAGAGCGATTGCAGGAAATTATTTATCATATTGCAAATAGGTGATTTGGCGACTAAATGATTATACTTTACGCTGCATGAAAAAGTGATTTTAAAAGGGAGCAACAAGCTAATGTCAAAGTCTAGGCGGGCGGCTTGGAGAAAAAGTGGGTGTGGCTTGTGTTGTTGGCTTTTCTTTCGAATTGTGGTTCTCCTAGCATTTCTTGCTCCTTTTTGGTAATGAAAAAAAGAAGACAGTGTTTAGAAAATCACTTTTTTATCTCATTTGGAGTATAGTATTAGTCACTTAGTCACTCGATCATTGTCACCTAACATCATTTAAGTCACTTAATCACCAAATCAAATGACTTTTCAATTATATTCACAAAACAAAAAACGTCAACTTCCTGACTTTCAGGAGAATAGTAAGATTAATGACCCTAAGCTATACCGGCCTTCCAAAGGGCTGATTGACGCAGTCAATGTTGCATTGGCGTTGGGGCAGCCTCTTTTGCTAACAGGAGAGCCAGGCACAGGCAAAACCCGACTAGCGGATCATGTCGCTTATATTTTTGATCTGGACAAACCCCTGGTTTTTAATGCCCAAACCACTTCTACGGCTAAGGATTTATTTTATAAATACGATGCGCTGGGGCATTTTCAGTATAGCCAAACGGGCGGCAAGGCATTGAGCCCGAAAGAAATTGAAAGCAAATTCATTCAATACCATGCCCTAGGCAAGGCGATAAAAGAGCAAAAACGATACGTTGTCCTGATTGACGAAGTGGACAAAGCACCACGAGATTTGCCTAATGATATTTTGGCCGCTCTGGAAGATTTGAAATTTACTGTTACAGAAATTGGGAAAGTGCATCAGTCGCCCTCCAACATTCGCCCGATTATTATTATGACCTCCAATTCGGAAAAGAATCTACCGGATGCCTTTTTGCGACGAGTGACCTATTATCATATTCCCTTCCCAGATGCAGTTACTTTATTGGAAATATTAAAATCTAAAATTGATGGCTTTTCTGATCTGGACTTAAAAACCATTATTGCCCATTTTGAAAAAATAAGAAGCGGTAGAAAATTGAAATTGCGTAAAAATCCCGCTACAGCCGAACTGATCCATTGGGCTTTGTTGCTCAACCAGCTAGAGTTAGATACTTCCAAGTTGGGGGATATGAGCGGTTTATCCGCCGCAGAAAAGGAAAAATTGAGCTTGTCCTATTCTGTATTAGCTAAAACGAAAGAAGATTTAGCCGCTTTGAAAGGCTCACTCTAAACCTAAAGACATCAACGCCCAACTCAAATATCAACTCTTAGCCGAACTGCTTCGCTCCCTCGAAGCGGAAGGGTATTCGTTTGGAGTGGGGCAACATTTGCAATGGCAGGAACTCATCGCCGGACTGCCCGATGACCTGCCATTGGAGAACCTGAAAACCATCATTTGCCCGGTCATCGCCGATGCGCCGGAATCCCAGAAGCGCATTTATGAGTTATTTGATCAGGCTTTGACACAAGTTCGGGCAGTCAATGTAGAGCCAGAGATTACCTTGGAAACAGTAACACCGGCTACTCGGTGGAAATGGTGGATATTGGGACTATCCGTAGCTTTACTGGCGATCTCTATTTTTCCGATTTGGGACTGGTATCAGCATATTGGGAAAATAGAACCTACTTTTTTTACGGTTGAACAAGGAGCGACCCAAACCATTTGTATAAATGAAGAAAAGATAGGCGATTACCATCGAATTGCCTATTCCCAATTGTGTGAAAACCAGTTGGGTAGCTCTATTTATGGTAGCTTTTCAATAAGCGGCATTTGCTTGACTTATACGGCTAAAGATAGCGTGGGCAGCGATTCGGTTTGTGTAGAATTGCACGATAACTGGGGCAGAAAGTTTCATACCTCTTTTCTGGCTACGATTCCGCCCGTCAAGGAACAGCCTGTGGAAAAACCCGATACGACCGCACCCGAAGCTCCCTTATTTACCTATAATAATTACCCTTTTAAAAACGATATTCGCGCCTTAGCCATTACGCCCCTAACGCCGCTTGAAGCCTTTTATCAAAAATATGCCATTCCTTTAAAAAGCTTGTTTACCTTATTGTCGGCTTTACTATTATGGGCAATTTTGCAGTATCGTCAAAACAAACGCCAAAAACTTATCGCTGAACTGGAATCCAGCGACAAACCACCCTACGTCTGGAATATCCAGATTGATGGTGTGGAAGACATCGAAGTAAATGAAGCCTATTTTAGTACCCTTCACCTGCTCAAACAGCGAACGACCGATCAAAATTTTCGCCTCGATTTACCCAAAACCATTGACGCAACGATTAAAAAGGGCGGTATGGCGGAATTTCAATACCGGCAATTGACCCGCCCCGCCGAATACCTTCTGCTCATTGACCGCCAATCGGCTTCCAATCATCGAGCGCAATTGTTCAACTGGCTCTATCGGCAATTTAAGGCGCAAGAAGTACTGGTCGAACGCTTTTATTACGACGGCGATATTCGCCTCTGTAAAAATGAGGCTTTTCCTTACGGTATTAGCCTCAAAGAATTGCAGCATAAATATTATAATGCCCGCCTGCTGATACTGGGTACGGGTTACCCTCTTATTAGTGCCTTGTCGGGCCGATTGTCCAGATGGACAGAAATGTTCAATGGCTGGGCGCAACGCTCCATTCTAAGTCCTCGCCCTATTAGCCAATGGGGTCGGAAGGAAGCGCAACTTAGCTCTTTATTCGCTGTCTTGCCAGCTTCTATGCAAGGGCTGAATTATCTGGCAGACCAACTGGATGCCGGAGAGGAATTGGAGCAACACAACTGGTTAGAAAAGATAAAGGATGCTGCCAATGCGCCCATTGAGTTATCGGGCAGCCTGATTGAGAGCCTACAAGCACATTTTTCAGAACGGCAGGTCAAATGGATCGCTGCTTGTGCCATTTATCCTTCCTTGCATTGGGACTTGACTTTGTTTTTGGGCAAGCAACTTTCCAGCGAAGAACAGCCCTTATTGACGATTGATAATTTAATGGAAATCAATCGCTTACCTTGGTTTGTGGACGGCGAAATGCCCAAGGCGGTACGCCTGCAATTACTCAACTGGCTGGAAACCAATCACCCCGATTTATTGCAGCACATCCGCGAGCAATTGCATCAGCTTTTACAGCAAAAACAGCCGCCCAAAGATTCCGCTGCCTGGGAGGATTACCGCATGAATATCGCCCTGAACGAATGGCTTATCACCAAAGACCCCAAACGCAAAAAAGAACTGGAGAAGCAAATCGCCGATGAACTGGATCGGGGCGTAGAGCCGGATATTACAGTGGTGAAGTATTTGGATCGGGAGCAAACGGCACTGGACTTCATCGTGCCGGATCGCTGGAAAAAATACCTGCACAAGGGTGGGCATAGCGGTTTGGGCTTAAAGGATTTTTGGAAAGATGTATTATACTGGGCCTTGCCGTTTTGGTTAATCGCTTGTGCGCTGGTCTGGTGGCTGCCAACGGAGTGGGGAAGCGGCTGCGAGGGGGAAGTTTATACTTATTTTTATCAGGGTGAAAATTTAGACCTTTGCATCAGCCGACCACAAAACCGCATTTTGCTGCACGAATACCTCGCCAGAGATGCCTTTGTTGCTGGTGATTCTACCAAAATAGACAGCCTCACCCAAGTCGTACAGGATATTTTGGCATTGGGTATTGACCCTATCCGAAATGCCGAAGAAGCAACAGTAGAAATCCGGCTAGACTCGGCAGGCATGATTTATTTTAAAAACCTGGCGGTGGATTTTTATAATAAAGGCGTAGATATTTACCTGCGTGCGGATAGCTTGGAGAATAAAACGGGACCGGAATACCGCACGCTAAAAGCCCAAACTTGCTACTATTTCAACCAAGCTGCCACCTACGATCAGTGGGAAATCTTTAGCCATGACGTGGAAATCCCTGAAAATGTGGACAATATCCAAGAGTGGCGGCGCAATAATGCCCCCGTCTTTGCCAATTATGACCCTACCTTTTTTGTGACGGGACAATGGTGCGATCGCCCCGTTTTACCCGAAAACGTCCAGCTCGAAGGTGTGGTTTATCAAGCAGGTAGCAATCAACCGCTCGAGCAGGTAATCGTTAGTTACCAGGGGCAGGAGACCCGGAGCAGTCGCACGGGAGGCTATGCCTTATTGGTCAAAAGAAATGTGCTTGGATCAAAACTATTATTGCGTTTTTCCAAGCCAGGCTACCAGGTATTGGAAAAAACTTTCTTTGTCGCTCTAGCTGATTCGGCGGCGCGGGTGTTGGATATTGCCTATATGCAGCCAGCCCAGCCAGAACAAAATATACCGGGACAAGGCCCACCTCCAGAGCCTGTTGTCCCAGAAGTGTTTGAAATTACATTGGCCGTCTTTAATGCAACGGATCGTAGCCGCTTGACTGGAGTAAGAGTCAATGTGCTTTCTCAAAATTATACCAATACCTCTTCCAATAATTATGTCGTTTCTATACCTAAGGACTATCGAGCAAAGCCCGTGCCTTTTACCTTCTCTAAGGCGGGCTATGAACCGCTGAAGCGAAGCCTGACCTTCGACCCCGATAATCTATCTACGCAGATTATTTTATTAAAACCGCTCCCCCTGACGCTCGGCAGCGAATACAATTGGCTCAATGGCCGCTGGAAAGCCGAAAATATTCTCCAACAAAGCAGCAATACCACTTGGAGTATCCGGCTGGAAATAGACCTCGCAAAAAAACTTTTCAGGGCAGATTATTTTGATATTCCCTGTAAGGCTAACTGGGTGCCAGAGCGAATAGAAGGGAATGTACTATTTTTCAGAGAAACCATTATTCCAGGAAGCGAGACAGGTACGCGTGCTTGTGAGGATAAAATGCAAATAAAAGTAGAGCGAGTGAACGAATCTAGCCTCAGGGTTACCAGGTACACCGTCAATGGCGACTATGGTGCGGAAGCCGTACTACGCTCTGAATCTATTACTGCGAATCCTCCTTCCACTGCCGACCTCCCTATTCCTGAAATGGTCTTCGTCAAGGGCGGCACTTTTACCATGGGTTGTCTGGAAAAGCGAGACGGACAATGTGAGGATGACGAAACGCCCGCCCACGAAGTTCGCCTCGATGATTTTTATATCGGCAAATATGAAGTGACCAATGAGGAATATGCCGCGTTTTTAAACGCTAAAGGCAATCAGGAAGAAGGAGGGACCACCTGGATTTATTTGAAGAGAAGTAGTATCGAACAGATCGAAGGCCAATTCCAGCCAAAACAGGGGCAAGAGAAACATCCCGTGATGGAGGTATCCTGGTATGGCGCACAGGCTTATGCCCAATGGCTCAGTGAATCAACGGGCAACCCTTATCGCTTACCTACCGAAGCAGAATGGGAGTACGCTGCCAGAGGTGGATCGCGGAGCCAGAACTATCGCTTTGCAGGAAGCAATGACCTGGATGAAGTGGCTTGGTACTCTGATAATGCCGGCTCGAGGACTCATCCGATTGGCGGCAAAAGGAATAATGAACTGGGCATTTATGATATGAGCGGCAATGTGTGGGAATGGTGCGAAGATTGGTACGATGAAAATTATTATCAGCGGTTTGTGAAAGAGGGTGGCGGATAGTCCCAAGGGGCTCAGAAAAAGGGGCCCTCCGTCGTGGTCTTCGTGGCGGCTCTTGGAATAGTTCAGCAGATTACTGTCGGAGCTCGCTCTGCGCTACTGGTACCGCTTCCGTATTTCCAGTCTCAGACTATTGGTTTTCGCTTAGTCTCGGTACTAACGGCTTTCGAGTTCTCTTACCCTTTTACCCTTTGCGCGTGAGCGCAGGCTTCACTGCTATCGTGCGGAGGTAGTCTCCATCGTGTTCTTCGCGGCGCTCCTGTGAAATAGCCCCTAATGTGAAAGGGCAAAAAAAAATCGGCAGCAGCGGCACGGAGTAGGCTGCAAGCGGAGCGCAGCCAACGGAGTGGAGTAGCTGTGGGGAGCGAGCTATGCGGGTGGGCCGATTTCCAAAAGCAAGAGTTTTGTTGGCAATTTGAAGCAAGTACACTGTAAACTAAGTTAATTGAGCAGTTAGCTCCTGGTTTGGGTGGCGATTGCCTGGCAAGTCCCCTGGAGGGATTGAATGTTTGCCTTGATTTTTTGTTACTTTAAGTAAAGGTTTAGTTTGAATCTAAAGTGTCAAAGTAGAATTAGGGGGTTGGCGGTTAAATAATGTATATAAAGTAATTTGGATACGTAAATTATTATTTTCCAATTTCCTTATGTAAAGACACAGGTCTATTGTGCGGAGCTAACTGCTCCAGCAACCAGTCTTTTTCCGCTACATTTCGAGTGGCTTCGATCTCTGCTACTAGGTTTTGCAATTGGGCGGGCGCATAACCTTCCGCTTGCAAGAGCCGTCGGGTAAAGCGGATAAAGTTGAGGTATAGGTCCCGATGGTAGCCCAAGTCTTTTTTGCGGTAAATATAGTTTTGAAAGCTGTCCAGTAGCGAATAAAGCGGCTCCAAATCGCCCTGGTCGTAGTAAATGCGAGCGAGCATCCGGCGGGCATTGAGGTTGTTTAGTACATCGCTAGTGCTAACTTTTTGGAGCAACTCCATCGCTTTGGAGTAGTTTTCTTGTTTGTAATGGAGCAGGGCGAGGTTAAAGCAATAGGTGCTTTCGCGGTATTTTTTTTCCAAAAAAGGCTTGTAATTTTCTATAAAACGAGCCACCCAGTTGTATTCTTTTAAACCAAGTGCAATGGCGACCATATTTTTATAGGTAAATCGGGACAAACTACCATTTTCAAAAAAAATCGCCTGTTCAATGCCCGTTTTGTATAGTTCAAAGGCTTCCCGTTTGAAAAAATCTTCTCGGGCATTGAGGCGTTTGATGCAATAATTCAGCGCGAAAATATAAAGGTCTTTTAGCTCACTTTTGGGGAAGCAATGGCTATGCTGCTCGATTAGTTGGCGAAATTGCTGAAAGTAGGGCAGTGTATCTGTTTCTATTAACATTTTCAGGCACTGATAATAAATGCTAATAGCTGGACTGCTAGGATTCGTTTTTTGAGATAAATGATTCAGTACTTCTGGCAGCCATTGGGGACGGAAACTGGATAGCTGGAGGGTTTGGTGAGCCAGTGCATGGGTGCTTTGTTTTAATTTAATAGCGATAAAAAAATCGTCAAAATGCTTGGAAGCAGTTTCTAGACCCAATGCGGTTCCCCGCGTTTGGCTCATCGTTTCTAGGTATCGTTCCTGCTGCAATTGATAGTTTTGAAAGTGAAAATTAGCGTTTCGAAAAGGCTGTTGGTCGAGCAGATTGCTCGCTATTCGAAATTCCTGCTCGAATAGCTTACCCAGCTTTTTTTTTCGGAGGGCTTGAACGATCAGCAATTGTTGATTGACCGGATCGCTGGCGTAGGTTTGATATGCCAGAAATGCCTTAATTGCTTGGTACAAAAAAGACATGGTATAGCGGATTTTCTTTTCTATGTAAGGCTCGTCAGGAAAAATGTGGGGAAAAACTTCAATTTTTTTTAGCTGACTTTTTTCTGGCTTTTTTAAGGCTTTTATCAAATATTCATACAATAGGATAACATCTGTTCGTTGATTATGGAAAGGAGAGCGAACAAATTTTCCTAGCTCCCGAAGCTCTTTTTTCGTTAAGTGTTGAAATATTTTCAGTAGTCGGCTATTTTCCATTTCTGATTGGCATTTTTTTTAAAACTAGCTGTAAATTAAGGCTTTTTTACTAAAAATGAATCGATTTTGATTGGCAAATGAACTTAAATGTTGTTGCCGGAATGGCTGGGAAATAGCATATTTGTAGTAAAGGGGAGATTTTAAAAGAATACCAGGATGAAAATGCGGTTTTCCCTGAAAAATTATCTTAACTTTAATTCAGAAAAATCATCCGTCTATGAATCGTTTGATCCTTAGCTTATTGCTTTTTAGCTGTTCCGTGTTGTTTTTAATAAATCCGCTAAATGCTCGGAGTGATACCCCATTGTCAAATGAAATTGAGCCGCTAGTGCTAAAAAAGATAAGGAGCCTTCAAATTCCGATTTTCAAACCGGAAAAAAAGACGATAAATACTCAAGAAACTCCTATTGATAAAACTACTACTGATTTGCCAAAAGAAAGCAATAGTGCGACCCTCCAGTTTTTGATAGAAGATGACGTAATTGTGATGATACACGACCTGCCTTGTGATCCCAATGGCATTTCGTAAGGCGGATTGCCAATCCGTTTTATAGAGAAGGAATAAAAAAAATATTGTATTCTATGAAAAAGACCTTATTGTTTGTTTTAATGTTGGCTATGGCGGCAACTTTGATTTGTGCGGTCAATTATCGAAAAACCAATTTGACCGACAAGGAAAAGGTCATTTTGAATACCCTCCTACAGGTTATGCAATATATGCACTTTCACCCCCAGGAGTTGGATGATGAATTTTCTAAAAAATCCTTTGACTTTTATTTGGATGACTTAGACGGCATGAAGCTATTTTTTACTCAGGCAGAGGTCAGCCAACTAAAGCAGTACGAATTAAAAATTGATGATTTAGCAAAGGAGTATAATCTGGAATTTGTTGACTTATCGGATCAATTAGCAGAAACCGCCATTGCTAGAAGCCGTAAATTTTACGAAGAACTGATTGCCCAGCCTTTTAACTTGAAAAAAGTAGAAGTCTTGGAAATGGATAATGATAAGCGGACTTACGCAACAGACGAAGCGGCTTTGAAAACATATTGGCGAAAAACCCTGAAGTACCAAATCATTTCCAAAGTAGATAGCAAACTGGAAGACCAGGAAAAAAATGAAGCCCTTAAAGAAAAGAAAACACTCGATGAGATCATTAAAAAAGCCCAAAAAGAAACCAAGCAATTATTCGATGATTGGTTTGACCGGATGGATGAATTGCGTCGTTCTGACCGCTTTGAGTCCTATCTAAATGCCATGACGCATTCGTTTGATCCCCATTCTGATTACTTTAGCCCTAAGGGAAAAGAGGATTTTGATTTGACAATGGGCGGAAGGCTGGAAGGAATTGGCGCAAGGCTCGGCACAAAAGATGATTATGCAGAGGTGGCTTCTATCGTTCCGGGCGGCCCCGCCTGGAAAGGTAAGGAACTGGAGGTAGGAGATTTGATTACAAAGGTGACCCAAAAAGGAGCAGAACCAGTTGATATTTTGGGGATGCGACTGGACGATGTGATTTCCCTTATAAGGGGCAAAAAAGGGACCGTAGTGATTCTGACGGTAAAGAAAAAGGACGGAACGATCAAAGATGTTGAAATTGAACGGGATGAAGTCATCATTGATGTGGCTTATGCACGCTCGATCATATTGGATTTGGATGATCGGGTAAGTAATATCGGTTATATTAAGCTGCCGATGTTTTATTCTTCCTTTGACGGTGGAAAGAGTTGTGCAGAAGATATTGCCAAAGAAATTGATAAATTAAAAGCTCAGAATATCAACGGGATCATCCTCGATTTGCGCTATAACGGGGGCGGCTCTTTGCAGGATGTCGTAAAGATGAGTGGCTTGTTTATTGAAAAAGGACCCATCGTCCAGGTAAAATCAAGAAGTAGAAAACCACTGGTACTAGAAGACGAAGAGGGTAGTGTGGCTTACGACGGGCCTCTTATTGTCTTGGTTAATACCTTTAGTGCTTCTGCCTCAGAAATACTAGCGGCGGCATTGCAGGATTATCAACGGGCAGTGATTGTGGGTAGCAACTCTACTTTTGGAAAAGGAACCGTGCAGGGGTTTTATGATTTGGACAGAGTGCCTTCTGCTGACCCAAAATTTAAACCGCTTGGGCAAGTTAAACTGACTATTCAGAAATTCTACCGGATTAATGGCGGCTCGAATCAATTAAAAGGAGTCATCCCGGATATTATTCTACCCGACCAATTCGCTTTTTTGGAGGCAGGTGAAAAAGAGGAAGAAAACGCCCTAAAATGGTCTCAGATTCAGCCGATTTCTTTTGGACAAAATGCCTACCAACTCCCTGACCTAGCACAATTAAAGGCAAAAAGCAGTGTGCGCGTTCAGCAAAACCCAAGCTTTTCTCTGATTTTAGATAATGCTAAATTATTAAAAGAAAACGAAGAGGAAACGGTTTATCCGCTCGCCCTTAAAGATTTTCGAGATTTAATGGATCAGCGCGAGGCGGAGACCCAACGATTTTCCAAAATCATGGATGCACCTGTAGCTGGCTTGAATATCAAGGAACTACAAGCAGACATGGCGTTTATTAATGCCGATTCGTCCAGAATTGCCCGCCATGAGGATTGGTTAAAACAAGTCAAAAAGGATATTTATATTGAAGAATCCTTACTGATTATGAGGGATATGCTGGGGGCGAGGTCAAAGGTAGTAAAGCGAAATTAGAAAACAGTGATATAAAATCGCGGGATTACCTAATTGTGTAGCTGATTGATTGATAAAATTTCATTTACAATCAATCCTACAATCAAGCAAAAGAGGATAGCTCAACCTTTCTTTCTATTGGAGCTTTTCTGCTAAATCAACCGACATCATGTTAAAAAATTATCTAAAAATTGCTTTTCGCAATCTGCGGAAACAAGGGGCTTTCGCTGTCATCAATATACTAGGCTTGGCGATTGGTATGGCTTGTTGTTTTTTGATCGTGCAGTACATTGGACATGAAACAAGTTATGATAAATTCCATAAAAACCTAGACCGACTCTATCGGATTGCCTATCATATTAGTTTCACTGATGAAATTACTTTAGCTCGCATTCCTCCGGCTTTTATTAGCCAAATCTCGGAACATTTTCCAGAAATAGAAGTGGCGGCTCGAATGTATCCGCGAGATATTAGCGTAGAGGTGCTGGAAACCGAAAAACAATTTGAGATTGAAGGAAGCTATTTTGCAGACTCTTCCATTACCCAAATTTTCACCTTTGACTTTTTATATGGTGACGCAAGTACAGCTTTAGAACAACCCTTTTCGGTCATTTTGACGGATAAGATGGCAAAAACTTTCTTTGGAAATACCCACCCAATTGGCAAACAACTGCGACTGGGTGAGGCAAATAACTTTGAAGTTACAGGAGTGATTAGGGACTGGCCGGATAACGCTCACACCCGTTTGAATATGATTATGCCCTACAAAAATATGGTTGATCTGGAACCAGAACATGCTAGGGCAACCATGCGTCAGGTGCTGCAAAGTAACTGGATGGCTTCTCATTCCTATACGTACATTTTATTAAAAGAAAACCAGAACATTCAATCAGTCAATGATAAATTCCCTGCATACATTCAAAAATATGGGCATGAAAATATTCGCGATAAACAAGCCTTTTCATTGTTTCCAGTCAAAGATATTCATTTGCGCTCCACGATGGGGCTGGAGCAGCGAACGCCGATAGACATCAACCGACTGTATCTTTTTGCAGGCATCGGTATCATTACTTTACTGATTGCCTGCATTAATTTTATTAACCTGACGACCGCCAGCTCTTTGAATCGGGCAAAGGAAGTGGGTGTTCGGAAAGTAATGGGAGCGGGAAAAGGTTCATTAGTGGGTCAATTTTTAGGTGAATCCCTATTACTGAGTTTTTTTGCCTTTCTCCTATCACTGGCATTAGCAGCTCTGGCATTACCTGTTTTAAATCGCTTAACGCAATTAGACCTGGTTTTTAAACCCTGGAATCCGCCTTTTATTTTACTGACTTTTGTGGGAATATTTATTTTATCGGGCTTGCTGGCAGGAAGTTATCCTGCTTTTTACGTCAGCAAGTTTCAGGCGGTTGCTTCTTTAAAAGGCAATTCGGGCAGTACTCAAAAAGCAGGAGGTATTGCGCTCCGGAAAGTCTTGATTATCTTGCAATTTCTGGCAAGTATTACCTTTATTAGCGGCGCCATTATTATTTTTTTACAATTAAATTATTTGCGCAACCAACCTTTGGGCTTTGCACGGGATTTGATTTTACGAGTACCGATTGACAGCGGCAACAACCTAAATGCGGCCTTTCGTGCCGGCGATCCGACCATTCGACAGAGGATGAATACTTTGGACGCATTGCTTTTAAGTAATCCCAATATCAAAGCAGTCACCCAGTGCAATCGGGTACCAGGCTTTGGAGCGATTGGTCGTCCAGTATGGAACGATCATGTCACTCAAGAAGATGCTTTTACTGTCGGTGTTAATTCGGTGGATTATGATTATATAGAAACCTTTAATTTGGAAATAGTCGCTGGGCGGAACTTTGATTTATCCTATGGAACGGACCATATCAATAGTTTTTTAATCAATGAAAGCGCTGTTACTGCGCTGGGGTGGGAGAGCCCAAAAGCAGCGATTGGGCAACACTTGGTTGAAAGGCAGGAGGGAAAAATAGTCGGCGTTTTAAAAGATTTTCATTTTGAAAATGCCAGAAGAGAAATACAGCCTTTGGTTTTGCGGGTGCAACCAGGCGATTTTTCTACCTTCGTTGTGCGGTTGAAAAATGCCAATATTTCACGAACGCTTGCTTTTATTGAAAATAAATGGCGGGAATTTTTTCCAGGCAAAGTCTTTGAATATGAGTTTTTAGATCAGGCACTCAATGATCGGTATAGTGGAGATGAGCGTTTTTCTAATATGATTGCCTCCTTCGCTTTATTGGCCATTTTAATTTCCTGTTTTGGTCTATTTGGCTTGGCGGCTCTGGTCACCCAACAACGATTTAAGGAAATTGGCATTCGCAAGGTGTTAGGAGCATCGGTCTTTCAAATTTTAAATATTTTGGCAACCGATTTTTTAAAACTAATAGTAATTGCTATGATTTTAGCCATTCCTCTAACTTGGTATTTCGCCAATGACTGGCTGGAGGATTTTGCTTTTCGGATTGACTTTCCCTGGTGGGTGACTCTAGCAACTGGTCTGGGCGTGATCTTAATTGCTTTTTTGACCATTAGTTCGCAAGCAATACGCACAGCTATGTCTAATCCTGTAGAAGCTTTGCAGTATGAATGATTGCTGTGTTGCATCCTTGACTCCTGTTTTTATACCATTCACTACTAAAATTATTCGTATTTACAACTTTTAATTCCTTAAAATATACAATTTCAGTATCCTTTGCGTTGTTATTAAAATAATCAACAATCAAAGTTAACTAACAAATTGTAAATGAATAAATTAGCAGTAATCATTGCCGCAGCAGCAGTTATCTGGCTGGCAAGCTTATTTGGTGTCTATTCGTATTATCAAAAGGAAATTGCTACCTTGAAAACGCAGTTGACTGCCAAGCAAGGACAAGTAGATAGTTACGAAGCGCAGATTTCTCACATGCAGACGACCAATGCCAGCTTACTGGACCGCCTATCCGACCTGTCTGTGATTAGCAAAACAGGTGCGGAGAGTATCAATAAATCGCTGGATAACATTTCGCAACAATATTCCTTTATCGAAAATTTGTCTTCCAAAATCCAGGCAAAAGACTCCCTCAATCTGGCTTTAGTTATGAATATCAAACGTTCACTGGACAATATTAATGATGAGGACGTGCAGGTGGAAGTAAAAGGAGGAGTCGTCTATGTATCCATTTCTGATAAATTGCTTTTTCAGTCCGCTAGTTCTAGAATTAGCAAAAAGGCCAAAAACGTCCTCAAAAAACTAGCTAAAATTCTCAATGATCACCACGATTTAAATGTATTGGTAGAAGGGCATACAGACGATGTGCCGATGGCGAATGATTGCTTGGCAGATAATTGGGATTTGAGCGTAAAAAGGGCCACTGCGGTGGTTCGGATGTTACAGAGAGATTACGAAGTTGCTCCTGAAAGACTAACGGCTGCTGGGCGGGCAGAGTATATGCCAAAGGAATTGAACACTAGTTCGCAAGGTCGAAGCGTCAACCGAAGGACTGAAATTGTAATCACCCCCAAAATGGATCAATTTTTTAAATTATTGGAGTCGCCAGTTTTGAATAATTAAATACAATTTTATCCCTACTCTAAACATTGAAGAATAATGCAAACATTTCAAGTAGTAATTGCAATTTTATCTCTGAATTTCTTGACAAGTTGCAATGGACAAAATGTGCCACCTACCCAAATCCAAAGCAAATCACATACGAAATTAGTGGGTGGCAGGTGCGACGGGTGTGAACTGATGTTTGAAGGAATGCCAGATGAAATAAAGTCTATTGATTATAGTCCCGGTTGGAGTGAAGAAGGACAAAAACTACTGATAACTGGAACGGTTTATAAACTTGACGGTAAGACTCCTGCCCCTAATGTGATTGTTTATTATTGGCAAACGGATAATAATGGGTATTATTCGCCAAAGGACGGGATGAGCGAGAAAGCCAAAAGACATGGATATATTCGCGGTTGGATAAAATCAGATACAAATGGAAAGTATTCCCTCTATACAATAAGACCCGCTCCATATCCAAAGCAAAATATACTTGCTCATATTCACCTATCAATTAAAGAGCCGACTATAGACAATGCATATTATGTTGATGAATTGGTATTTGACGATGATCAATTGCTAACTGAAAAGGAAAGAAAAGCATTTAAAAATCGAGGCGGGAGCGGAATATTGCGAGTTTCCATGTCCAGTGATATGCAAATAGCTGAACACGATATTATTTTAGGATTAAATATTTCAAATTATCCCGTAGATCATAGATAGTGGTTATTCCTTTAGTTCGGAAATATAATCCAAGCGAGCATTTTTATATTTGGGAGTTTTTAATATTTTTCTAAATTTTTTGATAGTTTGAGAAGGCCCTTGGTCTATAGCAAGATTGACTAACCAGGGAGGCAATGCACCTCCTGGATCGGATTTTAGATAATATTCTATGGCTACTTCTCCATTGGACTTAGGAGTAAAGGTCCACCATAAGTGGAGTTTTTCGAGGCGGATGACCCCTTCTTTTTTGGCTATATGCCCAGGAGCTATGAATGATTCGGACTTTACAACTTTGGTTATCGGATCTTGGGTAAGCGTATTTCTGACGACCATATCCCGATCGTCCATAGGCCATGGAAAGTCTATCAAATTGTAATAGAGTTCTTCATGGCTGTTAACCGTTTTAACGATATATGATTCCGTGCATTTGTAAACCCAATCCGGAATGGCATCAACATCCTGTAATAGAGCTACAATAGCCGACATAGAAGCTTCCACATTGAACTTCAATTTTAATTCTTTGAATGGACTATCGGCGCTTTCTCTTACATAGACCTCTAAATCTTTTTTATTTTTTTTCAACACCCATTCGCTTGTCTGAGCAAAAGTGGAAAATGTAAAAGCAGAAAGCAATACAATAAATGGCACCCATTTTTTCATTTCAGGAAGTTATGCTTTAGTCGTTACTTAGAAAGAAACGATTTATCAACAAAAATAGCTGTGAGGTAGTTCAATGGTATTTCTATAGAAAAAAATCTTTGCCAAGTATTGACTAATTGAGGTTAAATTTTCCAGATTGTGGCTAATTGGTTAATATTATCCCAATTCCTCTTCTCGCCAATCACTTCGGGTTAGCACCACAATCACTATTCCACCTAAAATCATTAAAAGCCGCACAACAAAACCAAATAATTGCCCTGGCGCATCTATCCAGGTGAGAAAGGACAATTGCACGCCTACCAGGCTGAGTATTAGTGCCAAAAAACCAATAATAATCAGAAGAAAACCCAAAAGAGAATAGATTGCCTTTGACATAATTTATTACTTTTCTACTTCACTTCGCTTTTTAATTTATCGTGAATTTTTAGAATTTGGTCCACTAAGGGAGCTTTACCATCATTTAATATAACAAAATCCGCTAGTTTTATTTTATCTGCATCGGTCATTTGCTTATTAATCCGATCCAGTACCGCCATTCGAGAGCTATTATCTCTTTTTATTACCCTTTCAATGCGGACTTCCTGTGGAGCAACGACCAAAATCGTCTTATCTAGTAGTTGATATCCCCCGCTTTCAAATAAAAGAGCAGCCTCTTTTAAGGTATAAGGCACCTTTTTCTGCAACCGATGCCATTCCTCTCCGTCTGAAAAGACAGCGGGGTGGATGATATGGTTTAATTTCTCCAACTTTTTTTTGTCTTTAAAAACAATATCAGCTACATAAGCTCGATTATAACTTCCATTTTCCAAATAAGCTTCTTCCCCTAACAATTCGATGATTTTTTTTCTTAAAGGTTCACTTTGAGTAACCAGTTCTTTTGCCCGCGCATCTGCATAATAAACGGGAATACCCAATATTTCAAAAATTTTGCAAACGGTGGTTTTTCCACTACCAATACCTCCGGTGACACCTATTTTTAACATACTTCCTATTTTTAACTGGCGAATTTCAACATTAGTTAGCCGAGCAGATTTTAACCTGCATCCTTATTCTAATATCCAAAATGCTTTAGAATTTGCTCGTCATTTCGCCAATTTTCTTTAACTTTTACAAACAGCTCTAAATAGACCTTTTTTTCTAAAAATTGCTCGATCTCCTTACGAGCTTCGATGCCTAGTTTTTTAATAGCTACCCCATTTTTTCCGATTATAATGGGCTTTTGTGATTTTCGATTGACATAGATATACGCCTCTATTCTTATCAAATTTTCCCCCTTATTGGTGCTTCCTTCTTTAAAAGAATTGACGACTACCTCACAGGAATAAGGGACTTCTTTTTTGTATTGCTGCAAAATTTTTTCTCGAATAATTTCGCTGACGAAAAAGCGCTCAGATTTGTCCGTTAACTGATCTTTGGGATAGTAAACAGGGCCTTCAGGAATATTAGCCAAAATGAGTTCAAATAGTTTTTGGGTATTTTTTTTATACAAAGCCGAAATGGGTATCGTTTCTTTAAAAGGAATCCATTGGTTCCATTTTTGAATCTGCTCTACTAATTGCTTTTCTGTAGCTAAATCCATTTTATTAATTATCAAAAACAAAGGGACATTTAGCCGTTTTAACCGCTGAACCGTCGGACCATCTTCTTCGTAATCATCATAGATATCCGTAACGAATAGCATAATATCCGCATCTTCAAAAGTGGATGCAACGAAGCGATTCATGGCTTCGTGCATTTTGTAGCCGGGATTGACAACAATGCCCGGCGTATCCGAAAAGACCATTTGGTAATCTGTGCCACTTAAAATTCCAATAATTCGGTGGCGGGTCGTTTGCGGCTTGCTGGTAATGATAGACATTCGCTCGCCTACCAAGGCGTTCATTAGCGTAGATTTGCCGACGTTCGGACGACCGATAATATTGATGAAACCGGATTTGTGCATTTGGAGTTGGATAGCTTAGTTTAAAGACCAAAGGTAAGAAGATTTACAGGTATTTAAAGGGACTTTTTTGATGAGAAATTATTGATTCCTTTGAGCAGGCCCAAAAAAAGAACAAATAATGAGCTAATTAAATCGGATTGCCTTCACCGGGTCAATTTTTGTGACCAAATAGGTAGGGATGATCAAGAAAGAAACGGTAATGAGTAATGTTCCTATATTTAATAAAAGAATTGTCCATAAATTTAAGTCAATGGGAGCATAAGACAAATAATAATTTTCTTCTGAAAGGGTAATAAAATGAAAACGATCTTCCAAAAAACAAAGCGCCAAACCTACCAAATTGCCCAATAATAACCCTAGCCCAATAATCCAAGCAGCATGGTACAAAAAGATTTTTCGAATACTCCAATCTGTGGAACCAACTGCTTTCAAAATGCCAATCATACCGGTTCGTTCAATAATCAATATCATCAGAGCGGTTACCATGTTAATAATAGCAACAACAATCATTAGCGATAAAATGACCACTTCGTTGATGTCCTGAAATTCCAACCAACCGAATAAATTGGGTAGTAAATGTTTAATATCTTCGCCGGTCAGGTCGCTAGGAATTTCCTCGTAATAAATGTATTCTGTGAAAACTTCCAAATCATCAATATCTTCCAAAAAGATTTCAAAACCACCTACCTGATTGGCTTCCCAGCCCATGAGTTGTTGAATAAAACGAATATCTATCAAGGCAAAACTTTTATCAAATTCTCCCAATCCTGTTTTGTATATTCCAGTCACCTTAAGTCGTCGTCTTATCGGCTCATTATTTTTGAAAAAATGGATAATGAATTGGTCGCTTGTATCCACTTCCAACCTATCGGCGGTTTGTTGGGAAATTAAGATGTAAGGTTGAACGATGGAGTCGGTCAGATTTAATAGTTGTCCTTTTTGTAGGTATTGTTTCATAAAAGTCCAATCAAAATCCTCACCAATGCCTTTTAGAACAATGCCTTCGATTGCTGTTTTGGTTTTGATAATGCCCGGTGTTAGTGCATATACCTGGATGTGGCGGATACCCCCTTTAGTTTTCATTTCTACTAGCGCCCCAGTCAATTCTCTGCCAAATAGTTTTCTCTTTCCCAAATAAGAAATTTGCTCCAAATCACCCAAATCGGGGTAAAAATCTTGATTTTTATCAATTGGAGGGGTTTCTAAAGCAATACTCGCTCCTCCAATTCCAGTAACTTGGATATGTCCATTAAAGCCAAATATCTTATCACTAATTTCTTTTTTAAAGCCGCTAATCATTGCCGTTGCACAAATCATCACTGTAAGACATAAAGCGATGGCGGCAATGGCAACGCGAATAATAAGCCTAGAAAAAGACTGACTATTGGCTGCAGCGACTTTTTTAGCGATAAAGTATTCGAAGTTCATTTTATTAGTGATTGAATAATTGGCAACTGGGTAATTCGCACCAGTCACTAATCTACCATATCAAAATAGCCCAACGCCGAGCGCAAAAAAGTAAATAAGCCGTCGGTTTTCCAAATTTTCATTAAAAATTTCCAAGAAAATAATTAATAAGTTAGTACATACACTCCCACTAAAACGGCATTATAAAAAAGATAATTTTTAATATTTAAATAATGACTTAAAGAAATTCCAAATTGGAAATAATTATAAGCAATCAATATTAGTTTATTGACTAGATAAGCCAGGACTGTGGCAAAGGCGATTCCTTCCAATCCATACTTTTTGACCAGTAAAAGGCTTAATCCTAGATTAACGCTGATTTCAATCACAGCGCTAGCCACTAAAACAAAATTGTGTTGCTTGCTGTAAATAATCACCTGGGGCAATAGTAAACGACTGGAAATGAGCAGCAAATAAATATTAAAAACCCTGGCTGATTCCACAAAATCTGCGTTATAAACAAGTGGAAAAAGATAGGGGCTAATAAAAATCAGGATGAAAGTAAGTGGATAAAGCCATTGGGACAATTTGCTGACTTCTTGTTTCATTTTTTGAATAGCGAGCGACTGGTTTTCAATGGATAAGGGGATTAAGGTAGCAGCTAATGCAGAACTTAAAATGGTGACCAGTGGCAACTCTCTTGCGCCATATCGGAAAACAGCAAAGGCACTTTTTTCTTCAAAATGACTGGTGACAATAAAGCCGTCAATATATTCCATACCTCCTCCTAATAGCATATGTAGAGAGAGTGGGAGTAGGAGCCAACTTATTTTTTTTTGTAATTGAAAATTGAGCAGATTTGAAAATTTAAAGACAAGAGGTGCTGGCTTTGACTTTTCTTTCCAAAATGCTCTTTTTAGCAAAACCAATAACCAGCCAAACTTTAACATACTCCACAGAAGCAAACATTGAAAAATTCCTTCAATATTTTTTCCAAAAAGAATCGGTAGTATAATTGCTAACAATTGTAGTAGAAAAAATGACAATGCCATAGCGGATAATTCGCGTTTCTTTTTTTTGCACCAAATAGATAAATTCAACTAGCGAGGCAGGTGCATTAAAAACGATAAATAGGCTGATTAGACCAATATGGTTCAATTGCTCATAATGGGTAAATTGCCGAATCACAAAGTCCTGAAAAAAGTAAAGCCCCCCACCAGCGAGACAGGCAAAGAATAGCAACAAAAAAGCGATATTTGCTAAAAGGGCAGCTTGGTTATTGGAGCGGGTGTTCGGGAATAGTGTTAGTAAGCTTTTTGCCCCAGCAGAGATCCAAAAGAAAGAAACAAAATTACCCAAAAACAACAAAATTTCATATAATGCAATAGCAGTAGTGGCTAAACCAAAAACTTTTGCCAGTAAAATTCCAATCAATAGAGAGGTTACAAACCGCATTAACTGGAATGCCTGGAGTGCGTTTATGGGTATTTTTTTGACCAAAAATGGAGGATTTATTGAATGCCTTTTACTTGCTCAATTAAGTTCGGATAGTCCGTAATAATTCCGTCCACTTTTAGATTGACCATTCTCTGCATGGCGGGTATGTCATTTACTGTCCAGGGAATCAGTAACATTCCTTTTTTATGCACTTGCTCGGCGAGTTCTTGAGTAACCAACTGAAAATAGGGGCTGTAAATACTCGGTGTAAAGTCTAACTTATCCATATTTTCCTCAAAGGGGTTGATATTCTCAATTAAATAGGCAGTAGTAATATGCTGATCTAAGTCGTTGATAGCCAATAAGCTACGTATGTCGAAGGATTGGATACAGGTTTTATCTTTGATACCGAGTTGCTTGATTTCATCTAGCAAGATTTGAGCAAATTTAGAGGGGGTAGGGGACAGCTCTCCATCCCATTCCGGACGGCTTTTGATTTCAATATTATAATAAGGCAATTCCTGATTGTTTTTTTTACAAAAATCATTGACTGCCCTAACGACTTCTTCTAGGGTAGGTTTGTGTATTTTCATTTTTTGCTGTGCTGGAAAACGCTCATTTCCTCGGCTTCCCACATCAAATGCTTTGATTTCTGCAGTAGTCATCTGGTGAATTAGGTAGTTTTTTTCGGACTCATCGCTAATGGGCTTGCCTTCGGAATCACTAGATATTTCATGCGAAAACCAGGGTTCATGAGAAATAATGACCTTTCCTTCCTGCGAAATGGCAGCATCCATTTCCAGTGTGCGAATATTAAATTCCAATGCTTTTAAAAAAGAAGGGACTGTATTTTCAGGGACCAAACCCCTTGCACCCCGATGCCCCTGCCAATCAAAAGTGGGCAATTTTTTCATTGGTTGCTTCATTTTTTGTCCATTATAGCAAGCTAGAAAACCGATAGTCAATAGTAAATAAAATAAATTTTTCATAATTGTTTTTATCAAAGGATCATTAATTTTAACGCCTTCTGGGAATTAAGCTTGTAGGAAAAACGACAACGCTTTCGATTCCTTCTTTATTCACTGAAGCGACCCCAAATAAATAATTATCAATGACAATATTTTTTAAAGTCGCTTGTGATACATTGCCTACATATCTGGAATATTGCCAGACTGGGGAGGTTGTATCCCGCCAATAGACCCGATATCCAGCAATATTGGGATCATTGACTTTATCCCATTGGAGTTTGGTGGAGGGCTGTACTGCTCCGCCAATCATTACGTTTTGTGGAGTGGGAGGTGACCAAGCGAGGGCAGCTAGCGTGATAGCATTTACGCCGGTCAATTTAGCTGCGTAATCAAAATTTACCCCTTCGATGACATCGCCATACTTAATGCCATTTTCTTCCCGAATGTCTTGGTGCTGCCGGTTATAGTTTTCGTGCGTTTCCATAATGCGAACACCTGGGAAGCCCTCATCATTAAAGGGTTTGTGATGTCCACCTCTGCCAAAACGGTCGAGTCTATAAATCATAATGGCATTCAGATTAGTCATGTATTGGTTTGTCAATTGGTCTATATAACGAGCAATTTGACGGGAAGGCCCATCTACTTCTCCACCATAAAAGCGATGCCAGATTCGCATTCTTTCATCGTCAGTGATCGGAGTAGGTTCCGAGAAAACTCGAAAGGTCGTATTATCAATCACGCCGTCAATACCCTGAATATTGCCGATCATATCGTTATTTAAAATAGCAATAATTTCCCAACCGTCTTTTTTTGCTTGCGCTGCCATGTGTTTACCCCCAAAAAGACCTTGCTCTTCACCAGAAAGGCCTGCATAGACAATGCTGGAGGAGAATTGGTATTTAGACAAAATTCGAGCAGCTTCGATCGTACCTGCCATGCCGGAAGCATTGTCATTTGCTCCTGGCGAGAGACCGACCGCATCCGTTGCACTAGAAATGCGGGAATCAATATCACCCGACATAATTACATAGCGATTTGGAAATTTCACTCCTCGTTGAATGGCTATCACATTGACGACATAAGTATCTTCGGGAATTCTTCGATTACCCTCTGCTGGCACCAGGGAATACTGATAGGAAACTTCTAGGCAACCACCACAATCAGCAGAAATTTTTTTAAATTTTGTATGTATCCATCGCCTGGCTGCCCCGATTCTCTGCGTTGAAGAAAGCGTATCGGAAAGCGTATTTCTAGTCCCAAAGCCAACTAATTTTCTAATATTAGCCTCTATTTGGGTAGGGGAGGGACTCTGAGCGATTTGGTATAAGCGAGCATCGGTTTGGGGTGGAATTTGCAATTCGTCTTGAGTAAACAGACAAAATGAAAAATTGGTCAAAAAGATGCAAACGGGAATAAATAGCTTCATTTTATTTTATAGAGTAGTTAAAGGATGCCAGATAAAGCGCAAAAAGGGTATTTTTGTAATTACTAAACTTATGGTAAAAGACAAAAAGCACTTGTCCAATCTGCTCTAATCGAAAGGGAAGTACTAAATGGGCTAGGTCAAAAGTACAAATTATATCTCAAAAAAAGTGTCAATGATTCCACTAGGTACGCATTCAAAATTAGTCGCAAAACGTCGAGAAAAGCAGGGCATCTATCTAGTGGATGACACCAATGATGAGGTTCTGTTGCCCAATAAGTATGTTCCCAAAGGGATGAAAATAGGGGAGGAGATTGAGGTTTTTGTCTATACAGACTCTGAAGACCGCATCGTTGCAACTACTCGTCAACCGAAGGTTAAACTGCACCAATTTGCCTATTTGCAAGTCAAAGAAGTGACACCCTTTGGCGCATTTCTCGATTGGGGGCTGGAGAAAGATCTGTTTGTACCTTTTAAAGAACAAAGAAGAAAAATGCAGAAGGGGCAATGGCATATTGTTTATTTGTACAATGACGACGAGTCGGACCGTCTAGTTGCTTCTGCCAAATTGCACAAATTTTTTCAAAGGGAAATTTTAACCGTGGAAATAGGAGAGGAGGTGAATTTGCTAATTGGCGACCGGACTGATCTGGGTGTAAATGTAATTATTAATAACATTCATAGCGGGTTGATTTTTGACAACGAAATATTTCGACCTATTGAGAAAGGAGATCGAATCAGAGGATATATTAAAAACATCAGAGAAGATCACAAAATTGATGTCGCCTTACAAAAGCAAGGGTATCAAAATATCGAACCCAATGCCGCTCGCATTTTAGCTTATTTGAAGATGAATAAAGGCTATTTGAACCTAACAGATAAAAGCAATCCTGCTGCTATAAAAGTCAAACTGGAGATGAGCAAAAAGACTTTCAAAAAAGCCATTGGGGCACTGTATAAACAACGAGTGATTAAATTAGAAAAGGACGGAATTTATTTGCGCTAGGCTGGCTTAAGAATGAATACCTTTAGTTCGTCTGGACATTCAAAATACAATTCTGAAACCGTTTTTTGCAAAAGGGGATGAATCAGATCTGGTGCAATTTCGAATAAAGGAGCTAGTACAAAATTGCGCGCTTGCAAAAAGGAATGTGGGATTATCAAATTGGCTTCCCGTACAATCCAATTTTTATAAAAAAGAATATCAATATCGATGAGTCGAGTATGCCATTTTTGCCGTCGAATACGCCCCATTTCTAACTCAATATTTAGGATAGTTTGGAGCGTTAGTTGAGGAGATAAAGCGGTTTCGACTAGTAAAACCTGATTTAAAAAATCAGGTTGATTTTCGATGCCCCAGGCTTTGGTTTCATAAAGAGAAGAAGTGGTTAAAACTTTTCCTACTTTGAGGTCAATGAGTTGGGTAGCCTTTCTCAAATTGGCTTCTCTATCACCGAGATTCCCACCTAAACCCAGATATACTTTGTTCAAATTTTTGATATTTTGCTTGATCTGTCAAATAACAATACATGCTTTTGTTTGACTATTCAGGAGTGGATTTTGTCACTATTTTTTTAATAAAAAGTCTTCCTTAACAAATCTCGTGATTTTAAGCGGAATAAAGTACAAAGTCGCTTTTTCCTTAGGTCATCAAGGGTTCAGATTAAATCCAATGCCTTTTCCGGCGGTCTGCCCAGGACGGCTTTTCCGTCTTTTAAGACAATGGGTCGCTCGATGAGCTTTGGATGCTTTGCCAATATGCCCAGCCATTCTGCTTCTGAAAGGTTTTTATCTTTGAATAACTCTTTGTATAGTTTTTCGCGTTTTCGCACTAATTGAGAGGGCTGGATATTTAGTTGATTGACAATATTTTGCAATTCTTCTTCAGTGGGGGGATTATCTAGATACAAAACGATTTCTGGTTGGATACCTTTGCTTTTTAAAAGCGTTAAAGTTTCCCGACTCTTGCTGCATCTGGGATTGTGATATATTTTCATGCGTTCACTTTTGTTAGTTAGAATTAGATTTTTTTCTAGGGACAATAATAATTCTTTTCCTCCTTCTTTTCCGGTTTTGTATTCAAAAAGGTACTGAGCTTTTTCATAAAAAGGAGTCCGTTCTCCTAACTTTTGATTAATAAATTTGGCTAATTCGCTACTTGTTTTTTGGGCCAATAGCGGTCGGTGATTTGTTTCTGCCCTTAATCGCTCTATCAAAATCGGAATGGGCGTTTTCAAATAAATCGTCAAGCCGTTGGCATTCATCCAATCCATATTATCAAAAAAGCAGGGCGCACCGCCACCCGTAGCAATTACCGTTTTATGAAAAGCGGAAGAGCGGTGCAAATAATGGCGTTCCAAGGTTCGAAAAAAGGACTCTCCACTTTCGGCAAAAATGCAGGCAATTCTTCTTTTTTCTTCTTCTTCCAAGAAAGCATCTATGTCCAAAAATGCCCAATTTAATGCTTTGGCTAATTCTTGTCCGAGATAACTTTTACCACTACCCATAAAGCCGATAAGGTATATGTTTTGTGTAGTTTTAGGCATTTCTTTTACGCTTAAATAGCCATGTCAGGGTCTATTTCCTTTGCCCAGTCCAATAGCCCTCCTTTTAAATTTAATAAGTTAGAAAATGCAAAATTATTTTGCAAAGTTTTGATCACTTTGGCACTCCTCGCTCCGCTTCGACAATGAATGACAACGGGCTTATCTCTGGCAATTTCGTCCATTTTGGCGATAATCTTACCAGCAGGGATAAGCTGCCCACTAAGATTAGCTAGGTCATACTCATAGGTTTCTCGGACATCAACCAATTGGAAGTCTCTCTCTTCCTCTATCCATCTTTTTAGTTCTCTTGCGGTAATGTCCTTAATTTCATTTTTAGTTTGGGGAACTACGCCGCAGAATTGTTCATAATTAATTAATTCGGTAATTTTTGTGGCTGGATTTTTTCTTATTTTTAAAATTCGGGTGGTAAAAGAAGCTGCGTCATATAAAAACAACCGCCCTGCCAATGGTTTACCAATTCCTGTAATGATTTTAATAACTTCGCTGGCTTGCATACTCCCTATAATTCCCGGCAAGACACCCAATACGCCACCTTCTGCACAACTGGGTACCTGGCCAGGAGGTGGAGGTTCTGGAAATAAATCTCGATAATTGGGGCTTCTTTCTCCGTTTTCGTTTAAATAATTAAAAACAGCAACTTGTCCTTCAAAGCGAAAAATGGAAGCGTACACATTTACTTTCCCAGATAGCACACAGGCATCATTACTCAGATAGCGGGCCGGGAAATTATCCGTGCCATCTGCTACTATATCGTAATCTTTAATTATCTCTAAAGCATTTTCTTTGGTGAAAGCAGTTGGATAGACCTTTAACCGGACGTGGGGATTTAGGGCACTTAGTTTGTTTTTGGCTATTTCAGCTTTTGGCTTTCCAATATCTTGTATAGTAAATAAGACTTGTCTTTGTAAGTTGCTTTCTTCTACTACATCAAAATCAACAATGCCAATATGTCCAACACCTGCAGCCGTTAAATAAAGTAAAAGGGGGCAACCTAAGCCTCCTGCGCCGATCACCAGAACTTTGGCCGTTTTTAACTTTTCCTGCGCTGTTTTGCCAAATTCAGGAATGGCAAGGTGTCGAGCATAACGCGCCATTTCGGAAGGAGAAAGTATGCTTTGTTTATCCATAATTAAAACCCAATCTGTCCCGCTCCTTTTGTATTTGTCCGATAAAACTGTTTTCTGAGTTTTTTCAATCGCTTTAAAGCCGTTTCAAAATAATGCAAGGCCAATTTTAATTTATTTTTATTAATAACGTCGAATCCATATAGGTTTTGAGCATCTGAAACCAGTCTTTTTAGGTCAGCTCCAGTAAAACCATCGGTTGCCAGTACTATTTTATTGAGTTCAGCGGCATTGGGTTGTAGTTTGGATTTGGCAAGGTGGTTTTCCAAAATGGAAGCCCTTGCTGCTTTATTTGGCAATTTCATTTCTAGCCATAATTCAACCCGTCCGCTGCGAATCAAAGCATCGGGAATGCTCGATAAGTGCATAGTGGTCATCATGACCGTTACACTTTTGTTAGTTTTAGACTCAAGCCCATCCAGAATGGTCAGCAAATAGCGATAAAACCCTTCATCTTTTCCGCTTTCGAGCAATAAATCACAGTCGTCGATAAAAACGATGCTAGGGGCATTATTGCGTGCAAAGGAAATAATGCGGTTTACTTCGGTATAAAAATTGCCCGTACCGCTGATAATCGTACCGTCGATTAAGAAGAACTTGCTTTTAAGCCGATGCGCCAAAGCCCTTCCAATGGTCGTTTTCCCTGTTCCTGGAGGTCCATATAAAAGAACCCCGCGCTTAGGTTCCATACCGTATTCAACGGCTATTTCGGGGTTCTCAAGGGGATTAATAACGTCAATCTCCAATTGGTGAATAACCTCCTCCACCCCTTTAAGTTCCTTTAGGGTTACCTTTTCGACTTCTTCTCGGTTGACATTACTAACAATGGCGTGTTTTTCTAATTCGGATAATAAGGCTTCCGTAGTAAGAGGCTTTTCCTCTATCAATAAGCAGGCTTTTTTGATTTGGTTAATGTTCAATCGGGCAGCGTGTTGATGCACCCTATTATAGTCTAGTCCTCGATAGCGAGTACCACCAAAATGCTGAAAAAAGAAGTCATAGTCTTCAGGCTCCAAATAATTGGTATTAACGCTCAGTGATTTATTATAAAATTTTGGTGTTCTACAACTTCTTTTGATACCCAAAATCAATTTTTTATGGCTATTAGCCATTAAGCGGTCGAGCGCATCAATGACAAAAGTTTCCAATCCATTTCTTCTACTGGAAGAGTAATTATCAGCAAGCGCAATTTCTACTTGAGAAAAATCGTCTATTATGACTAAATCATGCTGTCGAAAAGCCTGATAAATGGTTTCATAAATAGCTTCTTCTATTTTAAAGGCATCTTTCTCCTGGATTAGTTGAAAAAAATCGGAGAGTCGAAGATATTTGCCGTTAAGATGATAAGCTAATGCTTGTAAAACAGTTGTTTTACCAAAATTAGAAAACTGAATTAATTCAACAATTGAGCATTTGTCCAAATAATCAATGACTTGATTAAAAGCCTTTTGCTGGGAAGGAGACAGGGAAGTTTTAATTTTGTGACCGTTTGTTTTATTTATTTTTTGAAGAATTGCCATTTAAGATTTCCAGTTTTTGATTTTTGTTTGGTGAATGTTTTTTATAAAAGAAAACTTGGGAAATGGATGATAAAAGAAATGATCGGATCAAGATATTTCCTGCCGTTCGCTTCCAAATTTAAATTTAAAAAACCTTATATATAAACGAAAAGAGACTAAAAATAGTTCCTCTATCAATTACTAATGGCACTCACTTCTACTAAAACGCCATTGACCGCTGCGTTTCCTGTCAATTGGTCAATAAAGAACTCATCCGTTAAATCATTGATACTTATACCTGGATGTGCTTCAGCAACTTTCATCTTAATATTTTTGCGCTGATGCCCCCAGCCGTGTGGAATGCTGACTACTCCTGGCATTATTTCATCCGAAACCTCGATTGGAATCTCTATCGTGCCCACCCTAGATTTAACCTGGGCTTGCTGACCCTGCTTCAAGTTTCGTTTTTTGGCATCCTCTGGATGGATTAACAAAGTACAGCGATTTCTTCCTTTGACCAAGCGATAGCTGTTGTGCATCCAGGAATTATTGCTGCGCAAATGTCGTCTTCCAATGAGGCGCAATTGTCCATTGGATTCTCCTACTCGGTGGAGCCGGTGGAGATCTTTTTCATAAATTTCCGGGACTAATTTTATCCTCTTATTTAGCGTTTGCAATCTTTCGGGAAATTGGGTTTGCAAAGGGCCCAAATCGATTCCGTGGGGGTGTTTTCTGACTTCGGCTAAAGAAATGCCGTATTTTCCTTTTCGCAATTGCGCATCTAAGATTATTTCAGGTGTCAATTGATATTGCTGCTCTATTTTTTGGCGCAGGGTCTCCTCTTTTGGCAGGCTTTCCATTTGGTAGCGTTTGGTGAGTTCCAAATATATTTCCCAGTCGTATTTTGCGCCAGGTTCTTTTTCAAAAAGAATTTCAGAATATTTGACAGTGTTTCTAATCGCTAATTGGTGAAAAGCAATGTCAAAATGAGGCGTTTCCAGGCCAGTAGCAGGCGGCAAGATGATGTCGGCATGGCGGGTAGTTTCATTTAAGTAAATATCAATGGCAACCATAAATTGCAGAGACTCAAAGGCTTCATCCAGTTTGGTGCCATTAGGTACAGATAAAACAGGGTTCCCACATGAGGTGACCATCGCTTTTATTTGCCCTTTTCCAGGTATTAAAATTTCTTCGGCAAGGGTTACGGCAGGCAACTCTCCATTGAATTCGGGCAAACCTCTAACCCGACTTTTCCACCTGCCCAGTTCGCGTTTTTTGCCTTTTGATTTGCTGATGGGATCAAAAGCGGGAGACGCCAGCATAAAACCGCCTGGAACGTCCATGTTGCCCGTCAGGATGTTTAGACAATGAATGAGCCATTGGCAAAGACTGCCAAATTCTACTGTGGAAACGCCCATTCGGCCATAACATACTGCCCTATCTGCTTCTACGAAAAATCGGGTTAACTGCTGAATTGTTAGGGCATCAATACCCGTGTATTTGGCTGCTACCTTTGCGGAAAATGGGGCAACTAAAGTTTGTAATTTTGTTAATTCTTCTGGATCGATTAATGATTCTAAATGATTTAATTTCACCCAATTATGTTCAAAAATTTCTCGAACCATCGCCAGTAATAGCCAGATATCTGTGCCAGGTTTGATAAATAAATGCTGATCGGCTTTGGCGGCGGTTTCTGTATATCGAGGATCCACGACTACTACCTTTCCAAATCGTTTTTGTATGGCTTTTAGTCGTTTAGTAATATCTGGTGCAGTCATGATACTGCCGTTAGAAACCAGTGGGTTCCCACCCAAAATCAACCAAAAACTGGTGCGATCAATGTCTGGCACGGGCATTAAGCTTGGATGCCCAAACAAGGTCATCGCTGCCAAATGATGCGGCAATTGGTCCACCGAGGTCGCCGAAAAGCGATTAATCGTTTGCAAGGAGCGAACAAACCCCGGAGAGAATAAAGAGGTCCCTACATTATGTACAGAAGGATTGCCTTGATAGACACCTACGGCATTCGCCCCATATTTTGTTTGTATGGCTTTCAGTCTTTTAACTACTTCTTCAAAGGCGGCTTCCCAACTGATTTGCTTCCAACCCTCTGTTGTTTTTTTGACAGGAAATTTCAAGCGGTCTGGATCTTCATAGATATCTTGTAGGGCGACTGCTTTTGGGCAGATGTGTCCTCGACTGAAAGGATCTGCCTTGTCTCCTTTTATGGATCGTATCTTTTTATCTTCCGTTTTGATTTCCAAGCCACACATGGCTTCACAAAGATTGCAAGTTCTGTAATGTGTTTTGATATCCATATATATTACCCTTTTTTGATTCTGTTAAAAAACAGAATGGTTGAATTGAAATCACAGGATTTGTCAGAGAATCAAATAAACTCGTGAACAATAAGAAAAAAATATAATAAAAAGTTCTATAAAAAATAACGGACTCGAAAAGCAATTTTATTGCTTTATTGAAAAATGGTAACAATAAAAACGAGTCCGCTGCTTGCAAAGATAGCGCAAGTCAGCGCTATTATTGAGCATTTAAAGGATGGAAAAATATATACTATCCTTGTATTGGCATGTTGTATTCTACGCTGCCGCAGTTGTTGTTTGAATCATTGTAAAGTCGAACATGAATGTGTAAGTGGTGAAAAAGCCAAATTAACTACTGTTTATGGTAGATTTAAGCGAGTCTTCCAAACAGGAAAAGGAGCTAAAGTCCACAAAACGGTATTTGTACTAATTCTCCATTTGGTTTACCCTTTTATCAGTCCTTATTTAATAGTTGATAGAACTGAATTTACAATAGGCGACCGTTGGGTTAATCTTTTAGTATTCGGTGTAGTATGCAAAGGCGTGCTAATTCCTTTGGTCTGGCAAGATTTGGGAGAACGTAAATCTTCCTCTCAAAAAGAACGCCTGATACTGTTGGATAAACTGTTAGCATGGTGGAAAGCAAGCGGTTTACCTAGACCAACTTTATCTCTTTTAGGGGATAGAGAGTTTATAGGTCAAACGTGGTTAATGGCACTTCAAAGAAGAGACCTAACCTTTGTCATTCGCCTAAAAACCAACCTGAGATTCAAGGTTTGGTATAAAGGCGATTTGAAGGATAGAACCATTAGATTGAAAGTCCTAGAGAAATATATGCACAAAAAAGGACTGAATCATATGGAAATCGTGATTTTAGATGAGTTAATTCTAAATTTCGTGGTCATTCCAAATGATGATACTAATGCCAAAGAACCTTTTATTTACTTGATTACTAATTTGGATAACCTTTCAATCGTTGCAACACTTTATAGAAAGCGTTGGCAAATTGAATGTTGTTTCAAACATCTCAAATCAAATGGATTTGATTTAGAAAAAACAGCCCTAGAAGGGGCACACAAACAAGAAATCTTGTTTTCCATTCTTGCTGTAACCTATGTTTTGGCAATAATGGAAGGAATTCTTAATGATTACGACAATACAGTAAAACAAAGAACTTTTTCGAATGGCAAAACTTACAAAGAAAAATCGCTATTCGTTTTTGGTTTTGAAATACTAAAACCAAAGGTGGACAATATGAAATTGCTACTGAGGCATCTTAAACAACTTTTGGTTTTTTGCCTAAAACAATTTAAATATCCATATTTTTATTATACTTGATTTTTGTTGTTCACGAGTAAAAGAATCAAATTAATAATAACTTTACAAAGATAGGATAATTGACAGCTATCTTGACAGGCTGATGAAGTGTTCAAATATAAAAATGATGAAAAAATTCTTTTTCAACTTACTTGTTTTGGGTTGTTTTTTACTTATAAATACACCGACTGCTTGTTCTCAGGCTATAAAAATTTGGGAAGCCAAATTGACTAGTGATTTTCCAAGCGTTAGAGATATTGCTATCTCACCCAATCAGGATGAAATATTCTTTACAGTTGATGATTTGAATTATAGAGTTGCCTGCTTGGTTTACATAAAAAAGAATAGAAGAAATAAGTGGACTAAGCCCAAAGTCGCTTCTTTTTCAGGGCACTTCAGGGATATCGAACCTTTTTTTTCGCAAGATGGCAAAAAACTGTTCTTTGCCTCCAATAGACCTTTGAACAAGGATGCTGAACAACCTAAAGATTATGATATCTGGTATGTTTATCGAAACTCCCTGAATGAAAAATGGTCTGAACCTATTAATTTGGGAGCGGTGATTAATTCTTCAGGGGATGAATATTATCCCTCCCTTTCAAAAGGCAATCATCTTTATTTTACTTCTAGCCAAGCAGGAACGAAGGGCAATGAAGACATTTTTGTCAGCCGATTGATTAATGAAAAATATACAAAACCTCAATCTCTTAGTGATCGAATAAACACGAGTGGATTTGAATTTAATGCTTTTATTGCCCCCGATGAGGACTACCTCATTTTTACTTCACAAAGAAAAGGAGAAGGCATGGGAAGGGGTGACTTATATATTAGTTTTAACAAAAATAATGAATGGTCACAGGCTGCATTATTGAACCAATTCAATTCATCTGCTATTGATTACTGCCCTTTCGTGGATGAAAAAAATGGGAAAATCTATTTCACTAGCAAGCGAAATGATTTTAAAAATTATTACAAGGAAAAATTAACGATTAAAAAACTAAAAAGAATGCACGCCGCCCAAGCTAATGGAAGTAGCCGAATTTATACTGCGGATTTTGATAGCAATATATATTAGGGAAATCAGTAAGTTTTTACATAACTTTATGTATCCTAAATAGTAAGAAGAAAAAGTGACTATAATAAAACTTTCCTTGTTACTACTCACTCCTCAAAGAGTTCACAGGATTTGCCAAAGCCGCCCTCACACTCTGAAAACTCACTGTCAAAAACACAATTCCCAATACAACCATTCCCGCTAAAATAAATACCCACCAACTCAAATCCACTCGATATGCAAATCCATTTAGCCAATCATTCGTATAATAACAAACTATTGGAGTCGCAATCAATAAAGCGATAAAGACCAGTTTAATAAAACGAGAAGATAAAAGCCCCACTATTCCAGTGATTGAAGCACCTAGTATTTTTCGAATGCCAATTTCTTTAGTGCGGCGGGCAATAGCAAAAGAAGCCAAACCGTATAAACCCAAACAGGCAATAAAAATAGCTAGAAAAGCAAAAAACGTAATGACTTTAAGCATTTGCTGTTCAGTGGTATATTTTTTGGCAAAAAAGTCATCTACGAAATAGTAATCAAAAGGAAAACGGCTTTCAAATTTTTCCCATAGCTTTTTCATTTGAGGCAATAACGTGCTCAGTTGATTCGGATCAAGACGGACAGACGTGTTAGAAATGCGTTTATCTAAATACATCAGCAACGGGCTTACTTCTTGATGTAAAGAATTAAAATGAAAATCTTTTAGGACTCCTACAATTGGATATTTTTGTTCGCTGCCTGGAAATTTTACTGTTCTTTCTAATGGCTTTTCCCAGCCAACTTGTTTGACAAAAGTTTCATTTACAACCACTGCACCCGGGCGGAGAAATCGGCCTGCAACTAATTCCATTCCAAACGTTTTCATATAGTTGCTATCCACCCTAAACTCCTGTACAAATTGTTCTTCATTATTACTACCTTCTGGAATTACACTAGAGCCAAAGGTGCCATCGCCTACTGCCGCATTACACATAGAAATGGATTTTACTCCAGGCAAAGCAGCCAATTCGTTTTTAAATGCTGTTGCATTACTAGCTACTCCTGGTGGCGTATTCATCACCAAAACTTGCGTTTTATCAAAACCCAAATCTTTGCTTAAAATATAGTTGAATTGCCGATGTAGTATAAAAGTACCTGCAATTAATCCTATACTGATAGTCAATTGCAAAGTGGTCAATACTTGCCGGGGCCATTCTCCTCCTGGAGCAAATTTGAACGTACTTTTCAATACAGAAATGGGCTTAAATTTGGTCAGTAGCCAACTAGGAAATAAACCCGCTATCAAGCTGGTTGTGAACACTATAAAACCTATAAAACCTAAACTTTCTACTGAATAAAGAACATGGAGAGGAATATCTTTTTCAAACCAATTATTTAATAGCGACAAGCCAAATTGGGCCAAGCCAATAGCCATTAAACTTGCAATGGCTGTCATACCAATCGTTTCCGTCATAAATTGAGCGATCAATTGCTTCTTTTTCACACCCAATACTTTTTTGACCCCTATTTCTTTGGCTCTTTGCAAAGATTTAGCTGTTGTGATATTGATATAATTAAAACAGGCAATTAATAAAATCATCAAAGCAATAATAGAAAAAATGCGTAAAAATGTCGCACTGCCGTATTTGCCGCCTCTTAAATATTGTAAGTCGGTAGATTGTAAATAGACCTCTTTTAATGGTTGTAGAAAAAAGGTATAAATATCCTTGCGATTATCCATATATTGTGCTGTAAAATCAGGCAATTTTTCATTGACTGCGGCCACTTGCTCTGGTTTTCGTAGCAACAAATAGGTGTAAACAGTCTGCCCCAACCAGTTGTTCATAAAACTAAAGTTTAGTAGGTTGGACCGAGTCTCTGTAGATGCCCAAGAAACGAGTGCATCAAATTGAATATGCGATTGACGAGGAGGAGCTTTTGCCAACCCAGCAACCATAAATTCTTTATCATTTTGCCCTTTAATTATTTTTCCAATGGGGTCTTGTCCACCAAATAATGTTTGGGCTAATGTTGGGGTAATTATAATTTGACCAGGAGTGCTTAGGATTTTTGCTGGATTATCACCTCGAATCATTTGATAATCAAAAACCTGAAAGAAATTACTATCTACAAATACCCAATTTTTTACAAAGGTATTTTGGTCTTCGTGAGACATTAAGACCTTGTCGAACCAAGGAGCAATATGCGTGGCCAATTCTACTTCAGGAAAATCAGCATCCAAAGCAGGTGCCATTTTTCCAGGCGTTTCTGCATTTTTAGTTAGGTCACCGTTATTTTCTTTAATAAACTTATTGACTCTAAAAATGCGGTCAGCTTTAGTATGAAAAGCATCAAAATGGTGTTCATCCTGAATAAAAATATAAGCTAAAAGAACAGCCATCAACCCTAAAACCAAGCCGCTAATGGTCAATAGAAAATGTACTTTTTGACGAATTATAGCGCGAAGAAATAGTCGGACGTTTTGTTGTAGCATAATAGGTGATTTTTAAATAATCCAATTCTCGGATAAGCCCTGTATTAAGCCATAAAACGACTTAATAATCAACCATTCTCTTAATCCACGACTTGAGTAATAAGTTGATGGCCAACGAGTTATAAAACCGTTTGTAACGAGCAGATTTATTTGCCGAACCCCTGAGTCTATCAATTCCTAAGATTTTCGGGTGCCGACTACGAAATTACTCACTCCTCAAAGAATTCACAGGATTTGCCAAAGCCGCCCTCACACTCTGAAAACTAATGGTCAAAAAAGCAAGGCCTATGGCGCCAACACTAGCTACTAGAAAAACCCAGCCCTCCAATTCAATTCGATAAGCAAAATCCTGTAACCACTTGCTCATAAAAATATAGGATAGTGGAACGGCAATTAGAATAGCTATTAGTACCAGTTTTATAAAATCCTTTGACAACAACTTCACTATTCCACTCATACTAGCTCCTAATACTTTGCGAATGCCAATTTCCTTGGTGCGCTGTTCTGCCATAAATGCAGCCAAACCAAATAAACCTAAACAGGCAATGATAATGGCCATTAAGGTGAAAATCGCTACGGCTTGTCCCAGCATTTTTTCTTTAGCGGCTAGTTTAGCAAAATTTTCGTCTAAGAAAGTATAATTAATAGGTTCTTCAGAGCGGAATTGCTGCCAGGCAGTTTTGAGCTGTTTCAAAAAATCTATCATTTTGTGGCCGCTTAATTTAATGGCTAATCGCGCCCCTTGCGTTCCAAAAGTCATTGCGGCAGGTTCTATTTCTTGCTTTAAAGACTGAAAGTTAAAATTTTGAACAATGCCAATGACTTTTTGTCCTTTAGAACCCACCTCTGCACCCAAGGGGTCTTTTCCCACTAGACCTAAAGCCTCTACCGCAGCCTGGTTAAGTAGCACAGCACTACTATCCGAAGCCAATTTTTTTGAAAAATTCCGCCCTTTTATTAATCGAAATCCTAAAGTGGATAAATAGTTTTCATCAGCAGGAAAGGTCTGCATAGTGATAGATTTTTCCATTTCAGGCGTTTTAAAAGTGGACATCCAGAGGGAGTTGCCTGCTGGCATTCGGTCATTAAAACTGGTCATTTGTACTTGCGGGAAGCGTTCTATTTCTTTTTGAAAAGCAACGGCATTATCTCCCAGTTTTTTTATATTTTTTATAATTAACACCCCTTGCTGTTCAAACCCCTTGTCCGCTTCCTGCATATATTGCAATTGCCGAAATACCACTAAACTACTAATAATTAAACCAATGGCAATGACAAATTGAAAAACAACCAATCCGCCCCGCAATCCTTTATTTCCCGATAGGGCAAAGCGGCCTTTTAAAATTTTGACTGGCTGAAATTGAGTGAGGTAAATGGAAGGATATACCCCTGCTAATACGCCTGCAATAATTGAAAAGAGAAAAAGGCTGCCTATGTGCCGCCAATCTGCAAAAATGGTCGTTATAATAGCTTGCCCTGTAATGTTTTCAAAAACCGTTAATAAAAATTCACCCAGCCCACCTGCCAATAACATGGCTAAAAAACTAATTAAAACAGATTCCGTCAAAAATTGCCTGGCTAAAATAGTTCGTCGAGCCCCCAATGTTTTTTTCACCCCTACTTCCTTTGCCCGAATGGCAGAACGAGCCGTTGTCAAATTAATGTAATTAATGATGGCGATAAAGATTAGAAACAACCCAATAATGCCTAAAATAGCGACCTGCTGTGGATTACCACCTTCTGTTAAATCAAATCGAAACTTAGAGTGCAAATAAATAGCCTCAAGCGGTTGCACAAAATATTCTACGCGGTGACTACTTTTTGCCCAGGTTTCATAATCCTCTTCCTGTGAAACTACAGGAAAAATCTTATCCTTTCGCAATTGTTCTAGGCTTTCTTCTAATTGAGCAAGACTTGCATTTTCATGCAATTGGAGATAAACATAAACGGAAGCAGAAAGCCAACTTGGCTTATTTTCTAATTCAATCGGTAAAAAGAGATCCGCTTGTAAATGGCTCTTATGATTGGTTTTTTTAAACACGCCAACTACTCGATAAGGCTTTTTTTCTTTGCCAATAAATAGTGTTTCTCCAATAGCAGAACCCGTTCCAAAATATTTTTTGGCTAATGGAGCAGTAATCACCACTTCATCAGGGTTTTTCATCAGATGACGTGGATTGCCTTCCAATAATTCAAAACTAAAAATCCTAAAAAAGTTCGTATCTATGGCTAATCCGGTGCCTTCTATATAGGTGGCGCCATCTACCTCCACCTGCATCTCTGTTCCCAACCCCTCTACTGCCGTAGCGTATTTTGCCTCTTTGCATTCTGTTTTTAACCAATTATATAAGGCTTCTGAAGCAACCGCAAAGCCACCCATATTATAAAAATCCGAGGCGATTCGATAAATTTTATCGCTATTGTCGAAATGTTTTTCGTAGCTAGTTTCTTGCTGGACAAATAGGAATAATACAAAAGACGCAGCAATTCCCAAGGCAAAACCGGTGATATTCAATAGGGAATAACCTGGATGTCTAAGTATATTTCGCCAAGCTATTTTTAAATGATTTTTTAGCATGATATATATATTTTTTCTTACTCACTCCGCAGAGAATGTATGGGATTCGCCACGGCAGCTTTGATACTTTGAAAACTTATTGTGATAGCGGCAATTATAATCGCTCCGACCCCAGCAATTGCAAACATCCACCATTCTATATCAATTCTATATTCAAAGTCAGCCAACCAATGGTTCATAAAATACCAGGAGAATGGAATAGCTACTAAGAAAGCAATAAATATCAGCCCTATATACCGCTGTGCTAATAAGGTGGTGATACCAGCAACAGAGGCCCCCAATACTTTTCGAATACCTATTTCTTTGGTGCGCTGCTCAATCATAAATGCAATCAAGCCGAGTAAGCCCAGACAAGCAATAAAAATAGAAAGCACTGTAAAAACCCACAATACATTTCCCAGACGACTTTCCGATTGATATAGGCTAGTATAATCTTCCTGTAGAAAAGAAAAATCGAAAGGAGCATCGGGTGAAAAGGTGTTCCATAATTGGACTGCTTTATCAATAAAATCAGCTTCTTGCCCTGTTCCTAATCGAACCGCCATGAATTCCTGATTGAGGTTGTAGGTGTTGGAAGATTCATGAAAAAGGGCAAATGGCTCTATTAAACTACGGAAAGAGTGGGTATGAAAATCCTTCATCACTCCAACTACTTGAAAACGCTGGTCTCCATTTCCTGGATAGCGAATGTACTTCCCAACGGGTTCTTCCCAGCCAATAATATTGGCAGCCGTTTCATTAATGATAACGGCGGCATGGTCTGTTCCAAATTGTTCATCAAAATTTCTGCCTGCTAGTAATTGAATATTCATGGTCGGCACAAAATCTTCGTCCACTAGATAGGAATATAAGGTGAGGTTTTGGGCAATGCCCGCTCGATTATCATTCGTTTCAGGCACATAAAAATCTCCAAAAAAGCCTCTAGTAGGCAAGTCTGAAGAAATGGTAGTATGGGTCACTTGCGGTAGTCGGAGTAGCGCTTCTTTATAGGCTTTTGATTGATTCCCCAATCGCTGGGTATTGGTAATCACGGCTACATTATCTCGATGGATGCCTATATCTGCATTTTGGGTGAATTTGATTTGTTGGAAAATAATTAGCGTAGCAGAAATTAAGGCAACGGAAATGGCAAATTGGAAAACAACCAGTCCATTTCTTACTAAAGCATGACCTCCTTTTTTGGTGGTAATATTATTTTTTAAAATGCCGATGGGTTTAAAACCAGACAAATACAAAGCTGGATAACTGCCTGATAAGAAGGCGATTATAAATGGAGCGGCAAATAGAAAAAACAACAGTTTGCTAGAAAATAAAATTGCCATACTCAACTGTACGCCTATCAATTGATTAAAATAGGGCAAGCAAAGTTGAGTGCAAGAAATAGCCAATAAGGTGGCTGCCATACCGTAAAAAAAGGCTTCTACCATAAACTGTTTGATTAAGTCCCATCTTTCGGAACCCAATACTTTTCGAACCCCAATTTCTTTTGCCCTTTTCATGGAACGAGCGGTAGAAAGGTTCATAAAATTGATACAAGCCAATAATAAAATAAACAGTCCTGTCCACCCAAAAATGGAGACTTCTTTTTGGCTCCCCAAGGTGGCTAGACGAGAAGAGATGCCTTCTGAATTAAGATGAACATCCGCCAATGGTTTTAAAGATAATTCCCATTGATTTCCTTTTTTTAAAAACTCGTCCAGCGGCTGTCCAATTCGTTGGAAGGCTTTAGCTGCGTGTTGTAAGACCATTTCTGGAAATTTCGCTTCTAAAACAGCTGGTTCCGACTCATCAAAAGAGCCTTGCAATTTGACATAGGTATCTACCTGTAGCCAGACCCAACTCCAGCTAAATCGCTCCACTAACCTAGAGGCGGCAATGGGATACAACATATCGAACTGCAAAGAAGATTGGGGCGGCAAATCCGCTATAATACCTGTAACCGTATAAGGCACTTCCTCCATAAGTAACACCTCTCCCAATGCGGCATTTTCTCCAAAATATTTTTTAGCAGTGCTTTCGGTAAGGACCAAGGAGTTCGTACCCGATAAACAATTTTTTACATCGCCTTCTAGCAGCGGAAAGGTGAAAAATGCTAAAAAATTAGAGTCCACCGCCCAGGCATCTGCTTCGGTAAAAAATTGATTATTGTACCGAACAACTATATCCCCTGGCATGAAATGGCGGGTAAAAGCGGTTATTTCGGGAAACTCCCTTTGCATGGTCTCCCCAACAGGAGGGGGGGTATTGGAGGTTTGGAAAGCATCGCCACCAAAATTGGCAACTAAATTGACTTGATAGATTTGGTCAATATCGGAATGAAACAGGTCAAAACTACTTTCGTGGCTCCGATACATCATCAACAAAAAGCAAGCAGCCAAGCCAACCACCAGACCAGATAGATTAAGCAGGCTGTAAAATTTATTTTTTCTAAAATGCCGAAAAGCTATTTTCCAGTTGTTTTTCATGGAAGAAATTTTGATTGTTCTGGCATTATTCACTCCGCAAGGCATTCACAGGATTCGCCAAAGCTGCCCTTACGCTCTGAAAACTCACCGTCAAAAAAGCAATGCCCAATGCAGCTATTCCCGCCAGCAAAAACATCCACCACTGAATAGCAATGTGATAAGCGAAACCGTTTAACCACCAATCCATTACCAACCATGCAATAGGTGCTGCTAAAGCGATAGCCACTACTACTAATTGTAGAAAATCCTTTGACAAAAGCACCACAATACTAGCCGAAGAGGCTCCTAAAATCTTCCGCACTCCAATTTCTTTAGTTCGCAAAAAGGTCGTGTAAGAAGCTAGCCCAAATAGCCCCAGACAGGCAATCAAAATGGTCAATAAGGTGAAAAAAGAAAGGATATTTCCGAATCGTTGGTCGGCTTCATACAAGCGTTGAAAACGTTCATCTAAAAAGGAATATTGAAAAGTATTACCAGGAAAAAATTGGGCATAGGTAGATTTTACTTGGGCAATGGTGGTTGCTATATTTTCAGGGGAAACTTGGAGCGACAGTAGATTGCCAGTATTATAGCTAGGAATAAAAATGATGGGTTCAATGCCATGATGTAGGGAGCGTTGATGAAAATCTGGTACCACTCCAACAATCTGCCAATCCTTTTCCCAAAATTGCAGTTGTTGTTGAATCGCCTGTTCAGCGTCCTCATAGCCAAACATATTAATAGCCGCTTCGTTCACCACGATTTTATCCACCAATGCCCATTCAGGGTTATGGTCGCTTTCTCGGAAAAAACGTCCACTAATGGGGGTCAATCCATAGGTTTTGGCATATTCAAAATCTACATCAATAAAATTGCTGGTGTAAAATTGTTCTGCACTTGCTGCTCCCGTTTTTTGAATTTCAAACACCCTACCCATTCCCTCACCAGGACCTCGACTAGAAGTTGCTGCACTATAGATACTAGGAAATTGGGTCAATTCATTTTTAAAAGTATTCATGCGGTTTATGAAGGTACTGTCCCATTGACTCATTTGTGGAGCATTGACGGTCATTACTTGGTCAATCGCAATCCCTAGGTCTTGTTGGCTCATAAAGTTGATTTGACGAGATACCAACCAAGTCGCTGTGATAAGGGCAATAGACATCGTGAATTGGAAAATGACCAGTCCTTTTCGCAAATTCGCCCCTCCCATATCTCTAGCAAAAACGCCTTTTAATACGCTGGATACATGAGGGGAAGATAATAACCAAGCTGGATAAATTCCTGATACCAACACCCCTAGCAAAATAAGCCCCAATAAGGCTATTATTAGATAAACATTAAACGCATTCCCTTCCCAAAAACTTAGCCCAGCGACTTCAACGCCAAAGTTAGTAGCAAACCAAGGATTTAATAATTGGACGACTCCTAATGCCAATAATAAACTAAGAAGATTCACCAATAGGGCTTCACTGAAAAATTGTTGAACCAATTGGCTTTTGGTAGCTCCCATCATCTTTCGGACCCCTACCTCTTTTGCCCGTTCAATAGCTCGTACAGAACTTAGATTCACATAGTTAATCCAAGCAATAATCAGAATAAAAAAGGCAAGAAGGAGTAATGACCATACGGCTCGACCATTGGCGGTTTCCCCAATTTCGTATTCTAAGTCCTCCGAATATAAATGAGCCTCTTCTAGGGCTTGCAAGGTAAAAACTTCCTTGCTTCCAGATACTTCTGTACCTCTAAAATGCCGTTTGCTAAAGTCCGCTAATTTGGCTTCTAAGGCTTTTATACCCGTACCCGATTCCAACTCCAAATAATGGTAAAAATCCGACCAAGTCCAACTGTTATCAGCTCCCTCCCCCCAATAGCGAATACAGGAAGCATAGCTGAGTAGTAGTTCAAATTGCAAAGAAGAATTGGGTGGAATATCCTCACAAATGCCCACAATTTTAAAGGGGTCGGGGTAGCGGCGAATATGCAATTCCTTTCCCAAAATGGCTTCGTAATCTCCTTTGGCTATTGGAAAATAACGGTCGGCTAATTGGCGAGTTAAAACGAGTTCGTTGGTTTTACCCAATAATTGTAGCCCGTCGGTTGCCAATAATTTAAAATCAAAAATTTCAAAAAAATGCTCATCCACCCATAAACCTGGTTCAATGGGTTCTACTCTATCTCTCTGTGTCACCATGATGTCCGAGCTATAAGCAATGCGGGTAGCATTTTGTACTTCCGGAAATTCTTTCGTTAATTCGGGTCCAATAGTTGGGTAAGTAATCGTTCCCTTTTGAATGGATTTGCCATTTTGAAATCGCTCATTGACCACCCGATAAATGCTATCCTTTTTGCTATGAAAATTATCAAAACCCAATTCAAAATTGACGTACTGCAACAACAGGAGGCAGGTTGCCATACCAATCGTTAGCCCACCAATGAGGATAAATGACTGGGTTTTATTTTTAAATAGGTTTCGAAAAGCGATTTTGAAATTATTTTTTAACATAATCGAAATTATTTAGATGGCTTTATTCAGAACGCAGACTTTTTATAGGGTTGGCAATTGCTGCCTTTATTGATTGATAACTTACAGACAACCAAGCAATTAATAAAGTTGCTCCCCCTGCTGCTACAAATAACCACCAGGATAATCGGGTTTGATAGGCAAAATCTGCTAGCCACTCTTTCATAAAATACCAGGCGATTGGAGCCGCAATAACCGTTGCTACCAAGACCAAAGCCGTAAAGTTTTTATTGAGCAGTAACAAGATGTCAGCCGTGCTTGCTCCTAAGACTTTTCTCATACCAATTTCTTTAGCTCGTCGAGCAATGGTCAAGGTAGCAATGCCAAATAAGCCCAAACAGGCAATTAGAATTGCCAATACAGTGGCTAGGCTCAAAATCTGGCTCAATTTGCTTTCGGCGCGATACTGCTGGTCAATATTGTCATCCAGAAAGGTGTAGGAAAATGCTTGTTCGGGAGCTACCTCTTTGAAAGCCCTTTGGATATTTCCCAAAGTAGCTGTTAGGTTTTCGCCTTCTATTTTAAAGGAAAATTTGGGAATGGGCGAATCTATAAAGCCGCCATCTGGGGCGGCCTGAAGAAGTGGAATAAAATCCGTTACCATAACTAAAGGACCAATCGGGCTGTGAAGCGATTCAAAATTAAAATCTTTTGCTACACCTATTATTTGATAATTCATGAACGGGTCAGGAAGGGTTGCCCCTATAGGTTGATCCAGTTGCCAGGCTTTGGCAAAAGCTTCATTAATAATAACCGCTTTTTTGTCTGTGCTAATGTTTTTTGAAAACTTTCTTCCTTCTACCAGCTTTATTTGCATGACATCCAAGTACTCATAGTCAATTTGTTGGGCGTTAAACTGTCGAAACTTATCCGTTTCTTTGTCTGTATAACCCAATTGTCCCCAGCCCTGTGTTCCAAAGGTATGAGAGGAAGTCAAAATGTTTTTGACTCCTTTGCCTGTCAACTCGCTTTTCAATCGCTCTTGTACCAACGCTGCTTCCTGCCAGGTAGTAGATAGCCTTTGTCCGGAACCACTAAAAGGAACGACCACCATTTGATCTTTGGCAAAACCCAGATTTTTGTTTTGCAAATAGTCCATTTGCTTTTGCATACCAAAGGCACAAATAATCAAAAAGATAGATAAAGCAAACTGAAAACCCACTAAGACTCTCAAAACCAGGTGCTTATCACTTCCAATCTTTGAAAATGCTCCGCGAATGGCCTGAATAGGTGCAAAACTGGATAGTACTAAGGCGGGGTAAATACCTGATAATAAACCTATCAATGAAGCTAACCCCAGAAAAAACAATCCATTTTGCAGGTTTATATCTAAGACCAATTGCTGGTCTGCTAGGGTATTGAATAAAGGCAATAACACTTGAGCTAAAATGACTCCTATTACTAAAGCGATCCCTGCTGTAATTATGGCTTCGCTCCAAAATTGCATCCGCAATTGCCACTTGGTCGCGCCTGTTACTTTTCTCACGCCGACCTCTTTTGCTCGTGTTACGGAACGGCCAACTGATAACGTAGTAAAATTGATACAAGCCAACAATAGAACCAATAAAGCAATAGAGGCTAATATATAGGGATATCGGGCATCGCTCACTGGGGCAATGCCTTGAGGTATATCATTATTTAAATGGATGTCTGTCAAAGACTGTAAACCTACAATATATTCGCCCGCTTCATAATCTTCCTTTACTTTGTCATCAATAAATGGGGCGATTTTAGCGGATAAATCTTTGACTTCAGTTTTGGGATCAATTAGAACATAAGTTTCTCCATACACGCAAGTCCAGCAATGTCTTGCTCTTTCACTAAAAAAAGTATAGCTATTTTCAAATGGGATTAGAATTTGGTATTGAAGACTGGAATTGTTAGGGGCTTCTTCAATAATGCCACTGACGATAAAATCGGTCCACTCTCCACCCACCTGTATGGAAAGCGTTTGGCCAATGGGAGCGGTATCACCAAAATATTTTTGTCCTATGGCTTCTGTAATGATCGCTTGGTGAATATTGGCCAACACCTGGTCTTTTTTGCCTTTAATCAAGGAAAAGTCAAATATTTTCAGGAATTCCGGATCTATATAATGCACTACTTCCTGCTCTGTAAAGGTGCCTTTTTTAAGCATACTATTTACATTGAGGTAGCGGGCCGTGGCCTGTATTTCAGGGAAATTATTTTTTAATTCCGTCCCTAAAATGAGCGGAGTCACGCTATTGAATATCAATTCACCCTTAAAATGCTCTTTAACCCACGCCCGATAAATGCGATCTGAGTTGGCATGAAATTGGTCATAAGTCCATTCGTTTTTTACGAACAGCATAATCAAAATAACGACTGTTGTCCCCACTGATAACCCTGCCAGGTTAATAAGGGAAAAAACTTTTTCTTTGACCAAATTGCGTAAAGCTATTTTTAAATAATTTTTTAACATAACCAGGTATTTTTAATAATAGAATGCTTTTAAAGGAAACCTTTATTCTGTTTTTAAACTATTTACAGGATTTGCTGAAGCCGCTCTAAATGCCTGAAAACCAACCGTTAAAAAAGCAATCAAAGTGGTTGTTAAGCCAGCTATTGCAAAAATCCACCACTGAATTCTTATGTGATACGCAAAATTTTCCAACCATTGGTTCATAAAGTACCAAGCGATCGGGATCACTAATAAGAGGGCTATTACAACTAGTTTTAAGAAGTCTTTTGACAATAATCCAATGATTCTGCTAGTTGAGGCTCCCAGCACTTTTCGGATGCCGATTTCTTTAGTGCGTTGTTGGGCAGATAGGGCAGATAGGGCTAGTAAGCCCAAGAAAGCAATGAATAGAGCCAACAGGGTGAAAGATTTGAAAATCGCCCCCATTCTAGCCTCTCTTTGATATAATCGATCGAAAGCATCATCCAAAAAGAAATAATCGAAGGGTCTGTTGGGGATTGCTTTGGACCAACTTTTGGACAAGCCAGTTATCGTGGCGGGCAGATTTTCTGTTTCCAGGCGGATAACAAAGTTATCGAGGTAATAATTTTCTGGTGCAACAGTCAGGATAAGTGGCTCAATGGGATTGTGTAGAGATTTCAAATGAAAGTCTTTGGCGATCCCAATAACACCGCCTTCCTTCGGGCCATTGGATTTTACGCCGGCCATGCTTACTTTCATACCTTCCAATTGCTCAATATTTAATTGCTGTTTAGCTGCTTCATTTAAGATAAAAGCAGTTTTATCTGTCCTATGCTCTTTTGAAAAGGTACGCCCTTCCTTTATCTGAATATTCATAGTATTCAGAAAATCGGTATCCACTAATAGAGTTGGCAAATTAATTTTTTGATTGAGCCCATTTCCGGAAATAGTAGTTGGAAAATCATAAAATCCACCCTCCCAGGGGAAATTAGAAATAGCGGAAATGCTTTTTATACCAGACTGAGACAATAGAGTATTTTTAATGGTTTCGTAATTATCTTGTACTTTTTCATCTCGGATAGGTACTACCAGGATCTGTTCTGATTGAAATCCAAGGTCTTTTTGATTTAAGAAATTAAGCTGGTGTTGAATGACTAAAGTGGCAATAATCAAACCGATAGCAGCTGTAAACTGAAAAACCACCAATCCATTTTTTAGTGAAAAAGAAGCAGCGGATCGTTTTTTTGTTGCAAATTTTCCTTTTAAAATTCCAATGATTTGATAGCGAGATAAACCAAAATAGGGGAATAATGCAATGATTAGTGTGAGTATAAAAATTATACTGCTAAGGCTGACCCAAACTAGCTTATTTGTTGCACTGAAAAACAGGAGTTGCTTACCAGTCAATTGGTTAAAATAAGGCAGTCCAAATTGTACTAGCCCAAACCCGAATGCTAGGGAAATGCTAACGTAGAGTAGCGCCTCAACGGTCATTTGTTGTAGTATGTTTTTGTTCATGGCCCCTAGCACTTTTCGCATTCCAATCTCGGGGAATCGCTTTATCAGGCGCGTTAAGGACAAGTTGATATAATTAACACAAGCAATCCCTAAAATTAAAACAGCAATGGCTACTAAAATCCATAAAAAAGAAGGTTTGACAGCAGCAGCAAGGTCATTTTCCAACGCTAGAAAGTGCATTTCTTTAATAGGCTGTAAATGAAAAGTATAGCGATTTCGGATATTTTCTGGCAGATAATTCTCTTTCCATTTTGTTTGATAATTCTTCCAATCGGCTACAAAGGCATCATCTGGTATATAAGCGAAGGTATAAAGTGGCGGATAATACCAGGCCCCATGCGGGTGAAAATAATATGGACCCAAAAGAGAAGCGACCCCGTTCATTGGTGCCAAGAAATCGAATTGTAGCGTGGAATTAGCCGGAGGATCTTTAACTACTCCCGTCACGAAAAAATTTGACTTGTCCTCTAAAAGAAAAGATTTTCCAATAGGGTTTTCTCTTCCAAAATGGCGCTTGGCTGTTGATTGCGTAAGTACAACGCTATTAGAAGCTGCTAAAGCTTGCTTATCGCCAGCAATAAATTCAAATGAGAAGAGGTCGAAAAAAAGACTGTCTACAAAGCAGAATTGCGCTTCTTGACTTACTTCATTGGTTTCAGGATTTTTCACAGAAATACTTTTTGGAAAAAAACGAACCACTTTACTCTTTTCAGGTAAAGAAGCCTTCAAAATCGGAGCAAGTGGATAATAAGAATTAGCCACGAACCGCTCTACTCCTCCATCTGACTCGAAGATCGTTATTCGGTATAATTGGTCGGTCTTTTCATGGAAAGCATCGTAGGTCTGTTCGTCATTGACATATAATAAAATGAACAAACAACTAGCAATACCAAGTGCCAAGCCCAAGATATTGATGAATGAAAACCCTTTATTTTTCCAAAGGTTGCGAAAATTTATTTTGAGATAATTTTTTAACATAATTCTGTATCTTATCTTACTCGGAATGTAAACTGTTGACCGGATTTGCTAGTGCTGCCCGCAAGCCATTAAACCCAACTGTCAAAAAGGCAATACATAACGCAGCGATTCCTGCTAATAAAAATACCCACCATTGGATGTTAATGCGATAAGCGAAATTCGCCAACCAATTATTCATAAAGTACCAGGCAATGGGCGAGGCAATGACTAGGGCAATCATAACTAGTCTTAAAAAATCTTTGGATAGTAACATTACGATTCCATTGGTTGTTGCTCCTAACACTTTTCGGATGCCAATTTCTTTGCGCCTTTGTTCGGCAGCATAAGCAGCCAAACCAAAGGCACCGATACAAGAAATAATAATGGCTAAAACCGTAAATATCCACAGCAAGCTACTGAGTTTTTCTTCTGCTTGATACATGACTCCAAAGCTTTCATCCACAAACTGATAATCCAATGGATAGCCCGTATTAAAGCCATCCCAAGTGTTTTCGATACCTGTAAGCGTTTGACTTAAATCGTTGGCATTGACCCGTAAAGCTAGTTTCCAATAAGCATCTGGATAAATATGTAGTACAGCGGATTGAACGGCTTCGTGTAAGCTATTATAATGGAAGTCTTTGACGACTCCTACGACTTTTCCTTTTTTGATAGTCCTATTTTTATCCCATCCTTCCCATTCCAACGCTTGCCCGATAGCTGCTTCTGGACTATCCGCAATGCCTAAAGTTTTGACCGCCGTTTCATTTACAATAAAGCCTTCTGTGGCATCGGTCTGAATGGCTTTTGAAAAATCCCTTCCTGCCACGATTTCCATACCCATGGTTTGAATATATTCGTGGTCAATGGCAAAAATACGTGCGGGTAAATTGCTCCGGTCATTACTAGGGACAATAATATTATCACCAGAAACAATATCACTGGGAATACCAAAGCAGGTACTAGCAGCAGCCACGCCGGGTACTTTTAAAAACTCTGCTTTAGTACTTTCAAAATTATTATACAAACCTTTTTTCATAGGAAAATGCAGCAACTGCTCTTTCTGAAACCCCAATGTCTTATTTCCTAGAAAATGGACTTGCTGGAAAATGATGAGCACACTAATAATGAGCAAAATAGATAAGGTAAACTGCAAGGTAACTAAGCCTTTCCGCAACCATTGAACATGATTGCCGGGGTGGAATCTGCTTCCTTTCAAGGCATCTACTGGCCGAAACCCCGATAACACAAAAGCCGGATAAGTCCCTGCCAGTAAACCCGTTAGCAAGGTGATTCCCAACATAAGTGCCAAAATCACAGGACTTTTATACCAATCAAAAGTCAAGGTTTTATCGGCAAATTCATTGAGATAAGGCACTAAAAATCGAGTCATCTGTGCCGCTAACAAAACGGCTATGGCTACTATCAAAACGGCTTCACCGATAAATTGAATTGCCAATTGGCTTCTCAAAGCCCCGGCTGCTTTTCTCACACCAACTTCTTTCGCCCGTCGAACCGCTTTGGCCGTAGTTAAATTGATAAAATTGATACAAGCAATGAATAGCAAAAAAGCACCAACAATAGACAGTCCCAACACATACTGATAATCGCCTTTGATAGCCGGGTCGTTTCTGAGGTTAGCCGAATGCAGATAAATATCTTTGAGCGGCTGAATATTCAAGTAATAATAAAAACCCGATTCTTTGGTTTGGGGATGGGCATATTTCTCGACAAAAGCGGGCAGCTTTCCCTCGAACCGAGCCACATTGGTTTCAGGATACAATTTTACATAATTCAGAAAATCCTGCCAGACCCAACTATTAATCCGTTCTTCAGAAACGCTTGCCAAAACGGTTTCAAAAGAAACCAAAAAATTAAAATCTAAATGAAAGTGTCGAGGAATCGGCTGGAGTACGCCCGTGATTTTCCTTTCCGTATCATTAATGGAAATGACTTGTCCTACAGGATTTTCTGTCCCAAAATATTTTTCCGCTAAGGGCTGTGTAAGTACGACCGTGTTGATTTCAGACAAAGCAGTTGCTTCATCCCCGTGTAACAAAGGCAAATGGAAAATTTCAAAAATGGACGGTTCTGCAAAATAGCCGCCTTCTTCCAAAAAGCTAACTGCCTCCTGTTGAAAAAGCTGTTTGCTTCGAATTCGATACAACCGCAGGGTTTGTTCTACTTCAGGAAAATCGTTTTTCAGCGTAGGGTTGATAGCTGGGGAAGTTCCGGCCCACATCGCCCCGCCGCCACTACCACCTCGTTCGGTATAAATGCGATAGGTTCGGCCGCCGTCAGGATGAAATCTATCGTATTTTAATTCGTCCAATACAAAGAGACCTATGAGTAGGCAGCCTGTTAATCCTATCGTCAGGCCAAAGAGGTGAATGAAGCTGTTTTCTTTGTTTTTGGTAAGGTTGCGGTAAGCAAGCTTTAGGTAATTTTTAAACATATTTGGGTGAGGTTTACAGAATTAGAATGAAAACAATAGTTCTTCAATTTGGGAATAGTTCAACGGTTATGCCAATATTTCAATTGATTGATTGTCAAATCCTTACAGAAAAAGAATTGCTTAATGTCCAGATGTTTTGTCCGAATACGGACGCTTGGTGTTCAGAAATGGACGAGTTATTTTATTTTTTGAAGCGTTTGTCGATATAAAAAATAAGCCGTTACTGTAAAGCTAAACTGGAATTATCCAATATTTAGCATTATTTTTGTATTCAGTAAAAGCCCTTTCAAATTGCTTCAAACACATATAACCATCTGTTGTGGAGAATAAACACGAATCGCTCGATCATTACTTAAAAAAGCTAGAGAAGGAGGCTACCAATGAATTGCAAGAATTCCTGGACTTATCCCCTTCTTATTATTCTACGGATCATTTATTAGAATTGCGTCAGCGGTGGTTGAAGGAGATGCAATTATTCCTTCAGGTGAAGAAACTAAACTTGCTAATTGGTGGACTGGCATTTTTTTGGTTAGGTGTTGGGTTTTTATTTTATTTTTTTGATAGGCGCATTCTGGCACTCATTGCTTCCTGTTTTTTTGTCGTTTTTCTTTTTACCTTTTTGATTGCTTCCTTTATTGCTAAAAGACGCTTTAAGAGTCGAGCTTACCAAGAGTATATCGGCAATTTATTGAATGATGAGTTGCAACTTCGTGGAATTCAAATACAATTATTCGATTATAAACGTGGGGTTTGATTTCCGATAAAGGCTATTCCCGTATGCCTGCCAAGTCCAAAATAAAGGCATATTCCATTGCTATTTCTCTAAATTTTTCAAAGCGACCGGAAGCTCCGCCGTGTCCGGTTTCCATATTTGTATGGAGCAGCAAGATATTTTTCCCCGTTTTTAATGCTCGCAATTTAGCAACCCATTTGGCTGGCTCCCAATATTGAACTTGTGAATCGTGAATGCCGGTAGTAACCAGCAAGTTAGGGTAGGTTTTTTTCTCAATATTATCGTAGGGCGAATAAGATTTTATATAGTCGTAATAAATTTTGTCTTTGGGATTTCCCCATTCGTTGAACTCTCCAGTAGTCAATGGAATACTTTCATCTAACATGGTTGTTACTACGTCCACAAATGGCACAGCCGCCACTACGCCTTTCCATAATTGGGGTCGTTGATTGATGATTGCACCCATTAATAAACCACCAGCACTTCCGCCCATTGCAAAAAGTCGTTTCCGGCGGGTATATTTTTTTTGTAATAAAAATTCAGCGCAATCAATAAAATCATTGAAAGTATTTTTTTTATTGAGCATTTTGCCGTCTTCGTACCAGGGTCGCCCCATTTCTTCGCCGCCCCGAATGTGGGCAATAGCAAAAACAAATCCTCGATCCAGCAAGCTTAGCCGCACGGAGCTAAAATAAGGCTCTAGGCTATGCCCATAAGAACCATAGGCATAGAGCAGGAGTGGAGATTTGCCATCTTTTTTAATTCCTTTTTTATAAACGATAGAGATCGGCACTTTTACACCATCCCGAGCAGTAGCAAATTTTCTTTCTGACTGATAGCAATTGGGATCAAAACCTCCTACAACCTCTTGTTGTTTGAGCAGGCTCATTTCCCTACTTTTCATATCATAGTCAAAAATGGAATTAGGGGTGGTCATAGAAGTAAATCCAAGCCGTAACACCTCCGTATCAAATTCGGGATTGGTAGAAGTATAAGCTAAAAAAGCTTCTTGTCCAAAATCAATGTAATGCTCCGAGCCTTGCCAGGGCTTAATCCGAATCTGAGAGATACCCGCCACTCGTTCTGATAGGACTAAATAATCTTTAAAAACATCAATACCTTCCAGCAAGACGTCACTCCGATGCGGAATTATCGTTGTCCAGTTTTCTTTAGCGGTTGCCGTTTCGGAGGTTTCCATTAGTTGGAAGTTCTTGGCGTTCAGATTGGTTCGAATAAGAAATTTATTGCTAAAGTGACTAATGCTATATTCCAAATTTTTTTCTCGCGGCTGAAATATCCGAAACGTTCCATTGGGTTTATCTGCTTCTAGGATGCGATATTCATGAGAAATGGTCATAGCCGCTACGATGATTAGATATTTTTTCGACTTGGATTTATAAATGCCCGTTCTAAACGTTTCATCTGTTTCGTGGTAAATTTCGATATCTTCTTCTGAAGGGGTTCCCAGAATGTGTTTAAAAATTTTAAAAGGACGTAGCGCATCATCTTTTCTAGTATAAAAAATGGTTTTATTATCGTTTGCCCACACCGCACTTCCCGTTGTATTGGGAATGGTGTCGGCCAGAAACTCGCCCGTTTCCAAATTTTTAAATCGGAGGGTGTAAATGCGCCGACTGATCGTATCCTCGCCAAAAGCAAGAAGTTGATTATTGGTACTAATACTCATTCCCCCTATAGCATAATAAGCATAATCTTTTGCTAATTCGTTGATATTCAATGTGATATGCTCATCATTGCCAAGGTGTTCTTTTTTTCTTGCGTGGATGGCGTATTCTTTTCCCTCTTCATATCGAGTGTAATAAAAGTAACCGTCTTTTTTATAAGGAACAGACATATCTGTTTGCTTGATACGTCCAACAATTTCTTTAAACAATTGCTCCTGAAAGCCTTTAGTATGGGCTAGAATCGCCTCTTTATATTCATTTTCTGCACTTAAATAATCCATGACTCGGGGGTCCTCTCGATTATTGAGCCAGTAGTAATTATCAATTCTCGTATCACCGTGAATGGTCAGTTCTTTAGGTATTTTAATAGCTCGCGGAGGTTTTAAAGCAGAAGATTGACGCATTTATTCGATTTGCTTAATACAGTGTAATTTCAATTTTTTGCTGTTTTATATAACTGTCAAATTTATTTAACAACCTTATAAATCATTGATTATCAGCATATTAAATAAACTTGACGATTACGAGGAACATTAGAAAACTTAGTTTACAATGTACTTCATTGAAAAAGATGCTAATTTATTAAATTTTTCAAGAAAATAAATTTAGTGTACTCATATAAATATAAAATGGTATTCGACTCACATAAATTCAAATCAATCACATATAAATTTTGCAGCATGCGTTAATGAGAATTAGATTATCTTTGATTGCGATAGTTTAAGGGGTAATTTATGAATCAAGCAGAAAGACAGGTCGTTGGTTTTTTGCCTAAAAGTAGGAAAAAGGTTAAGCCACCCAAAGGGCAGAATCGTCTGTTGGCCATTGCTATTGATGATTATATTCATTGCCCTAAATTGCATAATTGCAAGAAAGATGTAGAAGATTTTGTAGAGGTATTGACTAGTCGGTTTGGGTTTGAGCAGAAAAACGTTTTGATACTTGTTAATAGAGAAGCAACGGCAGGGAAAATATTGAAAGCATTTAGGGATTTTATTAAAGAAATTAAGCCTTCAGACAGTCTTATCATCTATTTTTCTGGACATGGAACTTATGATGAGGTCTATCAGCAAGGCTATTGGATTCCGGTAGAGGCGAGGGTTGGAAAGATCGAGGATTATATCCCCAATAGCGTTATCATTAATATATTGAACCGCATCAATTCTCTGCATACTTTTTTAATAGCAGACTCTTGTTTTTCAGGTACTCTATTTCAAAAGTATAAGGTGTCTGTTGGGTTAGAACGGCTGGGCTATTTCCCGTCTCGATGGGGCTTGACTTCTGGTAGGAACGAGGTGGTTTCAGATGGTACGCCGGGTGATAATAGCCCTTTTTCAGATTGCCTTTTGTATTATTTGAAAAATGTACATAGCTCTTTTGGAGTAGCCAAATTATGCGATTATGTCGTAGAAAATGTTGCTGCTTCCAATTATCAGATTCCACGGGGAGAAACGCTGAAGGTAGAAGGGCATCGGGGTGGGCAGTTCTTTTTTGAATTAAAAGAACAAGCAGCTTTCAGTCCCTCAAAACTCGTTGGTGAAAAGGCTACTAAGCGGGCTGAGGGATCAATAGGGTCGGTTTTAGAAGGCTCCTCAAAGCTAGTCGAAAAAGCAAACATGGGCCCTTCTAAAACGGAGCGATTAAAATGGTTATTGGCTGGGACGATTGCGCTGATTTTTCTCTTTTTGATGCTGAGATTTGCCATAAATAATATTAAATCTACAGACCTATCTTCGAAAGTAAATGGGAAAGTCTGGTTAAAAAATGGACAAAGCGCAGCCAATTTAGTATTAGATATAGATAACGGTTTGGCAAGTGCAATTACCAACAACCAAGGGCATTTTTACCTGGAAATTCCTAAGTCCAATAGCGATTTTGTTCAGGTTTTAATTACTAAAAATTCAGATACCCTGATTGATGAAAGAATGATAGTGGCTAATCTGGTAGAAATACCGATTGACTAAACCCAAAAAATGAATTATGAACCGGATAAATTTTCTCATTATCTGTCTTTTATTTTTGACAATGGAAGGTTTTCCTCAAATGATCACTTTGCACGGGAAAGCAGTAGAATTATTTGGACAAACACCCAAACCAATTGCTAATACGATTATTAAATTTACAGATATTGGCCGCACCGAGACTGATGAGAATGGTATTTTTTCTATTAAATTACCGGAATCTGTTCGGGAATTATTCTTTTCCATTGATTTAAAGGACTATATGATTTTACATCCTTTCAAAGGCAAAATGAATTTGGCCTTTTCCAGCAAAACCCATTTGCTGGAAATCATTGCGCTCAATGAAAAAGAAAATAAAGCACTTAAAGAAAAGGTCGGTCGATTGCAGAGGAAGCTGGATAAAATTCAAAAGACACATGGAGTGGACCACAACAAACTTGTTTTGGTGAATAAAGAATTGCTCGACTCTATCCAAATACTTCACAAAAACACCCTAGTTTATGAAAGACAGATCGGTCTGCTCAAAGTAGAAAAAGAAGTTCAGGGAAAAAGATTGAGCGAAAAAGACACGCAAATTGCTGTATTGGAAAAAAAGATTGATAGCTTACAAAATGAATTAGGCCTTTGGAAAGCAAAAGTGACCCAATTGACAGAAGATTTGGAGAGGGAAAGGGCAGAGAAACTCATTCGGCAGCAAGATTGTTACAAACTAATTTCTGCAGATCTCAACCACTACCTTTCCAAATTGATTGACCTTAAAAACTGGTTGCCCAAAGTACCCCTCTATGCTAAAATGGAAGTTGCTCGTCGGGAATATGATGCTTTTGTACAGAATTATAATGAAATTAGGAATGCAATCAACCAAAACCATCAGGAGTATATTTCCATGGTTCAAAAATTATGGGACACGCCTTTTGTACATAAGGAGATTGAAGCGACCTATACCTATTTGTTGGAAGAAGTACACAGAGGGGAAGTGTTAGCAATGGATGCCAGCGTTTGGAATCATTTGCGCGGAAAACTAACCAATAAGAAGATTAGATTGGCTACTGCCAATGCTGATAAAATTCAACCTACGCTAGAAATAAAAATCCAGGAATTGAAAATTAAAGTGCAACATACTAACAGTATATTGAGAGAATTTAATTAACTAAAAATCGTAGCTATCAAACGGTTTTAAAATCAAAGAAAACAATGCTTACAAGAACTTTACCCTTTTTGGTCGTAGCTATTATGCTCCAGCTTTCCTGCAATCCACCCTGCAATTTTGTAAAAGATATAAGAGTGACCCCTACCTTTAGACAAGGTGGCGAACACATTTTAGTCACTGCCAATCCACCTGAATTTTTGTATGATAAACAGTTATTTTTAAACCAAAGCGAAACGCCCTTAGAGTTTGTCGAATGGAGGGAAGGCATTGGCCTTGTTGTGCGCTTGCCGGACATTTTAGAGCCGGGACAATCCAGCTTAAAAATTGAAAATGAAGATTGCCTGGAAGAAGTATTAGTGGACTTTAAAACCATTGAAAGTGGGACGACAACCGATTTTATTGCACCTTCTCCACCGGATATTATTTTTCCTTCTATTCCAACTGCTTTTCCTCCTTCTATCCAAGATGCTTGGTTGAGCGTAGATGATCCTGATTATTGTTTATGGTTTAAATTTCAAAGAGTAGTAGCTGCCGACAGGAGCATTATAGAAACTAATGTTCTATGCGAAAATAGTGCAGAACTAAGTACATGCAAAAATGCGGCAAAGATTTATCATGGAAATCGGGTTTCGGGTATTATTGATACCCTCGCCAATCGGGTTTATATAGCGATACATCGTCCACCAGAGAAGGGAGGTTTAGAAGAATATGATGGTCAATTTGTAAATAAAGCCGATACACCTTATAAAAATCAGACATCCTTTGAGTTTTCTTGTGGGGAGACATCTATAAGCATTCCTGCCAACGATAATATGATATTATTGACTTCTAGAAGAACAGGCCAACAAACAGTAATAGCACAGACGGTGTTGCCACCTGACACAGAGAGCAACTGTGTTCCCACTGAGTAGTACATGGAGCGATCATTTTTTCATTAAAAAACCAGAAAACATGCAATTGATTAATCTTCAAACAAAACTATTTTTTATATTATTATTGGCTGTTTTAACTCGTATAAGTGGGCAAGACACCATTATTGCTCCTCAACTCTACACGGGCATTTCTAACTATGTGCTAGAAAAGGGACACTTGGAAGTCAATTTTCAAAATGCATTAAGTTCTTTTATCATAGAATTGGACCGAGGGTATGGAGAAGAAAATATACCCGTGGACCGTTTAAGAACCACTCAATCTACTCATTTACTTCGGGTATATTTTGGCACTTCACCTACCCAGAAGTGGGATGCGGGTATTGCTCTGAGGTATTCACGGGCTCGGCTGGATGATTGGTCGAGAAATTCTCCTGAGGTATTTAAAGGAAATGGAAACTTGTCCCAGGAGGATTTGGAAGGGGATAGAAACTTTAACTTCAGGGGGCTGTCTATGTTGGGGTTTCGGGCTAGATTGATGCTTTTTGATAATATACCTGAACTAAGCCTTCAGGGGTTGCTGGATTTTCCCATACTGGGCAATCGAGATTTAAAAAAGATATTAAATACCAGTAGGGTAGAGGCCGGACTGAGTGCTACCTATTACTACGAATTGTTTAATAACACCTTTTTATTTTTTGATGCGGGCTGGAGGAGTTTCTTAAAAAGCGATATTTTAAATAAAACAAATCACCAGCTAAGCCTATCTGCTTATTGGATTTTTACCTTGAATAATGGAAACTTTCATTTTTTTCCCGGCATTACTTATGGTCAACTATTTGAGCAAGCTAATGGCTTATGGATGAATAGTGTTAATCGTCAACTATTTGGCGGAATTGGATTATTATACCAACCCCGTCAGGGAGTAGGCTTCTTTTTAAACGGCCAGTTTCCTTTAATAGTAGATAGCGGAAGCGAGCAGGTCCGTTGGATTAAAGAGAGTTTTTCGGCGTTGGCTTTTGGAATTAGGGTGACTATTTAGTAATGGTTGGTTAAATTGATACTAGATTCAGCCGAATTTTTAGAAAAAATTATAGAATACCGTTTCTTTGCAAAAATTAAATCCTTTCGCAATGCAATGGTATCAAGTTCATAATGAAAACGAAATAGACAGTCCTGCCTTATTGATTTATCCCGATCGCATTCAGCATAATATCAATTGCATGATTGAAAAAGTAGGCGGTGACCCTAGCCGCTTATTCCCTCATGTAAAAACCCATAAGATGAGGGAAGTTGTACGAATGCAATTGGATGCGGGAGTCACCCAATTTAAATGCGCTACGATTGCAGAACTAGAAATGATACTGGAAGTTGGAGCTAAAAAGGTATTAATCGCCTACCAATTAAATACGCCTAAAATCAGTCGCTATTTAAAGCTAGTACGGCGATTTCCAGAAGCAGTTATTGCTTCTTTGGTAGATAATTTAGCCTCTGCCAATAAACTAGCAGACGCTTTTGGGAAAGTAGGCTTGATTGCTAACGTTTATCTGGATATAGATAATGGTCAACACCGAACAGGCTTCCGACTAGACGATTCCACGTTTTCGATGGTTGAAAACTTGACCAAGATTAAAAACCTCTGCTTTAAAGGCTTGCATGTTTATGATGGTCATTTTCGATCTAACAGCTATGAAGAGCGAAAGAATGCAGGAGATAAAGCCTTCTTTCCAGTTTATGCTCTAGTGCAACGCATTGAAAATGAATTGCTTATTCAACCAGAAGTAATTAATGGCGGTTCTCCAGCATTTTCTGCTGCGGCTCAACGGGAAGGCGTGTTTTGCAGTCCTGGAACTATTCTTTTATGGGATTATGGCTATTCCCAAATGATTTCCGAGATAACGGCAAAATGGGCGGCAGTGCTACTGACTCGGGTAATCTCTAAACCCACAGAAGGCATTATTACAATGGATCTGGGGCATAAATCGGTTGGCTCGGAAAACCCTTTAAAAAACAGAATCCATTTTCTAAATTTAAACAACTATAAAGTAATTGGACAAAGTGAAGAACACCTGGTGTTAAAAGTAGAAAATTGGGAACAGGTTCAAGTTGGCGATGTTTTTTATGGCATTCCTTTTCACGTTTGCCCTTCCGTCGCATTATACAATGAAGCGCATATCATTCGCAATAATGAATGGGTAGAAAATTGGGAAATTGTAGCCAGAAGAAGAAGGATTAGTGTGTGAATTCGATGGCTTAAGAAGCATTAAAAGTCGAAATTTCTCCATTTGCAGGCAATTCATATACTTTATTGTATAATTTTAAGCATATGGCACTGCCTGAAAGATTTTTTATGATAGTGTGATCTTTTTTGACCTTTAACTGAAGGGTATTTGCTCTAAATTTTATTTTTATAGAAAAAGCGGTCCACTCAGCAGGTAAAAAAGGATTGAATTGCAATTGGTTATCATACACACGCATTCCTCCAATGCCCTTCACTAGAATCAACCAATTAGCCGCCATTATATTAATATTCGAGGGATTTTTCCTTTCTGTTAGATTTTGCATTTTTGAAAATAATTCGAAAGCCTTTTGGACGTCTCCAATTTTTGCTGCCATAATTGCAGAGATGCAAGGCGATAGAAGGGATTCATGCACGGTCATAGATTCATAAAAATCAATATTTCTACGGATAGTTGCCATATCAAACTGATCTTCAAAAAGGTATAGACCTTGTAAAACGTCTGCCTGCTGGATAAAGCAGGAACGCAAAATACGGTCTTTCGACCACTTTTGGCGAATGGGGCGGTCTGCTTCACATAAGGTATTGACATGGCGTAATTTTTTATCCAAAAAGCCTTCTTGTTGAAGAAAAATGCCTAAATCTTCGTCCATAGGCATATACATTTGCCCGCAAATTTCCTTCCAGACAGCTATTTCTTCTGCCTTATTAAAGGCTATTTTTTGAGCGAGTGTCTTGTATCTTTCAGGGGCATTTTTTTCCATATAATGGACTGCATCTATGGCATATTTCATACACCAAACGGCTAAATAATTAGTCAACCAATTATTATTGATATTGTTTTCATACTCATTGGGACCTGTTACACCATGTAGGACATATTGTTTTTTAACTGCTGAATAGTGAGTTCGTTGCGCCCAAAAGCGGACAATGCCTATTAACATTTCCGTTCCATATTCGATTAAAAAATCCAGGTCATTGGTGTATCTAATATAATCGTAGATAGCGTAAGCAATAATTCCGTTTTTATAGATTTTTTCAAGCGGATTAATGGAAAATGCAGCTTGGTATGAGTTCTCATAATAAAAGGCCGCCCTTTCATTGAAGCCTTGCTTTTGAGCATTTTTAATGGCATTTTGAAGTTGTTTGTATCTGTAAATCAAGAAGTTGCGAGTAGTTTTAAAATTAGAGGTTGTCAGATAAAAAGGCAAACAATAAACCTCTTTTAGGGATTTATTCTCAATGAATGCTTGATGCAGTTGAAAAATACCGAAGCGAACATTTTGTTGCACTGCACGGTCACCCTTTATAGTGATGTTGCTACTTTCCCACCTCGCTGCCCAGGCATTTTTTTGCTCCATTAATAACTGATTATATCCTTTTTTAAAAGCAGCTTTTACTTTTGATTGACAGGTTTTTAGCAGGGAGGTTGGCGGATGGTTTATAGAGGTTAGATTGGCAATGTATTTATAGATTACGGCCGTTTCATTTTTGTCAATAATTAGTTCGACACTTGCCCCTGTGTAAAGCCCCGTTTTTATTTTGTAAGACTTAAATTCTGCTTCCCCTCCATTTTGGTAGATAGCGAATTTCATTCCGGTTGCTATCTGAATGTCTGCTTGCTTGGTCTTGGCGATAATGTAGGCTTGTCGCCGTTTTACCTTGAGGTTTACAGGTAGCCAATGATCACTTTTATTATCTAGATAAGGGGTAACGCTGATTTTTCCACTAAAATTAAGAGGAGTAACGGCATAGCGGATGGCTCCTATTTCCTCATCTGCAATACTGCAAAATCTTTGGGCGTTTACTTTTATTTTTTTTCCCAATCGGGTACTTGCTTCGAAAGATCGCTCCAGCCAGCCCTCTTTCATATTTAAAATTCGGCGAAATTGATGTACCCGGCAATGGGCTAGATCCAGACTTTCATTACCAATTTCTATATCAATCCCTATCCAGTTGGTGGTATTTAGCAAGGCCCCTTGCTTATCCCAGCGATCTTTGTCAACGGCATACACGCCGGCTAAGTGATTGACTTGTAAACTATTGCCGCTATAATTTTCTTCAAAATGAGCGTGCTGCCTCATTTGCCCATTGCCAATGCTAAAAATGCTTTCAGACCATTGGTTATTTTCTGGTTTAAATCCTTCTTCGATGATCTGCCAATCATCGTATTGTAAATAATTTTTCATTGATTGCTCGGCTGTGGTTATTTGCAAATTAGCTGGATAAGGGGATTCCTGAATGGGGCTAAATATACTGTGCTTCTTCGGAAATTTTATAGAATTGGGCGTATAAATAAGAATTATTTGAGAGCGAAATGGTTTTTTCTTTCTTTGACAAATTCCTTTATTCCTCCTATTCTGTCAAGAGCCATTTTTTAACAGATTTTTCCTAAAAACAAGGAGAAGCCTTACTTTTTAGGCCCTGTCAATAAGGAGGGCTTATTTGGTATGATTTTTGGTTCGTTGTAGATGACTTCCCCACAATTTTATTCCCTCTTTTTCCCCTATATTAAATTCTTATCAATTTGACTTGACGCAGGCTGTCAATTCAAAAGTCCCTCTTTCCCCCTTCACTCTGAACAACTTTAAAAAATGTCAATGAGGAATCTTTTACAAACTATGCAAACAGCTACTTTTAGTATTTTTTCTCCTACTTTTTTAGCTGTATTTGTTTTTTTTACAGCACCTTCTTTTATTTTTTCGCAAGATGACATCGTAGAGTTGCGATTTACTACCGCTTTGGACTGCCAACGTAACATTTATGAAGCTACCCTTCAAATGAGGGCTAAATCAGATACCTTTAGAATTGGCACTTCTTCTGTATTTTTGACCTATAATGGAGCCGCTTTGTCTTTTTCTGAATACGAATCAAAAAATTTTGATGGAAGCGGACTTTGTGTTTTAAACGCTGCTAAAGCTTGGGATAGCCATGCCTTTGATGGTTCTGTCCAGGGGGCATTTAATTTAACCCTTAATTTAAACTTAGAAGACTGGAGTTGCCCAATTATTGAAAATGACTGGATTGATATAGCTATCCTTTCTTTCAATATTACTAATAATAATTTGAGTTCGGGTCTTCAAATTAGTGAAGAAAATACCAGCTTTAACCGAAATGCGCCTAATGACGGAACACAATCTCCTACAAAGGGGCTTTTTGCAGGAGTGGATGAATCACTCGCTTGTAGTAGTTGTGACTTGCCGCAATTGAAAGCAGATGAATTTTTTATAGATTGTCCGGCACTTACTTTTAGCGAAAATGTTTTGACCAATGATATAGCAACCAATCCAGCTATTTCTATTTCTGCCAACCCTGCAAAGGGAACCGTTAATATAAATAATAACGGTCAATTTATTTATATGGCATCTACCGCTTTTTGCGGAACAGACCAATTTATTTATAAGGTTTGCACAGATAGCAACAGTGACTGTTGTACAACTGCTACAGTTATTTTGCATATGGAAGATAATAGCCCGCCTTCTTTTGTCAGTTTACCTCAAGATATAACCATTGCCTGTGGAGATGTTCCTCAGATGGATTCCTTAGAGGCAGTTGATAATTGTGGAACAGTATTGATCATTCATCAACAGAATGCCGTACTCGGCAACTGCCCGATTAAAGAGGTTTTAACTAGAACCTGGATCGCTACGGATGCTTGTGAAAATTCAAGTTCTGTTTCTCAGAAAATAACCATTATAGATGAAGAGGGCCCAAAATTTACCAGTACTCCTTCAGATATGACCGTTTCTTGTGAACAGATTCCTCCTCCTGACAATTTGTTTGTTACCAATAACTGCGGAGAGGAAAGTGAGGTGTTTTTTACAGAAATTTCTATCGAAAATGAATGCGGCTATACCTTACGTAGGAGTTGGAAGTCAACCGATGTCTGCGATAATGAAACTATTATAGATCAAAAAATCGTAGTAATTGATAGCGTTCCTCCAATCATAGAATGCCTTGGAGAAGCAGTCATCCATTGTGCTGATTTTGCAACATTTGATTCGAACAGCGATTTGCCAATTGTTTCGGATAATTGTGATGAAGGAGCGGCTATTTCCGTTACTTTTAGGGATAAAACGGTGTCCGATAACTGTCAAAATGGTCTTTTAAGGCAAATAGAGCGAACGTGGCTTGCAGCCGACCGTTGCGGAAATGTCGCCGAATGCATTCAAATTATAAAAGTTATTGATGAACTGGCTCCTATTTTGAGGTGTCCCGATGACTTGACTTTGGACTGTGGACAGAGCATTTCACCTGAAGCCAATGAAAGCTGGGCTACTGCCTTTGATAGCTGCACGACTGTAAATGTTACTTTTGAGGATGATATTACCCTACCAAACCATTGCAATTTTGATTTTATTGATATAAAAAGAACCTGGTCTGCTACGGATGCTTGTGGAAATCGGACTACCTGTACTCAAATTATTACCGTTAATGGTGATCCTTGCCCTCAAACTATCATTAAAGATGAAGTCATTTATGCGTGTGTAGGAGATACCATTGATATAATCGATTTTTTGGATATTCTTCCCTCAACTCACTACTCCCTATTTGACCGAAATACAGAGGAGCATATCTTGGATCCGAACCATTACTTAGTTCAAAACTTTGGCTGTGAGCGAGGATTTAAAGAAATAGCAACAGAAATATACGATGAAGCAGGTTGCTTAATAGATATTATCTACCTATCTATTATTATTATCCCTGAAATTTATGCAAATGTCCAGATAACTAACGAGGGCTGTGGGGTAGCTTTATTGATGGAATGCCCCGATCTATATACCATAGCTTGGACGGATTCTGATGAAAAACAGGGAACAGGGGCTCAATATATTGCCAATCCAGGAACTTCAGGAGAAGTCACTTTTGTACTGGAATATACTTCCAGTAGCTTACCGGATAACCTGAACCTGCCTTGCTTAAGGGCAGTATTAAAAGGAACTTATAATTGTCCTGATGATTGCTTGCCAGCAGGAACGCCTTGCAATGATGAGAATCCGAATACTATCAATGATGTGGAGGATGGAGCCTGTAACTGTGAAGGGATGACCTGTCCTGAAATTATGGAACTAGATACCATATTAAATATTTGTTCGGGAACAGAGATTGATTTAAAAAATTATTTTGATCTACCAGAAAGTATTGATTACGAGGGCTTTGACAAAAATAATAGCGAACTTTCCAGCATTTATATCGGAAAAGCAATTTGCGGAATAGTACAAGACGGAGGGAAGATTAGTGTAAAAAATGCAGACGGATGTACTTTAAAAAATATACATGTAACCATTATAACTTATCCTGAGATTGTAGGGGCAATTACCCGCCCAGACAGCAATTCTTGCAAAGCCGTTTTAACAGTAGAATGCCCCGAAAATTTTCGAGTTCACTGGCGCGATGATAAAGGAAATATTGGAGAAGGAACAGAATATATAGGAGTAGAAGGAACAGCAGGATTTGTAGAATTCACTGTAACAGCTAATGAGGCGGTAAATTTTTTGGGAGATTCCACCAATTTTTGCCAGCGAACTATTTTTCGGGCTAATTACGATTGTCCCATTGGCTGCCCTCCCGGACTGGCGGAGGATAGGATATTGGCAGTTTGCGATGGCGAAGAGTTAAATATAGTTGAATATTTGCAAATTGAGGCAGATCAACGTTTTGAGATAGAAGGAATTGACCTTTCCGCTTCTGGAAATTATATTTTTAATAATGACAGTTGTGAAGTATTGCATTTTGTTTTGCAGTGAGAGTATTTGATGAAAATGCTTGCTTAATAAGAGATATTGGAACATCGGTAACGGTTTTTCCAACTATAACAGGAGAAATAGTGCGAACGGAAGACGGCTATTGCGGGGCCAGGCTATTTTTGGAATGCGCGGAGGATTATCAGGTTATGTGGGAAGATAGCGAAGGGAGAACTGGATCGAGTAATCAATTCACCGGTTTGGAAAATACAGCCGGAACGGTTGCCTTCCATGTCTGGAGAATCGTAGATGGGCTGAACTTTTTGCCTGTGGATTCCACATGCATACATACCACTTTTGAGGCAGACTATAATTGCATTCCTGATTGCCCAGAGCCTGTTTTTGAAGAAACCCGAATCATAGGTTGTCACGGAGAGGTCGTCAATCTTTTTGAAAAACTGGAGCTCTCTCCAACTATTCGTTATGAAGTAGATAACCAGTTGTTTACCAATCTTGGTGCGCTGGAATTGACCAATAATGGGGAGGATTGTGGATTAAGGGAATCGGTGTTAAATGTCAAAATTTACGACGACGATGGCTGTTTAATCCGGGAAATAAAAATCATGCTAATAGTATTGCCAATTATCCGCGCGCAGGTTATAAAAGAGAACGAGTGTCATTTAAGACTAGACGTAGCTTGTCCTGACCTATATGACATACAATGGGAGGACAACTTAGGAAATAAGGGCAATGGCCCTGTTTATGAGGCAATCCCTGGTACGGTCGGTGTAGTTACTTTCCAGGTTCGATTTAAGGATAATTCTTTTGGCACGGGACTTATAGAGGAAGCCTGCCTATATGGGCTATTTAAAGAGGATTTTGCCTGTTGCCAGCCCTTGGGAACGCTTTGTGATGATGGCGATGAAGAAACCTTTGGTGATCGAGAAGACGGCCATTGCGTTTGTGTTGGTACTCCGTGCAAAATGGAATATCGTGGAAAGGTGGTGGATTATTCCAATTTGGGTGGTTGTCAATTGGTTATCGAACTGCTCAATGGGAGATATTCTTGAACCAAACATTGTCCCTGAAAACTTTGAATTGGTTGCTGGGCAGGAGGTTATTTTCTCTTTTGTAGAATTGCATGATGTTACAAGCATTTGCCAAGTGGAGCGCATAGTGGAAATAATTTGCATTGAAAAAAGACTGCCCCGAGGTAGGAACCCCTTGCACTGACAATGATTTAGCTACCATTAATGATGCACACGATGGCAATTGCAACTGTGTGGGAATATCGGTACCAGAACCAGAAAGCCTGATAGATTTGAGGTTTCATACGCGTCTCGACTGTGACCAAAACAGCTATTGTGCAATATTACAAGCAAAAGCCCAACAAAAGAATTTTCATATTGGGACTTTCCTCTATTATGGTGAACTATAATGCTGACGCCCCTTGAATTTTCCAGCTATCAATCCATACAATTCGATGAAAATGAAACTTGTATAGGGGGAACAACCAGCCCTTGGAGTGCCCATAAATTTGACTCAAATATGGCTGGCAAATTTAGTTTGACTATAATGCTGAATGTAACTGGGTCAGGAGCTGCCCTGAAATCACAACCGACCAATGGGAAGATATTGGGATCATTTGCTTTGATATTATGGATAATATAGCTTCCCCCGACTTGAGTTTTGATGAATCCAACACCCATTTTAATAGCAGTGATCCCAATGATGGTAGCAATACCTTGAGTAATGGACAGTTTAGTGATATTAAAAATCCGGAGGGCCCTTGCCTGTCCTACAGTAATACCAGAGGAAGAAATCAGGACCCATTTTCATTGCAGCTAAGGCCTTTTTGCAAGGACCTTATATAGGCAATAGATGTTTAATGAGAGATAACCTCCGCAAGAAAGAATATATTCCTTATCAAGAACCTTATACCAGCCTTTCAAATTTTATTCATGTTGGAGATGGGGGAGGAGAAATAATAGAACCTACAGTATTAGAGGATTTTGGAGATAATTCTATAGTAGATTGGGTGTTTATGGAACTTCGATCGGAGATGGATTCTACGAGTGTGATTGCCACCCGTTCAGCTCTATTGCAAAAAGATGGAGACATAGTGGATACTGATGGCATTTCTCCGGTGAGTTTCTTTGTATCAGATGGAGCTTATTATGTGAGTGTAAGGCATAGAAACCACCTTGGCGTAATGACCGCTGAGCCACTTCTTCTAAAAACAGGGGAGGTGACAAGCATAGACTTTACCGATCCCAGCACGCCTACTTTTGGCGAGCATGCTCAGAAATTGATCGGGGAGAAGCAAGTCTTATGGGGAGGAAATGCCAATCCCGATAAATGGGTGATTTTGTCGGGTGGGGGATTGGCCTTACCCGATCGAGATATGATCTTTTTTGATATTTTCCTGAATCTTTGGCTTGCTAATCCGGATAGTGTAATTAAGTACAACAGTGTGTTACAAGGCTATTATAATTCGGATACGAATTTGGACGGAAAAGTAAAATATCAAGGCCCTAAAAATGATATAGATGCCCTTATATTTTTTAATGTGTTATTTCACCCCGATAACACCGAGTTCAGACTGAACTACTCTATTGTCGAACAAATACCTTAATTGGGTTGATTGGTTGAATCACTGATTTTTATTGCTCAGTATATTAAGCAATTTCAGGTAAATTTTTACTAAAAATCAACAAACCAGGAGACCTGCTTATTCAAACCTATAAACAATTTTTGAACATGACATGCTCTATTTTGAACAACACATTTTTACGAAAAGGCTTATTTTTTAAGCCTATTATTAACTACGGCTTGCCTGCTCTCTGCACAGGTTCAATTCAAACTGACCATGCTAGAAGACGGCGAAACTTTTCAGGTTTCTTTGATTCCTGAAAAAACCTGGAATCACCCCCAAAACATTACAAGTACAGCCCAAGTGACCGTGAAAGTACCTACGAATTCTTTTGAAGTAAAAGATTTGACCAGCCTTCAGTTGGATGTTGAGTGGCAGGACAATTCCGCAGCGATGCCCCAGCCGAAGCCCCTGGCTTTGATTACATTTCATTTGGATTGGCTACTTTGGGTACGGTAAACTTAGCTTATGAAGCAGGGGTAGAAATGCCATTATTTACTCTTTAAGAATGCAAAACCATGTACCGGTTCTGTTTCTTTAATAAATAATGACGAGGATCCATTTATGGCACCTAATTCCAGGAGAGCAAATGTAGGAAATTCTATTACTATCTTCGGGGCGAGAGGAGAGGCTTACGTTGGTAATAAGGGAGAAACAATCATTCCTTGCCAAGGCGAGTTTTCTACCAGTATTGAAGAATCAGAGATTTTAAATGAAACCTCCAAAGTTTATCCCAGTCCAGCTATTAATGAGGTATTTGTTGACTTAAATTGGGCTTTGGGAAAAACAGTGGGCGACTTGATCATCTTGGATGCTACTGGCAAGGAAATTAAAAGGCAGGCTGTGACGATTGATAATGGATTTTAATAACATCCAGGTGGGGGTTAATGATTTTCCATTTGGTATTTATTCCATTGAAGTACAGTTTGACGGACGATCAATTGCCATAGATCGTTTCGTAAAAGGTAATAGATAGGGCTTTTAGTATTAAACACTTATAGACAGTGTTTAAAAATATTAATCAGGCCCGGAAATATTTTGAAATTATTGAAACTGGAAATTGGCAAAAGCACCTGAACGATTGATTTAAAACAAATTAATAATTCCACTTTTGCTAGTTTCCGTTTCAATGATTTTAGCTATTTAGTTCCTCTTTGTCCTAATTGATTTTTAGGAGAAAAAAGAAAGAACCATCAAACTTTTTCTGCCACTTTTTTCTCTTTGCCAACCGATAAGATATCATCATCTACCAAAATTCTACCGCAATGCTCACAAGCATTAATTTTTTTTCGATTGGCAATTTCTAGTTGCAATTGGGGCGGTATTTTATTAAAACAGCCCCCGCAAGAATCCCTTTGGACATTTACTACTGCCAGCCGATTTCGATAGGTAGAGCGAACTTTATCGTAAGAATTCAATAAACGGTCTTCAATTTTTTTGCGGTATCGTTCTACTTTCCTCAATAATTTTGCCTCTTCCTTTTCTGTTTTTTTCCTGAATTTTTTCCAGCTCCACTTTTTTAATTTCCAGGTCTTTTTCCTTGCCTTCCGTTCGGGCAGTGGGCTGCCTGAAGGGTTTCGGTTTTGGCTTCTAGTGCCTTGTTTGCTTCTCTAATTTTCTTTTCTGATAGCTGGATTTCCAGTTTTTGAAGCTCTAGTTCTTTAGATAAGGCATCGTACTCCCGATTGTTTTTCACATTGTCCATTTGAGTGTTATACCTGGCGATCAAAGCTTCAGACTCTTTGATGTTAGCCTGATGCTTGCTAATCTCCTGGTTCAGGCGATCAATATCTCCCTCCAAACGGTTAACTCTAGTCTGCAGCCCGGCAATTTCATCTTCCAAGTCGCTTACTTCCATGGGCAATTCTCCTTTTAGAACTTCGATTTCTCCAATTTCGGAATCTATTAATTGCAATTCGTATAATTGCTTTAATTTTTCAGCTACCGTTAATTCTTTTGCCATATTATTATTGATTATTGAGAGATAATTAATTTTATTTATTTTAAATATTCGTTTTTACAACAAGGCTTAGGTCTATTTAACAGCAATTCTCAATTTGAGAATTGTTGGTTATTCAACATATTAAGGCAGAATATGTTGAACGTCAGTATTTTATAAATTTATTAAAAATAATAATTAACAGGGTTAGTATTCACTTTTGTACAATGGAGCGCAAAATTACGAAATTTTTGCTGTAAAACCTCAGATAACAACTGAATAGTAAATTGCTCGCTTTCATAGTGCCCAATGTCTGCAATGACAATTTTCTGGTCCGCATCAAAAAATTCGTGATATTTATAATCTGCTGTGATAAAAATAGCGGCTTTTTTGCGAATCGCTGAATTTAGTAAAAAGCCACCCGAGCCGCCGCAAAGGGCTACTTTAGAAATATCTTTTCCCAATAGGGCCGTATGCCGAATACAGGAAACTTTCATGCGGTCTTTTAAATATTTTAAAAAGACTTTTTCTTTCATGGGCTTTGGCAAAGTTCCGATTATGCCTGCACCTACTTCGAGATTGGCATTTTCTATAGGAATAATATCATAAACAAGCGGCTGACCGCTAACCTTATTTTCTAAAACGGCGACCACCCTGCTTTGAAGCGCATCGGGGAATAACACTTCGATTTTGACCATGGCCGGTTCCTTTTCCATTGGCTGTACCGGCACCAACCGTAGCGTAACTAAGGTGTTGAAAGCCATTTACTGTACCGGCACCGGCCTTGAAAAGCGCAGTCCTCAGCAGGTCACTTTGATCGGCTGGGACAAAAACAAATAACTTCTTCAATCCTTTTTTAGGGGCGAGGATAGCAGTTTCTTTTAATTCCAGTATTTACTGCAATTTTGGTATTTACACCGCGATAGAACACATTGTCAAGGTTGGTATGAATGGCATAAATGGCAATATTATTTTGGATAGCCTTAATGACGACTCGTTCTACATAATTGCGTCCAGTTATGCTTTTTAGCCCCTTAAAAACAATGGGTGATGAGCAATGACTAGGTTGCAGTTTTTGGCAACTGCCCTCGTCTATTACTGCTTCTGTTGAGTCCAGACAACATAAAATGCCCGTAACTTCCTGGCTTGCATCTCCTACAATTAACCCTGCATTATCATAGCCCTCTTGATAAATGGGTGGCGCAATGCTTTCCAGGTATTGAAGAACCTTTTGTATTTTCATATCAAGCGAATAAATTTTTTAGGTCACTTTTTCTAAGCGCCACTAAAATCCAGGTAATTAAAACGACCGTTATGATCGTTACAGGGCTAAAAAAGAAGTGCATTAGTTTAAAAAAATTCAGATCGTTTTGAGCGTATAAAAAATCTCTGGCCCCTGATTTATTGACCATATATTGACCTTTAAAAAAGACAATCAGGCTGGCAAAACCCAAGATAAGAAAACTCCCCACTGCAAAAGAAAGTACTCTTTTTTTCAACGACCCTGGACTGAACAATAACAAAGAGAAAAAGAAAACTAATGGAGCCACAAAGGTTTCATCTATTGAAATAGTAAACCCCAAATAATTATACTGAGCTTGTGCGCCTTTTATTTTAGCTGCTTGGGTGGTGGCACTTAAAGTGCGTTTGGATTGAAATAAAACAGCAATTTCATTATAATTGGCAACTGCATTTTGAGGCCTGGATTTAAAATAGACATCATCCATACTTTTGCTAAGCGTTGCAATGGTGATTTTTTCGAATAATGGATAATAAATTTTTTGGATAGCTGGCAGCATGGAAAGCAGCGATAAAACCAAAAATGTCGCCACAAAAGGTAAAAAATAACCAAATAAAATTTTTCGCAAATTCATTGATAGATGCCTACGAGGTGTTGATCCTAAGGAAATGCGTTATCTAAAATCAAGTGCTTGCCAATTCTTTTCTGTAGTGCCGCAAAGCCCAATCTGCCCAGACCAGCATTAGTAAAATCGTGATAATAGCATATAAATAAAGCCCCCCTTGAATGTGCATGAAATCGAAGGCTTCTGGCCAGTATTTCTGGGTCAAAAACAAGCCTGCTATTCTAAATAAATTCAAAAAAGAAAGCACTAAAAAACCAATCAGTAAGCCCGGCCATTTAAATTTAAAAGGTATGGGAAAAACCAAAATTGCCGCCAAAAACAAAGCCGTTGCTTCCAATCCGTCGCAGCCCCCGGATATTTTTACGGAAGCTCCCGCTCCGGAAATAACATCTCCCACTACTTCTACCGAATAGCCAAATAATTTTAATAGCCCGCCGCCACCGACCGCCTGCGCAGCCAACAACGGTTTTTTTATAACTGCCTCAAAGATAGAAGAATAGTAAAAAAAGTAGAAGATAATAATGCAAAAAATGAAGCTCAGTAAGAATTTAAAAACGGACGATTTTTCCTGCCAGTATTTTTGAAGAAAGGACTTTGTGGGTCTTTTTTTTGGGATGCTTTGTTTCCTTTTGGTGCTTTTTGCAGCCTTCTTTTTAGCCATGATCGATTGGAATTAAAACGACAATGGTCTAATATACGATCTAGAATGGATAATGTTAAAAAAAGAATCTGATTTTTATAGAAAAAATGATTTTATCTCTATTCCGATTTTTAAGCAATGACCACTTGTTTAGAAGTGGCCATTGCTCGATTAATTTGTTTTAACAACAACCGCCGCCACAGCAGCCACCACCACAAAGAAGACTACAAATCATTTTAACGAAATCCATAATAAAAAATTTAAAGGTTTAAAAATATTTATCGTAATATTACGATGATAAAGAGTAAAAAATTTTAACAACAATTTTTCAACCGGCTAAACAACTGACTAATTGTTTGTGATAAGGCCAAACATTGTTCCGCATCTAAACAATAGCAGGTATAAGTGCCGTCAATATTTCCCTTGATAATGCCTGCATTTTTCATGGCTTTTAGATGCTGCGATACGGTGGACTGCGACAAGGGCAATTCTTCCACTATATCACCGCATACACAATTCTCCTTTTTCAAGAGGTACTCCAAAATGGCAATACGGGCTGGATGCGCCAGGGCTTTGGCCATAGCTGCCAACCGATTTTGCTGTTCGGTAAATAATTTATTTTTTGTCGTTCCCATTTTGTAAATTTAATTCATCGCAATAATACGATTAATTAAATTAAGATGCAAGTTTTTTTGGGTGACTAATTCTACTTTGGCACTTTCAGCTTATAATTCTTGTTTTTTTGTAACTATTCAGCAAATATAATTTCAGTACCTAACTCGTTTTTTGGTGGCGGTTGCCTGCGGAAATAGTGGGTGCGGGGGATCGCTTATAGTAGAGCAATTATTTCCGCTTGATTTTTTGTTTATTTTTCATCAAGGAAAAAGAAAGTGCAACGTTAGGAATGCCTCCTATGCTGAATAGTTACGTTTTTTTAATCAAATAGGGTTGAAAATCTAAGACTCTTCCCATTTTTACTATCTTCGCCCTAAGTTTTTATATCAATATTTTTTATACTTGAAATGTTCTATAAATACTCCAAATGAAGCCCATTCAATTCTTCATTTCTTATGCCAGGACAGATGAGCCTTACAAAGTCGAATTGGTCAAGCATCTTAAACCGCTGGAGCGCAATGGACAAATCCGGATTTGGCACGACGGCATTCTTATTCCTGGTCAAAATTGGGATGATAATATCCGCAGCAATTTAGTCAATGCTCAGGTTGTATTGTTTTTGATTAGTGCGGATTTTATCAATTCGGATTATATTGATCGCGTGGAACTGAAAGAGGCGATTGCCAATCATAAAGCTGGCAAACAGCTCCTGATTCCCGTACTCATCCGCGCTTGTGATTTTTCGAGCTTTAGCCAGTTGAGCCGTTTTCATGCCTTGCCCAAAAATGCTCAACCTGTCAAATCCTGGCGAGATAGGGATGAGGCTTGGGTGGATGTAGTAAAAGGGCTAAAACGGGTGATCGCCTCTTTAAAAAATAAGCCTATAGCAAGCCCGAGTAACGCAGGAGTGCCTGCCTCTGATCCCGCTCCAACTACCAAGGAATTGGAGCAAAAGAGTTTGCAAGAACAGGCTCGACTGTTGCTCAAAAAACTCCATATCCTCCAAGAAAGGCATATTATTGAGGTGGACCCAAGCAGTCAATTTAAGCTGGAAATAGAAATCGAAAAAACGGAGCGGCAATTGGCGATTATTAAACAAAAGCTGGAAGAAAAACCCGCTGCAACAGATCGAGACCACCCCTCCGCAGCGGATTGGGAATTTATACAATTACTAAAAGAGAAGCCGAGCTACGAGCAAGCCCTAAAAGGCTTTTTAGAAGAACATTCCGACAGCCCTTTTGCTGCTGCCGCTAAAAAAGAACTAAGGACGCTGGAAGCTCCCCGAAAAAGGGACGCTGCTGCCTGGAAGATCGCGAAAAGACTGAACACCAAAGCCGGCTACGAAGCCTATATAAGTCAATTTTCAGGGGGGCGATTTTTTAGTATCGCTCGAAAAAAACTGGAGCTATATAATCCACCAATGGTCGCCGTACCAAGAGGGAATTTTGAGCGAGCGGGGCATCCGGTGCGCCTCTCCAACTTCTCTATCGGCAGATATCCGGTGACCGTAGGCGAATACCGGACCTTTGTAGAAGCGACCGATAGCAATCATCCGGAGTGGCTGAGAGAGGGCAGCGACTACCATTATAAAACCGGAAAAGAAGATTTGTACAGAAAATTGGGAACGGCGCTGACTAATGAAAACTGCCCGATTGTAGGGGTTTTCTGGTACCAGGCGATTGCTTACTGCAATTGGTTGAGCGAGCAGCATGGTTTACCGACAGCTTATGAAAGCAAAGGAAAACAACTCATCTTTAATGAAAAGGCCGGTGGCTATCGTTTGCCCACCGAAGCGGAATGGGAGTACGCCGCCCGAGGCGGATTGCAAAGCAGGGGCTTTGAATATAGCGGAAGCAACGATTTGGAGGAGGTAGGCTGGTATTGGAAAAATAGTGGGGACAAAGGCTTAAGTGGAGATTGGAGCCTTGAAAAGCTTGATAAAAATAATTGCCGAACGCATCCGGTGGGCAAAAAAAAGCCCAACGAATTGGGCATCTATGATATGAGTGGCAATGTGTGGGAATGGTGTTGGGATTGGTACCAAGAAGATTATTATAAAGCAATCCCGAAGGAAAACCCCATAGGTCCAGCTTCTGGCGAATACCGTGTTCTTCGTGGCGGCTCGTGGGATGACGATTCGCAGGACTGCCGCGTTGCTTACCGCTATTACGACCACCCTACGGGTCGCTTTCACTTTTTCGGCTTTCGGGTGGTTTTGTCCCTTCAGTGAGGCGGATGCAGGCGGCACTCCTGTGAGCCGCCCTTGTGAAATAAAAGATAATTTCACAGGGCAAAAAGGGGGGCGGCAGCAGCGACACGGAGTAGGCTGCAAGCGGAGCGCAGCCAACGGAGTGGAGTAGCTGTGGGGAGCGAGCTATGCGGGCGGGCCGATTTCGACTACAAAGTACCCACGTACTCGATATTTTTATTACTTTCCAAGCGGTTCAGTCCCGCCACAAAAAGGGAAATAAAATGATCGCCAGCCCAAACAAGATCAAATCTATGGCGATCAAAGTTAAGATGTCCTTATTGATGCCGGTGTCTTGAACAATGCCTAGCGCATTAGCCGATAACTTTACCAAAGTGCCCAAAATCGGAATGACCAGTGGAAAGCTTAGAATCGCCATCAAGGTAGCGCTATTATCTGCTTTGGCGGCAATGGCGGACACAAAAGTAAAGGTGATCGAAAAACCCACGCTTCCCAAAAATAAGATCAGCCAAAACAGGCGGACATTTTGCACTGGATTTTCATTGACGACCACCATTGCGCCGTAGGACAAAAGGGTTAGCAGCGATAAAAGCGCGATGTTGTAGAGCATTTTGGCGATAAGAATGGCTAGTGGGCTGGCTATTTGGTAGTAATACAATTGCCGGTGGCTGTTTTCCTGAACAAAGCTTTTTACAATGGCGTTGATAGAAGCAAAAAGCACAATGATCCAGAATAAAATATTCCACATCGGCGCGGGAATATCAATGGAAACAATAAAAACCACAAAAACCGTAGAGACCACATAGAGCAAAATGCCGCCGAGTGCGTATTTTTGCCGCCACTCCAGCAATAAGTCTTTTTGTAGTAAAAAAAATATTTCTTTGGCTAGTTGCATTGAGCGCAAAAATAGAATTCTTTTAGAAAACCTGTGTGCCTCTCTTACTTCCTCAAGACTTCGCCGGCTCTTTCTCTTGCTGCTCCACTTTGCCAGGCAATTTTTCCATTGACCAATACATAATCAAAGCCGCTTGCCAATTGGTGTGGATTGGGATAAGTGGCATTGGCTTTAACCTTTCTGGGATCGAAGACCAACAAATCCGCTTTATTGCCCACTTTGATAAGTCCTCGATCTCCGAGTCCCAGCGTTTGGGCAGTCAAGCCGGTCATTTTGTAGATGGCTTTTTCCAACGAAATGGTTTTTCTATTAAAAACGTACTCTTCAATAATTTTGGCAAAGGAGCCGTAGCCGCGCGGATGCCGCATGGTGGGGCTGCCATCAGAACAAATCATGGTGTTAGGGGCACTGATAAGCGCTTCTTGCAAAGCATCATCCATGACAAAGTAAGCCCCCGAAGCACCGCTTGGTCCGATGTCCAGAAGCACTTCTTCGTAGGGTCTTTTTTGTTCTTCGGCGATTTGTTTTAGGGTTTTTCCAGTATAAGGAGCCGTACCAAAAAGCGTGGCTTCCGGCCCATTTCTGGACTGGATTTTTTGTTTTAAAAAAGCCAATAATTCCCCGCGACGTTTCTGCCTGACTTGTTGGTAATTATGGGGAGCTTTGGCCCAGTCGGGAAAAACGATGCCAATGCCGGTATAACTGGCGTTATAAGGATAGACATCAGCGGTGGCTGTATGCCCGTGCTCGCTGGGCGACTGCAATAAATTGAGGATTTCATTGGCTCGTTCTTTGCCTTTGCCATAGACCGACTTGAGGTGAGAAACCTGAACCCTGCAAAACGCCCCCTGCCGCAATAATTCCCGAATGGATTCTTCAATTTTATCGTCGTCTTCGTTGCGTACATGGCTCATTATCAACCCTTTATTTTTTCCAACGACTTTTGCCAATGCGATCAATTCTTCATCGCTCGCATAAATACCCGGCGTGTATTCCAGCCCGGTAGTCATTCCGAAACAGCCGGTATCAAAGGCTTGTTGTAGCAAATTTTCCATTTTCCTGATTTGGAAAGCGGGGGGCTGCTCGTCATAATTGATGCCGGATTGTTTGCGCAAGGTGCCATGTCCCACAAAGGGGACGATGTTGACCCCCAGGGATAAATTGGCGGCCTTTTTTATCCAGGCTTCCATATCCGTTGCCGGACTGCTGCCGTCCTGTCCCAAGCAGATCGTCGTCAGGCCCATTGCCAGAAAGTTTTTAAAATCGGGTGTATTTTGAGGATTGCCGTGAGCGTGGGCATCAATAAATCCAGGCGTGATAACCTTCCCCGATGCTTGTATCGTTTGAATACAATCGATTTTGCTGCTATCTGTCTTTCCGATATAAACAATCGTTTTTCCTTTTAATAAAATATCTGCTGCGTAAGCGGCTGATCCAGAGCCGTCTAGGACCCTTCCGTTTTTGATACAAAGGTCAAAGGTGTTGCCACCATTGGTAGCTAAAAATTGCTCAAATGGAGTAGGAGCGGGGACGCACGAAACCAGCAGCAGTAGTAAGAAAAAAGGTGAATAGCTCTTTATTTTCATAAAAATATTTTACTCAGTTAAAATTTTCTTGACAAGTAAAGATTAAAAACCTAAATACAATTTTTACCGTCTGATAGGCCTAAAAATATCCTACATTCGTTTAGCAGCTATTCCAATTTTCATTTTTGCATCCAAACTCATGTCGCCCATTGGAGTGCCACCCATCATCATTTTGCCGCTTAAATTTTGCTGAATATCAGAAGTTTTTGCCCAACCGGTTTTTTCATCTACAATAATGATTCCGGTAACTGGGCCGGACAAATCATAAGAAATTTTCATCCCTTGTATTTCGACCGGCTCAGCTTTTGAATTGGTTTTAGCGGTGCCGGTTACATCAATAATGGTGGTGCCATTTTTGCGTTCGCGAATGGTATAAGTATGCTCCGTTAATAGGGCCATACTGCCAGAGGCTTCTGATTTACTATTCCAGGAATCGCCTGGTTTTAGGGGCTTCCCTTGTGAAAAACCGGTCAACATGTTCAGCGATTTTTTGATTGCACCTTCACCGATAAAATTATCAATCAATTGTTTTGCTTGACCTCCACTTTTCATTTTATCCATCACTTCACCCAAAATTTGTTGAACGCCTTCCAAATTAGTAACTTCCCCTTGTCGATTAAAACTAGCGGTCATCGTTTTGCCGATCATGCCGTTCAGCCCGTTAAAAGGCGAGTCTTTATCTTCTTCTTTTTTGCTCGAGTCGTAGGCCACATCTCCCAACATCGGGACGGATTGGTTGAGTGTCATTTTTTGGATTTTAAAGTCCACATCCGTCACTCCGGAAGGCTGAACCTCTCTTACTAAAAAATTATAATCCGACACCATTTGACCCGTGGTGGACATGTCTTGCCCCATTACGGAAAAGCCCAAATCATTGGTAGTGGTTATTTCATAATTAAAATTAGCGCCTTTTTCTACCGCCATATGCAGAGTCAAGGGTTTGGAGCTGCTGCAAGCCGTTAGGAAAAAAACACCTAAAATGTAAAAAAATGCTTTAGTTAAAGGATTCATCTAAAGAGATTTTATTATTGATATTAATAGAATTTGGTTCTTTGACAAAAATTGTGCTATGGAAGAATACAGCCATTTAAAATGCTCGTTCTTTTAAATGGCTGTATTCCACACAATTTGTCAAAGAAGGTAGAATTTCACTTCAAGTGAGGGTTTTCAAAAAGCCTTTAAAAACTATTAAAAAAGGTCGAATATAAAGGGTTTTCTTATAAAAACCTGGTTTGATATAAGAATAGTGTAAAATATGTTGGAAAAAAGTGACTTTTACCTTTTTGGGGAGTAGGAAAACTCGTTCTGATTTTAGTACATTTGTAGCCAAACATTGACCAATCAAAGCGTTGAAAAAGAAAAAATGGGAAAACTAACGATTGAACAACAATCTGTAAAAGCAACCCGGTTCCAATTTCCTGAACAAACAGCTTTTTATACAGGAAAGGTTAGGGATGTCTATACAGTTAAGGATCAATTGATTATGGTTGCTTCTGATCGAATATCTGCCTTTGATTATGTGTTGCCGAGACCCATTCCGTTTAAAGGGCAAGTACTTAATCAAATCGCTGCACACTTTTTAAATGCAACCAAAAACATTTGCCCAAATTGGTTATTGGCTACACCTGATGAAAACGTTGCCGTTGGTCTGGCTTGTAAGCCATTTAAGATTGAAATGGTCATTAGGGGGTATTTGGCAGGCCATGCCTGGCGTACTTATCGATCGGGCAAAAGGGTGCTTTGCGGGGTGGCCTTACCGGAGGGATTAAAGGAAAGTGATCCGCTTCCTACACCGATTATTACACCTGCTACCAAAGCAGCAACGGGCCATGATGAAGACATTTCTAGAGCAGAAATCTTAAGACAGGGCATCGTCCGTGAAAAAGATTATTTGCTGCTAGAAAAATATACCTATGCGCTATTCAAAAGAGGCACAGAAATGGCAGCCGAACAAGGCTTGATTTTGGTAGATACTAAATACGAATTTGGTAAGAAAGACGGAAAAATCTATTTGATTGACGAAATCCATACCCCTGACAGCTCTCGTTATTTTTACAAAGAAGGATATGAACAAAGACAAAAAAAAGGAGTAAGGCAAAAACAATTGTCTAAAGAGTTTGTTCGAGAGTGGCTCATGGAGAATGGATTTAGAGGACTTGAAGGACAAGCGATGCCCGTGATGCCCAACGATTTTGTATGGGCTGTTTCCAGCCGATATACCGAATTGTACGAAAGGATTACGGGAGTGCGATTTGAAAAGGCAGCAGCAACTCCTATTTTGGAGCGAATAGAAAGGAATATTTTGAATTATCTGAGTCGTGTCTAAAAAAATCCTTTTTACCGTAACTAATGATCTCAGCTATGACCAGCGAATGAATAGGATTTGTAATTCGCTGGCAATCAATGGCTTTGAGGTAACGCTGCTCGGTAGAAAGAAGAGAAACTCTATTCCACTTGACCAAAAAACATTTTTTCAAGCAAGGTTGAACTGTTGGTTGCAAAGGGGAAAGTTATTTTATCTGGAATATAATTTCCGCTTATTTTTCTATTTGCTATTTCATCGCTTTGATATAGTGGGGAGTGTGGATATGGATACCTTATTACCCGGCTTTTTGGCAGCTAAATTAAAAGGGAAAATTTGCGTTTTTGATGCCCACGAATATTTTACAGAAGTGCCAGAAGTAGTCAATCGCCCTTTGACAAAGTGGCTTTGGGAAGCACTTGGAAATTTTATCATCCCTCGACTGAAATATGCCTACACCGTAAGCGAAAGTTTGCAAAAAATTTTTACTAAAAAATATGGTATTTCTTTTGGTTTGATTCGGAATATAGCTAGTCAGGAAATGGATAGTGCCAACCAGGCAGCAGCAATGAGAACTTCCAAAATTATTCTTTATCAAGGCGTATTAAATGAGGGTAGGGGATTGGAGCAAATGATTGAGGCCATGTCGCATATCCAAAATGCTCAATTATGGTTAGTAGGGGAGGGGGATTTATCGCAAAAACTGAAGACCTTGACCAAAAAATTCGATTTAGAAAATCGAGTGAAATTTTTGGGATATTTAAAACCTAAGGCACTCAAACAAGTAACTCTAAATGCATATATTGGCTTAAATTTGTTGGAAAACAAAGGTTTGAGCTATTATTACTCCTTAGCGAATAAAACTTTTGATTATATCCATGCTGGTCTTCCTGCCATCCATCCAAACTTTCCAGAATATAAAAAAATCATACAAAAAACAGAAGTAGGGCTTTTGGTAAACGATTTGGCACTAACAACCCTTGTCGAAGCAGTCAACCGTTTATTATCAGAAGATGTTTTTTATAATCAGTTGAAAGCCAATTGTTTAAAAGCAAAAACAATTTTTAATTGGGAAAAGGAACAAAAGCGACTAATTAAATTTTATCAAAAAATTTTAAAAAGCCCTGCCAGGTAGGACTGCTTTCCATGTATAGTTTCCATTTATCCTATGTACCCAATGCTGGCAACTGTTCGCCGTATATTTTCTATTTTTGGGCTAAAAAATTGTGCGAATAATCGGGTTTCTTTTTATACTGCTTTTCTTTCATGCCTGTAAATCAAAACAACCTATATTGATGAATGAGCCAGTTGTCATCTCTGGTAAAGACCAAGTTTCTACGTTTCTTATACCCATTTTACTTAGCAAAACGAGCTTAGAAAAGGTGATTAACCAACAGGTCAAAGGCGTCATTTTTGAAGACCGAGAAGCGGCTAATGATAATTTACTGATTACCGTTACTAAAGCGGATACGATTACTTTGACCTTAAAAGATACTGTGATCAATTACAGGGTTCCGCTGCATATATGGATAGAAAAGCGATTTGCTTTGACAGATGTAAGTGCAGAAGGAGAAATTGTGCTTGACTTTCGGACCACTATTCGCTTAAATAAAGATTGGGCTTTGGACACAGATACAGAAATAGTTGAACATCAATGGGTCACCGTACCTAAAGCAAAAGTTTTGGGGCTAAACTTGCCCATAAACTTGATTGCCAATCGGGTTCTAAACTCGAGCAGAGAAATGATAACGAATGCCATTGATGAACAAATAAAAGGAAGTTTTTCTCTAAAAGAGTACGTACTCGAAACCTGGAATTTATTACAGCAGCCCGTCTTGATTTCCGAAGAATACGACTCTCGATTTAAATTTACACCTAATGGGTTGGCAATTTCGCCTTTTAAGACAGCGAATGATACGATTATAAGTACTTTATTTATTCAGGGGTTTACGCAAGTTAGTGTTGGGAAAGGAGGAGCATTTTTTAAAAACACCGCACTTTTACCGCCCCAAATCCAGGATTTTGATCAAAAAAAAGGGTTTTTGATGCGGATTCTTTCCGATATTCCCTTTTTAGAAGCGGAGAAAATAGCGCTAGATAGCTTAAAAGGAAATACCTATAATTTTGGTAAAAGGGTCTTACAAATAGAAGATATTGCGCTGTGGAAAGACGGCAATCGGCTAGCGGTTAGAGTCGGAGTAGAGGGCGATTTTCAAGGAAACTTATTTTTGAAGGGTTTACCCGTTTTCAATGAAAAAAAGAATTTGATCGAAATGAAGGAATTGGACTTTCAGTTAGATACAAAAAATATTTTATTAAAATCCGCCAATTGGTTATTTAATGATTTGATTATCAACAAATTGAAAGAAAATTTGGAGTATCCTTTGGACGAAAACCTACTGCAACTTAAAAAGCAGATTCAAGACCAGCTTGCAGCTTATCATTTGCAACCTGGAATAAAACTAGCCGGCAATATTCAGGAATTAAAGGTAAAAGAAGCTTTTTTGGACGCGCAGGCTATTAAAATTTTTGTAGAATTAAAAGGGCAGCTTGAGCTGATAATTGAAACTATACCTCAATAACATCCGTCACTCTATCACGTGGTCTCCGCTTAAGTAGCGATGCGTAGCATCATAGGCACTAATAATATTTTTATTGGGTTCGTCTTTTTCTACTAAACCATCTCTAAGGCGAATAATCCGATGGGCGTGTGCCGCAATATCCGGTTCATGGGTAACGACAATAATCGTGTTACCAGCTTGATGTAGTTTTTCAAAAATCTCCATGATTTCAATGGAAGTTTTTGTGTCCAAATTGCCCGTTGGTTCGTCAGCGAGAATAATGGCGGGATCATTGACCAAAGCTCTGGCAATAGCGACTCGTTGTCTTTGTCCGCCGGAAAGTTCATTAGGCTTATGTTCTACTCTGTCTCCTAGCCCCACTTGGGTCAAAGTTTCTTCCGCCTTGTCTAAGCGGTTGGATTTGGCGAATCCTGCATAGACCAAAGGTAGAGCGACATTTTCCAAAGAAGAAAGCCGGGGGAGTAAATTGAATGTCTGAAAAACAAAGCCAATTTCCTTATTTCTAACTTCTGCTAATTCGCTGTCATCCAGGGTGCTTACATTTTCTCCGTTCAGCACATAATCGCCGGCTGTGGGAGTGTCCAGGCAGCCTAATAAATTCATTAAAGTGGATTTGCCAGAGCCAGAAGGTCCCATTAGAGCCACATACTCATTCTTCTTTATATCCAATGTGATGGATTTAAGAGCATGTACTTTTTCCGTGCCCATTATATAGGTTTTTTTTAGGTCTTTTACAGAGATTATTGGGTTCATTCCTGATTTTTATTAAAGGACGCTAGCGGCTAATGGCTGCCAGGCAAAACATGATCAATAGATTTAATTCTTTTCATTATGGAGATTGCTATCCAATCCACAACAGATTAATTTCGTTCGATTGATGAGATGGATATAGATTGATTAAGTACAGAGCCTATTGAGATAGATCAATAACTTTTGGCACTTTAAAGTACTCTTCGTTTTGGTCCGGTGCATTGGATAAAGCATCCATTCTATCAAGCTGGTTTTTGATTTCATCTGCTCGCAGTACGTTTGTTTCATCGGTAACATAAACAAGTGGCACCACTTCTCCCAAATCCAATTCCTCCAATTTGTCTATCATTTTTAAAATATTGTTCAAATCGTTTTGGATTTGAGTTCTTTCTTCATTGGATAATTTCAGCCTTGCCAGCTTTTCCAGTTTTAAAATTAGGTCTTTGTCTATTTGCATAAGAAAATATTAGATGATAGTCCTGCTTTTTAAGATAAAATTGACGTCAGTCCATTTCTTCAAAATAACCAGTCTCTCGGTTTTTTCGAACATTGTCCCATAGATAATAACGCCCATTCATGGCAACATAGACCCCTTCGGGTAAGGCTTGGGCAAAAGCCAAAGCACTACCCAAATTAAAAAAACCATCAGAAGATGTTCCAAAGGCATAGGGAATCATTGCGCCAGTCAACACAATGGTTTTTCCTCCAATTTTTTGTTTGGCTAGGTACGCTGCCGTTTTCACCATTGTATCTGTGCCATGCGTGATAATAATTTCTTTAGCCTTAGACCGCTTACAGTTATGAGCAATTATCTCTCGATCTGCGTCCGTCATTTCTAAGCTATCTATCATCATAAGGGTTTTCACATCAATAGCCAGGTTGCAGCGTCCCCGCGTAAACATTTCTTTTAAGTGAGTATCTTTAAAATATAGTTCTCCAGTTATAAAATTATATTCCTTATCAAAAGTCCCACCGGTGACAAAGATTTGAACCATCTCGATTGATTGACTATAAATGAATTACTTCTCCGTAAGCCGCTGCTGCTGCCTCCATGATGGCTTCACTCATCGTCGGGTGTGGATGAATGGTTTTAATGAGCTCATGTCCAGTCGTTTCCAGCTTTCTGGCAGCCACGACCTCTGCAATCATTTCTGTCACATTATATCCTAGCATATGTGCGCCTAGAAACTCACCATACTTGGCATCAAAAATGACCTTAACAAAGCCCTCTTTTGCACCGGCTGCGCTCGCTTTACCAGAAGCAGAAAAAGGGAACTTGCCTACTTTTATCTCATAACCCGCTTCCTTTGCCGCTTTTTCAGTATAACCGACGGAGGCAATTTCAGGCGAACAATAAGTGCATCCTGGAATATTATTATAATCAATCGGTTCGGGGCGTAACCCAGCAATTTTTTCTACGCAAACAATGGCTTCTGCCGTAGCGACGTGCGCTAATGCCGGTCCAGCTATGATATCTCCTATGGCATAGATACCGGAAACATTAGTATTATAAAATTCATCTACTTTAATCAAGCCTCGATCCATTTCGATTCCTAGTACTTCTAACCCTATATTTTCTGTATTTGGGCTAATACCAGCAGCAGAAAGCACTACTTCGCAGTCAATGGTTTCTTCTTTACCCGTTTTTCGGTTTTTAGTGATGACTTTGCAACCCTTTCCTTTGGTATCTACCGATTCTACTGCAGTATTAGCCAACACCTTGATGCCTTTTCTCTTGTAAATTCTTCCTAATTGTTTAGAGACCTCTTCATCTTCTCTTGGTACCAACCCTTGCTCCATAAACTCAACAATCGTTACTTCTGTACCAATGGAATGATAAAAATAGGCAAACTCAACCCCAATTGCTCCCGCTCCAACCACGACCATTTTTTGGGGCTGTTTTTCAAGGCTCATCGCTTGGCGGTATCCAATTATTTTTTTTTCATCAATCGGCAAACCTGGCAATTCTTTTGCGCGCCCGCCAGTTGCAATAATGATATGTTTGGCCTCATAAGTAGTCCATTTTCCTTCCTTGTCTTCTACCTCTACTTTTTTACCCCTTGTCAATTTGCCAAAACCTTCTATCACTGTTACCTTATTCTTTTTTAGCAAAAAGGTAACACCTTTGCTCATGCCGTCTGCCACTTCTCGACTCCGCTGAATCATTCCTGAAAAATCCACTTTGGGCTTCGCTACCCGGATTCCATAATCTGCCGCATGGACAATATATTCAAAAACCTGTGCGCTTTTGAGCAATGCCTTTGTCGGGATACAACCCCAATTGAGGCAAATACCTCCCAGGGACTCTTTCTCTACTACAGCGACTTTCATCCCCAACTGAGAAGCTCGAATAGCTGCTGGATAACCACCTGGTCCACTACCAATTACAATTAAATCAAATTTCATATTCTTTATTTTATTAATTTAAAACTATTTCTATTTAGAAGTGTTATCTTGAAAAACTGTTCTTTGATTTTAGGTCACGAGACTAATCAAAAAGAAAAGAAAAATCTCGCAAAACGGCGCAAATATAATTAGAACAACCCATTTAGTCCTCATTTCTGCTAACTATTGACGGAGTAATAGTTTCAGAATTCTCTTCATGTATTTCTGTATACCCCGCGATTAAAATATATTGCTCTTATTAATGGGTGGCACGCTTTTCAGGTTTTGATTATTTCTAAGCACCATTTTTAAGATTTTTTTGACCGTGTTCTATAAAAAGAATACCTATCGCATTAATTTTTAGTCCGTTACTTAAATTATTCAAAAATATATTAAATATTATATATATATTTGTGTCAGTTTTCTCATAGTATGTTTGTTTATTTTAGTTGTTGATTCCTGCATCTTTGTCCCTCCTAAGTTGCAGGAATTTTTTCTTTTCTTCTTCCTTTTCTTTTCCTAGATGCCCTCTTTTTCATGACCGTATTCTAAATAAAAATACCCAATTACGAAATCAAAACATCCCAAAAATAATAATATGTTGATTTTTGAAATATATTGCTGTATATTGCGAAAGTTTTCTCATAGTATGTTTAGTCTTCCTACACTCCTCTTCCCTTCTGGAGTGTAGGAATCTTTACTTGAGGGCTCCTTTTTTGTTTTTTTCTGCTACTACTTTGCTTTCCTATAACATTCTTTCTATTTTCATCGAGAAATTTTAGTTTATAAGTTATTAAAATTTCGTTTTTTTGCTTCGTCTAACAATTTTTTTGCAATAAATTTTCCATGAGAAACCTTATTATATTTTTATCTTTTCTAGTCATCTCTCCAGCTTTGCAAGCCCAACCCGTTTTTCCCAAGCGGGAATTCAGAGCGGTTTGGGTAGCTACTATTGCCAATATTGATTATCCTCCCAAAGCCAGTCACCAAACGAGCGTGCAAAAATACGAATACCTCAAAATGTTGGACGAATTGGAAGAAATGGGGATGAATGCTATCATTTTTCAAGTTCGACCGGCTGCGGATGCTTTTTATAAATCCTCTTATGAACCCTGGTCTGCTTACCTGACTGGTCAGCAGGGGCGAGTACCCGACCAAAAGGATTTTGATTTATTAAGTTTTATGGTGGAAGAAGCCCATAAACGAAGCATGGAGTTTCATGCCTGGCTTAATCCTTATCGAGCTACTTTTGATTTGGATACGTTTAACCTAGCTGCCAATCATCCACTATGGCAACATCGAGACTGGTTTTTAAAATATGGCAGTCGCTTTTATTTCAATCCTTCTAAACCGGAGGTCAGAAATCATATTTCGAAGGTCGTTGCCGAGATAGTCAGTAATTATGATATAGACGCTATTCATTTCGATGATTATTTTTATCCCTATAAAATTAGAAACCTTCCTTTTCCAGATTCAGTAGATTTTGTTCAGCGACGGGGAGCGATTAATGACATTGAAGACTGGCGACGGCAAAATGTAGATTTATTGATCCGACAAGTAGCAGATACGATTAAGACCCTAAAGCCTTATGTACAATTTGGGATTAGCCCCTTTGGTGTTTGGCGCAATAGGTCGGCTGACCCTATTCAAGGGAGCGACACGCGTGCTGGGCAGACCTGCTACGATGACCTCTATGCAGATGTACTAAAATGGATGCGCAACGAATGGATAGATTACGTGGTGCCACAAATTTATTGGCACATCGGCTTTCCTATTGCGGATCACAAAACGTTGGTAGAGTGGTGGAGTCGTCATGCTTTTGGACGAAATTTGTACGTTGGCCATGCGGCTTATAAAGTAGGAAATCCAAATGTGATCGACTGGCTTGACCCTGCAGAATTGCCCAACCAAATCCGATTGAATAGAAATACCTATCACACCCAAGGAAGTATCTATTTTAGTACCAAGTCGGTCCGCAATAATCCATTGGGGTTCGCAGATTCTTTGCGGCGCATTTATCAAAAGCCTGCGATGATCCCGGAAATGAAATTTTTGAACTTGCCTTATCACCCCTCTCCCAGTTTAAGGAAAATAAAAAAACGAGATAAAGGACTGAAAATCAGTTGGATAGGGAAAAAACAAAAAAGAGGTTTATTCAGTTTCTTGAAAAAGAAGAACAAAGAAAATATAAAAGACAAGCCCTATTATTACGTTATTTATAAGTTTGAAGGGGAATGGGTTGGGAATGTTAATACTGCTGAGAACATTTTTAAGATTACTTCTTTTAATGCTAAAAATTATAACACCATTTATGACCCTGATTACGAAGAGGGCAAAACCTATACCTATATCATTTCTCCTGTCAATCGGCAACATACGGAAGGTGGATTTAGCAATCGCCGAACGGTGTTGATAAAAAACGGGAAGGCGAAGCGGAAGAAATAAATCAAATATATTTTGCATAAAAAGTTCAAAAAGTGTATGAACAAATTATGGTATAGTCCAATTTGGCCTAGACCCACTTTTGTTCGATTTCACCCAAGTTTTCTAAATTCCTGCCGATAGGCAAATGGGGATTTACCGTAATTGCGCTTAAAAATATCTGCAAAATGCCCTTCATTATTATAACCTACCAAGAAACAGATTTGGGAAAGTGGCAGTTCTGTTTCTTTCAATAATTGACAAGCCTTTTCCATTCTCAATTGAATACTATATTGGCGGATAGTTGTATTGAATAGTTGCCGAAACCCATTTCTTAAAGAAGAAGGACTCATTCCTATTTGTCTAGCGAGTTGTTTAATCGTAAGAGGCGTATGATATTGTTGGTCTAAAATCTGCTTAGCATCTTGAAGGCACGCTTCGTGGTAACTGGTTAAATATAATTTGTTATCCTGCTTTACCTCCTGTTGTAAAAAATTTAACCAGAGAGAAGCTATATCTAATGCTTTAGCTTCCATGGAAAGCATTTTCGAACAATCAATAATTTTTATATCGAATAAAGCCTTTAGTGTATTTTTAATATAGGGGTTGGCAGAAAAACGATTGTAAATATGATGTATTTCTTGAGTAGGTTTGTTAGCTGGCAACATACTTTTGGGTATGGCTATGGTAAGATGTTGCCACTTACCAGGTGGCCTATCTACGGTAAAATACTCTTCATTTCCTAAAAAACTACTGTTAGATTCATAATTTTCATATACGAAATCTGCACAATTACTTTGTTGGGTTGATTCAATAGATTGATAGGAAAATTGCTCTTGCAAATCCACATTAACTATTGTAAAAAAGAATTCAGGACTTTTTGAAATAACATGAATCATTCCTTCTCCTACAGAAGCAGGAAAAATTATGGATTGCATATTTAACCTTTGGTGCTGTTTTCCAGCAATGCCTTTTGCCAGTTGGGAAAAAAACCTATTAGAATTATTAAATTCTGTTAATAGCTCCATAAGTTAGGATTGATTAGAACAATAGGAATTATCAGTTAGGGGTCAGGAAATAAATAAAGTACCCGTTATGACGTAGTTATTTTTTTGTGTAAGAAATGCTAAAAATTGAGGCATAGCTGGGCTACGGCTCTATTTTTAGCATTTCTTAGACGGAAAAAGAACAAGTCAGATTGGGTAGGTTATTTTTTTCCTGACCCCTTATACCTAAAGGTATTAATTTTTTTTTGGAAAAATCATTTTCCATAGAAAAAATAACACTTTCCGTTGTGATAGCTATGGCTCAATTTTGGATTTTTGCGTTTGAAAATAATTTTTTAAAATGAAATATTAAATGCGAAAAGACAAATCTATCATTACGAATGAACTATCCTTTAATTCCTTAATCGTTGAACAGGAAGGAATGGATGAACGGTTTCGTAATTTTCACAAACATTTTCCATCTAAAAGGGTAGCAAAGGCAGCAACTGTTTATGAATTGCCAAGAGCAGAAAAAGCGATACCGTCCACCTATCTTTATAATAATAAAAAGAAAAAAATACAAGATTGGTTAGATAGCACCCAAACACAAGGATTCCTTATAATAAAAGAGGGAGCTATTTTATATGAAGATTACTTTAGAGGGCATAGTGAGGACCAATTACATATTTCTTTTTCCACAGCTAAGTCGTTTACTTCTGCTATGGTAGGCATCGCTGTTCAGGAAGGATATATAGCATCTGTTCATGACCCTGTGGACAAATATGCGCCTCAATTAAAAGGCGGTGGATATGAAGGTGTCTCTATTAAAAATGTATTACAAATGTCTTCGGGGGTAAAATTTGTAGAAGATTATGCTCACCCTGATGTAGCATACGGTATTGATGCATTCATGGAGGCATGGCTACGTGGCAATATGGATGAATTTATAACTAATCTACCCAAAGATACGGAAGCAGGAAAAATTAATGTGTATTGCTCTACGGATACTCATGTTTTAGGAATGGTGGTAAAGGGAGCGACAGGTATGGACTTTTCTGAATATATGAGTGAAAAATTGTGGAAAAAAATGGGTGCTGAACAAGATGCCTTTTGGTGGTGTGACCCCGCTGGCAATGAAGCCGTTATGGGTGGATTGAATGCCACACTTCGAGATTATGCCCGTTTTGGACTGTTATTTTTGAATCAGGGTAAGAACAATAAAGGCGAACAAATTATTGCTCCACAATGGATAAAAGATTCCTATACGCCTGATGGACCTCATTTAATGCCCGGCAAAAACAATCCGCTTTCGCCTAATGAATCGTTTGGTTATGGCTATCAATGGTGGTTGCCTGAATTTCCCAATGAGGATTTTTGTGCAATGGGCATTTTCGGGCAATACATTTATATCAATCGAAAGCATAAGGTGGTTATTGCCAAATATTCTGCTTGTAGAGATTATGAAATTAAGAGTTTAGAAGTAGATGACGAAGCCATGACCGTATTTCAGTTTTTAGCTGAAAATATTAGCTAAGTACTTCGTAAAATACCACCTACATATAACAACATTAGCACTTAATATTTAACTTAATTAAAAAGAGTTATTATGGCAAAGCGAATTCTATACTATTTAATAGCATCTATGATATGCTTCCCTATTTTTCTTTGTGCCCAAGTAACTGTTTCGGGCATTATAACGGATGCTTCTAATGGAGAACCTTTGATTGGGGTTAATATTTTGGTACAAGGTACTTCAACTGGAACTATTACGGACTTCGATGGTACTTATTCCTTATCTGTAGAACCCAATGCGGTTATCGAAATTACTTATACAGGTTACGAAGACCAACAATTTACCATTACAGGTACAGGAAATGTTACTCAAAATGTAGCAATGAGTGAAAGCAGCATCCAGTTGAAAGATGTAGTCGTAACTGCCAATCGGGTGGAAGAAAACCTCCAAAAAATACCCGTTGCAGCAACCGTCTTAACAGGAGTAGATTTGCAAAATCGGTCTGCAACGAACTCCTTGGAAGCATTAACGACAGCGCCAGGTCTGATTTATGATGCCTACAGTCCTTCCCAAGTCAATATGTCTATTAGAGGAATTTCTACCGACAATGTTGCGAATCCGGGAACAGAACAAGGTGTTGGTTTATATATTAATGATATATTCCAATCTCGACCTTTTGGATTTAATGCTACCTTAATGGATGTAGAACGGATAGAAGTTTTAAGAGGACCACAAGGGACATTATTTGGAAAAAACACAGTTGGTGGAGTGGTTCATGTAATAACTGAAAATCCAAAAATGTCCAATTCAGGCGCAGTAGAATTGAGTGCTGGGAACCTAAATTACTTCCAGCTTAGAGCTAAGGGGAATGTAGTTTTAGCACCCGATAAATTAGCCCTTCGTCTAACTGGAGCATTAAGCCGACGCGAAGCAGGTTTTGTTGATTTGAATAATGAAAATGCAGAAAATAAAATGAACTTTGCAGGGCTAAAAGGTTCTCTTTTGTTCAAGGCTTCCGAAAAAGTAGATGCTATTTTAGATGTTAACTGGAGTACTGATAAATCCTCAGAAGATACTGGGATAGCATTGGGTGTTCGAGATGTAGATGGTTCTTTAATCCCTATCGAAGCCCCTGAGGATAGAGTTAGTGATGCAGATACGCCAGTAGAATTTAACAGAGACCAAATAAGTGCTTCGCTTCGTATTAAAGCAGATATAGGAAATGGTAATTTTCTTAACGTCATTTCAGGATATGGTTCAGCGGATGATTTCTACTTGCAAGATGCAGACTATTTACCCCTTTTCCTCGCTAATTTCTCAAGAGTTCAAGAGTTCAGCACCTTTACACAAGAAGTCAGGATAAATTCTGACCGTGACCGAAGGTTTGCTTATGTGGCTGGAATATTCTATGCTAATGAAAAAATCGGAGGAGAAGACACCAATATTTTAGGGGCAGACATTGTTCCAGCTATTGCTCCTTTATTAGGATTACCAGATGGATTTTCCATCCCTGGCTATGAAGAATCCTCTTCTACAACAGCGGAAACAATATCTAACTCTTTTTCACTCTTCGGTTCGGGAACGTATAAATTAACGGATGACTTGAAATTGACCGCAGGAATTAGATATACGAATGAAAATAAAGACCTGAGCTATGTTCAATCGCATGTGCCCAGTCAAGCGGGAGTGGATGCATTAGGGTTTCCGTTAATTACTGCCTTCTTTCCTGACTTTGCCACAGAAAACGCTCCCTTTGAACATAATCAAAAAGATAATGCGATTACAGGTGATGTCAAATTGGAGTACGCTATTTCAGATGATATGATGTCTTATGTGAGTTTTGCTCGAGGTTTTAAAGGTGCTGGATTTAATTATACCCAAAATGCCTTTCCAGAAGCGTCTAACTTGATTTTTGCCCCTGAATTTATCAACAATTACGAAATCGGTTTTAAATCAAAAATTGGAAACAGAGTTCGATTTAATGCTGCTGGTTTTATTATGAAGTATTTCGACAAACAAGAGGTAGTCGTAGAAGCCGCTTCTACGAAAGTTGCGAATGCTCCTGAATCCGATGGTTGGGGAATAGAAGGGGAACTAACGGCTATTTTGGCAAAAGGATTTCAGGTAGAAATGTCAGGTTCGGTGTTGGATTTTGAATATGGTGACTTTCCATTCTCTGCTGACCAAACAGGTGGACCTACTAACCTAAGAGGCAATAAACTGGCGAAAGTGCCTGAAAACACCTGGAGCATTTCCCCTCAATACACAACCACTATTGGCGAAAAAACCAAATTGCTGGCAAGGGTAGATATCAATCATTCTGGCAAAGCTTTTAATGATATCTTGAACAATCCTGATATAGCTCGAGAACCGGCTACTTTACTTAATGCTCGCTTGGGACTTAATTTTGCCAATGGTAAATACAGTGTTGCAGTCTGGGGAAAGAACCTTACGGATGAAGTCTATCTTGCACACGGTATTGAAAATGTATTGGCAGTTACAGGCATATTAAATCCTCGTCGTGCTTTTGGTGTAGATTTAAGAGTGGCGTTTTATTGATTAGCTTAACTCCCTTAATTCAGGATAGTACCTAACGAATCATTTCATTAAGTTTAGATAAGTGGAAACGTAAGGATTTTATATTCCTTGCGTTTTCTGCTATTTTGGAAACCTTTTTTCCGTATGAGCATCAATAAAATTGCCCTTTTTTGGATTGCTACTTTTGCATTTTTGGGCATTGTGTTTTCCATGTCTGCGCCCTTATTATTTGAGCCTTATGTAGAAGCTGGAGTAGTATCCGAATCGGCTATGGGCTGGCTGAGTAGTGCCAATTTGTTTGGATTAATGCTGGGCAGCCTGTTATCGCTTTATTGGTTTCGGAGTATCCCTTTGTTAACCTTAATCAGAACCTTAGCATTTTGTATTGCTTTATTGTATGGATTGTGTACCTTAATTATCAGTTCTTGGTTGGCTTATCCAGTATTATTGGTGGCGGGTATTTTACAAGGCATTATGTATTCAAGAACTTTTGGGGCATTTGCCAGCTTGGAGGACCCACCACGAGGCTATGCTATGTATCAAGTGAGTATGGCAATAGTGGGCATTGTCTGCTTTTATTTAATTCCAAGATTGGTGAATATTATTGGTATTCATGCTGGGTTCTATTTATTGGCGGGTTTTGCAGTATTGATGGGGTTAGTAGGTTGGTACTATCGTCATATTTCATTAGGAATAAAAACATCTAAAGGCATTGACTTCGCTATATTTCGCAATAAAAACATAATAGGTTTATTGGCGAGTGTGTTGTGCTTTCAAGCTGCGGATATGTCTATATGGGTTTACTTGGAGCGAATAGCTCATGCCAATGCCATCGCTACTAATTTTGTAAGTTGGGTCTTGATTTTTGCTTTTTTGGCGGCAATAGTTGCTGCTTGGTTAGTCACCAAAATATCTGATAAGTGGGGATTGAAATTGCCTTTTTTAGTTGGGATGATAGCGACAATATTGGCTTTACTGCGTATGGTTATTCCCATGAGTGCGTGGCAGTATGCTTTTGTAAGCATTTGTTTTAATCTGGCTTGGGTCTTTACTTTTACTTACTTATTGAGTTTACAGGCTTATTATGATAAGACAGGAAAACTGATTGCGCTTGGTGCCGTTGCCAATTTTATTGGCGAAGCTTTAGGTCCGTTATTAACAGGTACTTTATTATTGTTTTATCCAGTAACGACCGTTCCTTGGGGAGCTATCGTTTTAATTATTTTGAGTATTTTATTTATTTATCCGCTCGTTGCAGCATACGACAAACAAACAGAATCGTCGAAATGATGTATCGTTTCAATGGGGAGAGATAAAGTATCGGATTCTTTCAAAGAATCCGATACTTTTGTCATTAATTACCCCAGATTATTAAAAAGATACGAAATGATGCCGTATTCAAAACTGTAAAACGATGACCGATACCACTTTAGAAAAATCTTTAAACAATTATTGGGCAGTAGCGACCTCTATAATAATGGGCTTGGCTGTTATTCTTATATTTTTATTATTGCCGCTATTGGTAGGGGCAGTAGCAGAGCATATAGATATTACAGACCAGCAGTTAGGTTGGTTAGCATCGGCAGATTTGGCAGGCTTTTTTGTAGCGGCAACGGCTTTTGTCTTTTTTGCTAGAAAAATAAATTGGCGATGGACAGCAGCAGGTTTATTGGCAGCCCTGATAGCTCTTAACTTTTTGTCTATTACTTATAAAGACCAAATTGGCACTTTCCTATTGCTACGATTTTTAAATGGTTTGACACAAGGAGGCTTAGCAGGCATTTTTGCTGCCCATATAAGTGATACCCTATTTCCAGAACGATACTATGGATTGTATTTTGCGGGGCAAACAATTTTGGCAGCTTTTTTTCTTTTTCTATTGCCGCCTTATATAGCCGACATGGCAAGCCCTGCCCCAGTAATACATGCACAGTCATTAACCGCCTTGCTTGCGCTGATAATGGTTGTGCTATTTATGCCTCAACGTGGAAAAGACCGTTCGCAAGAAACAGTAACCGCTAATACGGCTGGTTTTATATTACCATTGATAGGAATAATCGGTTTATTAACTTTTTTTATTGCTCAAGGTGGTACTTGGGCGTATGTGGAGCGCATCGGTAATGCTTTTGGCTTAGAAGCTACTTTTGTAGGTAAAGCCCTATCTATTTCTATGGCAGGTTCTTTTATAGGCGCTATGATGGCTACAATAATAGATGTAAAGTGGGGCAGAACGCTGCCCTTAATTATTACGCTGATTGGACAATTAGTATGTCTATGGTGTCTATTCAATTACGGTCATCAAAATACACCATTCTTATTATCTATAACCTTATTTTCTACATTTTGGGCTTTTGCTAACCCCTATCTATTCGGCACTTTAATAGTCATTGATTCAAGTGGGAGGACTATCCTTTTTGCCAACCCTATATTTGCTTTAGGCATAGCACTTGCTCCCATTATTTTGTCTTTTTTTATTAGCAGCGAGGATTACTCGTCAGTAGGTTATTTATCCGCTTTAATGATTACGATTAGTATGGGACTATTTTTGTGGGTCGTAAAAAGATAGCATGTCAAAAGAAAGAACGAAAAGAGGGAATCAAACTTTTGGTAGTATTTTTGTGAGTAATAAAAAGATAGCGTGTAAAAAGAGTTGATTTGCCTTTTGAAAAGTCTCCAAAAAAAGACATTTTTGATACACTAATTACAAATTCCATCAAAAAACTATAAATTACTATTTTATATTTTTATATATTTACTCGCCAGTAATCTTCCACCCAAAAAAAGAATAATCACCTCAACTTTTTAAAACCCCTCAACTTTTTAATACTTGATGATGAAAAAGTAATTTATCCATTTGGACAAATTCTTTTATGCCCATTTTCTCCTTTGAAGACCCTCGTTTAATAACTTTTTAGTATGAAAAAAATTGTGCTTATTCAACTCCTATTATATGGTATAAGTCTAGGCAGTTTTGCCCAAGATTATACCGAAACTATCGGCGAAGGCAATTATCTGGATGTCACTATTACTACCAGTAGTGCTAATGCTGATGCTACGGGCGAAGAAACCTTAAATGGATTGGGCTTATTACCCAACTTAAATGCCTCCTCCCGATTTTTGGCACAGGCTACACTAGGAGCTGATTATGAAACGATTGTCGCTACGGCTGATAAAGGTTTTACCACTTGGCTGGAGGAACAATTGGCGATGCCTGTTGATTTTACTTTGCTGGGCTATTGTAATGAGTTGATTCAACGGCATAAAGACCATTTAACGGCCAACGGAGAAGACCCTAGTGGCTTTGCTGGATCTTGGGTGAATAGTTATTTTTTATATAGCTGGTGGAAATATGCCATGACGGAACCAGATGTCTTGCGTGCCAGAGTAGCATTGGCTTTAAGCGAAATTGTGGTCGTTTCAGCCGTTCCCGACTTTAAAACGCAACCTTTGGGCTTGGCAAGCTATTATGATTTGTTGGTGAAACACGCTTTTGGCAATTATCGGGATTTATTATATGATGTTACCCTCCATCCGATTATGGGACATTATCTGACCCATAGAAATAATCGAAAAACAGATTTGTCAAAAAATCGCTTTCCAGATGAAAACTATGCTAGAGAAATTCAGCAATTATTCACCATTGGTTTATATGAATTAAATATAGATGGCACTCGAAAATTGGATGAGGAAGGAAACCCCATTCCTACCTATGATAATGATGATATTGCTGAATTTGCAAAAATATTTACAGGATTATCTTGGGGAGATAGAACCAGCTTTGGTAAATGTTGTGCCGAAGATGCTTATTACAGCTATACTATTCCTATGCAAATGTTTAATAGTCAGCATGAACCTGGAGAAAAGACTTTATTAAATGGAACCGTAGTGCCGAACAGAGACCCTGTTGATGGCATAGCAGATATTAATGATGCCCTAGATAATCTATTTAATCACCCCAATGTGGGGCCTTTTTTGGCACGGCGACTAATTCAACGGCTAGTAACCTCCAATCCAAGTCCCAATTATATTGCCCGAGTCGCTACTGCTTTTAATGATAATGGTCAAGGGGTAAGAGGAGACATGAAAGCAGTCGTTAGCGCTATTTTGACGGACCCAGAAGCGCGTGCCTGTACCCTCAACACTAATTATAGTAGTAAACTCAAAGAGCCCATGATACGGCATGTACAATTGTTAAAAAGTTTTAATGCTAACGGACCATTGGGAGATTATGTAGATGGTATTTTTGGGAGTTTTTATGGAGCAACGGAACAACGTCCTTTATATTCTCCGAGTGTCTTTAATTTTTTCTTGCCCAATTTTCAACCCATTGGAGCCATAGCTGGTGCTGATTTGGTTGCCCCTGAATTTCAAATTACCCATGCTTCGACCACTATCGGCTATACGAATGAAGTGCATAAATGGATTTTTGACAATAAATTGGTACGGGGGGGAACTATTTTTCCAGACGGACCTTCTGCTGACGGTGATAATAAGGTAGTCTTGGATATTGCCCACGAATTAAGCCTAATTGAAGCAGGCAAAATAGATGAGTTAATTGAGCGATTGAACTTGGTTTTAGTACATGGTCAAATGAGCGAAGAAACCAAAACGATTATTAAAAACGCAATGATAGAAGTGGCAGTAGAAGGGACAGCGTTTCAATTGGATATAGCTATGTATTTGACGCTAATTTCGCCAGATTATTTGATTTTGAAGTAGCAGTCAAATTGAAATGAAATTTTAATAATGAACCAGTCAAATAAATTTTTGACGGTTACGATAACAAAAATATGCACCATAAATTATCCAGAAGAAAATTTATTGAGCAAGCAAGCTGTGCAGCCATTGGCTCCACTACTTTTTTGTCTTCTATACTCAATTTAAGCACTTTCAATGCCTTAGCTGCCCAACCTGCTTTGGTCAATAATGATTATAAAGCATTGGTGTGCATTCTGTTGGCAGGGGGTTGTGATTCCTTTAATATATTAGTGCCAAGAGGAACAAACGAATATGATGAATATGCCGCTACCCGAGCAGGTATGGCATTGCCGCAGGCGGATTTATTGCCCATTAATCCGTTAAACCCTATGGGTAAAGAATTTGGCTTACACCCCAAATTTGGAGCTATTCAAAACTTATTTGAGCAAGGAAAAGCCGCTTTTGTAAGTAGCATTGGCACCTTGGTACATCCCATAGCCGATGAAACAGATTATAAAACTAACCCTTATAAAAGACCCCAAGGATTATTTTCGCATTCCGACCAGATTCATCAATGGCAGACTTCTGTTCCACAAAATAGAACTATCGCCTCTGGTTGGGGAGGGCGTATGGCGGACATTATGCAAAGCATGAATGAACACCAAAACATTTCTATGAATATCTCTCTTTCGGGCAAAAATGTTTTTCAGGCTGGCAATTCCGTCATTGAATATGCCATAAAGAATACGGGGGTAACAGGATTGACTGCTATAGGTGGGGGAAGTAATAATGGTTTCCTCAATCGGACTCGAACGGATGCCGTCAATAGTTTATTAGCTCAAAATTATAGCAATATTCTCCAATCTACCTATGCTGGATTGAAACAAAATGCTTTAATGGCTCAATCCGATTTTACCCACGCCATTGATAAAGTGCCCCCCTTTGCAACCACTTTCTCTGGTGGTAGGTTAGCTCCTAACTTGGAAATGATTGCCAAAGTAATTGCTGCTAGAGACCTACTCAAAATGAACCGACAGACTTTCTTTGTCAATTATGGCGGTTGGGACCACCACCACAATTTATTGGAAAGTCAGGACATCATGCTAGAAGAACTGAGTACTGCTATTGGCGAATTATACAATGCCTTAGTGGAATTAGGGTTAGAAGATAAAGTGACCATTTTTACTATTTCCGATTTTGGCCGCACCATGACCAGCAATGGAACAGGTACCGACCATGCTTGGGGAGGCAATGCTTTAGTAGTAGGGGGTGCGGTAAAGGGCAAAGACATTTATGGACCTTATCCAGATTTATACTTGGCTGACAATCCCATGATTACAGGCGGGCGGGCAAGTATTATTCCACAGATTTCTACAGACGAATATTTTGCAGAAATGGCATTGTGGTATGGCTTACCTTCGGGTAATCTAAGCGATGTGTTACCAAATATTGGGAATTTTTATAGCCATAGTCCTGGCTCCATGCCCATAGGTTTCATGAATGTTTAGGGTAGAAGTAAGTGGTAAGTAACAACACTCAGCATTTATACATCACTTAGCATTAACAATTAAAAAATGAACCACTTTTTATATAAACTTTGCCTTCTATCTTTATTAGTAACATTCATCAATACGACGCTTTTTGCACAACCTGCCTGTTTGGGAGAAAAGGGGAAAGCCCAATGGCTACTCTATGAAAAGCATAATGGCAGTCAGTATATCAATCCTGTTTATCCACAAAGCCCTAGCGGTAGTGAAGTCATTCGGTCTTTAGAAACTGCTGCTAATTATAATGATTATTATGCCTCTTTAATTAAAGGGTTTATAGTTGTTCCTGAAACGGGAAAGTATATTTTTAATATAACGGGAAAAGATGTGGTCCAATTTTTTCTAAGCAGTAACGGCGACCCTGCTAATCTAAGCTTATTCGTAGAAGCATCGGGTGCTAATTATGCTCAGCATGATAAAAAGCCTGAACAAACAGATAGTCTTAACCTAACCGCAGGGCAGTATTATTATTTTGAAATACATCATGTTGAAGGAGGTGGTTCCGACCTATTAAGAGTCAGTTGGCGCACACCTTTTGCCAATACCGAATGGCAAACGATTGGAGAAGATTATTTCTATGGTTATGACGACTCTTGTAATAACTTCTGCCCTGAAAAAGGAACGCCTTGCGACGACGGCAATGCTACTACGAGCAATGACCAAGAAGATGGGGCTTGTAATTGTATAGGCATTCCCGATAATTTACCCAATTGTGCAGGAGAACGAGGGGTACTACAAGCCTTATATTATGATAATATTCCAGGTAAAAATGTAAGTGATTTAGAAAATGCAGCCGCTTATCCGCTTCAGCCTAGCCGCTCGGAATTGCTGTCTGCCATTTACAAGCCTTCTGTAAAGCAGGTAGATAGTTTTGGTACAGTAGTAAAAGCCATACTACAAGTACCTGTTACAGGAGATTACGAATGGCAAGTTTCCGCAGATGACAGGGCTGATTTATATTTTAGTTTGACGACTGACCCCAATGACGCTACCTTAGTAGCCAATTCATCAGGTACAACCAGTATGCCATCTTTAACTGCTGGTCAATTTTATTATATAGAATTGCGCCATAAAGAAAATACAGGTAAAGAACTTTTTACCGTTCTTTGGAAAACCCCTTTTCAATTGGATGATAACTTTAAAATTATAAATAGCCTTTACCTCTATCGTTATGAATGCGAATTAGCTTGCGTGCCAGAAGGTACGCCTTGTGATGATGGTGACCCCGATACCATTAATGATACCTACGATGCGAATTGTACTTGTGTGGGCATTGACTGCCCCAATGGGGATTGTCCAGAATTTACTAATTTTCCACCTTATGATGCTTGCGCACCAACCGAAAAACATAGCACCAATGCTAGTGATGCTTGGCTATCTTGTCAAGCAAGTGCCAATCCCAATTCCGCAAGAGGCAATACGCATTGGATACGCTATGACCTGGGAAGCGTGATGCCGATTGGCACTTCTCATATCTGGAATTATAATGTAACTGGTCAAACGGGGAAAGGATTCAAACAAGTTGCCATAGATTTGTCCATAGATGGTACAAACTGGGAGGAATTTGGAGTGTATGAATGGGCACAAGCCTCTGGAAGCAGTATATATGAAGGTTTTGAAGGACCCGATTTTACAGGCAAATCTGCTCGTTATGTTTTAATAAGTGGCTTGAGTAATTGGAATGGCAATAGTTGTAGCGGTTTTAGTGAAATGAAATTTAAAGCGGCAATGTGTCCCGATGCTGGTACGCCTTGTGACGATAGAAATCCTTTTACTTCCAATGACCTTTTTGATGCGAATTGTGTGTGTAATGGTCCAGCTATTATTGTCAATAACTGTACCGATGATATATTGACCATTAATAATATTACCATTTCCAGTTCAGAAGGTTTTCATGCAGCACAGACCATTACCTCCAATGCGGTGATTGAATATAAGAACCATAATAAAGTGCTATACGTAGCAGGTACTTCTATTACCATGCAACCGGGTTTTCAAGTAAATGCAGGAGTAGATTTTCTGGCAACTATTAATGCTTGTAACATGGCGATACTAGAAGAACCAGAGGAACTCGTTACTTATAGGGAATCTACTGAAGCTGAAAATACCAACGAGGAAGTGGCAATTATCAAAACAGCAGCTATTACTTCAAAAGCAAGCTTACAGTTGATGCCCAACCCTACTCGTAATTGGACTACTATCGCTTTTGACCTATCGCATCCTACCAAAATCTATTTAGATGTTTTTGACAATGCAGGAAGATTAGTGATACCATTAGCGAATAATCAATATTATGAAACGGGCCGCCATCAAAAACTATTTCCTGCTCATAATATAGCAAAGGGTATGTATTTTGTTCGCTTGAGAACAGAGCAAGAAGTGTTGACAAAGCGGTTGATAGTAATTGACTAAAAAACTTGGTTATCCCTTTATCATATACCGCTGGAATTAGTTAATGGAGGAGTACCCCAAGGTATCGTACCAGATAATTTAAAAAGTGTAGTAAGTAAAGCGGATAACTATGAGCCAGATGTTAATCGTAATTTGAACACCCTAGCCCTCCATTATGGCACTAGTATATTACCAACCCGTAGCGCAAAACCAAAAGATAAACCATTAGTAGAAAATGCAGTTAATAGTCGTTGATTCAAGTGGTAGGACTATCCTTTTTACTTAAAAACATTGAAAAAACTCATATTTAAAGATAAGTTTCCAACTTTGAGTTCTAATACTTTGATTTTTTCTTTTTAATAGGGTATCTTTGTATGCATTAAAACTCCTATCCCCACCATCTAAAAATCCTCCCCTATTCTAAAGATGGAATAGATATAAGATGAAGCAAAGACTATATGCCTTTGCAGTAAGATTTTTGTTTTGTCTATTCCTACAACTACATTATTGGAAAAAGTAATATACCTCCTTCCAATGGTGAAAGGTTCTCATGGATTATGGCGTACCCTTCTTTCGTCCTACCCCTAGATTTTCTATTTCTTTAACTACATGCAAATACTATGAACTTAAAAACACCTCTTCTTCTTGCAACAGCAACGATTATCTTAACCGCAGGAACCATCGACCTGAACAACCTGTTCGACTACACACAACCATTTCCTGATTATGTATCAGCAGGTTCATTTTTTGACAATGAGCCCGCCAATAATCAAATGGATGACAAGATTGCCACTTTAGGGCGAGTATTGTTTTATGACAAACGCCTCTCATCTGATAATACTATATCTTGTGAAAGTTGTCATATCCAGGAATTTGCATTCGGAGATACCACCGTCTTGAGTCAGGGAGTGAATGGCATGACCACTCGCCAATCAATGAGGTTGGTCAATGTAAGATTATCAAATCCTAATGATCAATTTACCTGGGATCAGTCAGTTCCTACACTAGAAGATTTCATCAGCAAACCCATAATAAGTCATGTAGAAATGGGCAATAGTGGAATAAACGGAGCACCTGATTTTGACGATTTGATACAGGAACTGGAATCTCTGGATTATTACAATACACTTTTCTCTTTTGCATTTGGCGACCCAGCTGTAACAGAAGACCGTATTCAAAAGGCAATTGCTCAATTTATTAGAAGCATCCAGTCTTTTGATTCAAAATATGATGATGCTTTTGCACAAGGTGCCGATCCAAACGACATACTGCAGCCTTTTCCAAATTTTACGACCGAAGAAAACGCAGGAAAAGAATTGTTTTTCACACCCCCTCAAACAGAAGTAGGTATAGGAGTCGTGAATAGAATTGGTGGGGGCTTGACCTGTGGTACGATCAATTGCCATCTTCGTAATAGCTTTGTCACTAATACAGATAATGAAAACAATGGACTTATTACAGAATCAGACGGAACTATAAATTTAGACCTGACCAGAGCTCCTAATTTTAGGGATTTATTCAATCCCAATGGAGAATTGAATGGGCCGCTGTTCCACGATGGTCGGGCAACGACTATTGATGAGGTATTTACTCATTATAGTGATGAAATTGAAGTCAATCCTAATTTAGGGCCTGCTTTTTTTAGCCCAATTAGTGCTACTGAATTGGCTCCAGTCAGGCTAAATATCACACAGGAAGAACGCAATCAGGTAACAGCTTTTTTGAAAACCCTGTCAGGAAATGATGTTTATACCAATGAAAAATGGTCAAACCCTTTTGATGAACAAGGAAATCTCGAACTGATTACGGGTTCTTCTACCTGCGATGATGGCATTCAAAACGGTGATGAAACTGGTGTTGATTGCGGTGGCTCTTGTCCACCCTGTACTACTCCAACCTGTGATGATGGTATGCAAAATGGCGATGAAATAGGTGTTGACTGTGGGGGTAGTTGCCCACCTTGTAGCAGTAATGGCAATTGTGACGACCTAGATATTTCAACACAAGCTGGTCAAATAACTATCAATGGGCTGTCTGCCCCAGTCGAAATAGTACAAGTCTTTGATGAAGATTGGAATTTTCTTTTCCGTTGTTCTGGTACTGAATGTGGAGCAAATCAAACCATTGCTGACTTAAATGCCGGTAATTATAATGTTAATGTGCAGATGTACACGGAAAACTGGGGACTTATTTGTAATAAGGATTTTGCCGTTAATGTTGGTGGTGAAAGCGGAGACCCTTCTTGCGATGATGTACAAGTTACTGGAAGTAATGGACAAATCCAGATTGACGGCTTGACTGCTCCAGTCGAAATAGTACAGGTTTTTGATGAAGATTGGAATTTTCTTTTCCGTTGTTCTGGTACTGAATGTGGAGCAAATCAAACCATTGCTGACTTAAATGCCGGTAATTATAATGTTAATGTGCAGATGTACACGGAAAACTGGGGACTTATTTGTAATAAGGATTTTGCCGTTAATGTTGGTGGTGAAAGCGGAAACCCTTCTTGCGATGATGTACAAGTTACTGGAAGTAATGGACAAATCCAGATTGACGGCTTGACTGCTCCAATTGAAGTTGTTCGAGTTTTTGATATGGATAATAATTGGATGCAAGTTTTTGAGTGCAATAACGATTGCGGAGCAGCTCAAACTATTTCCAATCTTTCTTCTAATAACTATGCAGTCAAAGTGCAAATGCATAATGAAAATTGGTCTTGGATATGTGAATCCAACACAACTATATCATTGGATGCCTCTGCCAATAACAGATCCAGTAACAGCAGATATACTAGAGTTAGCTACTTATGCCAATCAACAAACGGTAAAATTAGAATGGACAGCAGGCTTATTACCAAAAACGAGTTATTTTATTGTAGAACGTGCTGTAAATGGTAGCAACTTTGAGGCTATTGCAGAAGTCAATTTATCTTCTGATAATGATTACTACTTTAGCTGGACAGACTGGGATGCTCAATTGGGCAACAATCACTATCGTATCAAACAAGTGTTCCATTCCGATAGTGAACGACTTTCAGTAGTAAGGACAGAGCGATTCTTCCTCGATGCGACTCAAATTAAGGTATTCCCGAACCCTGTTCAAGGCGCATTGACCATTCAAACAACTGCTCTAAAAGGATATACAGGTAGTCTAGAAGTATATAATTTGTATGGACAATTAATTGAAAGTTGGGATAATCAAGTATTTGAAACTGAACTATCAAACGCTGGATGTAGGAAAGTATGAAAATGGTTTGTATTTATTATCTATCAAAGTGAAGCAACTGCCTATAATTAATAAACGATTTGTGAAAGAAGATTTTAAATAGTAATTAGGTGTTGGCACTTATGCGGAAAAACCAAAGACGATAAGTGCCAACATACCTAGATTCACCCATATAAAGATGAATGCCATTGCCAACAAAGTAGTCACTATCATTTTTTGCCGACTCACCGCATAGCGTTGAAAGTAATAGTGGTTCAGTAGGGCGAAAACCAATAAAAATCCGCCAAAGTAGGCATATAGTCCAATACCGAGTGCTATTAATATCAATGTTATAAAAGCCGCAATTAATGAAGTAATGCTAATGATTTTAAACTGCTGTAAATTCATTTTATGAGATTTTAAATAGAGCTTTGTTGAGAGTTTGTTTCTGCTCAAAAAACAAACTCCCAGCAAGCTCTAAGTTAGATTTCAGATACTGTGTACTTTTTAATTTCATCAGGACTCATCCAATGCACCTCTACAAAATAGAATCAAATCAAAAGAAGTTGCTATTCAGAACAAAAAGGTTGCCATTGAGAATATTGACAGAATTGAGATACAAAAAAACTAAGAATTGCTATTTTGTCGTTTTAATAATAGAAGGAGTAAGCTGAAAATCCCGAATAGAATAGAGGCATATAAAAACATTAAAGATGAAATTATTAAAATCAACCTTTTTATTATTGGCGGTATTGGGTACTGTGCTAAGTACACAATCGTGCAAAGACGAATGTGACGGGGTAGTCTGTCAAAATAGAGGAATATGTAATGACGGTACTTGTGAGTGCCCAGAAGGATACACAGGCGCGAACTGTGAAAGCTTTGATGTTTCACAAGTACAAGCCCTGTTAGCCAATCATACACCGCTGGAATTAGTTAATGGAGGAGTCCCCTTAGACAACCTCTACGGCAAGATGTATAAAGAGGGCATTATCTTTTATCTCAACGCAGATGATGGTACAGGAATGGTCGCAGCCACACAAGATCAAAGTGTAGCAGCACAATGGGGATGTATTGGAACTGATATTATGGAGTTGGCGAATATCACCAGCTTTCCTGTACCAGCTATTGAAACAGAAGAGGGAACGCTCATAGGAGATGGAGCAGCGAATACGGATGCAATATTAGCTGGGTGTACGGATGATGAAACCGCTGCAAAACTATGTCGAGATTTAGGTCCTGATTGGTTTTTACCTTCCCGAGGAGAATTAAATTTAATGTACACTAACTTACACTTGAAAGGACACGGCGGCTTTGCTCCTGATTGGTACTGGAGTTCCACAGAGGGCGACGACGATGATGCTTGGTTCCAGTTCTTTAGTGATGGCTTTCAGGATCGCATCGGTAAAGACAATGGAGTCGTCCATGTCCGTGCCGCTCGGACTTTTTAACCCTTACTTCACCGAACATGATTTTGATTACCTCCCTCCATTGGGTGATAAAAGCATAAAAACAGTACTGAAAGTCAAAGAACTCTTTTTAGTCCAAGAACGCAAAAAATGGTGTCGGATTCCAAATCCTAACCAGCCACCACAGAAAAAGTTAGCATCAGTAAAATTCGTACTGATTGGCATTTGTTGGGCGTTTGTTTTTTGTTCAAAAACAAACGCCCAGCAAACGCTTAATTAGATTCCAGATACTGTGTAGCAATGTGATACTTTTTAATTTCATCAGGACTCATCCAATGCACATCTTCAAAGGAAGCAGCATTTAAAGTATGAAAATAAAAGTGTTTTCCTAAATCCTTGCCCAAACACATCGAAAAATAAGCGATTTGATATTGGTGGGCAGGGTGGTCTTCTGGTGCTTCTGCAGCCGTCAAATCATCAATACAACACCAAGAATGTATGCCCAATTTGGCACCTTTCTCTATTATTCGCTCCTTACCAGCACAAAACAAATCCACACCACCAGAGGCAATTTCGCTATTAGCCAATACTTTTGTATGAAGTCCCGCTTCTCGCAATATCCTTCCTGTGTGCATATTTACCGCATCGTTGACCGAGCCTTGTACTTTTTCTAGCACAATGGTCTTCACTTCTGGATGCTTTTCAATAATGTCTTTGAGTTGTTGATAAGTATGTGTCCCCAATTCTCCATTGAGAAAGGCTTCATCTTTAACCACCTTAAAATTACTAGTGCCTGCCCCCATAATCGTTTCATTAACACGGTATTCAACTTGGTGGCTTTGTGTGCTGTCCGAAAATAAACCCGAAAAAGAAATGTCCATTTCCTCCAAATCATGAATTTGGATTTTCATTTTTCCTGAAGCATACTGAATTTTTTCCAATTGCTCTGGTGTAAATTTATCTAACCTCAAAATATTAGCAGCAACCAAGCTGGCATCTTCTTCAAATTCGCTGGATTTCAAGTTTTTGGCAGAAGTTTCTACAATAATAGAACGAGTACCCGCTTCAGTTTTATAAAGCGTAAGGAACACGACACTTTTGTCGCTCATTTCAGGAAAGAAAAAAGTGATAGGGAATTTTTTGCCATTAATACTTATGAGTGTCTGACGAATAACGGACAGTTCCTCTAGTACGACTTTATCAATATCGGCTGCTGCAATCCCCTGGTCCTCAAACTGTTTCCAGCATTTTTCATTATACCAATAGCCATTTTTTGTAGCACAATCATTGGAAGAATGAACATCTTTGTAGTATAAGCTAGTGGAGCAACTTACCAACGACAAAAGGATAAAGCCAGCAAAAATGCAAGCAATAGATTTCATGAATTTTTATTTTTTTCATCACTCGGTTGCGTCTAGATGCTGCACTTTATGATTTTGTTCCTCAAAGACCTAAAGGGCGTCCTGGACGAAATCGTAAAAAGGGTCTTAAAAAATCTAGAACAACTAGCTGATGACCCAACCACTCAATGGGTAAAACTGACTATTCCTAAATTACAATTGAAAAGAATTCCCCTCCCACCTTTGGTGAGGTTTGAGGTTTGTTTTTTCTTATTTTTTGAACAACAAATAAGAAAAAACAAACCCTCCTCGATAGTTATATTTTTTAATAATTTAAGCCGATAGAAATTTAGATATACTCTTACTGCAAATCCAAAATGGCTGCCTCGACTACTTCATCTTTAGTCGTATCATTTAAATCTAAAGCAACGGGAATATCTGGGTCAACACCATCATCTAAATGCCTTCCTTTGGCATCAATAAATTCGCTAGTAGAAAGTGCCCAATACCAGCCATTGGCCAAAAAACCGTCTGCTACTGAGCCACTACCTCCTCCTGTTCGCTGCCCCATCGTTTTAATTCGTTCAATAGGGTCCACAGAATATAAAAAGGTGGTAGAAGCACTATAGACATTTCTATCCGTTAAAACTCTTACTTCTTTTAAGTACTTATTTTCGCTATCCGTAGGCTGTAAGAAGATTCGGCTATCAGAAAAATCATTAGGGGCAGGTCCTGTTTTGAATCGTTCAAAACCAGTATCAATAGCTTTATCAGTAAAATAAGATGCGAATTTCGTAGCCAAACTTGGGTCTCCACCTGTATTAAGTCGCATATCGAAAATAAGCCCTTTTGAGTCTTTAATATCGGAAAAAATTTGTTCGATTTCTTCATCTGTAATTTCCTCATTCCAAGAAGGCACCCATAAATAAGCAATTTCTGGATGTTTCTCCAATAACCCCCACGCAGCTCGAATGCCTAAATCACCACCATCTAAAATTTTAATAGTGGAAGCAGCAGTAGAAGTAGCAGAGGAGTTAATGTAATTTATGACTAAAACATCAATATCTAAACCAAGAGGATACCCCGCTAATAAATCAAAACCTGCATATAAAGAGGCGGTATCACTTTGATTCTGAATTAAGCTGGAATGAGCATCTCGCAATCTAGTAGTAATGACTGCCAATTTGCCAAATAACGCTGCTTCGTCAATGCCTTCGTTTATGGTACTTCGTAAGGAGTCGGATAACTGGTTAATGTCCACGCCTTTGAATTCTAGCATAGCATATTTTTCCTTAACTAAAGTAGTGTATTCGTCAAATATGCTTAAAGCATCTGTTTCAGGGTTGGCATCCATGAATGCTTTTTCACAAGCCGTAAGAGTGTATAAAAGAGAAAGAACAAATAATATTTTTATAAGCCGCATAATTTATATTGTTTTTATAGTTGTTTTCTAAGTACAGGACAAAAGTCCAATTTCGTTAAATAAGCTCAAAAAGTTGAGCAGTTTAGTTTTGATAAAATCGAGTCCGATTCTAAAGATGCTAAATAATTTAGCCCTACGATTTTTAAGTTGCTTAATTGGAGTGTGATGACCATTATCAATTAAATGTTCACCAGTTTTCAAAGCCCAAATAAAGGCTAAAGCAAGGATAAAAATCAACGTATTGATTCTTTCAAGCTTGGTTAAATGAGTACTTTCAAAATTGAAACCTCTCCTTTTACAAGCACCAAAAAAGACTTCAATACCCCAACGTTGGCTATAAATTTGAGTGCCATGTTTTAATGGAATATCACTAATCAAAATGAGATATTCTGTGTTGGATATTTTCTGACCACCAATGTAAAGTCGGTGTCCAAATAATATCCTCTGTTTTCGTAATGCCCGAAAATCCTTGCATTCAAATAATTTATAAGCATGTCGTTCCTGTAATTTACCAGCTTTACGAACTTTTGCATCTTTTCTGATTCGAATGACAAAATGAAAAGCTTGTTTTTTCAAATAAGTTAGCCAATCTTTGGCGGCAAACTCTGTGTCCATCAATAAGAAACGAATAGATTTTTTTTGTTCTTCTGATAAACAGGTGAGTAAGCTAAATAAGAGGTTTATTCGTTCGGTTTGATTAGATTGCCCTCTTTTATTGAGCATCATCCAAACTAAAGGAATCGCTGTACCTCTCCAAGAGATACCAATGGTAAGAATATTAATATTCACTTTACCAAATTTCCAATTAGTTCGGTCCATGCTTAAAGCTATCCAATCACCTTGGTTACCATAAAGCGACCATGCAAACTGAACAAAACATCTCTGACAAAATCGGTAGCTTTTCATAAATCGCTGGATGCGTTTAAAATTGCTATCTTTTTTGACTAAAGGATTTAGCACTAGGCTAAGTTTTGAAAAATTGACGGTACTCATTTTCAAAACTGCCAATATTAGTTTGCTCATCATTGTCAATCTTTGAGATTGACCAAGAAAATGAACACTAAGCTTTGCTTTTAAAGCTTTTTCTGTATCTTTCATGGTGAGTAATTGGGTTTTAGGAAATTATTGATTTTAGCACCAACAATTTACCTTTTTTTCTCAATTACTCTTTTTTGTCCTGTACTTAGAGTTGTTTTATTAAAAGTAAGTAATCGTTCAAAATTATTAATAAGTAGATTTATTGGTCTTAAATCTGACTTCTTACTTAGCATCAGTTTTCTATTCCTTTATCTTTGTGAATGAGGTTAAATCGAAGCGTTAAGTGGTGCATACCAGTAGTAATTGCTCTATCTCTAACTTCTGAAAAACGTCGCATTTCCCATTGATAGCCCAAAGCTACTCTTTCACTAAGAGGCCATTGGATATGAGTCCTTAGCTTAAAATGCTTCCCAATTCCTCGAATACGCCCATATTTAAATCCAAAGGGGTTGTCCAACGACTCATTTTGATAACTAAATTCGCCATCTTCTAGGCCATTTTGAGGAGCGGAAAAGGCAAAGCCAGTTCCTTCTTTAATCAAAGAGATTAATCCTAAATCGGTACCTATTCTAAATTTACCTACATTGAATTTGCCTGAAAGCATTAAATCGCTGGCAGTAATATAATAACTACCATTATTCATCAAACCATCAATATTTCGATAGTACAGTCCTAAAATGTCCCAATGTACTCCAATCGCCACTTTTTGATTAAGTTTTCTGGCATAGCTATAATAAAATTTAGGATAAATTGTAGTAGTTTTTCCATTGTCATGAGTAGCGGGCGATTCTGAGCTAAAATTGATAGCTAGTCCTCCGCTCGTAATCGTTTGTGCTTTTTCTTTTTGAAAGCCAATATTCAAACCGCCTCCAACCCATTATAAATGACATCCGAGAATTTTTCATCTTGAAAACTGGTAATATTCAAGCTCCCTTCTATAAAAAAATCGGATACCTGTTGGGCGCATACCAAATGAAGGCTAATTATTAGGGTGATTAAGCTTACTAATAGTTTTTTTAACATGTTTTTAAGTTGAGTAATTTATTAAACGAAATAGTCAGGTGTTGTTTTTGAATTTATTTTTCTTCTTTCATTTTAAAAATTGTCCATAAGGTTAGCATCATCAAAGCAGGTAAGACAATAATCCAATCTACTCGAATAATAGTCTCTGCTTTAGAACTTATCCATTGTTGCACAAAATATTCCCAAATCAAAAAACTGGTCCAACTAACGATAAGAGCGATGATTTCATATTTATACCTCATGTTTATTAACTTAAATAACTTAGGTACAAATTTGTAGGAATAAAAGAAAAGATGGGTTCGGAATTAGGTATTGCCTGTTCGGAGATAGGGATTTCGAACTTTTTAGCAGGATTCCGAACCTTTTAAGGAACGGTGTAGAAATAGATTTACAATTTATTTTTTCACCGTTCCTAAGTAGGAATTAGTAGGTTTTGCTTGTTTTTGAAACTGAGAAGGTGGCAGCCCAACTTCTTTTTTAAAAGCAGTATAAAAGGAAGTCTTTGAATTAAAACCCACCTCAAAGCCAATTCCAAGAATATTCAGATGAGCATATTTTTCGTCCGCCAATAATCTTTTAGCTTCTTCTACTCGTAACCGATTGATAAACTGATTGAAATTGACGCCCGCTTTTTTATTGATGAGTTCTGAAAGATGTCGTTGGGAAAAACGAAGTTGCTTAGCTAAATCGGTTAAATGTAAATCTGGCTGCTTATAAGTTTTTTCATGTTGCAAATAGCTTAAGACTTTTTCAAATTCTTGTGATGTTATATCTATTTTTGAAGCATCTTCTGTTTTTTTCAATGATTCCTCCGATATAGAAGGTAAAGCCACTATTTTTTGGCGAAAGCCAGAAAGGGCTACCCAAAAGATAAAAACTACATTGAAAGCAGAAACAACAGGGTAAAGGTAATCTGCATAAAATTCATCTGCTACAAAGAGACTGGTCATCAAGAATAAACTGATAAGCAAAATAAGCCAACAAATCCATTGAATCCAATTTAATAATTTCCCTTGTACATTGGAATAATAATTTTTTACCTGACTTTGGTGTTGCCTTAATAATCGTAGAATAATAAAAATATAAATGATAGAATATATCATTGACGATAAGGTGTAGATAGTATAAAAAATATCAACTGTATTGTTTTCAAATTGCGCTAACTTTGCTGTCATTGGTTGTAAAAACAACCCTAATGTCATCACTATTTCAATCAATCCTGGCAGAAATAACCACCTAGCCTGCCTCCAATTAATCGCTTGTGACAAGCTTTTAACATACAAAAACAAAGCAGGCATAAACCAAAAGTTAAAAGTAATGGGTAAGTACAACCAGGCTGGTTTTTGTTCAAAAATGCCTGAATCCATAAATACTGATACCAGTAATTCGGAACTATAAGTAAATAAAAATAAACCCAAGAGGAAGTAGGAAAGATGCTCTTTTTTTTTGAACATTAGCAAAACCCCTAATAAAGTGCCTTGCACAAAAGCCAGCAAATCTAGTAAGGATACCAAATTGAAATCTATGGTCATATTTTTTTTGAGCCAAAAATAATGAATCTTATATAGAATTGAGTCTTATGACTTAAAGCCAAAAATAATGGAAAGGATAGTCATTATATCCCTTATAAAAACTATTATTCATTAGAATCTAAAAAATTAACAATTAATTATTATTTTAGTGTTTAAAAGACGCAAGATAGATGGATATTATAGTTCCATACCCTAATCTTCATCAGCTTTCTCAAAAATTAAGAGAACAGTATAGCTTTTCAATGGATTTGAAATGGAGTGGTAATCATTTGCCAATTCCGAAGGATTTAGGAGATGGTTCTATGCACATTTTTGCCAATAGGGAGATGCAATTCTATAGGGCAAAATGGCAGTTTTACCAAGATACCTTATTTACTTCTCCAGACCCCGTAGGTGTTGAAAAAACAATTGATTTTAGAATTTATGCTGAGGGGGAAGCCCATTCTTCCTTTTTGGAAAAAAGAAAAAAATACGAATGGGAGGTTACGCATATAGACAATATCTGCATTTTCATTCCAGAAAAATTCTTGACGCTTAAAAAGGGTAAACTGCTTGGCAAGTTTCAACAATATTGTTATGACCCTAATATTTCTAGGCTATTAACAGACTTGTTTACTTTGTCGCCCAGTACTTTTGAAGAATGTATTAAACTGGAGTGGAAATTTTTGGAATTGGCTTATTATTGGCTGGACTTTTTAAATAAGAAGGATATTGCTCGGTATTTTAGTGAACAATCCAAACAGCAAATAAAAGCGGTTGAAACAGCTAAGTTTTTAATAGAAAGTAATCTGAGTAAACCTATTCCCATTAAGTCATTAAGTAAAAAAGTAGGCTTAAACGAACAATACTTGAAAAAAGGCTTCAAACAACAATATGGCTATAGCATCCGACAATATATAATCCAATTGCGTATGGAAAAAGCTAGAGAAATGGTGCTTTATGAAAATTATTCAATTGGTGAAATTTCCACTACACTAGGCTATTCCTGTCCGTCACACTTTGCCCACCACTACCAAAGATTTTATGGTTGTACACCATTTCAGCATCGTATAAATTTTGCTAAAAAAGTAGTCACCTAATTTATTAGGTGGACTATAAGTACTTAATTACCTTATTTTTTCTTTTTCTCCTTTTCTATTTTCCTTTTCTCCTATTTTTTCTATGCCAGCCCTTTTAAATTCGCCTTCGATTAATGCTACTTATACTTATCTAATTTATTCTAACTTACTTAATGACATGAAAAAAATAATTTCACTAGTTTCAATTTTTTCTATGTTGCTGCTGAGTAGTGCCTTTTTGATGGCTCAAACTACAATATCAGGAGTAATTACAGACAATGGTGGTGAACCACTCATTGGAGCAAATATCCTTGTTTTAGGTACGGTATCTGGAACTATTACAGACCTTGACGGCAATTTTGAACTGACAACTTCCAAGGAAGTTCCATTTACATTAGAAATATCTTATACTGGATTCACTTCTACACAAGTAGAAGTCACCCAATCAGGTCAACGATTGGAATTAACATTGGAAGAGGCTTCTGAAACGCTTGGAGAAGTAGTCGTGTCGGCTGCCTCTAAAGTGGATGAAAGCATTATGGAAGCACCTGTCACTATTGAAAAAATAGATTTAAGAGAACTAAGAACGACTCCTTCTTTTGATGCCTACGGAGCTTTGAGTAGTGCCAAAGGCGTACAGACAAATAATGGTAGCTTGACTTTGAATTCTATCAATACCCGTGGTTTTGCGGATATGCAAAACTGGCGGTTTGTGCAATTGATTGATGGCATGGATGCGCAGGCACCTGGATTAAATTACCCACTTAGTGGTAATTCAGGACCAGCAGATATTGATATAGCAAGTCTCGAATTGGTACCAGGTGCTAACTCTGCCCTATACGGTGCCAATGCTTTTAATGGCTTGTTGGTACTAAAAACCAAAAACCCCTTTTTCTATCAAGGTCTAAGTGCTTATGTAAAAGGAGGTATGACGGTACAAGATGCAGGCGGCACCAATCCTCTAACAGATATTGGTTTGCGCTATGCCAAATCTTTCAATGACAAATTTGCCTTTAAAGTAAACTTCGGCTTACTTAATGGAACAGATTGGACGGCAAATGATGACTCTTATTACATCAATCTTGCCCGTTCTGCTAATCCTGCCCCTTTCTTAAGCCTTCCGAGGAATGACCCCAATTTTGATGCCGTACATGTATATGGCGATGAAGTGCAAGCGCAAGTGGATTTGGACGGCTCAGGCACGACCACCCCAATCAATCGAACAGGTATCAAAGAGGCAGATTTGGTGGACTATAATACGCAGTTGCTAAAAGCAGATGGTGCTTTACACTATCGAATTAATGATAATATAGAAGCTTCTTATGCCTATCGGTATATTCGAGGAGATGCTATTTTACGGCATACAACGACTTATCCTTTTGTTGATTTTACGCAACAATTTCACCGCATTGAATTAAATGGTAATAATTGGAATATCAGATGGTTTAATTCTGCTGAAGATGCAGGCGATACTTATGCGATGTTGAATACAGGGCGTTTTGTGGAAACAGGAAGGAAATCCAATGAGGCTTGGGGTACGGATTATGGAGCTGCTTTTAGAGGAGAAGTAAGTGATATAACGGCTGGCAACCACGACGCAGCAAGGGAATACGCCGATAGAGATATGCCGCAGATTGGCAGCGATATTTTTAATAGATTGCGTAGTGAAACTTTGGCTAACACCAATTTTGCAACAGGAGGTTCAAAATTTATCGAAAAATCATCTATTAGTTATGTTGGTGCCAATTATTCGTTTGCCAGCTTGGCAGATGTATTAGACCTCCAGATAGGGGGTAATTATCGGGTGAATAAATTGAACTCCCTCGGAAGATTATTTAATGACGGTGAACTCGGTTTTAATGAGCCTATCCCTCTGGACGAATTTGGATTTTATGTACAAGCTGGAAAAAAATTTTGGAATGACCGCTTGCATTTGCGAGGTTCTTTAAGGTATGACAAACATCAGGATTATGACGGTAAAGTAACGCCTCGTTTATCGGCTGTTGTCGGTTTAGATGAAGAAAAAACACATAACCTGAGAGCTTCTTACCAAACAGGGTTTAGAAATCCGGGAGGGCAAGAAGGTTATATTAACCTTGATATTGGAGCAGCTATTCTTTTAGGAGGTGTTCCGAATAATATAAATAATTATAAGTATCAGAGACCCGATGGTAATGTTGTAAATGGTCCCGAATTATTTGACGGCTTGATTACATTAGGTTCTTACCTTGCTTTTTTGGGCGGCGGAGACCCCAGCGTATTTGTACCTGCTAATCTCAACTACCTCGTTCAAGAGAAAAACACCACTTATGAAATAGGATATAAAGGCTTGATTGGCAAAAAACTATTCATTGATGCCAATTATTATAATACGAGTTATCAGGATTTAATTGTTCGTGTAACAACCGTTAGTCCCGCTGCAGGAAGAGTATATGCGGTTTATACCAATATAGAAGATGATGTGACCTCCAATGGCTTTGGATTGGGATTAGATTATTTAATAGGTAAGGGTTTTAAGGCGGGCTTCAATTATACCTACACTTCCTTTGACGCAGAGGAGGCGGTTAGAAACCAACCGGGCTTTTTGCCAAGTTTTAATACCCCTGAAAACCGCTTCAATATTTCTTTTAGTGGGAGTAATGTAGGAGATTCTAATATTGGATTTAATCTAAAACTTCGCCAATGGGATGCCTATACTTGGCAATCACCTTTTGGTGCAGGCGATATTGAAGGAAAAGCAATCGTTGATTTGGCATTGACCTATAAACTGAAAAATATCCAGTCTATGATAAAATTGGGTGCTTCCAATTTGCTCAATAATGAGTATAATACCGTTTATGGTGGACCAAAAGTTGGTTCTATTTATTATATAAGCTGGACCTATGACCAGATGTTTAGTAGATAAGGTACATAAGTACCTAACCACAAATAATCGACACATTTTATGAAGGACTCTTTTTACCTTATACTTCCTTAAAAAATATTTCAATAGAGTGGTCTATTCAAAGATTTTTTAAGTTGTCTAAGATAAAAATAGCCTCTTCAAAAATGACGATTATTTATAGTTAGGTACTTACAATATTTCATCAAGTGAGATTTTAAAGCGGCGTTTTGCCCAATTTGGGTAAAACGCTTGCCTTGTCTTTAACACCTAAAACATTTTAATATAAAATTGTTCCTTTTTTAAGTAAACCTAACTAAATAATGTATTATGATTTATATTACCCAATCTATTCATCGAAATAGCCAAAAATATCCCCATAGAGTAGCAACGGTTTTTAGAGACAGAAAACATACTTGGACTCAATTTAAAGATAGAGTAGCCCGATTTGCTGGAGCTTTACAAAAAATCGGGGTTCAGGAAAACGACCGTGTGGGCATACTTGCGCTCAATAGTGACCGTTATCTGGAATTTTATTATGCTGTTCCCTGGGCTGGAGCAGCGTGTGTGCCTTTGAATATCCGCTGGACAGTCAAAGAAAACGCCTATTCATTAAATGATTGTGAGACGACTATTTTGCTGGTAGATGACGAATATCTCCCTATGGTTGCAGGTTTAAGGGAAGAAGGCGTTCCCGTTCGAGCATACATATACATTGGCGAGAGAGATTGCCCTGACGGTATGTATGACTATGAACAGATGATTGCTCAAAGCGAACCTGTTGAAGATGCCTACCGATGTGAACTCGATTTGGCTGGCGTATTTTATACAGGGGGTACAACGGGTTTTCCAAAAGGCGTGATGATTTCGCATCGAAACCTATGGACAAGTGCTGTTTCCTTGTTGTCGGATTCAAGTATTAATATTGATGCTGACGCAGTTTATCTCCACGCTGCTCCTATGTTTCACATGGCAGACCTTGCCGTTTCCAACGCCGCTATGGTAATTGGTGCAACGCATAGTTTTTTACCAACTTTTATCCCTCAAAAAATGGTGGAAATAATAAGTGAAACCAAAGTCAGCCATACCATTATCGTCCCTGTAATGATACAAATGACGACGGAAGCCTTGGAGAAACATCCTGCGGACATGAGTTCCTTGAAATGTATGTTCTATGGCGGTTCGCCAATTACCGAACCTGTCTTGATAGCTGCCATGAAAGCCTTGCCCCATGTGGAATTTGTACAGGGCTATGGGCAAACAGAACTTTCTCCATTAGTCTCTCTTTTGCATTTTAAATATCATGTGACCGAAGGACCACTTGCCGGAAAACTCAAATCCGCTGGTCAGGCATGCTCACATGTGGAAATTTCTGTAGTAGATGAAAATGATAACAAATTGAATGCAGGGCATGTGGGTGAAGTCATTGTGCGTGGACCCAATGCCATGCTGGGCTACTGGAACAGACCCGAAGAAACTGCCAATGCATTGAGAAATGGCTGGATTTATACGGGTGATGTGGGCTATTTGGACGAAGACGGCTTTTTGTTTTTGGTTGACCGGGCTAAAGATATGATTGTAACAGGTGGCGAAAATGTGTTTTCTACTGAAGTGGAAAATGCTGTAATGAAACACCCTGCTGTTGCCCAGGTCGTTGTCATTGGTGTTCCTCATGAAAAATGGGGTGAATTGGTACATGCAGAAATCATCCTCAAAGAAGGGGCAAATGCCACAAAAGAGGATATTGTTGAGCATTGCAAGACTTTGATTGCCAATTATAAATGCCCAAAAAGTATCAAATTTCAGAACAGAACCATTCCCACTCTCTGGTGCAGGAAAGATATTGAAGCGAGAAGTCAGGAAATTATATTGGAAAGGGGCAGAACGAGCGATTAATTAGAGTATTAAAAGGAGTAGCTAAAGGTGAACCATAAACAGTATATCAATTGTATGGTTCAACCTTAGCTAGGTATCGTTCATCTATTTAAATAAAACCGACAAGCAAAATGAGCAACCATAAATTATTAATTGCCAATCGAGGGGAAATTGCCATTCGCATTATCAATGCAGCGTATGAGTTGGGCATACCGACTGTTACTGTTTTTCCAGCAGATGACAGGGCGACTCTGCACACTAAAAAATCGGACGAAACCTATCTAGTTAGAAGGACATGGTGTAAGCAGCTTATTTGGACATTGAGCAAATAATAACGAGTTGCTAAAAAAACAGGCTGTACCCTTATTCATCCAGGCTATGGCTTTTTAAGTGAAAATATTCAGTTTGCCCGTAGATGTCGGAGAGGAAGAGAATTATTTTCATTGGTCCTTATCCAGAGGTCATCGAATTATTTGGCAATAAAATCATTGCCCGTCAAACGGCACATCAGGCAGGTGTTCCCGTCATTCCGGGTATGTCCAAACCTGCTTCTTTGGAGGAAGCCATTGCCTTTTTTGAGACTTTGCCGAAAGGCGATGCCATGATGATTAAAGCAATGGCAGGCGGCGGCGGAAAAGGGATGCGGGTAGTAAAAGAATTGGCGGAAGTGGAAGATGCTTATCGAAGATGCGTCTCTGAATCAGAAAAAGCTTTTGGGGGAAGCGAGGTCTATGTCGAAAAGTATTTGCCTAGAATCAGACATATCGAAGTACAGATTATTGGCGATGGCAAGGAAGTCAGTCACCTTTGGGAAAGGGAGTGTAGCATACAAAGAAGCAATCAAAAGGTCATCGAAATAGCTCCCTGTCCGGGTATATCGCCTCACCTGAGAGAGCGGATAATCGGGTCCGCTGTACAATTGGCAAAAGCAGTAAATTACAAAAACCTCGGCACCTTTGAATTTTTGGTGGAAGGCATAGATTTAGCGGAAAATGCTGCTTTTTATTTTATCGAAGTCAATCCAAGAATTCAGGTAGAGCATACCATTACAGAAGAAATTACAGGTGCTGACTTGGTAAAATCTCAAATTCAGATTGCATTGGGACGTTCTTTAGAAGACCTCAACCTGACCCAGGAAAATATACCAGCACCCAAGGGCTTTGCCATTCAATCGAGAATCAACACCGAAACCATTGACTCGCACGGAAAAGCCCGCATGAAATTGGGGCAAATTAGCACTTTTGAAATGCCTTATGGCAGAGACATCCGCATCGAAACTTGTGCTTATAAAGGGTATCAGAATAGCCCAAATTATGACAACCTATTGGCTAAATTGATTGTTCACACCAAAACCAATGACTTTGAACAGGCGGCAAAAAAAATGTACCGCAGCTTATGTGAGTGTAGAATAGAAGGTATTGAAACCAATCTTCTCTTTTTACAAAATATTTATAACCATTCTGATTTTCAGAACAATAAAATTTATACTCGTTTTATTGCCGACCACTTAGCGGAAATAACGGAAGCTCCTAAAGGCGGACACCAGCAATTTTTCTTTAAAAAAGCCAAAGAGGAACAATCCAAACAAATACAAGCAATCATTCCCGAAGGCTTGTCGGGTATTAAATCGCCGATGCCTGGAAGTGTCATTAGTATTGAAGCACAAGAAGGGACGACCATTCAAAAAGGGCAACCGCTGTTGATACTGGAAGCTATGAAAATGGAATCGGTCATTATGTCCGAAACCAATGGTGTTTTGCAAAAAGTCACTATCGAAAAAGGGCAGGTGGTCAACGAAGGCGATATTTTATTTTTAATAAAAGAAGCCAACAAAGCGAAGGAAGCAACCTTTGAAGAAAAAGAAATTGATTTGGATTATATCCGCCCTGAACTGGTGGAATTACAAGAAAGAAAGGCTTGGCAGTTGGATGAAAACCGTACGGAAGCAGTTGCCAAAAGAAAAAAGAAAGGCAAGCAAACCGCTCGGGAGAATGTCGCCCAATTATGCGATGAAGGCTCTTTTTTGGAATATGGCTCATTGATTGTAGCAGCACAACGGAAGCGACGTTCCCTGGAAGATTTAATTAAAAATACCCCTGCCGATGGTATCGTGACGGGCATTGGTTCAGTCAATGGAGATTTATTTGAGGAAGCTGCTACGAAATGTATGGTCTTATGCTATGACTATACGGTGTTGGCAGGTACGCAAGGTTTCAATGGGCATCACAAGACCGACAGAGTGTTGGAAGTGGCGCATCAATCTGAAATCCCTATCCTACTATTTGCAGAAGGAGGTGGCGGACGACCTGGAGAGACCGACTTCATTGGCATAGCTGGCTTACAGGTAAAAACTTTTGCCTTGTTTGCCCGACTCAATGGGCTTGTGCCTCGCATTGCGATTGTTTCGGGTTATTGTTTCGCAGGCAATGCAGCAATGGCAGGCTGTGCAGATGTGATTATCGCAACCGAAGATGTATCTATCGGCATGGGTGGTCCTGCGATGATTGACGGCGGCGGCTTGGGGCAGTATCATCCAAAAGAAGTCGGTCCCGTCAGCGTTCAGGCTCAAAATGGCGTATTGGATATTGTAGTAAAAGACGAAGCAAAAGCCATTGAAACTGCCAAAACATATCTGTCCTATTTTCAGGGAGCAACCACCAATTGGCAATGCGATGACCAACGCCAATTGCGGCATATCATCCCTGAAAACCGCAGGCGAGTATATGATATCCGACAGGTCATTAACACCTTAGCGGATAAAGATTCGGTATTGGAATTACGAAAGGATTTTGCCCAAGGCATGATTACTGCTTTCATAAGGATAGAAGGCAAGCCAATGGGTTTGATAGCCAATAACCCCAAACATTTGGGTGGGGCGATTGATGCGGATTGTTCTGATAAAGCTGCTCGATTTATGCAGTTGTGTAATGCCTTTGGCATCCCTATGCTGTCTTTATGTGATACGCCTGGCTTTATGGTCGGACCCGACGCAGAAAAAAACAGGATTGGTCAGACATACTGCCCGCTTGTTTACCATAGCCGCAAAAATGAATAGTCCATTTTTTACGGTCATTTTGAGAAAGGCTTATGGTTTGGGTTCTATGGGTATGGCAGCAGGGGGCATGCACGAACCTTTTTTCACGGTGTCCTGGCCTACTGGCGAATTTGGTGCAATGGGTTTGGAGGGAGCCGTCCGTTTGGGGTATAAAAAAGAATTAGATGCAGAAAAGGACGATGAGACAAGGCAAGCTTTATTTGAAAAGATGTTGGCAAAAATCTTATGAACACGGCAAAGCCATTAGTACGGCTTCTTTCCTCGAAATTGATGAAGTGATTGACCCTATTGATACACGAAAATGGATAGTAAACGGATTGCTGTCCAATGCTAAAAAAATTGGACAGCGAGGAAATGGATTTATAGATACTTGGTGATTTATTACCCAGCATAAACACAAAAATGGTGAGGCACAGAGCAATATTCTACCCTTTGTGTCTCTTTTTATAAAAACAGTTCAGCAATGATTTATATAACTCAATGTGTACATCGCAATGCTCAAAAATATCCGAACCAAACGGCAACTATTTTCATGGATAGGGTGCATACTTGGAAACAATTCAAGGATAGGGTTGCTCGATTTGCCGCAGGGCTGAACAAAATTGGCGTTAAAGATAATGACCGTATTGCTATTCTTGCCCTCAACTCCGACCGTTATCTCGAATTCTATTTTTCCATTCCCTGGGCAGGGGCGGCTTGTGTGCCACTCAACACCCGTTGGTCGGTCAAAGAAAATGCTTATACGATGAATGACTGTGGTGCAACGGTTTTGCTGGTAGATGATAACTTCCTGCACATGATTCCTGATTTGAAAAAAGAAAATATCCAAATCAAGGAGTATATTTATATGGGAGAAAAAGAATGTCCAGAAGGTATGCACGATTACGAAAAAATGGTTGTTGATAATGAACCTGCCGAGGATGCTTATCGCCATGACTATCAATTGGCAGGAGTATATTATACAGGGGGTACAACAGGTTTTCCAAAAGGGGCAATGATTACTCATCTGGGATTATGGTCAAGTGCAATGGCATTGGTTTCAGAAACGAATATCAATAATGAGGATACTTATATTCATGCAGCTCCAATGTTCCACCTTGCAGACGGGGCATTTTCCAATGCAGCGATGGTCATGGGGGCTGCGCATACATTCCTACCCACTTTTACGCCACAAGGTACTATTGACTTGATTACCAAATATAAGGTATCTCATGCGCTTTTAGTACCAGTAATGATTCAAATGGTAACGGAAACGTTCCAAAAGAATCCTGTAGATATGAGTTCTCTCCGATTTATTTTGTATGGTGCTGCACCAATTACAGAACCTGTATTGATAGCTGCTTTGAAAGCTTTTCCTCATGTTGAATTTACCCAAGGATATGGTCAAACAGAACTTTCTCCATTAGCAACTGTCCTCAAACACAAATACCATGTAACGGAAGGACCTTATGCAGGTAAATTAAAATCCGCAGGTCAGGCAGTTGCTTGTGTGGAAATAAAAACGATAGATAAAGATGGTAATACTTTACCCGTGGGTGGCATTGGTGAAGTATGCGTAAAAGGACCAACCATGATGCTCAAATACTGGAACAAGCCCGAAGAAACAGCCGTTTCAAAACGGAATGGCTGGATTCATACGGGTGATGTAGGTTATATTGATGAGGAAGGCTTTTTATTCCTTGTGGACAGAGCCAAAGACATGATTGTTTCGGGAGGTGAAAATGTCTATTCTTCTGAAGCAGAAAATGCGGTAATGAAACATCCCTCCGTACGGCAATGTATTGTCATCGGTATCCCGCATGAAAAATGGGGAGAGCAGGTTCATGCCGAAATTATTCTGAAAGATGGCAGGACTGCTACAGAAGAAGAAATCATTCAACATTGTAAAACACTCATCGCCAATTACAAATGCCCGAGAAGTGTCAAATTCCGTACAGAACCATTCCCGATTTCAGGGGCTGGTAAATTGCTGAAGCGGGAAGTACGGAAAAACTATTGGGAAGGTAAAGAACGAGCGATTAATTAATAGACCTTATTCTAAAAGATGGAAGGCATTTTGAAAATGCCTTCCATCTAGGCAGTTCCATACGAAAAATTTTAGAATAAACATTAATTAAGTAATGATGTGTAATAAATAAAATAATTATGGAGGAACATAAAAAGAAAGAACTGGCTGAAGAGATAAGTGCCAATATATTAGGTCCTAATCCAGTAATTGGGTTAAACCGAAAATCCATCCTCAATAGTTTAAAGAACTTAGCCTTAAAAACGATAAATAATCCCGTAAAAACGGTTAACCATCAAATAAATTTGGCTAAGGAATTTACTAAAGTCATACGAGGAAAATCAGAACTTCAACCAATAGCTAAAGATAAGCGATTCAAGGATGCCGCTTGGACAGAAAATCCTTTTTACAGAAATTCCATGCAGGCTTATCTGGCTATTACCAAAGAATTAAATGACTGGATAGAGGATTTAGATATGGAGCAATTAGACGAAGACCGCTCCAAATTTTTGGTGGCACTTCTAACCGAAGCCGTTGCCCCTTCCAATTGGATTACCAATCCTACTGCCCTAAAACGAGTCCTTGAAACGGGCGGAAAAAGTTGGGTGAAAGGAGCAAAAAACCTGATAGACGATATACGCCACAATAAAGGCTATCCAAGTCAACAAAACCGAAATGCTTTTACGATTGGTGAAGATGTGGCTTGTACGAAGGGAAGTGTCGTTTACAAAACGGAATTATTAGAATTAATTCAATATCAACCCCAAACGGAAAAGGTCTATACTCGACCATTCTTTATGATTCCGCCACAAGTGAACAAGTACTACGTTTTTGATTTGGCTCCAGGCAGAAGCCTCATAGAATATTTATTGCAGCAAGGCATCCAAGTATTTACGATTAGTTGGCGAAACCCAACTAAAAAGCATAAAGACTGGAATATAGAGACCTATGCAAAAGGAGCAGAGGAATGTATGGAGGTTATTAAAAATATCTGTCGAGTAAAAGATATGAATGTTTGGGGAGCCTGTTCTGGAGGAATGAGTCTCGCCGCCACACTTGGCTATCTCGAAGCTAAAGGCAGCAAATCTGTTCATTCTGCTAGTCTAAATATAGCGGTATTGGATGTCAAGAACATCACGGAAACCAGCATTGGTTTATTTGCAGATGATGATGCTATTGAGATTTCAAGGCGACGGTCTGGTAAACAAGGAATTTTATCAGGGAATGAAATAGCGACGAGTTTTTGTTGGATGCGCCCCAATGATATGATTTGGAGCTTTTTTGTCAACAACTATTTGTATGGGAATGAACCGCCCACTTTTGATGTTTTGTTTTGGAGTGAGGACACTACTAATCTTCCAGCAGGATTGCATCACAATTTTATGGATATTTTCCAATACAATATTTTGACTAAAAAAGGAGCTATGAAAATCGGTGGTTATCCCATAGATTTAAGCCAAGTAAAACACGATATGTACTTTGTGGCAGGCATAACCGACCATATTTCGCCGTGGAAACAATGCTACCACTCTGTCAATTTATTTGGAACAGAAAATGCCACTTTTGTTTTAACGAATCGAGGACATATACAATCAATGGTCAATCCAGGGGACCACCCCAGAGTAAAATTTTACACGAATGAACAAGAAGGATATATACCAGATGACCCCGACCAATGGTTAGCAGATGCTACCGATACAAAAGGCACTTGGTGGACGCATTATGCTAGTTGGCTACAGGAACGTTCAGGCAAACAAAAAAATGCTCCTAAACAACTGGGTAATAAACAATATCAACCATTGTATGATGCACCAGGTAAATACTTGTTAAGGAATGGAAAAAAATAAAATAATGGCACGTTTATCCACCCCCAATAAACTTGTCGAATAACAAATCATTTTGAAAAAATATTTTATGACAGCAACAGAAGAAAAAACAATCATTACGAAAGATTTGCACATTGATGGCAATCGAATTCGAGTAGCTATCCGACCAGGAGATACCGAAGTTCGATTGCCTATGTTTGTTTTTAATGGTTTAGGCGGCAGTTGGCAACTATTGATGTCGGTCTTTAAAAATTTAGACCCAACAATAGAAGTTATCACCTTTGATATGATAGGTGCAGGAGCATCCTCTACCCCTGTTTTGCCATACACCTTCAAGAAGGTCGCTAAAATGTCCCGAAAAATATTAGCAGCGTTGGGCTATTATCGGGTCAATCTAATGGGCATTTCTTGGGGGGGGGCATTAGCACAACAATTTGCTTGCCTATATCCTGATATATGTGAGAAAGTAATTTTAATGGCGACCACTCCTGGCGTTATTATGATGCCAGCAAGACCCTCTATTTTAGCTAAGGTACTAACACCTCTACGGTATTGGAGTCCAAAATATATGCAATGGATGGCAAAAAGTGTCTATGGAGGAGAAGCCAGATATAATAAAGAAGTCGCCATAGAATTGGCAAAAAAAGTAAAACCCAATAATATCTGGGGCTATTATTTGCAGGTAGGTGCTATTTATAGTTTTACCAGTTTGCCGTGGCTACATAAACTAACCATGCCCATTCTCGTTATGACAGGAGACGACGACCCCCTCATTCCACACATAAATAGCAAAATAATTGCGTCCCGACTGCCCAATGCAGAGTTGATGATTTTTGAAGGAGCTGGACATTTGTTCTTATTAACTAAACAAGAGGAGGTACTTCCTGTTATTGAATCTTTTTTTTATGGAATTGATTGATGTAATAGAAAATTGGTTAGACCAATCTACTGAAGTTCGCATGGGGGAAGAACTGGACGTTGCCAATCTGGAAAAATTTCTGAAAGTGCAGTTCCCCGCATGGGAGGGGCAGCTCCTAGTAACGCAGTTTCCGAGCGGCTATTCCAACCTCACTTATTTATTAAAAATGGGGGAGCAACAGTTGGTGTTAAGACGACCTCCTTTTGGCGCAGCTATCAAATCCGCCCATGATATGGGACGAGAATACAAGATTCTTCATGCTCTTTCCAAGTCTTATTCTAAAGTACCTCTTCCGTATATTTATACAGCAGACGAAAGCATTATCGGAGCACCTTTTTATGTAATGGAGCGCATAGAAGGGGTCATTCTCCGTTCTAAAATGCCCAAAGAAATGATTCCTGATGAAACGACCATGAGTGGAATTGCCAATGGTTTGATAGACACCTTTGTAGAATTACACCATTTGGATTATAAGGAAGTTGGATTGAGCGATTTGGGACGACCAAAAGGCTATATAGAAAGGCAAATCAGGGGTTGGACAAAGCAGTATAGTAAATCAAAAACAGATGAAATACCCTTGTTGGAAAAAACAGCGCAATGGCTGAATGACAATATGCCCAAGGAATCTGATGCGGCACTTATCCACAATGATTTCAAATATGATAATCTAATATTGGATAAAAACGACTGGACGAAAGTGATTGCTGTTTTGGATTGGGAAATGTGTACGCTGGGCGACCCATTGATGGATTTGGGAACTAGCCTAGGCTATTGGGTCAATCAAAATGACCCCGATTGGTTAAAAGCCCTAGCACTTAGTCCAACCACTTCACCTGGTAATCCTACCCGTGGCGAATTGGCAGCACGATACGCCCAAAAAAGTGGTCGAGATATTGAAAATATTGTCTTTTATTATGTCTATGGTGTTTTTAAAATAGCAGTCATTGCTCAACAAATTTATTATCGTTATAAAAAAGGCTTAACACAAGATGCTCGCTTTGCCAATCTGATGGATGCCATTCGTGGGTTTGGAAAGGTGGCTACACAAGCCATAGCAAAGAAGCAGATTGATGGTTTATTTTGAAAATCAGCCATAACTCAAACCAATTATATGAATATAACCAATAAAGTAGCTATTGTAACAGGTGGTGCATCAGGACTTGGAGAAGGAACAGTAAGAAACCTTGTTGATAAGGGAGCAAAAGTTTTAATACTGGACTTAAATAGGAATCGAGGTAAAGCCATAGTCGAAGAACTAGGCAAAAACAGGGTTCTATTTGACAAAACAGATGTGACTAGCGAAAGCCAAGTCAAAGAGGCTTTAGCTAGAGCAATTCGGGAATTTGGTACAATTGATATCTGTATCAATTGTGCTGGGATAGGAATTGCTCAAAAAACAGTACACAAAGAAGGGGCGCATGACCTAACGACCTTTGAAAAAGTCATAAAAATCAATCTGATTGGTTCATTCAATGTTCTTCGTTTATGTGCAGAAATCATGCAAAATAACATACCCAATGAAAATGGAGAAAGAGGTGTAATTATTAATACAGCAAGTGTAGCTGCATTTGACGGGCAAATTGGGCAGGCGGCGTATTCCGCATCTAAAGGAGGCATTGTGGGGATGACGCTACCAGTAGCTAGAGATTTAGCTAGAGCAGGTATCCGTTGCGTAACTATTGCACCAGGTTTGTTTTTAACACCATTATTTCAAGGCTTGCCAGAAGAAGCCATTCATTCGCTAGAAAGCCAAGTCCCTTTCCCTTCTCGTTTAGGAAAACCTGCTGAATATGCTCAGTTAGTACAATCTATAATTGAAAACCCTATGCTCAATGGCGAAGTGATTCGATTGGACGGTGCTATTAGAATGGCACCTCGATAGCAATGTGTTTATTTCAAAGACCCAACATTTAATTATGAATTTTGACTATACAGAAAAGTCACTTGCCCTGCAACAAAAGGTACAAAACTTCATGGAAACCTACCTTTATCCCCATGAAAAAAGCTACCTAGAATTTACTACCCAAAACCTTTGGGAGTATTATCCCGAAATGGAAACATGGAAAAATTTGGCAAAAGCAGAAGGCTTATGGAATCTTTTTCTACCAAAAAGTTATGGCGAATTTAGCTCAGGCTTGACCAATTTGGAATATGCTCCACTAGCAGAATTAATGGGACGGGTAGAATGGGCATCAGAGGTTTTTAATTGTTCTGCGCCCGATACAGGTAATATGGAAGTGTTGGCAAAATACGGTACAACTGAGCAACAAGAAAAGTGGCTTAAACCTTTAATGGAGGGGACCATTCGCTCTGCTTTTCTAATGACCGAACCCGATGTGGCGTCTTCTGATGCGACCAATATCGAAACTTCCATTATACGAGATGGCGATGAATATGTGATAAATGGGCGCAAGTGGTGGACAACAGGTGCGATAAATCCACATTGCAAGGTATATATTCTTATGGGCAAAACAGACCCAAACGCACAACGACATCTCCAACAAAGCATGATTATTATTCCTGCTGATACCCCTGGAGTAGAAGTTGTTCGTCCGCTGTCTGTTTTTGGATATTTACATTCCCCAGAAGGACATGGTGAAATCAGATTAAAAAACGTTCGAGTACCAATTGAAAATATTCTTTTAGGAGAAGGCAAAGGTTTTGAAATCGCCCAAGGCAGACTAGGACCAGGGCGAATTCATCATTGTATGCGGCTCATTGGTGCAGCACAACGCACCTTAGAATTGATGTGCATCCGAGTATCAGAACGGGAAGCTTTTGGTAGAAAACTTAAAGACTTTAGTAGTATCCGACAACACATTGCCAAGTCTGCATGTGAAATAGAACAAGCTCGTCTGCTTACTTTGGCTACAGCTGATAAAATTGACCGATGGGGCACAAAAGAGGCAAAGCACCTTATTTCCATGATAAAAATCATAGTTCCGCAAATGGCTTGCAATGTTATAGATAGGGCTATTCAAGCACACGGAGGCATGGGCTTTAGTCAAGATACCCCTTTGGCGAGTCTTTGGGTCTATGGTCGAACGGTTCGATTAGCTGATGGTCCTGATGAAGTGCATATGTATCAATTGGGGAGAAACCTAATAAAGAAACATGGATGGAATGCCACTTCTCAATTGTCATAGAACTGCTGTATTTCAATGTGGTCGCCAAATTTATTTGGCTGACCGAAATTAATTTAAAGTCAAAATTTTTATAAAACATAATTTTTACACATTGTTGCGTGTGCAATCTGCCAAATAAATTTGGCGATTACATTAGTATTTATGCCCGACTTAAAAAAATTTCATTTGCTTATTGCCCCTTTTTTGCTATTTTATGTAGTTTTTGTTGCCAATGCCCAGAAAACAGATAATCAGAAAGGCATTGAACAAAATAATACTACTACATTTTTTTCATCGAAGGCAGCATATTATTATGAAACAATTCATCAAAATTTAAATCTTGGAGAAAATGAACAACTACAAAAGAATTTAAAAGAATTTAAAGATTATACAGAAGAACATGCTCATATAGAAGGAAAGATATTATTGGCTTATATAGAAGGATTAATCGCTGAGAGAAAAGGAAATTACCCTCAAGCTTTATCTTTTATCTTAGAGGGGCTTCGGAATAGTGAAGAATTACCAGCCTCTAATAAGAGTCGTGTTAAATTATTATTACGAGGCTATACTCCTCTTAGTACAATTTACAATATTACAGGGAATTATACGAATGCACTTTCCACTTTATTCCAAGCACTTGAATTAGCTCAAGAAAATCAATTGTTGTTAGACCAAGCTAAAATTTATAATGGTTTGGCTATGACCTATGCTAGTGTAAATGAATATAATAAAGCCATTGAATATTGTATCAAAGCCAAAGATTTGGCTACAGAACTTGGCGATAAAAATGGAATAGCCAGAACTTCGGGCAACCTAGCAGGACTTTATACTGACTCTGGAAAACCTCAGATGGCCATACCCATTTTAAGAAATATTATCCAATTAGATTATGAAATTGGAGCACCTCCCCTAAACCTTGCATATCATTATCAAAATATTGGATTAGCTTTTATTAAAACTGAAAAATTAGATTCTGCAAATTTTTATTTAAATAAAGGACTCAAAATAGCGGAAGAAAATAACATAACGGCTGTTTTACCACCCTTGTATAATGCTATCTCAATGGCTCATGCTGAATTAGGAAAGTATTCCAAAGCAGTTACATTTGGCGAAAAAGGTCTAAAATTAGCAGAAGAAATGGGTAGCGTAGAATTAGTAGGAGATATTTATAGAACGCTTGGTATTTTCGAAGCTCATAACAAAAATACTAAGAATGCTATTGATTACTTGTCAAAATCTCATGAGTTAAGAGATTCTGTAGATAAAGCATTTGATATACAACAAGCCATTAAATTGGAAAAGCAATTAGAATTAAAGCAAATTGAAATTAAACAACGGCAGTTGGAGCAGGAACAAGCCATGCAAAAAATCACTATTGCCAATCAGCAAATAATCATTGGTCTCATTACCACCATTTTGTTACTATCTTTTATTGCTGGTATTATTGCTTTTCGCCAAAACAAACAACTAAAATATGCTTACAAAGTTTTAGTAGATAAAAATAGAGCCTTGATTCGAAAAGAAAATACAAATGAACTTCCATATCAGCCCACCGCCCATGAAATAGAAAAAAGTATTGATTCCCAAAATAGCGATTTGAAAAAAAGAATATTAATCTTAGTAGAAGAGGAAAAGGTTTTTTTGGATGAGCAATTGTCTCTTTTTAAATTTGCAGATTTATTAGGCTCTAATAGTTCTTATATATCTAAATGTATCAATCAAAATTTTAATAAAAACTTTAATAATTTTATTAATGAATATCGAATTAAGGAGGTTTTGTTAGGTTTTGAAAAAGGAATTCATAATACCATGACGATTGATGCCATTGGGAAAAAAGTAGGGTTTAAATCTAAATCTGTATTTTATAGTCACTTCAAAAAACATACAGGTATGACTCCTTATGTCTATATCCAACAAATGAAGTAAAGAATTTACTAGTTTTTGTATGAATTTATGAATTAGGATAAATTAAACTAGCTACTCATTCAATTTAAATTGTATCTTTGGCAATTATTGATGTTTGCGTCACAGGATTATGAGTCAAATTCGTCAGAAAATTACAGCAGTCCGATACGCTGAAAGCTCTTCCTTGTGGCAATTTATTATCTTTATCCCCCTCCACTTACTTCTACTTTTATTGCCCCCTATCACAATGTGATTTTAATTCACCCCCTTTTCCCTACCCCCCTGATTCTTTTAGTGAAAAGAAACAAATAAGTTAGGCCAGAAAGCGCAGTTATTTTTTCCTTTTCACTTATTTATTAAGAAGTCAAAATAGAGTAATATTTTGACTCAAGTCATTTCTTTCTTTAAAAACAAAAATTATGAATCCAAACAAACACTTATTGAGTTTAGTCTTTCTATTGTATGCTTCTTTGTTTTCAGTACACACGCTGTTTTCTTTTACGGATAAAACCCTCGGACTCTATAGCTTTACAACAGTTGGCGAAGTAGAGCATATAGATATTATGGATTTCTCTACTCCTAGTAATAGTCCTCATGGTAACCAAGACAGCGACAGTAATGAGGAAGACTGTAAGGATGCACAAGTAGCAGGAGGTGTTTTCGAACTAAGTATTACGAATACACCTTCAAATGCTAGAATAAGAGTGGATGATTTTCTTATTTGCGAGGGCAATTGTCCTGTTTCTCAGGTAGTCAATGGGCTATCTGCTGGGCAACATAAGGTTCAGATAGAAACCTTTGACCCTTATTGCTATGCAGAACATCAGGTTACGGTACTGCCTTTCGATGGACCAACACCCTGTGCTGATGAAGGAGGCGATAGCGATGGAGATTTCATTTGCGATGATGTAGATAATTGTCCAAATACGCCAAATACAGGTCAAGAAGATAGAGATGGCAATGGTATCGGAGATGTGTGTGACCCTAGTAGTGGCGGTGATTGTAAGGATGTAGTAGTAGCAGGGGGTGTTTTGGAAATAAGCATCTCTAATATTCCACTAAATGCACGAGTAAGAGTTGGGGGCAATTATATTTGTTATGATAATTGTATTTTCATTTCTCAAGTAGTCAATGGGCTATCTCCTGGGCAATATAAAGTTCAGATAGAGACTTTTGACCCTTATTGCTATGCAGAACATCAGGTTACGGTACTGCCTTTCGATGGGCCGATACCCTGTGTTGATGAAGGAGGCGATAGTGATAACGATGGAATCTGCGATGATGTAGATAACTGTCCGAATACTTGGAATCCTAACCAGCAGGACAGTAATAATGATGGTATCGGCGATAGTTGCCAACCAGATGATTGTACCAATATCGGCGATAGTGATGGAGATTTTATTTGTGATGATGTAGATAATTGTCCAAATACGCCAAATACAGGTCAAGAAGACAGAGATGGCAATGGTATCGGAGATGTGTGTGACCCTAGTAGTGAAGGCGATTGTAATGATGTAGTAGTAGAAGGGGGTGTTTTGGAAATAAGCATCTCTAATATTCCACTAAATGCACGAGTAAGAGTTGGGGGCAATTATATTTGTTATGATAATTGTATTTTTATTTCTCAAGTAGTCAATGGGCTATCTCCTGGGCAATATAAAGTTCAGATAGAGACTTTTGACCCTTATTGCTATGCAGAACATCAGGTTACGGTACTGCCTTTCGACGGTCCAACACCCTGTGCTAATGAAGGCGGCGATAGCGATAACGATGGAATCTGCGATGATGTAGATAATTGTCCGAATACGCCAAATACAGGTCAAGAAGATAGAGATGGTAATGGTATCGGAGATGTGTGTGACGCTAGTAGTGGTAGTGATTGTAAGGATGCACAAGTAGCAGGAGGTGTTTTTGAACTTAGCATTACGAATACACCTTCAAATGCAAGAATAAGAGTGGATGATTTTCTTATTTGCGAGGGCAATTGTCCTATTTCTCAAGTAGTCAATGGGCTATCTGCTGGGCAACATAAAGTTCAGATAGAAACCTTTGACCCTTATTGCTATGCAGAACATCAGGTTACGGTACTGCCTTTCGATGGGCCAACACCCTGTGCTGATGAAGGAGGTGATAGTGATGGAGATTTCATTTGCGATGATGTAGATAATTGTCCAAATACGCCAAATACAGGTCAAGAAGATAGAGACGGCAATGGTATCGGAGATGTGTGTGATGCCAGTAGTGGTGGTGATTGTAATGATGTACAAGTAGCAGGGGGTGTTTTGGAACTTAGCATTACGAATACGCCTTTAAATGCTAGAATAAGAGTGGATGATTTTCTTATTTGCGAGGGCAGTTGTCCTATTTCTCAAGTAGTCAATGGACTATCTCCTGGGCAACATAAGGTTCAAATAGAGACCTTTGACCCTTATTGCTATGCAGAGCATCAGGTTACGGTATTGCCTTTCGATGGCCCGATACCCTGTGTTGATGAAGGAGGCGATAGTGATGGAGATTTCATTTGTGATGATGTAGATAATTGTCCGAATACGCCAAATACAGGTCAAGAAGATAGAGATGGCAATGGTATCGGAGATGTGTGTGATGCCAGTAGTGATGGTGATTGTAATGATGTACAAGTAGCAGGGGGTGTTTTGGAACTTCGCATTACGAATACGCCTTTAAATGCTAGAATAAGAGTGGATGATTTTCTTATTTGCGAGGGCAGTTGTCCTATTTCTCAAGTAGTCAATGGACTATCTCCTGGGCAACATAAGGTTCAAATAGAGACCTTTGACCCTTATTGCTATGCAGAGCATCAGGTTACGGTATTGCCTTTCGATGGCCCGATACCCTGTGTTGATGAAGGAGGCGATAGTGATAACGATGGAATCTGCGATGATGTAGATAATTGTCCCAATACTTGGAATCCTAACCAGCAGGACAGTAATAATGATGGTATCGGCGATAGTTGCCAACCAGATGATTGTACCAATATTGGCGATAGTGATGGAGATTTTATTTGTGATGATGTAGATAATTGTCCGAATACGCCAAATACAGGTCAAGAAGATAGAGATGGCAATGGTATCGGAGATGTGTGTGATGCTAGTAGTGGTGGTGATTGTAATGATGTAGTAGTAGCAGGGGGTGTTTTGGAAATAAGCATCTCTAATATTCCACTAAAAGCACGAGTAAAAGTTGGGGGCAATTATATTTGTTATGATAATTGTATTTTCATTTCTCAAGTAGTCAATGGGCTATCTGCTGGGCAATATAAAGTTCAGATAGAAACCTTTGACCCTTATTGCTATGCAGAACATCAGGTTACAGTACTGCCTTTCGATGGCCCGATACCCTGTGCTGATGAAGGAGGCGATAGTGATGGAGATTTCATTTGTGATGATGTAGATAATTGTCCGAATACACCAAATACAGGTCAAGAAGACAGAGATGGCAATGGTATCGGAGATGTGTGTGACGCCAGTAGTGGCGGTGATTGTAATGATGTACAAGTAGCAGGGGGTGTTTTGGAACTTCGCATTACGAATACGCCTTTAAATGCTAGAATAAGAGTGGATGATTTTCTTATTTGCGAGGGCAGTTGTCCTATTTCTCAAGTAGTCAATGGGCTATCTGCTGGGCAACATAAAGTTCAGATAGAAACCTTTGACCCTTATTGCTATGCAGAACATAGTGTCAATGTAACTGCTGGTGCTAGTAATAGAAATGCCCCACAACTAAAATTTTCTGCCTTCCAGCAAAACAGGAAAATAGAATTGGAATGGCTGACGAATACAGGTTGGAAAAACAATTATTTTGAGTTAGAACATTCCTCCAATGGGGAAAATTTTGAAGTGCTTGATAAAGTAATGAATAGTGATTTAAGTGATGAATTTGCTTATTATAATGCGATTGATGCTCAACCAACCGTTGGTGCGAACTATTATCGAATCAAGCAAGTCTATCAAGATGGTACTTTTGATTACACGCCCACTCAACAGGTGGATTTCCATATCAATTTGGAGACGATTGATGTCTTCCCTAATCCTGCTAAGGAGGAGTTATTTATCAATTTAAAACCTTATGCGGGTCAGAGGGGAACTGTATTATTAGCCAATCAATATGGACAAGCATTGAGAGAAGTAGCTTTAGACAATATTCCTAATGAACCATTAAAGATTGATATTAATCAGATACCTAATGGAATGTATTACCTATCTGTTCAACTTCAGGGTAATCAGCCTATTATTGAAAAAATATTAATCAGTCGTTTGTACTAAGTAGAGCTATAAGTTTATTTGACTATTTAATTACGGGACTTTGCTTAATGAATGGTTCTTAATTTTAGTAAGTTGATTAATAATCATCACCCGATTTGGGTGATGATTATTTTGGGCATTTTTGCTCATAGCTACGGAAATGTATAATTTACAATTTTACCTTTTGGTCGCTATATTGATGAAGACCCATAAAACGCGCAAGAATGGGGCTTGCCAATCTCTAATGCAGAGAATCGAGCAACCGAATTTTTGGATGTGTTTTGTTCTAATGCTTTTCAAATAGAAAGTTTGTCTGTTGGACGATTAGGCAACCTTGCCTCCTTCCAATACCTCCTGCCATTTTTGCAATTGCTCCCATTTGCCTTCGGCGGCTAGCTGTGCCTGCCCCCCCCAAGTACTCGGATCATGGGTGTTGTATGAGTTGCCCGCCTCTGTTAATATTTCTTTAATTCGTTCTTTATCTGTAGAAGCTAGTTGACTATAAGTAGTAATACCAGCATTGTTGAGGATTTGTGCAATTTTGGGTCCGATGCCTTCGATTTTGGTTAAGTCTTGAGGCACTTTGGATTTTTCTGCTTCCATTTTTCGCAACTCTTTTTTCAGAATTTTTCCAGTTGCGCTCATAGGCAAGGCATCAATAATCTCCAGTTGACGTGGATATTTATAAGCAGCAATATGTTCTTTTGTCCAGGCAATCAATTCGCTCGAAGTAGCAGTAGCTCCTTTTTCCAACACGACATAAGCCTTGATTTCTTCTCCCATTTTGGGATCTGGTACGCCAATTACAGCGACTAGAGAAATTGCCTCGTGTTTTATCATGGTTTCCTCTACTTCTCTGGGATAAACATTTAAACCGCCTCGAATAACCATATCTTTCGTACGATCAACGATATAATAATACCCCCTTTCATCTTTTATAGCTACGTCGCCAGAATGCAACCAGCCACCTTTTAGGGTTTTAGCATTGGCATCAGGGCGCTTATAATAGCCTTTCATTACATTATGGCCTCTGTATAGCAATTCCCCTTTTTCCCCGACGGGGACCTCCTTATCGTTTTCGTCCACCAATTTTACTTCTACCCCCCAAACGGGTTTACCGATGCTTCCAGGAATTCGTTCATCTTCCAAATGATTGAAGGTGACGACGGGGGAGCCTTCTGACATCCCATAGCCTTCCATAATAGGTACATTAAAGCGGGCTTCAAAATCTTTTAACACTTGTAAGGGCAATGCTGCACCGCCCGACATGGCAATTCGTAGGTTTTTGGCAATAAAGTCATAATCGAATTTGGGTTCTTTGTAATTAACCAAACCCCAATACATGGTCGGAACGCCTGCAAAAATGGTTACTTTATGTTTTTGCATCAAACCAAATACAGCTTCGGCATCAAAACGAGGCAATAGAATACTAGTAGCACCCTGATACATCCCTGCATTCATCAAACAAGTCATGGCAAAAATATGGAACAAAGGCAGCACGATGAGGATTGTATCTTCCCTAGTTGTTTTACCCAAATTACCTACTAGGATAGTGTTAAGCAATAAATTGGAATGAGTCAATTCTGCTCCCTTTGGCCGCCCCGTTGTGCCAGAGGTATAAATAATGACGGCTGTGTCTTCTGCGGAGGTTGGTTCGGAAGTCGCAACGGGAGCTTGTCCAGCCATTAAAGATGCCAATGTAGCAGTTCCTTCAATCGAAGAAGGCATATCTGGCTTGGGCATAATCATAAAAAAGTGCTCACAGCTAGGCGTTTCCTGAAAACCAGCATAACCCATTTGTCCCATAGGTAATTCTGGACTTCCCACAAAACAAAAATAGGCTTTGGCATCGCTATCTTTTAAGTGATAGGCAATTTCATCTTTCTTTAGTAAGACACTTAGTGGAACAACCGTTGCTCCCGCTTTTAAAATGCCAAAATAAATAATCGGAAAATAAGGAAGGTTAAAACAACTCAAAGCGACTTTATCTCCTTTTTGAATACCTTTAACTCTTAAACCATTGGCAACTTGATTGGCTGCGGCATTGATTTGTGCAAAATTTAAAGAAGTATCCATAAAAGTAAAAGCAATTTTTTCCGGATACCTTCGGGCACTATCTTCTAGTATAATGGACAGGTTTAGCATAATGTAATGATTGGGTTATAAACAAAAAATCCAAATATAACAATTTAACCCTTAAATGGAGTAAACAAAATGGTGATTTTTCAATAGGGTATTGTTATACTAAATAAATTTGTTTTTTAAATAGAAAATTTGAAAAGCATTAGAACAAATACATTCAAAAATTCGGCTGCTCGATTCTCTGCATTTATTTTAACCATAATGTGTTTCTTTAACGCTATTGGGGCAATTGAGAGAAGTCTATTCCAATAAATCCAACCATTTCTTATTCATTTAAGAACTAAATCTTATTTTTGTTTTGTATTCATTTAAGAAATAAATAGATTTGCAATAATGAAAGGCACGTACTTAGGCGAATTTCAGGAAATTGTGTTATTGACCATCCTCATTTTGGAGGACAATGCCTATGGCGTCATGATTCAGGAAGAAATAGGAAAGCGGCTGAATCGAGAAATCAGCAGGGGCGCCTTGCATTCGGCATTGACCCGTTTGGGAGAAAAAGGCTTTATTCGCTCCGAAATGGGAGGAGCAAGTGCGATTCGAGGCGGGCGGCGCAAGCGGTATTATCAACTCACCAACCGTGGAAAGGAAGCCTTACAAGAAGCCAAGAACATTCGAGATAGCCTATGGCAAGCTGTTCCTAATTTTTCTATAAAAATGGTTTGAACCATGACACCCGACATCCAACCACCAAAATATTTTCAACGATTTTTCCAATGGTTTTGCCATCGGGAGTTTTATGAGGAATTAGTCGGCGACTTGGAAGAAACGTTTATCAGAAATATTCATCGAAAAGGGGAACAATACGCCCGACGGCAGTACCGCAAAGAGGTCATTAAATTACTGCGACCTTCCGTATTCAAAGAACTGAATTTTCATTTTTTATATCAACTCACACCCGATATGTTACAAAATTATGTCAAGATTGCGCTTCGCAATTTAAGCAGAGATAAAGCCAGTGCCTTTATCAATATTATGGGCTTAGCCATTGGACTGGCTTGCGCCCTATTTATTTTATTGTTTGTTCAACACGAAAATAGTGTTGATTTGGGCTTCGCACTCCAAGACCGAATTTATAGAATTACTTACGACGAGCGTCCTTACAGAGAAAAAGGACGTTATCTAGTAACCGTTGCGCCTCCACTTGGACCTACTTTAGCAGAGGGATTTTCGGAGGTAGAAAGTGCTGTTCGATTTAGATTGGTTTATGACCCTTATTTTTCTTATCAAGAAAAGCAGTTTTACGAAAATAAGGGCTATTATGTAGAGGGAGCGTTTTTTAAATTATTTGATTTTCCCTTAGCACAAGGCAACCCTGTTACTGCCCTTACTGAACCTAATACGATTGTTTTAACGCCTTCTTTCGCAGAAAAATATTTTGGTGATGAAAACCCAATGGGGAAAAATTTAACATTGAATGGAGAAAGGCTTTTAAAAGTAACGGGTGTTTTAGCAGATAATTCTAAAAGGTCGCATTTGGATTTTGACTATCTACTTTCTTTTAAAACCTATCAAGTGCCTTTTGGCTACGCGCTTACTTTAGATAGTTGGCGTTGGATTTCTTTTCCTACTTACATTTTATTAAAAGAAGGCGTCAATCCAGCAGATTTTCAAACTAAAATGGCAGCTTATGCTCAAAAAAATGCTTACACTGATCGCCCTGTGCGCGCTACATTTGGCTTGCAGCCATTAAAAGACATCTACTTCCATTCTGGGGATTTAATAAGCGTAGGAAGATTTAAGCGAGGTAACCTAACTTATACCTATGACTTATTGGCTATGGCTTTTATGGTTTTGTTGATAGCTGGGTTTAATTTTATGAATATTAACACCGCGCGTTCCATTAAACGAGCCAAAGAAGTAGGCGTTAGAAAAGTGTTGGGGGCTTTACGTTCTCAGCTATTGGGGCAATTTATAGGGGAGGCAATAGTGATTACGCTTATTAGTTTGGTAATAGGTGTTTTTATATTTGAATTTTCTCGCAATGCTTTGTTTAATTTTTTGCAAATTCATTTCGATTTTAATATGGCAGATTATTGGTTATTACTGCCTTTGTTATTGGTCATAACGCTTATTTTGGGACTATTTTCCGCTATTTATCCTGCTTTAGTGCTTTCTAATTTTCAGCCCATGCAAGTTTTAAAAGGCATCATTAAGACCAGTAGTACTGATTTAAATTTGCGTAAAGGACTAGTGGTTGTGCAATTTGCGATTACGGTTGGTCTAATTGCTTGTAGTTTAATAGTTTCCAAACAGATGAATTATATCCAGCAGAAAAACTTAGGGTATGACCATGAGCAATTGGTTCACTTAAAAATGCATACTGATGATTTTTTACAACGATACCAGGTAGCAAAGGATGTTTTGGAACGCAATCCCAATGTATTAGGCATTACCGCAGGCGATATTATGGACGGAGAATATGGTTCTGTTCCAATGACACCAGCAGGGGCAGAAACTGGAATTGCCATGAATCTGCTGAGTGGTTATTTTGACTATTTTTCAACGCTTGGTATCGAAGTCATACAAGGCCGAGATTTCTCTGCTCAACATCCTATTGATACCAGCTCAGGTATTATTATCAACGAAGCAGCCTTAAAAGTCTTTGGCTGGGAAGCACCACTTGGTCAAAAATTACAAGTTAGTAGGAACATCAATGGAGAAATTATTGGCATAGTCAAAGATTTTCATTTTCATTCCTTACATGACCCTGTCAAACCTGTGGTTACGGTTATTCCAAGAAGGCGGATGAGGGATATTATTTTGCGGTTACGACCCACCGATAACTTTACCCAACTCATCCATTCGCTTAAAAAAGATTGGGAACAAATTGCACCCGACTTGCCTTTCCAATTTGCTTTTTTTGATGACGATTTAAACCAACAATACCTAGCAGACCAACAATTTTCAAAATTGATTAGCTTTTTTAGTTGGTTGGCTATTCTGATAGCAGGTTTGGGTCTATATGGTTTAATAGCTATTATTAGTACCTATCGGGTCAAAGAAATCGGCATTCGAAAAGTGTTAGGCGCATCAGTTGCCAATATCTCCTTATTACTCAGCAAAAACTTCTTATTCTTAATCCTTTTAGCCAATATGATAGCCCTGCCATTGGCTTGGTGGGCGATGCAAAATTGGTTGCAAAGTTTTACATATCATACGGACATCACCGTTTCTTTGTGGCTAACCGCTCTATTGATTAGTCTCGCTATTGGGGTGGTTTCCTTAATATATCAGGTGTTTAAATCTGCTATGGAAAATCCGATAAAGGCGTTGCGGAGGGAATAAGAAAGAATAGATTCGAACTCATTTTGCTTCATCTCGCTCCATCAGCTACGGCCGAACAAGGTACCTCTCTTTATTCTTTTATAAAGATATGAGCCTATTGTTTTAAAGCATACAACTAAATTTATAAGTACTTGTCTCTAACAGTGCCATAAGTTATAAACACTCAATCACCTTAACCATGAAAAAACGACTGTTTCTTTTGATAGTGCCTTTAGTGCTTATCTGTCTATATTTTGCCTTGCAGCCTCTAATTCCTAATCCTTTTGTCTGGAAAACGTTGCCTGAAATTCCACAGCAACAGAAAGAGGTCAATAATAAAGATAGCCTATGGATACGGCCCATTGCAGCAGCTCAAAAATTATTGATAGAGTGGCAGCAAAAACTTCAAGCCCCTTCTTTGTCAGTAGCTATTGGGCATCGAGATAAAGTGCTTTGGGCAGAAGCCATAGGATATGCAGATATTGCTGCTCAGAAAGTAGCCAATGAAAATACGATTTATCGAATAGGCAGTATTTCCAAATCTGTCACTTCCGTCGCTTTGGCAACCCTGTTGGAACAAAAGAAAATTCAATTGGATGAACCAATTGGTCGTTTATTGCCGAATTACAAATTGACTAATCCCAATATTACACCCCGTCAATTGGCAAGCCACACAGCAGGAATTCGACACTACAACTTCTGTTTTTGCCTGCCCATTCACGAGGGATTTAATAATGAACCGTTTAATTCTGTCCAAGAAGCGGTCGCCGTTTTTAGTAAAGATAATTTGTTGTTTGAGCCAGGGAATGGTTTTAATTATAGTACGTATGGTTACACCTTATTGAGTGCAGTAATGGAGGCAGCTAGTCAGCAACCATTTCCCGAATATTTACAAAAAGAAATATTGGACCCCTTAAGCATGAAGCATACGCTTTTGGGGAGAGCAACCATACCAAATAAAGACATAGCAACTTTTTATACCGTCAAAGAAAACCAATATAAACCTGCTTTTGAGGTAGATATTAGCAATAAATGGGCGGGAGGCGGATTGCTCTCTACGCCCACTGATTTAGTAAAAATGGGCAATGCTTTATTGGACAGCACTTTTTTGAGTGCAGAAACAAAAATGGCACTATTCACTCCACAAACATTAAATAACGGAGCGGCTAACCCACAAAACTATGGCTTAGGTTGGCGTATTGATGTTAATGAAAAAAATTTCTCCCCTAGAAAAGTAAAAATTATCCATCACGGAGGCACTATTGAAGGTGCTATTGCATTACTCTTATTATTCCCCGACTATGATTTTTCTATTGCTTTAATGACCAATCGAAGTGGACGTTCCAGCGAGTTATTTAAACCTATTTATCAAATGGTAATACCCTTTATAGAAGCACAGGAGAGAAAGGATTTTTATCCTGAAAACTTATCCCAATAAATCTTTTATCGGGTCAAACTACTATTTTAATTAAAAGGATTTCGATAGTCCTTCAATATTATATTAATGCGGGAAAAAATCATCAACATTTCACCCAATTGGCATCCTCAGATGGCAGTATGGATAGAAGATACGCTCGATAATTATGTAGCCACCCTATTTGGGTCTAAAGCCACCGCATAATTTATCTACACTTACGACTGCAAAGGAAATTGTAGAGCGTATTGTGGTGGGAGTGAAAAGTAAGAGTATTAAAGATTCTTAATTTGGACTTTGGCTGATTTAGTTTTTTAGCAACTGTTTTTCCGCCTTTTTTTCAATTTCAAAATAGATAGCCTTTGTAGTTTTTTTGTTCTATTTCTTTTTTTTGTTAGTTGTGCCCAAAGCCAGTTGCTACGACGAGCCTATTGGGTAAAACAGACAGCGCTCAGGAATGACGTGCAAATATGTTCCCGATGGTCAAAAATTGACCTATGGAAAAGGCAGTTTGTTCCAAACATTGTGAAGTTTGCGCTAAAGCCATTTTCAATGACATTGGTTGGTTTAAAATAGAAAAAGCAGCAGATAACCCCAGTTTACTAATATTAAACGGCGTGGTAGATAAAGTGCCACAGAGAGCGATGACCGGAACTCTATGCTTGTTGCCAAGTCGGGTGATGCCTGAGATCAGTTTCCCATTTAGTGTTTGATTGTCAATTTTTCCCTCACCCGTAATGATTAAATCTGCCCACTTTACTTGTGCTTCAAAATTTGTTTGTTCTATCACTAAGTCAATACCTGGTCGCAGCTTGGTATTTAGGAATGCCATGCAACCTGCCCCCATTCCTCCAGCTGCTCCAGCTCCTTCAACAAAGGCGAAATCTTTGCCAAAATGCTTTTCTAAAACGGTAGAAAAGTGCTGCAATCCTCTATCTAGCCTGCTTGCCATTCTTTTATCTGCTCCTTTTTGAGGGGCATAGACTTGTGCTGCGCCCTTTTCCCCAAATAAAGGATTTTCTACATCGCAAATTACCTTTATTTTGGGAAGGTCAACTGTCGGAGAGGGAGGCAAAATCTGCTTTACTCTTTCCAAGTTTTCACCGATTCCTTTCAATTGTTTTCCATTTTTGTCCAAAAATTGATAGCCGAGAGCGATTGCCATACCCATACCGCAATCATTGCTTGCACTACCTCCAATGCCTAATAGAATATTGGTGACCCCTTTTGAGCGTGCATCTTTTATTAATTCGCCAGTACCATAAGTCGTGGTTTTCATTGGATTTCGTTCTGCTTTATGGAGCAGTTGGAGTCCAGAAGCCTGTGCCATTTCAATAAAAGCGGTTTTTCCGTCTCCCGAAAGCCCATAAGAAGCAGAGGTTATTCTAAAAAGGGGGTCACTCACCTTAGTGCTAATTCGCTTACCTTTGCTATGGTAAATCAGAATTTCTGCTGTTCCTTCTCCTCCATCAGCTAGTGGGAAAAGGCAAGTTTGTATGCTTTTGTTAGCTAGTCGTAAACCTCGCTCAATAGCCATACAAACTTTCAGTGCTGGAAGTGCGTCTTTAAAAGCATCTGGCGCAATGAGAATATTCATGTGTGTCAAATTAAGGTTTTTACAAAAAAAATCTATTTATTTAGCCGCTAAATTTTTGAAAATGAAACTATATATTTTTTCTATTCTGGTCAGTTGGGGGTGTTTAGCTTGTTCTAAGCCCAATTCAATCAAACAGCAAAAGGCATCCCTTTCCACTGATGCAGAATTTTCAGTTCGCCCTGTTGTCATAGATACTAGTATTACACTCGATTATATCATGGGTAAATTTGATCCTGCAAAGGATAGCAATTTTGTAAGAATAGCCGCACAATATGCCGATAGAGAGGGTCGCCTGCTCCGAAAAGAAGCCTATGTTCAGTTTATCAAAATGCACGAAGCAGCTCGAAAGAAAGGCCTCCTTTTGAAAATCCTCTCTGCTACTCGAAATTTTGAGACTCAAAAATCTATTTGGGAAGCAAAATGGACAGGAAAAAGGCTTCATGAAGGCAAAGAAAACCTGGCCGAAACCACCCCTGATCCCGTAAGGAGAGCTTTAAAAATCTTAAAATGGAGTTCCATGCCTGGTACTTCCCGACACCATTGGGGAACAGATATAGATTTAAATAATTTGAATAATGACTACTTTGAAAAAGGGGAGGGTTTAGAAATATATAATTGGTTGGTAAAAAATGCGCCGAATTATGGTTTTTGTCAGCCCTATTCGCCTAAAGGGACAACGCGCCCGCATGGTTATAATGAAGAAAAATGGCATTGGTCTTATTTGCCGCTCGCAAAAAAACTGACTGACCAAGCCCGAATCCGACTAAAAGAGGAGCTAATTACCGGCTTTAAAGGCGCTGAAACTGCTCAACCTATCGGAGTAGTCGAAAAATACATTTTAGGAATAAGTGAAGACTGTTTATAGGGGAGGGACTTTATTTTTAATATTAAAAATATCGGAATATTTCTATCAATACTATGTACCGTATAAAAAAGTGATTTTTGAGAGGAGTAATTCTTTTCTTGAATAAGTAAAACTCTGCGGGTGGCACCCTGGCTGAAAAGTGGGTGTGGGAGCCAGCTTGTAGCTGAGCATTTTTTCAGCCTAGACTTTGTTGCTTCTTTTTTTGGCGATGAATAAGACATCCCTCTTTTACTGCCTTCTGAAAATAAACCTGATAGCATATACTCTGTTCCACCAAAGCCAGACTTTGCTAAAAGAATGTCTTCGGGATTATCTGGGTCTAATTTAAATTCATGCGAACAACAAGCATGGTCACTTACGTTGTCCTAAAAAAGTTGGCAAACAAATTACTTACAAAACTTTCGGATTTTAATCATTGCCCATTCCTATTGAACCAGCCTATTTTTACATGATTGTTCATGATTCCCTAAAAAGACTTCTTTTGAGACAGCCTCAATAACTCGCTGGCGACTCATCCTATCTTTACTTGTAGCCCCACTACAGCATTTTAGTTGACTCCTATAAGCTTCAAAATCAATACCGCCATCAACCCAGAAATTCCCATCACCAAACTTTGCAAAGTATAAGTTCGATATAAAATATTAACGGGCGCTTCATGCAATCGATTTAACAACCAGAAAAAACTAGAATTGGCATGAAAAACACAAAAAGAACCACAACCAATTAAGGCTGCTAAAATTTCGGGAGAAAAAGGCATACTGTTAGCCATCGGGCCGATAATAGAGGCAGTGCCTATTAGGGAAACAGTGATGGAACCTGTTGCCGTGGTCAAAACGGCAGCAACTAAAAAAGGAATGAGGAAACCCAGAAAAGGAAGTCCCACAAAAAAAGCGGCTAGAGAATCCTGAATGCCACTTTCTCTAATTACATAACCCAATGCACCACCAGCTCCTGTAATCATAATGACTAAAGCAGATTTTACGATAGCCTGTTCCATTAATTCATTGCCGCTTTTTTTATGATTAGCGCGATTAAATTGTAGGAAAGCAATGGCTGCACCTACTAAAACGGCAATCATTGGTGTACTGATAAAGGATAAAATTTGCCCCATTAGTGTTGGTTCATCCGATTTAAAAAAGGCTCCGATTCCCATTAATACGATAGGCACTAGAATGGGTAATAAATCTAAAAGTAGCCATTGTTGAGTAGGTTTTTCTTCGGGTGAGGTAGCCGTTTGCTGTTGTAAGGCTACTAGTTTTTCATCATAAGGTAAGCGATATTTTTGACAGTAAATAGCTGCCCATAAAATACCACCGACCATTGCACAAAGTCCAACCACTCCATTAATTAATAACAATCTACCAATATTAGCATCTAATAAGGAGGCAACTGCTAATGGACCAGGAGTAGGCGGCAGTAAAGTATGAGAAACGGTCAAACCAGCCGTCAAAGCCAATCCAATTACCAAAATTGGTTTTTTACTGCGAATGGACAACGCCTCTGTGATGGGTTGTAAAACAATGTACGCCACATCTACAAAAACAGGAATAGATACTAAGTACCCTGTAATTCCCATTGCCCAAGGAATCCGTTTTTCTCCAACCCATTTGACGATGGCATTGGAAATACGCAAAGCACCACCCGTTTCTCGAAGTACTTCTCCTATAAATGCACCTAATATTACTACTACGGCTATCCATTTTAAGGTATTACTGAATCCTTGTAGCAAAACATCTACGGTTTTAGCCCCGTCCATTCCTAGGCAAAGTCCTAATGATAAGGCTGCTAATAAGAGGGCAATAAAGGGGTGAACTTTCCATTTGGAAATAGAAATAATGAGCAAGACTAATACCAGTAATAAGGTGGATAATTGCCAAATCATAGGATAAAAAAACGTTTTGCTGCTCAGGCAGGAATGCCTAAGCTACGGTTACTCTTTTGCTAAATTCCCCTTCCAACCCTCATTAAATTGAGTCATTAATTCTGCTACCAATTCAGAGGATTTATCTGCAATATTGACCGTTTCTGTTGGGTCTGTTTGGTGGTCAAATAATTCTATATCAATAGGGGTTTTGTCAGGTTGAGTCCTATCTTTCCAAACAATTAATCGGTATCTATCTGTTCGCATGGCATAACCCATTAAATTATTCTCAAATAAATCTCTATCCCATTTTTCTTTTTGTTGGGCTTTGATTTTACCTTCTACTTCTTGGATTAATGGACCAAAATACGTTTCTCGCATAGCAGGAGATAAGGGATTGGCGGCCCACTCCCGTAAAGCAGGATTGGGATATTGGGAAAAAGCAGCTGTTTTCCAAGCTCTATCAGGGTCGGTCAATAAGGGTTTAAAACTTTGTCCTTCTAAATGTGCAGGTAAGTCGATTCCCACCAAATCACATAAAGTAGGATACATATCAATTAACTCTACTAAAGCATCGGTTGCCTTCCCCTTATTTTCATCGGGCATATTGGGCGTTGAAATCATCATTGGAACACGGGTCGCAATTTCATAATTCGTCGCTTTTCCCCAAACGCCCATATCGCCAATATGCCAACCGTGGTCGCTCCAGGCCATAATAATGGTGTTGCCCTTTACGCCTGTTTCTTCCAAGGCAGCTATCATTTTGCCGACTAAGGCATCCACATAAGTTACACTAGCCAGATAGCCGTGCTTTAAGGTTTTGGCTAGTTCTCTTTCTATTGGCCCACTTTTAGGAATGCCTTGTCTGGCTCTTAATTCAAAAGAAGCATGCAAACCCATTGCTGCACCATTCTCAGGGGCATCGGTCTGCGTTGTCATCGGGATTTCCTCACGGTCGTACATATCCCAGTATTTTTTTGGAGCAACCCAATTTAAATGAGGTAGTTTAAAACCCATTCCTAAGAAAAATGGCTTATCGCCACCATTCTCTACCATATCTTTTAAAGTAGCAATAGCCAACTCTACATTATACCCATCTTCATACGTTTGGTCGGGTACATCTGCACTTTCATAAGCAGGCCCTTTTCCCAAACCAAAGCGAGAAACATCTCCATATTTAGCCAACATCTCGTCTCGATTTTTTTTGAAAAGGGCTACATTTTCTGGTAAAGCATACCCACCTGGTAATTTCGGTTTTTCATAGGTTACTTTATCATAAGCGGGTTCACGGCTCCACGATTTTTCTAAGTCCGCAAAGGCAGGTTTGTGGTAGATTTTTCCAACATGAACCGTCTCATAGCCATTGGCTCGAAGGTGCTGTGGAAGGGTAATAATATCTGGATTTTCATCTCGGAAATAGGCAAAATTTTCAAAAACACCAATGGTTTCTGGGCGTGCGCCCGTCATCAAACTGGCACGAGAAGGGCTGCAAATCGGTTGTTGGCAGTAAGCTCGATTAAAACGCAATCCTTCTTTAGCAATAGCATCTAAATTTGGGGTAATGGCAATAGCTGAACCATAGCAGCCTAGTTCGGGGCGTAGGTCGTCTATGGCTAGGAAAAGGATATTGGGTTTGGCTTTTGGAGTATTTTTTACTTCTTCTTTGCTACTGCTGCAAGCAAGTATTAATACAAAAAAAAGGCAAAAAGAAAATAGCTTTTTCATACTAGAATTATTCAATTAATGGTTAAGAAAACCTAAATTACTTGGTTTCAAAGCAAATTTATTGTTGGAACAGCTAGTGGTAAAGAATACACCAAGCATTAAAAAGAATTTGAAGTTGTTGTAATTCATGTTATTTTTTGTAGATAGCGTCAAAAAAACTATTTCCCAATAAAAACTTTATCCTCTCCACTTACCGTTTGTGTAGCTGTTTCCTCATTAGACCAAGTCACTTTTACCTTGATAAATTCCGAACAATTACCCAAACCAAAATGTATTTGATTATTATGATTGAAGGAGTAATTAGCCCCTGTTGCGCCTATGCGTTTCATTTGTTGTTGACCACAACTTTCTATCTGAACCAATGCTCCTAGACTGGTGGCTTTTCCTAATTTTGAAGTACCTACTTTTACGACCAAGTGCCGAGTATTTTTAGTAGTTGCTAAGCTATTTTTAAATAAATGCCATTTGCCTCTTTCGTTGCCTATGAGGACATCCATTTTACCATCTTGATTATAGTCTAGTGTGCCGATTGTCATGCCAATGGCACCCAATTCTTTCGTAACGAGTTGGTGTCCACTTAATCGCTCAAATTGGGCATTTCCTTGATTTAAATAAATGATGGATTGATTTTCGTGAATTAAATCGCCTCTGCGGGCGATAATCAAATCTTGAAAACCATTATTATCTATATCGGCAGTTGTGGTAGCAATGGTATGTTCTGCTAATAATAGCTTAGCGTTTTGGGTAATGTCAATAAATTTACCTTTTCTATTCTCTAATAAAATATCGGTTAGCCCTTTCGTATGCGTAGTTAGAGGATAAGCCTCTACCCCTTGAATTACGCCCGTAGAAGGCGACCAAGTATCCACTATCAATCGCCATTTTTCATTGCCCACATAGCCAATGTGAATGCCTTTATTTTTTTCAATTTTATCTGGAAACCCTAAGGCATTACTATTTACCAAGCGAATATTTTTACCAGAATGTGTTTCGCCTAGGAATTCATATTCATAGCCTGTTTCTCCTATGAAGTAGGCATCATTAAAGGGCCATTGGGATTGAAAATTGGTCATATTCAAGACCTCTCCAACTAGTAAATCTTCAAAATTAGACCGTCCTCTTTTTGAATAGAATCCCCAATTTTTGGTAGCCGCATCATAAAAGGTTTCCCCTATTTCAAAATCCTCACCACGCGTTAAAAATAGGTCAAAATCCCCATCATTATCATAATCCAATTCTACTATGCTTGTGACCTCCTTTATATCATAAGGCAATACTTTTTTGCCCACCTCTTTATAGGTCAAGTCTCCGTTGCCTTGATAGGCTTTTACGATTCCGTGACCATATAGGAGAATGTCCAAGATATTATCTCTATTAAAATCAGTTACTAAAGATTTTTGACCATCTGCTTTGGAGGTAGGTAAAGTATTGGTTAATACTAATTGCCCCTTTCCATCATTTTTATAAATATAATTTTCGCTTTTCCCATTTTTTGATTTGTCAGGAAATGCGAAATTCAACAAATCCAAATCGCCATCTTTATCTCCATCTATAAATTGAACCGTTCGACCTCTCATAAGCGCAAGTGGTGTATCAAAGTCTGGTAAAGCCATAAAATTTCGTTCCTTATCCACCCGATACATTTTGGCATTTCGAGCATTGCTACCTGAACCACCCCCTCTAGAAATAATAAGTTCTAAGTTCCTATCTCTATCAAAATCCCCTACAGAAACCCCATGCAAATCGCCCATGATTAAATCATAAGGTTTGGCAAATTTTCCTTGATTATTCCAACAAATATTAATGCCTAATCCGTGGTCATTAAGAATTACATCTAAATACCCATCTTGGTCTAGGTCGGCTATGACGGGAGCATCCCATTTTCTTAGATTTTTTTCTTTGCGGGGGAAGTCTCTGAAGGCTTCAACGAAGGTAGGTGTTTGAGCTTGGAGGTTTTGGGATAGATACCCCAGAATTAGGAAAGTGATTAGTAAAAATAGTATAGATTTTTGCTTGACCATATTTTGTTAGGAATGATTTTTATAGAAAATTTGGTCTAACAAAAAACGAGAGTTTAGCTGTGTTTTAATAGATTAAAGTTATCTGATTCTTATTCGATTTTACCTTAAAAAAGGGGGTATTTACCTATATCTTAAAGAAAGAAGCAACATTTGATTTGCTAAAGCTATTCACCTAACTCCTTTAACTTAGCCGCTGCCATTTCTGCCGTTATATCTCGCTGTGGATTAGCAAACATTTCGTAACCCACCATAAATTTTTTTACAGTAGCAGAACGCAACAAAGGCGGATAAAATGCCATGTGAAAATGCCATTCTTCGTGCGGTTTACCATCTGTAGGGCTTTGATGAATACCCGAAGAATAGGGAAATGAACAATCAAAAACTCGGTCAAAACGCTGGGTTAAATCTTTGAGTATGGCAGCAAAAGCAGTTTGTTCCTTCTTTGTCATTTGTCCAATATGCTGGAAGTGGCGCAAGGGAATAATCATAGCTTCGTAGGGCCATACCGCCCAAAATGGAACAAGTGCAACAAAGTGTTCATTTTGGCAGACAATTCTTTCATCGGTGGCTAATTCTTGTTCTAGGTAATCTTGTAGCAGGCTACGGTTCTTATTTTTCCAATATTTTAACTGCTGCTTCGTCTTTTTAACTACTTCTTGGGGTATAGAACTTTGTGCCCATATCTGACCGTGTGGGTGTAGATTGCTACAGCCCATAATGGCTCCCTTATTTTCAAAAATCTGAACGTGTTTGATGAAAGATTTACTGCCTAATTCTACATATTCTCGTTGCCATAAGGCCACTACCTTTTCAATGGCAGGGAGTTCCATATCTGGTAAAGTGAGCGAATGGTCAGACGAAAAACAAATGACTCGACAAATCCCTTTTTCCCCTTTGGCTTTTAGCAGTCCCTCTTGAAAAATGCTTTGTTTTGTATGTGGTAATAAAGCACCAAAGTCATTGTCGAAAGCGTGGGTGTTTTCATAGACAGGGGTTAATTTTCCGTTGGCACGAATATTCCCAGGACACAAATAACATTTTTCATCATAGGAAGGTCGTTTTCCTTTAGCCAGTTTTTCGACTTTACCTTGCCAAGGTCTTTTGGTGCGGTGTGGAGAAACTAACATCCATTCCCCTGTTAAAATATTATACCGTCTATGTGGGTCTTCAGAAAAATTAAGCGACATGATTCAAAATTTTTTAATGGATAAGTTTAGCTCCATTTTCGATGGAAACGGTGTAAGGGGTTAAATCAACACCAAATTCACTTCGATAACTATTACTAGCTAGTTCTGTAAAAATAGTTGCCCATTTTTTTTCAATAATAGTGATAGTACAACCACCAAAACCTCCACCCATCATTCTACTTCCTAAAATATACTCTTTATCAAGTGTTTGCTGGACTAAATAATTTAATTCTGGACAACTTACTTCATAGTCATTTTGTAAACTAAAATGGGATTGATACATCAACTGCCCTAAGCGTTTAAAATCTTTTGTTTGCAAAGCCCTTGTTGCGGCAAGTACTCTATCATTTTCTAAAATAATATGACGACATCGGTTGGCTATCCTTTTAGGTAATAGGTTTGCTGACTGTAGAAACATTTCAAAGCTCATATCTCTAAGTGAATGTATTTGTGGAAATGATTTTTGAAGAATAGATACACCTTCTTCACAATCAGTTCTACGTTTATTATATTCTGAATCTGCTAAAGAATGAGTTACATTAGTGTTCAGTAAGATCAATTGGTAATCTTCTAAATCCAATGGAAAATATTGAAAATCCAAAGAACGGCAGTCGAGTAGCATAACCTGATTTTCTTTTCCCATCATACTGGCAAACTGATCCATAATACCACATTTAATGCCCACAAAGTTATGCTCTGCCATTTGGCAGGCTTTGATTAATTGCCACTTATCAAAACCCAAATTAAATAGTTCATTTAGGCCAAAAGCCAAACTGCACTCAAGAGCCGCCGAAGAACTCATACCACTTCCAATAGGGACATTCCCTTCAAATTCACAATCAAATCCCGTAAGATGTGCACCCAGTTGCTGTAGTTCATTGACTACCCCCATCACATAATTTTGCCAACCACTTTTGATTGGCTGAAAAGAAGATAGGTCAAATTCAAAGCTTTCTGTTACACTCTTAGCCCCACATTGAACCAGAGTAGGTTTTCCATTTTTCGTTAATTGAAAAATCGTCTTTTTATCAATGGCAGCAGGCAAGACATACCCTTCATTATAATCCGTATGTTCACCAATCAAGTTAATTCTTCCTGGTGCTTGAACTAGTATAGAATGATTACTCATATTTGTTGTTACAAAAAATACTTTCTGAGACGTAAGTTATTTTTTCTGTCTAACTTTCTGCTCCCATCGCCACGAAGAAGCAGTCATATCATCCAAATTGTATTTAGCTTTCCAACCTAATTCTTTGTTGGCTAAATCTGTAGTGCCGATATAACCTGTATCACTTGCGACTATTATTTTTTCATAAGAAGGTAAAAAGGCGGCAATTTTCGGATAAAAAATTGCTGCAACTATAAATATTATATGAAACTTTCGCTATAAAGTCTAATTTATTACTCCCAAACCACTGGCATAAAAACCGTCATCTCTGCCTGCCCCCGATTACTCCAAGCAAAATAAGGCACAAACTGCGTTCGATGTGTTTGAAAAAATGGCTTTTTAACCTTGCGATACATTCCTTCGCTTTCATCTTTCCTAATTAAAATATTACCTTCAATCGCTGTTACTCCACCCAGAAAATCAGGGCGATAGTTGGCTTTTAAAGGGGTATTTATGGGAAGGTAAACATCTAAAATATCTGTATTTTCAGGTAAATCTGGCGACTCTATACAATACACTACAGGACCTCGTTGGATAGCTACTTGATTGCGCACTTCTTCAATTCGAGGATGTCCTTCCACAAAATCAATAGTCATGGGCATAGTAACAGAAATAACATCTCCTTTTTTCCAGCGGCGATTAATGGTAGCAAAAGCACCTGCAACTATAGCTGTTTTTGTAGACTTTCCATTGACTTTTATGGTGGTACCTTCTGCCCATCTGGGAATTCTTAACAGCACGTCAAAAGGTTGCTTTTTACATTCTTCTATTTCTATTGTTACTAAACCCTCCCAAGGATATTGGGTCGTTTGCCTTAGTTTTAAATTAGACCCATCCAATAATTGGGTAGCTAATTGATTGCCCCCATATAACTGAACGGCTATGCCGTTTTTGGACAAACCATAGGCCCAACCCGATATTTTAGCAATGGTACGAACTAAATTAGGGGGGCAGCAAAAGCAATTTAAATAAGGTTCTCTTTTGGGCATTTCGGTGTTAGTGGCATAACTGCTATAATCTCTAGCATTGTGGATCATGCGGAGTGGATTGGCATAAAAATAATCTTTACCTTCTAAGCTAATGCCTGATAAGGCACTATTGTATAAGACTAATTCCATAATATCTGCATACTTTGATTCACCTCGCAAACCTAACATGCGGTAACTAAACATGGAATTGCAAACATTGGCGCAAGTCTCATTATAAGCTGTCATATTAGGCATCATATACTCATCAATAAAACCTTCCTGAATCATGTCTCGATCAGTAGAAGCACCATAATGGGCTTGTCCAACTGCACCTGTGACATACATTTTTTTCTCCGTTACATTTTCCCAAAGTCTATCCAAAGCATCAAGTAATGCTTTCTCACCTGTTTCGGCATAGACATCGGCAGCTCCTGCGTAGTAATAGAGCGCCAATACCGCATGACCTACGGCTTCGCTTGATTCTCGTAAAGGGGTGCGTTCTTGTACCATATCGCCTATTGGATAGCCCTGGGTCGTTGGTTGATGTTCTATTTTAAAAGTACCTCTACGGTTGATGAACTTTTCTGCTAGTTTTAGATATTTTTCATTTTTTGTAGTCCGATACAATTCAACCAAACCCATGATTTGGGTTTGGTTGAATCCAAAGCGAGCATAATGTTTGGTGTCAGGATAAAAATAAGTATATAATAGGTCAGCATGTTTGATGGCAATGTCTAAAAAATTACGTTGCCCCGTTACTCGGTGGTGAATGCAGGCACTTGTGAGTAGATGCCCCGTGTTGTACATTTCATGGTTTCTTCTATTGGAATAGCGTTCAATATCCTCTCTGAGCTGTGCTTGGGTCTGCAGGTAGCCATCTTCTTGCTGTGCTTTACCGATGATGTCAATGTAGCCATCAATTTCTTTTAATAATTTCTTATCGCCGTTTTGGGCATATACATACATGACCGCCTCGATGTATTTATAAAAATCGCCGTCGTGCCAGCGCATTCCTTGATGTTCTCCTTCTTTAAGTCCAGCCGCAATTTTAAAGTTATTTAAAGCGTGCCCTATATTCCCCGTCAAAAGCACTCCCATATAAGGAATCATTGATTCTTCGCAAATTTTGAATTTATCTGCCCAAAATCCTTCTGTCCATTTACACTCGCCAATGTCAATGCTTTTGAGTTGAACAAATTTACTGTCGGCATTATTGATGATACCTTGCTGTTGAGCAAAGAGGGCATTTCCTATTAAAAGGGTACAAAAAAAGAGTAGTATATCTTTCATAAGGAAATTTTAATTTTTTAGAAAAACGGAATTAAATAATTGCTTATCTGCATTTACTTGGATATGATAACTCGATTTTAATGCGTACTTGTTGTTCTAAGATTTGAGAAAATCCAATATTTGCAGGAAGTAAGAAGACTAAAACAATAAGGAGGGAAAAAGAGGATGATTTTCTCATTTGAAACTAGCTTATCGTCGAGGAAATGAAGGTGGGAGGTATGGTAGATTAGAATAGACTAATTATTTATTAAGGGGCAGCTCTTTGCTGCCCCAATGTATAATTACCTAATTTTTTATAAACACTTTTTGCGTCTTAATGGCATTACCTGCCCGAACAGAAATTATATAAATACCTGTGGCATTAAAGCGAGATTTGGTAATAAAAGTCTGTCCATTTACTGGACTATTGTCCACCATTTTACCCGCTAGGTCATGTGCGAAAAAATGAGCATCTCGAAGCGTAGGGTCTATGTTTACCATTAGCCCATCCTGATAATTGGTAATCTCTATTTTATCTGCATCCGTTCCTATTTCATAGGTACTGGAAATGAATTCATCCCCAACTTTTACCAAAACGTGATTATCGCTCAAATAAACCGCATCATTTTGTCCAAAGACAAAGAATCTATGGTCTCCGGTACTAGTTGCCTCAAACTCAATCTTAGCCTCCATGTATTCGCTGAAATCAGAAAATCTAAAGTTCGTTACCAAAGCTTCGGCAATCAAATCCCGAATACCAATCCACATGCCATTTTCACAACCACTTACACATTTCACTTGTGCCGTCCAAACGTAAGATTCCCCCGCCTCTAAAGCAACGATTTGTTCCAAATGTCCTAAGGCTGCCTGTTCTCCATTTTGAACGTCTTCTGTTTCTATCATTGCGGTATTGCTGGTACCGTCATTCCAAGGAGATAAGGTTTCGTCTTCAAAATCTGGATTAATTAATAAATTATTGACAATCAGATTAGAGGAGTCGATTGGTTCTGGTTCAATGATGCCAATTTTAAAGAGTTTATGATTGTCACTCAAGTAGTCTGCATCATTTTGTCCCCAAACAAAGAATCTATGGTCTCCGGTGCTAGTTGCCTCAAACTCAATCTTAGCCTCCATATATTCGCTAAAATCCGAAAATCTAAAGTTTGTCACTAAAGCCTGCGCAACCAAATCTCGAATACCAATCCACATGCCGTTTCCACATCCACCTGCACATTTCACTTGTGCTGTCCAAACATAAGATTCTCCTGCCTCTAGAGCAACAATTTGCTCCAAATGCCCTCTAGCTGCATATTCTCCTTCCTGCACATCCTCTGTTTCTAATGTAGGTTCCGTATTTTCATTCCAAGGAGTTAAGTCTCCCGTTTCAAAGTTTGGATTGATGAATAAATTATCTCCAATAGGGCCTATCTCTACTTCAGGTTCTGGTTCGATTGTACCGCCTATCTCTCTCAATACATGGTTATCACTTACATAGTCAGCATCACCTACTCCAAAGACAAAAAAGCGGTGCTCACCCGTACTTGTTGCGGTAAATTCAATTTTTGCCTCCATGTATTCACTAAAACCTGAAAAATTGAAATTCTTAACCAGTTCATTTGCCACTAAGTCCCTAACTCCAATCCACATGCCATTTTCACATCCACCTAAGCATTTCACGTCTGCCGTCCAAACGTAAGATTGTCCTTCTTCTAGACTTACAATTTGTTCGATGTTCCCCTGAGCTGCCACCTCACCATCTGTTGCATCGCTAATAAGGTTCACTACGCTATTATTGCCTGCTGTCCACGGAGTTAATTCACCTGTCTCAAAACTAGGATTTAACAACAAATTAGCTCCAGTTCCTTCTCCTCCCATGGTATCTACAGGCTCTGGTTCTGGGGGCGTAATACTATCTACTTCGAGTAAAATGTGGAAATCACTCGCATAACTTAATGGGTCACCCGTTCCCCATACCCAAAAACGATGTGGTCCTTCATTTTCTGCTACAAATTCAACTGTTGCCTCTCCCCATTCGCTAAAATCTTTAAAATTAAAATTCACAACACCTCCACCTGGTGCTAGGTCCTTTCTACCTATCCACATATCCTTATCACAACCAGACAAACATTTTGCCTGTGCGGTCCATTTATAAGCTTGTCCTTCCTTCAAATCAATAATTTGCTCAATATTTCCCTGTGCGGCAAACATTCCATCAGGTGCATCTTCAATGATATTAACCATATTACCATTTCCTTCGGTCCAAGGAGCTAACTCTCCCGTTTCAAAACTAGGGTTGCCCAATAAGGAATTTTGCAAAGCGTAGTCACGAGCAGTCAATAAGACATGATTATCACTCACATAGCCTAGTGGGTCACCCTGTCCCCATACCCAAAAACGATGTGGTCCTGTGTTTTCCGCTACAAATTCAATTTTTGCCTCCCCATATTCGCTAAAATCTTTAAAATTAAAATTTACAACGCCTCCACCTGGAGCTAGGTCTTTCCTGCCTATCCACACATTCTTATCACAATCGGCTATGCATTTTACTTGTGCGGTCCAAACATAAGCTTGCCCTGCTACCAAATCAATGATTTGCTCAATGTTTCCTTGGGCTGCATAGGTTCCGTCTGCTGCATCTTCGATAATATTAACGGTATTACCATTTCCTTCTGTCCAAGGCGCTAATTCTCCTGTTTCAAAACTGGGATTTCCTAGTAAATTTTGACCGTGTAGTGTCGTTCCGCCAATTAGTAGCAGGAAAACGCTGGTCAAAAAAATAAGCTGATAGTAGATTTTTTTCATAATGAAAAGGATTTAGTTTTAAATTAAATTTATTGGTTGATAAATGCAGCTCGAATAAAATTGTCTGATTGAAAAGAGAGAAGTCAGATGTCAGACCGTTTATTTCATAAACTGTCAAAGGTCAGATTCGCTAGGATAAATTAATTGATTATCAATGTATTATTCTTGTCTCGTCTGACTTCTGACCTCTCTTTTTATCTATTTACTTTCTGATTGATATACTGTACCGCCTTTTGAACTGTCTGTAAATTTTCTGCTTCCACAATTGGAATTTCTACGGTAAAGACTAATTCCAACTCAATTAATAATTCTGCAAAATCCAAAGAATCTAAGCCCAGGTCTTTTATAAAAGAGGCATTAGGGGTTAACGCTTTTGGGGCTATTCCCATATTGGACAGAATGTTCCATACTTCTTTTTTAATCTTTCTTTGCGTCATGCGGAGCGGTTTTAATATTTGTAAAGGGACTGTTTTATGAGAGAATAGCATACTGATTATCAGCGTAATAAGTTGACTGTTGCTTCAAAAGGAACTTGAAACAAAAAAAGAGAAATTTGATAAATGAGTATAGATGAAAATTATCTTGTTCTTCTAAAATTTTACCTTATATAGGATACGAGTTGGGGAGGTTTCAGGATAGCTAACGTTAAAGATTTGTTTATTTTGAATAACTTAAACCTTTTTTCAATCTTGTCAGTTTTATACAATAATTTATTTCCGTATCTTGCAATTAAATATGCCAAATATGAATGTATTAGAAATAAAAAATGATTTACTTAAATTATTAGTTGAAACTGATGATGCGGAGTTGTTGGCAACGGTTCGTACCTACTTCAAACAACTAAAAAAAGAAAAAACTAAGCAACCGTCCCAAGAGGCTGTACTTATCAAACATATAAAATCAAGTTATCCAGCCAAAGACAATAAGAGGTATAAAGCATTGCGATTAAAAGTCGAAAGCGGTAAAATTTCAGATAAAGAACAAAAAGAACTCTTGGAATTGACCAATAAATTTGAGGCCTTAGATGCCCAAAGATTACAGTATTTATTGCAGCTTGCTAAATTGAGAGGGCAGCCCTTAAATAATCTCCTTAAAGAATTCCCTTCTCCTCCCGCTTATGCCTAGGAAATACATTTCGAAAAAGAAAAAAAGAATTAGTATTTATTCGTGCTAAGAACCGATGCGAATATTGTCAATGCCGTGCTGATGTTGCCCTAGAAACTTTTGAAATTGAGCATATTATCCCAGTTGTTGAAGGAGGAGAAGATGATATATTAAACCTTGCACTTGCTTGTCGTGGCTGCAATAGTCGGAAAGCTATGAGGGTTTTTATCAATGATACAAAAACAGAAAAACGTATTTCTCTATTCAATCCTAGAAAAGATTTATGGAAAAATCATTTCAAATGGTCAGATGATTTCTTGCAGATTATTGGAAAAACGCCCATAGGAAAAATAACCATTGATGCTTTACAATTAAATCGTATAGGTGTGGTAAATATTAGGCGTCTGATGATTTTAGGTAATCTTCATCCGCCTTTTGATACGATATAGAAGGTTATAGGCTTTGAAATTCTCCGAATAAATAATAAAAAGACTTACTGTTTCATTGCCGTCTGAATTTCTTCTATCGACATATTCTTCGTTTCAGGCAAATACTTCAACAAAATCAAAAAACCAATCAAGACAGTAGTTGCGTAAAACAGAAATATCCAAGTACTCCCCATGGATGCTAACTGTGCTGGAAAAAACTTCTGTACTAACCAACTCACAACGCTTGTCACCAAAGCAAAAAAGGGAATACCTACGCCTCGCATAGAATGGGGAAAAATTTCGGAAAACAAAACCCACATAATAGGCCCAACGGAAAAGTGAAAAGCGGCTATAAAACTCAGAATACCAGAAAAGATTAAAATACCATTCATCGAAGCAGATTTTTGCAACAAGAGGCTAGAGTGTGTTCTGGCATCTTCTTCACCAATAGCAGTTTTTAAGGCTTCTTTGAATTCAATATCGCTTTTGTATTCCACATCAATCATACTGCTCAAACGACTAGCATTGGGAATGTCGGCCATCTCCGTAATCGCTTGTTGGGTAACGGTATAACGGGCATTATAAAAACCATAAGTACACAATGACAAGCTTGCAATAATCCAAACCATACCCCAAAGTATCATTGGACGACGACCTATTTTATCAATCAGCATTAACGAAAGTACCGTAAATATAACGCTTGTTAAGCCTATCCAAATCGCCTGCATAAATGCGGCATCTGTTCCTAATCCAATTTGTTCAATAACCGTTGGGGCATAAAATAAAATCGCATTGATACCAGTCGATTGTTGCGCAATGGCGATTGTTAAAGCAACGATGAAAATAATTCGATACTTCTTGTCAAATACCTCTTTGAGTTGGGTCATTATGGAACGATCGTTGCCATTTTGCGCAAGGCTTACTTTTATCGCTTCTATTTCCCGATTGATTGTTTCGGTAGGATAAATCTTTTGTAAGGTATTTTTCGCTTCAGTTTCTCTTCCTTTGAATAACAACCAAGATGGGCTTTTGGGAATAAAAAATAATAGTAAAAACCAAACCAAAGCAAAAATAATTTCGGAGCCTAACATCCAACGCCAAGTATGTGTTTTGATGCCCCAATCTGCCACCCAAGCAGCATCAGAACTTGTCCATTGTTGAATTAAATAATTAATAAAATAAGCGGCTGACAAACCAACTACAATATTAATTTGTGTCATGGACACCAATTTTCCTCGCCACTTTGGAGGGGCAATTTCACCAATATACATCGCTGCCAAGGTAATGGAACTAAATGCCAAACCGCCTAAAAATCGTGCCGCCACTAACATTTCATAAGAAGTAGCAAAAGCAGAACCTAAAGCAGACACTAAATATAGTGCCGCAATGATGAGCAAGGTGTTTTTACGTCCTAAAACATTGGCAGCATATCCAGCAATGGGTAAGGCGACTAAAACTCCTAAACCTGGGGCACTTACAGCTGTGCCTAATTGCCAGTCGTTTAAGCCAAATTCCGAGACAATGTAATTGACAGTTCCTGAAATTAGGGCGGCATCTAAGCCAAAAACAAAGCCCCCAAAAGCAACAATGGTAGCGAAGGTGAAGGCATTTCTTTGGTAATTCATATCGTTTTGTTTTGAATGTAGTAGTAAATACAGTATATACTTTGCTGCTCAGACTGCTCAGACCAGAGGTCTAAGCTACTACTTTGCTTTCTGAATAGCTATATCGTCAATATAAAACTTACAAGGTCTATTTGTAGGTACATCTTCTTTCCGAACTTCAATGCTGAACTGGTCGGCAGCCGTAGAATTGGCTTGTTTTGTAAATGTTTTTTCAACTGTAATCCACTCCCTGCGAGGTTTACCTCTCAAGTCAATTTCAAATTCAAGGTTTTCTTCTTTTATCCCCAAGTATAATTTTTTCGGTAAATGACCTTGTTCTAAATAAATTTTGCAAGTTAACTTATAGTTGCCAACAGGTAGATTGATTGCCCCTTCGGGAGATAAAGCAATTACTTTCTCCGTTTCTAATTTTTCGGCTTTTCCAAAACCAGTAAACTCTAGACTATTTACACCAGAAGCATATTGGCCTTTATTGATGACAAAATAGTTGGCAGAAAGGCTGTCTATCAACCAAAATTTTTGGTAATTGTCTGGTACTGAACTTTCGGGCAATAAGGTTAAAGGTCGTGGATTATTTTCAAATAAAATCGGACCTTCAAAACCATAAAATTGTCGAGCTAATAAATTTTTGGTAGGTTTTTGCCAAACTCGGACGTACTCAATTTCAAAATCAACGGGCAATTCTTCTTTATGAGGTAAGCCCAGCCACTTAAAAATTTCGGAATCAAACCATATTTCCATCGGGTTATTTAATACCCATTCTATTCCTAGTTCATCTTGGGTCACTTCTGAAATCAATTTTCCATCCATGAAATATTTCAAATAATCTTCCCCCCATTCAACACCAAAAACATGAAATTCATCGGCGGTTCTAAAAGGTAATTTATTATCTTTATATTTCCATACCCAAGTAGGTCTTTGGGCTGGCGGACTCCAATCGTGAATAGTAATTTTAGTGCCGTTGGCATGAATGTCTAACTTATCTCCTTTGGGGTTGCCCATTTGCTCAAATATATCCAGTTCTTGCTCGTAACCAATCGCCCAAAATGCGCCTGTAATGGCGGCATTGCCCGTCTTGGTTTTTGCCTCCATATACCCATTTAGAAAACGCTTTTTGCTGATAACTCCTGCAGTGGTTACAGGAAAGGGGTTGCCTTCCCATTCGCCGTATCTATCATTATTTTTTCCATCGGCATAGTTTTCTTGGGCAAATTGAAAATCAGGTTCCCATTGTGTTCTCAATTTTAATTTACCATCTTCTACCCTTGCGTTATGGGCTGCAAATTGGGAGGGTGGACGACCTTTCCAGATATAATAGTCGCCCTCTTGTCCTTCGATGAACCATTTATCTCGGTCTAGTTCTGTTCCATTGAACTCGTCGCTGATTGCTTCGTTAAGTACCCAACCACCTTTGTTTGTTGGGTCAGAGGCAGGATTGGGTTGAGCTAGTTGCGTTGTTTTTTCAACCTTTTCAACGATTTCCTTACTAGCCATTGTTTTACTGGTTTGGACACAGCTTGCATTAAAAAAAATACTTCCACCCAAAAGGAGTAAAAGGGTATATTTTAAGAATAGGTTTTTCATAATTTATAGCTTTTTACGTAAACTAGAGCTTGGAGCTTTTCGAAAAGCTCCAAGCTCTCCAATAAAATCACCTCCAGACAACAGGTAAAAACACCGTCATTTCCGCCATACCTCGATTACTCCAAGCAAAATAAGGCACTAACTGTACGGAATGAGTGGTCCATTTTGGTTGACTAATTGGCTGATAGAGATGCTTTCTTTCGTCAGAACGAATTAGTAGATTTCCTTTAATGGTCGCCACGCCTCCTAAAAAGTCAGGCTGGTAATTAACGGTCAATGGAGCTTTACCATCTATATACACATCCAGTATTTGGGTATCTTTTGGCAAATCAGGGGTTTCCACACAATACACAACTGGACCTCGCTTGACTGCTACCTGATTGCGTACTTCTTCAATTTTTGGATGTCCTTCTACCAAGTGGATGTCCATAGGAAATCCTAAAGTAAGGGTATCGCCTTTCTTCCACGCCCTTTTAATTTTAGTAAAACTGCCAGCTTTGATTTTTTTACTTAGCTTTTTTCTATTGATAGCAACGGTTGCACCTCTTGCCCAATCTGGGATTCTTAACAAAATTTCAAAAGGGCCTTTTTTGCATTTATTAATGGTGATATTGACTGTTCCTTCCCAGGGATATTGAGTGGTTTGCGTTAATTTTAAGGTAGTACCATCTTGTAATTTAGTAGTCAATTGATTGCCACCATAGAGGTTAACGGCGATACCATTTTTGGAGAGGCTATATGCCCATTTGGAAGATTTTGCAATCGTTCTAACTAGGTTCGGTGGACAGCAAAAACACTCTAAATAGGGTTCTCTTTCAGGTGATTCGGTATCATTTTCGTGTGCTTTATAAACCCTTGAACCATGAACCATTCGGAGCGGATTCGCATAAAAATAATCTTTGCCTTCAATGCTGATTCCCGAAAGTGCGCTGTTATATAATACTAGCTCCATTATGTCAGCATACTTTGATGCTCCTTTTACCCCCAACATTCGATAGCTAAACATCGCATTGCAAATATTGGCACAAGTCTCGTTGTACGCTGTCATATTGGGCATCATATAATCATCAATAAAACCTTCTTCAATCTTGTCCCGATTAGAAGATGCGCCATAATGCGTTTGCCCAACTGCACCCGTTACATACATTTTTTGTTGAGTAACATTTGTCCAGAGTCGGTCTAAGGCAGTTATTAAAGCCTTTTCGCCTGTTTCGGCATAAACATCCGCTGCACCCGCATAGTAATATAATGCTAAGACTGCATGACCCGCCGCTTCTTTTGCATCTCGTAAGGCAATTCTTTCTTGTACCATATCTCCAATTGGATACCCTTCGGTAGTAGGGTGGTGGACAACGGCATACTTTCCTCGTCGGTTGATAAATCGTTCGGCTAACTGTAAGTATTTTTTGTCTTTGGTGATTCTGTATAATTCTACCAGCCCCATAATTTGTGTTTGGTTAAACCCAAATCGTCCAAATTGTTTTGTTTCTGGGTAAAAAATGGTGTATAATAAATCGGCATGTTTAATGGCAATATTCAGAAAGTTGGTTTGTCTCGTTACTTGATGATGCACACAAGCACTTATCAATAAATGCCCTGTATTATACATCTCGTGGTATTTCCGATTTTCATAGCGGTCAACTTCGGGTCTAAGTTGAATTTGGGTTTGCAAATAGCCGTCTGGCATTTGAGCTTTACCAATAATGTCGATGTGCTTATCTAATTGTTGGAGTATTTTTTTGTCTTTATTAATGGCATAGACATACATAGCTGCTTCCATCCATTTATAAAAATCGCCATCATGCCAAAACATTCCTTTATGTTCCCCTTTTTTTAGCCCTGCGGCAATTTTGAAATTATTCAGCGCATGACCAATATCTCCGCATAGTAATTCTCCCATATAGGGTAGCATAGATTCTTCGCAAACTTTAAATTTATCTGCCCAGAAACCCTCTGTCCATTGGCAATCGCCAATTAGAATACTTCGAAGTTTTAGGTATGGGCTTTCTGTTTTTTTTGTCATTTTTTATTACAAGTTTCTTCCTTGGTGGTCTCCCCCTCCAGACGGGAAAAACACCGTGCAGACTTGGAAGTTTAATGCTTAAAAACATAAATTATTTCTTGTAAACCATTAAGCCTGTGCTACCAATTTACTTCCCAATAAAAACCTTCTCCGTTTTAATAAATCGGTCCGTTTGAACCGAAATTAAATAAAGTCCAGACATAGGAAATCCACTTTTATTGATAAAAGTATCTCCAGAGGAAACGCTATTTTTGTAAAGCAACTGTCCAGAAAGATTATGGATAAAAATATTTGCCTGCTTAATAGATGGGGCAAGGTTAACCATTACGCCTGTATGCATATTGGCAATCTTAACTTTTTCATTAATTTCTGTCTCTAAAATATTGGTGATGAATTCTTCTCCTACCTTTACTAGCACAAAATTATCGCTGATATAATCGGAGCCTTGTACACCCCAAGCCCAAAAGCGGTGACTACCCGTAGATTTACTGGTAAATTCAATCCTAAAAGCTTCGTATTCGGTATCTGTAATTAAATAGTTTTTGACCAATTCCCCTTTAACCATATCTCGAATCCCCACCCAAACATTTAAGTCTGGTGTTAGATTTTTAGCATAACCCGTAAAAATATATTCTGCGCCCTCCTCTAAATCCACTAATTGTTCAATATTGCCTTGTGCCGCAAAATCGCCATTCTGAGCATCCATTACAATCTTCGCACCATTATTATTAGCTGCAATCCACGGGTTCAATTCCCCACTTTCAAAATCAGGATTTTCCAACAAATTATTGACAATTAAGTCGGGTTCTTCGGGAAGGAATGTCCCTTCTTTGAGCAATACAAAATTATCGCTATAATATTCTGAACCTTCTACCCCCCATACCCAAAAACGGTGACTTCCTGTAGCAGCACTTGTAAAGTCAATGGTTACTTTTTCGTAGTCCATATTTGAGAATAAATAATTAGTGACCAACTCGCCATTAACCATATCTCGAATGCCTACCCAGACATCCAAATCTGGAGTAAGATTTTTGACGTAGCAAGTTAAGGTATAGCTAACACCTTCTTCCAAATCTACTAATTGTTCAACGTTGCCTTTGGCAGCATAAATACCATCCTGAGCATCTTGTACAATGGTTATAGGCCCACTTCCATTCCCTCTAGTCCAAAAAGCAGTTGTACCTGTTTCAAAACTAGGATTTTGCAGTAAGTTCACGCTGGGAACATCTGGTTCTTCTTCTTCATTTTTTACTTCTTCTACTACTTGAATCGGATAAAATTTGTCGGCAAAAGTTATTTCCTCCCCTCCATTAAAAGAAGTTTTAAATATGGGTCTTAAAACATACTGGTTGCCAGCAGGTAAATTTTCACTAAGTTCTAAACTATCCAAGGAAAAATTAAATCTAGCCAAGCCTGATTCTTTGCCAATACTTTCAGCGTTTACTTGTTCAAATTCTTGAACTACTATGCCATCAGCCGTTATTTCTTGCAGTTTACAGGACACACCTTTTCCATTTTCAGAAAGCACTTGTCCTCCGTTTCCAGCGAAATAACGAACATCAAATTGAAGCTCCAGATTTATGGGGAACTCCGCATCGAAATACTTTTCTCGGTCAGCATACAATTGAGGTGCGGTATTCCAAGCCCTCACATAATCACAGAACATTTCGGTAGGAAATCCTTCTTCTGGTTCTGTATCTGGAAAGGGTACAACCGTTCTCACGCCATTAATATATCGCTCATAAGGCGTCCGCAATCCCATGGAAACAGTCAGGTACATCGGTAAATGCCAATAGTGGTTTTTCTTCGCCCCCCGTTGTATGCCATCTACATACCAAAAAATGGAGTCTAGGCGATTCCAAACACCATAAGTGTGGTATTCATCTCGTGGGTCCCATGGAGCTACCCAAGTATTATGTGTCAATTCTGTGTCTCCCTGACCTGGTCGCTTCCAAGTCAATTGACCATTTTCAATAATTCGAGTATGCAGATTCATTTCCAAGCGTTTTAATTGATTCGGCACCTGAAAAATTTCGACTGCATCAATCTCGCAATATTGGACTCCCCCTTCTTCGGTAGGTATTGGTTGACCTCTACTATACAACCAAAAGGCAGGAGCTGTTCCTTGACCTTTGGCACTTGCTTTTATACTTGCCTCAAAATAACCATAAGTAATGGTTTCTCTATTTTGATAAATTCCAGATTTAAAGTAAAAATCCTTGTTGTTTCTGCGGTGGGTTTCCTGCCTCATTCTTAGCGTCAACATATTGTCGGTGATATAAGCATTATTGGTGTCCCATGACCAAGTACCCCAACTGTTTACATCATTTGTCCATTGGGTTTGGTCTAAGGCTTCTTCATTAAATTCATTAGAAAAAGCGTTGTTATATGCCCAAGGAGCATCTGGATGAGAAGCTGGACTTTGACTAAATAGGCAAAAAATAATGCCTTGAAAAACTAGGGATAAAATTAGTCTCACATCTTTTATTTTAGGCATTAAAGAATACTCAAAATAATTAAAATTTGGCGAGGCTAGATGGATAGAAATTACCTTGTTTTCAATGGATTTTACCTTATTTTAGCTTGTGTTAATTTAAAACCTATTAATATTCTCCATTTCCTATTTCTCAAAAAAGAGGTATATTTGCTATAACTGATTATTAAAACAAATAAGATGAGTGCAGCTAAAAAATTAGCAGAACAACAATATACTTTTAAAGAATATCTAACATTAGAAGAGAATGCTGAGTATAAAAGTGAATATTGGGATGGCACAATAGTAGCAATGGCTGGTGGAACGCCTAATCATAATAAAATATCCAATAGTATTGGAACAGCTATAGATGTTGAATTGGACAAAAAAAATAAAGATTGTACCGTTTATAGCAGCGACCAAAAAGTATTTGTCCCAGATTTTAATAGGGGCGTTTACCCTGACTGTATGGCTTTATGTGGAGAGGAAGAAATGCATGAAGATAGTAATGCCGTTATTATCAATCCCTCACTAATTATTGAGGTACTCTCCAAATCTACTAAAGAATTCGACAGCAATGAAAAATTTGAAGGCTATCGGAGTATTCCCTCTTTTAAAGAATATGTGTTAGTTTGGCAAACCATTCCAAAAGTGCAATCTTGGTACAAGGAGCATAATGGATTATGGCGAATTTCTAGTGTATTTGGTTTAGATAAAAGCATTACGCTTTACTCTATTGATTGCGAAATATCCCTTAAAGATATTTATAAGCGAGTAAAGGATTTGGGAAACAAAGATTCCCCAAAGACATACTAACCCCTTTTCCATTTGATTTTAAGGGACACTACTCAATCCTAAAAGTCCTATCAAAATGCGGCATACCATCTGCCTTCCAATCATCTTCAGTTTGGTCATTATAAAACCATAGTGGTTGTAAGTGTTGGTCACTCCATGCCTTTGTCTTTTCAATCATTTTTTTTAGACGTTGAGGGTGTTCTGCACTCAAATCATGCTTTTCGCCCAAATCTTTGTCGATATTGAATAATTGCCAATTTTTTTGACCCACCCGTAAAATTTTCCATTCATCTTGTCTTGCCCCCACATCCGTATAACCCTCTCGATGCCGCAATACATAAATCATTTCCCCCTTTCGGGGATTTTCATTTTGTTCCAAATCACTCCAAATATTTTTACCGTCTAAAATCTTATTTTCTGGAATAGTCGCACCACCTAATTGAGTGAAGGTTGGATAAAAATCCAAAGCGGAAATGGGATAGACATATTTATAATTCGCTTTAATTTTTTTAGGCCAATGGAAAAATAAGGGCGTACGATAGCCGCCTTCATGGGTAGAACCTTTACCACCTGCAAGCGGATAATTTGTTCCTCCTAATGTTAGTTTTCCACCATTATCACTCAAAAAGACAATTAATGTATTTTCAAATTGTCCATTGGCTTTTTAAGGTTTTTACTATTTGACCAACCCCTCTATCAACCGCATAAACCATGGCTGCAAAAGTTCGACGTTTTTTATCTTCAATGTGGGCAAATTTAGCTAAATCTTCTTCCTTTGCTTCCAAAGGGGAGTGTGGTGCATTGTATGCTAAATACAAAAAGAAAGGAGAGTCTTTTTTGGCAGCCTCATTCACAAAACGAATCGCTTCTCTCGAAAACGCATCGGTCAAATATTCTGTTTCTTTGACTGCCTTTCCATTATGTTCCAAAGGGGTAAGATAATTCCAAACGTCCTTTGCTTTAGTTCCTTTTTTTAATTCCCGCCCAAAAGCCGCTTGATATTGGGCAGGAAAGTAATTATGTCCACCTCCTAAAAAGCCATAAAAATCATCAAAACCTCTATTATTAGGATGAAATTCAGTCGCATGACCTAAGTGCCATTTTCCAACTATCCCAGTATAATAGCCTGCATCTTGCAATATTTTACTCAAAAATGGTTCTTCGGTTGGAACGCCTTTAGTATGATAGCCTCTCATACCAGTCCGAGGTAAATTGAACTGCGCACCAATCAAATGTGGATAGCGCCCTGTCATTATGGCTGCCCGACTTGGACCGCAAAAGGGATGTGCCACATAGGCGGAAGTAAACATTGCTCCGTTTGCAGCTAATGCATCTAAGGAAGGAGTTTTTACATCTTTTCCACCATTAAATCCTACATCGGAATAGCCCAAATCGTCACATAAAATGAAAAGAATGTTTGGGCGTTCTTCTTTCGTAGTCTTGTTTGTTAATTGATTGAAAGTACAGTTTATTATTAGTAATAAGTTAAAAACAGCTAGGCTTTTTAATAAAAACTTCATGAAAATTCGGTTTGAGTAACGGATGTCAACATCTTGTAGGGCTTGTTTGAACTTGAGTTTTATACTTGAACTTGTACTTTATTAATTCCTTTCTTCTTGAAAAAATTTGGATTGGTCTCTATATTCATCCATACGGTCAATGTCCACATTTTTCAAATTTTCGTTTTAACAACCATCTGGGGCGTTCTAAAGTAGATTCCCATTGAAAAATCATTTTGTACATTTTTCTTACTCGCTCGGGATAAATGGCTGCTAGGTTATTTAGTTCTCTTTCATCGTCAGCAATATTATACAATTCCGCTGGGCGGTCAGGGTACCGTATTAATTTCCAATCGCCGTCTCGCACCACCGCCCGAGCTTGTTTTTTCCAGTATAGTCTTTGATGAGGTCGTTCTAATTTTTGACCTTGGATATAAGGCAATAAATTAACCCCATCTATATCCAAAATAGCATCAATATCGCCACCACCTACTGCTACAAAGGTGGGTAATAAATCCAAGGTACTGATAGGGTAGGGGTAGGTCGAATTTTGGTCAATTTGCCCTAGCCAACGCATCAAAAAGGGCACTCGAATGCCCCCTTCTAAGTGATTGGATTTTGTGCCACTCAACGGATAATTGCTACTTGCATTTTTGTCTGTAGGACCTCCCATTATCATTGGTGAAAACCACAAGGGTATTTTCCGCTAACCCCAACTCCTCTAATTTATCCAAAATTTTCCCACAGGCTCGGTCTAAAGCCAAAGTCATAGCTGCTACTATTTTTCGGTTGCCTTCTAGTTGTGGAAATTGCGCTAAATCTTCGGGTATTGCGTCCATCGGAGTATGTACCGCATTAAAGGAAACGAAGGCAAAAAAGGGTTGGTCTTTGTTTTTTTCGATAAAAGTAACGGCTTCGTTCGCCAATACATCCGTTAAATAGCCCTTTGGTTCTTCAAAGTTTTTGAAGTTGCGTTCCATTTTGTTAAGCGGGTCACTAGGTGCTTTTTCATATTCAAAATAACTTCTTGCGCCCCCTCTAAAAACCATAAAATTCATCGAACCCTCTTTTATTGGGATGAAATCGGTCTGCACCACCAACGTGCCATTTCCCATAAAAACCAGTTTTATAGCCAATAGATTGCAAATATTCTCCAATCGTTTTTTCTTCAACTGGAATGCCCATTTCTGGGCCGTCTGCTGCCGAAACCGCACTCATAAACCCTGGCACATTATTTTCTTCAAAACCAAATCTTTGCTGGTATTTTTCCTGTCATGATTCCAGCTCTTGAAGGACCACAGGTAGGGTCAGATACGTAGCCTTGTTTAAACTTAACGCCTTGTCTAGCCAATTGATTCTAGATTTGGTGTTTTTCATAGTTTTACTACCATGAAAGCCGAAATCTGCATACCCAGCATCATCCGCAAATAGTAAAATAATATTTGGTGATTGTTGGGCGAAAAGGAAAACAGCGTATAAACAAAAGAGTAGTTTTAAAAATATCCGTTTCATATAGGAGCTTACATTAAAAAAGGTAGAAGGCAAGTTTGCTTGACTTAAAATCGAGCAACATACCTTTTACCATTTATTTGTATGAACTATCAGCTTACGACTTTTTTAAAAGGTCAGACCATCATACATTGATTGTCAGAAGTCAGATTTATGACGTATTTTATGTGTTCTAAGTCTGACTTCTGACAGAAAATTTCAATTTTCGGCCTGGTCTCTGACCGCTCTCGCTAATACCCTGCATTCTGTTCCAAAGAAGGTGCTTTTTCTATTTCCGTCCTAGGAATGGGTAAAAAGTAGTGTTTTTCTGGAAACGGTCTAGTTATAACCGTGTATTCCTCAAAACCCAAAGAGCCATCCGAGAATTGCGTCCATCTAAGGCCTCTAATATCAAACCCTAAATGGTCGGTATTCATCCATCTTCGCTCGTCGAAGAAGTTATGTCCTTCAAAAGCTAGTTCCACTCTTCGTTCTCTTTTGATGGCTTCCAAAAGGGCACTTCCACTTGCCGTAATTGCTGGCTGTAAAGCTCTTGTTGATACTTTGTTTAGAGCTTCTAATGCAGCACCTTCATTACCTAAGTGATATTGAGCCTCCGCATAATTCAAATACATTTCTGCTAAACGATATAAAATATAGGGGGCGATTAGGAGAAATACGCTCCATTGACATCTACACTTTCATCCTGAAATTTTCTGATATTATAGCCTGTTTTAGAAGAGTGTAAAGCATTACCAAGTCCTTCAGGAGAATCTACACCATGTGGAAAAACATCTGTATCTTCTGATAAATAATATTCAATTTTTCTGCCTCTAAATTCTGCTCCATTAAAAAGAAGATTCGCATAATACCGCATTTCTCGATTATCATTTGGTCTTCTATTATTATAGGTGTTTCCATCTGTAGTAGAAACCATCTGCCATATTATATTGTAAAGCATAATTATGGAGTAGGGGAGGATAAAGCCCAACCGTCAAAACCATTCGGAGATTGGGTTTTATCCCACAGAGAATTAGCATCTATACCAAAATCGTAAAATTCAGCATTATAAGGTCTGGCAAAAATTATATCCTGATTAGGCGATTAAAAACATTTTTTGATACTCCTCCGCATTATTTACCGCAATTAAATCTCGATTACCTACCATATCTAGTACTGCTTTAGCTGCATCCGCTGCATCTTGCCATGTTTGAGAGATTTGGTATAAGGTTGGGTATATCGTAGCCCACTTGGCGAGGTACTAGGGTCATGTAAGATACTAGCTGCATATAATAAGGTTCTAGACTTTACGGCCATTGCAGCCAGTTTGGTAGCTCGACACAAACTCAGCGTCAGGGCGTGTTTCAGGTAGGTCAAGGGCAGCCTCGTCCAATTCGCTTACTATAAAATTGACACATTCTTCGTAACTATTTCTAGATAAATCAAAATTATCGTCTAAGCCTAAAGAACGTTCTAGAATAGGTACACCACCATAATATTTGATTAATTTAGCATAAAGATTGGCGCGCAAAAATCGCATTTCTGCTTTTAGCTCCATTGTGCTTTCAGGGTCTTTTTGCATTGCTCCACTATCATCTACTCTATCTAAAAATGCGTTGATGTCTCGTACATACCTCCAATACGTGGACCATTTTTCTTGAAATATACCTACATTACTAGGTGTCCAACCTGCTCTATAACGAAATAAATCGAAATCTCTAAAATTGAATTTAGCCTCAAAAGAGCCTCCTTCAATATTAAACCGACGACCCCACCATTGACGTTGATTCATGCCCCATCTTTCGAGTACTATTATAGGCCGTAAACACCAAGCGTTCTAACTGTTCGACCTCATTGTAAATAAAATCTTCAGTAAATGCCTCTTGGGATTCGGTATCTAAAATATCGTCTCGACAAGCACTCGCAAGAAGAATAGTAAAAATAAAAAGGAAATATTTTATATTTTTCATTATTTTATTTTTTTTAGAAGATGTAGCTTAGACCTTTGGTCTGAGTGGCATTATACTATGAAATGCTCAGACCAGAGGCCTAAGCTACGACTTTTTAAAAAGTAAGATTTACACCAAAAATATACGATTTCAAAGAAGGATAAGTACTATTTCTAAAGTTGTTATAACCTGCTGCCTCTGGGTCTAAGCCTAAGTCATATACTTCCGAAAACATCGTTGCCAAGTTTAAGCCTCTAGCAAACACCCTTACATTTCCAAATCCAATTCTATCCTTTGAAAGGGTATAACCAACTTCTACTTCTTTTAATCTAAGGAAAGAGGCATCTCTCAACCAAAAATCTGCTCCTTCGAAATCATCCACAGTATTTTGTGTCCCACTAAAAGGGGTCCTCCTGGGGCAAATGCTCTAGGATACTCAGCATCTCTATTATCAGGTGTCCATCTTTCGTTGAACAGATAGTTAGGAACGGCTCCACCTTGGTCAAAAAAAGACTAACACCTCTGCATTGGCTTGACCTTGTAATAAGAAATTAAAATCGAACCCTTTAAAATTTAATCCTCCTGTGATGCCGTATTGGATTTCGGGAACATTAGAAGAATAGATACGCGTTCGGGTCTCCCGTATTAATTTCGCCATCTCCATTTACATCTATATAAATAGGTTCTTCCCTCTACAGTACCATCTAATTTTGCGGCAGTAGCATCAACTTGAGCTTGGTCCTCTAAAAATACCTGCAGTAGGATAAACAATATAAGAATCCATTGGAAATCCTTCTCTTCTCAATTGTTCAGGTACATCTGCTGCCTCGTCAAGGAAAACAATTTCATTTCTGGCATTCGTGAGATTCGCTCCTAAATTATAGCCTATTGCTCCTATTTTATCCTGCCAACCTAGTTGAACCTCCCAGCCAAAGTTATCTACCTTTCCAAGATTTTCAGCTGGTAATTGAATACCCGCTACATCAGGAATGGAGGCATTTCTTCTAATTAAAATATCTCTTCTTTTTTGGTAAAAATAATTGATGTCTCCTGTTAGTTTATAGTTTAACATAGAGAAATTCAATCCAATATTCCTCATATCTGCCGTTTCCCAAGTAATGTCTGGATTAGGTACATTAGCGGTTGCATAGCCATTATAACGGATGCCATTTGTACCAAAAGTATAGTAATTAGGAAAAGGGTTATTAGGATTATCATTTCCAAAATTATATCGAGTCAAGTATTGGAAAGTCCCAACTCTATCATTCCCCATTAATGCCCACGATGCTCGTAATTTCAAAGCATCCAACCATCCTTTTGTACCATCCATGAATCCTTCTTTGCTAATTGTCCAACCAACTGCTATACCTGGAAAAGTACCAAAACGCTTTCCTGGACCGAAGTTGCCAGAACCATCATGCCGTAAGGTTAAATCTAAAAAGTATTTTTTAGCAAAGTCATAAGAAATTGACCCAAAGTAGTTTAACCTAGCAAATTCAGCAGCACCACCATTAGAAATTTGCCCTTCATCGCTACCTGCAAATAATTCAGGTCGATTGTCACTAGGAAAACCTTTTCTTTCTGCAAAAAACTCGCGTTGTTCAGAAGTAAATCGCTCTGTTCCGACAAAACTTTGAATGCTATGTTGTCCAAAAGTTCGATTGTAACGAATGGTTGCGTTTAACATCAATTCGTCATATTTCCAGAATCTTTCTCTTAAGATACGAGTGTTTCCTCTTTGAGAAAAACCTGGTTGTGGGATATACTCATTTGTTCCTTCTTGGAAGGTGTAAACTGTCCAGGGGGGTGTACCAGTTTTTCGTATCCGTATTCCATCTCCTAATTCCTGCAAAGGCATTTACGCTTAAGCCCTCCGTTAGCCAATCTAATTTCCAATCAGCAGAGATTTCTTGAACGCAAATTATTGTCAATTCTATTAATAAAGCCAGATTCATTACTAGACATAATGAATGGGTTTGCTCCGTTCTCACCACCTCTTGCTACTAAGCCGTTAGGATATACGCCTACTTCGGTAGGTTCGTTGGTATAGATATGTTTGTAAATAAATTCTGGACTAACACCAGGTTCATTACGGTCTCCAAATCTTCCCGATAAATCTAATCCTAAAGTAAACGTTTCATGTAGTTTAATATCAATATTTGACCGAACCTGATATTGCTTAAACCGCAAATCTCCTGATGCATACAGCCCTGTTTGGTCTAAGTGGTCTCCACTTACAAAGTAGTTTACTTTTTCTCCACCACCAGAAATAGATAAGGTATTTCTCCATTCAGGCGAGCTATCTGCAATCGTTAAATCATACCAATTGGTATTTGGAAATCTAATAGGGTCTGTTCCTGCTGCGTATCCACTTATTTGTTCTTGGGTAAATGGAAGGGATGTACCATTTCTTTCGGCAAATTCATTATTATAGATAGCATATTGTTCTGAAGTCATTACTTTAGGCACTACTGATAGCCTAGAACTGGTATAAGAACTGGTTAAATTTATTTGTGGGGCACCTTTTTTTCCCCTCTTAGTTGTAATCAAAATCACTCCATTAGCTGCTCTAGCACCATAGATAGCGGCTGCACCATCTTTCAGAACGGATAAAGACTCAATATCTTGAGGAGATAAATGGGAAAAAGAGGCAGCAGGAATATTATCAATTAGTATTAATGGTGCATTATTACCTAAAGTAGATTTCCCTCTAATTAATAAGGTAAGGTCTTCGTCATCTGTAGAACCTGGATAACCACCCCGGTCAACGGCAATTAATCCTGGTACTCGACCAGATAGAGACTTAGCTAGGTCTTTATTACTAGTCCTTTCTATGTCTTCCGCATTTACCGTACTTACTGAACCCGTCAATTCTCCTCTTTTTCGAGTGGTATAACCCACAACCACCACTTCATCAAGTAAGGCAGAACCTTCCTCCATCTCTAAGTCTATAACAGTCTGATTTCCTACTGTTATTTCTTGGTCAGTATATCCAGTATAGGTATAAACTAAAACCGAATTAGCATCTGGGACTTCTAGAGAATAGTTACCATTAAAATCAGTAACTGTTCCTGTTGAAGTACCTTTAATAACGATATTAACTCCTATTAAGGATTCCTTATTCGCAGCATCTAGTACCATACCAGATACCGTAATTTGCCCGTAAGCAATATGCATGACGGACATCAATAAAAAACAAGCCCACCAACGCAAAAAGAATTGTTTCAGTTTCATAATATTAAGTGATTTATAAGTTTTAAGAAGTACTTTGAAACAGTCAAAAAGCCTAATTATAATCAGGAAAACTTTATATTTTTAATTGTGAAAAAGACATAAGCATATAGTGTAACTTAGTCCCATCAAAAGGAAAGTTAGGTTCCATAAATTGGAAACAAGCAACTTTTTAAGTCAACAAAGAGTTACTGATTACTAAAAAATCTTTTTACAAAGTAAAGCGTAATTACCACTTAAAAATTGATGATTTTTACCCTGTTTTCATCCAAAATTACCCTAATTTGTTCCTTAATTATCATTATGTGGAATAAGATGTGATAGTTTTGCGGTATTGTTTAGGAGTCGTACCTATGATTAATTTAAACTGCTTATTAAAGTTATTGACGGAATTGTAGCCAACCGTATAAGATACATGAGCTATAGAGGTATTCTCTTGCGTTAATAATCGAGAAGCATTCCGAATTCGCACTTCATTTAAAAATTTAGTAAAAGACTTATTGGTCATCTTTTTAAAAAAGCGACAAAAAGAATTGGTGGTCATACAAGCAATCTTGGCAACGTCCTCTAAACTAATGGATTCAGCGTAATTGTCTGAAATATGTTTTAGTACATTATTCAACCGATGGGCATTATCTTGTGCATACTGACGCATATCGGTAGAAGACAAGACTTTCTTATTTGTTGATAGCGATAGCTGATGTAATAACTCTAGTAATTTTATGGATTGCTGAACAGGAGAATGATTGGGAATTTCAATTAATGCTTTATGCAAATCTTTAGAAAACTTTTTACCAAAGCAAATTCCATATTTTGACTGCTTGAGTAATTGATTGATATTCGAAAATTCAGGATTATCAAAAGTGCCTTCTCCAATAAAGTTTTTAGTGAATTTTATAACAATGGTTTTAACTTGGCTATCCGTTTGGTCACTATAGTAAGTGGCATCATTTCGCCATAGATGGGGTAAATAGGCACCCACCAGTACTAAATCACCTGGTGAGAAAGGCGCTACACTATCTCCCACAAATCGAATACCTGTACTCTTCGAGATGTATAATAGTTCAAACTCTGGGTGGTAATGCCAAGCCGAGTCTAAGCAAGGAACTTCTTTTTTATAGATATTTAACCGTCGTTTGAAAAAATTCTCAGGTTTTTTTAACACTAGTTTCATAAGTTTCATTATTAAGTTCAAGTCCCAAGTTCAAGTATCAAGTGCAATTCTCCTCCTAAATTATTTGAAATTCCGAATTTTATCGGCGTGGACTATGAATTTGAACTTGACACTTGAACTTTATTTAGATATTAGCTATAAATTCCTTCAGATTACTCCCCTTTACAAGGTTCAACTTTTTACGCAATCGGGAGCGAGTAGTGTGCATACTATCCACAGAAATACCTGTTAATTTTGCCATTTCTTTGCTAGAAAAATTTAATTTTATAAGCGCACACAATTTTAAGTCACCTTGGGTCAATTTTGGAAACTTTGTTTTTAATTTTTCATAAAAACTATCATTCACAGATACAAACCTAGCTTCGAATTCCTTCCAATTTTCTTGGGAACTGTTTTCGGCCGAATGGACTAATTTTTCCAATTCTTGCCGCTTTATCTCTCCTTTTTCTTTGGATAATTTATCTTTTAAAGCACCTATAAAATTCTCCTTTTCAATCAATTTTAAAGCAAAAGCGGCTAATTCTTTGTTTTTAAATTCAACAAGTTCATTCGTTTTTTGAATTTCCAATTCTTGTTTTTTTCTGATGAGTTGCTTTTCAGCTTTATATTTCGCTCGAACATACCTAAAGTAAAGAAAGCCAAATAGTAGTAAGAACCCTATGCATCCAATCAATAGGATTTTTTCTAAAAAAGAGACTTTTTGTTGTTGCTCTAATTGAAGGAGTTGTTGCTCTTTTAGGTATTTTGCTTGCGCTTCTTTGGTTTGTCTAAAAGCATCTTGAATTTCTAATAGTGGTCGGTTGCCTTCACTACGACTATCAAAAAAAAGGGCATCTAAATCTTTCGCTCTTTTTAGGTGTACTGCGGCTTCTTGATATTTCCCTTGTCTATAATTTACCACATAAAGTCTTTCGTATATTAATGGGGTAAAGTCTATATGGCATTTGCATTGTTCAGAAATAGCTAAAGCCTTTTGGTAGCTATTTTTACTTTGCTTATAATCTCCTAATAATTTAAAACTATCCCCTAAATAGTTATAAACCAAAACTTGATAATTGACTCGATTTTGTTCAAACCAAGGAAGAATTTCTTTGAAGATAGCTATTGCTTTTTCAGGTTGTCTGCTTACATTATATAAAACAGCCTGCTCAAAATTCAAATAAGATAAATCTGGAGTACTTATGTTTGGTTTATAATATAAGAAAGCACTATCTAAATATTGTTGCGCCAATTGCGGTTCATTCAATTCTCGATAAGTGGCTACAAATGCATGATAGTTATCCGCTAGATGTGCTTTGGACAAGTCATTATCATTTATATGTTGCTTCTTTAGGTCAATGGCTAATTGTAAAAAAGTAACCGCTTTCTCTTTTCGATTAAAAAAACTATAATAACGGCCAATAGCCTTATAAATAAAAGATTTAGTTAATTCTTGCTGAGCGGCATCTGCTAAGAGAAGTGCCGACCATAATTGGTCATAGGAAGCTTTATAATTGGCTTGATGACCATAAACGCTTGCCAATTCCATTAAGGATTTTATGGCCATCATTGTATCTAAAGTTTCTGAAGCCACTTCGTGTATTAAAGTTAATTGGTGGACGGCGCTATCGGGTTGTTCAAACTTTAATTTTTTTGCTTTTCCAAATGCTTCTGGTAAGTTGTGTGGCTTAACAATGTTAATAGTAGCAAATACAAAACAATAACAAAAAAACATCAGTCCTGTTAAGGTCGTTTTTAAGTACTGTTTAGTTTGTTTTTTCATGAGGTTGTTGGAATACATTATAAAACAATTGAATAATTAGTTTAAATGTCAGAAAATATTTTAAAAAGTAAAGGTTTTTGAAATTGAAAAATAAGAAATGTTTAGGTTTTGTTTAGATTTATTTCAATTTTAAAAGCTATAAAAAGACTTAACAAGCTCAAATTAAAGAGGAAAACTTAAGATACTAGTGCCTATAGAAAACCCAACAATAGAATTCTCAAACAATTTTAGAAAGTGCCATTTGTTAGCTAAAGGGGATTCTAAAAGCGTCCATTCAAAATCAAAAAAGATGATTCGTTATTGTCAATATTTAATAGTAATGGCTGAGTATTCCAATAATCCTAAAAAAGGAGAGAAATAGGGTAAAAAAAATCTAAAACAGGATAATTCTCATTGAATATTCCCTTTCATCCTTCCACTATTTTTGCCACTATCTATAATTCTTTAAACGCAAGGAATGAAAATTACGAAAGTTGAAAGTTTTTTACTATCCGACCAATTGGCAGAACCCTTTTTCTTTTCTCAATGGACTTATCAAGAAAGAAAAATATGTATTGTCAAAATAACAACAGATTGTGGAATTTGTGGATGGGGAGAAGGATATGGTCCAGCAAGCGTATTACAAGCAGGAATCAAACAACTTACTCCTTTATTAATTGGTAAAGACCCGCTTCAACAAGAAACAATTTGGTTCAATTTGTATCGGAAAACATTGGATTACGCAAGAAGAGGTATTTTAGTGGCATCTATAAGCGCATTGGATATTGCACTTTGGGACATCAAAGGGAAAGCACTAGAATTACCCGTTAGCGTTTTATTGGGTGGACAGCATAGACAACGAGTGATGCCTTATGCAACGGGGTTATACTTCTCTGAATCTAATAATCTTACCGAAAAATTAGTGGAAGAGGCAATCAATTATGTGCAACAAGGATTCAAAGCCGTAAAAATGAAGGTAGGCTATACTATCGAAAAAGATGTGGTCTTTGTAAAAGCCATTAGGGAAGCCATTGGTAAAGACATTAAATTGATGGTAGATTCCAATCATGCCTATTCTTTGAGAGAGGCGGCGGAATTATCTAGATTAATCGAACCGTATGACATCAGCTGGTTTGAAGAACCGGTCTCTCCAGAATTTTATCATCACTACAAATCATTAAGAGAAAAAACGACTATCCCTATAGCAGGAGGAGAATGTGAATACCTGAGATATGGCCACCACCAGCTGTTAAAAAATGAATGTGTGGATATTTTACAAATAGATATATGTTCTGCTGGCGGCTTAACCGAGGCTAAACGAATTGCTGCTTTGGCAAGTACTTATGGGATAGAGATTATTCCACATACTTGGGGGACAGGTATCGCTTTTCATACGGCATTAAATTTTATTGCCAATTTAGAACCCATTCCAGGTCGATTATTTCCTGCAGATTGTTATATAGAATATGACCGTACCGAAAATGGAATTCGGGAGCAACTAACGATTCCCTCCATTCAATTAAAAGATGGATATATTGAAGTACCTCAAAGACATGGGTTAGGGATAGAAGTCAATGAGGATGCGCTGCAATTCTATACACAACAGCATAAAAACGGTATTAAAATTAGTTAAATTTTGTAGTCGCCGAATTCATTCGGCTGACTGAATTGATGAGTTTATTATTAAGAAATTAGGGTCCATCCAATATTGGGTGACTACAAAAGAATAAATAATGGATTTCGGTTATCTTAAACTATACATTGACGGAAAGTTAGTGGATGCTATTGATGCTCAACAACAAACAATCATTTGCCCAGCTACAGAAGAAAAAATAGCAGAAATAGCCTGGGCTAATAAAAAGGACGCTTTAATAGCTTTGGAAGCTGCCCAAAAAGGATTCAAATATTGGTCTGCTTTATCATTAGCAGAAAGAACAGAATGGATGATGAAATTGCGCCAAACAATCTTAAACAAAGAAGATTTATTGAGGAAAGCAATGGTCTATGAAATGGGAAAAACCTATGATAGTGCTTGGGAAGACATTGAAGCTGTCATCAACGGTTTAGAATGGTATCCCAACGCTATGAAACATTTACGGGATGAACAAATTCCTGATTATGAAAATACACACCGACATAAAATGGTGCATCAACCAGCAGGCGTGGTGGTGGCTTATCTTGCGTGGAATTTTCCTTTGCTAAATGTAGGTTTCAAGATTGGCCCTGCGTTGGCTGCGGGATGTAGTATTGTTATTAAGCCATCTGAAGTATCTCCTGTTTCAGCTTATGTTCTAGGACAAATACTAGCCGAAATTGATTTTCCTGCTGGAGTGATAAATATTTTATGTGGTTCACCGCAAACGATTGGTACGACCCTTTCCCAAAGCACGATTCCTAGGGTAGTTACCATGATTGGCTCTACAACTACTGGTAGAAGAGTCATTCGAGATAGCGCATCTTCCATCAAAAAACTAAGCATGGAGTTAGGAGGTAATGCCCCTTTTATTGTATTCGATGATGCGGATATGGAGGCAGCTTTAGACTTAGCCATTGGTATCAAATATGGTAATTGTGGGCAAATTTGTGTCGCTGCTAACCGCTTTTTTATCCAAGATTCTATTTATGACCAATTTGTTGAAGCTTATGTTGAAAGAGTGAAAAAAATTAAAGTTAGGTTTTGGTCCAGATGAAAAACCAGATATGGGTCCTTTAGCAACGAAGGCAGCACAAGAAAGAATGCCAATTTTAATCAAAGATGCCTTAGATAAAGGGGCTATTTTACAAACTGGAGGAAAAATTCCCGAAGGTTTTGATAAAGGTTATTGGTTCGAACCGACTGTTTTAACCGACGTTACGCCCGAAATGCGGGTTTATCAGGAAGAGACTTTCGGCCCAATTGCGTCTTTTGTCCGTTTTAAAACAGAAGAAGGAGTTATCCAAATGGCTAACGATACCGAACATGGGTTAGCTTCTTACCTTTTTACCAATAATCACCCAAGAATAGAGCGTTTTTCTAGAGAATTGGAATTTGGTGAAATTCAAATCAATGGCGTGAAATATTCCATCTATCTTCCACATGGGGGAATTAAAAATAGTGGTATTGGACACGATTGTTCTCATTTAGCTTTAGATGATTATTTAGTGAAAAAACGGGTTACCATAACACTATAAGGAATAATGTAATCGCCAAATTCATTTGGCAGGTTGTACACGTAACAATTAGTCTATATTATAGCTCTGGCAATTTGGGGAGCAGTATTACTGGATAACTTCCCGTTATCCAGTAATTTAAAACATTCATTTTCAAGCAATTAAATTATCCAGGAATGGGAAATTACTGGATAATAAGGTTGTCGAAATATTAAAAACTTATTGCCCGTGCTATTATTTTTCTAAAATGCGCTATTATACTGTTTTACAAAATTGGTAAATAGAAATTTGTTTACATTTCGGTCAGCCAAATGAATTTGGCGACCACATCGAAGGAATAGAATGAATAAAAAGATAATCGGTTACGGAGAGGTATTATTGCGTCTTTCTCCAACTGAGCATAGAGACTTAATAGAGCAAACCAATACCCTCAAAATGGGCTTTGCTGGGGCTGAGGCAAATATTATTGCAGATTTAGCAATATTAGGGCATTCTACCTCCTTTATCACAGCATTACCAAAAAATCCTGTTGGCCGTTCAGCCAATCAATTTTTACAAAAATTTGGCATTCAAACTAATCATATTATCTGGAATGGAGGTAGGGTAGGGGCTTATTATATCGAACATGGTACGGCCATTCGAGGGACAAGGGTGACTTATGACCGTAAGGACTCTTCTATCTGTAATAGCTCTATTGATGCAGAACAATGGTCTAATATTTTTGAAAATGCTTCCTATTTTGTCCTGACAGGGATTACCCCTGCCTTGTCTCAAACTTGTCGAGATAATATTAATATTGCCTTGCCTATTGCTAAAAAAAAGGGTGTGAAGATAGTTTTTGATTTAAACTATCGCCGAACCCTTTGGTCCAAAGCAGCAGCTCGTACCTCTTTTGAAAGTGTCTTACCTTTTGTTGATATTTTAATTGGTAATACGGGGTCAGCTTATGATGTTTTTGGTATTAAAACGGATGCCGTCCAAGATTATGCAAGTTTGGAAAAAGCGAGTCAACAAGCCGCTGAACAACTAGAAAAACTGGGTAACTTTGAGTGGATTGGGATGACTTTGCGCTTACAAAAAAGTGCGAACAAGAATTTGCTAGGAGGTATGATAAAGAAAGAAGAGTACTATTTTAGTCAACCTCTTGACGTTAGAGTGGTGGACCGATTAGGCGGTGGGGATGCCTTTGCTGCAGCGATGTTACACGGCCTTATTCAAAATTGGTCAGTAGAAGAAATTGTTAATTTCGGAACGGCTGCTTTTGGAGTAACCCAAACCCTTCATGGAGACATCAATTATATGACGGAAGAAGAATTATTGCATATTGCAAATGGAAATGTATTAGGGTATGTGAAACGGTAAATAGGCTAAAGGCGGGTAATATATTTTCCAAGTGGAACTCATCTTACGACAAAAAATCTTAGCATGACCAAGGCACAAATTTTAGCTGCATTATTGGATACCAAAATAATCGCTATCATCAGACTCGCGGAAGCCAAGCAAGTTTATCAAACAGCTGTAGCTTTATATGAAGGAGGGGTAAATGCCATTGAAGTTACTGTTGGTACGCCTAATGCTCTCCAAGAAATAGAAAAACTCGCTCAACATACAGGAATTTTACCTGGGGTTGGTTCGGTGGTAGATGCCGCAACCTGCAAGGCAGCTATTCAAGCTGGAGCGGAATTTATTGTGACCCCTACCACTAAAAAAGAGGTTATTGAAATGGCACACAGTTATGGCAAGCCTGTGATGTCAGGTGCTTTAACGCCAACAGAAATTTTACAGGCTTATGAATGGGGTGCTGATGTCGTTAAATTATTTCCTGCCGCTACTTTTGGCTTACCCTATTTTAAAGCAGTAAAGGCACCGATGCCTTATATTCCAATTATGCCAACGGGTGGCATTACGGTAGAAAATGCCGCAGAATGGCTTGAAAATGGAGCAGTATGTTTAGGAGTTGGAAGCACTTTGGTCAATAAGCAACTCATCAATAATGGAAATTTTGAGGCTATTACTTTACAAGCAAAAAAAATGCGTGTACATATTACTTTGTAAAAGAGAAATGTAAGCAATTTGATTGTCAACCAAATTTATTGTTCTGCCATAGGTTGACAAAAATAGGGGAGGGGCTTTGTTTTTTAATATTAAAAATATCAGGATGTTTCTATCAAATTTTATTCTTTAACAAATTAATGCTCACCGTTCCTAGTTCTGAATTAGGAAACTTTGCAAAATATTTCTCAACAGGAAATAAACCTACTTCTGCTGCCGCTTGATGAAAGACATCAATCTCTACAATATATTGATCGGAAAAACCATGAGTGGCATCATAAGCAGTCGCTGCCGTTTTGCCTAAATTTTGAGCAGTAAGGGTAGGGGAAACAGTATGTAATTCTATTACTAGTAAACCAAACTGTTTTATATAAGGTGCCCATTTTTGCAGATGTTCTCGCAAGTTATCTTCTACATCTGCATTGGATAGGCGTTTGCCTCGAAAGGCAAACGCCCCAGTTGAAGTGCTTTTTCGGTTCGGTGTTTTAGTGATTGGTTCGTGCCAGATTCGATTATGGTCCAAAAAAGTGCGAACATTCAGCAAATCTTTTAACTGAATGCCATAGTTTTCTTGCAAATCCTTTGCTAGTAGATCAGGTCTGCCAATATCTCCAAAAATAACTTTTGCCCAAATGTCTGCCTGAATAATATTGGCTCTAGTTACTTTCAAAGCAGTTTTATTATAATCAGCACCCACCAAAAACAAAGGGTGTTCTTCCAGCATTTTCCCACGCAGGGTGCGGTTTTCTATGACGTCAAACAAATGGATTATAAATGCGCCATTGCCACACCCCATGTCCAAAATGCCCTTGGGTTGATCGGCAATTGGTTGGTTAAAAAGGTCAATGATGATTTCATCCACCACATTAAAGTAACCGGAATGCGCACCGCCGCTTCCCCAAATATTCATGGCCCTGTCCACATGGGTTTCGGGCAAACCAGGAGGGAGGTTCCAGAAAATCATTGGGTCGCCAAAAATTAATTCTTTGACTTTTCTAAAAGTAGGGATATAAGATACTGTTACACCATAGGCACTCGCCCTTTTAGCATAAAAAAGACCTTTATCCGTAAATCGGTAAGTACTATTTTTCTTCTCGAACCACCCTAAATAGGTAAAAAAGTCTAGTAGTTTTTCAAAACTTTCAGCATCCTGATGGAATTCTTCGGGCATAAACGAAGCCTCCATAAAATATTTATGAAACATTCCGCCCATACCCAAGGCTACCACCGTTGGTCCAATCAAAACGCCTTCAATATGTTTTAAAATCTGCTGCTGTATAGAATTGATTTTTTCGTCAGTGGAAAGTTGAATGTCGCAGTGATTTCGATATACTTTGGCAATTTCTTCCCACATTAAAAATGGTGCTTTTTCAAATTTTCGTCGGTGAAATTTTCCCGAATACTGCATTAAATCTACTACATCTTTATACAGTGGAAGCCAGTTAAAAGCAATGGTGCTTTTATCATTAATGTAAAGCCAAACTTTATCATTGGCAACTTCATAATCCAACCATCCTTGGGATGCCAATATCCGCAAAGCAACATTTAAATAACCTTCATTAGCGTTGAAGGTACTACTCAGTTCTTCTAAGGAGGCTTTTCGTTTTTTTGATAAAAAATCCAACATGCCGCTTTGGTGTAAGGTATAGGTCGTTGGAGCAGTGACAATGCCATCCAGGTGACGAAAGAGGTCAGCTCGAAGTCGTTTTTTTTGTTCTTTAGTCATAGGGAGGGTTAGCAGTTCTGACGAGTCTGTCGTTATTTTTCAGACTAATTTAGCAAGATACTAAATAATTTTTCAGTTTAGAGCAACTTCTCTAAATTCAAACGGCAGCAATGACGATAGTTTTGCAAATTTAGGTTTTCTAACGGCGAGGGAATTATTACCAAAGCCATTTTCTACTTGAACGACTAGGAGGTTGGTCGGTCATATACTACTGATAAGGCAATTGGCTTTTTTACTTATAAAAAGACAAAAAATTAGAAATAAAGGAATTACTATCTGTCCGTCTACCGTCAAGTGAAGCGCCCGTCCACCGTCTACCGTTTATATTAAAGATACCAAACATTATTCGACACCCGATGCAAGCATCGGGGAATTCTTTAGATTAATCTAAAACTGGTTTTGTAGAGTTCTCCAACAAGATTCCCATTATCTTCTGTGCCGTTTCATGCCCCGAATTTTGATTTTGTCCGGTGACAAATCTTCTTTCTTCATCAATGACGGTCATTGTTTGAAGCATGTCTCTGTTACCGGTGTTGCTTTTAAAATTTACACCTAATTTTCGCAATTCCGTTTCAGGGTGGAGTGGTGTTACGGTAATGCCCAATTCTTGTAATTGTTTGTCGGTTACCCCTGTCATCGTTCTTCCCGTAATCAAATAATTGCCCAAAGTATCCCTCGCTTGAATCAAACCCAGTGCTCCGTGACAAACACTACCAATAACGGGTGTTTGAGCATAATAGGCTTCACTTACTTTTTTACCCAATATTTCAGATTGTCCCAAATCATAAGCTGCGCCCCAACCGCCTGCCATCCAAATGACATCATATTGAGTGAAATCTATATCATCTATTTTCAGTGAGTTCTTGACCTTATTCTGAAAATCTACATCAGCCAGATAGCGGTCGTCGGCATCAGATTTTATCAGAAAGATAAAAGACTGAGGGTCAATCGGAATTTCGCCACCTTTGATACTCGCCACATCAACCTCCATACCTGCATCTTGGAATTCGTAATAGGGTACAGTCATTTCCGAACCAAAAACGCCAGTTGGGTTGCCCATTGTTTCACCGGGCGCATTTAATACGCCATGACTTGTTGTAATGATGAGTGCCTTTTTGCCTTTCAAATCATATGCTTTTGCATCAGCATAGAAAGGATGCAAACCTGCTTGATGTAAAATATTAGGCATTAAAGAAAGAAGTACTCCAAATGTTCCAATAACCAGGGCAACTCCTGCGAGTATTCTTCGACCTCTTGGAAGATTATTTTTGAATAAAAAATAAGCTGTAAAAATTGCTAAAATCAAATGCAACATCGCAGCTCCCGGGTTGGCAAAAACACCTGCCAAAAAACTCCCAATAATGGCAATAAATACGGCAAGGTGAAATACCAAAAAAGAAGAAAGAAAAACTTTAACCAAGGTTTCATTGTCAAAATTTCGCCATGCCTGAAAAGCAAAAAGCCCCAAACCTAATGCGGCTGCTCCATACATTCGCCCCATCGCCATGTGACTGCCGGCACCATTTGCTAAATCGGGAACTAATTGAGGTGCAAAGAACAAAACGACACCTGCCAATAATTCAATAATTGCCGAAATAAGTATAAATTTTTTCATAGTTATTTTTTTGATTCGTTTACTGAAAGAACGAACATAATCAAACAAAGTATTGGTAAAATGTAATTTCCTACTCCGCCGGGTGCTTGTCCTACGGTTTCAATTGACTTGAACAACCTAATAATAAATCGTCCTCCCCATTCAACGACAAGCGAAAGGTACATTAAAGGAATTAGACTTTTATATTTCATAGCAACAATGACATATAAAATGCCGAATAGGAGTTGGGATAATCCCCAGTAAGCAAAAATGAAAATGACTGCTTCTGCTCCGCCATTAGTGTAGGTGTCTAATGGAATAGTCGCAATGCTTTGTGCGCCTCCGTCTTGTTTGAAGATGTGGATGCAGCTCCTTACAACGGTCATTATTGTTATCAAGTAAAAGAACCATAAGGCTGTTTTTTTGCCTCTATAATTATTGTCGACTACGTTTGGTAGAATTTTATTTATCATTTTGTTTTGATTCTTATAGTAAGAAAATATGCAATAAAGCTGCTCCCAACGCCAAAACCAATCCCACTGTCAACGGAAACCCACCTAATTGAAACCACGGGTCAACAGGATAAGCGATACTCTTATCTAAGGCTGCAAATTTTAATTCATGTTTTTCATGGAATAAAGGGTGAATCAATATCTCTGCAAAATCTCGGCGACTTCGAAAACGATTGATTGCCGAAATTTGCCATTCATCCGCATTTTCAATGTTAATAACATCAACTGATTTACCTGCTACTCTACCTTGAAATATTCCAATGCCGCCTTTTTTGAGCATCATTTTCATAAAAGGTTTGTGGTAATTTATCAAAGTCTGTAAAGACGTGTCACCTTCCTTCACCCCCTCTACCAAATCAGGTGTTTTTTTCAAAACAATACTGTTGACCATGACAAAACTTTTGCCCGTATCATCCTCCAAAAATTGACGTAAACCAGTAATGCCCTCTGAACTATGATTATCGAATTTGCTGTATTCTTTTAAATAATAGTCTATTTCTGTCTTGGATAATGATTTTTGGAAACCGACATACCATAGCCAAAAAACAGCGTATAAAATGAAGGCAGTTGCCCAGATTATAAATGGTGTTGACATGTTAATTGATTGTTTCGCCTTGCTAATTGATTGCCTGACTGTTCCAAATGGAGAGAAGCAACAATCAAACAATCCTATATCGGATTCTTTTGAATAAATTTATGTACTCTGTCGGCCATAATTTCCCCAATATCTTCCTGTATAAAATGATTGGCATTTTCAAATTGCTCATGGTTTTGCCCTTTTGCACCTGGTACAGAATTAATCCATTTTTCTTGAATACTTGGACGTCCTAATAAATTGTCTTTCAAACCAATGAAAGAAATAAAGGGCTTTTCAAATTTTTTAAGATTTTCCCATGCGCCCAATTGTTGGCCAACTATTCCAACATTCATGGAAGGCAAAGTGCGAGGGCCTGCCATATAAATAAAGGAAGGAAAAGGCGCTTCGTAGGCTGCTATTTCTGCATCGGTTAGGATATTAACTGTGGACGATTGCATGGTAGAGCCAATAAAATTTTTAGTGTGTTGCAAGGTAAATAATATCCACGCTTGAAACATATCGGGCATTCCCTTTAACCAATATTTGGCAATATCTTTAACCGAGCTAATTTTTGGATTAACTTCAACCGGATTAGGAATATAAAAAGGATTGGTTTCTTCTGTCAAAAGTGGTAACTCACCATTCGCCAATACTAAACGAGCAAATAAATGCAGATTTTCGCCAACTAAGCGTGTGCCTATCACACTTCCCCAATCTTGCACAAAAGCGGTGATGTTGGTTAATTCCAATTTTTGGATAAAAGTGAGCATCATTTCGCAATGTCGGTCATAATAATGAAAAGCCTCTTTAATGGGTTTGTCCGATTTGCCCATTCCCATCATATCAGGTGCAATACAGCGATAGCCTTTTGGAACTAATTCTTTTATCATTTTGCGATAAAGAAAAGACCAAACGGGTTGACCGTGTAATAATAAAATGACCTGCCCATCTTTAGGTCCTTCATCTAAATAATGCATTCGTAAGCCGTCAATCTCCATGTAATTAGGCGTAAAATCATAGCCAGGCAAATTATCAAATCTTTCTTCAGGCGTTCGGACGTATTCGATTCCACTTTCTGTTTTGTGAATAGTCACCGAATCATCCCAAAATACTTCTTTAGGATAAGGTGCGACTTTTTGTATTCGTCTGACACCTCCTTTTTCAAAATCAATGATGATTGGAGACGGTACAACCGATGATGCCGCTTTTTTTATGTTTTTAAAAAGACTCATTTTGAATTAGAATTAATTTTGTATATAAACTTAAATCAAAGCATGAAATTAGGTTTTAAAACCTAATTATTAAAATATAAAAAGGTTTAATTTTGTATTTTTGTCAAAAAACTTATTAATTAGGCATGAAAAAGACGCAAGAAAAAATTCTAACCAATGCAGTGAGGTTGTTTAACAGAATGGGGGTCAGTAATGTACGCTTACAAGACATTGCAGGGCAAGCAGGCATAAGCGCAGGTAATTTGTCTTACCACTACAAAACCAAAAAAGATTTGATGCAGGCGGTTTTGGATTTTATGAAAGAAAACTTTAAAGCCATGAGCAGTATAAATATGGCTTTTGTGGAAAAGAATGATTATTTGTCCGTCATCAAGAATTATTTGGGTTCTCAAATAAGACATCGCTTTTTTTATCGAGACATTTTGGAAATTATCAACTTTGTACCTGATGCAAAAAACATTTATGAAGACCAAATGAAGCAAGTATTAAATTTCACCAAAAACGGGATGTTTTTAGCTGTCGGCAAAGGAATTATTCACCCTGAACCCCACGAAGGGCATTATGATTTTTTTGCAAAAAACATTTGGGCGATTTTAAATTCATGGCTGATTGAACGGGAAGTATTGGGGGAAGAAACAGTGAGTATGCAACAGGTCATGTTGGCTGTTTGGGAATTTCATTATCCTTATTTTACAGAAAAGGGAAAAGAGATTTTTGTTGAAGTAAAGAATCAGTTGCCGCAGATGATTGAGGAGGAAATGGCAGTGGAAAGTTAAGATGAAACAATTGGTTATTGTTAATTTTTTATTAGACTTTATTCAATTCTTTGACTTTGAATAGCTTTCCAAGCCAGTTTACAAAAGAGTTTCGTTAGATGATGAAATTGTGAAAATACTTCATTGGTCGTCAATCCTTTGGCATATCGGTAATAAATCTGCTGGACAATTACTGCATTTTTGAATAAGCCGAATGCATAAAAGGGTCACCCAATATGCACATTTCCCAATCCAAAACCGCATCAATTTTTTGCCAACTATCGTCTTCAAAAACAACATTATCATCTATTGCAAGTTCAATTTTCACTAATTTCTCTACCATTGTTTTCATAAAAAGATAAAATTCACAAAACGTTAATTCCTTTTGTTATTATTTTGAAATAAAATACAAGGAGAAAATTTTACAAGATCAAAATTCAACTTAACATAATATCAATTATGGGGCTTTTTGACCACCCTAAGTTGAGCAAATCATCCATATCCAGAAAAATACTGAACCGTCTAAGCTATTGAGTCACTAATGGGCTTAGTTTTTCAACTAATTCTCTAGTAACTATTTCCCCTCCAGCATTCATTTCATTAAGCACATCCGTTTTCTGCTTGGGATGTAAAGTCGCATCCAATCTTTTATACAAATCCAAATGTACCCCGTGTCGGAGGTGACTAACCAGCCTATCAAGCGTACTAAAGGCAGGTAGTTCATAACGCCTCTCAATTAATTTTTCGATAGCAACATTTACCAAGTCAGCAGGATTACTCATGGAAAGGGCTGCTTTTTTAATGGTAATTTCTAAAATATTAGCCGCCTGTTCTGACCAAGGCTGTACCTTTAAAAAACTTCGGATAGCTTTTCGATAGCGGTAAAAAGTTTTCTTGTTTGTCTCCGTTAGTTCAATTAATTGGAGGTCTTTTGAAAATAGCATTTAGGATAGTCCGCAAGCAATATTTACATTTTCTGCCACTATCAACTAAATCTTTAATATATTGCCATTGAGAATCGGTTAATTCGGTGAAACGTTTACGTCTAAATTTAAGCTTTTGCTTAGAATTGGACTTAACTGCTACCATAGTAATTTAAGATTTTGGTGAATCAAAAATTACGTAACCGGTTCTCTTTTGTGTCAATTATGAATTTGCAATTGGTTTTAGCGAGCCAGAATATTTTTCTAAAGTATTTAAAAAAGAGGTAGGAATGCGACCTTCTGAGTTTAAGCGACTTCACTAACTCTCACTTAAAATGTAAGAAATTTACGGTTATTGTAAGATTCTTTCTAATAATAGAAAGATAATTACAGGTATTTGAAAGTTTTTTCCACTCCATATTCATCAGTCACCTTTACCTTTGGTTATAACTACAAGGGTTGTTTCGCAATAAGCAACCTCTTGTTAGTTTCATACAATATTATGATTCTTGGCAGTTCTTTTCCGAACTGCCAACTTCTTCGCTGACTCAAAAATACTAAAACAATGACCCCTAAAACACTCATAATGTTCCTCTGGAACACTGTCTTAGCTATGTCTGTAAGTGCTCATCTGTTTGCCCAAAAATCTTCTCCTTTACGAGGATTGCCAGAGGCAATCCCTTTTCATCTAATTGCGAAATTGATGGTGGTGGAAGCAACCGCTGCTGGCCAAAAAGGGCTTTTCATTGTTGATACTGGAACACCAGAATTAATTTTAAATGAGGTATGGTTCAAAGCTTCAAAAATTAGTACCACCATTGATGATTTAACAGGCCATCCTACCTCTTTGAAAACGACTTATGTGCCCTTTTCTATTGGTAACCTCTCCGTTAAAAAGAAAAGAACATTTGTAGCAGATCTTAGACATATAGAACGCAGTAGAAAAACCACTTTATTGGGCATTATCGGGCATAGCCTTTTAAAAAATTCAGAGGTTTTACTAGACTACTCCACTAAGCAAATCTGGTTGCTGCCCTCTAGTAAAAAACACAAAGAAAGATTTATAAGCCCCTCGCCAACTGATGTGCTCTCCTTTCGCATGAAAGGACATCTCCCTTTTATTAATTGTTTCATTGGCAAATACCAACTACGAATGATATTGGATACAGGAGCTGGTATAAATGTATTAAAACCCAAGTGGAAAGAAGTGTTTGCCACTAATATATCAAATGAAAAACCTACCTATGTCAGGAGTTTTAATCAACAGTCAGTCGTAGCTACTTCTGCCCTTTTAGCGGATTTGTATTTGTCAGACATCGCTTTCTCACCTATGCGTACCTTTTTTTGTTGGTGAAGCCTCTGAGATAAAAAGAATAGATGGTATTTTAGGGTATGAATTTTTTAAACAATACCTTTTTTTAATCGATTTTCTTAAAAGGCAATTAAAAATCTGGCGAGAAAAGAATGTAGATGTATTAGCTAGTAATCCTGAAAATAGTAATTAACTTAGCACAACCCTAAATTCTCTTGTGACTACTTTTTACATGTATCCTGTAACTACTCCAAAGAGGGAATTTTTGATACACTACTTAGTAAGAAGTATATCATATTCTGATAATGCTCGATGTATTATTTCTTGGGCATTAGCGTTGTATCCGTAGAGCTATCATTTTTGCACAAATCAAACAAATTGATAGCTCCCCTACCCTTCTTCGATACTTCTATTAGAAAAAAAATTGTAGAGGAAAACAAAACTGGACTATCGTCGCCGATCAATCTTTTCCGGTTTATTATTAATATAATTTACTTGAACATCTGCCCTATCAAATTCTAGGATTTTTATTTCTGTTCTTCGATTGTATTGATGTTCTTCTTCAGAGCAATCTATCCCGTCGGCACAATTATTTCTCAATCGGGCTTCTCCATAACCCTTTGAGTATAAACGCCAAGCATCAATGCCTCGATTGGCAATATATTGTGCAGCAAATTTTGCTCGTTTTCTGGAAAGCCATTGATTGTAATTTCGAGTACCTCGAGAGTCGGTATGAGCTGATAATTCGATAATTAAGCTCGGATATTTTTCCATGAGTCGGATCACTTCTTCTAGTGATTCCTGTGCGCCTTCTCGAATGTAATATTTATCAAAATCGTAATATATTTTCTTTAATTCTATGATCTGTCCAACTTTTAATTCGAAATCGGAAATGCCATTTTCTCTCGTGTCAGGTTGGTCCGGTTGAATTTGTTCCGGTATATCCTGCCCTGGAATCATCAGTAAATTTGCATTTAAAATGCTTCCATCTGAGCAATCAGCATTTAGTGAAGAAGCTGTTTGGAAAGCGGTCTGGAAATGCATTTTTTGCCCTTTGATTTCATAATCGCAATGACATTTTATACAGGAAAAAACATAGTTTCCCCTTGCATCCGTCCGAGTTTCTAATTCTGATCCATCACATAAGTTGATTAAGGTTACTTTTACATCTGGCACGAGGGTTTCATACTTTTGATTAATCGCCTTTCCCCTTAAAGTGAGACAAGTTCTTTTTTCTAAAGGAATACATAACTCGAGCTGTGAAGCATTTTCTTGCTTACTAAACCAAGGATATTCTATGGGCAGATAGCCATCCTTTTGAACCGCAAAATAATAATGTTGGTTGGCAAAAACTTCTAGGGTGAATTCCCCATTTGTGTCTGTTCTTTTTTCCAGATCTTCCCTACTATTCAGCAAAGCCCCCTCTTTAGCTAATTTAATGATATATTCATTTTCAACTGTCGTTTCTAATA